>DATJQY010000024.1:0-218057 GCA_035505215.1 Solirubrobacteraceae bacterium | reverse complement strand
CGGCGCATGCGCCGGCCGAGGCGGCGGCGCATGCGCCGCCGCCACAAAGGCTTCCAGCTTCCTAGGGTCCTTGACGCCCGGCTCGCGCTCGACCCCGGAGGCCACGTCGACCGCGAAGGGCGCGACGATGCGGATCGCCTCGGCCACGTTGCCGGGGTTCAGGCCGCCGCTCAGGATCACCGGCGTGTCGCCCCGGTGGGCCCGCGCGAGCTCCCACCCGAACGTCTCCCCGGTCCCGCCGGGGCGGTCCGGGGCGTAGCTGTCGAGCAGGTGGTAATCGGTGTGGAACTGGGCCAGGGCCTGGATCTCCGCCCCGCTGCGCACCCGCGCCGCCTTGATCACCCGGCACCCGGTCCGCCGCGCCGCCTCGGCGCAGAAGGCCGGCCCCTCGTCGCCGTGGAACTGGAGCATGGTCAGCCCCGCGTCCTCGGCCGTCCGCGCCACCTCGTTAAGGGTGGAGTTGACGAACACCCCCACGACCTCGAGCCGGCGCCGGAGCGCCGCGCCGATGGCGGCGGCTTCGCCGGGCAAGCAGCGGCGCGGCGAGCCGGGCCAGAAGATCAGCCCGACCGCCCAGGCGCCGAGCTCGGCCGCGCGCTCGGCATCCTCGACGTTCGTCATGCCGCAGAATTTGACTTGGGTCACGCTCACATCGTAGGCGCGGTCAGGTCGCGGACCGCGGACTCGATGTCGCCGGCGCGCATCAGCGCCTCGCCGATCAGCACCGCGTCGACGTCGAGATCGCGCAGCTGCTCGGGCCCGCGGAAGCCCGACTCAGCCACCACCGTGACCTCGCCTGGGATCGACGCCCGGAGCTCGTAGGTGCGGCGCCGGTCGACCTTGAGCGTGGTCAGGTCGCGGTTGTTGATCCCGATCAGCCGCGGGTCCAGGGCCAGGGCGCGCTCCAGTTCGCGCGCGTCGTGGACCTCGACCAGGGCGGCCAGCCCGAGCTCTCGGGCCGCCTCGTGAAGCTCGGCCAGCTGCGCGTCCTTCAGCGCGGCCACGATCAGCAGGATCGCGTCGGCGCCGGCGGCGTGGGCCTCGTCGACCTGGTAGGCGTCGAGCGTGAAGTCCTTGCGCAGGATGGGCAGGCTCGAGGCGGCGCGGGCGCGGCGCAGATCGTCGAGCGAGCCGCCGAAGTTGGGGCCTTCGGTGAGGATGGAGAGGGCGGCGGCGCCCCCGCGCTCGTAGGCGGCTACGACGTCCTCCAGGTTGAGGTCATCCCGGATCGGGCCCGCCGAGGGCGAGCGGCGCTTGTGCTCGGCGATCACCGCGATCCCGGGGCGGCGCAGGGCAGCGATGAAGTCGCGCACCCCGCCCTCGCGGCGGGGCAGCGCCTGGCCCCGCCGGCGCTCGACCTCGGCCCGCGTGCTGGCCAGGATCGGCTCGAGCGCATTCACGGCGCCAGCTCACGCGTCCGGACCACGAACCGCTCGAGCGCCTCGGCGGCGGCGCCCGAGTCAATCGCCTCCTCGGCCTTTCGGACCCCGTCGGCCAGCGTTCCGGCCCCCCCGCCCGCGTAGATCGCCGCCCCGGCGTTGAGCGCGGCCAGATCGCGCGGGGGGCCGTCCTCGCCGGCAAAGATCCGCCGCGTCGTCTCGGCGTTGGCCGCCGGGTCGCCGCCGGGGATCGCCTCGGCGCCGGCCACCGGGAGCCCCACCTCCTGGGGGGTGATCTCGTAGCTCCGCACATCCTCGCCCTGAACCTCGAGCACCTGTGTGGGGCCGGAGATGCTGAGCTCGTCGAGGCCGTCCTGGCTCGAGACGAGGAGCGCGTGCCGGGTCCCGAGCGCCGCCAGCGCCCCGGCCATCGTCTGAAGGTAGGCCGGATCGGAGACGCCGATCACCTGCCGCGTGGCCCCGGCCGGGTTGGTCAGCGGGCCGAGGAAGTTGAAGATCGTCCGCACGGCCAGGGCGCGGCGGACGGGGACGACGAAGCGCGTGGCCTGGTGGTGGGCGGGCGCGAACATGAACCCGAAGCCGACCTCCTCGATGCAGCGGGCCACGGCCGGTGGATCCAGGTCGATGCGGGCGCCGAGCGCCTCGAGCACGTCGGCCGAGCCCGACAGGCCGGTGGCGGAGCGGTTTCCGTGCTTGGCCACGACGCAGCCGGCGCCGGCCGCGATCAGGGCCGCAGTGGTCGAGACGTTGAATGTGCGCCGGCCGCCGCCGGTCCCGGCCGTGTCGAGCAGGTCGTCGCGGCTCACCTGGACCCGGGCGGCGAAGGCGCGCATCGCCTCGGCCAGCCCGGCCAGCTCCTGCACCGTCTCCCCCTTCGTGCGCAACGCGATCAGGAAGGCGGCGATCTGGATCTCGGTCGCGTTGCCGGCCATGATCTCCGACAGCACGGCGGCGGTCTCGGCCCGGGAGAGGTCCCGGCCGTCGGCCAGCGAGTCGATCGCCTGGGTGATGAGGTCCTGCGTCATCGCAGGAAGTTCTCCAAGAGCGCCTTGCCCTGGTCGGTGAGGATCGACTCGGGATGGAACTGGACGCCCTCGGCGGGGAGCTCGCGGTGGCGCACGGCCATGACCACGCCATCGCCCTCGGCACTCTGCTCGAGTTCATCCGGAAGCTCCGGGTCGACGACCAGCGAGTGGTAGCGCCCGACGGTGAGCGGGCTGGCGAGGCCCGCGAAGATCGTGCGCCCGTCGTGTTCGATGATCGAGGTCTTGCCGTGGATTGGCTGGTGGCGGATGACCCGGCCGCCGAAGGCCTGGGCCAGCGCTTGGTGGCCCAGGCAGACGCCGAGGGTGGGGACTCCCGCCACCGGGAGGCGTCTGACCGCCTCGAGTGAGATCCCGGCCTCGTTGGGCGTGCAGGGGCCGGGGGAGACGATCGCCCGGTCATAGCCGCGCACGAGCAGCTCGTCGACGGCGGCATGGTTGTTACGCACCACCTCGAGCTCGGCCCCCAGCTCCCCCAGGTACTGGACCAGGTTGTAGGTGAAGCTGTCGTAGTTGTCGATGACGAGGACTCTCACGGCCATTCGGGCTGGGAGACGGCCAGCTCAATCGCCTGGAGCACGGCCCGGGCCTTGGCCTCGGACTCGCGAAACTCGAAGTCGGGCTTGGCGTCGGCCACCGTGCCCCCGCCGGCCTGGATGTGAGCCACGCCGTCCTTGACCACGACGGTGCGGATGTGAACGCAGGTGTCGAGATCGCCGGTGTAGCTGACCCAGCCGATGGCCCCGCCGTAGCCCCCGCGCTTGACCGGCTCGAGCTCGTCGATGATCTCCATCGCCCTGACCTTGGGGGCGCCCGAGAGCGTGCCCGCCGGGAGCACCGAGCGCAGCGCGTCGAGGGCGCCGACGCCCGGCCGGAGCGTCCCGCTCACGTTGGAGACGATGTGCATCACGTGGCTGTAGTGCTCGATCGCCATCAGCTCGTCGACCCTGACGGTTCCGTACTCACACACCCGGCCCAGGTCGTTGCGCCCCAGGTCGACGAGCATCACGTGCTCGGAGCGCTCCTTGGGGTCGGCCAGGAGCTCCGCGGCCAGGGCGCGGTCCTCCTCGGCGGTGGCTCCGCGGGGGCGGGTGCCGGCGATCGGTCGGGTGGCGACGTGGCGCCCGCTCACCGTGATCAGCGGCTCGGGGCTGGCCCCGGCGATCTCGAAGTCCCCGAAGTCGAGAAAGTACATGTAGGGGCTCGGGTTGACCGCGCGCAGGCCGCGATAGATGCTGAAGGCCTCGACCGGGATCGGCGCCGACCAGCGCTGCGAGGGGACGACCTGGTAGGCGTCGCCGGCGTGGATGTACTCGACGATCCGCGCCACGTTGGCCTCGAATCTCTCGCGGGGCATGTTGGCCTCGAACGTGGGCATCGTGCGCCTGGCCCCCGGCTTCGGCGCCGGCACCGGGCCGCCAAGCCGGGTCCGCAGCTCGACCAGCGTCTCCCTCGCGCGCGCGTAGGAGGCCTCGAGATCCTCGTCGGCGTACACGTTGGCCAGCAGCGTGATCGTGTGCTTGAGGTGGTCGAAGACGACCAGGGCGTCGGTCAGCATGAGGGCGAGGTCAGGGACGCCGAGGGGATCGGGGTTGGGCTCGGGAAGAGGCTCGACCGTGCGGACCAGGTCATAGGCGAAGACCCCCACCGCGCCGCCGCTGAAGGGCGGCAACTCGGGCTGGGGCGCGGGGCGAAAGCGCGCGACTTCAGCCGCGGCCAGCGCATACGGGTCGCCCGGGTCGCCCAGCGACCAGCGGATGACCCGGCGCGGGCGCACCCCGATGAACGAGTAGCGCCCGACCCGGCCCTGGTCGGCCGACTCGAGCAGGAAAGCGGGGGATTCGTCCCTGAGCTTCAGGAACGCCGACACCGGCGTGTCGGTGTCGTCGACGAACGTCTGGCGCAGCGCGATCAGGTTGTAGTCGGCGGCCAGCGCGCGCGCCTCCTCGAGCGAGGGCGTCGGCTCGGCCGAGGCGGTTTCAGGCGCTGCGACGCTCATCCAGCACCCGCTCGGCGTCGGCCAGGGACAGCCCGCGTCCGTGGAGGAGCACGAGGAGGTGGTAGAGCACGTCGGCGGCCTCCTCGGCCACGCGCTCGTCGGACTCCTGGCGCGCGGCGCGTGTCACCTCCTCGGCCTCCTCCTGGACCTTGTCTCCGGTGAGCCGAGGGTCGGCGAGAAGGCTCGCCGTGTACGAGCCCTCGGGCCTCGTGTCAGCCCGGTCGGTGATCGTGCGCTCGAGCGTCGGCAGGACCTCATAAGGGGCAGCTGCGAGCTCCCCGCGGTGAAAGCACGTGCGCTCGCCCGTGTGGCAGGCCGGCCCGCTGGGCTCGACCAGCGCCAGCAGCGCGTCGCCGTCGCAGTCGTAGCGGATCGCCTTGACCGCCTGGGTGTGCCCGGAGCTCGCCCCCTTGTGCCAGAGCTCCTGGCGGGAGCGGCTGAAGAAGTGGGTCTCGCCAGTCTGGCGGGTGAGGGCGAGCGACTCGGCGTCCATGTAGGCCAGCGTCAGCACCTCGCCCGTGCGCCAGTCCTGGACGATGCACGGCACAAGCCCCTGCTCGTCGAACACGACCTCTGAATCCTCCATGGCGCGGAGTCTAGGTGGCCGCCTGAAACCACGAACGATGTCCCCTGGGTTAAGCCATGACGTACCAGATGGGCAAAGTTCGTCCTCAGCCCGGTGCCGGCTACTCGATGCCGAGCCGATCCAGCACGCGCTCGTCGGCGCGCCAGTGCCGGCGGACCTGGACGCGGAGCTCGAGGTGCACCCGGCCGCCCAGCTCGCGTTCGATCTCCTGCCGCGCCGCGGTCCCGATCGCTTTGATCATCCGCCCCCCGGCGCCGATCAGAATCCGCTTCTGGGACTCGGTCTCGGCCAGCACCGCCGCTTCGACCCGGACCAGATCCGCGCGTGAGTGGTCGATCGCCTCGACCTGCACCTCGACCGAGTGCGGGATCTCCTCGCGGGTGCGCCGCAGCACCTGCTCACGCACGAGCTCGGCCAGCCGGAGCTCCGGGCTCTGGTCTGAGTGCTGGTCAGGCTCGAAGTAGTAGGGCCCCGCGGGCAGGAGCGAGATCAGGTGCTCGGTCAGCCCGCGCACGCCGGCGCCGCTGCGACCGGAGACGGGAAAGATGGACTCGGCCCCCGGCAGCAGTGTCTCGGCCGCGCTGAGCACCGCCGCGGTCTCCGCCCGGCGGGTGCGGTCGATCTTGTTGACCGCGATGACCACGGGCACGGGCGCGTTCTCAAGCAGCCCGGCGATGAACCGGTCGCCTGCGCCGATCCCCTCCTCGGCATTGACCACGAGCAGGCAGCCGTCGGCATCCTGGAGCTCGTGCTCGACCCGGTGCTGCATCCGCTCGGTCAGGGCGTCGCGGGGGCGCTGGACCCCGGGCAGGTCGACCAGCACGAGCTGCCAGTCGGAGCCGGTGGCCACGCCGCGGATGGCTCGACGGGTCGTCTGGGGCTTGTCGGAGACGATCGCCACCTTGGCCCCGACGATCGCGTTGGCCAGCGTCGACTTGCCGACGTTGGGGCGGCCAGCCAGGGCGATGAAGCCAGACCGCGTTGCGGTCCCGGGCGCGCCGCCGCTCGCTCCGCTCAGCCGATCCACCGCATGAGCTCCGCCTGGAGCGCCAGCATCTCTCCGTCGTCGGTCTCGTGGTCCATGCCGCTGAGATGCAGCGCGCCGTGGATGATCGCCTCGCGCACGTCGGCCGTGTGCTCGGGGCAGATGACGATGTCACCGAGCTCACGCGGGCCGGCGGCGGGCCCGTCCTCGTCAACCCCGAAGGACAGGACGTCGGTCGGCTCGTCGAGGTGGCGGTAGTCGCGGTTAAGGGCGCGGATCCGGCCCTCATCGACGAACTGGACCGCGACGTGCCCCTCGCTGATGCCGGCTGAGGACAGAGCGAGTTCACACAGCTCTCCCACCTCGGCCGCGGTCGGGCCATCGGCGGGCTCCTCCGCGCCTCCGGGTGCGACGACCTCGACACCGATCACGTCAACCTCGAGCATCTAAAAGGCCGGATCAGGCGCGGCGGCGCGGGCGGAGCTCGGGCGCCAGGCGCTGGGAGTGGTCGGCGTAGGCTTCGACAATCCGCCGCACCAGCTTGTGCCGGACCACGTCCTCGTCACCGAAGCGGACGAAGTCGATTCCCTCGACGTCCTTGAGGATGTCGGCCACGACGATCAGACCTGATTCCTGCTCGCGCGGCAGGTCGATCTGGGTCACGTCTCCGGTGACCACCATCTTCGAGTTGAACCCGAGGCGGGTGAGGAACATCTTCATCTGCTCGGGGCTCGTGTTCTGTGCCTCGTCGAGGATGATGAAGCTGTCGTTGAGCGAGCGGCCGCGCATGAAGGCCAGCGGCGCCACCTCGATCGCCCCGCGCTCCAGATGCTGGCTGACCCGTTCGGGCTCGAGCATGTCGTGCAGGGCATCGAACAGCGGCCGCAGGTAGGGATCGACCTTGGCCATCAAATCGCCGGGCAGGAAGCCCAGGCGCTCCCCCGCCTCCACGGCGGGCCGGGTGAGGATGATCCGGTTGACCTCCCGGCGGCTCAGCGCCGCCGCGGCCAGGGCAACGGCAAGGAATGTCTTGCCCGTGCCCGCGGGACCGATCCCGAAGGTGATCGTGTTGCGGCGGATCGAGTCGACGTAGCGCTTCTGGTTGACCGTCTTGGGAGCGACCTTGGTCGCCCGGTGGCGCCAGACCACGTCATCGAGGATCTCGGCCGGGGACTCGTGCTCGTCGAGCGCGCGGGTCACCGCCTCGATCGTCCCCGGGGCGATCTCATGCCCCTGCTCGATCAGCTCGGCCAGCTCCCGGACCACCGCCTCAGCGGTCTCGATCGCGGACTCGTCCCCGTCCAGGGTCAGGACGTTGCCGCGCAGGTAGAGGTCGCAGTCGAGGTGTGAGTCAAGGGCTCGCAGGACGCTGTCGCCAGTTCCCGCGAGCTCGCTCGCGACGCTGTTCTCGAGCTCGAGCTGCTTACGCACGCGCTGCCTCGAGTGCCTCCCGCACCTGGGCCGATACGCGCTTGCCGTCGGCCCGGCCCTTGACCCTGGCCATCGCCGCCTTCATCACCTGACCCATGTCCTTGGGCTCGCTGGCCCCCGTCTCGGCGATCGCCTCGGCGACGATCTGCTGAAGCTCGGCATCACCGAGCTCGGCCGGCAGGTAGCCCTGGATCAGCTCGGCCTCGGACTCCTCCTTCTCGGCCAGCTCCCGCCGGCCGCCGTCGCGGAACTGCTCGGCCGCGTCGAGCCGGCGCTTGCGCTCGCGCCGGAGAATCGCCACCTCGTCGGCCTCGCCCTCCTTGGCCGCCTTCTGAAGCTCGGAGAGCACGAGGCGAAGCGCGCCGGTCCGTTCGCGGTCGGCGGACTTCATCGCGCTGGTCATGTCAGCTCGTACCTGGTCGGTGACGCTCATGCCACCTCAGGATAGTCCCGGGCCGGTCGCATCCCGGCAGCGCAGCCCATCGGCGTGAAGCTCGTCGCACATGACCCCGACGATCTCGCCGCGGCCGGCCGCGCCGGCGGGCAGGTAGCACCGCGTGTAGTCAGGTGTGTACCCGGAGCACTGGGTCTCGGCGGCCTTGTCGACCAGGACGCGCTCCCCCGTCCCGAGCTTGCCCGCCCGGTGCCGGCGCGAGCGCGCCTCCGAGAGCCCACGCAGGATCCGGGAGCGGCGCTTCTTCTCCTCCGGCGCGATCCGGTCGCCGAGCTCGGCGGCCCGGGTGCCGGGGCGGGGCGAGTAGGAGAAGGTGTGCACGCGGCTGATCCCCGCCGCCTCGACCGCGGCCAGCGTCCGCTCAAAGGCCGCCTCGGTCTCGGTGGGAAAGCCGACGATGACATCGGTGGTGACGTTGATCTCCGGGACGGCCTCGCGGACCGCGGCGACGTGGCCGAGGTACTCCTCGGCCGTGTAGTGGCGCCCCATGGCCTCAAGGACGGCGTCGTCCCCGGACTGCATCGGGATGTGGAGGTGAGGGCAGACCTTCGGCTCCCCAGCCAGCGCCTCCAGCAGCGAGTCCCGGACGTGGATCACCTCGACGCTCGAGAGCCGCACCCGCTCGACCCCGGGGACCTGGGCCACCTCGACCATCAGCTCACCGAGCTCGAGGCCCCGCTCGGGGTCGCGGTAGTCGCCGACGCTGATCCCGGTCATGACCATCTCGGGCTGTCCCTGAGCCACCCGGCGCCGCGCCTCGGCCAGGATCGCGCTGGCCGGGCGGGAGCGGGCGCTGCCCCGGACAGTCGGGATGATGCAGTAGGCGCAGTGACAGTCACACCCGTCCTGCACCTTGACGAAGCCGCGGGTGCGGGTGGCCGTCTCCAGGCGCGGTGCTCCGACGGCGTGCTCCAGGTCGGCGCAGCCGCCGAGTCCCGCCGCCACGTCATCCGCGGTTCCAGCGAGCACGGTCACCCCGGGCGCCTCGAACTGGCCAGCGTTCAGGTTGGCCGCACACCCGGTCACGTAGACCTGCCCCGCCGTCCTCAGCGAGCGGCGGACCGACTGCCGCGACTTTCCCTCGGCCTCGCCTGTGATGCAGCAGGTGTTGATCAGATGGAGCTCGGCCTCGGCTTCGGGCACCTCGGCATGCCCGGCAGCCAGAAGCGCCCGCCGCGCCTGCATGGCGTCGGCCTGCGAGACCTTGCACCCGAGGAACTTGACCGCGAAGGTGGTCACCCGCGGCGGACGTTAGCGAGGAACTTGACCGCGAAGGTGGTCACCCGCGGCGGACGTTAGCGAGGACCTGGACGACATCGTGGCTCTATACGACCCCCAATGTCGTCCAGGTCAGGACCAGAGCCGCCCACTCACGGTCAGTGAGGCGATCCGCTTCGGCGAAGCCGAGGCCCGCGAAGGCCTCCGCCACGCGATCGCCCTCGCTGACCAACAGCCCGCTCGCGACCACGGTCCGAGGGAGCTCGGCAGCGCCACGCAGCCTCTCCACCCACGCCAGCAGCAGCGGCGCCAGCAGGTTCGCGACCACGGTCGGAGCCACCGACCGCTCCACCGGATCGCGCCGCAGGTCATACCGCTCCACCTCCAAGGTCACGCCGTTCCTCGCCGCGTTCGCCCGGCTCGCCTCGACGGCCAAGGCGTCGAAGTCAAGCGCCAGGACCGGCCCCCACCCCAGCCGCGCCGCGGCGACCGCCAGCACCCCGGAGCCGCTGCCCAAATCGACCAAGGCGCCGCCCGCCGACAACCCGAGCAGAGCCTCCAGGCACAACTTGGTCGTCGCATGCGCCCCGGTCCCAAACGCCTGACCCGGGTCGATCACGAGCTCGACCTCCACACCGACCTCCCCCTCCCACGGCGGCCGCACCGCCAGACGCGAGCCCAGCACCAGAGGCCGGTGAAAGCTCCGCCAGCGCTCGGCCCAGTCGTCGGCGATCTCCTCGGTCCGAACCTCGACCAACGCCCCGCCGGCCGCCGCGGTCAGGTCGGGAAGCGCCGGGAGCTCGCCCGGAGCGCCGTAGACGGCGTACTCGACCGTGCCGTCCTCAAGCGTCCGCTCCTCCACCCCGCCGGGCGCGAGCTCGAGGAGCTCGGCCAGCACGAGCTCGGCTTGGTCCGGCGCAACGCGGAGAGCGAGACGGAGCAGAGGCGGACTGCTCAGCCGCCGAACGCCCGCCTGAGCTTGCCGAAGACGCCCTCCTCGGAGCGGAGGTTGTGCGTGCTCAGCGAGTCGGCCAGCTGCTTATAGAGCTCGCGCTGCTCGTGACTGAGGTGACGCGGGACCACGACGTTGACGACGACGCGCAGGTTGCCGTGGCGCCGGCCGCGGAGCGCGGGGATGCCGGCGCCGCGGATCGTCAGCGTCTCGTGCGGCTGCGTGCCGGCGGGGATGTCCAGGTCGACGTCCCCGTCGAGGGTCGGCACCTTGACCGTCGTCCCCAGCGCCGCCATCGGTGCCGAGACGTCGACCGCGGTGACGAGATCGTCGCCGTCGCGCACGAAGCGCGGATCCTCGCGGACCCGGATGAGCACGTAGAGATCCCCGGGAGGCCCGCCGCGCTCACCGGCGTGCCCGCGACCCGCGATCCGGATCCGCTGACCATCGTCGATCCCGGCCGGGACCTCCACCGACACCTTGGTGCGCTCGACCCGGCGGCCGCGTCCGCGGCACTCATGGCACGGCTCTTTGGCCACTCTCCCCTCGCCCTGGCAGGCATCGCAGACGCTCGCGCGCACGACCTGACCGAAGGGCGTGCGGGCCATCGTCCGGAGCTGGCCCGTGCCCCCGCAGCGCGGACAGGTCTCGATCGGCGTGCCCGGCTCGGCGCCGTTACCCCGGCAGTGCTCACACAGGCTCACCGCCTCATAGCTCACCTCGGCCGTGGTGCCCTGGGCGGCCGCCGCGAGATCGATCTCCGCCGAGACGGCGATGTCGCCGCCCTGCACCGGTCCGCCGGGGCGCGCCCGCGCCCCGCCGAACAGATCGCCGAAGGCACCCGAACCGCCGAAGAAGGCATCGAAGATGTCGGCCACCGAACCGAAGCCCTCGAAGTTGGGGGCGTAGCCGCCGCTGCGCAGGCCCTCGTGACCGTAGCGATCGTAGGTGGCGCGACGGTCGCGGTCGGAGAGAACCTCGTAGGCCTCGGCGGCCTCCTTGAACTTGTCCTCGGCGTCGGGGTCGTGACTGTTGACGTCGGGGTGGAGCTCACGGGCCAGGCGCCGGAACGCCTTCTTGATCGTCGCCTCGTCGGCGTCGCGTGAGACGCCGAGGACTTCGTAGTAATCACGCGTCGCGCTCATCGGCTTACCGCTCGTCATAGACATCGGCGACAAAGCTCGACAGCTGAGCCGCGGCCTCGCGGACCGAGCGGATCGCCCGCCCGTAGTCCATCCGCAGCGGTCCCATCACCGAGACGGCCCCCAACCGCCGCTGGGGGAGGCCGTAGGCGGCTGCAACCAGGGCGACCGACCGCAAGGCGGGAGTGTTGTTCTCGGCGCCGATCCGGACCACCACCTCATCCGTGGTCAGGGCCGCTCGCAGCACCCCGAGCAGCGTCACCCGCCGTTCGAGCATGTCCATCAGGGAGTTGAGCTCGGACAGCTCGCCCCAGCGGTCGTCGCTCAGCAGACGGGCCGTCCCGTCCACGTAGAGCGCGTCGTGGAGACCGTCCTCGAGGCTCGTGAAGGCGGGCGCCAGGGCGTCCAGGAAGTCCGACTCGGCCAGCGACAGCGAGGGGTCGTGGAGCCGCTGATGAAGCATCCGCGCCCCCAGGCCGAGGCCGACCAGGCGTTCATTCAGGTAGCTCGCGGCCCAGGCGGCGAGGCCAGAATCGACCGGCGCGGAGAACGTGAAGAGCCGTTTGGTCACCCCGCCGGTGGAGGTGATCACCACCACCATGAGGACCTGCGGCTGGAGGACGAGGACCTCGATGTGGCGGATCGTCGAGGTCTCGAGCGGGGGCGCGGTGACGATGGCCAGCAGGTTCGTCACCTGGGACAGCGTCTCAGTGGTCACCTGCATCGCGTCGTCGAGCTCGCGCCGAACCAGCGACAGCGAGAGCCGCGGCTCCTCGTGCTCGCCCCCGGTGGCCATCAGCCGGTCGACGAAATAGCGGTAGCCGGCCTCGGTGGGTACCCGCCCGGCCGAGGTATGGGGATGCGCCAGCAGCCCCTGCTCCTCGAGCTGGGCCAGCTCATTGCGGATCGTCGAGGGCCCCCACTGCACCTCGGCGGCGAGGAGCTTCGAGCCCACAGGGGTTCCCCCGGCGAGGTACTCCTCGACGACCCGACGCAGCACCAGCTCCTGGCGATCGCTTAGCACAGGGCTGATTTTAGGAAGCGTTCCCCCGAAGCTCAGCCGTTCACGCGGTGGTAGAGCTTCTGGGCCGCGGCGATCACCCCGGCCCGGTTGGCGGGCGCGTTGGCCTCTTCCCCCACCAGGTAGTAGTAGTCGCCCGCGGCAAAGGCCACGTTGATGCCGCTGTCCGAGCCTTCGCCGGCCCAGCCGCCGGAATGGGGAACGCCGGGGACCGAGAAGTTCACCCGGCTTCCCGGTCCTCCGTCGAATGTGGCCAGCGAATTGGCGAGCTCGCCGCGCGCTCCCGCGGGCGAGCGGAACTGCTCGACGTTCGCCACGCCGCCCCCACCGGCGCCGTTCAATCCCTGGGACGCCGCGGCGACAAATCCGAGACGTTTGTAAATGGCCGTCTCGGGGGCCATCTGGGAGGGCGGCGTCTCGTCGAAGGTCAGCAGCTGCTGGATGGTGGTGGAGACTGAGGGCGGCCCGGACGGGCTGAATCCGGGCGGGATCTCGCTGGCCGTGGGCAGATGCCGCGTGATCGCCGGCTCCGGCGCCGATGAGGTGGTGGCCGGCCCGGACGCGGTCGTGGTCGGCGTGCTCGCGGCATGGGTCGTCGTAGCCGACTTATGGCTGCTGCCGCCACACCCCGCAGCCAGAACCGCGGCCATCACGGCCGATGCGATCGCGCGCCTCATCGGTGTGTCCGCCGGTACAGGTGGAGGGCGGCGATGCTCAGCGTGTCCTCGCTCGACTTCTGCAACGTCGAGATGGTCTCGCCCACCAGGTAGTAATACGGCCCGTCCGCCCAGGTGACGTTGATGCCCGCGCCCTGCGGGCTTGAGAGTGAGTAGCCGACCGCGCCGGGGATGCCGCTGACCGGAAAGGTGCCGAAGGTCCCGCCCACCCCTTTGACCTCCTGCACGTCGTCGGTGAGTTCCGAGTGCGCCGCGCTCGCCGAGCCGAGCTGCTCCACCACCGAGAGCCCGTCCTGGCCCGGTGCGCTGAGATTCTCGCTCACCGCGCCCTTGAACCCGAGCCGTTTCAGCCTGGCGACGTCGGCGGTCAGCTGGGCCCCCGTGTCGCCGCTCCCGACCAGGTACAGGCGCAGATCATGCTCAACCGTGGGCGCCTGGCTCGCCGTGAAGCCGGGCAGCTCGTCGTTGGTGAGGACGCGGGTGGCCAGTCCGCTCCGTGGCGCAGCCGCGCTCGCCGAGGTGGTCGGCGGGGCGGACACCACCGTGGAGTGCGTGGTCGGGCTCTTGCTGGCGCTGCCGCATCCCGCCAGGATCACCGCGCCCCCAAGGATCATCGCCCGGATCCTCACCGGGCCGATCCTACGCCCGGCCCTTACCCGGCGTCAATTTCCGCCACCCCGTTGCGGATGATCCGGTTCTCGCCCTGCCGGGCCTCAGACTGCACCCGGGCCGCACCATCGGCGAGGTCGGTGACCTCGCCGGTGACCACCAGCTCCTCCTCCATCCGCCCCATCCCGCGGAACTGAACCGACAGGCTCCGGAGCTTCTCTGGGCCGCCCGCCGCCTCGGTGTGGGCCCGGGCGACCTGGGCCATCGTCCACAGCCCGTGGAGGATCCGCCCCGGGAGGCCGACCTGGCGGGCGAACTCCTCGTCGATGTGGATCGGGTTGAAGTCGCCACTGGCGCCGGCGTAGCGGACCGTGAGGTAGCGGTCGGGGGTCACCCGGAGCTCGAAGGTCTCCCCCGGCTTCACGACGCCCCCCGGACCAGGTTGGTCCACGTTCCGGTGCAGACGGTCTCCCCGCGCTGGTTCTCCGACACCGTCTCGAACACATAGAACTTCATCCCGCCCCGCTCGGAGATGTCCTTGACCGACGCCGTGCTCGTGATCTCATCCCCGGCCACCACGAGCGGCCCCCAGACGAACTCCTGGCCGGCGTGGACCATCATCGCGAAGTTGATCCCCACCTCGGGATCGAAGATCCCCGGCATCACGGCCCGGGAGGCGTAGACGACGGCGAACATCGGCGGCGCGACCAGGTCGGCGTAGCCGGCGGCCCGGGCCGCCTCGAGATCGAGGTGGAGCGGGTTCGTCTCCCCCACCGCCGCGGCGTACTCACGGATCTTCTCCCGCCCCACGGCATAGCTGACGGACGGATAGGTCTTGCCCACAGGAGCCACGGCGCGGCAGTGTCTCAGATGATCACGGGCACGGTTCCGCCGTCGGCCCCCCACGCCGCCCCGGCCACGTTCGCCGCCGCCTCCGAGCACAGGAAGGCGATCACCGCCGCGATCTCCTCCGGGCTTCCCATCTGGCCCCGCGGCGGCCGTTTCGCTGTCGCCTTAAGCACCTCCTCGCGGCTGATCCCCTGTGCCGCGGCGGCCTGGTCGGCCATCCCTCCGGGGGCCAGCCACAGCTCATCGGCGATCGGACCCGGGGCCACCGCGTTGACCAGCACGCCGCGTCCGGCAAACAGATCGGCGAAGGCGCGAGACAGCGAGAGCTCGGCCGCCTTGGTGACCGAATAGGCCATGTCGATCGAGGCTGACGGCCGCTTGCCGGCCGAGGAGGAGACGTTGACGATGCGCCCCCACCCGCGCGCGGCCATCACCGGCGCCATCGCCCGCATCAGCCGCATTGGCGCCATCACGTTGAGCTCCCACTGGTCCTGCCAGTCGGCGTCGGTCAGCTCGTCGACCGAGCGGATGGCGCTCGTGCCGGCATTGTTGACGAGCGCGTCGAGGCGGTCAAAACGCGCCAGGCACGCCTCGAGCAGACGCTCGGCGGCGTCCGGGCTCGTGACGTCGAGCACCAGGGTCTCGGCCTGGCCTCCGGCCTCGCGGCACGCGGCGGCCACCTCGGCCAGCTTCTCCTCCCGGCGGCCGGTGAGCAACAGCGACGCGCCCTCGCCCGCCAGGACAACTGCTGTCGCCTGCCCGATCCCCCCGGAGGCGCCGGTGATGATGCAGGCGCGCTGGCGCAGACCGAGGTCCATGGGGGCATTCTTCCATCCGGCCAGCTTGCCGCCGGCCGCCCGGGGCGCTAGCCTCGGAGCCGACCATGGTGCGGCGGTCAGCGTTCAGAGCCTCAGACCAAGACCGGGAATACATCGCCGAGCGGCTGCGGAACGCGGCCGCCGAAGGGCGAATCCTGGCCGAGGAGCTTGAGCACAGGCTCGAGGCGACCTTCTCCGCGCGGACCTACGGCGAGTTGAACGCCATCGTCGCCGACCTCCCCTGTGAGGCGCCGCGTCAGGGACGGCCGAGCCGCATTCCCGTGCGGCTGCGCCCGGCCACCGTCGTCGCGCTGGTCATCCTCTTCCCGATGGCGCTGGCTCTGGCCGCCGCGGCGCTCGTTGCCGTGCTGGCGCTGTTCACCGCCTGGGCGGTGGCCATGAGCCTGGCCGCGCTGTTCCTGGGCCCGCGGGCCCGCGCCCTGCGCGGCCCCTGGGCGCTCGGCTACCGAGCCTGGTACACCCGCCGGGGCCAGCGCACGCTCGGCCCCTGGTTCTAGCTCAGCCCTTCTCCCCCAGCTCGAGCACGGCCAGGAAGGCCTCCTGGGGCACCTCGATCCGGCCGACCTGCTTCATCCGCTGCTTGCCCTTCTTCTGCTGCTCCAGCAGCTTGCGCTTGCGCGTGATGTCGCCGCCGTAGCACTTGGCGGTCACGTCCTTGCGAAACGCCTTGATCGTCTCCCGGGCCACGATCCGCGAGCCGATCGCGGCCTGGATGGGGACGTCGTACTGCTGGCGGGGGATCTTCTCGCGCAGCTTCTCGGTCAGCGTGCGCCCGGCCTCGTAGGCCTTGGAACGGTGCACGAGCATCGACAGCGCATCGACCGGGTCGCCGCCGAGGAGGATGTCCAGCTTGACCAGGTCCGATTCCCGCATCCCGATCAGCTCGTAGTCGAGCGACGCGTAGCCCCGGGTGCGTGACTTCAGCTGGTCAAAGAAGTCGAGCACGATCTCGGCCAGCGGCAGGTCGTAGGTCAGCTGCAGGCGCTCCGAGGACAGGTAGTGCATGCCGCCGTGCTCGCCGCGGCGGTCCTGACAGAGCTCCATGATCTGGCCCACGAACTCCTTGGGGGTGAGGATCGAGGCGCGGATATACGGCTCGTGCACCTCCTGGACGCTCCCCGGATCGGGCATGTCGGCCGGGCTGTGCACCGGCGTCGTGGTCCCGTCGGTCAGCGTCACTTCGTACTCGACGCTCGGCATCGTGGCCAGGAGCTCGAGGTCGTACTCGCGCTCCAGGCGCTCGCGCACGATGTCCATGTGGAGCAGCCCGAGGAAGCCGCAGCGGAAGCCGAAGCCGAGCGCGTCGCTGGTCTCGGGCTCCCAGGACAGCGCGGCGTCGTTGAGGCTCAGCTTCTCCAGGGCGTCGCGCAGGTCGGGGTAGTCGTCTGACTCGATCGGGAACAGCCCGCAGAAGACCATCGGCTTGACCTCGCGGTAGCCGGGCAGCGGGTGGGCGGCGGGATCGGCCTTGCTGGTCAGCGTGTCGCCGACGCGGAGCTTGGTCACGTCCTTGATCCCGGTGATGACGAACCCGACCTCGCCCGCGTGGAGCGCGTCCGCCGAGGTCATGGCCGGGGTGAAGAAGCCGATGTCGTCGATCTCGGCCTCGGTCCCGGCCTGCATGGCGAAGATCGCGTCGCGCTTGGTGAAGGTGCCGTCGACCACCCGGACGTAGGCGATGACACCGCGGTACTGGTCGAACTCCGAGTCGAAGATGAGCGCCCGGGGCGGACCGGCCGGGCTGCCCTTGGGCGGCGGGACGCGCGCGATCAGCTCATCGAGCACGTCGGTCACGCCCTCGCCGGTCTTGGCGCTGATCCGGCGCACGCTCTCGGCCGGCTCGCCCAGCAGCTCGGCTACCTCGGCGGCGACCCGCTCGGGCTCGGCGCCCGGGAGGTCGACCTTGTTCAGGCACGGGATCAGCTCCAGCCCGGCGTCGATGGCCAGGTAGGTGTTGGCCACCGTCTGAGCCTCGACCCCCTGGGAGGCGTCGACCACCAGCAGCGCGCCCTCGCACGCGGCCAGCGAGCGCGACACCTCGTAGGTGAAGTCGACGTGGCCGGGGGTGTCGATCAGGTGCAGTTGATAGGTCTGGCCGTCGTGCGGGGACTCGTAGAAGACACGCACGGCCTGGGCCTTGATGGTGATCCCACGCTCACGCTCGAGCTCCATTGAGTCGAGCACCTGGGCGCGCATCAACCGCGGGTCGACGGTGTGGGTGAGCTCGAGGATGCGGTCGGCCAGCGTCGACTTGCCGTGGTCGATGTGGGCGATGATGGAGAAGTTGCGAACGCGAGCCTGTTCGGCCATACCCCAAGGGTATTTCGCGCCCTAGGCGAAGCGCTGAAGCGCCTTGGGCAGCAACCCCAGCTCGTTGAGCGCGGAGCGTCCGGCGACGCTCATCGCCAAGAGGCCGCCGAAGATCGCCACCGCGTCGATCGACTTGCGTCCCTGCTTGTCCCAGTAGTCGTCGTGGAGGTCGAGCCAGAGCGCGAACTCATCCAGCGTCAGCGCCGAGGCGATCCCGTAGGTGGCCGCGCTGGCGCGGGATGACCAGCGCTTGCCAGGAGCCGGACCGATGCCGTAGCGGTAGGTCCATAGGTAGCCCACCCCCAGCAGCCCGAAGATCCCGAACGTCGAGTGGTGGATGTGGGTCCCGCCTTCGGAGATGTTGTGAAACGGCCCCACGCCGGCCTTGATGGCGTGGGTGATCCCGCGGGCGGTGGCAAACGCGGTGGTGAAGCCGAGGGCGCTCCAGAACCCGCGCTCGCGGCGGCAGTCGGAGAAGTGGCGCTCGTAGAAGGAGGGCTCGGTCTCGCTCATAGGAGCTGAGGCTACACGCGGCCGAGGCGCTGCATGATCAGGAACTGGATCTGCCGGGCCTCGGGAATGCGCATCCACAGGACGAGACGCGCGTAGAGGGCGAACGCCGCCGCCACCGAGATCCCGACCTCGAAGATCTCGGCCACCAGCGATCTGCCCAGTAGGTGGTCGAGTCCCACCCAGAGACCGCGAGCCAGCGCCGCCATCAGCGCTGTGGCCACGGCGATCCGGGCCGTGATCATGAGCGTCTGTCCGCCCTCGAGCCGCCCGTTCAGTCCGGCGCGGAGCCGGTGGAGCTGGAGGATCGTCATCACCATGTTGCCGGCCACTGTCCCGAGCACGAGCCCGGCGATCCCGAGCGGTTTGTAGAGCGCGATCGAGACGATGGCGTCGACGACGATGTTGATCGCGGCCAGCTTGGTCGGGATCCAGGGCCGCTGGACGGCGAAGAAGGTTCGGGTCAGCAGCAGGTTGACCCCTGCGAACGGGAGGCTGAACGAGAACCAGAACAGGGCCGTGGCCACCCAGTGGGTGGACAGCGCCGTGAAGTGAGGACCGTGCTGGTACACGAGCCGGGTGATGGGGGTGGCGAGCACGGCCATGATCGCCGCCGAGGGGATCAGGAGCAGGTTGATCTGACGGGTTCCGTTGCCGACGGCATTGCGGATGCCGCGGGCATCGCGGCGGACGGCCATCCGGCTGAGCGTGGGAAACAACACCGTGGCCACGGCCACGCTGAAGATCCCCTGGGGCAGCATGTAGATCCGAAACGCCTGGTTGATCGCGGCGGGGGCGTAGCTGCCAACCAGGGATCCGAACCCGGCGTTGATGAAGATGTCCAGGTTGATGATCCCGACGCTGAGGGTCACCGGTAGGAACAGGAAGAGCACCTGGCGGACCCGGGGATCGCGCCAGTCGAAACTGAACGAGAGGCGGAAGTCGATCCGACCCAAGGCCCCGAAAACCATCAGGAACTGCACGACGGTCGCGGCCAGCCACGCGATCGCGTATGCGTACACCTTGTCCTGGCCGTGGAACTGCCCCCGCAGGACGATAAGCAGGACGAGGATGACGATGTTCCAGACCGCAGGCGCCAGCGCGGGGATCGTGAACTCGTCGTAGGCCTGGAGGATCCCGACGAGCAGCCCGGTGAGACTCAGCAGCAACACCACTGGGAACAGCACCTGGGATAACCCGGCTGTCAGGCTGGCCGAGATCCCGTTACCGGTGAACAGTGGCGTGATGACGTCGGCCACCCCGATCCACACCAGCGTCAGCCCCCCCAGCACAACCAGGATCACCCAAAACAGCGTCGAGGCCAGACGGAAGGCTTCGCGCTTCTTCCCCTCCTGCATGAGCTCGGTGAACACCGGCACGAAGGCCGCCCCCAGCGCCGCCTGCGAGAACAGGTTGGAGAACAGGTTCGGGACCTGAGAAGCCAGCGTGAAGGCGGAATACGCGGCCGACGTCCCGAAGAAGAACGCGCCCGCGACCTCACGGGCGAGTCCCGCGAGCCGCGACAGGGCGGTGGCGACCGCGAAGATCGCTGTGTTGGCCGCGATCCGGCGGCGCGGCCGGGGCATTTGCGAGCCCGACTCCTGAGCCGCGTCGATGGTGTCTGCTCCCACTGGGGCCGCTATAGTACGGGCGCGCCGCGGCAGAACGACCGCGGCGTTTTTCCGCCCATGGCAAACATCCCGTCCCAGAAGAAGCGCATCCTTCGCGCCGAGCGCGAGCGGCTCGAAAACCGCCGCTACGTGTCGCGGATCAAGACCTACTTCCACCGCCTCGAGCGGGCCGTCGCCGCCGGCGAGGACACCTCCGCCGACGCCGAGCACCGCGAGCTCGTCAAGACGATCGACAAGGCGGTCAAGCGGGGAGCCCTGCACCGGAACACCGGCGCGCGGAAGAAGGCGCGCGCCTCGCGCGTCCGCGCCGGCCACTGAACGCGGACTTGCAGCGCCGTTAGCCGACGGCGCGCAATGGCATCATTAGCCGCCTCATGGCCAAGGCGTCAGAGCCCTCGGTCACGGACGACGACATCTTCTTCGAGCTAGAGCGCTTCGAGCCCTCCGACGGTCGCCTCACCCTGACCGGTCGGTGGTTTGGTGTGCGCGGGCGCCGGTTCGTTCGCCCCACGCTGACCCTGGCCGTCGACGGCGAGCGAGCTCGGGCCCTGGCCGATCTCGATGACAAGCCATGGGCGGCCGAGGACGGCGAGCCCTGGCAGGCCTCCTTCCCCTGGGGTAAGACCGGCCGGGTCGAGGAACCGGAGCTCTCGGTGGCGCCCGACATCACGATCGAGCTCCCGGTCCCGGGAGCCAAGCGGGGCCGAAGCCAGCGCCTGGCCGCCCAACCTCGCCGGGATGCCATGACCGCGAGCTGGGGCAGCTTTACCGCCAGCCCCGCGGCGCCTGTGCTCGACGAGGCGCCGCCGGCGGAGGCCGGGCTGAGCGCGCCCGACGAGGAGCCCGATGCGCCTCTGCCCGAGGCGCCTGCGCCCGCACCCGACCCCGCGGCGCTGCAGGCCGAAATCGAGGCCCTGCGGATTGAGCTCACCCAGGCCAGCTCCACCGCGGCGGAGAATTCCACCGACCTCGCGTCGGCCCGCGACGAGCTCTCCTCAGTCAGAAGCCAGCTTAAGGAATCCCAGCGTGAGCTCGGGCTCCGCGACGGCGAGCTCGAGGCCCTCCGGGCCGAGCTGAGCGCGACCCGGGCCGCCCGTGAGGCCGCGCTCCGCAGCGCGGCTCAGGCCGAGGCCGATCGCGAAGTCGCCCTGACCCGGGCGGCCGAGGCGGAGTCTGACCGCGACGCCCTGGCCGCCGACAAGGCGGGGCTCGCCAGCGCCCTCGAGGAACGGCGGACCGCCGTCGAGCAGCTGACCCGGCAGCAGGAGGAGGCGGTGGCGTCCCGCGGCGCCGCCCTGGTCATGCGCGGGGCCACTCAGGCCCTCCCCGCCTACGATCACCACGTCGGGTGGACTCGCCGCGTCCTGGCCGTCGTGGTCCTGCTCGGGATCGCGCTCGCGCTTTTGATCGTGCTCGGCGCGTTCTAGGCGATCCGCGACAGCGCGAGCTGAGCCGCGGTGTCCTCGCCCATCGCGCCCTTGGCCCCGCCGCGGGAGGCGAGCTCCAGATCGGCGATCTGCTGAAGCGTCTCGCGGAGCCTGTCGACACCGCTGCGACGAGCGTCGGCGATCAGCCGGTCGGCGGCTTTGGATGGCATCCTCAGGCCGCGCTTGATCTGCGCCGTGGACTCCCCCGCCTCAAGTGACTGCGCCACCTCGATGGCTGTGCGCACCCGCCCGGCCATCGAGTAGATCAGCCCGGGGAGGCGCTCGCCCTGCGCTCGCAGGGCGAGGTAGATGGCCGTCGCTTCGCCGGGGTCTCCGCCCACCAAGGCGTCGGCGAGCGACCAGGCACGGCGCTCGGCCGAGGGTGCCGTCTCGAGCTCGATCCGGGCGGCGTCGATCTGGCTTCCGGGACCGGCGGAGAGGACGAGCTTCTCGAGCTCGCGGAGCAGCCGCTGCTGGCGATCCCCGACGTGGGCGATCAGCGCCCGCGCCGCGTCGGGCTCGAGTCGGAGCCCGAGCTCACGCGCCTGAGCCATGACCCACTTCGGCAGCTCCCACGGCTTGACCGTTGCCTCGGCGGCAATGTCGCCGCCCGCCTTCTTGACCGCATCATGCAGCCGCGGCGGCGCCTTCAGCCGGTTGTCCTCCCGGGCGAAGAAGGCCACCGTCGTGTCCGGTGGCATCGCGCCCAGCGCCGCCTCGAGCGCCTCCAGGTCCTTCTCCTTCCACCGCTCGACCCCGTCGACGACGATGAAGCGCCGCCCGATGGCGAAGGTCATTGCGTTGAGGCTCGCCGCCACCGCCTCGGGCGTCGCCGCATCTCCCTCCAGGAGCTCGATTCCCTGCGCCCCGCTTTCGGCCTCGGCCAGGTTGCGCAGCCGAGCCCGGCGCTCGGCAATCCGGCCGTGATCGTCGCCGTGGATGAGGTAGGCGGGCTTGAAGGTGGGCATCCGGATTCAGTCTGCCAGCTCCAGAGCGCGCTTCACTGCGCCGTCGGCGCCGCTCGCCGCCTCGACGCCGTCGATCTGCCAGGTGGCGATCCCGACCACCGGAACCCCGGTCTTGAGCGCCAGCGCGATCTCGGACAGGGTCCCCGGGCCTCCGCCGATGGCGATGACGACATCGGCCGCCCGGACGACGAGGCCGTTGCGGAGCTCACCCAGGCCGGTCGGGATGGCGAGCGTGACCCAGTCGTTGGCGGCGGCGCGATCGGTGCCCGGGAGGATGCCGATGCTCGTCCCCTGGGCCGTGCTGGCGCCGCGGCAGGCCGCCGCCATCACCCCACCGAGACCGCCGCAGACGATGATCGCGCCCGCCCGGCCCAGGCCCTGGCCGACATCCTCGGCCAGTTCTCGCTCTTCGGGGCTGGCCTCGCCCGGCCCGACGACTGCCACGTAGGGCACGGGTCCCGCCTCAGCGGACGACGACGTTGACCAGCTTGTCGGGCACGACGATCACCTTGGCGATCTCGTGACCGTCGATCCGGGACTGGACGCCGCGGGTTTGGAGGCAGAGCTCCTCGAGCTCCTCGCGAGGCGCGCCGGTCGGCGCGGTGACCCGGTCGCGCACCTTGCCGTTGACCTGGCAAACCAGCTCGAAGGTGTCGGCCAGGAGCATGTCGGGATCGGCATCCGGCCACGGGTCCTCCCAGACCCGCCGCCCGGTCAGCTGCTCGTAGACCTCCGCCCCGAGGTGAGGGGCGAAGGGGAACATCAGCGACGCCGCCGTTGCCGTGGCAAAGCGCCGGGCGGCCAGGTCGGCGTCGGGGTGGCGGTAGATCTCGTTGACCAGCTCCATGACGGCGGCGATCGCCGTGTTGAACGCGAACCGGCCGGTCATGTCGCTCGTGACCTTCTCGATCGCCCAGTTGGCCTTGCGGACCAGGGTCAGGGCGTCGCCCTCAGGATCCACCGGAGCCTCGGCTCCGCCGTCCCGGCCGGCCAGCTCGTCGCCCAGGCGCCACAGCCGGGCCAGGAAGCGGTGGACGCCCTCCACGCCGCTATCCGACCAAGCGGCGTCCTGGTCGGGCGGACCGAGGAACAGGATGTAGGTCCGGGCCGCGTCGGCTCCGAGCCGGTCGACGATCGGCATCGGGCTGATCACGTTGCCGGCCGACTTCGACATCTTGTTGCCGTCGGGACCCAGGATCATGCCCTGCGTGAACAGGGCGTTGAACGGCTCCTGGACTCCGAGCAGCCCCATGTCGGTCAGCGCCTTGACGAAGAAGCGCGCGTACATGAGGTGCAGGATCGCGTGCTCGATGCCGCCGATGTACTGATCGACCGGCATCCAGTAGTCGGTGATGGCGCGGTCCCACGGCTCGGCGTCGTTGTGGGCGTCGCAGTAGCGCAGGAAGTACCAGCTCGAGTCGACAAACGTGTCCATCGTGTCCGTTTCGCGGCGGGCGTGACCCCCGCAGTTCGGGCACTTGACGTTGACCCAGTCCTCCGCCGTGTCCAGCGGAGATCGTCCTCGCGGCTGGTAGTCCTCGATGTCGGGCAGCTCGACGGGCAGGTCCTCGTCGGGCACCGGGACCATCCCGCAGCGCTCGCAATAGATGATCGGGATCGGGCAGCCCCAGTAGCGCTGGCGCGAGAGCAGCCAGTCGCGCAGCTTGTAGCTGACCGACGGGTTGCCCTTGCCCTCGCGGTCAAGCCAGGCCACGATCGCCTGCTGCCCTTCGCTGGCCGTCAGCCCGGTGAACTCGCCCGAGTTGACCAGGCGCTCATTCGCCCCGTGGGCGACGAAGGCGTGGCCCTCGGGCATCTCTTCGCCCTCGGGCGCCACGACCTGTCTGATCGGGAGATCGAATTCGACCGCGAAGTCGTAGTCGCGCTGGTCGTGGGCGGGCACGGCCATGATCGCCCCGGTTCCGTACTCGACCAGCACGTAGTCGGCGACGAACATCGGGATCTGCTCGCCGTTGACGGGATTGGTCACGGTCCGTCCCAGCGCCACTCCCGTCTTGGGCTTGTCAGCGGCGCCTCGGGCCTCGAAGGACTCGGTCAAGGTCCGGTTGACATAGGCGTGGACGGCGTCCTCGTGATCGGTGCCCTCCGCGAGCTTGAACACGTCGGGGTGCTCGGGGGCCATGACGAAGAACGTCGCCCCGAACAGCGTGTCGGGCCGGGTCGTGAACACGGGATAGTCGATTCCGAGCTCCTCGTTGCGGAAGATCACCTCGGCGCCCTCGCTGCGCCCGATCCAGTTGCGCTGCATCGTCTTGACGTGCTCGGGCCACTCGATCTCGTCCAGGCCGTCGAGCAGCCGGTCGGCGTAGTCGGTGATGCGGAAGAACCACTGCTCCAGCTGGCGCAGCTCCACCTCCGCGCCGCAGCGCTCGCAGCAGCCATCGATCACCTGCTCGTTGGCCAGCACGGTCTGGTCGTTCGGGCACCAGTTGACCGCGGCCTCCTTGCGGTAGGCCAGGCCTTGCTCAAGCAGGCGCAGGAAAATCCATTGGGTCCAGCGGTAGTAGCCGGGGTCGTCGGTGGCCAGCTCCCGACTCCAGTCGATCGAGATCCCCCAGCGGTGAAACGCCTCCCGGAAGTCGGCGATCGACTCCCGGGTCGCCTCGCGGGGGTGGATGCCGGTCTTGATCGCGTTGTTCTCCGCCGGGAGCCCGAACGCGTCATAGCCCATCGGGTGGATCACGCGCTGCCCGATCCGGCGGTGGAAGTGCGCGATCGCGTCGCCCAGCGAGTAGTTCTTCAGGTGCCCGATGTGGGGCTCGCCGCTCGGGTAGGGGAGCATCTCCAGCACGTAGGACTTCTCGCGCTCGTCCTCCTGGAGGGCGTCATTCGAGACCTCCCAGGTCCGCTCACGGCGCCACAGCTCCTGCCACTTGGGCTCGATCTGACTCGGGTCGTAGCGCCGCTCTGCCATCGCGCGTGAGGTTACTTGGGGTGTGCGGCTGGAATCGTCCAGCCGAAATCGGCTCAACTCCTTATCTACCGGGTCTACCATCGAGATCGTGCCCAAAGCCACGAGTGTCAAGCCCGGGACTGCGCCGGCGGCGCGCAAGGCCAGCACCACCGAGCGCAACGCGGCCACGGTTGTCGAGTCCGCCCGCGCCGAGGCCGAACGCGTGCGCCGTCAGGCTCACGCGGAGGCCGCCCAAATCCGGGCGGAAGCCGAGGAGCATGCCCGCCGCCTCGTCCTCGACGCCCGGGCCACGGCCGACGGCGTCCGCGCCGAGGGCATGGAGGTCGTCTCAAACCTGCGCCAGATCAGCGACGCGCTGCGCGAGATGTCAGAGCGAGTGCTCAGGGACGTCCAGGCAATTCATACCCGGATGGTCGGGGAGTTGGAGCGAGCGGATCCGACCCAGTCCTCGGCTTCGCCCGAGCCCGCCTCCGGAGAATCCGATCCGGAACTCGACGTGCCGGACTTCGTCGCCCGGGGCTAGAGCTTTTCCGTCCGGAGCGTGTGCGAACATACGTTCGTGCTCGACAACAACCTGAAAGGCAACGTCGCGGAGCAAGCGGTCCGCCTCGAAGCCACAAAGCTCGGGGTGCCGCTCCTTCAGCCATTGGGCGAGCACTATCGATGGGATCTCGCGTTTGACATAGGTGGCCGGATCTGGCGAGTGCAGTGCAAGTGGGGCAGCCTGAGTGCAGACCGAGCGGTCATAAAGGTCAACCTCGCTAGTCGCTGGTTGACCCCAAACGGCTACGTCTTGACGAGCTACGGCCGAGACGAAGTGGATTTGTTCGCCGTTTACTGTGGTGAGCTCGACCGTTGTTTCCTCCTCCCAGCTGCCCTTGGCTGCGAGCGCCGTGCGATCTGGCTCCGCCTGATTCCCGCTCGCAACAATCAAACGTCATGCATTAACCTTGCAGACGACTTCGACTTCGTCGGGGCTATAGCTCAGTTGGGAGAGCGTCGCGCTGGCAGCGCGAAGGTCGCCGGTTCGAGCCCGGCTAGCTCCACTCCCGATCCGGACGCACAGATCCTGGTCGGATCGAACCCATTTCGGGACCGCCTTGGCTATTGGATGGACCGTGTGGCGGCCGGCGACCAGATTGTCATCACCCGTCACGGCAAGCCACGAATCAGGCTCAGCCCGGCGCTACCCGTAGTCCCCAAGGTGTCAGCCTGACGCCCTCGCCGCGCACTCCGCACACAACCCGGTGATGATCAGCTCCGCCCCCTGAGGCTGGAAGCCCGACTCCCGCGCGGCGCCGATAAACGCCTCGGCATCGAGGCCGCCGTCCACGTCCTGAACCCGGCCGCAGCGACGGCACACGGCGTGCTGATGCGGTTCGAGGCCGGCGTCGTAGAGCGCGGCGCTTGCGGTGTCGATCCGCCGGGCCAGGCCGAGCTCGACGAACAGGTCGAGGGTGGCGTAGATCGTCGGGACCGAGACGCCGGGAAGCTCGTGCTGGACCGCCCGGTGAACCTCCTCCGCCGTCGCGTGCTGGCGGCGCCGGCGCAGCTCCCGGAGGATGACCAGGCGCTGGGAGGTCACGCGCTGTCCGCGGCTGTGGAGAAGATCGACCAGATCGCGCTCGTCGCCGGCGGTCGAAATCGGGTCCTGAATGGGGCTCATCTCGTCAAATTAGGGCAGCCTAATCTAAATCAGTTGTTATAATAACACACGTGGTAGAGGCCATCGCAAAGATCCGAGGGATGGACGAGCACGTGTTCCTGCTCCGGTATGTACAGCCGGGGCTGGTGGGGTTGATCGACGGCACCCTCTCGACGCTGGCCCCGATCTTCGCGGCCGCCGTCCTCTCCGGATCGCACACCGCCCTGTTCGTCGGTCTGGCCACGGCCGTGGGCGCCGGGATCAGCATGGGCTTCTCAGAGGCCCTCTCCGACACCGGCACCCAGACGGGCCGCGGCTCGGCCATCACGCGCGGAATCGTCACCGGGCTGATGACCGCCATCGGGGGCGTCTTTCACTCACTCCCCTTCGTGATCAGCGACGTTCATACCGCCCTCGTGGTGGCCGGCATCGTCGTGGCCATCGAGCTGATCGTGATCTCGCTGATCCGCAAGCGCTTCCTCGATGTCCCGCTGCGCCTCAGCCTGCTCCAGGTCGCCCTGGGCGGCGTCCTGATCGTGGCCGCCGGAGTGCTCCTCGGAAGCGCCTAGTCGGCCGGGCGGTGAGCCGGCCGTCGCCGCGGTCAGGCAGCCGTCACGCCAAAGCCGGCCAGCTCCAGAAGCTCGAGGAGGTAGCTGTGGCTGGGTAGCGGTGTCAGCGATGCCGCCCCCGCGCCGCGATCGCGCTTAAGACGAAACGTTCCCGCTTCGGGGGTGCTGATCACTGTCGTGACCGAGGCGTCCGGGCGGTCGGAACCCAGGCGGGCGACCTGCCACGGCTGGCTCCACATCCGGCGCAGTGCCGTGCTGGCGTGCGCGGGCGCCGGTGCCTCAACGCCGGCCAGGCGAGCCTCCACCACGGCGCCATCGAGCTCCAGGTCTGGGGAGTCGTCATCGAGGGCGAACGTCCACGCCGGGGCCAGGCCGAGCCACCGAGCCAGCGCGACCGGGGTCGTCTCCGAGGCGATCACGTCCAACGTGTATCCGTCCCCGGACCGGCCCGGAGGCGCATTGGCCACCACTGCCGTGGCATCCCGTCGCTGGTAGGCCCGCAGCACCGCGTCACGGTTGCCCTCGTCGCTCGTCACCTCGATCTGCACCTGTCGCACCGGGGAGCGCAGCGCCTGGTGCGCGGTCTCCGCCATCTCGGTGAGCCGGCCGTCAGCGTCGATGAAGCCAGCCGTCTGTAGCGGCGCCGGATCGATCCCGCGTCTCAGCTTCCCGCGGCGCAGCGCCTCGATCTGCTCTTCCTCAAGCACCGGCCCGGCGCTCACGAACGGCTGCGCCGCGCGCACGCGCCCCAGATCCTCGAGCTCAAGGCCGCGCTCCGCCGCGAAGGCATCCAGGCGCGGCATCGTCTCCGGATCCGGCTCGGGCACCGGATCCGCGAAGTCGCACCGGATGGTGGCGACGGCATGGCGGAAGACAAGGTCGGCGTACGGCAACCTGTCGGCGCCGCACTGCACCGAGACGCAGACGGCTCGACCTCCGCGAATCGCGACGTACTGCTGCTGGACCACGGTTGTATCCATCGCGGGATAGAGCGAGGAGATGCGACGGCCATCCGCCCCTCCGGGCTCCGGCCACACGTCGCACGCCGCCACGTGCACGCCGAGTTCGAGCTGAGCCGCGATCGTCAGGGCGCTCAGCTGCGGCACCGTGCTGCGCTCAGGCGCAAGCGGCGCCACCGTGGCGGTGAGATTGGGCCGAAACGTCCGAGGAAAAGACCACGGATCAGCCTCCGCCACCAGGCACACGGAGCCGTCCTCGCGCTCGGGCACCTCGCGCAGGCCATCGGGAACTTCGAGCGAGAAACCGTTTGGGCTCGCCAGCCGGTGCAGCGTCGCGGGCGTCAAGCCCTGCGCTCCCACGGCGGGCGGCGGCGCTGGCGCCAGTCGAGATACCAGTCCGGAAGGAGCGTCGAGGGAAGCCACACCAGCGACATGACCGTGATCGCAGCGGCGATCAACAATGGCACCGCAAACACGACCCCCAGCCACGTGCTCGCGCGCCTGGCCAGCTCAGCCAGGACGAGCAGCAGGCCCGTGGCGCCGAACCACAGCGGTGTGAAGAAACTGGCCTCGGAGGGAAGCCAACGCATCCAACCCCGATGCCAACCGCGGTAGTGAGCCACGCCGTAGCCGAGGGCGAACACGGAGAAGGCGGCTATCGCGGCGAGCTGTCCCCCGGCGAGCGGCGTCTGGGGGGCGGCTATCGGCAGCATCAGCCGAAGACCGAGTGCCAAGCGTCGCCAACCCCGCCGGCTACCCAGTGACCGGCGTCCTCGACTCCGTGCCCAACCACCTGCCCGACGCCGCTGCCCGCGATGCCGCCGACTACCCCACCGGCGACACCGCCGACGGCGCCGCCAACGACGGTTCCCGGGCCCGGGAAGATCGATCCCACGGCGGCACCCGCCGCGGCGCCTCCCTCAGCGCCCGCCTCGGCCCCGACGAGAGCACCGCCGACCTTGAAGCCGCCGACCACAGCCGTGGTCTGAGCGGTGTCGGCCACTTTCTCGGCCGTCGACCACCCGGGATGGTGGGTGCTGTCGTAATTCCACTGATCCGCGCCGGTCGAGTACAGCGTCAGCCCGGCGCCAGCGACCGCGAACGAGCGCCCAGCCACGGTCGCCCACGTGGGAGCGACGGCCGAGAGATCTTCCGTACCCGCTGTGAGGAATGGCTTTCCGGGCGTGTTGAACCCGTCGCCGTTGGTCATCGCCTCGAGCTCGCCGGTCAGCGGATCGGCCGCACCACCCCGCGGTACCAGGAGCTGCCCGCTCGCCGAGAAGGTCCAGGGATCATCATTCGTGAGCTCGCCACTGGCGTCCTCAAGGTCCTTCTCCGCCTGCTTGGTGATCGGCAAGAGCAGCGGGGTGTTCCGGTAGCGGCGCAGGATCCCCTCGGCCAGGCCCATGCTCGCGCCAGTGGCGTCGGAGCCCGCCAGGCCGTTGAAAACGGGCCAGAACCCGGCTCCACCCGCTGCGGCCGCTCCGCCCTTGGCACCCGCGCTTGCCGGCAGCGACTCGGCCCGCTGGATCTGCGCCGTGAGTCCCTGCAGCGCACGACCGCTGGCCTCCGCCTGGTGCTGGTAGTCCGTCCAAGCCTGTCGCCCCCGTCGCTCGGCGAGCTGCAGTTGCCCCTGGGCGGCGTTGGCGGCACGGTTGGCGGCGTCCTGCTGGGACTGAGCCGCCGACAGCTGGCGTGACAGGGCCACCTGCTGCTGTGGATGGACGGCGGCGGCAAGCTGCGGGGTCAGGGCCTGCACCGTCTGGGCATGGTTTGCCGCCTCCTGCTGGTAACCGCTCACTTGGTGGCTGACCGTGTCGCACTCCTGGAGCGCCTGCGTGGTGATCCGCTGGGCCGTCTCGAGCTCCCGAGCAAACGTTGAGAGCACCGTGTTGGCATCGCCCACCACCGCGCCCAGCGACTCATAGACGCCGACGACGTGGGCCGCGTAGCTGGCGAAGCCGCTCTCAGCGTTTCCGCTCCAGCCCGCGCATGCGGCCTTGGCGCCCGCCCGCACCGCCGCCGCCCGCTGGCTCAGTGCCGCACTCCAGTCAGTGCATTGCCGAGCGGCTCCGGCGAGCTCCCCAGGGCTGCCCTGCGGCACCTCAAAGCCATATGCAGTGGCATTTCCGGACGCGGCTTCCGTCTGAGGGCCGGCGAGCATGTCAGCGACGGCCCCCGAAGCTATCCGCGGCGCCAGTCTCCGTCCGCTGATAATTGCCGCCCGCCACTCGAAGGCCGGCGGCGAGCTCGCTGGAAACCTGGTCGAGCGCAATCGAAGCTCCGATTGCTTTCTCCAGGAACGCCGCCCATGCCCCTTCGATCGGCGTCGCCGCGGCCGCGCCGGCCAGGGCGCCCGCTGGCAACGTCCCGTCGCTGGCGCCACCGGCGTCGATGCTCGCCGACGCGTTCACCAGCTCCTCGGGGATGACGTCAAATTCAGTCATGGCGCCTTCCGTGACGAATACCTGGGCAGAAACAGCTTAGCGAGGCGCCGGAGAGCCCCCGCCGCACCGGACCTCGCGCCGTCGGACGCGCCTCAGTCGCCGACGGGGCTGGCCGGCCCGTCTTCCCGCTTTGCCGCCGCCAGCGCCGCGGGGGGGTCCAGGGAGCGATCCGCCTGAGCCAGCTCGAGCGCCCGGTCGGCCAGGTTGGCCGCCTCCGCTCCACCCAGGCTGTCGTCCCGCAAAGCCAGCGCCAGCAGCGCCTGGCGCAGAAGCTCGGGGCTCTGGGTGTCCGGCGGCGGTCCCGCCGCCGGCAGATTCCGCACCGCCGGCACGAGCCGGGCGGCCGTCATCCCACCGCCGAACAGGCGGCCCGGGTGGCGCTCCGGGATCGTCACCACAATCGCGCCGCTTCCCGGGTCGACGACGTTGACCTTGCTTCGCAGTCCCGAGCGCACCGGGAGGACCCGGTATCCGGACAGCCGCAGGTATCCGAGCTCGGCGGCCAGCTGAGCGAACGCTGCCGCTTCGGCGTCGTCGCGCAGCCGCGACTGATGCAGCGCGATCTGGGTCCCGGCGTCAGCCCCCGCCGGGTCGGGATCGCCCGCCACGAGCAGAAAGACATGACTCCCCAGTCGCCCCGCCCCCACGCCCGCGATGTCCACCAGCAGCTGGTAGCCGCTCAGCCCCAGCGCCCCCACGATCCCAGGCGGTAGCGGGTGCTCGGCGAGATGCCCGGGACGGAAGCCGGCCCCAGGCGCGGGCAGTTGGTCGCTCACCGATCCGGCGCTCGTTCGCTCACCGGCCGCCTAGTTGCCGAGCAGGCCGCCCATGATTCCGCCGATCAGATCCCCACCTTGGCGCTGCGAGTTCCCGCCGCTTCCCTCGGCTACCGGCGGATGGAAGTAGGCGCTCTGGAGCCCCACCCGCCCCGGCCCGGTGAAGCGGTTGAAGACCAGATTGCCGCCCCCACCCAGGAGCCCGGTCTTGAAGCCGTAAACCTCCTGCGTCATCTGCACCGAGTGGTCGCGGTAGACCCAGCCGCCGGGCTCGATGTCGATCGTCTCCCCCGGCTCGAGCTGCTTCTCAAACACGTTGCCGTACCCGTGGACCCACACGACCCCCTCTTGGCCGCCGGCCAGGAACTCATCGACGAAGAAGCCGCCGCCGTAGAGCATGTTGGCGAAGCCCTGGATGCGGCTGTAGTCATATTCGACCCCACCGGTGGCGGCGAGGAACTGATGCTCGCGCACGACCACACCCTGTCCGGGCTGGAGATGGAGGGCGACGATGTGCCCCGGCGCATCGCGGCTGAAGGCGATCTCCCCGCCTGACTCGGCCTGGAGCAGGAGCAGCGGCATCCCGCCGAAGACGCGCCGCTTGAGCCCCTTGCGCAGCGGATGCAGGCCGATCGTCAGCTCCGGGTACTTCCAGAGCAGCACGTGGTGCTCGAAGTAGACCGGGACCTGGCCATCGAGAGCCATGTGCAGGACGGGGACGAGCTCCCCTTCCAGGCGGTAACGAAGGCCGGGTGCGCTGCCCTCAGGGATCTGGGTGGGCAGGATCTGCGGTGCGCTCGGCATAGTCTCGCTCTTTCTCGATGGGGCCCTGAGACGAACCGGTACCCGCCGACTCAGGCTGCGAGTGGACCGTACCGCCTGCACCCCGCCACCGCACGGCCACCTAGAGCGCCACGCTCAGGATCAGGCGCACGGCAAGCGCCAGAAGCCCACCCGCCAAGAGGCGCTGAATCACCGGCCCGCTGAGACGCCGCGACAGCTTGGCGCCGAGCTGGGCGCCGAACACGATCCCCACCGAGAGAGCGGCGGCCCGGCGCAGCCCCACCCCGCCATGAAAAGTCCCGGCCGCGACGTGCGTCAACGTCGCGACCAGGGCCATGATGGCCAGGACGAAGTGCGAGGTGGCCGTCGCGATGTGGGTCGGAAAGCCGAGCACGGCCACGAGCAGCGGTACGTGCAGGACGCCGCCGCCGATCCCGAGGAAGCTGGAGAGGAACCCCACGAACACGCTCGCAGCTGCTCCGAGCCGGACGTTGGCGCGGTAGCGGTACTCCTTGCCCTCGCGGTCGGTGATCGTGCGCGGAGAGCCGCGCCCGCTGCCGTGCCCCTCGGGCTCCTGACGGCCGCGCAGGAGCCAGACCGCGAGCCCGGCCAGGACCACGCCCATGATCACGTCGAACGTCGGCCTCGAAATCTTGTCGGCCACGAGTACGCCCAGGACCGATCCCGGGAGCGTGCACAGGGCGAAGACAACGCCCGAGCGGTAGTCGATGCGCCCTTGCCGGGAGTAGGCGATGGTTCCTGAGGCGGCATTGAAGAAGACCGCCACCAGGCTGATGGCGGTGATCAGGGCCGGCGTGGTGTGCGGATAGACCAGGAGCAGCACCGGCGTCAGAATGAATCCGCCCCCCGCGCCGACCAGGGTTCCGAAGATCCCCACGCTGAACCCGAGCAGCCCGAGGAGAATCGCCGCTTCGACCGTGAAGTGCGATCTCACGGCTATCTAGGCCGAACCCACACGCACCGCTTGTGCCGGTGCCTCACCCCACAGTTGCTCTAGCCGGTAGTACTCGCGCGTCTCCGGCGTGAAGATGTGGACGACCACGTCGAGATAGTCCAAGAGGATCCACCGCGCCTGGGGCAATCCCTCCACCCTGGCTGGCAGGAGGCCATGCGCCGACTTCAGGCCCGTGTAGATGGCGTCATGGATCGCCTTGGTCTGCCGGTCGGTGCGGCCGGTGCAGATGACGAAGTAATCCGTGTACCCGATGATCCCCCGCAGATCCATCTGCACAAGATCGAGCGCCTTGCGGTCAGCGGCATAGCCCGCAACCGTCGCAGCCAGTTCCTCGGCTGACATCTCCCCGCCACCCCGGGGCGACTTTCCTGACCGCGGCTCAGGCGCCATGGCCCGCCTCCGCTCCATAGAGCCGATGGCGGTCGATGTAGCTCCGCACGGCGTCCGGCATCAGGTAGGTCGTGGGCTCCGACGCGCGGGCGCGCTCCCGCAGCATCGTCGAGGAGATGCCGATCTCTGGCATGGGAAAGAACTCAGCCGCCTCGCCGCCCGGAACCTCCGTGAGCGAACGCTCAACCGCGTCCCGACTCGTCCCCGGGCGCTGGGCTACCGCCAGGGTGGCCAGCGAAAGCACGCGTTCCGGCTCTCGCCAGGAGGGGAATCCGATCGCGACGTCCGCGCCGACGATCAGGAAAAGCTCCGTTCCAGGCTGATCTGCATCAAGCTCCTCAAGGGTATCGACCGTGTACGACGGCCCCTCACGGCGGGTCTCGATGTCCGATACCGCGAACTGATCCCCGTGACCGGCAATGGCCAGGCGGCACATCTCCAGGCGATGGTCAACGCCGGGCTCCTCATCGACTGGCTTATGGGGCGGTATCCGGGCCGGAATCAAGATCACGCGGGTGAGCTCGAGGTGAAGATAAGCCTCCTGGGCGCAGACCAGGTGACCAAGATGTGGCGGATTGAAGGTTCCGCCGAGAACGCCGATTCGCACCAGTTCAGTGGCCGCCGCAGCTCACGATCGATCGGGCCCGCCGCCAGAACGGCTCACGGCCGCACGTGACCGCTGCCCTCCACCAGGTACTTGAACGTACACAGCTCGCGGATCCCGATCGGACCCCGGGCGTGGAGCTTCTGGGTCGAGTTGCCAATTTCGGCCCCCATGCCGAACTCGCCCCCGTCGGTGAACCGGGTCGAGGCGTTCACGTAGACGCAGGCGGCGTCCACGCCGAGCTGGAACTGTCGCGCCGCCTCGGTGTCACGGGTAACGATCGCCTCCGAATGCCCGCTGCCATGGGCGTTGACATGCGTGATCGCCTCCTCGACCGAGTCGACCACCGCCACGGCTAGCTCGAGGGCCAGATACTCGGTCGCCCAGTCCGCGTCGGTGGCCGCCGTGACCGGGGTTCCGGTCGCCCATTCCCGCGTGCGCTCGTCGCCATGGAGCGTGACCCCGGCCTCGTGGAGGGCCCGCAGCAGGCCGGGCAGGAACATGTCGGCCACCCGCGAGTGGACGAGCAGCGTCTCCGCCGCATTGCACACGCCGGGACGTTGCAGCTTCGCGTTGAGAACGATGGCGCGGGCGGCGTCGAGATCCGCGCTCTCATCGACGTAGACGTGGCAGTTGCCCGACGCGGCATAGATGACCGGGACCGTCGCCACGCCCTTGAGCGAGGCCTTGAGTCCTTCTCCCCCGCGCGGGACGATCAGGTCGACGAGGCCGCTCTGGGTCGCCAGCTCGGCGATCTCCTCACGACCGCCCTGCAGAAGCGTCACCGCATCCTCCGGAAGCCCGGCCCCGGCGGCGGCCGCGGCGGCGATCTGGGCCAGCAGGGCATTTGACCGCGCCGCCGCCGACGATCCGCGAAGGACAACCGCATTTCCCGCCTTCAGGCACAGCGCCGCGGCGTCGATGGTCACGTTCGGCCGGGCCTCGTAGACAACCCCGACCACACCCAGCGGAACTCTGACCTTCCGGACATCGAGGCCGTTGGGCAGCCGCCAGCCGTCGATCACCTCCCCGACCGGATCGGGCAGGTTGGCGATCTGACGAGCGCCGGCGGCCATTGCGGCGACCCGGCTCTGGTCCAGCCGCAGCTTGTCGAGGAAAGCCGGCGTGTAGTCGGCCTCGGCGGCCGCCTCAAGATCTCGGGCGTTGGCCTCGAGGATCTCAGCCGTCCGCGCTTCCAGCTCGCGGGCGATGGCCCGCAGCGCTTCGTCCTTGACCGCAGAGGACAGCCCGCCCAACGTCCTTGATGCCCGGCGGGCGGCGAGGCACGTCTCGGTGACCGAAATCGCGGTGGTGGCCATGACCACAGCTTAAGAGGTCAGTACGAAGTAATCGCGGTGGACGGCCTCTTCGGTGGCCCGCGGCATGATCTCCCTCACGGCGTCGGACTTGAGCCCGCGGACCTGACGGAGCTCATCGGCCGAGTAATTGCTGATCCCCTTGCCCACCGCCCGTCCGTCGTGGGCGACCTCGACCGCATCGCCGGCCTCGAACTCGCCGGCGACATCGACGATGCCGACCGGGAGCAGGCTGGTTCCGCCCTCCCGGAGCGCCCGGGCCGCGCCGGCGTCGACCAGGACCCGCCCGCGCGTCGGCTTGGCGTAGCGGAGCCACAGCTTGAAGCTTGAATAGCGTCCCCCCCGGGCCTGAAAGCGGGTGCCCACCGGCTCCCCGTCGGCGGCGGCGAGAATGCTTTGCCGCGCCAGCCCGCTCGCGATCACAGCCGGGATCCCAGCCGCCGTCGCCATCTCGGCCGCCACCACCTTCGAGCGCATTCCACCCGACCCGAGCGGGGAGGTGGCGTGGCCGATGTCGAGCCCCTCGAGCGCCTCGAACTCGTCGACCCGGCTGACCAGCTGGGCATCGGCGTTAAACCGCGGGTCGGCGGTGTACACGCCTCCCGCGTCGGTCAGCAGCACGAGCAGTTCGGCTCCGAGGAGGATGGCCACCTGGGCGGCGAGAAAGTCGTTGTTGCCGAAGGAGATCTCGTCCGTCGTCGTCGTGTCGTTCTCGTTGATCACCGGCACGACCTGCCAATCGAGCAGCTTGTGCAGCGTCTGGCGCGCGTTGACGTAGTGGGTCCGGGCGCTCATGTCGAAGAAGGTCAGAAGCACCTGCGCGGTGGGCACGCCGCGAACTCGCAAGAGCTCGTCATAGACCTGGTAGAGCTTGCCCTGCCCGACCGCGCTCGCCGCCTGGAGCTCGTCGACGCTGCGGGGTCGCAGGGGAATCCCCCGGATCCCCATGCCGCGCGCGATCGCGCCGCTCGTCACCACCACCGGCTGGCGCCCGGCTTGGTGCAGCGCGGCCAGCTGGTCGCACACCGCCTCGAGCACATCGCGCCGCGGCTCGCCGTCCTCGCCGACGACGATGCTCGACCCGAGTTTGACTACCAGGCAGCCCATGGCTGCCAGAGGTTAGGGCGGCCAGCCCTAGCCCGTGAAACCCGAGCTTCGCTGCGGCGGGCGGCTGGCCGCTGCCGAGGCCCGACACCACGGATTGGCCGGGACGCCGGCGCATGGGTTGGGCATCGTCTTGAGGTTCGCGGGCAGCGCGTGCATCTCGACGTGCGTGCGGGGCGGGTACGGCTTACCGCCGGGACAGGAAAGGCTCACCCCGACCAGCGACCCCTCGTTGCCGCACAAGAGCTCCAGGACCAGCGGGATGTTGTCGTTGGCGGCCATGGGCGACCCGTCGCAAACTGGTTGGGTCTGCTCCAGACCGGCCGGCGAAGTGGTCAAGCCCTTCGGGTTGGTGTTGCCGCTGAAGCAGTTCGTGGGATTGCCGCTCAAGAAGTTGAGCGTGGCGATATCGCCGTTCGTCGCGTGACCGAATCCGCCGTTGTTGGCAAAGCTGTTGTCGAGGATCGCGTCGCCGTAGTTGTCGAACAGGCAGGGGAAGGTGAGGATGCCAAGGACGTTGAAGTTCAGCGTGCCCCCGATGCACGGCGGCCCGCCCTCTCCCTGCTGGACCTGGATGAGCACCGCCCACGCGTCGTTGTGGACGAACCGGTTGTGCATCAGCGTGTCGTTGCGGGCGCCGCTGAGCGACAGTCCTACCCCCAGCGGGGTGGAACCGGCTTGGCCCACCTGAGGCACGTTCGGGTTGTTGTTGTCGTGCACGTAGTTGTCCATGAATACCCAACAGGAGTGGGTGTGCGTGATCGGGCTGATGCCGCCGTTTGGACAGTCGCCGTTCTGGGGTGACGGCGGATCGCCGTTCTCGGTGTCGGTATCGAAGCCGTCCTGGTTGTGGTCGAACTCCGAGTTCTTGACCACGAGCATGCCGCCCGAGTTGGTACCCGAATAGCCGAGCGAGTTGAACTCGCCATGAGCCTTGCTGATCGTTTGATCGCACTCCTGCTGACAGGCACCGATGTAGTAGCCGGAGTCGCTGAAGTTGCTCGCGTAGGTCTCGGTCCACGACCCGCCGCTCCAGTTGCTTGAAAAGATTCCGTACTGCGCCGCAGTCGCGTCCGGGTGCTTGCCCGCGTAGAAGGTGTTGGTGGCGTTCAGGTAGGAACCGTTGTAGCCCCAGCCGCCGATCTTGCCGCTGCCGTCGCCGCCGTTCCACCAGATCTCATTTCCTGAGTCGCCGGTACCGGACAGGAAGTTGCACGAGGTCAGGTTCTGGACCCAGACGTTGTCGGCCTTCCAGACCATGATCCCGTTCAGCCCGAGGTGGCCCTTCGAGGTTTTCGGTCCCAGGTTCTGGGCCGAGGCGCTCCGGCTACAGGCCGGACCGGACTTGGTCCCGTCGACGATCACCGAGTTGCGGTTCATCCCGCGGATGCGCAGGTTCGCCTTGGTGATGAGCACCCCGGCGGCCAGATCGGAGCGTCCGGGTACGCGCTGGCCGGCCTTCGTCTTGTAGTCGCCCGGCGCGATCAGGATCCAGTCCCCCGGCTTCGCCGCCGCCACTGCCGCCTGGATCGAGCTGTACTGGCCCTTGATGCCGTGGTAGGTCCCAACACGGAGGACCTTCGCGCTCGCGCCGGAGGCGACCAGCGCCAAAGCAGCGACGACGGACAAACCAGCAGCCCAACTCCTCATCCCACTCTCCCCTCAACGGTTAGGCCGGAGCCTACTCCGGATCCAGGTCGAATGCGATCCCCGCGATCTCGACGTCGTCGCCCGCCACGAAGCCCTGGCTCTGAAGCGCGTCGATCACTCCGATCCCGCGCAACCGCCGCTCCAGGTAGGCGAGCGCGTCCTCGTTGTCCAGGTCGTAGCGTGCGACCAGCCGCTCGATGCCGTGGCCGGAGACGCGGAAGGCACCGTCGCCGACGCGCTCGACGCTCCAGGAGCGGTCGGCGGCGGGACGGAACACCCGGTGCTCGGCGACCTCCTCGCCGCGCAGAGCTTCCGGCTCCAGGCCGCCGGGCTCGTCGGGGATCAGGCGCTGGACCTCATCCGAAAGAGCCCGCAGACCCAGCCCGGTGACCGCCGAGGTGACGATCACGGGCACCGCCGGCCCGAGCCGCTGGATCCAATCCTCCCGCGCTGCCTCTCTCGCCTCCGGATCCACCAGGTCCCCCTTCGACAGCGCGAGGATCCGCGGCAATCCGGCCAGCCGAGGGTCATAGAGCTGGAGCTCTCGTTCGATCAACGCGTGGTTCTCCAGGGGATCGGATTCGTCGAGCGGAGCCAGCTCGAGGACATGCACGAGCAGCCGCGTCCGCTCGATGTGCGAGAGGAACTCGTGACCGAGCCCAGACCCGCCGGAGGCACCCTCGATCAGCCCCGGGATGTCTGCGATCACCAGCTGGCGGTCGTCGCTCTGGAGCGTCCCCAGCACCGGCTCCAGGGTCGTGAACGGGTAGTCGGCGACCTTCGGGTGGGCCCGCGTCAGCCGGGCCAAAAGCGAGGACTTGCCGGCGTTCGGCAGGCCGACGAGCCCGACGTCGGCGAGCAGCTTCAGCTGAAGGGTTAGCCACGTTTCATCACCGGGCAGTCCGCGCTCGGCAAACCGCGGCGCCTGGTCGGTCGGCGTGGCAAAGCGCTTGTTACCGCGCCCACCCGGGCCGCCCCGGGCGACCAGCGCTCGCTGACCCGGCCGGACCAGGTCAAGCCGGGTGTCGTCGGCCTCAACCAAGACCTGAGTTCCCGGGGGGACCGGAAGCTCAAGCGCCTCGCCGTTCTTACCGTGCCGCAGCGCACCCTCGCCATTGCCGCCACGCCCGGCCTTGAAATGCGCGCGCCGCCGGTAGCGCTCGAGGTCCCGCAGCGAGTGTTCACACACGAGCACCACATCGCCACCCCGGCCTCCGTCGCCGCCGTCCGGGCCCCCCTTGGGCACGTGCGCCTCGCGCCGAAAGCTCGAGCAGCCGTTGCCGCCGGCGCCGGCCTCCACGTGGATACGAGCGCGGTCTTGCATTGGCATGATCCTGGCATGTCGGAGCCGGTCTTCCTGATCACCGGTGCCTCGAGCGGGATCGGAGCCGCGACGGCGCGCCAGGCCGGCGAGGCGGGTTACCGCCTGGTCCTGGCCGCTCGTTCACGTGATCGGCTGACCGAGCTGGCTGATGACCTGGGCGGCGAGGAGCGCGCTCTGGCCGTCACGTGCGACGTGACCGAATGGGAGGAGCAGGAGGCGATGGTGGAGGCGGCGCTGTCACGCTTCGGGCGGCTCGACGTGGTCTTCGCCAACGCCGGCTTCGGGGCGGCTCGGGGCTTCCTCAAGGAGACGCCCGAGCACTGGCGCTCGATGGTGCTGACCAATGTCTACGGAGCCGCGCTGACGATTCGGGCCACCCTGCCGGCGCTCTCGGAGACGCGTGGTCACCTCCTCCTGACCGGGTCGGTGGCCGGGCGGCGCGCCCTGCCGGGGTCGCTCTATTCCGCCACCAAGTGGGCCGTGACCGCGATGGGCGAGGCGGCCCGGCAGGAGCTGAACGGCACCGGGGTCAGGGTGACGCTGATTGAGCCGGGGATGGTGGACACGCCCTTCTTCTCCGAGCGTCCGTCCCAGGCCCTCCACCCGGACGACGTTGCGCGCACAGTCATGTTCGCCGTCTCTCAGCCGCCGCACGTGGACGTCAACGAGATCCTCCTCCGGCCAACAGCGCAGGACAACTGAGCGCCGCCAGCACGTCGGCGATGACGGCCCGATCACGCCCCACTGCTGCCCCGCGACCTCATCCGCGCGAAGCGTGGAGATTTCGTCCCGACAGGTGGGAGCGGATTGCCACGCTTCGCGCACGCCCCCAGGTTTCCGAAAAACCCGTAACCGAACAAGACCCGAGGCTGCACCAAATCTGGTGCAGCTTCGGCGAAGCGCTACTCGCCCTGCGAGGGCTCGACCGAGACGACGCGTCCCGCCCGGCCCTGCTTGAACACCAGCGTCCCCGCCGAGCGGGCGTACAGGGTGTCGTCCTTGCCCATTCCAACGCCGTCGCCGGCCTTGAACCGGCTACCGCGCTGGCGGACGATGATCTCGCCCCCGGTCACGGTCTGCCCGGCGAAGAGCTTGACCCCGAGACGCTTGGCGTTCGAATCACGACCGTTCCGGGACGAACCAAGTCCCTTCTTATGCGCCATTGTCTTCCTCCGTGTCTGGCTTGGGGGTCGAGCGGCGCCTACGTGTCGGCTTGGCCTCGGCCTCGGCGCCCGTCTCCTCGGAGGCGGGCTTGCGTGTGCGGGCGCGCGCGGGCTTCTTCTCAGCCGTCTCGGCGGCGGTCGCCTGCTCGGCGCGCGCCGCGGGCTTCTTCTCGGCCGCGGGCTGCTTCTCGGCCGCCGGCTTCTTCTCGGCCGGAGCCGCCGCCGTCGCCTCAGCGCCCTCTGCCGCCACCGGCTTGGTCGCCGAACGCGAGGACCCAGACCCGCGCCGAGAACCCAGCTTGATCGAGGTGACCTCGATCCGCGTCAGCTCTTGGCGGTGCCCGGTCCGGCGCTTGTAGCCGCGCTTGGGCTTGAACTTGACCACGCGGAGCTTCGGCCCGCGCTCGTGTCCAACCACCCGAGCTTCCACAGACGCCTTGGCCAGGTCCTCCCCGTCAACCACATTCCCCCCGTCCACGACCAATAGAGGCATCAGCGACGCCGTGCCGCCGTCGTCGACGCGCAGGCGCTCGACGAGCAGGGACTGGCCCTCCTCGACGCGGTACTGCTTGCCGCCTGTTTTCACGATCGCGTACATGACTAATCCGATGACGATGCCGCCGAAGCCGACTCGGCCTTAGCGCCGGAACGGCGCCGTCCGCCTCTGCGGCCACGGCGCCGAGGCTTCGATGGTAGCCCATCGCCGGAGGAGTCCGAGGACCCGGCCGAAGCGGCCGTCGAGGCCGAATCCGACGCCACCGCCGGCTCGGCGTCGAGCAGGCTGGCCAGCGCCGCGGTGCGGCCAGCCTCATCGATCCGGACCAGATGCTTCTCCCCCACGTAGGGGCCGCCCCCGACCACGGAGATGACGTAGCCGTCGACCTTGGCCACGGCATCGCCCGGGCTGTACATGTGGGGCTCGACGATCTCCACGTGGACCTCCTCGCCGACCCGGAAGGGGACCGCGCGCTCCAGCACCTCGTCTCGCGTGCCCTCGAGGACGACCGAAAAGTGATCCAGCGGCAGCCCCTCGGAGCCCTCGAAGACGAACACCTTGCTCGTCTCCTCCTCGACGGCGCGGAGGGCCCGGCCATCGTCACGGGTGAACTCGGCGCTGACCCGCGGATTCATCTGGATCAGGATCGCCTCGGCCTTGGTCTCCTTGGCCAGATCGCGCATCCGGCGCTCGAATTCGGTGGCCAGCGTCTCCTCGGACTTGATCACGCCTTCACCGCCGCACGTCGGGCAGGGCCGGGTCATGATCTCCCGCACGCCGTCGGTCACGTTCTGGCGGGTCATCTCCACCAGGCCGAGGGGCGAGATCTCGACCACGAAGGTCTTCGTCCGGTCCTCGTCCAGCGCCCCCCGCAGCGCCTTCAGGACGGCGTCGCGGTTGCGCGCCCGGGCCATATCGATGAAGTCGATGACGATGATCCCGCCGATGTCCCGTAGGCGGAGCTGGCGCACCACCTCGTCGGCCGCCTCCAGGTTGGTCTTGGTGATCGTGTCCTCCAGCCGCGCGCTCTTGCCCCGCCCCACGAACGACCCGGTGTTGACGTCGATCACGGTCAGGGCCTCGGCGTAGTCGATGACCAGGTAGCCGCCGCTCGGCAGGTCGATCCGCCGCTGGAGCGTCGAATCGAGCACCTGCTCGACCCCAAAGGCCTCAAACAGCGGCTCCTCGCCGTCCCACAGCTCCACCCGGTCGACGAGCTCCGGCGCGGTGCGGGTGAAGAACGAGACGAGCCGGTGATGCTGCTTGGGATCGTCGACGTAGGCCCGCTCGAACTCGGCCGAGAAGATGTCACGCACGACGCGCACCGAGAGGTCGGCCTCCTGGAAGACCAGCGCCGGGGCCTTGCTCTCCTCGACTCGCTTCTGGAGAACCTCGTTCAGCTTGAACAGATACAGGAGCTCACGCTCCAGATCGGCGCGCTTGGCGCCCTGCGCCGCCGTGCGGATGATCGCCCCGCCCCCGCGCAGGTCGAGCTTCGAGGCTTCCTTGCGCAGCCGCTCGCGCTCCTTGTCGTCGAGCCGCCGGGAAACCCCGATGCCCTCTCCGTACGGGGCGTAGACCATGTAGCGCCCGGCGATCGTCAGTTCCATCGACAACCGCGCACCCTTGGTCTTCAGAGGATCCTTTACGACCTGGACGACGACCTCCTGCCCGGGCTTCAGGAGATCGGCGATGTCCCGCCCGTCACGCCCGGAGCCGCGGCCGCGGCGCGGTGCGTCAACCCCGGGGAGCACGATCTCGTCGACGTGCAGGAACCCGTTCTTCTCGAGGCCGATGTCCACGAACGCGGCCTCGAGGCCGGCCAGGACGTTGTCGACCCGGCCCTTGTAGATGTTGCCGACGATCGAGCGGTTGCCGCGGCGCTCCAGGTAGAGCTCGGCGACGCGGTAGCCGGCGTCGGGCTTTCCGGTCTTACGGCGCCTGCGGCCCCGGTTCCCGGATCCCTGCTTCGCCGCGGAGACCGTTCCTGTGGCCTCCAGCAACGCCACGCGCGTCTCGGCGCGATCGACGCTGACCAATACTTGCTTCTTCAATTTTCATTCAGTCCTTTGTGTTGGCCGCGCCGTTGGCGGCGGCCTATCCGTTACTTACAGCCCGCGCCAGGTTGGCTGCGGCCTGACAAACCTTTTTAGACAAGCCCTCGGCTCTTTCCTGCGGCCGCCACGCGGGCTTGCACGTGGATCGACTCCAGAAGGCCCAGAGCAATGAACGTCACCAGCACCGACGAGCCGCCGTAGCTCATCAAGGGCAATGGAACCCCGGTGATCGGCATGATCCCGATGGTCATTCCGACGTTCACGAAGACCTGGAACATCAACATGGCCAGGATTCCCCCGGCGATGACGGTGCCGAACAAGTTCTTCGCAATCATCAGGATACGAAGGGCGCGCCAGATTAAGAGCGCATACAGCGAGAGCACTATCGCCGCCCCGACGAAACCATAGGTCTCGCCGACGACGGAAAAGATGAAGTCCGTATTCCCGGCCGAGAGAAAGTTGAGCTTGGTCTGGGTGGCGTTGGCCGTCCCCTGCCCGGTCTTTCCGCCCGACCCGATCGCGATCAGCGACTGGGTGATGTTGTAGGTCGAGCCCTGTGGGTCCTTGGACGGGTTGAGGAAGCCCGTCAGGCGCTGCTCCTGATAGGGCTTGAGCACGTGCACCCCGAGCGCGGGGGCCCCGGCCAGAACAATGGCTGTGGCTACGGCGAACAGCGCCGCCAGTCCGGTCAGCTGCTTCCAGGACGTGCCGGCCACGAACAGGATCGTGTAGCCGATGGCCACGTAGACCAGGGCCGTTCCCAGGTCGGGCTGGGGGATGACGATCATCGCCGGAACCAGGGCCAGGAGCATGATCCGGGCCGTCGTCCGGCGCTCATGGAGGCGCCGGCTCCGATCGACCAGGAAGGCCGAGAGCGAGACGATGAGCAGCACCTTGCCGAACTCCGAGGACTGGAACTCGAAGCCCGGCAGCGGGATCCAGCGATGGGCGCCCATGACCGCGGGCGTCCCCAGCACGAAGAGGTTGAGCGCGATCATCGCGCCGTAGAGGAAGTAGCGGTACTCGCGCAGGCGGGAGTAATCGATCTGGGCCAGGAGCAGCGCCACCACGAGCCCGGCTCCGGCGTAGATCGCCTGCCGCTTGACGTAGTAGTCGCCGAAGGCACGGGTGGCGCCGTGCAGCGTGATCAACGAGCAGGCGATGAGCCCGAGACCGGCCAGCAGGAGCACGGGGTCGATGAGCATGATCGCCCGCGGGCGGGCGGCCACCGGCTCCTCGCCGGCGCGGATCGAGGTGACCGAGGATCCGGTGCTCACAGCGTCTGCGAGCTCCCCGCGATGTACTTGCCCGGGGTTCCGAAGAACCACTGCGAGAGGATCTCGCGGGCCACCGGGGCCGCGGCGACGGCGCCGAAGCCACCTCGCTCGACCCAGACCACGACCTCAATCGGCTTGCTCGTCGCCGAGGCGGGGACGAAGCACGAATACCACGAGTAGTCGTTCTGGTTGTTGTACTGGGCGGTCCCCGTCTTGCCGTAGACCTGCTCCGGGAAGTTGCCCATGACGTCGGCGGACGTCCCCCCGGGCTGGGAGGCCGCCGCCCGGAGCCCGGCCCGGATCGTCTCCAGATACAGCGGATTGATGTTCAGGTGCCGCTGAATCGGAGGGTTGATCCGCTGGAGGATCTGGCCGCCGTCCTCGATGTCGAGGCCGATGTGAGGCCGGACGATGTTGCCCCCGTTGGCGATCGCCGAGTAGGCCACCGCGAGCTGGAGCGGAGTCACCTGGACATCGCCCTGGCCGACCGCCAGGTTGATGTTGTCGCCGATCGACCAGGGACGGCCGTCGGCGATCCCACAGCTCGGCACATGGTGCTTCTTCTCACATGCCGCTTCCTCGGCGTCGATGCCAGCCCGCCACCTGGGCGTGGGCAGGTTCCCCGCCAGCTCGCCCCCGAGGTCGATCCCGGTGGGACGGCCGATTCCAAACTGGTGCGCCCAGTGCTGGAGCGCGCCACCGTTCGGATGGGTCTGCGGGTCGGCGTTGGTCAGGGCGCCCAGGTTGTAGAAGAAGTCGTCCGAGGACACCTTCAGCGCCGAGACGAGATCAAGCTCGCCATCCACTGCGCCTCCGGCGTTGTGGCGGCACTGCCCGTCGATGCAGAACTGGCCCGTGTCGTCGAAGGTGTCGTCGACGTTCCAGGCCCCGCTTTCCAGCGCCGCCACCGAGGTGATCGGCTTGAACGTCGATCCGGTGGGGCCGGCGCTCTGGATGGCCCGGTTGATCAGCGGATAGTTAGAGGCCGGGTTGTTGAGCTGGGCGTAGACCGACGAGGCCACCGGCTTGGTGAAGATGTTGGGGTCAAACGACGGGTTCGATCCCATCGCGTAGATCTCCCCGTTTTGGGGGTTCATGGCCACGAACGCCCCGCCGTTACCCGCGTTCTCGCCGATCGACTGCGCCAGCGCGGTCTCGCCCACCTTCTGGAGATTGACGTCGAGGGACAGTCGCAGGTTGTGGCCGGGGGTTGGCTTGATCTCCCCCACCGAGCCAGCCGCCTGACCTTCTGCGTTCACCTGCACCTCGTTCTTACCATCGGTGCCCTGCAGGTACTGGTTGTAGTACCACTCGAGCCCCGACTGCCCGACCGTCGCGCTATGCGGGATGTTCTTGAAGTGCGGGTCCTTCAGCTCACAGTTGTTGGCGTTGGGCTTCTGGTGCAGCTGGATGGCCAGACAGCTGAGTGGCCCGATCGTCCCGAACAGCTGAGCGGCCACATCGTGCAGCGGATACGTGCGCTCCCACACCTGCTGGATCTGGACCCCGGGAAACTCGTCCTGGCGCTCCGAGAGATAGGCCAGGACCGGATAGGGGACGTCGGTTCCCACGGTCACATTGGCGTAGGGGAGCACCGCGTAACCCTGGGCGGCAGCGCAGCCAATCGGGGAGATGTGAACCCAGCCATAGCCGTCGACGTGGCACTTCTGAGGCTTCGTCGATTTGCCCAGCACCATGGCCAGACGGTTGTAGAGCCCGGCATCCGTCGCCGGGGGATGCGCAACCAGGCACGCCGAGTTCCACTTGCCGTCCGTCACCATCGACGGCAAGGGCTGGCCATGTGATCCGAGGCACCCCTGTAGCGGGACCGGCAGCTGCTGCGGAGACAGCTCCACGCCCGTGGCCTCCTCGGAGTTGACCAGGACGTTGCCGCTCTGGTCGAGGATCTCCCCCCGGGGAGCCGGGATGTCGATGTAGCGCAGCCGATTCGTCGCCGCCTGGGCCACGTACTTCTCCCCGCTGAGGACCTGGAGGAACCACAGGCGGAAGAAGATGATCGCGAACATGGCCAGCGCGAAGCTCCCGATGAGGGCCACGCGCAGGGCCAGCTGCGGAGTCAGCGGCGGCCGGCGGTCCTCGGGGGTCGGAGCCATCATCGGGCGCCCCTCGGGGTGGGGCCGAGGCGGGTTCGCGACTGCTGCAGCGGGCTGAGGCCGCCGGTGGTGTAGGCGCGCCGGCGGCGGCGCCGCGGATCCTGCGGGAGCGTCGGCTCGACGACCCGCTTGACCAGTGCGTACACCGGCAGCGCGAGCAGCGTGTTGACGAGCACGGCGATGAAGATCTGCTGAAAGAGGAGGAAGCTGACCGGCGAGTCGACGCCGAGCAGGAACTGGATGAGCGCCATCCCAAGCCCGGCGAAGGCGGTGGCCGCGGCCCCCACCCCCATTGGGACGAGGCCGTGCGAGGGATCGCGCAGCTCCCGCAGCCGGCCTGACCAGTAGCCGATGGCGATGTACAGAAGCGAGGTCACGCCGAGGGTCTGGAAGAGCAGGAGATCGACGAGGAGCCCAACCCCGAAGCCCATGATCGCCCCCGGGATGGACCCGGCGAGCAGCCCCACGGCCATAACCACGAGCGGCGTGAGATCAGCGCTTGTGCCAAAGATCGAGATCTGGGAGACCGCGGCCTCCTGGATCACGACGGTGAGGAAGGCCAGCGCAATCAGGCGTAGCGGGAGGCGGAAGGACTCGTAGCTCATCCGGTCGGCAGCTGCGCCCGGGCGGTGCCGGCGTGGGGGGCGGTGAGAATCTGCACGACGTCGAAATGGCGGAGATCCGCCACCGGGGTGACCTGGACCTGGCCGTTGTTGGCCAGGTCGTTGCCCACGTAGGAGACCTGGCCGATCGGGATGCCGGGCGGGTAGAGATCCTGAAGCTGGCCCGCCTTGAACCCGACCGTATTCACGATCTGGCCCGTCTGCACCGACGCGTTGCGCGGCAGGTCCTGGAGGACGAGCTGATTCGGGTTGCCCACGGCCGGGACGAGCACGCCCGTGTCGCTGCCCGGGTCCTCGACCTGGGCCGCCTCGGCCATCGTGTGGTCGGTGATCAGGGTGACGATCGAGAAATTCGAGCCAACGGCTGTGACCTGTCCCACCAGGGCTCCGTCGCCGGTAACCGGGTCGTTCATTCTGATCCCGTCCGCGGTGCCCTTGTCGACGTTGACCGTCGCGTACCAGAGGCTGGGATCCCGGAAGGTGACGTCGGCGGTCACCGGGCGGTAGGAGGCGATGCTGTCGCTGCTGTCGAGCCCAACCTGCTTGGAGAGCTGGGAGTTGAGGCTCGCCGCGTACTCGGCCTGGGCGAGCTTGGCCTGCAGGGCATGGACCTCGGTGCGCAGGCCCGCCACCTGCGATTTGGCCTTGAACGTGTCAGAGAAGAAGTTCGCGATGTCCCGGAAGGGCGAGAGTGCGACGCTCGCACCCTTCTGGATCGGGGAGAACACCGTCACCACGCCACGCTGCACGGTGTGCAGGGGGTTGTTCGAGGAACCGCCGAAGTAGGCGGTGAGCAGGATCAGGGAGACGACGACCAGCGCCGCTACTACGGCGCGGCGCCGCCGAACTTGCTTTGAGTGCACGTGAGGACAGTCTCCAAGGTCTTGCCTCGGCGGCCGGGATTAGAGCTCCGGGCCCTAGTACCGGTGACGCCGATTACGTGAATTCTTGCTGGAGCGGTGGATTGCTTCGAACTCCTCCAATGATCTGCCACTGCCAACCGCCACGCAGGTGAGCGGCGATTCGGCCAGATGCGCCGGCATCTGCGTCTCATGACGCAGGCGCTCTTCGAGCCCCTGTAGCAGCGAACCGCCTCCAGCCAGCATGATGCCACGATCCATGATGTCGGAGGCCAGCTCCGGCGGAGTGCGGTCGAGCGTCTCCTTGACGGCGTCGATGATCTGGGTCACCGGCTCCTCGAGCGCGGTGCGGATCTCCTCGCTGGTCAGGACCACGGTCTTGGGCAGGCCCGAGACCATGTCGCGGCCGCGGATCTCGGCCTGAACCTCTTCCCCGATCGGGAACGCCGAGCCGATCTCCAGCTTCACTTCCTCGGCCGTCTGCTGCCCGATCAGCAGCTTGTATTCGCGCTTGACGTAATTCATGATCGCCTCGTCGAGTTCGTCTCCGCCCACGCGGATCGACTGCGAGACGACGATCCCGCCCAGCGAGATGACCGCCACCTCGCTGGTGCCACCCCCGATGTCGACGACCATTGATCCGGTCGGCTCGCCCACCGGCAGGCCGGCCCCGATCGCCGCCGCCATCGGCTCCTCGATCAGATAGGCCTGGCGCGCCCCGGCGCTCAGGCAGGCCTCCTCCACGGCCCGCTTCTCGACGCCGGTCACCCCGGAGGGCACGCACACCACGACCCGCGGGTGAGCCCAGCGGTTCTGGTGCACCTTCTGGATGAAGTGGCGGAGCATCTCCTCGGTGACCTCAAAGTCGGCGATCACGCCGTCCTTCAGCGGCCGGATGGCCTGGATCGTCCCCGGGGTCCGCCCGAGCATCCGCTTGGCCTCGATCCCCACGGCGTGAACCTCCCCGCTCCGGGAGTCCACGGCGACGACGCTGGGCTCCGAGAGCACGATCCCGCGCCCCCGGACGTAGACCAGAGTGTTGGCGGTGCCGAGATCCACGGCCATGTCGCGGCCGCCGAATCCGGTTAGGTAGCTGAAAAAGCCCATGGGTAGGAAGCGATGAAGATCTTCTGAGCAGGGACGCGAACGGCGTGGCGGCGGAACGTCGGTAGCCACGCCGTGCTGCCAGCGCCGTCCTCGGGCGAGTGTAGCCGAATGCCCTGGACCCAGCGGAGACGCCGGACCGTCAAATCCGCTGGAAAAATGCTACGCGCCCTCGCTTCCGACGAGCTGGGGCGAGAGCTCGAGGAGCGTGGCCACAGGCAGGCCGACGACGTTCAGGTAATCCCCGTCGATCCGCGTGATCAGGGCCGCGCCCCGTCCCTGGATGGCGTAGCCGCCGGCCCGCTCCCGCCACTCCCCCTCGGCGAGGTACCACGTGAGAAGTTGTTCATCGAGCGTTCGGAACTCGACCGCAGTCCGCGCGGCAGCGGTCTGGACACGCTCAGACTCGATCACGCACACCCCGCTGATCACGGTATGCGTGCGGCCGGAGAGGGCCTTAAGCGTGGCCCGCGCGTGCGCCGCATCGCCCGGCTTGCCATAGATCCGGTCCCCGACCGCGACCACTGTGTCGACGCCGAGCACCGTCGCCTCGGGCACCCGGGCCGCCACCGCCGCCGCCTTGCGCCGAGCGTTCTCGACCGCCACCGCCTCCGGCTCGCCCTCGCTCAGCTCCTCAACATCCGGCACCAGGACCGAGAACGCCACCCCCAGCTGCTCGAGGATGGCCCGCCGCTGCGGCGAGCGCGAAGCCAGAATCAGACTCGGCAAGCGGCGGGAACCTCCGCCCGGTGCGCCGCCGGCCGCCGCGGTGCCCGTCTCAGCCGAGATCCGGAAAGAACAGGGCGACCTCGCGGGCGGCCGACTCGGGCGCGTCGGATCCGTGAACCATGTTCTGGCCCACCTCGATCGCGTAATCGCCGCGAATCGACCCGGGCGCCGCCTCCACCGGATTGGTGGCGCCGATCACCTGGCGGGCGGCGATCACCGCCTGCTCGCCCTCCAGGACCATCGCCACCAGCGGGCCTGAGGTGATGAAGGTGACGAGCTCCTCATAGAACGGCTTGCCCTCGTGCTCGGCGTAGTGGCGCTCCGCCAGCTCGCGGGTCATCGTGAGCTGCTGCAGCGCCACGAGCCGCAGGCCCTTGCGCTCGAACCGGGCAATGATCTCGCCGGTCAGGTTGCGAGCAAAGGCATCGGGCTTGACAAGGATGAGCGTTCGCTCCATGGACTACCAGCCTATAAGTCGGATTTCAGGAGGCCGTGGGGCCGCTGCGCTCGCGCGGGGGCGGACTCGAGGTCCCCTCGGTGTAGCCGGTCGCGCCCGCCACGGGCCGCTCCGACTCCGAGCGGCCGCTCGACACGGGGCGATCGGTAAGCCCATCACGCCGGCGCCGAGCGCGCCGCGGCGCCGGGGCGGCGGTCCCCACCTCGGCCTCGCAGAAGGGGCAGATCCGCCAGTTCGGGTCAAGCGGCTTGCCGCAGACCGGGCACGGATCCTTGAGCTTGCGCATGCAGTTGGGACAGCGCAGGAAGTCCTTCTCCACCTCGTAGTCGCAATTCGGGCACAGGTGGTAGCCGAGTTCGGCCAGCCGGGCCTCCGCCGCCTGCATCTCGAGTTCACGCTCCCGCACGTCGTCCAGGTACTCGGGCGGCCGAACGATCATGTAGACGAGCGTCCCCACGAACGGGAACAGCGAGGCCACGGTCGCCGACCCGACGATCCACGGATCTGAGATCCGCCGGCGCGCGTCCGCGTAGGTCCAGTAGACGAGGGCGAGCCAGATCACCACCAGGAACAGGATCAGCAGGTCGATGGCGAGGTTGATCCCGCTGTTGGAGATCCCAAAGATCGCTGGCGCGAGCATTAAAACGGCGAGTGTAGTGAGGGTGCCGGTCGGTGGCTCCGGCTGACGGCGTGAATTCTGAGAAGACGCTTAGAGGAACACGCGCCCGAAGAGGTATCCGATCCCGAAGAAGACCAGAATGACCACGGCCACGATCAGCGCGACGAGGCCGATCATGGCAAGGAAGCTGGGCTGGTCGTCCTGGTCCATCTCGCTGCTCTACAGGGCGGAGACGCGGTCGCGGGAGACGGGGCGCAGCACGTCGGCGATCAGGTAGATCGATCCACTGATCACCACGGCACCGCCGGCGCCGGCGAGCTCTCGAGCCCGGGCCAGGGCGGCCTTGGGTTCCGGGACAACTTCGGCGGGCGGGCCGCTGAGTTGGCTGGCCAGGGACTGCAGCGTGGGCGGAGGCAGGGCACGGGGATTCTGACTGCTCGTGAACACCACGGCATCACACTCTGGCAGCAGTGTGGCCAGCATGTGGGCCGCGTCCTTGTCATCGAGGATTGACATCACCCCCACCAGGGGCCGCCGGTCGCCCACGATCTCCGGCAGCGACTCGGCCAGCGCCGCCATGCCCTCGGGGTTGTGGGCCCCGTCGACGAGGACGAGCGGATCCTCGCCCACGATCTGGAGGCGCCCTGGGATCCGGACCGAGCTGGCGGCAGCGCCCACCGCAGCCTGGTCGGACCCTCCGAGGTAGGCCTCGGCGGCGGCCCGGGCGAGGGCGAAGTTACGCCGCTGGAACGTGCCCGGAGCGGCCACCGCTACACCGGGATCGGCGGGGGCACGGACGATACGGGCGTGCCGCTCGTCCGCCACGGCTACGGCCACGACCTCGGCGTCAGGATGCAGATCGGCGCCCAGCACGAGCGTCGCCCCCTCCTGCACGACGTCGAGCTTCTCGCCCGCGATGGCAGTGATCGTGGGACCGAGCCAGCGGGTGTGCTCGAGTCCGACGCTGGTCAATACCTGGACCTTGGACGGGATCACGTTGGTGGCGTCGTAGCGGCCTCCCAGTCCGGCCTCGATCACCGCGACATCGACCTCTCGCGCCGCGAGCTCGGAGTAGGCCGACGCGGTGAGCAGCTCGAACTGGGTCACGCGCTCGCCCTTCTTGAGCGAGCGGTCGACCATGTCGGCGGCGTGCGCGACCCGCTGTACCGCGGCGGCGAAGGCCCCCGGCTCAAGGTCGGCGTCGTCGATGCGGATGCGCTCGCTGTAGGAGAGAAGGTGGGGCGAGAGATAGGCCCCGGTGCGCAGGCCGTGCTGAGCCAGGATGGCGGCGATCATCCGGGTCGTCGATGACTTGCCGTTGGTCCCCACGACGTGGATCGACTCAAACTGCCGCTCCGGGTGACCGAGCGCGGTCATCATCCGACGCATCCGGTCCAGCCCGAACCGCATCCCGAAGAGCTCTCGGGAGAGGACGTAGCGCTCGGCTTCCTCGGGCGTCACCGCGACTCCAGTCTGTTCATAGGCCCTCCAGCTCCCGCCGGAGTGCCCGTAGCTTGTCCCGCTCGGCCGCCACCACGGCGGGCGGCGCCTTGGCGAGGAAGCCCGGGTTGGCCAGCTTACGCTCGGCGCGCTCGATCTCGGCTTCGACCTCCGCCCGCCGGGCGGCCCGTTTGCGCTCGGCGGCGTCGAGGTCGAGATCCGGGCTGGGCAGCAGGTCGATCGCACCCCCTGGGATCGGCACCGAAACCGCCGGATCGCCTCCGTCGGGGGTGAAGCTGAGATGGGCCAGGCGGGCCAGCTGTTCCCGGGTCTCCTCATAGCCGTCGGCGGCCAGACGCGCCGGCAGGGTGGCTCCCGCCTTGACCTCGGCCACGTCTCGCCACGCGCGCAGCGCCTGGACGGCCTCCATCAGCCGCGCGATCGAGGCCTCCGCCCCGCCGTCCGTAGCCCCGGCCTGGGACTCGATGCCCGCCGCCAGAAGCCCGTGGGCGCCGGGGACGAAGCCATAGATCTCCTCGGTGACGAACGGGATCATCGGGTGGGCCAGCGCCAGCGTCTCCGTGAGCACGTGGAGCAGGATCGCCCCCACCTGGGGCTCGCCCGCCCGCAGCCGCGGCTTGACCAGTTCCAGGTACCAGTCGCAGAGCTCGCCGTAGACGAAGTCATAGAGCGAAAGCGCCGCGTGGGAGAAGTCATAGCGGTCGATCCTCCCCCCCACCTCGGCCTTGGCCCGCTCGAGGCGGGACAGGATCCAGCGATCCTCGATCGCGGCCGGCTCGGTCCCCGCTCGCGCGTCTTCACCCACGCCGAGCAGGATCAGGCGGGCGGCGTTCCAGAGTTTGTTCGTGAGCTGGAGTCCCTGGGAGACGCGCTCCTCGCTGAAGCGAACATCCTGCGAGGAGGCCATGGCCAGCAGCCCCCAGCGGAGCGCGTCGGCGCCGTAGGCGGGGAAGTTGCCGCCCTCGCTGAAGACTGGCGGGCGCGGCCCCCCGTTGATCAGATCGAGGGGGTCGATCCCCGTGCCGAGCGACTTCGACATCCGGCGGCCGTCGGGAGCCTGGATGATGGCGTGGATGTGCACGTCGGAGAACGGGATGTCGTCCGTGAACTCGAGGCCCATCATGATCATCCGGGCCACCCAGAGGAAGATGATGTCCCGCGCCGTGACGAGCACGTCCGTCGGGTAGAAGGCCCGGAGCTCGGGTGTCTGCTCCGGCCACCCCAGGGTCACGAAGGGCCACAGGGCGCTGGAGAACCAGGTGTCGAGGACATCGGGATCCCGCTCCCAACCGTCGCCCTCCGGCGCCGTGATCCCGACGTAGGTCTCCGAGCCCCGGTACCACACGGGGAGTCGATGCCCCCACCAGAGCTGGCGGGAGATCACCCAGGGCCGGATGTTCTCCATCCAGTCCATGTAGACGCGGGTGTTGCTCGGCGGGTAAAAGCGCACCCGTCCTTCGCGTACGACGTCGATCGCCGGCCTTGCCAACTCGTCCATGGCCATGAACCACTGGAGCGAGATGAGCGGCTCGATCCGCTCGCCTGAGCGTTGCGAGAACGGCACCGAGTGGGTGTAGGGCTCCTCCTTGGCGAGGAGGTCTTCGGCCCGGAGCTCACGGACCACCGCGCGCTGAGCCTCGCCCACGGTCAGCCCGCGGAAGCGCTCGGGAGCGGCGTCGCTCAGCCGCCCGTCCTCGCCGATGACGCTGATCTCTTCCAAGTGGTGGCGGCGACCAATCTCGAAGTCGTTGGGGTCGTGGCCCGGAGTGATCTTGAGCGCGCCGGTCCCGAAGTCCGGCTTCACGTACTCATCGGCGATGATCGGGAGCTCCCGCCCCACGAGGGGGAGGATCGCGGTCTGGCCGACGAGCGAGGCGTAGCGCTCGTCGTCGGGGTGGACGGCCACGGCGACGTCGGCCAGCATCGTCTCGGGGCGCACGGTGGCGACCGTGACCGAGCCGTCCCCGGAGCCGAGCGGATAGCGAACGTAGTAGAGGGTGTCGGTTACCTCGCGGTCCTCGACCTCGAGGTCTGAGATGGCCGAGCGGCTCCCGGGGTCCCAGTTGACCAGGTAGCGGTCGCGGTAGATGTAGCCCTTCTCGTAGAGGGCGACGAACACGCGCATCACGGCCGCGGCGTATTCCGGATCGAGCGTGAACCGCTCGTCCTCGTAGTCACACGAGGCCCCGAAGCGCTTCAGCTGCTCGATGATCACGCCGCCGTACTCCTCGCGCCACTGCCATACCCGTCGCTCGAACTCCGCCCGTCCGAGTGCCTCTCGACTCGTGCCCTCGGACTCGAGCAGCCGCTCGACCTGGGTCTGGGTGGCGATCCCCGCGTGGTCGGTGCCGAGGATCCACTTTGTCCGCTGGCCCCGGGTCCGGTGCAGGCGGATCAGGGTGTCCATCACCGCGTCCTGGTAGGCGTGCCCCATGTGCAGCGAGCCGGTGACGTTCGGCGGAGGGATAGCGATCGAGTAGTTCTCGTCCGCCGTTCCCTCGGGCGCCGGGTGGAAGAGACCCGAGGCGAGCCAACGCTCGACGATCCTCGGCTCGACCTCGGAGGGGTCATACCGGGTCTTTGCTTCGAGGTCGCTCGCTGAGCCGCGCACGGGGCGAGTTTATGTGGGACACCAGCCCGGCCGGATTCGCCGCGTTTTATAACTTATACGATATATAGCGATTATGATATTATGCGCTCATGACCCCCGCCGCTCTGCTCCGGCAAGCCCGCCACGATGCCGGCGTCACCCAGACGCAGCTGGCCCTGCGGCTCGGCAGCTCGCAACCGGTCGTGGCACGGCTCGAGCGTGGAGACGCGAACCCCAGATGGGACACGCTCACACGAGCCCTTCGTGAGTTGGGTTTCGGGGTTGAGCTCGTTCGTTTGAGCGGCGCCGAACCCCAACTCGATCTCGGGCAGCTCCGAGAGCGGTTGGCCATGACGCCGGCGGAGCGCCTGCGGACGTTTCAGTCCTCACAGGAGTCACTCGACACGCTGCGTGCCCGCGCCCGACGGGCCCCATGACCGCGCGTCCCCCCCTCCACGCCGACGAGATCCTGAAGCGGCTCACCGCTCGGGGCGTCGACTTCGTTGTCATCGGTGGGATCGCCGCGGTGCTCCACGGCTCCCCGCAGGCAACCTACGACCTCGACATCTGCTACGCCACCGACACCGGGAACCTCGCGGCTCTCGCCGACGTCCTGATCGAGCTCGGCGCACGCCTGAAAGGGGTCGATGACCCGGTCCCGTTCACGCCGGATATCGCGACCTTGCGCAAGGTCGAACTGCTCACGACGGTCACCTCCGAAGGCGAGCTCGATGTCCTCGCCCGGCCGGCGGGTGGCCCGGGATACGAAGCTCTGCGCCGGAACGCTGATCGCTTTGATCTGGGTGGCTTCTCGGTCCTTGTCGCCTCGATCGACGATCTGATCGCGATGAAACGTGCCGCCGGTCGCCAGAAGGATCTCGCGGCCATCGAGGAGCTCGAGGCGATCAAAGGACTCCTGCGGGAGGGCTGAGCGCCGGGGCGCCAATCCGGCTCTCGTCCATGCCCCCTCGACTTCGAGAGCTCACCTGCCGATGAGGTCCTTGAATGTCCGGTGAGCCGCTTATCGACCACGCTGACCGAGGCCCGACCAGCGCGGAACGGGTGGTCCGCGTCTTCGTCGCCGACGACCACCCCGCCATGCGCGGTGCGCTGGCCCGGCTGGTGCGCGAACACGAGGCGCTCGAACTCGTCGGGGAGGCAGGCGATGGTGAGCAGGCGTTGGAGATGCTCGCCGCCCTGGCTCCCGACGTGGCCGTGCTCGACGTGAGAATGCCGGGGAGCGACGGTCTGAGCATCGTGAGCCAGCTACGGGCCGCCGGATCTCCGGTCCGCGTACTCCTCTTCTCCGGCAACGATGAAAGCGAGGTGGCGCACGAGGCGATCGCCCAGGGCGCCGCCGGATTTTTGTCCAAGGATGCCGAGGAGGCGGAGATCGGGGACGCCATCATCGCGGTGGCGGAAGGCCGCTCCGTCCTCTCGCCGGCACTCCAGTCGGGGCTGCTTGACCTGATCCGTACCCGCGCCCGCGGCACCGTGGAACTGTCGCGTCGCGAGCGCGAGCTGCTGGAGCTGGCCGCCACCGGCCTCAACACCGGCGAGATCGCCGGTCGCCTCTACCTCTCCCCCAACACGGTCAAGACGTACTGGCAGCGGCTGTACGAGAAGCTCGGAGCGACTGACCGGGCCAGCGCGATGGCGGAGGCCATTCGCCGCGGGCTCCTGACATGACGGCTCGAAGCCAGGACGCGCGCAGCGCTCACATAGCGCTGGCGCTGCTGCGCGCCACGCTGGTGGCGGTGATCCTGCTCACCGAGCCGTTGGTCGATGGCCGCCAGCTCGGCCACTACGCGTTTAGGGTGATGCTCTCGGTCGCCGCGCTCTACGCCGTGATCGGGATCGCGTTTGCCCTCCGCGGGCCCCAGGGTCGGACCGCGCAGACAATCTCGCGGATCCAGCCTGGTCTCGACATGCTCCTGCTCGCCGGGCTCACCTACGCGTCCGGGGGCGCCTTCTCCGACGCCCGGAAGGCATTCTTCGTCGTTCCCCTGGCCGGTGCCTTCAGCGAACGCCAGCGTGAGACCGCGGGCTGGTCGCTCCTCGCCGTGGCGGTATTCACGTTCGTCGCCGTCATCGCCGGAGGCCCCCCACGTGACTCCACCGTCACCTGGCAACGACTCACCATCAACCAGGACCTCTACCTGGCCTGGACCGGTGCCGCGGCCACGCTCCTCGCCGTCGCCCTGCGCCGGCGCAGCGCCCACACGGCCGAGCTGGCCGCCAGTCGCCAGCAGCTGGTGACGCACGCAATCGAGTCGGTCGAACGTGAGCGGACACGCCTGGCCGGCGCCCTGCACGATTCGCCGGTCCAGAACCTGATTGCCGCCCGGCTTGACCTGCGGCGGGCCGAGCGCAATGGCGATCCGGACAGCTTTCGCCGTCTGCACGAGGCGATCGACGCCACCATCGCCGAGCTGCGCGAAGAGATCTTCAGGCTTCACCCCCACGTGCTCGACCATGTCGGCCTGAGCGCCGCGTTCGAGCAGGTGGCCCGCCATCACGCCGAGGGCGGCGATGTCACGATCACGGTGGCGGTCGACGCCGAGGGTGACGGGGAGCAGCGGCAAGTGCTGTTTGCGCTCGGGCGCGAGCTCCTCACCAATGCGGCCAAGCACGCTCAGGCCTCTCAGATCCTGCTCAGCCTCCGGCGTGAGGGCCACCAGATCCTGCTCGAAGTCCAAGACGACGGCTGCGGGATCGAGAACGGCCGGATGCGCCAGGCGCTGCTCGACGGCCACGTCGGCCTGGCCTCGGTGCGGGAGCGGGTGGCGGTGCTCGACGGCACGCTTGATGTCATCAGCGCTCCGGGGAGCGGGACGGCGGTCCGGATCGCGCTGCCGCTCCCGGACCCCGGCGATGCCCCGCCCACGGGGGTCTCCCATCGGGTGACATCGCTTGACACCCACCTGGTGTCACCCGTCTGAAGGCAAAAGAGACTCCGAAGGGGCGTAGGAAGCTAGGCGAGTTCCCTAACACCCGCACCTGGCCCCGTCGATACCACTCCTGCCAGAGCCACAGGTGCTAAAGGCAAACCGCTCGCGAGGGCGGGACGCAAAGCCACGGACCTCCCATGAGGAAGCCGGGCTGCCACCAAGGGCTGCGAGCCAGGGATGGCAAGGACCGAATGGGATCTGGCGATGACCCAATCACCCGATCCCAGGAGGATCAATGCTCAACAACCTACGACGTCGCGCTGAGGACGAGAAGGGATTCACCCTGATCGAGCTCCTCGTCGTGATCCTGATCATCGGCATCCTGGCCGCGATCGCGATCCCGGCGTTCCTCAACCAGCGCAACAAGGCCTACGACGCGCAGGCCAAGTCCAACATCAAGACCGCCCAGACGGCGGAGGAGACGTACTCGACCGATAACAACGGTACGTACGCCACCGACTCGCTGAGCGCCAGCGACACGGGCGCCCTGGCCACGATTGAGCCAGCCCTGAAGAACAGCCCGTACGTCAGCGCCACCGCCAACGGCTCGACCGGCTACACGCTGGTCGCGACGTCCAGCGGCTCCGGCGGCGCGGGCGACAAGTTCACGCTCGTCGACTCAAACGGCACCGTGACCCGGTCATGCTCGGGCACCGGCGGCGGTTGCGTCAACAGCAGCTGGTAGATCGCAGCTTTCTGTCCAAACACGAAGGGCGGGCCGCCGGGGGTCCGCCCTTCAGTCTTTAAGGCCTAGGCCGCTTCTTCCTCCGGCGCCTCGGTCACCAGCGTGGGCGGGGTGGCCTTCTCGATCGTGTCCCGGGTCACCACGCACTTGCGGACATCACGCCGCGAGGGGAGCTCGAACTGGACCTCCAGCAGGACCTCCTCGATGATTGAGCGCAGCCCGCGGGCCCCGGTCTCACGCTCCAGGGCCTTGTCGGCGACCGAGGTGAGAGCCTCGTCGGCGAATACGAGCTCGATCCCGTCGAACTGGAAGAAGCGCTGGAACTGCTTGACCAATGCGTTGCGGGGCTCGGTCAGGATCTGCATGAGCTCGTCGCGAGACAGCTGGTGGATGGCCGACATCACCGGCAGGCGGCCGATGAACTCGGGGATCAGCCCGTACTGAATCAGGTCCTCCGGCAGGCAGTGCTCGAACAGCTCACCCAGGTCCCGCTGGTCCTTGGACTTGATCGCGGCGCCGAAGCCGATGCCCTGATGGCCTATCCGCCGCTCAATCACCTTGTCCAAGTTGGCAAACGCCCCGCCACAGATGAACAGGACGTTGGTCGTGTCGATCGAGAGGAACTCCTGGTGGGGGTGCTTGCGCCCGCCCTGGGGCGGCACCGAGGCGGTGGTCCCCTCGAGGATTTTCAAGAGCGCCTGCTGGACGCCCTCGCCCGAGACGTCACGGGTGATCGAGGGGTTGTCGGCCTTGCGGGCGATCTTGTCCACCTCGTCGATGTAGATGATTCCGGTCTCGGCCTTCTTGACGTCGTAGTCGGCGGCCTGGATCAGCTTGAGCAGGATGTTCTCCACGTCCTCGCCGACGTATCCCGCCTCGGTCAGCGCGGTCGCGTCGGCGATGGCGAAGGGGACGTTGAGGATCTTGGCCAGTGTCTGGGCCAGCAGCGTCTTGCCGCACCCCGTGGGCCCGAGGAGCAGGATGTTCGACTTCTGCAGCTCGATGTCGTTCTCATCGGACTGCATCATCTGGACGCGCTTGTAGTGGTTGTAGACGGCGACCGAGAGGGTGCGCTTGGCCTGCTCCTGGCCGACCACATACTCGTTCAGGACGTCGTAGATCTCCCGCGGCTTGGGGAGGTTCTCGATGTCGAAGGACGGGGGAGCGGTCAGCTCCTCGTCGATGATCTCGTTACAGAGATCGATGCACTCGTCGCAGATGTAGACGCCCGGTCCGGCGATCAGCTTCTTGACCTGCCGCTGGGACTTACCGCAGAAACTGCAAAGAAGCTGTTCGTTTGAATCGGTGGGACGTGCCATGTGTTGCCCTCTTCCCGAGTTCCGCTGCGACTCCTCGCCGCTAAGCGTAGACCCTTAGTGCTGCGAGATCACGCGGTCGATGATTCCGTATTCCTTCGCATCCTCGGCGCTCATGAAGTAGTCCCGTTCGGTGTCCTGCCGAACCTTCTCGAGGTCCTTCCCGGTGTGCTTGGCGATGATCTCGTCCAGGCGGCGCCGCACGTCGATGATCTCCTTGGCGTGGATCTCGATGTCGGTGGCCTGTCCCTGGAAGGCTGAGGACACCTGGTGGATCAGGATCTTGGCGTTGGGTAGAGCCATCCGCTTGCCCGGGGCCCCTCCCGCCAGGAGCAGCGCGCCCATCGACATGGCGATGCCGACGCAGATTGTCTGCACGTCGGGCTTGATGAACTGCATCGTGTCGTAGACGGCCAGGCCCGCGTACACCGATCCGCCGGGCGAGTTGATGTACACGGAGATGTCCTTGTCGGGGTCCTCTGACTCGAGATGCAGGAGCTGGGCCACGATCAGGTTGGCGATCTGGTCGTCGATCGGCGTACCGAGGAAGATGATCCGCTCGTTGAGCAGACGGCTGTAGATGTCGAACGCGCGCTCCCCGCGGGAGGTCTGCTCGACAACCATGGGTACGAGTGGGCTCATCGTCCTCGCTTCTTTCGCTTCCTCGGCCGGATTCCTGCCGAATGTAGCAACCGCCCACTCCCGCCCCAAACGGTTCCTGGACGGCGGATCGGCTCAGCTCCCGGGCGTCCAGAGCTGCCCGGCGCCAGTCTCCTCCTTGCCCGGCGTCCACAGCTTGTCGCGGGCCTTGGCCTGCTCGACGCTGATCGGCTTGGCCTCGCGCACGAGCAGGTCAAGGGCCTGCCGGTTGGCCACGTCCTCGCGCACGCGTTCGAGCCGATCGCCCTCGCGCAACCGCTCGAACAGCTCGTCCACCGACGCCCCCGTGCGCTCGGCGCTCGGCCCGAGTGCCTCGCGGACCTCGTCGTCGGTCGGCTGGATCCCTTCGGCCTCGACGATCGCGGCCAGCACCGCCTCGCGCTTGAGGGCCCGCTCGGCCTCGGGCTCTGCCTCGTGGGCCAGCGTCTCCTCGTCCTTGCCGGCGATCTGGAGATAGGCCTCCTTGGAGATCCCCTGACGCGCCAGGGCGGTCATCGTCTCCTCCAGGAGCTCGTGGGCCCGCGCATGGACGAGCGTCTCCGGCACCTCGACGGTCGCCTCGGCCACCGCTGCGTCGAGCACCGCCTCCTCAAACTCGCGCTCGATCGCACGCTCCTCGGCCGCGCTGAGACGGGAGCGGATGTCCTCACGGAGCTCATCGACGGTGTCGACACCGCCGGCTTCGGTCGCGAACTCGTCGTCGAGCTCGGGGAGCCGCTTGGACTTCACCTCGGTCACGGTCGTCTCGAACTGAGCCTGCTGGCCGGCCAGATCCTCGTTCGGGTAGTCCGGTGGGAAGGTCACCTCGACCGTCCGCGTGTCGCCGGCCTCGGCACCCGTCAGCTGCTCCTCAAAGCCGGGAATGAGCCGGCCAGAACCGAGCTCCAAGAGTTGATCTCGGCCCGTCCCCCCCTCGAACGGTTCACCCCCCACCGAGCCGACGTAGTCGATCACCACGTGATCGCCGTCGGCCGCCGGACGCTCGACCGTCTCGAGCGTCGCCACCTGCTCACGCAGCCGCTCGAGCTCAGCCTCGACCTCGCTGTCTGAGACCGTGGCCTCACGGCGGCCCACTTCGAGCCCCTCGTACTGGCCGACGGTGGCCGTGGGCCGGACGCCGATCTCGATCGAGAAGGACAACGGCTGGCCCTCCTGCGGAGGGTCGCCCATGTCGAATTCGGGCTCGCCCACGGGGGCGATGCCTGACTCCTCGATGGCGTCGGCATACCAGCCGCCGAGCGCACGCCGGAGCGCCTCATCGAGTACCGCCTCGCGCCCCAGACGCCGGATCACGACGGGTGCCGGAACCTTGCCCTTGCGGAAGCCCGGAACCCGCATCTGGCGCCCGAGCAGCTTGGCCGCCTCGGCAACGCGGCGCTCGACCTCCTCCGCGGGCACCTCGGCCTCCACGCGTACGCGTGATTCGGGCAGTTCGGTCACGTTTGTCTTGACGGTGCTCATTGCCGGCCAGACGATAGCTTGCAGGCCATGCTCGCACGCTTGGCCGGACGCCTTCTCACCAGCCCGTTGGCCTTCCTGTTGGCTGGCCTCCTGGACTTCGCCCTGTTCGCCGGCGCGGCCATCCGGCGACGCGGCCGGCCTCTCGGAACCTAGCTGTGACCTACGGTTCCTGAGGGCTCGCCCTCCCCGCGCCGGATCAGCGAGCGCACCTCACGCAAGGCCACCGGCAACGTCGTCGTGTCGTAGGTGCGCGAGGCGCGGATGTCGGCCAACGTGTTCAGAGACCGCTCGAGCGACTCGGACCGGTCCGCCGCCCACTCGTCGATCGCCTCTTCGCCGCCGTGTCCGTCGCTGGCGAAGTCAAGTACCTCCTGGGTGAGCTCGCGATGGGCCCGCATCAGGTCATCGCGCAGCGCCGCGCGGGCCAGCGCCTGCCAGCGGTTGGACCGCGGTAGGTCATAGATCCGCTCGCGCAGCCAGGCCAGCTCGAGCCTCGAGTCCAGGCGGAAGTACGTGTGCATGACCTCCTCAGGATCGCGCCCTGACTCCTCGGCCACGGCCACGATGTCGAACACCGGGAGCAGCGAGGGCATGGCCGCCACGCGCCGCGCCAGCTTCTCGGGGACTCCCGCCTCGGTGAGCTCGGACACCTGTTCATCGAATGCCTCGGCCTCGGCCCCGTCGAGGATCTCCGGCAGGGCGCCGCCCAGCAGCTCCGCCCCAGGCTCGAAGCGCTCTACCTCCTCCTCGATCTCGATCCCCCCCGCGCCCTCGAGCACGAGCCAGCGCGTCGAGCGTTCGACCAGGCGCCGGCCCTCGATCAGCATCTGCAGCTGCACCTCGGCGGGCACCTCGTTATCGAGCGCCTCGACGTCCTCCCAGAAGCAACGCATGTCGAACACCTCCCGCGCCACGGCATAGCCGCGCGCCAGCGTGGCCGGCGAAGCGCCGGTCTCCTCGCCCAGCCGGAAGGCGAAGGTCGTGCCCGCCCGGTCGACGAGCTGGTTGGCCACGAGCGTGGCGATGATCTCGCGCCGCAGGCGGTGCTCAGGCATGACCGCGGCATAGCGCTCAGGGAGCGGGGGCGGGAAATAGCGCTCCAGGTCGCGGGCCAGGTACTCGTCCTCCGGAAGCTCGGAATGGACGAGCCGGCCGTAGATGTGGAGCTTGCAGTAGGCCATGACGATGGCCAGCTCCGGAGCCAGGAGTCCTTCGTGGGACGCCTTGCGGTCGGAGATGATCTCGTCGCTGGGCAGGAACTCCAGCTCGCGGTCGAGCCCGGCCACCTGCTCGAGGCGCCGGATCAGCCGGGCGTGGACATCGATCATGGGCTTGCCCTGGTACAGGGCCAGGCTGATCGCCTGGGTCTGGGTGTAGCTGCCGTAGAGGACCCGCTCGGCCACCGAATCCGTCATCTCGACCAGGAGCGCGTTGCGATCCTCCTCGGAGAGCTCGCCGTCGCGCACGATCGTGTCGAGCAGGATCTTGATGTTCACCTCGTGGTCGGAGGTATTGACGCCGGCCGCGTTGTCGATCGAGTCGGTGTAGATGGCGCCCCCCTCGTGCTCGGGACCCCCCTCCTGCGCGTACTCGATCCGCGCCCGCTGGGTGAAGCCGAGGTTTCCGCCCTCGCCCACGACGCGGCAGCGCAACTCCCGGGCGTTTGCCCGCAGCGGATCGTTGGCCTTGTCGCCGACCTCGGCGTGCGATTCGCTCGACGCCTTGACATAGGTCCCGATGCCGCCGTTCCAGAGCAGGTCGACCGGGGCGCAGAGGATGGCCCGGATGAGCTCAGGCGGCGACAGCTTGTCGGCCTCTATCCCCAGCGCGCGCTTGACCTGGTCTGAGATCGGCACCGACTTGACCGTGCGCTCGTAGACGCCGCCGCCTTCAGAGAGGGCATCCTCGTCGTAGTCCTCCCAGGTCGAGCGCTCCTGCTCGAACAGGCGCTTGCGCGCCACGAAGCTGGCCTCCGGATCCGGGTCGGGGTCGAGGAACACGTGCCGGTGATCGAAGGCGGCCACGAGCTTGATGTGCTCGGAGAGCAGCATCCCGTTGCCGAACACGTCGCCGGACATGTCGCCAATCCCGACCACCGTGAAGTCGGTGCTCTCGACATCGGTTCCGAGCTCGCGGAAATGGCGTTTCACCGATTCCCAGGCGCCGCGCGCCGTGATGCCCATCTCCTTGTGGTCGTAGCCGTGCGAGCCCCCGGAGGCGAAGGCGTCGCCGAGCCAGTACTCGTAGTCGGCCGCGATCTCGTTGGCGATGTCCGAGAAGCTGGCCGTGCCCTTGTCGGCGGCGACGACCAGATAGGTGTCGTCCTCGTCGTAGCGCACCACCCGCTCGGGCGGGACGACCTCGCCGTCGACGATGTTGTCGGTCAGGTCGAGCAGGCCGCGAAGGAACATCTCATAGCAGGCCACAGCCTCCTCCCGGAGCGCGTCGCCCCCGTCCTTGGGCGGCCGCTTGAGGACGAACCCGCCCTTGGCGCCCACGGGGACGATCAGGGCGTTCTTGACCATCTGGGCCTTCATCAGCCCGAGGATCTCGGTCCGGAAGTCCTCCCGCCGGTCCGACCAGCGGATGCCTCCGCGGGCGACCTTGCCGCCGCGCAGATGGACGGCCTCGAAGCGCGGCGAGTAGACGAACACCTCGAAGCGCGGCCGCGGCTTGGGCAGGAGCGAGATCTCCTTGGGCTCGAGCTTGAAGGCCAGATAGGGGGCGGGACGACCGGACTCATCCCGCCGGAAGAAGCTCGTCCGGAGCATGGCCGTGATCACCGAGAGGAAGCCGCGCAGGATCCGATCCTCGTCGAGGCTCTTGACTCCGTCGATCCCCTCCTCGACTCGCTCGCGGATCTGATCGGCACGGGACTCATCTGGATCGTCGGGGTCGAAGCGGGAGAGGAACAGCTCCAGCAGGCCCTCGGCGATGTCCGGGTGGGCCATCAGCGCCCGCTCCATGTAGGCGTCGGAATAGGGGATCCCAGCCTGGCGCAGATACCGCGCCACCGCGCGCAGGACGATGATCTCTCGCCCGGTGAGCTCGGCCGCCAGGACCAGGCCATTGAGCCGGTCGTCCTCGACCAGCCCGCGACGAGCGGCCAGGAACACATCCTCAAAGGTGTCCCGGACCCGTTCGATGTCCTGCGCACGCACGCGGAGGCCGAAGTCATAGACCCAGGCCGCGTCGGCGCGCTGGGGGGTGATCCGATAGGGCCGCTCGTCCACCACGCGGGCGCCCATGTGCTCGAAGGTCGGGAGCACCTCGGACAGCGACACCCCCTCGGCGCTGTAGAGCTTGCAGCGCAGGATGTCCGAGTCATCGCTGGGCCGGTAGAGGTTGATGATCGCGCCGTGGCGCTCCTCGAGCGCCTCGATCCGCAGGATGTCCTGCACCGCCAAAGCGGCTGACCAGTCCGAGCGGTAGCCGGTGGGGAAGGCCGCCTGGTAGCGCCGGTGGAGCTTGACGCCGCGCTCCTCCCCGAGCTCTGAGATCAGCGCCTGGCGCAGGTCATCGGTCCAGGCGCGGGTGGCCCGGGCCAGCTTGGTCTCAAGCTCCGCGAGGTCATAGTTGGGAACTCCGTCGTCGCAGCGGATGATGTAGTGGACGCGTACGAGCTGCGACTCGGACATCTGGGGCGTCCATTCGAGCGAGGTACCGGAGAAGGCTTCGAGCAGCAACTTCCCGACCCGCTCGCGATTCTCGGTGTTGAAGCGGTCACGGGGGATCGTGACCAGGCACCAGACGAAGCGATCGAGCGCGTCCTCCCAGACGAACAGCCGCACCCGCTGGCGCTCGCCCAGCCCCAGCAGCCCCATCGAGTTGCTGAACAGATCATCGGTGTCGAACTGGAAGAGGACATCGCGGGGATAGGACTCGAGGATCTCGAGCAGCCCCTTGGCGTCGTGGCTGGTGGGCAGGAAGCCACTGCGGCTCAGGATCGCCTTGACCTTCCCGCGCAGGAGCGGGATGTCGCTCAGGCTGGTCCGGTAGGCCGAGCTCGTGTAGAGGCCCAGGAAGCGGTATTCGCCGATCACCTTCCCGTCCTCGTCGAAACGCCGCACCCCGATGTAGTCCAGGTAGGCCGGCCGGTGGATCGGGGCCTGCGAGTTGGCCTTGGTCAGGAGCAGGAGCGTGGGGGTGCGAGCGAGCGCCGCGGCCTTCTCGGTGAGCTTGCGCGGCGGACTCGGGCGCTGGTGGCGCAGGATGCCGAGCCCGGTGTCGTCCAGCGCCTTGACCCGAGCCTCGTTCCCGTCCTCGATGAGCTTGTATTCGCGGTAGCCGAGGAACGTGAAATGGCCATCGGCCACCCACTCCAGAAACGCCCTCACCTCGTCCACCACCCCCTGGCCGACGGGCAGACGTTCGTCCTGGAGCTCATCGGCGAGCTCGAGGGCCCGGCGGCGCATCGGCTGCCAGTCCTCGACCGTGGTCCGCACCTTGTCGAGCACGGCTACGACTCGGTCGTGGAGGTGCTCGAGCCGATCACGGTCCGGTTCTCGCAGCACCTCCGCGTGCAGCACCGACTCCGAAAGCGCGTCCCCTGGTTCCTCGCCCGGATCGAGCACCTCGACGATGCGACCGCGCTCGTCCCGGCGCACCCGGACCACCGGATGAATCACCAGGTCGATCGTGAAGTCCTCGCGGGCGAGCTCCATCTGCACCGAGTCGACGATGAAGGGCATATCGTCGGAGACGATCTCGAGCACGGTGTGGGGTGAGGACCAGCCGTCGCGCTCGGGGTCGGGGTTGTAGACGCGGACCTTGGCCTCCCCGGGCTCGCGCTCGAGGGCCAGGCGCCAGTGGGCGATCGCAGCTCCGTACAGGTCGGCCCGCGTTCGGTCACACAGGTCCTCGTCGGGGACCCAGTGGTAGTACTGGCGGACGAAGGCCTCGGCTGGCGAAACCTGATCCTCCGGGAGCTCCTCCCGGACGCGTTCGCAAACGCTGTCGATCAGCTCCGCTTCGCGGTCGCCAGCTTTGACCGCCATCTGCCTGGTCTCCTCTCTCCGAGCCTAGTTTCAGCCTACTCCGAGCGGGTCCGGCGCAGAACGCTTGAAACTTCTTACCCGCTTCCCGGCTGCGTCATAGCGCAGCGTGGAGGGCGAGGAGGCGCACCTAGCCTTCAAGGTCCGGGTCCTATACCTTCATGGTCGTGACGATCGAGCACGAGGATCGCGCGTTGGAGCTGACGGAGGAGACGGCCCCGATCTTGTCCCTTCACGAGCTGACTGACCAGGTGAACCGTGGCCAGATTGACACCGTGCTCCTCGCCCTCACCGACATGCAGGGCCGGCTTCAGGGCAAGCGGCTGACCGCGCGCCAGTTCCTCGACGAGGTGGCCCACCACGGCGCCGAGGGGTGCAACTACCTGCTGGCCGTGGATGTCGAAATGACACCGGTGGACGGCTACGAGCTCGCCTCCTGGGAGGGCGGGTACGGCGACTTCGCCATGCGGCCCGACCTTTCCACGCTCCGACCCGTGCCCTGGCAACCGGCCACGGCCCTCTGCCTGGCCGACCTTCAGTGGGCGGACGGATCCGACGTGCTCCCCTCGCCGCGGCAGATCCTGCGCGGGCAGGTGGCTCGCCTGGCCGAGCGAGGCTGGGCCTCCAACGCCAGCACCGAGCTCGAATTCCTCGTCTTCCGAGACAGTTACGAGGAGGCCTGGCACAAGGGCTACCGGGACCTCAGCCCGGCCAACCTCTACAACGTCGACTACTCGCTGCTCGGGACGGCCAAGGTTGAGCCGCTGATCCGCCGCATCCGCAACTCGATGGCGGGCGCCGGCCTGGCCGTCGAGAACTCCAAGGGCGAGTGCAACCTCGGTCAGCACGAGATCAACTTCCGCTACGCCGACGCCCTCCGGACCGCCGACCAGCACGCGATCTACAAGAACGGGGCCAAGGAGATCGCCGACCAGGAGGGCATGGCGATCAGCTTCATGGCCAAGTTCAACGAGCGCGAGGGCTCCTCGTGCCACATCCATTTCTCGCTCGCCGACTCCGAGGGGCCCCTGTTCGCGCGTGAGCAGAACGTGTTCGAATCGTTTCTGGCCGGGCAGCTCGCCGCCTTGCGGGAGCTGACGCTGTTTCTGGCCCCGAACGTCAACTCCTACAAGCGCTTCGCTGAGGGTTCCTTCGCTCCCACCGCCGTGGCCTGGGCCCACGACAACCGGACGTGCTCGCTGCGCGTGGTCGGCGACGGGCCGTCGCTTCGCTTCGAAAACCGCGCCGGCGGCTCGGACCTCAACCCGTATCTCGCCTTGAGCGCGATCATCGCGGCCGGGCTCCACGGCGTCGAGGCCGGGCTCGAGCTGGAGCCACCCTACGTGGGCAACGCTTATCAAGCCTCCGAGAAGCCACGCCTGCCCTCGAACCTGCGTGACGCCCGGGACCTATTCGCCACCAGCGAACTGGCCCGCGCCGCCTTCGGCGACGAAGTCGTCGACCATTACGTCCACGCCGCCGACGTCGAGCTTCAGGCGTTCGAGTCCGCGGTCACCGATTGGGAGCGCTTCCGCGGCTTTGAGCGGTTGTGAGTCCGGATGACCGCCGATTCGCTGAGCTCGGCGGCGTCGCTCGAAGCTGTCTTTGCACCCGTCCGCTCGCAGACAGCGTTCGAGGAGACGGTGGAGCGCCTCGGGACGGCGATCCGGCTCGGCCTCCTCCCCCCGGGAACCCGGCTGCCCGCCGAGCGAGAGCTCTGCGCCCGCCTCGGCATCGCCCGCTCGACGCTCCGCCAGGCGCTCGTGGCGCTCGGCCAGAGCGGGCATCTGCGGGCCACGCGTGGGCGGGGCGGGGGCACCTTTGTCGCCGACCCGCTGCCGCCGGCGGATCCGCCTTCGCCTGACCTCGTCGCCTCCTGGCGAGAAGCGTGCGATGAACGGCTGGCCATTGAGGTCGGCGTCGCCGTGCTGGCGGCCGAGCGCGCCGATACCGCGGCGCTCCAGAACCTCTACGACCTGGCCGCCCGGCTCGAGACGATGCTCGGCGACTTCGACGCCTACCGACAGGCCGATGTGCGCCTGCACGTGGGCCTGGCCGAGGCCACCGGCAGCCAGCGCCTGGTCAGCGCCATGACCGAGGTGCAGGGGACGATGACGGGGCTCATCTCGCTCATCGCCCACCCGCCCGAAGTGCTCGAGTCCGCGAACACGCAGCACCGCCGCCTGCTCTATGCCATCCGCCGCCGGGACGAGCTCGCGGCGGCGCGGGAGATGGCCGAGCACGTGCGGGCGACCGAGCAGATTCTGGGCGGTCTGCTGCCGGGGACCTGACCCCGATCGCACCCTCGAAATGTCTTGACCCCGGCGGTAGGGTTCCTGACACTAAGGACGGATCACCGAACCTTTTGTAGGAGGGGCCTGTGGAGGCAGCATCGACAACCGCGCCGACCCTGTCGGCGGATGAACAGCGGCTGGCCGAGCTCGGGTACAAGCAGGAGCTGAACCGGGGGTGGAGCCGGTTCTCCAACTTCGCCATCTCGTTCTCGATCATCTCCGTGCTCGCGGGGTGCTTCACCACCTATGGCCAGGCCCTCAACAACGGCGGCCCGGTGGCCATCTCGATCGCCTGGCCGCTCATCAGCCTGCTCATCCTGACGGTCGCCTTTGGCATGGCGGAGTGCGCGTCAGCCATGCCAACCGCCGGGGGCATCTACTACTGGGCCTCCAAGTTAGGCGGCCCCGGCTGGGGCTGGTTCACCGGCTGGTTCAACCTGATCGGGCTCGTTGCCGTCACCGCCTCGGTGGTCTATGTGTCGACCAGCTTCCTGATGAACCTGCTCGGCCTCTACAACCTCCATTTCATCTTCAACTTCGCCCGAGCGGCGGGGCTGACCAAGAACGCCAGCATTCACTACACGGCCGACGTCAACTTCGCCCTATTCGCCGTGGTCATCACGATTCACGGTCTGATCAACGCCTTCCGCACCCGGATGGTCTCGATCTTCACCTCGATCTCCGTTTGGTGGCACGTCATCGGCGTTGCCGTGATCATCGTGCTCCTGGTCGTGGTTCCCGCGCACCACGCCAACTTCTCGTTCGTGTTCGGGCACCGGATCAACAACTCGGGCTTCTCGGACCACATGTACTGGTACTACGTGCTCCCGCTTGGCTTCCTGCTCACCATGTACACGATCACGGGCTATGACGCCTCCGCCCACGTCTCGGAAGAGACTCACGATGCCGGCGAGTCAGCGCCCAAGGGGATCTGGCGCTCGGTCTTCTACTCCGCGCTGATCGGCTGGTTCGTTCTACTCGCCATCACCTTCGCCATCCAGAAGAGCCAGCTGAACACGATCACCAAGGCGAGCTATCCGGCTCTGGCCATCTTTGAGACCGCGCTGTCCTCGGCGGCGGCCAAGGCGGTGATCCTGATCTCCACCGTCGGACAGTTGTTCTGCGGCATGGCCTGCGTGACCAGCGGCAGTCGGATGACCTTCGCCTTCTCCCGTGACGGCGCGGTTCCCGGGCACCAGCTGTGGCGCACCCTGGGTAAGAACAAGACCCCCACGTGGGCGGTGCTGTTCGTGTGCGTATTCGCGCTCATCATCACGCTCCCCGCGCTGGCTCCCACCGCGACCGGGGTCCCCGTGGCCTTCCTCGCCGTCACCTCGATCGCGACCATCGGGCTCTACATCGCCTACACGATCCCCGTGTTCCTGCGCTGGCGCCGGGGCGATGACTTCCAGCCCGGACCGTGGACCTTGGGCAAGAAGTACAGGTGGAACAACCTGATCGCCTCGGTCTGGGTCGCCATCTGCGTGGTCATCTTCTGCCTGCCCTTCTCGCCAGCCGGGGTACCCGGGAACACGGCCTTCAGCTGGTCGGCGGTCAACTACGCACCGCTGGTCACGATCGGGGTGATGCTGGCCGTGACCATCTGGTACTTCGGCTGGGCGCGCAAGACGTTCACGGGACCGATTCGAACGGTCGACTATCCGGAGGAAGAGCAGATGGCACCTGAACCGGCCAGCCCGCTCATCCCCGGCACCTAGCCGCTAGTTGGCAACTCCGACCAACCCCGCCGGTCGTCTGGCCGGCAAGGTGTGCGTGATCACGGGGGCCGCCGGTGGCATCGGCCGGGCCGCCGCTGCCCGGTGGGCGCTCGAGGGAGCGACCGTGGTTGGGGTCGACCTGCTTAAGCACTCCGTCGGCGATCTCCCTTTGCGGGCCGATGTGGCCGACGAGGACAGCGTGGCCGCGATGTTCCAGGACGTGCGCCAGCACTTTGGCCGGATCGACGTCCTCTTTAACAACGCCGGCATCTCCCCCACCGACGATTCCTCGGCGCTGGACACGACGCTTGAGGCGTGGGAGCGGGTCCAGGCCGTCAATCTGCGGGGCGTGTTCCTGTGCTGCAAGCACGGCATCCCGCACCTCCTACAGACCGGCGGCGGCTCGGTCATCAACACGGCGTCGTTCGTGGCCGTGCTCGGATCGGCGACCTCCCAGATCTCTTACACCGCCTCCAAGGGAGGGGTCCTCGCCCTGTCCCGAGAGCTCGGCGTGGAGTTCGCCCGCCGCGGCGTTCGCGTCAACGCGCTCTGCCCCGGTCCGGTGGATACACCGCTTCTGCAGGAGCTCTTCGCCCTCGACCCGGAGCAGGCGGCGCGACGCCTCGTCCACGTGCCCATGGGCCGGTTCGGGCAGGCCGAGGAGATCGCCAATGCCGCCCTCTTCCTGGCCAGCGACGAGGCCAGCTACGTCAACGCCACCGCGTTCGTCGTCGACGGCGGGATCAGCGGGGCGTACACGACCCCGCTGTGATGGCTTAGCCAAATCGCTGCACTGCTCAAGCGTGCCCCAAGCGGGGACGATAGATGCAGCAAATGAGCATCCCCGATCAGCTCACCGATCAGTTCCACGGGTTCGACGCCGACAGCACGCTGGCGCTCGAGCTGGAGCTCACTGAGGCAGAGGCCCTTCGGGCCTGGCTGCTCAAGGCAACGGCGGAAGGTGTGACCTCGCTCGATGATCCGCTCGTCAACAGCGCGCTGGCCAAGGTCGGCCGTGCCGTTGATTCGGTTCACGCCACGGTCAACGTGCGCCGCGAACTTGAACAGGCCGGACTCGAGGTCGCTCACCTCTCTGATGATCAGGTCCGCGAGCTCGGTCGCCGCGTCTCCGACGCGGCGATGCCGGGCATCCGCGGCTGAACGTCAGCCCAGCTCGTCGATCAGATCCGCCACCGAGTCGACAATCCGGCTCGCGCGGAACGGATAGCGCTCGGCCTGCTCGCGCGTGGCCACGCCGGTGAGGACGAGGATCGTCTCCATTCCGGCCTCCAGGCCGGAGACGACGTCGGTGTCCATCCGGTCGCCGATCATCGCCGAGGTCTCCGAGTGAGCGTCGATGGCGTTGAGCGCCGAGCGCATCATCAGCGGATTCGGCTTGCCGACGAAATAGGGCTCGTGTCCGGTGGCACGACTGATCAGCGCCGCCACCGAGCCGGTTGCCGGAAGCGGCCCCTCGGGGGTCGGCCCGGTCGTGTCAGGGTTGGTGGCGATGAACCGTGCGCCGGCCTCGATCAGCCGGATCGCCTGGGTGATCCGCTCAAAGCTGTAGGTGCGGGTCTCACCCAGGACGACATAGTCGGGCGCGCGCTCGGTCATCGTGTAGCCGGCGGAATGCAGCGCGGTGGTCAGCCCAGCCTCGCCGATGACGAACGCCGTGCCGCCCGGACGCTGGTCCTCCAAGAAGCGCGCCGTGGCCAGAGCGGAGGTCCAGATTCTCTCCTCGGGGACCTCTAACCCGCTCATCCGCAGCCGCGCCGATAGGTCGCGCCGGGTGTAGATCGAGTTGTTGGTCAAGACCAGGAAGGGGATCTCCAGCTCCCGCAGCCGAGTCAGGAACCGATCTGCGCCCGGGACCGCCTGGTCCTCGCGTACGAGCACGCCATCCATGTCCATCAGCCACGAGTGGATCTCGCGTCGGTCCATCGCCGGGAACGTTATGAGATCCCGTTCAGCGATCGCACCTGCGTTGCTAACGAACCTTCAGGTTTGCCGACCGAGGGTGAGGGCAAAATCGTGCCCACGATGGCGGGAAGTACATCCGGGGAACGCTGCGCCGCTCACAACTGCCTCAAGCCTCGCTGGAAGGATGGATGGTGCGCCGCCCACTGGTACGCGCACATGGCCCGCCTCGGCCTCCAGGTCGATACCGACGACCCACCCGCCTCGCTCGCGATTTGCGAGGCCATCTGGGACGCTTCCTAGCGCCCCCCCGTCGAAGCCGGCCGCCGGGACCGGAACTCAGTAGCGCCTTCTGAGGGGTGAGCGATGGGACTCGAACCCACGACCGCCTGGACCACAACCAGGAGCTCTACCAGCTGAGCTACGCCCACCGCGGGGGTCTGAATCTAGCAGCGCAATGGGCCGGGATAGAAGTCCGCCGGCGCCGGAATCGGCACCTGGACCGGTGGCCGCTTGACCCGGGCCTGGGCGCCTCGGCAGGATGGGGTGTCATCCCATGTCTGCGCACCGGAGGAACTGCCCATGAGCCTGCCCGAACCATCACCTGACTCGGTCGCCCTCGTGACCGGCGCGTCCTCCGGCATCGGGGAGCAGTTCGCGCGTCAGCTCTCCGAGATGGGGCATCGCCTGGTGCTGGTCGCCCGGCGCGAGGATCGCCTGCGCGAGCTGGCGAATGAGCTGGGCGGGGAGGAACGAGCGATCGCCATCGCCGCCGACCTTGGCGTGGCCGAGGACCGCGATCGGCTGGCGAGCCGGGTCCAGGAGCTCGGCCTCCAGGTCGAGATCCTGGTCAACAACGCGGGCTACGGCATCTACAAGCCGTTCGGCGAGGCGGGGCGGGACGCGGAGCTTGAGCAGCTTCACGTGCTCGTCGAGGCGGTGGTCGACCTGATGGCTCGCTACCTGCCAGAGATGACCGGGCGCGGACGCGGGACGATCATCAACGTGGCCTCGACCTCGGGCTTCCAGCCGCTTCCCTTCAACGCGGGCTACTCCGCCGCCAAGTCCTACGTGCTGATCCTGACCGAGGCCGTCCATGCCGAGGTGAAGGACGCCGGCGTGACCCTCACCGCGGTGTGCCCGGGGCCGGTGCCCACTGGCTTTCAGGAGGCCAATGACTCCGACTACTTTGCCCAGAAGCTCCCAAAGTTCACCTTCGTCGAGCCCGAGCGCGTGGCGCGTGATGGCCTCCGGGCCGCCTCCAGCGGTCAGATCTCCGTTATTCCGGGCGGCCCGCAGGTTCGTCTCGCCTTCGCGCCCAACCGCAAGCTGCCGCGCTGGATGGTCCTGCCAATCAGCAAGCGGCTGATGGCCCGTCAGTAGGAGCCAGCGACCAAAGCCCCCGCCTCCTCCTCTCAGCGGGCGATCACGTGACGCAGCTTTCGTGACAGCCTCCCCACCGGCCCGTGGGCCCGGCCCGTCAGGCCAGTGACCCCGAGGGTGATCACGAAGATGCCCGCGATCAGCGCCACGGCGCCGACCACCGTGGGCCAGCGACGCTGCAGGTAGCGCCGAGCCTGGGCGAGGATGTCGACCGTTCGCTCGCCGACCACGGTGAGCATGAGCACGATGATGAGTAGGGGCAGGACAAAGCAGACGTTGTAGATGGCGACGAACACGATCTGGTGGGTGACCGGGGTCCCTGAGCCGACGATCGCCGCGATGGCGGCGAAGTAGGGAAAGGCGGTCGGCAGCTCGACAACGGCGATCGTCGCGCCCACGATCATCGGGTTTCGCTCCGCCTTCGAGGCAAGACGCCCTGGTTCGCCCTCGGAGCTCTTGGCCCGGCGCTGGATGTGCCTCCGGCGTTGCCACAGGCTGGCCCCGACCACGATCAGCGCCACACCCGCGACCGTCTCGAGGATGTAGCGGGTGGTGGCGTCCGGTCGAGGAACCAGCGCGAGGATGGCCCGCCCGGGTCCCAGGGTGAGAATCAGCCCGCCGAGCAGGAACACGCCGAAAACGCCCGCCGTGAACCCGAGCACCCGGCGGCGTGGGGCGTCACCGCCGGCCAGGAACAGAGCCGGCCCGATCGTGCTCGGATTGAGCGAGTCGGCGAGACCGATCGAGATGACCACGCCGAGCAGTCGAAGCATGGCTGCGGCCTACCTCGTGCGCCGCCGGCTCAGACGCTCTCGCGCTAGCTCGAGCTGGATTTGGCCGGCAGCACCGCGGTGAGCGCGTCGATGGCGCTCTCCTGCGAGGCCACCGTCACGGGCACGGGAGGCGGTCCCGGGTCGAGCGTCCGCCCCCAGATGAAGGCAAACCGGCAATTCGGCGCAGTGTTGCAATCGGCTGCCTCGTTCTGGCCATTGACGACGGCATTGTCCACCACCGCGGCCGCCTGGTTATGGAGAAACCGGGCAAACGTATGCTTCCCCGTCGCTGCGCTCCAATCCACCACCGCCTGGATAAAGACACCCTTGAAGGCCGGGATGTCGAGCCGGTTCTTCATCGCGCGGCAGGCTCCGCTCAGGGCCTCGCAGTGCTCCTGGAGCACCCCGTGCGAGATCAAGCCGCTCTTGTAGTTGAGGACGTATCGGATGAAGCGGCTCGCCAGGCGGAAGTAGAACGGGTAGTGAAGCGCGATTCCCATCTCCGTCAGCGCGTCGGACATCTCGCCCTCGCTGTATGTGAGCGGTCCGCCGAGGAACTTGTGGCAGCCGCCGTTGATCCGGTCCAGGACGTAACCCATGTGAAGATCGACCATCCCACTCCGGGTCAGCCACCGGAGCACATAGCGGCCGTCGCTCGCCCACTGGGCAGCCAGCTGGGCGTTGTGAAAGACGCCCGGCGCCGCGCGATAGATCGAGAGCCTGGCGGCCAGGGCGACGAACTCGGCACTCGTCACCATGTCCGGCGCCCGCCGGAGCGCCCACACGATGCCGCCGCACTGACGGGGGGCAGCGAGGATGTACCGGGCGTCGTATTCGGCAACGGCGAGGAACTTGGCCGCGTCAGCACGATCGTGGCGGTATTTGAGCTCGTAGCGCGAGGCCTCGAGCCAGGCCATCCCCCACCATGCGGTGTCATCCATGAACTCGTTGGCAAAGTCGCGCTTGGCCGTGCTTTTCGGCTTGTACACGTTGCGCTCATAGATGCGCTCGATGACGCTCTGATAGAGCGGATTCACGTTGTCGGTCCGCTCCAGGTAGCGGATGATCGTCTGGAGCGCGAGCGCGGATTGCCACCAGTTGGGACGCGTGTGGCCGCCCCACAGCCCGGTGCGGCTATTCATGCCCACCGGATAGGGACCCGTCAGCAGCTCCTGGACCCCCCGGCTGGCCGCGACGGCGAACGCCGGGGAGTCGCTGACCACCGGGATGTGCGGAACCGGCGGAATCGAGGCGCGGGTGCTCCGGGTTTCAGCCCCGGCGGTGAGGAAATAGGCGCCGGTGACCACGGCCGCGATCAGCAGCGACCATCGGATCAGGCTGCGGGTTCGTTTTCGGCTTCCCGGCTGTTCGGGTTGCAAACTGCCTCTTTCGATTCCTGTCTTGGCTGCTCGCGCCCCGTAGCGAGCCGTCATGCCTCCATCGACAGTGGGCGCGGAGGCCTGAAACCACCAGCAACTATATGAAGCCGCCCAGCCGCGAGGCTCTCCGGGAACGACGTCTCAGCCGAAGCCGGCCAGTACGGAGACGAGCGACGCCACGAGCAGCAGCGCCATCGTAACGTTGAATCCACGCAGCGCCCGGCGCGTTGTGAAGACCCGGGAGACGCCGACGCCGATCATCGTCCAGAAGGCCGTGATCGGCAGCGTCACGGCCAGGAACACCGCGGCCAGGGCGAGCGCCCGTGCGGTCGACGGGTGGCCGCCGACAGAGGCGACGGTGGCCAGGGCGCTGAGCGTGACGAGCCATGCCTTGGGGTTCACCCACTGAAAGAGCGCCGCCTGGAGGAAGCTCATCGGCCGCCGGGAGCCCCGCTGTATCTCGCCGTCGACATGGGCCGACTCAGGTTGGGCGGTGGCGATCTTCCAGGCCAGGTAGAGCAGGTACGCCGCGCCCAGCCATCGCATGACCGTCAGGACCGACGGGTTCTCGCGGAGCAGGGAGCCGAGGCCCACCGCGACGCACACCTGCATGAGCGGGAAGCCGATCGAGATTCCCAGCATGTGCGGCATCGTGCGCCGGAAGCCCCACAGCGAGCCGGATGAGGTGAGCAGCGCGTTGTTGGGGCCGGGGGTGCCGGCCATCGAGACGGCAAAGGCACCGGCGGAAACGAGCCAGGCCAAGCTCAGGGCGGCCGCCGGCAGGAACGAGATCGTCACACCCGACATGATGACGGGCATGCAAGTCCGTCCCGCGCGCGCTTCCGATGCCGTCGGCTGGGCTGAGCAGATCAAGGCTGTGGCCGACGAAGGACGGTGGATTGCCACCGAGGGCGATCGGACGGTCGAGGACATCGCCGAGCGCTTTCGCTCCGCCGACGCCGAGGATCAGATCATGCTCGTGCTGGAGGACGCCGGGCGCATCGTCGGCGGAATCGGCATCCACCCGACCGGCATCGAGGGGGTTCACACGCTCGGCATGTCGATCCTCAAGGAGTTCCGCGGCCAGGGCTGGGGCCGCCAGCTCGTCGCCGCGGCGCTCCAGGAGGCGCGGGGCCGCGGCATCGTCAAGGTTGTGCTCGAGGTCTGGCCTGACAACGGGCGCGCGATCGCCCTCTACGCCTCGGCTGGATTCGAAATCGAGGGCTACAAGCGCCACCACTATCCGCGCCTCGACGGCTCCCGCCGCTCGGCCGTGATGATGGCGCTGTTCCTCTAGCCCGGTTCGTCGTCGACCCAGTCCTGGGTCAGCATCATCCAGAAGGCGAGTCCCGCGTAATCGCCGTGACGGCGAAAGCGGCGCTGGATCGTGGTATCGGCCGCCTTGCGCCCGGTCAGCCTGGCGTACTTGGGCCGGGTCCAGGAGTCGAGGATGAGCCGGCCATAGCGCCCAAGCGAGGTCAGCATCACGTGAGCGGCGGCATATGGCCCGACGCCGGGTAACGCCAGCAGACGCTGCTCGACCTCCAGATCGGACAGGGCGGGATCAGACAGCCCCTCGAGGTCGAGCCGGCCGTCCGCGACATCTGTGGCCAGCCGCTGCAGATAGGCGCCGCGGTAGCCGGCGCGCACGACATCGGCGTAGAAGGACAGCGGCGCGGCGGCCATCGCCGCGGGGCTGGGAAAGGCGTGGCGCCCGTCCGGAGCCAGCGCTCCGAGTTCGTTCACGATCGCGTCGGTCATGCGCACCGTCGCCGACCAGGAGCAGTTGGTCGTGCAGATCGTCTTCACGACGTCCTCGAACACCGTCTGGCTGCGCAGCATCCGGCCGGCTCCGGCGGCGACCCAGGCCAGGGCCGGGTCCTCCGCGGCCCGCGCGTAGAAGCCGGACAGGTCGTCGTCGAGGCGGAGAAGGTGGCGGGCGGTCACGAGGAGGCGCTGTTTCGCCTTCGTGCCCCGGACGGTCGACACGGATTCGACTCGGAGGACGCCCGGCTCGGGCTCAGAGATGCGCAGGCTCTCGGCGCCGCCATCGAGCTGAACCGTCGTCTCTAGCGTCCATCGCTCAAGGTCGACGCTGTTAGGCGCGAGGGTGGCCACGCCGTGAGAGGCGAGCAGGCGGCGGAAATCGACCGGTTCGCCCGCCGGACCACGGAGATCGAGGCTGCCGAGCAGGGACACGGGCGGAGATTGTGCCGTCCCAGGAACACATCTGGCCCCCGCCCGGGCGGACGAGGGCCAGATTTCACAGCGGTACTGCTTGACGAACTAGGAGTGGTGCCAGGTTTCGCTGAAGCTGGTCCCGTTCAGCGCCGACGGCTGCGCCTTCACGGTTCCGTTGCTCGTCTCGGCGATGATCTCGTGCGGGCCGTTGTCGGTCGTGTAGGTCCCGAAGGGCGCGTTCGCACCGTTGTTCACCGCTGCCTGGACGCCGCTGAACGTCATCGTCCCGAAGTTGGCCAGCGGGGCCAGGCTGCAGCTGAAGAAGCCGCAGATCTCGGGTGACTCGGCGATCGCCTCAGCCGATGACTGCGCGAGCCCAGAGCCGCTCTGGGTGCTGGTGAAATGCCAGCCTCGCGAGGACATCAGCTGGAGCGTGAACGTGGAACCGCTCACCGAGATCTCGGATGTCAGGGTGTCTCCCGGCGAGACCGGATAGATCCTGGTGGAGAGCTCGACGGAGTTGGCCGGGTACATCTCGTACCACGCGTAGTAAGACGCCCGGTTCCGGCCCGTGCAGTCGGAGTCGGCGCCCGTCTGCTCGACGGAGTCGCTGCTGTAACCGTCGATGCCCGCCCAGAAGGACGAATATTGAGACCCACCGCTCGTGCACGAGACGCTGGGCTCTTGCCACGACGCGATCACGTTGGTGAACTTCTGCCCGCTCGCCGCCTCGACCGCGTAGCCGGACCAGTTGCTGCTCGTGACGGTGTCATTGCTCACCTTGTGCTTGCCGGCCAGGGGCGTCCCGGGCCAATGATGGTCCGCTCCCGACTGCGCCGCCGATGCGGTGCCGGCAGCAGCCAGAGCTGCGGTTCCTACGAGCGCGCACGCCAACGCGCGCACGCGTCCGTTCCACGACATCTATTCCTCCTTGTTGGTAACCCCTTGGGCCGACGCGGACAGGATGGTAAGCGCAATTTCTGAGAATTCGCCCTAGGGGCGCACCCGAGGGTTTCGGTGCTCCGACACGGTGTCCTCCGCTGCTGCGCTGCAAGCAAGCTTGCGGGCGTCGGCGCGCCGCGGTTCAGCTGCTAGCTTCGCCCCGCTGACCGCCGTTGACGAAGCGCGGCCACCTGTCGTCAAACGCATGCAGCGACACCTCGGAATTCGCCGCGGCATCCTCCTACTGGCCGCTCTGCTTGCCGCCGTTGGCTTCTTGGTGGCGGCCCCGCTTAGCCGCGGCGATTTGAACTCACGTGAGCAGTCGTTGGAGCAACGCATCGGCGCCGACAATGCCCAGGTCCAGGGCTACCAGGGTCGACTGGCTGATCTTCAGACCCGGCTCTCCGCGATCGAATCGAGCCTGGCCATCCAGCGCTCCGTGCTCATCCACATCGAGATCGACTACACCGCCGCCCACAACCGCCTGAACATCCTCCGCAGCGAGCTGACGCAGGACCGCCAGCGGCTGGCCGCACAGCTCGTCGCCCAGTACGAGTCGCCACCTCCTGACCTGGTGAGCGTCGTGCTCGAGTCGCGCGGTTTCTCGGACCTCCTCGAGCGCATGCACAACCTGGGGCTGATCGCCCGTCAAAACGCCAAGGTCGTAACGGCGGTCTCCCTGGCCAAGAAGCAGGTCCGCCTCCAGACCCTCCGCCTCGCGGCCGCCCAGGTCCACCAGCGGCAGGTCGTCGCCGCCGTCGCCGTGGAGCAGGATGAGATCGCCAACCTGCGGCTCGCCGTCCTCCAGCGCGAGCGGGTGGCCGAACGTGACCGGGCGCGCCAGCAAGCGGCGCTGCACCAGGTCCAACGCCAGCTCGCGATCCTCCAGGCCCGAGCCGCCGCCGCCCAGCGCGCCTCCTTCGCCGCCAGTGACATCTCCAGCGGCAGCCTGGGCGGCAACGACGGACCGTGGGGCTTCTTCCCGGCGCCCGGCACCAACTACACCTTCGGTGAGGAGCCTGAGATCGCCGCCCGCCTGGAGAGGCTCGGCGTGGCTCTGCATCTGCATCTGATCGGAATATCGGGCTATCGCACGCCGCAGCACTCCGTCGAGGTCGGCGGGTTCGCCGATGACCCCCACACCCGCGGCGAGGCCTCGGACACCCCTGGCGTCGAAGGCGTGCCTGAGGCGACGCTCTTGCAGTTCGGGCTCACCCGCCCCTTCCCCGGGGCGGCCGAAGCCGACCACATCCAGCTCTCCTAGAAAGTCAGGATTTCGCTCCAGCGAAAGGTACGAGCGCCCGCCGGCGTCGTACCGTGCATGACGGTGCGGAGGATCAGAAACCGGAATGCCGGACTCACGCTGGCCTGTGCCGCCATCGCGGTGTTGGTGGGGCTGCCCGTGCTGATCACCGCCGTTCAGGCGGTGCAAGGGGGAGCCTATGCGGCCAGGGCGGCATTCTCCGCCCCCGCCACGCCGTCGCTGGTCCTGCACACAATCGAGCTGGCCGCACTTGTGACCCCGGCCTGCGGCGTGCTCGGCCTGGCATCGGCCTGGCTGGTCGAGCGCACCGACGTGCCGGGACGGCGAATCTGGTCGCTCTTGCTGGTGGCTCCCCTCGCCGTGCCCCTGTTCATCACCAGCTACGCCTGGGCCACCCTGAGCTCGTGGCTGACCGGGTTCTGGGGCGCGGCCGGGATCGTCACCTTCTCCTACTTCCCGATCGTGTTCCTGCTCGTGGCCGCGTCGTTGCGGGTGATGGATCCGGCCCTCGAGGAAACTGCGCGGTCATTGGGCCAGAGCGCGTGGCGGACGTTCGTCCGGGTCGTCCTCCCGCAGCTCCGCCCCGCGTTGCTCGGCGGCATGCTCCTGGTCGTGCTCGACACGCTGGTCGAGTTCGACGCCTTCGTAGCCCTTAAGTTCCAGACCCTTTCGGTCAACATCTACGCCCAGTACCAGCTCGGCTTCAGCGCCGCTGGGGCGGCAGCGCTTTCGCTCTACTCCACCTTTGTTTGCATCGCCGTCCTCTACGCCGAGTATCGGCTCCGAGGCGGAGCTAACTACACCCGGATCAGCCAGGGCGCGCGGCGCGGCGTCGCGCGCTATCGCCTGGGAAGCAGAATGCCGCTTGCGCTCGGTGGACTGGCGCTGGTGGTCGCCCTCGGCCTTGGCATCCCGCTCGGCCTGCTGGTCCACTGGTTTGCCCAGAGCAACGGGAGCGCCGGCGCTGCCGCGGGCCTCGGGGGCCTGTGGTCGGCGACCTTGACCACAGTTCTGCTCGGGATCGCCGCCGGGCTGGTGGCGGTGCTGCTTGCCCTGCCGGTGGCGATCCTGGCTGTCCGGCGCTCAGGGACAGCTGTCACCCTGATCGAGCGCAGCGTGTACTTATCGTTTGCGCTGCCCGATCTTGTGGCCGCCATCGCGCTGGCCTACGCCGCCAGCCACGTTGCCCATCTCCTCTACGGAACGGTGGTGCTGGTGGTGCTGGCGGAGGCGATGCTGTTCGTGCCCTTCGCCGTCGTGGCCCTCCGCGGCACAATCGGGCTGATCGAGCCTTCGCTTGAGGAGTCGGGCCGCGCCCTCGGCCTCGGACCACTGCGAACCGTGTGGCGCGTGACCGTGCCCCTCGCCCGGCCCGGTCTGGCCGCGGCGGGGGTACTCGTGTTCGTCTTCGTCCTCGGCGATCTCGCCACCGCCCAGGTGCTCCTGCCCCCCGGCCTGACGACGCTCGGGACGCAGTTCTGGGCCGACAGCGGGACGGTGGCCTTCCGTGCCGCCGCTCCCTACGCTGCGGTGCTAATCCTGCTTGCTCTGCTCGCCACCTATGTCCTCATGAGCCGCTTCGGACGCGTGCGCGAACCTAGGCAGGCATAGCCATGGGCGCGCTGCACTGCCACCAGATATCCGCGTCCTACGGTCGCGGCGACGTGCTTTCAGGGGTCGACCTCGTGGTCCCGGACGGCAGCCTGACCGCGATCCTCGGCGCGTCGGGGAGCGGCAAGACGACGCTTCTGCGGGTGATCATGGGCTTCATCGCGCAGGAGCAGGGAACGGTGACGGTCGGGGACACGGTGGTGGCAGACGCGGCCGGCGTCTCCCTCCCCCCCGAGCGACGCTCGATCGGCTACGTGGCCCAGGAGGGCGCGCTCTACCCGCACCTCACCGTCGCCGACAACGTCTCCTTCGGCCTGCCGCGAAGCGAGCGCAAGGCGCGCGTGCGGGCGTCCGAGGTCCTTAAGCTGGTCGGGCTCGACCCACGCTATGGAGACCGCCAGCCGCAGGAGCTCTCAGGCGGCGAGCAGCGTCGGGTAGCCCTGGCCCGGGCGCTGGCGCCCCGCCCGCCGCTGGTCGTGCTCGACGAACCGTTCTCAGGGCTTGACGCCGCCCTGCGAGCCGAGACGCGCGCCGCCGTTCTGGGCGCGCTTGAGGCCCAGGGAACGACGGCGCTCCTCGTCACGCACGATCAGGCCGAGGCCCTCTCGATGGGGCGGGAGGTCGGCGTGCTGATGGAGGGGCGGCTGATCCAGACCGCTGCCCCGGCCGTGCTTTACCGCAGGCCGGCGAATCTGGACGTCGCCCGCTTCGTCGGAGAAGCGGTGGTTCTGCCCGGCCGCGCCGCCGAGGGTGTCGTCACCTGCGCGCTGGGAGAACTTCGATTGATCGACAAGAGCATCCAGGGACCCGTCGAGACGATGATCCGGCCCGAGCAGATCGAGGTGCGCCGGGGCGCGGCGGGCGGTGCCCTCGCGCGGGTAACGGAGCGCGCGTTCTACGGGCCTGACTCAGTGGTCCAACTTCGCCTACAGGATGTGCCCGAGCCGATCAGCGCGAGGGTTCTGGGGCCAGACGTGCCGGAGCCGGGTGACCCCGTGGAGCTCACCGTCCTGGGCGACGTCATCGCGTACCCCGCGCCACCCGAGTCCGACGGCGCCCGGCCGACGCCCCCGCTCCTCAACGTCCCGGTCTCACAATGAGGAGGAAGCGCCTCGCCAAGGCTCTCGCCGGCGCCGCAGCGGCCATGATGCTCGGCCTGGCGCTCACGGCGTGCGGGGGTGGGGACCCAGGCAACACGATCGTGCTCTACAACGGCCAGCACCCCCAGCTCACGGACGCGCTCGTCCAGGCGTTCACGCGCCAGACCCACATCAACGTCCGCGTGCGAACCGCTGACGGCATCGTGCTGGCGGACCAGCTCCTTCAGGAGGGGAACGCCTCCCCGGCCGACGTGTACCTGACCGAGAACTCACCGGAGCTGATGAACCTCGAGGCCCATGGACTGATGGCCAAGCTCCCGGCGGACATCCTCAGTCAGATTCCCGCGCGTGAGTCGTCGCCCACCGGGGACTGGGTCGGGGTGGCCCTGCGGGTCTCCACCCTGGTCTACGACCCGTCGAAGGTCTCCCGGTCGCAGCTTCCCACCTCGGTCCTGCAGCTCGCCCAACCCCAGTGGAAGGGGCGAGTCGCCATCGCCCCGACCGACTCGGACTTCCCGCCTGTCGTGGGAGCGGTGATCGCCACCCACGGCAAGGCGGCCGCCACCCAGTGGCTCGACGGCCTCAAGCGCAACGCCCAGCTCTACCAGGACGACGAGTCGGTGGTGGCCGCGGTCAACCGCGGGGCCGTGGCCACGGGGATCATCAACCACTACTACTGGTACCGCCTCCGGCTGGAACTCGGCGCGAACAACATGCACAGCCAGCTCTACTTCTTCCCTAACCACGACCCCGGCTCGATCCAGAACATCGCCGGAGCCGCCGTGCTCGCCTCAAGCCACCACCGGTCGGACGCACAGGCCCTGGTTCGCTTCATCACCAGCGCCACGGGTCAGCGCATCCTCGCCGCCGGCGACGACTTCGAGTACCCGGCCCGCCCCGGAGTCGCGCCCAACCCGGCCGTCCCACCCCTCGCCAGCATCTCCTCGCTGAGCCTCAGCCCGACCGCGCTCGGCACCGACCAGACCGCGGTTCAGCTGATCGAGCAGGCCGGGCTGGATTGACGGAGGGAGCTGGGCTTTGACGGTGGGCCGCTAGCTCACGGCTCCGTCCGCTCGCCGCCCTAGCCTGCTAGGCGCGATGAGACGGGTGAGGCGGCCGGTTGCCAACGGAGTGGTCCAGTGATCTTGTTCCTCTCCGGGTTCGAGTTCAACGATCTCTTCCACCCTCTGCGGTACTGGGGCTATCAGTTCTGGTCGGGGATTGGCTCCGACATCGGGGAGTTGTCGATCGTTGTCTCGATCATCGTTGCGGCGCTCGCGGTCCGGCGCTTCCTTCACTCACACTTCCCCTGCCACTCGGACGGCTGCCGGAAGCTCGGGTTTCACCATGTCGCCGGAACGCCGTATAAGACGTGCTGGCATCACCATCCCGTTCTGGGCTCGTACGAGCGTGCGACGGTCCCGCTCGAGCACATCCACAAAGCTCACGCCGAGGCAAATCCGTCGTCGTCCCGAGCCTGAGGGCCCCGGGGGATAGGCGAGTCCTGCTCTTCTGACGTTCGGTCCGGGCACAAGTGGGAACATCCTTTGGCGATGCTCGTCTGTGCACGGTGCGGTGCCGAGAGCCCTGAGGGATTTCGTTTCTGTGGAAGTTGCGGGGCGGAGCTTGTGGTTGTGGAGCCGCCACGGCAGGCGCGGAAGGTCGTGACGGCGCTGTTTTGCGACGTGACGGGTTCCACCGCGTTGGGTGAGGAGCTTGACCCCGAGGTGCTGAGGGGCGTTCTCAATCGCTATTTCGCGGAGATCAGGGCGATCATTGAACGTCACGGTGGGACGGTCGAGAAGTTCATCGGCGATGCGGTGATGGCGGTCTTCGGGATTCCACGGGTTCGGGAGGACGACGCGCTGCGGGCAGTGCGGGCGGCGGCTGATATCAGGGAGCGCCTCCCGGCTGTCGCCGAGGACGTCGGAGTCACCCTCCGCTTCAGGACCGGAATCAACACCGGGCCGGTGTTGGTCGGGGAGGGCGAGAACCTCGCGGTGGGCGATGCGGTGAACGTCGCTGCGCGGCTCGAGCAGGCAGCCCAGCCCGGCGAGATCATCGTGGGCGAGCAGACGCTTGGGCTGGTTCGGGATGCGGTGCAGGTCGAGGCGATCGAGCCGTTGGAGCTGAAGGGAAAGTCCGAGCGGGTAGCGGCCTACCGGCTGATCGCCGTCCATCCGGTTGCCGCCGGCTACGCGAGGCATCTGGATGTTTTGCTGGTTGGTCGGGAGCGGGAGCTGCGGCTGCTGGGGGAGGCATGGGATCGCGCCGTGGACGAGCGCGCGTGTCATCTGTTCACACTGCTGGGGGCCGCCGGAGTCGGAAAGTCACGGCTGATCGCGGAGCTCTTGGCCGGCATCGGCGAGCGCGCGACGGTCCTGCGTGGACGCTGCCTGCACTACGGAGACGGGATCACGTTCTGGCCGCTGGTCGAGGCGCTGACGGCGGTGGGCGATCCTGCGGCCGACACCCTTGAGCACCTGAGCAGCGGGGGAACCGGAACGCCGGAGGAGCTCTTCTGGGAAGTCCGTCGGCTGCTGGAGTCGCTGGCCGAAGAGTGCCCGGTGATCTTGTACATCGATGACCTGCAATGGGCCGAGCCGATGCTGCTCGATCTGATCGATCACGTCGTGGACCTCTCCCGGGGCGTGCCGATCCTGATGTTGTGCACGGCCCGGCCGGAGCTGCTCGAGGACCGGCCGACGTGGGGCGGCGGGAAGCTAAACGCCACGACATTGCTGCTCGAGCCGCTCGGAACGCAGGACGCCGAGGCGCTGCTGGAACGGCTAGCGGACGGCCTGGATCGGGAGGCGCGCGGTCGGGTGATCGCAGCCAGTGAGGGCAACCCGCTGTTCTTGGAGGAGATGGTGGCGCTGGCGCGTGAGCGTGGCACGGTGACGGTGCCACCGACGATCCAGGCGCTGCTGGCGGCGCGGCTTGAGCGGCTGGCGGTCGAGGAGCGCGAGTTGCTCGAGCGGGGCGCGGTCGAGGGCGAGGTGTTCCACCGCCTCGCCGTCAAGGCGCTGGCCGGCGAGCGGCTGGCGACCGAGGTCGGGCTGCGGCTCGCCGGGCTGGTGCGCAAGGAGCTGATCCGTCCGCATCCCCCGACACTCGCGGGGGACGAGGCGTTCCGTTTCCGTCACCTGTTGATCCGCGATGCCGCCTATGAGGGGCTCCCGAAAGCCGGCCGAGCCGAGCTGCATGAACGGTTCGCTCGTTGGCTTGAGCACCACGGCGCCGAGCTGCTCGAGCTCGACGAGATCGCCGGCTGGCACCTTGAGCAGACCGTGCGCTACCGGCGGGAGCTGGGACAAGAAGTGGATCCAGCGATCGCGGCCGACGCGGCCGCGCATCTCCACGGCGCCGGGCTGAGAGCAGGAGGGCGGGGCGACGTAGCTGCGGCCACGAAGCTGCTCGGGCGGGCGCTGGAGCTGGTGCCGCGGCAGGGACGAGCCGCGGCGCAAATCAGCCTGGATCTCGCGGAGCAGCTATTCGACGAGAGCAGGGAGCTGACCCGCATCGAGGAGCTCCTCGCGAGCGCGGAGTCGGATCCGGCGACCGCCCGCGCGGCCCAGCTCACGCGGCTGGACCTCGTGTTCCTGACCCAACCGGAGGGCGTCAGCGACGCAATAGAGCAATCGCTCCCAGGGCTGCTCAAAGACCTGGAGGAGGCCGGCGACGAACGGGGGCTCGCAAAGGCCCATTTGCTCGCGTGTGGGCGTCACTGGTTGGCGAGCCGGGCAGGGCCCGCGGCCGAGGAGGCGTTGCTCGCCGCTCAGCACGCAAAAAGAGCTGGAGACGAGGTCCTGCGCTCCCGCGCCACGATCCTTTATCTCGGGACCTTGTACTTGGGGCCTCGGCATGTCAGAAGCTGGTCGAGCGAGCCCGATGCGATCGAGCTTGACGAGCCCAGCCCCTTGATCCGGGCGGGACTGATGATCGTTCGCGCCGACGCCGCCGCGCTCGAGGGCGAGTTCGACGAAGCTCGTCGTCTGATGGCACAGGGAATCGAGCTCGCGAACTCGCTGGGCCACTACATGGCCGTGGGGGCCCACGAGAAGCTCGCCTATCTCGAGATCGCCGCAGGCAACTTGGAAGCGGCGCTCGCCTCGCTACAGCAGCTCGATGCCGGTCACGCCGAGAGCGGCGACGTCGCGCACCGATCCACCAGCCAGGCGGACCTGGCGGATGTGTATGAGAGGCTCGGGGACCGTGGCGCCGCGATCGCGGCGATCGAACTCTCCGACCAGCTCAGCGCGCGCGAAGACGTGATCAACTACGCGATCACGCACCGCGTGCGAGCACGGCTGGCGCTCGCGGATGGCAACGGGGAAGAAGCTGAACGCTGGGCCCGCAGTGCGGTAGAGCATGCGTTCATGACCGACTTCGTCACCATGCAGGCCGCGGCGAAGCTCGACCTGGCCAGGGTCCTGATGGGGGTGGGCCGCCGCGAGGACGCGGCGTCCGAGGCACGCGCGGCGCTCGAGCTGTCAGAGTCGAAGGGCGATCGCCCGGCAATGGCTCGGGCACGCGCGTTGCTCGAAGGGCTTTGAATCCGCGAAGCCTGGAACACCTGCCGCGCTCCAGTTACGTTGTCGCTGCGATGGGCCTCTATCCGAATACCCGTCTGCATACACCGCGGAGGGGGGCGGGCTTGTCTTCGCCGCTGAAGCATGTCCGCTCGACGAAGACGGAAGGGTGGTCGCTTCGGGTGACCTGGAGGGTCAAGCACTCCGCACGATCGAGAACCTACTCGCGGCGCTGGCGCGACGGGGGATTGGTCCAGAGTCCTTGTTGAAAACGACGGTCTTGCCGTAGCGCGGGACCGCTCTGACCTCGTCCGTGTCTGGGACATCGTCTCCGCGCGCCTCGGCCGAGCGCCCAGCACCCTGTTGGGCGTGTCGCTCCTGGGTTACCCCGATCAGCTCGTCGAGATCGAGGCAATCGCCGTAGGCGAGTCCGAGAGGTCGACGCGGAGCGATCACGACAACAGTCAGCTGACCCTCCGCGCTGATCAGTCGGCTTCGTCGAGGCCCGCCGGACCAGACCTCGCTCCCGAAGAACCTTCAGGAAAAGCCAGGGAGGCGTCGATACCCGGTAGCCGCTCCAAGGTGCTGGTCAGCCGGTCGATGGCTTCGATCACATCGTCGCGGTCGGCCTTGTGCTCGAGCGTCAATCTGATGCCGGCGATCTCCCGGGCGAGGAACTCCATGTCAGCGAGGGCACGGGCGTTGCGCTCGCGGTCGCGTTCCATCTCTGCCTTGTCACGGTCACTCTGCCGGTTTTGTGCGAGCAGGATCAGGGGCGCGGCGTACGCCGCTTGGGTAGAGAAAACGAGGTTGAGCAGGATGAACGGATAGGGGTCCCACTTGAAGGCGAAGCCGACGGCGTTGATGATGATCCACACGACCACGATGACGGTCTGCCAGAGCAGATACGTGACGGTGCCGAAGAAGCGAGCGAACCTCTCGGCCGCGGGTCCGAACGCGTCAGGGTTGTAGGAGGGCGTGCCCGCGGTTCCGCGAGGCTTCCCAAGATCGTCTTGGCGGCTCACGTTTCCTGCCCCGTGGTCGCTCGCCAATCCGCGGGCAGGACCCGGTCGAGCACGTCATCGATCGTGACCGCGCCGACCAGCCGCTTGGCGGAGTCACACACGGCCAAGGCGACGACATCGTAGGCGGCGAGGCGCTCGGCAACCTCGCGCTCGCCCAGATCTGGAGCAATCGGTTCCCAATCGTCGTCCAGGCAGCGACCCAACGGCTTGCCAGGGGCCTCCCGCAATAGCCGCTGCATGCCGACCACGCCCTGGAAGCGCCCGGTCGGCGTCTCGAGCGGCGGCTGACACACGAACACCTGCGCGGCGAGCGGAACCGGAAGGTCCGGATCGCGAATCCGCGCCAGCGCCTCCGCGACCGTTGCGCGCCCATCCAGGATGATTGGCTCAGGGGTCATCAGGCCACCCGCCGTGTGTGGGTCGTAGCCGAGCAGCCGCCGGACCGGCTCAGCCTCGTCCGGATCCATCGCCCCGAGCAGTTCGGCCTGACGGATCGCAGGGAATTCGGCCAACAGGTCAGCCGCGTCGTCGGCCTCCATCTCATCGAGCACGCGCGCCAGACGTTCCTGATCGAGTCCCTCTACCAAGCGAACCTGTTCCTGCTCGGAAAGCTCCTCCAGCAGGTCGGCCAGGCGCTCGTCCTCCAACGCCGCCGCCAACACGCGTCGCCGGCTGAGCGGAAGCTTGCGGATCGCGGCCGCCATCTCGGCCGGGTGCAGGCCGCCAAGCGTGGCCGCCTGACGGTCGATCGGACGTTCGTCAGCAAACAGCTCGCCTGCCTCGCTCCAATCGAGTAATTCCGGCGTGCGCCGACGCCCGGGAAGGCCGCGTGCCCCGACCGCCACCGTCGCCACCTCCCATTCAAATGGCTCCGGCGCTGCCGAGATCCCGACGTCCAGCACCCGCCCGTGGCGAAACCGGCGCCCGAAGAGCTCGCCGACCACCAGCCGCTCCCCTGGACGAAGCTCGAACTGGCGCAAATTGATCGACCCGCGACGCAGCCGTAAGCCCTCGCCTGTGACCTCTCCAACCCTGCCCGCGCCGACGAACACGCGACGGCGCCCCACACGGACAACGAAACCATTGACGCGCGGAGGACGACCGCCCAGATCGACCACCACATCGGCTATTTGGCCGACATCGGAGCCGTCGGCACCGACCAGCGGCAGCCGCGTCAGCCTCGAGACGTATATGACGCTTTCATTCATGATGGGAGCGTAAGCCAGGAATAGACCGTCACTGGCAGAGTTCTACTGGCCGGGCGAGATCGGGACTCGGTCAAAACGCTTCGCTCGGGACAAGAGGCGAGCACGAGCGAGTCGCCTAAGGGCGATCGCTAGCTCAGGGACGGCTAGGTTCGGAAAGGAGTCGCCCCCCCGGATCGCGCCGTCAGTCGGCGTCAGCAACGATCGAGCCGACTCGCTCCCCGATCGTTCGATCTCGCGCGTAGACGATCGCGCCCCAGATCAGCGCCGCAGCGACGACGCCGGCCGCGATCGCGGGGTAGTGGTCAAACGGTGCGGGCTGTCCCGGCTTGACCAGCTCATAGAGCGGGTACCCGATCGCCGCCACGCCCAGTAGCGGCAGCACCAGGTGCTTGACGACCGAGAAGCTCTGGCGCTCGAAGCGGTGGTAGTAGACCGGCAGCGCCAGGTTGGCGACCAGGTAGGTGAGCGCGATCAGAATCGTGCCCAGCGTCGCGATCTCGCCGAAGAAGGTCACCGGCGGCGTGTTCCAACCGAACACGTAGCACAGCCCCAGGGCCAGCACGAGATACACCAAGAAGGCCACCCACGGTGTGCGGCGGGTGCGTGTCAGCCGGGCGAAGGCCGGCGGCAGCAGCCCCTCACGGCCGGAGTTGAAGATGATTCTCGCCTGCGAGTTAGTCGCCGCGATCAGGCAGGAGCAGATCGAGACAAAGCCCGCCAGGTAGGCGACGAACAACAGTCCGCTGGAGACCCCACCGGCCACCGTGAGGAACGGAACCGACGCGGCGGTCAGCGCCGCAGCGTTGTAGTTGAAGCCGACCACCGTCGCATAGGAGAGAAACACGTAGAGCGCGCCGACGACGGCGATGCTCGAGAACACGGCTCGCGTGACGCCCCTGCGCGGGTCGCGGTGCTCCTCGGCAAGCGCCGCCGAGTTCTCCCAGCCCACGAACAGATAAATCGCGAGCGGGAAGCCGAGCGACAGGCCCGAGAAGCCGCGATGCAGGTGCGACGGATCGAACGGCGATAGGTTGAGATGGCCCGAGTGCTGGATCAACACCGCGATCGAGACCACCATGAGCAGCGCAACCTGGAACACGAACAGGCCGGCCGCGACTCTGGTCGACGGCTTGGCCCCGCTCACGATCAGCACAAACGCGCCGATTGACAGCACCGCGCTGCTCGCCTGCCACGGGACGGTGATGCTCAGGTAGTGCTGCAGGATCGTCTCGAGCAGTCCGCCGGAGATCACCACCACCGCGGCGACCGCGATGATGTATCCAAGGCCCAGCACCACCGCCGTCACGACCGCGCTGTAGCCCCCGAACGCGCTGCCGATGAAAGTCACGAACGAGCCGGTCGAGGGTCGCGAGCGCGAGAACTGGCTGATCGTGTTGCCCAGCAGCGCGATCGCGATCATCCCAGCGATCACCGTCAACGGTGCGGCGATCCCGGCGGCGGCCACGATCGTCGCGAACGAGAAGTAGAAACTCATCGCCGGCGCCATGTCGGCCAACGTGAGGGCCGCGATATCGACGTCGTTGAGGACCCCTCGCGCCAACCGGCCGTCGTCTGACCGGGGCGGGCCTATCGACTCCTTGGCACCAGCGCCGATGATCGCCATGAACTCTCCCTCCTCCGAACAGACCGGCCTCCGGCCCGCAGCATATATCCCTTCCTCAGCGACCTGGCCGGATCTGAGGTTGGCTGTACTCGCTAGCGAGACTGGTCGTCTGTCGCCTCTGGCGGGCACTCTTGATTTAGGGCTTCTGAGTTCGCTCAGGTGCGCTGAGTGAGTGTCGAGTTCACACGGCCGCGAGACTCTGCGCTGCGCATCTCCTGCGACAGCCTGCGACCGCCGCACAACGTGTCACTCGCCGAAGGGCTGGCGCGTGATCAGCCCGATGGACGTGCACTCGAGCTCGGACGGCCTGTTCGCCGATGCCAACCATCACCTCGAGCTGATCGGCAAGGATCCATATCAGGGGTGGGGGATCGCTATCGAGCGAACCCATCACGGCTCGATGTACGTACGCGCCGTCGCCTGCCGGCAGGGCAACCTGTGGAAGGACGTGTAGGCGATCTCGAAGTTCCCGCTCCCGGGCGGCTACGTCATCAGCCTGCTTCAGTGGGCCGCGACCACGTTCATACCGCTGCCTCAGGACAAGGTCAAGTGCGGGACGCTCGGAACCGACCGGCTGCACATCTTCGCAAGCCACACAGGAACACTGCGGGTCACCTCGCCGTTCAAGGGCCGCAGCATGAACGGGATCTTCGAGCAGACCAACCGGAGCTCGGGAGGAAACGACGTCTATCTGGATCACACGCGCGCGATCCTGAAGCCGAAGATCAGCTGACCGGCTGCTGCTGAACCGGTCGAGGCTGGGCTCGGCGCCCCGCCACCGTGGCGGTCGAGATGCGAACCCGAGGCGCCGGGGCCTGCTCGCACTCCGTTCAGCAGCACCCGCAGCGTGGTGGCGTGGATATCGAGGGCGTGGCGCCCGTTTCGTGAACGCGCGTTGCGAGCCGGTCGAGTACGCGGACACGGTCAGCTGACGGCCCAAAGCGAGCCGCGCTACCGCAACATCGCACAGCTCGGGACACGTTCGGGACAACGGGGACCGCTGGGCCGAGACTGCCTGTGGGATTACCCTGATTTGCAGGCTGTTTAGCGCCCCCGGCAGGATTCGAACCTGCGACCATCGGATTAGAAGTCCGGCGCTCTGTCCACTGAGCTACGGGGGCTGACGCCGCTGGATGCTAGGGCGTGGCCAGGCCGTTCCGCCGCCGGACCGATCCAGCCTCATTCAGTCAGCGGGGCGCCGCCGAAGCTGATCTCATTTCCGTCGTCATCCCGGTAGGTCACCTTGCGCACCCCGTTCGACAAGGTCTCACGCATGGCTGGCTCGAGGCCGCGGGAAGCGATGTCGGTAACGACCGCCTCGAGATCGTCGGCAAATACGGTGACCAGGCCCCGACCGGCGTTGGGCGGGTCCTCTCGGATATAGATCGAGCGGCCCTCGACCAGCGTCCATACCACCTCGCTGGGTATCGGGAAAAACGCCGGCTCGCCAAGCAAGCGCTCGTACCATGGGCGAGCGGTCGCGAGGTCACGTACGCGAAGCCCGGCAAAGAGCGCCGTCAGGCTCACGCGGTCGTCGTGGTGGGCGCCAGGATCACAAGCGGCGAGGGGAAAGCAGCACTCCAGGCACGGCGCGGTGACCGTGTGAGGTCGGGGCGGCCGGATTTGAACCGGCGAAAACCTCCCGCTCCCAAAGCGGGCGCTCTACCAGGCTGAGCTACGCCCCGACGGGTGGTGCGGAGTCTAGAGCCCACTCGCTCCGAATCCTGTCGATCCATGCCTGTAGACGAGCCCTGAGCAAGGTGTCGCTCGCCGTCACGGTCATCACGCCATGGGGACACCGCCACGTTCGGTGTTTTAGCTGGCTGCTGTTTGATTTCCGCTGAAGCTTTATGTCCGCACCGTCAATGTCCAGCACTTCGCTCCAATGGGACCGCAGCTCATCGAGATTCTGATCAGCGTGGTACTGGATCGAAAAGGTAAGCCGCTTCGTCGTCAGCCAACGCAACCAGCTCGTAGCGATGGCAACCACTCGGTCATCTGAATTGGCGATCGAGACACGGTTGCGATTCCGCTTGTAACCCTCGGCGATGTAAAGCGCCACGAAGTCTCTGAACGTCGGAAGCTTCACCAGCTCGTCGTATTCCGCGACTCCGTCCGCATACGATTGCTCGCGAATCCGCCGGTATTTCGCTTGCATAGCGACGTTGCCGGGATCGCCATTCTCTCGCCGCGGGCGGCCTAGCGGGAGATCGACGATCCAGTAATACACCGTCGTCTTCGGCAGCGCCAGGCGCTCAGCGATCTCATCGAGACTGAGCTTCTTGGTCACCCGAAGTTCCCGCGCGCGTTCCCGTAGGTAAGCCGGATATGCCATAACGAATCGAACACATGTTCGCACGACCTCCGGACGGAATCACACCGCCGCGCCGGCCAGAAACGGGTAGCCTCCGCCGCCCTCCATGGCCCAGATCGAGCCCCTCAGGGCGCTGCACTACAACCTCGATGAGACCGGCGGACTCCAGGACGTGATTGCGCCGCCGTACGACGTGATCGACGCCGCGCAACGGAGCGAGCTCGAAGGACGCTCGCCCCACAACGTGGTCCGGATCGACCTGCCACTCGGGCACGACCCCTACGCCGCTGCCGCCAACGAGCTCCAGACCTGGCGAGATCACGATGTCATCGTCCAGGACGAGGAGCCGGCGCTCTGGGCGCTTGAGCAGGACTACACCGGTCCGGACGGCCAGCGACGGACGCGGCGCGGCTTCCTCGCGCGCGTGCGCGTGGAGAATTACGGCCCAGGGCGGATCCGGCCTCATGAACGGACGCACCCAGGCCCCAAGGAGGACCGCCTGAGGCTGACCCGGGCCACCAAGGCCAACCTCTCCCCCATCTTCGCGCTCTTCGACGACCCGGGGGAAAAGGCCTGGAACGCGCTCGCTCCCGCCACCCAATCGCCGCCGTGGGGCGAAGCGACCGACGAGGACGGAACCGACGACCGCCTCTGGCGGATCACCGATCGCACCGCCATCGCCTCGGTCGAACAAGCGCTCCAGAACGCCGAGCTCCTGATCGCCGACGGGCATCACCGCTATGAGACCGCCCGGACCTACGCCGAGGAGATCGGGGGCGACGGTCCCCACCGCTACGTGCTGATGGATCTCGTCGCCCTCCAGGACCCCGGGCTCACCGTGTTCCCCACTCACCGCCTCATCAAGGACACGACGCCCGAGCAGCAGGAAGCGCTCGCCGAGGCCATCAAAAAGCACTTCCAGGTCGAGGAGCTGGTCAGTCTCGACCAGCTGACGCCCGAGTCCCACGCTGAGCAAGTCCGCATCGGCTACATCGACGCGCACTTCCAGAGGCCGTTGATGCTCACGCTCACCGACCAGGCTGCGGTCGACGTTGCGCTATCTGGGCGCAGCGACGCCTACCGCCACCTCGACACCGCGGTCCTCGAGGCGCTCCTCCTGAAGGGCGCTCTCGGGCTCACCGACGAGGACATCGACCATCTCAACCAGCTCGGGTACGCGCGGGACGCCAACGAGGCGGTGGAGCTGGTCCAAAGCGGCCAATATGACGCCACCTTCCTGATGGCGCCGATCCCGATCGAGCGCGTCCAGGCAATCGCCGCCGCCGGCGAGAGCATGCCGCCGAAGTCGACCTACTTCTTCCCCAAGGTCCCCACCGGCCTTCTCTTCAATCCGCTGACCTGATGAAGCAGGCCACCGCTCGCCAGACCGGTGCGCCGTTCACCCATCGGGTGACGATGCGCGGGCATGAGTTGACCGTGGACGAGCCGGGCGAGATGGGCGGCGAGGACGAGGGTCCGAGCCCGCAGGAGCTCCTCGCGGCAAGCCTTGCCTCGTGCACCGCGATCACGGTGGAGATGTACGCCCAGCGCAAGGACTGGGACATCGGACCGGTTGAGGTCGAGTGCGAGTACACGCCGGCCGAGGCGGGCGCACCGACCGTCTTCAACCTGGTCCTTCGCCTCCCGGGTGCGTGCACCGACGAACAGGTCGAGCGCCTCCGGGCAATTGCGGCGAAGTGCCCCGTTCACCGCACGCTCGACGGCGAGGTCGTTTTCCGAGAGCGGATCGAGCGGGGCTAGGACGCGACCTCGACACCGGCGTCGCGCAGCTCCTGAAGCGTCGCCTCCTCATCCCCGATGGCCCGCGTGGCCTCGGGGTGGAGCACAACCCTGAAGCCGGCGCGGCGCGCATCCAGCGCCGTCGCCCGCACGCAGTAGTCAAGCGCCAACCCGGCGACATGCACGGTGTCCACATCGCGGTCGCGCAGCAGCCGTTCGAGCTCCGTGCCCTCGAAGCCAGAGTAGCCCTCATCACCCCGCCCCTGTCCCTTGTCGACCACGGCGTCGATCGCGCTCGTGTGAAGCTTCGGATGGAGTTCGGCCCCGCCCGTTTCCTGGACGCAGTGAACCGGCCACGGACCGCCCTGCTCCGCGAACGAGCTGTGGTCAGGTGGGTGCCAATCGCGCGTCGCCACGGTGAACGGAAGCTCCTCCATCAGGCGGTTGATCGGTTCCACCACGGCGTCGCCGTCAGGCACGCCAAGCGCGCCTTCCGGGCAGAAATCGTTCTGGACATCGACGACGATCAGTGCGTCCATCAGCGGCCAAATATATTCGGGCCATGGCGCTGCAAAACCGTCAGATCAGGCAGGCGCTATCGGAGTTGCTCCTCGCTCCAAAGGACGCCCTCCAACTGGACGTCCATGGCCGGACCGACGCCGCGGTGCTGGTCCCGCTCTACGTCGACCGCGGTGAGCTGCACGCCGTGCTCACCGAGCGGCGCAAGGACCTCCGGCGCCACGCCGGCGAGGTTTCGTTCCCGGGTGGCCGCCAGGACGAGGGCGAGCCGGACCTCGAGGCAACGGCGCTGCGGGAGGCCGAGGAGGAGATCGGACTGCCCCGAGACGCGGTCGACATCGTGGGCGCGCTGAGACCGACGCCGACCATCGCCACCGGCTACGCCATCTATCCGTTCGTGGGCGTGATCGAGCCGGGAATGACCTGGACGCTCAGCGCCCGTGAGGTGGCGCAGGTGCTGGAACTCTCGCTCCGCGAGCTCCGCGCCGGCTACGAGCGCCGCCGCCTGATCCGTCGCGGCATCCCGATCCTGACCGACACCTACACGGTCGGCGAGCATCTCATCTGGGGCGCCACGGCCCGCATCCTGGGCGATCTGTTCGAACGAATCGAGCCGCTGCTCTAGGGCCCGGCCACCACCTGGCGCACCGCGTCGGAAGCCGCCGCCACCCATTCGCCCGGCACCTCCGGATCCGCGTCGAGCAGGGCGTACGAGGCCAACGAGCGCTCCGCGAAACCCCGCACCCGGGCCGCTCCCCCCGCCAACAGGCCCGCTTCGACTGAACCCCGCGCCTCGTAGACAACCCCGCGGGCTGTCGTGTCGACCAGCTTGGTCAGGAGCATGTCGAGCCGGGTGCCGTGGAGCGCCTCCAACTCCGATTCCGAGCCGACCGCGGAACCGAGCAACAGGCACACGACCGTCACATGGGCGAAGGCGTCGACCAGCGTCGCCACCCGGTCGGGGTCGGCCAGCACCGCCTCGGCTCCGGCGGCCTCGATGTCCGAGAGCCGCCACGCGGCTCGCGTCGTACCCCTCACAGCGTGGCCGATCGCGCGGAGCTCACGTGTCAGCAGCTGACCCCGGCAGCCGCACCCGATGATCAGGCAGCGCGCCAAGCGCTCTCAGCTGGCGGCGCCCGGACCGCCCCCGAACTCCTCGCGCGCCTCCTCACGCGTGCGTTCGGGCTCGCCGCGGGCGCGGCGGCGGCGATTCGTCGCCTCCAGCAGCTGGTCCAACTCACGGTCCTCAAGATAGGCCTGGCGCCGGTGCTCCTGCTCGCGAAGATCGGACGAGATGCGCATCTCGAGCTCGGTGGCGCTCTCCTCCGGTAGCCCGCGCGCCCGGCGCCGGGCGTTGCGCGCCGCCACCATCTGATCTAGGTCCTGAGCCTCGAGCTCCTCTCGCGTCTCGTGGATCTCCCGGGCCGAGCGCAGGCCCACTTCCTCAAGCCCGGAGCCGGGGTAGAAGCGTCCCACCAGGTACACGGCCACGACGATGACGACGATGCCGCTGAGGATGATCGCGGCGAACGGATCCACGCCGCGAGTCTACCCGTGGCTCACCGGCTGACAACCGGGCCGAAAATCAGACAAACGGAGGATCAAGCGCAACTTCTTCTGGATGCCGGGTTTTGTGCGGATACCAACGCGTCATCCGCCAGGCAGGGCCGGGAGACTCAGGCGGAGGCGAGCCACCAGCCTCAACCAACAACAGGAGGATCCATGCGCCTACGCGCCTGCGCGTTGGCGTGCGCGCTCACCATGCTCGGGAGCTTTGCCGCTTCCGGCCTGGCTAGCGCTGCGCCGCGTCACAACCATCACCTGACGATTGCGGCAGTGCCGCGGGAGATCATCGCAGGTGAGGGAGTCGTCATCTACGGCCGTTTGCTGGGCCCGGACAGCGGGGGTCAAACCATCCGGCTCTACCACCATCTCGATGGTTCGGGCCAGGGATTCACTCTCGTGGGAACCAGGACGACTGACTCGTCGGGTTACTACGAGTTTCTGCGCACAGAAGGCATCGTGTACACGAACCGTGACTGGTTCGTTCGCGGCCCGGACGGCTCACACAGCCGGACCGTGCACGAGCGGGTGCAGGCGCTGGTCACAATCAACCCGCTGGCAAGCAGCTCGACCGACACGGCCCACCCCGTGGTGGTGACCGGTCACGTCACACCCAACCACGCCTTCGAGCGTGTCTTCCTCCAGAAGCAGGACGCCTCAGGTAACGACTGGAGCACGGTGGCCAGTGGGCTCATCGGCCCCGGCTCGAACTACACCATCACCCATCGCTTCCGGGTTCCGGGGGCCTATAGCCTCCGGGTCCTGTTCCGGGGCGACGCCCGCAACGTTCGGAGCTTCTCCGACACGGAGAACGTCGTCGTTCAGCAGGCCCAGGTGCCCGGCTTCACGATCAACAGTTCTTCCCCGATGGTGAATGAGGGCGGCTCAACGACGATCTCCGGCGTGCTTGATCAGCCGGGGACGACGACGCCAGAGCCGAACACCTTGGTTCAGCTCTGGGGCCGGACCGCCGATCAGCCGTTCGGCGTGCTCGATGACACGACCACGGGCACCGACGGCAGCTACTCGTTCAGCCGGACCGACCTGACCCAGAACACCGTCTACTACGTGGCCACGATGCGTCTTCCGCATAGCCCGCGTCGGCAGACGGCGCGTCTGTTCGAAGGCGTCCAGGACATGGTCACCATGACCTCGAACACGACGAGCACCCCGACGGGCCAGACCGTCACCTTCTCCGGCACCGTTCTGCCGGACAAGGCCGGTCACGTCATCTACCTCCAGAAGCTCGGAAAGGATGGCGACTTCCACACTGTGGAGATCGGGTTCGTGCGTTACAACTCGACCTTCCAGTTCAAGTACCAGATCGGGTCACCGGGCACGTACACGTTCCGCGCCCGGATTACCAGTGACGAGGACAACATCGGCGGGGCCTCCTCACCGGTGAGCGTCACGGCAACGACGCCGGCGGCGTCGTCCCTGACCGGCGCCTCGTAAGAGGCACCGGCACTAGATCGAATTGGGCCGGGCCCCCAGCGGGGGGCCCGGCTCTTTTCTAGTCCTGCACCTTCCACAGGTGCCAGGGACCCGGAACCCCGCGCAGCTCGTGCTCGCCCCTGTCCTCGAACTCGATCCCCGAGCCCACGACCAGGTCCTTGACCGTGCCGGAGACGACGAGCTCACCCGGCCCGGCAGCGCCGAGGATTCGCGCGGCGATATGCACCGCGATCCCACCGATGTCATCCCCGATGACCTCGACCTCGCCGGCGTGCATTCCCGCCCGGAGCTCGAGCCGGAATTCCGACCGCGCCAGATCGCGTAGGGCCGCCGCGCACAGGATCGCCCGCGCCGGGCCATCGAAGGTGGCCAGCACGCCATCGCCAAGTGCCTTTACGGTGTGGCCACGAAAGCGGTGGAGCTCACGGTCATAGGCCTGGGTGAAGCTCTCGAGTAGCTGGCGCCAGCGCCGGTCGCCGAGCTCGGACGCCCGCTGGGTGGAGTCGACGATGTCGCCGAACATGACCGTGGCCAGCACCCGGTCGGGTTCCTTGGTGCCGCGCGCCCCGGTCAAGAATTCCTCGATCTCCTCGACGAACTCATCCTGGCCCGGACCGAAGGGCAGCGTGTGCCGGCCCGGCAGCGCGACCGACCTCGCGCCCGGGATGTGCTCCACCAGGTAGCTGGCGTGGCGGTTATCGACAAACGTGTTCTCCGGGCGATGGAGAACCAGCGTCGGCGCCTGGATCGAGGGCAAGACCGGCCTTACGTCGGTCTGGCCGTTCATTCGACTCGTCGCCACCGCCGTCCCAGGGCTGGCCGCCAGCCGCTCCAGGCGCCCCGCCCAGCGCCGCAACTCGGCATCGCTTCCCGCCGTGACCCGGAGCACGCGCTCTCCCGATCCCCAACTTCCACGCAGGTGCTCAATGAACGCCTCGCGCTCCTCCGTCGTCATCGGCCAGTCATAGTCGGGCGCCCAGCTCATCGAGGCCTGGGCCTCGAACAGGACCAGCGCCCGGGTTCGCTCCGGGTGAGTGGCAGCGAACAGTGACGCCATCGCCCCCGCGTCGAGCATCGCCACGACCGCCGCTTCTTCCGAGCCGACCGCATCCATCACCGCCACCAGGTCGTCCATCTGCTCCTCGAGCGTGGCGGCTCCCCCACCAGGTCTGGGGTCGGACAGCCCCAGCCCGCGGCGATCGAACATGATCAGGCGAGAGAACGAGGCCACGGACTCGAGCAGACGCGTGGTGTAAGGGTCCTCCCACATGTGCTCGACCTGCCAGATCCACGTGGGCACCCAGAGGATGTCGATCGGCCCCTCCCCCACGACCTGGTAGGCGATGTGGACATCGCCGCTGCGCGCATACCGAGTCTCCGGCGGCATCGCGCCCTCACCCTACCGCCCTGCGCTAGCTTCCCGGCCCCATGGACTTCGAACTCAGCGACGAGCAGCGCCTGATCTCTGAGACGGCGCGCGACTTCACCGACGGAGAGATCGTTCCCCGCGCCCGGGACAACGACCGCAACGAGCACTTCGACACCGAGCTGGTGGGCAAGATCGCCGCCCAGGGCTACCTGGGGGCGATCGTCCCCGAGGAGTACGGCGGAGCGGGCCTCGACTACCTCTCCTACGGACTTATCGTCGAGCAGATCGGGCGCGGCTGCTCATCGATGCGCACGGTGGTCTCGGTCCAAACCTCGCTTGTCTGCTCGGGCATCCTGCGCTGGGGCACCGAGGAGCAGAAGCAGCACTACCTGCCCAAGCTCTGCTCCGGTGAGTGGCTCGGGTGCTTCGCCCTGACCGAGCCCGACACGGGATCGGACGCCGCCAACCAGAAGACGCGTGCGCGCAAGACCGACTCCGGCTGGGTCCTCAACGGATCGAAGATGTGGATCTCGATGGGCAACCACGCCAAGCTGGCGCTCGTGTTCGCCCAGACCGACCCGGACAAAGGCCACCGCGGCACCGCCTGCTTTCTCGTCGACACCGACCAGCCTGGGTTCCAGCCCCAGGAGATCCACGGCAAGCTCGGGCTGCGCGGGTCCGACACCGCCGCCATCTCGCTCGAAGACGTGGAGGTCACCGACGACCAGGTCCTGGGCGAGATCGGCGAGGGCTTCAAGGTCGCCATGAGCAACCTCGACTCTGGGCGCTACAGCGTCGCCTCGGGCTGCGTCGGCATCTGCCAGGGCTGCCTCGACGCCTCGGTGCAGTACTCCAAGGAGCGAATCCAGTTCGGCCGCCCGATCGCCAGCTTCCAGCTCGTCCAGGCGATGCTGACCGACATGAAGGTCAAGACCGACGCCGCGCGCATGCTCGTGTGGCGGGCCGGCTACCTCAAGGACGCCGGCCGTCCCAACACCACCGAGACCTCGGTGGCCAAGCTCTACGCCACCGAATCGGCCATCGAGTGCGCCAACACCGCGATCCAGGTCCACGGCGGCTCGGGCTACGTCGACGACTACCCGGTCGAGCGCTACCTGCGCGACGTCCGGGTGACCACCCTCTACGAGGGCACCTCGCAGATCCAGAAGCTGATCATTGGCCGGTCCCTGACCGGGATCAACGCACTCGTCCCGTCCTAGTGACCGCGCCGGACCCGATCGGCGTGGCCGGCGCCGGGACGATGGGCGCCGGGATCGCCCAGCTCGCCTGTCTGTCCGGCGCCCGAACGCTGCTCCACGACCCACTCCCCGAGGCGCTGGAGAAGGGACTCGAGCAGATCAAGCGCCACCTGGAGCGCGGGGCCGAGCGGGGCCGCTGGAGCGCAGAGGACGCCGCGACCGCGGCCGAGCGCCTCGCGCCGGCTCCCTCGCTCGAGGATCTCGGGCCCTGCGAGCTGGTGATCGAAGCCGCGCCCGAGCGGCTCGAGCTCAAGCAGGAGCTGTTCGAGGCCCTCTCGAACGGGATCGTGTCCGAGACCTGCGTGCTCGCCACCAACACCTCGTCGCTGCTCGTCACGGCGGTAGCCCGCCGCACGAACCACCCGGAGCGAGTCGTCGGCATGCACTTCTTCAATCCCGCACCGCTCATGCGCCTGCTTGAGGTCGTGGCCGGCGCCGACTCCTCACCGGAGGCGCTGGCCACCGCTCGAGCCGCCGGCGAGGCCATGGGCAAGATCGTCATCAAGGCGGTCGACGGCTCGGGCTTTCTCGTCAACCGCTGCAACCGGCCCTTCGGCCTCGAGGGCCAGCGCCTGGTCCAGGAGCAGATCGCCTCGATCGAGGAGGTGGATCGGATCTGCCGGATGGAGGGAGGCTTCCGGATGGGGCCGTTCGAGCTCTCGGACCTGGTCGGGGTCGACGTCGGGCTCGAGATCGCCCGGTCCTTCTATGACCAGAGCTTCGGCGAGCCACGCTGGCGGCCCTCCCAGGTGGTGGTCAAAACCGTCGCCGCGGGCTGGTCGGGGCGCAAAGCCGGCCGGGGCTATTACAACTACGAGAACGGCACCGACGCCTACCGGCCCCCGGATCCCGATCCGCTCCCGGCCGGGGGCGGCGATGGGGTCGTGGTCATCGCCGGAAGCTCGCCGGTGTCGATGGAGCTGCGTGAGCAGGCCGCCGCCGCCGACTGGGAGGTCCTAGACCCCGAAGAGGCCGGCGACCGCCAGCCGCCCTTCCTGATCCTCGACCTCCTCTATCCCGACGAGGAGCCCGAGGCGCCGCTCGAGGGCGGCCCGCAGGCGATCTGCTGCAGCGCCGGCTCGTTGGCCGCGCTCGATCCGGGCGGCGGCGCCGTCGGCTTCCACGTCCTCCCGCCCCTGAACGAGGCCAAGCTGGTCGAGCTGACGCGAGGGCCGGACAGCACCGCTTCGGCGGCCGATGCAGCCGAGCATTTCTTCACCACCCTGGGCAAGCACACAATCTGGGTCGGCGACGGGGCGGGACTCGTCCTCGGCCGCCTCGTCTGCCAGGTCATCAACGAGTGCGCGTTCGCCCTCGGCGAGGGCGTCGGGTCGGCCGAGGACATCGACGCCGGCATGATCCACGGCCTGAATTACCCCCGCGGCCCGCTGGCCTGGGCGGATGCGATCGGGCTTGACCATGTGACGGCCGTACTCGACGGGCTCTACGACGAGCTCCACGAGGAGCGCTACCGGATGGCCCCGGCGCTCCGGCGTCTTGGTCTCTCGGGCCGGCTCGGCCGCCAGACAGGAGAGGGTTTCTTCCGCTATGACTGAGGACGCATGAGAGCCGTCACCTTCCAGGCCCCGGGCGAGGTCGCCCTCGAGGACCGCCCGGAGCCCCAGCTTGAATCCGCCGAGGACGCCATCGTCCAGATCGAGGCGAGCGGCATCTGCGGCTCGGATCTGCACATCTACCACGGCCGGGTCAAGATCGAGCCCGGGTTCACGATCGGGCATGAATTCGTGGGCCGAGTCATTGAAGCCGGCGATCAGGTGACGCGGGTGAAGCCCGGCGACCGGGTCTGCGGCTGCTTTCACACCGCCTGCGGGCGCTGCCCCTTCTGCCTGATCGGCGCCTACCACGAGTGCGACCGCAAGCGCACCTTCGGCCACGGCGCCAACATGGGCGACCTGCCGGGTACCCAGGCCGAGCAGGCGCTCGTCCCCAACGCCGACCTCACGCTCCGCCAGCTCCCCGACGAGGTGCCGAACGACATCGCCCTGTTCGCCGGTGACGTGATGGGCACCGGTTACCATGCGATCGCCGACGGCGAGGTCAGACCCGGTGACAGCGTGGCGGTTCTGGGGCTGGGCCCGGTCGGCCTCTGCGCCGTCCAGTCCGCGGTGGCCGCGGGCGCCGGACCGGTGGTCGCGATCGACACCGTCGAGGATCGCCTGCGCACGGCGGCCGAGTTCGGCGCCGTACCGGTTCACCTGACCGAGCAGAGTCCCCGGGACGTGGTCAAGCAGCTCACGGGCGCGCGGGGGATCGACGTCGCCGTCGACGCGGTCGGCCACCCCGACGCGCTTGAGCTGGCCATCCGCCTGGCCCGCAAGGCCGGAACCGTCGTGGCCATCGGCGTCTACGCCGAGCGGACCGAGGTGCACATGGGCCTCGTCTGGATCAAGGGCCTCACCCTCAAGGCGGGGCCGGCCAACGTGATCGGCCACGTCGACCGGGTGCTCGGAATGCTCGGCGCCCACACGCTCGACCCCACTGCGCTCGTCACCCATCACATGCCGCTCGACGATGCCGTGGAGGCCTACCGCCTCTACGATCGCCGCGAGGCCCTGAAGATCGTGCTCACGCCCTAGGGAGGTTCCGATGTCCGTCTCCGCGCTCCCCGACCAGCTCTCAGAGGCCGCCCGCGGCTTCGCCTCCCGCCAGCATCAGCTGCTGATCGACGGCGAGCCCTCCGGCGCCGCCGATGGGCGCACCTTCGAGACGATCGATCCCGGGACCGGCCAGCCAATCACCGAGGTGGCGCAGGGCGGCTCCGAGGACGTCGACCGGGCGGTCAAGGCGGCCCGCCGCGCCCTCGAGGAGGGCCCGTGGCAAACCGCGCCCGCGGCCGAGCGCGCCCGCCTCATGTATCGCCTGGCCGACCTCGTCGAGGCCAACGCCGACGAGCTCGCCGAGCTCGAGTCGCTCGACAACGGTAAGCCGGTGAAGCTCGCCCGGATCGTCGACGTCAGCCAGACGGTGGCCTGGCTGCGCCATTTCGCCGGCTGGGCGGAGCGGATCCGCGGCGACGTCATCCCCGTGCGCCAGCCGGACATGCACGTCTACACACGCAAGGAGCCGGTGGGGGTGTGCGGGCAGATCATCCCCTGGAACTTCCCCATGATGATGGCGGCGTGGAAGCTCGGGCCGGCCCTGGCCGCCGGTTGCACGGTCGTCCTCAAGCCGGCCGAGCAGACGCCGCTGACCGCGCTGCGGATCGGTGAGCTGGCGCTCGACGCGGGAATCCCGCGCGGCGTCCTCAACGTGCTGACCGGAGACGGCGAGACCGGCGCGGCCCTCGTCGATCACCCGGGCGTCGACAAGATCGCCTTCACCGGCTCGACCGAGGTCGGGCGCCAGATCGGCGAGCGGGCGGGGCGCGCGCTCAAGCGGGTCACGCTCGAGCTCGGTGGCAAATCCCCCAACATCATCCTGCCCGACGCCGACCTGGAGGCAGCGATCGCGGGTTCGTTCATGGGCATCTACTTCAACACCGGCCAGGCCTGCAACGCCGGGAGCCGGCTGTTCGTTCACAAGGACCAGTTCGACGAGGTGGTCAGCGGGCTCGCCCAGCGGGCGACCAAGTCCCGGGTCGGGCCGGGACTCGATCCCCAGACCCAGCTCGGGCCGGTCGTCTCCGCCGAGCAGCGCGAGCGCGTCCTCGCCTACATCCAGTCCGGTCGCGAGGAGGGTGCCGAACTGGTGGCCGGTGGTGTGCCCGATGAGGAGACCGGCGGCTACTTCGTCCCGCCGACGCTCTTCACCGCCACCACGGACGATCTCAAGATCGCCCGGGAGGAGATCTTCGGTCCCGTGCTCGTGGCCCTCCCCTACCAGTCACTCGAGGAGGTCGCGGCTCGGGCCAACGACACCGAGTACGGCCTCGCGGCCGGGGTATGGACCCGCGACGTGGGTAAGGCGCACCGCCTGGCCGCCCTCCTGAAGGCGGGTTCGGTGTACGTCAACTGCTGGGGTGAGGTCGACCCGGGCGCCCCCTTCGGCGGCTACAAGGCGTCAGGAATCGGACGTGAGCACGGACGCGAGGGCCTTCAGAACTACCTGGAAACCAAGACGGTATGGACGAAGCTGAGCTGATCTAAACAAAATTGGACAGGCGTTCGATTTTGGGGCCTGGACATTTGTAGGACTCTCCGGCCAAGGCTGAACGCCAGGCCCGAACGCTCCCGATCAAGGGAGTGTGAGACTGTCGATCAGCCTTTCCCGCTGGCTGCAGATCGCCGTGGTCTGCGGCATCACCGCCGCGCTGGTCGCGAGCGTCACCCCGTCCGCGGGCGCCGCGGCGCAGACCACGCACAAGCACCACCACAAGCGCCACCATCACCATCGGCGCCACCACAAGAAGAAGTCGAAGGTCAAGGCGGCGCAGCAGAGCCGTGCGGTGGTCCCGCAGCAGTGCGCCAACGCGGACACTCCCGCCACACCTGACAACGCGGTGATCATGCGCGCCGCCGTTGTCTGCCTGATCAACCAGCAGCGGGTCCTGCACGGACTGCCCATCTTCAAGGTCTCAACCAAGCTCAACCGCTCGGCTCAGAACTGGAATGACTGGATGGTCGGCAGCGGCCAGTTCACCCACGGCAATAACTTCGCCGGGCGGATCAGCGCCGTCGGCTATGACTGGCAGACCGCGGGCGAGAACATCGCCACCGGCTTCCCCACCCCCCGCACCGCCGTCCAGGCGTGGATGGCCAGCCCGGACCACTGCCGGAACATCCTCGATCCGAGCTTCCGTGACATCGGGACCGGCGTCACCGACGCCGCGGTCGGCAACTGGGCCACCCAGCCATCGACCTGGACCAATGACTTCGGGCTCCTCATGAGCCAGAACGCGCCGTCGCACAACAGCGGCCCGCAGGCCGGCTGCCCTTACTAAGCCGGCGCCTGCTCCGTAGCCGCCTCGTCAACCCCCAAAGGGGTATCCCGCAGATACCACTCGGCGTCGAGCGCAGCTTGACACCCGGTGCCGGCGGCGGTGATGGCCTGGCGATAGGTGTGATCGACCAGGTCACCGGCCGCGAACACGCCCGGCACGCTGGTCAGGGTCGAGCGGCCCTGGGTGACGACGTAGCCGGCGGGATCGATCTCCACCTGGCCCTGGACGAGCTGCGACTGCGGCTCGTGTCCGATGGCGATGAAGGCCCCGGTGATCTCGAGGTCGCGGTGCTGTCCGGTCTCGGTGTTCTGAAGCCGCGCCGAGCTGAGGGCGCCTCCGTCGCCGGGCTCAAACTCCTCCACCACGTAGGGCGTCAGCCACTCGATGTTGGGCATCGAGCGCGCACGCTCGAGCATGATCTTGGAGGCGCGAAACTCGTCACGCCGGTGGACGATGGCCACCCGGGCGGCGAACTTGGCCAGGAACATCGCTTCCTCCATGGCTGAATCTCCACCGCCGACGATCAGCGTGGGTGCCCCCTTGAAGAAGGCGGCATCGCACGTGGCGCAGTAGCTGACACCACGCCCGGCCAGCTCGAGCTCTCCGGGAACGTCGAGCTTGCGGTGCTGAGCGCCCATGGCCAGGATTAGCGTCCGGGCCAGATGGACGTCGGGTCCGGTCCACACCTTGTGGGGCCCGCCGTCGCTCGAGAGCTCGACCGCGGTCACGTCGTCGGTCTCCAGGCGGGCGCCGAAGCGCTCGGCCTGGTCCCGGAAATGCTGCATGAGCTCTGGGCCCATGATGCCGGCGGGAAAGCCGGGGTAGTTCTCGACGTCGGTCGTCTGCTGAAGCAGCCCGCCCCAGGCAAAGCCCTCGATGACGAGCGGCTCCAGGTTGGCCCGGGCGGTGTAGAGCGCGGCCGTATAACCGGCCGGCCCGCTCCCCACGATGATGACGTTCTCGATTCGCTCGCTCACTTCATTAAGTATAGCTTGGGACCTCGGACCGGCGCCAGCGGTGCACGGTGCGCCGGAGCTGCACGTAGGCCACGGCGCCGGGCACGGTGGGCAGCCAGAAGGCAAAGGCACGGTAGGCGAGCACGGACACCAGCGAGAGCTCGGCGTTGACGCCAAAGGCGGTGAAGGCGCCGATCATCCCGCCGTCCACCCCCCCGATTCCGCCCGGGAGCGGGAGCGTGTTGCCGAGCATGCCGACGAAGTAGCACATCACGATCACCGCCTTGGGCGGGGCGTGGCCGAAGGCGTGAAAGCAGGCCCACAGGACGGCGATGTCGAACGCCCACCAGCCGATGGCGCCGAGCAGCATCCAGTCGCGCGTGCGCAAGAGATCGATGGCCATGCGAACTCCGGTCCGTGCCGTGGCCGAGAGCGCCGCCAGCCACCGCGCCGTCCGCCCATGCCAGCGCCCGGGGTTCGTCCACCGCGCCACAACGCGTTCCAGGTCGGCCGGGAGGCCGGACAGGGCCAGGAACAGCCCGATCACCACGGCGCCGAAGATGGCCGGGACCACCGTGATGGCGAAGGGAGCGGGGCCGGGGAACAGGTGCAGGTAGAGGCCGACTCCGGCGATCACGAAGGCGGCCATGTAGACGCCGTAGAGCAGGATCAGGAAGGCGAGCATGCGGGCCGCGACGGTCCGGGGCCCCATGCCGGCCCGGCGCAGCGCCCAGGCGGTGAGCGCGATCCCACCCGCGCCGCCGGCCGCGAACACCCGGGTCGCGGCCAGCGAGGCCATGGTGATCTGATAGCTCTCCCTCCAGCCGATGCGCGGGGCGTCGCGCACAAAGACGGCGCGAAACAGGGCCACATAGCTGGCGAACGAGAGGACCTCGAGCAGCGCGGCGAGGGCGAACCACCATGGATTGCCGTGCTCGATCCGGTTCCAGGTGTCCTTGAGGCCCAGGAGCTTCGGGAGCACGAAGTAGAGGAAGGCGACGACCGAGACGACGAACACGCCGAAGGCGACGAGCTTCCCGCGGGTGAGGCGGACCCGCAGGACCTCTGGCGCCCCCGCGTCGGGATCTCGGCCGGAAAGCTCGGCCTCGGGCTCGACGAGCCGATCCTCGGCCTTGTCCGCCAGCGCCCGATCCTCGGCCATGATCCCCCTACCCCTCCGGGGCCCAGCCCTGAAGGCGGTCGATCCGCTCCACCAGACGCCGGGCCAGTGGCGCCACGCGCGGCGCCCCCGCTTGAACCGATTCGGTCAGGGCGGCCCCAGCCACCAGGTCAACGAGATAGTGCTCGCCAAGATAGACCAGGGCGAGCCCGAGCATGCCGGCGTAGCCCCAGCCGATGGCGCCCGGGACGGGACCAACCTCGGAGAGCAGGTGTGCACCCATCAGCGACGTTGCGAAATGCAGCGATGGCATGGCTGCCAACGGATTTCCTCCGAGGAAACTGTAAAGCGGCTCCCAGAGGTCACCCCAGAACACCGGCCCGTACTCGATCATCATCCGGCGGATCTGGACCTCTTCCCCGCCCTCGAGCCGGCCCTGCGCCGCCGCCCACCAGGGAGGGGCGGTGGGGATCGCCCAGTAGAAGATCGCCCCCAGGTCGAAGACCGCGTACATCCGCGCTGCCGCGGCGGGGAACTTCTCCGGGCGTCGCCAGAGGATGAAGACCAGGCTGCCGTGGGGAACCAAGAACCAGACCCAGTGGCAGAGCACGAGCACGCGCTCGAACCGGTTGACCCGGGCCGGCGTGGCGAACGTCCGCTGCAAGCGCAGGGTGGGCAGCGTCCCCAGCCCCAGGACCCGGTCAGCGGCGATTGGATACCCCACTCGGGTGCGGCGAGCCAAGCGCTCCGGATTGTCATGGGGCATCTCGTAGGCGTTGATGTAGGCCCACATGTTGAGCGCCGACACGGCCACCCTGCGGGTCCGCCCGGGGGGCAGGGCGACGCTCAGGGCCACCGGCGCGCTCCACGCCGCTCCCATCACCACGGGCGCCGGCAGCCGCGCCCGGCGCCTTACCGCAGGCGCCGCCACCCCCGCGGCGACGAGGGCCCAGGCAGTGGCTCGAATCCCCCTCGACAACCGCAAAGGACGCCGAGTATATGGACGCAGGCGGAGGTTGCCGGCTAACCAGTCGCCCCGACTGAAGCCCGGCCCCGTGGGTAGAATGCCGCGCCTTGCCACCCGCCCGCAAGACTCGACTCGGTGCTCGACTCAAGCCGTTTCTCCTGCCGGCGCTGATCCTGGCCGCAGTGCTCGTCGAGCCCTCCGCCGCCCTGGCCAACTTCTTCACGCCCAAATCGGGCGGGTCGCCGAACGCCAACGAGATCGATTCCCTCTACAAGATCGTCCTCTACATGGCCGCGGTGGTCTTCGTGTTCGTCGAGGGCGCCCTCCTCTACTCCGTCATCCGCTTTCGGGCCAAGAAGAGCCGCGTGGCGGCCCAGATTCACGGCAACACGCCGCTTGAGATCGGCTGGACGGTGGCGGCCGCCCTGATCCTGGTCGTGATCACGGTGGTCACCTTCGTCAAGCTGCCGTCGATCATCAACCCGCCCAACTCGGGCGCCAACGCCACCTTCCTCTCCGCCTCCGTGAACGAGCCGACGCCGCCGAACGGCAAGAAGCTCACGATCTGCGTCCAGGGGCGCCAGTTCATCTGGCGCTACGTCTACGGCAACGGCTGTCTCAATGGCGCCTTCGCTGCCAAGCTCCCCTACTCCTACACCGAGATGTACGTCCCCGCCCGGACGACGGTCATCCTCGACATCCAGTCAAGCGACGTGATCCATTCATGGTGGGTCCCGTCGTTGGGCGGCAAGGTCGACGCCGTGCCCGGCTACACCACCTACACCTGGTTCAAGGCCGATAAGGTGGGCGCCCTCTACCACGGCCAATGCGCCCAGCTCTGCGGACGTCAGCACGCCTTCATGATCGCTCAGGTTAAGGTGCTCAGCCCGTCCGGCTATCAGCAGTGGCTTTCGAGCCAGTCCCAGGCCATCAACCGAGCCAATCAGCAAGTGAGCCAGCTCCGCTCCATCCTCAGCGCCAGCGGGAATCTCTAGGAAATGTCAGCCATCACCGCCCCCGAAGCCGAGAGCCGCCCCGTCGAGACTGAACTGCGCCCCGTGCCGCAGGTGCTGGCTCATGAGGTGGCGCGTCCGCGCCAGAGCAAGCGCTGGATCGACTGGGTCATGACCACCGACCACAAGAAGATCGGGATCATGTACCTGGTCCTCACCTTCGTGTTCTTCATCCTGGGTGGGGTCGAGGCGCTGCTCATGCGCCTCCAGCTCTCGCAGCCGAACAACACACTGCTCACCGGCGAGCGCTACAACGAGCTCCTCACCCTGCACGGGACGACGATGATCTTCCTGTTCGTCGTTCCGGTCATGGCCGGCTTTGGCAACTACTTCGTGCCGCTCATGATCGGGGCCCGGGACATGGCCTTCCCGCGCCTGAACGCGCTCTCCTTCTGGCTGCTGTTGACCGGCGGGATCGTCTTCTACTCCACCCTCTTCTTCAACCCGCCCGAGGCCGGCTGGTGGAGCTATCCGCCGCTCTCGAGCATCCAGTTCTCTCCCAGCGGCGGCCAGGACGCGTGGATCTTCCTCATCCACCTCACCGGCATCTCCTCCCTCCTGGGAGCGATCAACTTCTACGCCACGATCGTCAACATGCGCGCCCCAGGGATGAGCTGGGGCCGGATCCCCCTGTTCATCTGGGCCATCCTCGTCTACGCCATCCTGCTCATCATCGCGCTCCCCGTCGTCGGCGCCGCGGTGACCATGCTTCTCACCGACCGCCACTTCGGCACCCACTTCTTCGACCCCACGGCTCACGGGTCCCCTGTCCTCTGGCAGCACTTATTCTGGTTTTTCGGGCACCCCGAGGTCTACATCATGATCCTGCCCGGATTCGGGATCATCTCGGAGGTCATCCCGGTGTTCAGCCGCAAGCCCGTCTTCGGCTATAAGGCCATCGCCGCCTCCACCGCCGTGATTGCGTTCCTGGCCACCCTCGTCTGGGCCCACCATATGTTCGCTTCGCCGATCCCGATCGTGGTGCTGGGCTTCTTCATGCTCAGCTCGTTCCTGATCGGCATCCCCACCGGAGTCAAGATCTTCAACTGGATCGCCACTCTGTGGCGGGGCTCGATCGTGCTGACGAGCTCGCTCTACTTTGCCGTCGGGTTCATCGCCATCTTCGTGGTCGGCGGCATCACCGGGATCTTCCTCGCCGTGTTCCCGGTCGACTGGCAGCTCAACGACACCTACTTCGTCGTCGCCCACTTCCACTACGTACTGATGGGCGGCGCCGTGTTCTCGATCTTCTCCGGGCTCTACTACTGGTATCCCAAGATCACCGGGCGGTTGATGAGCGAGTCGCTGGGCAAGGCGTCGTTCTGGGTCATGTTCATCGGCTTCAACATGACCTTCTTCGTCCAGCACGCCCTCGGCCTGTCCGGCATGCCGCGCCGGATCTACACCTACCAGCCGGGCGAGGGCTGGACGACGTACAACTTGATTTCCACCATCGGAGCCTTCATCCTTGCCGTGGGGATCGGGATGACGATCATCAACCTGGTGGGCAGCTTGAAGCGCGGACGCATCGCCGGTCCAGATCCGTGGAAGGGCAACACCCTCGAGTGGTTTACGTCCTCACCGCCTCCGGAGAACAACTTCGACGTCATCCCCCGGGTCCGCTCGGTTGAGCCGATGCGTGACATCCGCCGCCAGGTCGAGCGGGCGACGGGCGTGACCCAGAAGACCGGCGGCAGCGAGCGCTTCTCGCGGGTCTGAGCCAGGGCATGTCCGCCTCCCCACCGAGCACGCTCGACGCCCCTCCGAGGGCGGCCGACGCGCTTGCACTGCCGGCGCGAACGCGCCAACTCCTGGCCGACTACTTCGAGCTGACCAAGCCCAAGGTCCAGACGCTGCTGCTGTTCACGACGGTGACGACGATGGAGATCGCCGGCAACCCGCGGGTCAGCCTGATTGCGCTGACCTGCCTCGGTGGTTATCTCTCGGCTGGAGGCGCTGGCGCCGTCAACCATTATTTCGACCGCGATATCGACGCCCAGATGAAGCGCACGGCCTCGCGGCCCATCCCCGCCGGGAGGATCGCGCCCGGCTCCGCCCTCGCCTTTGGCCTGATCCTGTGCGGGCTCTCCTTCCTGCTCCTGTCGACGACGGTCAACCTGCTCGCCGCCTCGCTCGCCCTGGCCGGGTTCGTCGGCTACGTCGGCGTCTACACGATGTGGCTCAAGCGCCGGACGCCGCAGAACATCGTCATCGGGGGGGCGGCAGGGGCGATGCCCCCCCTGGTGGGGTGGGCGGCCACCCGCGGCAGCCTGTCCTGGACCGCGGTCTACCTGTTCGCGATCGTCTTCTACTGGACCCCACCCCACTTCTGGGCCCTCAGCCTGCTCATGAAGGACGAGTACGCGAAGGTCTCGGTGCCGATGATGCCGGTGGCCCGGGGCGAGCGGGAGACCCGCCGCCAGATCCTGCTCTACACGCTCCTGCTCTACGCGATCTCGCAGCTGCCGTTCTGCGCCGGCGCCTTTGGCGGCTTCTACCTCGTGGCCTCGATGCTGCTGGGGCTGGCCTTCCTCGGAGGCGCCTGGTGGCTCTACCGGCATCCCTCGCGCCGTGTCGCCTTGCGGCTCTACCTCTACTCGATCGCCTACCTGGCCCTGCTCTTCGGCGCGATGGTCGCCGATGTGAAGCTGTAGCCTCTGCCCCCGATGGATCGCCGCCTCGCTCGCAAGAACCTCCGCTCCGGCCTTATCGCCGGCGCGATCTGCCTGATCATGTTCGGCTTGACGTTCGTGGCCGCAGCGATCTACGTCCATCCGTGAGCATCACCCCTGGCCCCTCCGAGCACCCGGCTCCGGCGCCTCCGGCCGGGGAGGAGATCCACCTTCCCGGACCGACGATCCTGCCGCTGGTGGCGGCGATCGCGATCACGCTGATCGTGATCGGCACCACCCTGGGCTGGTGGATCTCGATCGTCGGCGGCGTCGTCCTCGTGATCGTCGTGGTGCGCTGGGTCAGAGACACGCGCCGCGACATCGCAGCGCTGCCTGACCGCCACCCGTAGCCAAATCAGCCGGAGGCGCTCGCCCCCGCCGGCACCTCGCTGGTCGCCCCGTCCTCCGTCCAGCAGCGGACGATGTCGCGCATCGAGAGCATGCCCACGACCTCGGCTCCGTCGACCACGATCAGATGGCGGAAGCCGCCGCGCACCATGGCCACCGCGGCCTGCTCCAGCGACCACTCCGGAGCGGCAAACGTGAGCTTGGCGGTCAGGTGATCGGCGACGCGCTCCTCGTCCGGGCTCTGGCCCGCGGCCACCGAGTGCAGGAGATCCCGCTCGGTGATCACTCCGGGCCCGGGGGCCTCGGGATCCACGACCACCGCCGCCCCGACGTGACGGCGGGACATCGCGACGGCGGCCTCACGCAGCGTGTGGCCGGGGCCCACGGTGAGCACGACCTCGGACATCCCCTCACGTACTCGCATTGCCGCCTCCGGTTGCTTGCAACAATTGACGCAATCATAGGTGATCGCTTCAGCGCACCATTCCGCGCCGCGAATCCCTAGCATCCCGCCCCTAGCGATGCGTGACGCGAGGGGTCAGGAGTAACGCCGATGCGGAATCGTCCGCTCGTGCAGATGATCGTGTTCGGGGTCGTGTGCTGCGCGATCCTCATTCCGATCGCCTTCCTCATCCCCTGGTTCCCCACCGAGGGCTCCCGCCAGGCGTCGAACATCCACACCCTGTACTACGTCCTCCTGGTCGCGACGATCCCGATCTTCGTGCTCGTGGAGACCGTGGTCATCTTCTCGGTCTGGCGCTTCCGCTGGCGGCCCGGGGACGGCTGGAAGGATGGGCCGCCGATCCATGGCAACACCCGGCTGGAGGTCGTCTGGACGGTGCTGCCGGCGATCCTGATCCTGTCCCTATGCGGCTACGCCTACAGCGTCCTGCGCTCCAACGAGGCCTCGAAGCCCGGCGAGATGACCGTCAACGTGACCGCCCGGCAGTTCGCCTTCGAGTTCTCCTATCCGTCGACGAGCGGCAAGACCGTCGTCTCCTCGGCGCTCTACCTCCCCAAGGGCCAGCCAGTGGTCTTCAAGCTCCGCTCCTACGACGTGATCCACAGCTTCTTCGTCCCCGAGTTCTCCGAGAAGCTCGACGCCGTCCCGGGGATCACCACCACCCTGCGGGTGACGCCCATCCGCATCGGCACCTATCCCGTCGAGTGCACCGAGCTGTGTGGCGCCGGGCATGCATTCATGCGCTCCACCGTGCACGTCATCTCCCGTTCGGCCTTCCAGGCCTGGTTGGCCGCTCAGCCGGCCAACGCCCCGCCGCCGATCGGGACCCCGCCACAGAAGGTCGTCCAGTCCGGGGTCTACAGCACGGTGCCTGGCATCGGGCGGCCCACCTCCTCGAGCGGGAGCGGAAAATGATCGTGATTACGACGTCCCGCCCGGTCACTTGCCACGCCGCCCCGGAGCGTGACAGAGTGACGGGGGGCCGAATGGCGAAGTTCGAGACGGAGACAGCAATCTGATGGCGGTCGCAGTCGCAGAGCCCGCAGTCGAGCGCCCGCGTACGCGCGTCCCCCTTCCGCCGCGCCTCCGGGCCCCCGGCTGGTATCGGGCAGCCCTGTTCGAGGTTTTAGGCCTCGGGTTCGCCTTCGGGATCACGGCCCTCATCCGCTCGCTTCAGAACATCCATCCGGTGGTGTCCGGCGACGCCGTGACCACGGTGGCGCTGATCGTCGTTCCCCTGTTCTTCCTCGTCGGCCTGGGGACGTGCGACTACTGGGCCTATTGGGCCATCGGCCGCGCCACCCGGCCTGAAGACCACTCGAGCCACGGCGCCTACAGCTGGCGCGACTACCTCCGCGTCAACACGGACCACAAGGTGATCGGGATCCAGTACACGGTCACCTCGTTCTTCTTCCTCTTCGTGGGCGGCTTGCTGGCCATGCTGATCCGGGTCCAGCTGGCCAAGCCGGGGATGCAGTTCCTCACCCCCGAGCAGTACAACGGCGTCTTTTCCGTCCACGCGACGGTGCTCATCTTCCTGTTCGTGATCCCGGTGTTCGCCGGGCTGGCCAACTTCGTCCTCCCGCTGATGATCGGGGCGCCGGACATGGCCTTCCCGCGGCTGAACGCCCTCTCCTACTGGCTGCTGCCGATGGGCGGGATCACGATGCTGATGAGCTTCCTGGCCCCCGGCGGGTCCTTCGCCTCCGGCTGGACGGCTTACGCGCCGCTCTCGACGTCGATGCCGCTGGGGCAGCTGTTCTTCTCGATCGGGGTCCAGTTCGCCGGCTTCTCATCCATCTTCACGGCGCTGAACTTCCTCGTCACGATCATCACCATGCGGGCGCCCGGGATGAGCTTCTTCCGGATGCCGCTGCTCGTGTGGGCCAACTTCTCTACCTCGCTCCTGGTCGTGATCGCGACCCCGTTCATCGCCTCCTCGCAGTTCTTCGTCCTGCTCGACCGGGCGCTCGGCTTCCACTTCTTCGACGCCTTCGTGGGGCCGGGGAAGAACGGCAACGTGCTCATGTACCAGCACGTGTTCTGGTTCTACTCGCACCCGGCGGTCTACATCATGATGCTCCCGGGCTTCGGGATCATCTCCGAGATCATCGCCGTCAAGAGCCGAAAACCGATCTTCGGCTACCGGATGATGGCCTTCTCGCTGTTGGCCATCGTTGTCCTCGGCTTCACCGTGTGGGCGCACCACATGTTCGTCTCCGGCATGCAGCCGTGGATCCGGATTCCCATGATGATCACGACGGCGATCATCGCCATCCCCACGGGGATCAAGATCTTCTCCTGGCTGGCCACGCTGTGGCGCGGCGTGCTGCATCTGGATACCCCGATGCTGTTTGCCCTCGGCTTTTTGACCATGTTCACGCTGGGCGGGATCAGCGGCGTGATGCTGGCCATGATCCCGTTCGACATCCACGTATCGCAGACCTACTTCATCGTCGCCCACATCCATTACGTGCTCTTCGGGGGATCGCTGTTCACGATCTTCGCCGGCGTCTACTACTGGTTCCCCAAGATGACGGGGCGGATGTACGACGAGCGGCTGGGCAAGCTCCACTTTTGGATGACGTTCATCTTTTTCAACCTGACCTTCGGCCCGATGCACATCATCGGGCTCCAGGGCATGCCCCGCCGCGTGGCCGAATACGCGGCCAAGTTCGCCGCCTGGAACCTGTTCATCTCGTTCGCCGCCTTCATCCTCGGGCTGAGCACGCTGATCTTCCTCTACAACATGGTCGTCAGCTGGCGCGGCGGCCCACGGGCCGCGGCCAACCCATGGCATGCCCTGACGCTCGAGTGGCAGGTGTCCTCGCCGCCGCCGATCTTCAACTTCGACTCCGTGCCCACCGTGGTCGGCGGTCCTTACGAGTACGGGGTCCCGGGGGCCGTGCACGGCATCTTCAAGTCCCCCACGGAAGCACGCAAGTCGGTCGCCGCCGGAACCTTCTCCGGGCCCCCGAGCCAGGAAGCCCACGCGGGGCCGCCCGGCGGCGAGGGTCACGAGTGAGCGAGCCGAGCTTCATCGCGGCGAGGACGATCCTCGTCGTGGCCAATGAGACGCTGGGGGGCAGGGAACTCCTCGAGGCCATCAAGGAGCGGGCCTCCGACGACGTCCGGTTCGTCCTTGTCGTACCCCAGAACAAGACGCGAGCCGGACTGGTCGTCTACGACGAGTCCGTATTCGAGGCGGCCCAGGTCCGCGTCGACCTCGCGCTCGAGGTCATCCGCGACATGGGAATCCGGGCCATCGGCGAGGTGGGGGATTCCGACCCCTACTCGGCCACGATCGACGCCGTCCGCGAATACAACCCGGAGGAGATCATCATCTCGACCTACCCGGAGTCCCGGTCGGGTTGGATGCGCCGGGATCTGATCGAACGGGTGGCCGACGCGACCGGAGTCCCGGTGACCCACATCGTCAACGACATCGACGCCGAGGGCCTCCCCTTCCACGTGACCCTGGCCGTGGCGAACCGCACCGCGTCCGGGGATGAGCTGCTGGAGGCGCTCAAAGAGAAGGCGGAGAAGTTCTCCGAGCCGGACAAGCGCCAGCTGTTCATCATCGTCATCCCCCAGGAGGGCGGGGACGGCTCCTCAGCGCGCCGGGCGCGGACGCGACTGAAGCTGGCGCTCGATCGCCTCCGCGTCCGGGACCTGTACGCGGCCGGAATGGTCGGAGACCCTGACCCCTTCAACGCGATCATGAACGCCCTCCAGTACTTCCGGGTCGACGACATCGTGATCTCGACCTTCCCGGTGACGAAGTCGGGCTGGCTGCGCACCGACCTGATCGAGCGGGTCCGACGGGCCACCGGCAAGCCGGTCGAGCACGTGGTCCATGAGGACTCCCCGGCCGGAACCCCGTCGAAGGCCGCCTGACCGTGGAAGCCGCCAGCGTCGCCCACGAACACCACGGTCCGCCCCCGGCGCATCGCTCCTCGCGCGTGCACGCGCCGACCCTGGGGATGCTGCTCTTCATCGGGTCCGAGGTGATGATCTTCGGGGCCTTCTTCACCGCCTACTTCTTCATCCGGATCGTCAGCCACAACCCGTGGCCGGCGCACGGCACGAAGGTCCCCGAGGCGGTGGCGGGCGTGAACACGGCGATCCTGCTCTCCTCCTCGCTGACCCTCCACTGGGCGCTCAGCTCGATCCGCCGGGGCAACCGCTTCGGGCTCAAGGCGGGGATGGTCAGCACCTTCGCCCTCGGTCTCACCTTCCTGATCATCCAGATCAACGAGTACATCCACGTCGGCTTCGCGCCGCAGGACTCAGCCCAGGCGACGATCTTCTACTCGCTCACCGGGCTGCACGGCGCCCACGTGTTCATCGGGCTCTGTCTGCTCGCCATCGTCTCGATCCGCGCCTTCCGCGGGCACTACTCGCCTGAGCATCACCAGGGCATGGAGGTGCCGGGGATCTACTGGCACTTCGTCGACATCATGTGGGTGATCGTCTACACGGCCGTGTACGTCCTCTAGGCCGTCTGCGCAAACCCATGAACCCGCTGCGCAACGAGGCGGACGCGTTCCGGATCCTCCTCTACATCGTCGGGGTACTGGCCGTGATCGTCGCGATCGTGCTCATCGTCCGCGCGGTGAGCTGATGCGGCACCCGGCCGGCGATCGGCTGGCCCGCGCTCTCGCCTGCAGCGGCCTCGCCGCCGCACTCAGCCTGCTCTGGGCCGTGCCCGCCGGCGCTGTGGCTTCCCGCCAGCCCGTGGCCACCCTGTACACGGCTCACGCCATCTACGCACGCCCCGGCGGACGGAGGGAGGCAAGGATATCCGCGCAACGGCCGATCACCGGCGAGGCGACCACCCTCCCCGTCCTGGCCTCCCGCACGCGAGGCGGTACCACCTGGTTCCGCGTGCGCCTGCCCGGCCGGCTCCTGCCCGGCGCGCCGAATGGACGGACGGGCTGGATCAAGGCCCTGCGCACGCGGCTCTGGCTGATTCGCTGGCATATCGTCGTCTCGCTGCACGACCGCCGGGCTCGCATCTACGACGGCGGGCGCCTGATCCGCACCGACCGGGTCGTCGTCGGCGCCCCGGCCTCCCCAACCCCGACCGGCCAGTTCTTCGTCGAGGAGAACATCTCCGAGCCCCCAAGCTTTCCCGGCGCCCCCTACGCCCTGGCCACGAGCGCCCGCTCCGCAGTCTTCACCGAGTTCGACGGCGGCCCCGGCCAGGTCGCCCTCCACGGCATGGGCGGGGGCCTCGGTGGGACCCTGGGCACGGCCGAATCCCACGGCTGCGTCCGCTTCACCGCCCCCGCGATCACCTGGCTGGCCGCAAGGATCTACCCCGGCACCCCAGTAACCATCACGCCCTGAGAGACGCGCCAGCGCCCCGAAAGCGGCCATTAACGCCGCCGAAGCGGGTGCCCGCCCCGAAAGCGGCCGTTAACGCCGCGAAGCGGGTGCCCGTTCCGAAAGCGCTCGCGCGAAGCGCACAGCGCTTTCGGAACGGACCCCGCGAAGCTCCTACTTGGCCACGCTGGACAAATACGTGACCAACGCCGCGATCTGGGTCGGGCTCAGCGTCTTCGAGAAGGTGTTCGGCATGATCCCGGCCGAATAGCCCGAGGGGAGGTAGGCGTAGGGGTTGATGATCGCCGTGTGGATGCACTGGGTCAGCGTCGTGCCGCGGATCTTCTGCGAGGCCGGGTTGGCGCAATCGCTGGCCAGCCGCACGCCCAGGTTCGGCCCCGCGGTTCCGGTGGTCCCCGCGTCGGCCAGCGTATGGCAGGCACCGCAGCCCCCCACGCCGGTGAAGATCGTCTTCCCCTCGGCCGCCGTGACTGGGACCTTGGCCTGCACCGCGGTGGCCAGCGCGCCCGTGTCCTGACCGGGCCGAGAGGCCACGGCAGCCACGTAGGCGGCCACATCCTCTGCGTCCTGCCCCTTGAACAGGCCGGCGGGCATCACGGCCCCACTATCCGGGTCGGCGTTCGGGTACTGGATCCAGAAGTCGACCAGGCCCTGTATGGAGGCGCTCTTGATCCCGTCCGCCCGGTCCTGCCGGAAGGCGACGTCGAGGTTCGGCCCCACCGTTCCCGTGGTGCTGGCGTGGCTCAGGGTGTGGCAGGCGCCGCACTTGGACACGAACAGCTGCTTGCCGTGGACGAGGTTCGCCACCGGGTGCTTGACGTCGCAGCCACCGAGCGCCACCAGCATCAGCGCCAGCGGCAGAATGGCCACGAGGGTCCGGCGCCCGCGATCGAGACCTCTCATCATGAGGGCGGCACTTTATAAGAGGCCTCGCTAGCATGCCCCCGAATGAGGACGCGCCAGAAGTACCGCATGCGGACGCCCTCCACCGGCCGCGAGGTCATCATCGAAGCCGAGCCCGACCGCGCCTACGTCGATCGCGACACCGGCGAGGAGCTCGAGGTCGTCGCGGAGCTGCTTCCCCTTGCCCCCACCAGCTCCGAACTGCCCTGGTCAGTGGAGAACTTGCGCTTCTGCAACTGGTGCGACCAGCTGAGCCAGAAGGATTTGAACGACTGCCCTCACTGCGGCCGGCGGATGGAACCCCTGGGTTCCTGACGCCAAGGGAGGTTCACCGGAGTGCTTTCTCGATCCACGATGCTCGCGCTGCTCCTCGCCGGCCCCCTGGCCCTCGGCCTCACCGCCTGCGGCAGCGGCGGCGGCGCATCCGCCGATAACTCGGTGACTCCATCGATGACGGTGCCCAATGCCAGCGCCCCCGCCCCCGCCGGTACCGGGAACACCGGCACCACCGGCGCCACGGGCACCACGGCCGCCACCGGCAGCGGCTCGAGTGACACCTCGGGCGAAACCGCGGCCACCGGATCCGCCTCCTCAGACGCCTCCTCCAGCGGCGCACCCGCCGGCCCTAGCTCCGGCGGAGCCAGCACCGGCACTCCCAGCGGGACCGCCGGCGGCGGTACTGCTACATCCACCGGCGGCGGGGGCTCGGGCGGCAGCTCCTCGGGATCGGGCAGCGGCGGCGCCGGCCTCAGCTCCGCCTTCTGTCAGCAGAACCCCGGCGCCTGCTAGCCAGCGGCCGCCCGGCTAACCCGTGACCGGGACGGTCCCCAGCGGGTACAGGTCCTCGGTGGCCGAGTACTCGAGGCGCGTCCCCGGGTAGTCGCAGCCGTAGCTGACGTTCTCGGCCAGCGTGAGCTGGGCCTGACTACTCGCCGGCGGATGGTTGCAGTTCGACTGCCGGCTCTGACGGTAGGCGAACGACTTGGCGGCCAGGTCGATGGAGAGGACGGGCGCCCACGTCGGTGTGGTCAGCGCGACGACGTCACCCGGGACCACGGGCAGGCTCGTGGCGAGCGGGATCCGTACCACCGAGCCCAGATAGGGCTCGACGTGGTAGATCGGGCTCTGAGCCACGACCTTCCAGCGCCACTGGGTCTTTTTACCTCCCCCCGGGGCCAGGACAGTGAGCGCCACGCGCGAGGTGCCCCCGTAGGTCGTGTCGAGGTAGTGGATGATGCTGTTCTGGGTCGACTTGCTCGTCGACAGCTGGGCGAGGCCGACGGTGAAGGCGCTGACGATGCCCCGCTGCGTGACCTTGGTCGGATACGTGGAGCCGTCTCGGATCGTCTGGAGCCCGGTGACGCGCGTGAGGATGATGGTGCAGTTGGAGGTCGAGACTCCGGGCGGGCAGACCGGCGCGATGACCGGGGACTTGGTGGCTCCCAACTCGACGGTGCCGCCGAGCTCCGTCGGCGTAGCGGCCAGGGCGGCGGTGGCAAAAAGCGCCGCGCAGGCAGTTACCGCCGCTACGGCCAAGCGTGAAGTAGTTCGCATATCCACCATTCAACACGACGTAGCGGCAGCAGTTGCGTCGGCCGCCCGGCCCAGCGGCCATCGAAGCGCATGCACCGATGCACTGCGCCGGCCGAAACTCAGGGGAAAAGAAGCTAGATCTTGGTGACGTTTACGGCCTTGGGGCCCTTCGGACCCTCTTCAGCCTCGTAAGAGACCTTGGCTCCCTCGGCGAGCGAGCGATAGCCGTCCCCGGCGACGCCAGTGAAATGGACGAACAAATCACGGCCACCATCATCAGGCGTGATGAAGCCGAAGCCCTTGTCGTCACTGAACCACTTCACGGTACCCGTTGCCATCGATTCCCCTCTGTGTTCCTGCTTTCGAACAAGTTCGGATGGCCCGCAGGCACCTCCAAACGCCGGAACCGTATCAAGGCCACCGGCACTCCGTTGTGAAAAGCCCTCAAACACGGGGTATGCGGCCCCGATCGGCGGCGTCAGCCGGAGCGCGCCCGCAGGAGCTCCTGAGCGTGGCTGATCGCGTCCTGCGACGAGGTGACCTCGCCCGCGAACGTCGCCTCCTCGAGCTCGGCCAGGATCACTCCGAGCTCCGGCCCCGGGGTTACGCCCAGCGCGGCCGCCAGCTCATCGCCCCGGATCGGCACCCGGGGCGGCCGCTCGGCCCACTGAAGCGCGTCGCCGAGGATCCGCCCCGCCAGCTCCAGATGCGCCCGGATCGCCACATCCGCGTTCCGCCCTCGGGTGGCCATCCGATCCGCCACGCTGAGCACGGTGACGTCGACCTGGACGGGCGCGCACTGGCGCAGGTAGCGGTAGACCGCGCGCCGCGAGAGCGGCGCTTCGTGGACAAGGAAGCCCAGGCGTAGGTGGTTGCGGGCCAGGCCCGCCACGTGCTCGGCCAGCCGGTCGCTCGCCCGCAGGCGAAGGAGGATCGAGCGCGCCAGCTCGCTGCCCAGAGCATCGTGTCCCATGAAGGTGACGCGGCCCTCCGGCGTCACCCCGCGCGTCAGCGGCTTGGCAATGTCATGTAGGAGCGCCCCGAACCGCAGCGCCTGCCAGCGAGTGAGCTCGTTGGCGAGCCCCGCGGACAGGAACTCGTCCACGGCCCCGGCCCGGGGGCCGAGGTAGGCCTCGGGATCGCGCTCCAGCTCCATCGCCTGGGCGAGCACAGCCAGCGTGTGCTCGTAGACGTCGAGGTGGTGATAGGCGCTCTGCTCGATGCCGCGCAGCGCGCTCAGCTCGGGCAGGATCACCGGGGTGAGCCCGAGCTCCTCCATGAGGTGCAGGCCCGCGGGCGCGCGCTCGGAGACGACGATCCGCTTGAGCTCGGCGAACACGCGCTCAGCCGCGACGCCGGCGAGCGCCGCCGCCGAGTCGGCAGCGCGGGCCGCGGTTGCAGGCTCGATCTCAAAGCCCAGCTCACAGGCCAGCCGGACGAGCCGCAGCGATCGCAGCGGATCCGCCGTGAACGCCCCCGGCCCGACCATCCGCAAGCGCCGCGCGGCCAAATCGTGCGCCCCTCCGAAGGGGTCAACCAGCGCGCCCTCGGGCAGCGTCTGGGCCATCGCGTTGACGGTCAGGTCACGGCGGGCCAGGTCAGCTTCGATTCCCTCCCCGGCCAGCGGGAGCAGGTCGATGTTCCAGCGCCGGTCGCGGGATACGACTCGCCAGGCTCCGAATCCCTCCGAGAGCTCGAACGGATGCCCGGGCACGCGCCGGGCCAGCTCATGCGCCACGCGCTTGGCGTCGCCCGCCACCGCCACGTCGTAATCCGCGGTCGGCCGGCCGAGCAGGCGGTCGCGCACGGCGCCACCGACCAGCCAGCTCCGAACCTCAATCGTCCGCAGCGCCGCGAGCGGATCGAGCGCCTGCTCATTCACGCCGGTTCCCCGTCGCGGTGGTAGACCCTGGGCACGCGGGCGGAGACCCCAGTCACGATCTCGTAGTTGATCGTGGCGATTCGCCGGGCCAGCTCCTCAGTGGTTTGCCGCGCTTCGGACTGCGTGCCGATGATCGTGACGGTTTCGCCCACGGACACCGAGGGCTGGGGTCCCAGATCGACGGTCACGTTGTCCATGCTCACGGTGCCGACGAGCGGATATGTCCGCCCCCCCACGAGGACATCACAGTTGTTGCTGAGCCCGCGGCGGATCCCATCCGCGTAGCCGATGGGGACGGTGGCGATCCAGGTCGGCTCCCGGGCGATGAAGGTCCGGCCGTAGCCCACGCTGTCGCCGGGCGCCGCCGCCTTGACGGCGGCCACGTATGAGGTGAGCTCCAGCACCGGCTCGAGCCGCCGGGCCAGGGGGTCCTCGTTCATGGGGTCACAGCCGTAGACGGCGATCCCGCAACGGACGAAGTCGAAGTGGCTCCGTGGCTCGGTCAAGGTGGCGGCGCTGTTGGCCGCGTGGGCCTGGATGCCGGGGAAGCGGGGGCGCAGCTGCTCGACCACGGGCGTGAAGCGATCCAGCTGGGCGGCCACGAACTCGGGATCCTCTCCGGCGGTGGCGAGATGGGTCATGACCCCGGCCAGCCGGAGCGGCCCGTGCCCGGCGGCGATCCGCTCCGCCACCTCGAGCGCCTCAGCGGGGTCCCGGGTGCCGAGCCGCCCCATCCCGGTGTCGAGCTTGACGTGGACATTCACCACCTGATCCCGGTGCGCCGCCGCCGCCAGCGCGGCCACGAACTCGGGCGTCCAGGCCACGACCTCCGAGGAGGCATCGAGGGCGGCGCTCAGCTCCTCGCCGGTGAGGGCACCCATGACCAAGACTGGGGCGCTCACCCCGGCGTCCCGGAGCTCGACCGCCTCGCCCGCTGTGGCCACGGCCAGCCGGGTGGCGCCGCCGGCCAGCGCCGCCTCGGCGCACGCCACCGCTCCGTGCCCGTAGCCGTTGCCCTTGACCACCGCGCACAGCTCGGTCGCGCCCCGAAGCTCGTCGCGGAGCCGCGCGACATTGCGCTTAAGCGCCGCGAGGTTGACCCGGGCCAGGGCGCGCGCAGGCATGGCCACCTAGCTCGTCGCGAGCGCCCGGGGAAGCAGGTCGATCACATCCCGCGCGATCACGCCCTCGGCTCCGATCGTCTCCGCCGCCAGCCGCCCCGCCCGGGAGTGAACGAGGACCCCGGCGCAGGCGGCGTGGAACGGGTCCATCGCCTTGCTCAGGTAGGCGCCGATGACCCCGGAGAGAACGTCGCCGGTCCCCGCGGTGGCCAGGGCCGCGGATCCCCCGCGGCTCACCCCCACGCGGCCATCGGGATGGCAGACCAGCGTGTCGTCGCCCTTGAGGACGACGATCGCCTGCGCCTGATCAGCGGCCCGCCGGGCGCAGGACAGCCGGTGCGCCTCGATCGTCTTCGAGTCCGAATCGAGGAGCCGGGCCAACTCGCCCGCGTGGGGCGTGAGCACGGTCGGTGCTTCACGCTCGGCCAGCGCCTCGAGCCTCCCGGCGTGAGCGTTCAGCCCGTCGGCGTCCAGGAGCAGGGGGAGCGGGACGCGGCGCGCCAGGTCTCTCACCAGCTCGAAGGCACCGGACTCACGTCCCACCCCCGGCCCCAGCACGAGCGCGTTTGAGCGCTCGGCGCGCTCAAGCACCGCAGCCGCCCCGGCTGGCTCGAGCGAGCCATCGGTGTCCGGGAGCGGGACGGTCATCGCCTCGAGCAGCCGGATCTCGAAGATCAGGTTCAGCGAGCTCGGAACGCACGCCGTGACGTACCCGGCTCCCGCCCGCGCGGCCGCTTCGGAGGCCATGCTCGGCGCGCCGGTCAGGCCGGTCGAGCCGCCGCACACGAGCACGCTGCCCGCGGCGAACTTCGTCGACTCGCGGCCCCGGCGGGGGATCGCCTGCGTGGCCCGGTCGGAGATGAGCCCGATGGCCGGATCAACCGGCCCGCCGGATGGGATTCCGATGTCCACCACCGTCACCTCGCCGGCGTGGGATTTGCCGGGGGCGATCCAGAGCCCGGGCTTGCCGGCGGCAAAGGTCACGGTGGCGGCGGCGCATACGGCCGCCCCGTGGACCTCGCCCGTGGATGCGTCCACCCCGCTGGGGACGTCGCAGGCGATGACGACGCTGTCGGTGGCCCGGTTGATCGCGGTGATTGCTCCCGCGGCGGGCTCCCGAGCCTCGCCGCTGAAGCCGGTACCGAGGATGGCGTCCACGATCGCCGCCGAGCCTTCGAGGTGGGAGGGATCGAATGCCTGGGGCGCTTCCCCGGGCAGGCGCTGGCAGTTCACAGCGGCATCGCCCTGGAGATCGTCGGGCGATCCCAGGAGCAGAACGCGTACCTCCCGGCCCTGTTCGCGCAGCCGCCGGGCGGTCACGAAGCCGTCGCCGCCGTTGTTCCCCTTGCCGCAGACCACCGTGATCGTGCCGCTCAGCACGAGCCCGGACACCACCTCGGCCAACCCCGCGCCCGCCCGCTCCATGAGCTCGAGCCCCGGGATCCCGCGTTCGCCGATCGCCCACTCATCGAGCGCCCGCTGCTCGGCGGCGTCCGGGAGGGGATCGAGCCAGTCGGGAAGGTGCGTCACGCGGCGATCGCCACCGCGGCGGCGTCGCGGCGGCTGTGGGTGAGCGACACATCGACCTGGAGCCCCAGCTCGCCGGCGCGCTCAGCGGCGGCGCCGGAGAGCCGGACAGACGGCCGCCCCCCATCGCTCAGGACCTCGACGTCGCGGAAGCTCCAGGCCTCCAGCCCCAGGGCCTTGGCCACCGCCTCCTTGGCGCAGAACCGGGCGGCCAGATGCTGGCCGGGGCGGGCCCGCTGGGCGGCGTACTCGCGCTCGGCCTCGGTGAACAGCCGCTCCGCCAGGCGGGGCCGGCGCTCGAGCGCCCGCTCGAGCCGCTCCACCTCCAGCAGGTCGATCCCGATTCTCGTCACTCGACGGTCACCGTCTTGGCCAGGTTGCGCGGCTGGTCGACGTTGAGCCCCCGGTGTTGGGCGATGTAGTAGGCGAGGAGCTGGAGCGGGATCACGGCCAGCGCCGGCGCCAGCATCCAGTGCGTGCTCGGGACGCTGATGACGTCGGCGGCGTGGTGGGCGATCTCGTCATTGCCCTGGCTGGCCACTGCCACCACGCGCGCGCCTCGGCTGCGGACCTCCTCGATGTTCGAGACGACCTTCTCGAGTACCGGTGAGTCGGTGGCCACCACGACGACGGGCGTGCTCTCGTCGAGCAGCGCGATCGGTCCGTGCTTCATCTCCCCCGCGGCGTAGGCGTCCGTCGCCGTGTAGGAGATCTCCTTGAGCTTGAGCGCGCCCTCCAGGGCCACCGGTAGCCCCACGTGGCGGCCCAGGTAGAGAAAGAACTCGGCGCCGCGGGTCTCCTCGGCGATCCGCTGGGCCACCTCATCGGCGTGCTTAAGCACCTCGTTGATCAGGTGGGGCAGCCGTTTGAGCTCCGCGATAGTGGCGGCGAGCGTGGGCTCATCGAGGCTTTCCCGGAGCTCGGCCAGCCGCAGGGCCAGCAGGTACATGGCGATGACCTGGCTGATGAAGGTCTTGGTGGCCGCGACGCCGATCTCGAGGCCCGCGCGTGTATATAGGACGCCGTCGGCATCGCGCGTGGCCTGGGAGCCCATGATGTTCGTGATCGCGAGCACCTTGGCCCCCCGGCTCCGAGCGGTCCGCATGGCGGCCAGCGTGTCCGCCGTCTCGCCGGATTGAGAGATGCCGATGACGAGATCGCCCGCGCCCACGATCGGGTTGCGGTAGCGATACTCGGAGGCGATCTCCACCTCGACGGGAACCCGCGACCACTCCTCAATCGCATAGCGGCCGATCAGCCCAGCGTGGTAGGACGTGCCGCACGCCACCACCACGACCCGCCGCAGTGTACGGAGGAACTCGGTATCGATGGTGCCGAGATCGCCCAGGTCGATGCCTGATTCCCGCGCCGCCCGCTCGCCAATCGTTTCCGCCACGGCGGTCGCCTGCTCGTGGATCTCCTTGAGCATGAACGTCTCATAGCCCTGCTTCTCGGCCGTCTCGGCGTCCCAGTCGACCTCGACCACCTCGCGTTCGCGCTCGGCCCCGTCGACGCTGAGAAAGCGCACGCCCTCCGGACGCAGGATGACCAGCTCGTCGTTCTCGATGTACTGGACGGCACGAGTTTCGCGCAGGAAGGCGGGGATGGCCGAGGCGATGAACTGCTCGCCCTCACCCCGTCCGACGATCAGCGGGCACTCCTTGCGAGCCCCGACGATCACACCCGGCTCATCGGCGCTCATGGCCACGAAGGCGTAGTGGCCGCGCAGCTCGAGGTAGGCCGAGCGGACCGCTTCGACCAGGTCGCCGTCGTAGTGGTGGGCGACCAGGTGGGCGATCACCTCGGCATCGGTCTCAGAGGTGAAATGCGCGCCCTCGGCGGCCACCCGCTCCTTGAGCTCGAGGTAGTTCTCGACGATCCCGTTGACCACGATGTGGATCCGGTCGGCGGTGTCGAAGTGGGGATGGGCGTTCTCCTCGGTCACGCGGCCGTGCGTGGCCCAGCGGGTGTGGCCGATACCGGTCCCGGGCGGCTCGGCCAGCGCCAGCGCGGCCTCGTGAGAGTCCGTCGCCGCCGATCCGTTGGCCGCCATGGCCTGGCGCAGCGCGCTCAGGTTGCCCACGGCACGCACCGTCTCGATCTGGTCCCCATTCAGGACCGAGATGCCGGCGCTGTCATAGCCGCGGTACTCAAGTTTTTCGAGTCCAGCCAGAAGCAGGGGGCGTGCCCGCCTGGGACCGACGTAGCCGACGATTCCGCACATCAGTGCTCTCTCCTGCGTGTGGTTGCCGCACCGAGCCGCAGCGGCGGCCCGCGTCCCCCTAACGGACCGGAGAACGAAAACCAGATGTTAGAGGCCGCTACGGCGCTTGACCGGCCTGGTCATTGCAGCTGGTAGACGCGGGCACACCCGAAGCGGTGCTCGGCGGTGATCACCGGGCCCAGCAACTGGCTCAGATTTGTCGTGGGCCGGCAGTCGGCGAGCAGGAAGCGCGCGCGGCTGCCCAGGACGATTCTTCGCGCCGCCGAAGCGCTCAGCCCGCCCGTAAACAGGTTTCTGACCGTGACCAGCCGGTCTGAGCAGTGCGGCTCTGACCACAGGCAGTCGCCGACAAACGTGTGCCGCCCCGTGGCCGCGGGCACCAGGGCCCCGAGGTAGCTTCGCGCCATCACGCCCCCCGGGGTCGGATCGTCGGCCAGGTAACGCAGGGCGTTCCGCTCATCGGGGAGGATGAAGGCCGCGCGGGCGGGCTGGTAGGCCACGAGGTTGCGGGCGTCCCGGAGCTGGTAGGCCAAGGCGGGCAGCGTGAAGGCCGCGATCAGCACTCCTGCCGCCAGGCGGTGGTGGGGAATTCGGGACCACCCTAGGCGCTGGCATCCCTGGACGGCGAGGACGGCGAGCGGAATCGTCACGCCTTCGAAGGCGTGCAGCGGCGTCGCCGCCGCCCCACTCGCCGAGACCGCGTAGACGACCAGGGAAGCGATGACCCAGGCCGGTGCGGTGGCAGCGAGGAAGCTGCGCGGGCGCCGGGCGAACAGGGCCAGGATGAGCAGTGGCGCCAGTGCCAGCAGGATCGAGCCGAGCGCGAAGGAGTGCTTGCTCGCCACGCGAGCCAGCCGCCAGGAGAGGTCGAGGCGATCCAGCAGCTCGTAGTAGAGCAGCGGCAGCGCAGTCAAAACCACGGTCAGCGCGGCCAGCGCGAGCCGCCGAGGCTGGAGGGTGCGCCTCGACATAAACGCCTCGGCCACGATCACGGTCACGATCAGCAGTTCCCCGTGCCAGGGATGGAGAATGCTGGCCAGAGCGCCGAGGCCGCCGGGGAGCCAGCCGATGCGATCGCTGACGCGCAGACGCTCGTGGACCAGGAGCGCCGCCACCAGGCACGCCAGCGAGAGCAGGGCGAACACGTAGCCCCAGGAGACGAAGCCCAGGAACAGGTCGCCGATCGTCCCGGCCGACCCATAGAGAATCGTGAAGGAGCCGAAGAAGATGGCCAGGACGAGGGCGGCTCGTGCCCCGTCACGCCCCGGCACTAGACGCCAGACATAGGCCCGGATGGCGTAGAACGAGGCCACCACCGCCACCGGCTTCCAGAGCAGAAGCGATAGCCAGGCGGGGACACCAACCGCGGTCAGGCCGCCCGAAATAACAATCGCGGGCTGGAAGAAGTCGTGCGGCGTCGGGCGGAGTACGAACAGGTTCGAGATCAGGATGTGGTGCGAGGCGTCTCGGATCCAGGCCAGATACTGGAGCTGGTCGACGAGGTACACACCATCGGTCCCGGTCCACAGGCGGCCGTGGGCGATGACCTGTCCCACATCCAGGGCCAGGACCCACACCGAGACGGCCGCGAAGGCCAGGAGCACACAAAGCTCGAAGCGATCGAGCCGAAGACCCAGCCCCGGGCTCCGCGCGCGGGGAAGCCTCAACCGGCGAGTGCGTCCTCGACTGCTTGCGTGAGCCGCGTGCACACCGCGTCGGTTTCCTGCTCGCTTGGCGCCTCCACCATGACGCGAATCAATGGCTCCGTCCCCGAAGCCCTGACCAGAACTCGTCCGCGGCCCTCGAGACCCGAATCCTCGGCCGCGATGGCGGCCTGCACCGATGGATGGTCCATGGCGCCGGAGAGCGCGGTCCGGTCCTGGGCCCGGACGTTGACGAGGCGCTGGGGGAGCTTCTCCATGGCATGCCGCTCCTCCAGCCGCCCCTCGCCCAGCGCCTCCAGGGCCAGGAGGGCACTGGCGATCCCGTCGCCCGAGGGCGAGAAGCCGAGCTCGATGATGTGACCGGACTGCTCGCCGCCGAGGGCCCACCCGCGCCGGCGGAGTTCGTCGAGCACGTAGCGGTCGCCGACCGTCGTGGTGGCGACGGTGATCCCGGCATCGGCCATGGCCTGGTGAAAGCCGTAGTTGGTCATCACCGTGACCGCCACGCCCGAACCGGGGAGCCGACCGGTTTCCCGGAGGTGGAGCGCCGCCAGCGCGATCAGTTCGTCCCCGTCGACCACGGCGCCGGTGCGGTCAACGGCCAGGACGCGGTCGCCGTCGCCGTCGAAGGCGAACCCCACGTCGTGGTCACCGGCCGACATCGACCCGGTCAGGTTCTCCAGGTGGGTCGATCCGCACCCGGCGTTGATGTTGCGTCCGTCCGGCTGGTCGGCCAGGACGTCGACGTGGGCACCGAGCCGGCGGAAGATCTCCGGGGCCGCCTGATAGGTGGCGCCGTTGGCGCAGTCGAGGAGAATCCGCCGGGCGCTCAGATCGAGGTCCCGGAAGCGGTCGTGGAGCTCGCGCAGGTAATCCTCCAGAGCTCCATGGAGGCGGTGGATGCGTCCGACCCGTGCGGTCGCCTCCACAGGCCGCCCCAGCTCTTCTTCGATCTCGTGCTCGGTGTCATCGTGGAGCTTGAAGCCGTCGGGCCCGAACAGCTTGATGCCGTTGTCCTGATACGGATTGTGCGAGGCCGAGATGACCACCCCGAGGGCCAGGCCGTTGCGCCGCACGAGCAGCGGCGCCGCCGGGGTCGGCAGGACTCCGCCGAGCAGCGCATCGCCACCGCCTGCCGCCACCCCGGCGGCGATGGCGGCCTCGAGCATGTCACCGGACTCTCGTGTGTCGCGGACGATCAGGACCTGGGGACGCTCGATCCCGACGTGCCCGACCGCTGCGCGAGCGATCCGCAGCGCCAGCTCAGCGCTCAGGAACTCTCCCGCTCGTCCGCGGACACCATCGGTGCCGAACAGCTGGCGCGCCATCCTCCGGCCGACGCGTCCGGTTAGCGCTTCGAGAACTGCGGACGCTTGCGCGCCTTCTTGAGCCCGGCCTTCTTGCGCTCTTTGACCCGCGGGTCACGGGTCAGGTAGCCGCGTCGCTTGAGCTCACCGCGCAGATTGGGGTCGGCCACGATGAGCGCGCGGGAGATGCCGTGGCGCAGCGCCCCGGCCTGAGCCGCGACACCGCCTCCATGCATGCGAGCCACCACGTCCATCCGGGCCTCGTAGCCGACTGTCTCCAGTGGCTGGCGGATCATCCGCTGCAGCGTGTCCCGGGGAAAGAACGCGTTGAGCGTCTTGCCGTTGATCACGTATTCGCCCTTGCCCGGCTTGAGAATGACCCTGGCCACCGCCGTCTTACGCTTGCCGGTCGCCGTGTAGCGCGCCCCGGCCGCGAGATCGATGGCCGCATCGGCGATCGGCCTGGCCTGCTCGTCCTCAGCCTCGGCCCGAGCACGCTCGGCGGCGGCCTCGGCCTCCGCCTCAGCCGCAGCCCGCGCCTCGGCATCCAGGTACTGCTCGTCCTCCGGCGCCACATCGGGGATCAGGTCAGCGCCTGGAATCTCCGGCTTGGCCCGCGGCGCCAGCTCGACCTCGTCGGACTCGGCGGTGGGCTCGGCAGCGGCAGGCGGCTCGGACGGCGCGGCAGCGGCCGTCTGCTCAGTAGCGGCAGGTTGCTCGGAAGGAATCGCCTCCGCAGGAGGCGTCTCGGCGACCGGATCCTCGGAAGCGGCAGGAGCCTCCTCGGCGGCCACGTCCGACGTCTCCTCCGTGGGCGCATCCGGCGATGAGTCCGCTCGCGCGGCCTGCTCGTCGCCCTCGCTCGTCGGCGCCTCAGCGCCCGCGGACTCAGCGTCGGGTGCGCCCGCGGCCTCGGGGGCGCCGGCGGGCTCCTCGGACTCGGACGGGGTCCGCTCAGGCTCTTCAGGTGTCTCGCTCAAGACTGAATCTCCATCGGTTGAGGCTGCTGTGCGGCGTGCGGATGTTCCGGGCCGGCGTACACCTTCAGCTTGGTCAGCTGCTTGCGGGCCAGTCGGTTGCGGGGCAGCATTCCCTTGACCGCCAGTCGGATGACTTCCTCGGGCCGGCGCTCGAGCATCTCCTCGAGGCTGCGGGACTTCAGCCCGCCCGGATAACCCGAGTGACGGTAGTAGCGCTTGTCCTGACGCTTGTTCCCGGTCACCGAGATCTTCTCCGCATTGACCACGACCACGAAGTCGCCGGTGTCCACGTGAGGCGTGTACGTCGGCTTGCGCTTCCCCCGCAGGGCATCGGCGATCTGCGTGGCCAACCGCCCGAGCGTCTGCCCGGTGGCGTCCACGACGAGCCAGTTGCGCTCGCGGTCGGCGGGTGTGGCGACATAAGTCTTCATGGCATGGACAAGCCGCGCGGGTCCGCGCGGCTCAGAGCATGGTAGTCAATTCCATTCGCTTTCCGCGTACGCTGGAACGGTGAGCCTTCCAGTGCCACTACAGCGGCTCGGGTATCGGTTCGCCTACCAGGTCCTGCGGGTGTACTGGTGGCTCTTCCGCCCGAAGTCCAGCGGGGTGAAATGCGTGATCACCCATCGGGGTGAGGTGCTCCTCGTCCGCCATACCTACGGCCCACGCGGGTGGGAGCTGCCCGGCGGCTCGCGCAAGCGAAACGAGGAGGCGTCGGACACCGCGACCCGGGAGATCCAGGAGGAACTGGGGCTCTCGATCGACTCCTGGCGCTCGCTAGGCCAGATCGAGGTCGTCGTCGATCACCACAAGGACGCGCTCTTCTGCTTCCAGGCCGAGGTGGGCTCGCCCGAGGGAGGCCCGCCCGAGCTGGTCCCCGACCCCGGCGAACTCCAGGAAACCCGCTGGTTCCCCAACGGCCAACTCCCCCGCCCTCTGGGCCGCTACACCCGCGCCATCCTCGAACGAATCGACGCCTTCGCGCCGGCCTCTGCGCACGGCCGAGGCGAAAACGCATGAGCGTGATCGAAAACCGCCCCTATAGGGGCTGAAATCCATCACGCTCACTCCAGCGGCGGCTTCGGATGAGGCTGATGGAAACGGGTCCTATATGGACCCAAATCCATCACTCTCACGCTGACGCTGGTGAGTTTTCCGCCATAGAGGCCAAAAATCCATCACGCTCACCGAGCTGAGCGCCGGCTCAAGGCTGAGCGTTCCGAAGCTCGACTAGGCCGCGGAGCGGGTGCACGTTCCGAAACCGCTCGCGTGAATCGCATAGCGGTTTCGGAGCGTGCCCCGCGCAGCCGCTACTCCCACTCGATCGTGCCCGGCGGCTTGCTCGTGATGTCGAGCACGACCCGGCCGACCGGCCGGATCTCATTGATCATCCGGCTGGCGATCTGCTCGAGGAGGTCGTAGGGCAGGCGGGCCCAGTCGGCGGTCATCGCGTCCTCGCTGGTCACGGCGCGGATCACGATCACGTTCCCGTAGGTGCGCGCATCGCCCTGCACCCCGACGGTGCGGATGTCAGGCAGCACGCAGAACGACTGCCAGAGCTCCCGGTAGAGCCCGGCCTTCCGGATCTCGTCCTGGAGGATGGAATCGGCTTCCCGCAGGGTGTCGAGCCGCTCCCGCGTCGCCTCGCCCCCGACGATCCGGATGGCCAGACCAGGGCCGGGGAAGGGCTGGCGCCAGACCAGCCGCTCCGGCAGTCCCAGCTCCGCCCCCACCGCCCGGACCTCGTCCTTGAACAACGCCCGCAGCGGCTCGACGAGCGAGAACTCAAGGTCCTCGGGCAGCCCGCCGACGTTGTGGTGGGACTTGATCGTCGCCGCTCCGGTCCCCCCGCCTGACTCGATGACATCGGAATAAAGCGTGCCCTGGACCAGAAACTGGACGTCGTCGAGCTTCGCGGCCTCCTCCTCGAACACGCGGATGAACTCGTTGCCGATCCGCTTGCGCTTCTCCTCGGGGTCACTCACCCCGGCCAGCCGGGCCAGGAAGCGCTCGGAGGCGTCGACCGCCACGAGCGGCACCTGGAAGTGATCCCGGAACGCCGCCACCACCTGGGTGCCCTCGTCTTTGCGCATCAGGCCGTGATCGACGAACACGCACGTCAGCCGGTCGCCGATCGCGCGGTGGACCAGCAGCGCGGCCACGCTCGAGTCAACCCCGCCCGAGAGCCCGCAGATGGCCCGGCCGTCGCCCACCTGGGCCCGGATCCGTTCGATCTGCTCGTCGATCACCGAGCGCGGGCTCCACGTCAACTCGCAGCCGCACACATCCTCCAGGAAGTTGGTCAGGACCTGCGTGCCGTAGGGCGTGTGGAGGACCTCGGGATGGAACTGGATTCCATACAGGCCGCGCGCGACCGACTCGAACGCGGCCACGGGCGAGGCGGTCGAAGAAGCCAGCGCCTCGAAGCCCGGCGGCGGTGAGAAGACCGTGTCCCGGTGCGACATCCAGCACGTCTGCTCGGCCGGCGTCCCGGCGAGCAGTCGTCCCTCAGAGCGCACGGTGAGCTGAGAGCGCCCGAACTCCCCCACCTCGGCCGACTCGACGCGGCCGCCGAGCTCCCGCGCCAGCAACTGCATCCCGTAACAGATGCCCAGCACCGGAACGCCGAGCTCCAGCAGCTCGCGCTCCAGGGGCGGTGCCCCCTCCTCGTAGACCGAGGCAGGTCCACCGGACAGGATCACTCCCTTGGGCCGGCGGCGCAGGACCTCGGCGGCGCCCACGTGATGGGGCAGGAGCTCTGAGAAGACGCCGCATTCACGGACCCGGCGGGCGATCAGCTGCGAGTACTGGCCGCCGAAATCGAGGACCACGACCTCTTCGGTCGCCGCCTCGGGCGCGATTGCGCCGCCCGGTTCACGTTCGGTGAGCTCCGCCGCTGCGGCCGCTCGCGAGGCGGTCGGTGCGTTAGTCGGTGACACCGACGGTCGCAGCCGCTCCGCGCGCGCCCATGCCGATCCCCTGATCACGCTGAAGTTGCTTGCCCTCGGTCTGAAGCGCCGGCGCCACCGCGAGCTCGGCTCGGTTGAACTCGGCGATGTCCCGGTAGCCGCAGGTGGCCATCGAGGTCCGCAGCGCACCCATCAGGTTGAAGGTCCCGTCGTTTTCCCGCGCCGGACCCTTGATGATCTCCTCGAGGGTGCCGTTCTGGGTCGTGGCGACTCGGGCGCCGCGCGGGAGCGTGGGATGGAACGTCGCCATGCCCCAGTTGTAACCGCTCCCGGGCGATTCATAGGCCCGCGCCAGCGCCGAGCCCAGCATCACTGCGTCGGCGCCGCAGGCCACCGCCTTGGCGATGTCGCCGCCGTTGCGCATGCCGCCGTCGGCGATCACCTTGACGTAGTCGCCGGTCTCCAGCATGTGCTGCGAGCGAGCTGCCGCCACATCGGCGATCGCCGTGGCCTGGGGAACGCCAATGCCGAGCACTCCGCGGGTGGTGCAGATCGCGCCCGGCCCGACGCCGACGAGCACGCCGGCGGCTCCGGTCCGCATCAGGTGCAAGCCGGTGTGGTAGGAGGCGCAGCCGCCGACCACGATCGGCGTCGGCGCCAGCTCACGGATGAACTCCTTGAGGTTGAGCGGCGGGCGGGTCTCGTCCATCGAGACGTGCTCGGCCGAGACGACCGTGCCCTGGATGACCAGGATGTCAAGCCCTGCCTCGAGCGCGACGTCGTAGTACTTGCGGACCTTCTGGGGCGTCAGGGATGCCGCGGCGACGACGCCGTGCTCCTTGATCTCCTTGATCCGCTGGGCGATCAGCTCGGGCTTGACCGGCTCTCGGTAGATGTCCTGCATCTCCCGGGTGGCGATATCCCGTGAGAACGTGGCGATCCGCTCCAGCTGCTCGTCGGCGTCCTCATAGCGGCAGTAGATGCCCTCGAGGTTGAGCACGGCGAGCCCGCCGAGCTTGCCGATCAGGCCGGCTGTCTCCGGCGAGACGACCCCGTCGAGGGCCGCCGCCAGAAGCGGGAGCTCAAACCGGTAGGGACCCAGCGTCCACGAGATGTCGACGTCGTCGGGGTCCCGCGTGCGGCGGGACGGAACGATCGCGATCTCGTCGAAACCGTAGGCGCGTCGCGCCTTCTTTCCCCGGCCGATTTCTACTTCCATTTGAGCATCGTAATTCGCACCGCGGACGGCACGAGGCAGGGGTGCAAAAGACGGACGAGGGCGGCAACCATCGCCGGCGCGATGCTAGCAGCGGCCTCCCGGGCGCCCTTGGCGCGAAGTCGCACGATGGCGCTTAATCAGCTGATCTCGGCGCCGATGTGGAGCTCTTCGGTCTCGACCTCGCCGAGCAGCCGATTGACATTGCCGGGATCGATCATCCCGGCCCCGAAGTGCTGGACCGACTCGGCTCCGCACGCCACGCCATAGCGAAGGCACTCGAGCGGACTGCGGCCCGTGTAGCGGGCGGCAACGTAGCCGGCCAGGAACGCGTCCCCTGACCCGATCCGCGAACGAGCCTCCTGCTCACCCACCCGCACGCGGTAGAGCGTCTGACCTTCGTCGAGGACGTTGGCAAAGCAGCCGTCCCGGACCGTCATGATCGCCTCCCGCGCGCCCACGCGGACCATCTCAACCACCGCCTGAGCCCGATCCTCGACGTCGTTGAACTCCTGGCCGACGAGCTCCTCGGCCTCGAGCTCGTTGGGCGAGACGATGTCCGGCTCGGCCCGCACGCCCAGCCGCAGCGGCTCCCCCTCGGTGTCGAGGACGGTGGTGACGCCGAGGCGCTTGACCTCGCGGATCAACTCCGCGTACACCCCCGGCTCTACGCCCCGCGGGAGGCTTCCGGCGAAGACGCAGATGCTCGCCCCCTTGGCCAGGTAGAGCAGCTTCTCCCGGAACAGCTCGAGCTCCTGGGGACCGACCTCGGGGCCGCGCTCGTTGATCTCCGTCTGGACCCCCGTCGTCGGGTCCAGCACGGCGGTATTGGTCCGCGACTCCTCCCGGATGCGGACGAAGTCGTTGAGGATCGAATCGTCGTTCAGCGCCTCGACGATGCGTGTTCCGGTCGCTCCTCCGGCGATCCCGGTGGCGATCACGGGCTGGCCGAGGAGCTTGATCGCGCGGGCCACGTTGACCCCTTTACCGCCGGGCATGGCCACCTGGTCAACCGTCCGGTGCCGGCGTCCCGGAGTGAAGTTCGGGACCTGAAGCGTCTTGTCCAGTGCCGGGTTGAGCGTGACGGTGATGATCATGCGGGCCGCCGGGATGGCTCGGGACGCGCCTGCCGCCGCTCCCGCCGGCGCATCCGCAGAAGGCCGCCGATGATCAGCAACAGACCGAGCAGGAGAAGCGTAACCCCTCCCGGACCGAGGCCCGCCAGCATCCCGGCCGGCGGGGCTGGCACGGCGTGGAGAAGCCGCAGCGGGAGGCTCGTCAGGCGGTGGCCCGCGGCCAGGACGACCGCGCTGCCTACGACGGCACCGGCACGGAGCGGCCCGGTCAGCTGCTTGGGGGCATCAACGCGGACACGGATCCGGGTCCTCCGCGGGACCACGTGGCTGAAGGTGCTCGCCGCCACCAGCGGGGTCGTCTGGCTGCTCGAGCCGTTGACGGGCACCCGGGCGAGGACCGCGCCGGCCTTGACCGGAGTGACGAGCCGGAACTCGGCGAATCCGTACTCCAGGAGGGCGAGGGTGTCCGATTCACGCGCCGACTCGCTGGGCGCTCCCAGGACGGCACTGATCAGAGTCATGCCGTCGCGTGTGCCGGACCCCACGAGGACGTACCCGGCGTCGAGCGTGTGGCCGGTTTTCACGCCGTTCACCCAGCTGACGCGGCCGACCAGCGTGTTCAGGTTCGTGACCTCGCGCTGGCTCGAGCCCATGCGGATGGTCGCCCCCGGCAGCGAGACCACCTGCCGGAAGAACGGCTGCGTGCTCCTCACGTAGCGGGTCAGCGCCACGAGGTCTGACGCCGAGGAGTAGTTGCCCGGGGTGTCGAGGCCGATCGGCGTCGAGTAGTGGGTGTGACGTAGCCCCAGCCGTGCCGCCTCGGCGTTCATCATCGCCACGAAGCGTGAGACCGATCCGTGCCCGACTCCGGACGCGAGGTCCTCGGCGGCGTCGTCCGCGCTCGGCAGGAGCAGCGCGACGAGAAGATCGTGAACGGTCATTCGCTCGCCCGGCACGAGCCCGATCTGCGAGTCGACCGCCGCCGGGTAGAAGTCGGGATCTGCGAACACCTGGCTCAGACGGGCGTGCTGGAGAGTGATCAGCGCCGTCATGATCTTGGTCGCGCTGGCGATGGCGAGCTCGCCGTCCCCGTCGCGCGCGTAGAGCGCCTGGCCGGTCGAGGCCTCGATGATCTCGGCCGCCCGCACGTCGAGCGCGGGCGGACTCACCGCAGCGCTCCCGCCGGATCCGCTTGGAGCTCCTGCGGCCGCCGCGGCTGGCACCCCCAGGCCGAGCAGGGCAGCCAGCGCGGCAACAGTGAGCCAACCCGTTGCCTTCGCTCTCACTAGCGCAATCGTAAGGTCTGGCCGGTCTGAAGCGCGTTGGGGTCGGCGGCGAGGCTGTGGTTGAGGGCTTCAAGCTGCGCCACGGGCACACCGGTCTTGACCGAGATGGTCGAAAGCGTGTCTCCAGGACGGATCACGTAGAAGCGCTTCTTCGGAACTCGCCGGGGGCTCGCCGCGACTGTCGGCCCCTTGGGGGCGAGGTGATGGGTGGTCTTGACCCCAGCCCGCACGACCAACGCCGTGGCCACGATCACCGCCACGAGGGCGAGCAGCGCCACGAAGCGCCCCGTTCTCCGAGCCCGCATACCCGTTTTCCGAGCCCGCATGGCGCGTCGATCATAGCTGTGAAATCAGCGCAAAATGCAGGCTTTCAGCCGCTCAGGCGGCGGTGCTCCACAGGGCGTCACGCAGAGCTTCGGCCTGCGCGCGGGCCGCCTCGGCGGGATCGGCCCCCGTCTGGAGGTGCGCGTCGACGATCCCGCGGGAGACGGCCACGAGTCCCCCGGCACGTCCCGGCGCGAAGGCGGGCCCCAGCTTCTCCACCGTCGCCCCCTGCGCGCCGACGCCGGGGAGTAGGAAGATCGTGCGCGGCATGCGGGTCCGCAGGGCCTCGAGCCTCTCCGGCACGGTGGCACCGACCACGGCGCCCACGTCACTGAGGCCTGAGGCTCCGATCCCGCTTTCGCCCAGGCGGGCGACGATCTCGGCCAGCCGGTCGCTCACCGTTTCGCCCCCCGTCAGCTCCAGGTCCTGGACGTCGGCGGCCCCCCGGTTGGAGGTTCGGACGAGGACGAAGAGTCCGCCCCCGTGCTCCCGAGCCCGTTCCAGCAGCGGCGCGATCGAATCGCCCCCCAGCAGGGGGTTGACCGTGAGCGCGTCGGCGCCCACGCTGGCCACCGGCCCGTAGGGCGTGTCACTGACCCCGAAGAACGCCTCGGCGTACGCGGAGGCGGTGACGTCGATGTCCCCCCGCTTGGCGTCGGCGATCACCAACAGCCCGAGGTCAAGCGCTCGGTCGACGACCTCCACCAGCGCCAGCCATCCGGGCGGCCCCAGCCGCTCGAAGCAGGCGACCTGCGGCTTGACCGCGACGCACTGCTCAGCGACGGCCTCGAGCGCGAGCGCACAGTGGGCCGCCACCGCGCGGGCCGCGCGTTCGGCCGGTATGGCCGAGGACCGCGCGGCCGCCTCCGCGAGTCTCGCGGCTCCGGGCCACAGCCGAGCAAGATTGGGGTCCAGACCCAGCACCAGCTGGGACCGGCGCTCAGCAACCGCATCGGCGACGCGATCGCCGAAGGATGGCTGGCCATCCGCCTCGGTCAAGGCCTCGAGCCGCGAGACCGCGGCACGGCTGCTGGAGTGGGCGGTTACTTGACCGCCTTCTTCAGCCCGGCGCCGGCCGTGAACTTCGGAACCTTCGAGGCCGCGATCTGGATCCGCTCGCCCGTCGCCGGGTTGCGGCCCTCGCGGGCGCTGCGGTTTGAGACGCTGAACTTTCCGAAGCCAGAGAACGAGATCTCGCCGCCTCGGCTGAGCGTGTTCTCGATCGTCTCGAGGACGGCGTCAACCGCCTCGCCGGCATCCCGCTTGCTCAGGCCGGCCCGGTCGGCGACCTGGTCAACAAACTCGGACTTGGTCACTTGTCCCTCCTCACTGGGTGGTAGGAATCTTCGACGTTAACAAGGCTTCCGGACAGGCCGCGCGCCGCCGCCTGCCTTCGCCGCGGGGCCAATTCTTGCCGGATTACCTGACGGAACGGAGAATTCTGCCTCCAGGATTGCCGCAATTTGCGTATTTTCACACTGGAGCATCCGGGACAGAGAGGACAATTGTCTGGTGACCACGGCCGAAATTCCCGCTCGGGCGCCGGTCGAACGCGCCGCATCTGATCCCCGCGAGGGTGAGAATGGGTCCGTGGATCTGGCAAGAATCGGGTGGCTGGCGACAGTCTTCGTCTGCCTGGTCACCGTCCTGATCCTCGCCATCCAGGGGTACATCGGCTACGCCGGCGTGACCCTGGCGGTGGCCGTCGCCGCCGCCATCAATCTCTTCTAGCCGCCGCGCTCAACCCCGTCGCGAGGACAGCCTCACCTCTTCTCCGGGCCGGACCTTGTCCTGGGGCTCGAGGTGGATCAGGACGTCTGCGTCGCCGAGCCGGCTCCCGATCAGATCTTGCAACTCGTGAGCCGTGCGATGAGCGTCCTCGAGCGAGGTGCCGGCGCGGAACTGAACGTGCATGTCGATGTACCGCCTGGCCCCAGCGCGGCGGGTGCGGAGCTCGTGATAGCCGACGACTCCATGGGGAGCCAGCTCCTCGATCGAGCGCCGAATCTCGGCCACCTCCTCCGGCGGAAGCGCCTCGTCGACGAGCACGCGTGAGGAGCGCAGCAGCAACCGCACTCCGGTGAACACGATCGAGGCGGCCACGATCAGCGCCACCGTCGGATCGAGCCACTGGGCTCCGGTCAGCTTGACCAGGACCAGGGCGACGAGGACCCCGGCCGACGTTAGGGCGTCGGTCCGGAGGTGGGTTGCATCGCCCGACAGGGCCGCGGAGTCCGCCGCACGGGCCGTCCGCGAGATCAATCCCGAAACCACGACATTGACGAGAATCGAGATCGCGACGACCACGATCCCGAAGCCGACGAAGCGGACCTTGCCGTGGCCCAGGAGCCGGCGGATCGCTTCAAAGGCGATCACCGCCGAACCCACCAGGATCAGCACGCCCTCGATGGCCGCGGCCAGGTTCTCGAACCGTTCGTGGCCGTAGCGGTGGCTCTCATCGGCCGGCTTTCCCGCCTGCCGGACCGAGAAGAGGGCGACGATCGAGGCGACGAGGTCGATGCTCGAGTGGACGGCTTCGGTGAGCAGGGCGACCGATCCGGTAACCGTCCCGGCGATCGCCTTGAGCAGGATCAGAGCCGAGTTCGAGGCGACCGACAGCCATGCCGTGCGGACCTTGGCCCGGGGCTCGGGCCGCCCGGCCGCCGCCATACCGGTGCCACCGCTCACGGACCGAGCCAGTCGAGGCAGGCGCGGACGGCTCGCCCGCGGTGGCTGATGGCGTCCTTCTCAGCGTCGGAGAGCTCGGCCATCGTGCGCCCATCGCCGATCTCGTCGGGGAGGAACACCGGGTCATAGCCGAAGCCGCCCGATCCGCGCCGCGCGGGGGCCATACGCCCCTGGCAGTAGCCAAAGAACACCCGCTCCTCGCGGCGGGCCGGGTCCACGGAGGCCAGGGCGCAGACGTAGCGCAGCCCGCTTCCGGGCGGAGCCTCGCGGATCAGCTTCTCCAGGTTGCGCTCGTCATTCGCGCCTGGGCCGGCGTAGCGCGCAGAGCGAACCCCGGGGGCGCCACCGAGCGCCTCGGCCTCGATCCCCGAGTCATCGGCGATCGCCGGTTGTCCGGTCGCCGCGGCAGCGGTCCGCGCCTTGGGCAGCGCGTTGGCCTCGAAGGTGTCTCCGGTTTCCGGGGGCAGCTCGATCCCCTCGGGCAGCGGCACAACCGTGATCCCCGCCGGCGCCAGGAGTCGTGCCACCTCCCTCACCTTGTGCGAGTTGCGTGTCCCCAGGACGAGCGTGCGCTCGGCCGCGTGGTCCACGGGCTCGGCTTCACGCTCGGCGGACATGTCAGACCGCGGCGGCGGCCACCGCCTCATCCTGGAGGATCCGCAACTCGCCGATCCCGGCCGCGGCGAGCTCGAGCAACTCGTCGAGGTGGGCGCGGGACAGCGGGGTCCGCTCTGCCGTCGCCTGCACCTCCACCAGTCCGCCGTCATTGGCGATGACGACGTTGGCGTCCACTTCGGCCGTCGAGTCCTCGGAGTAGTCGAGGTCGAGCAGCGGGATGCCGCCGACGATCCCGCACGAGACGGCCGCCACCGACCCGGTGAGCGGCGAGCGCTCCAGCGCGCCGTCGGCCACGAGTTTCTCGCAGGCCAGCCGCAGGGCCACCATCCCGCCCGTGATGGCGGCGCAGCGTGTTCCTCCATCCGCCTGAAGCACGTCGCAGTCGACGTAGATGGAGCGCTCCCCCAGCGCCGAGAAATCGATCGCGCCTCGCAGCGAGCGTCCGATCAGACGCTGGATCTCGACCGTGCGTCCGTCCGGACGCCCCTTGCTCACGTCACGTTGCTTGCGCTCGCCCGTGGAGGCCGGAAGCATCCCGTACTCGGCCGTGACCCACCCACGCCCGGACCCGGCGAGCCACCGCGGGACGCTGGCCTGGGCCGAGGCGGTGCAGATCACCCGCGTCTCGCCCATCGAGATCAGGGCCGACCCGGTGGCCGTGCGGACGAATCCAGGCTCGATCTCCGTGGGCCGGAGCTGATCCGCGCTCCGGCCGTAGCTCCGCCCCGGAGTGGTAGTCACGCCGCTGCCCTTTCCGAGAGTTCCACGTGCACCACCTTGCCCAACGGCATCTGGAGGAACCGGGTGCCGAGCGTCCGGAAGGAGTCGACATCGGCGGTGCAGAGGAAGCGGTAGGTGCCCTCATCGGATCTTGGGTTCAAGAGCCCCCGTGAGGCCAGCGCCCGCTCCACGCTCCGGGCCACCCCGGTCCCAGAGCTCACGAGAGTCACGCCCCGGCCAAGGGTGCGCTGGAGCATCGGGGCGATCAGCGGGTAGTGCGTGCAGCCGAGGATGACCGTGTCCACGTCGGCAGCCCGCAGGGGAGCGCAGTAGCGGCGCACCGTCTTGACCACGTGCTCATCAAAGGGAAAGCCGCCCTGAATGATCGGGGCCAGATCGGGGCAGGACACGCTCTCCAAATGGACGTGGGGATCAGCCGCACCGACGGCGCGCTCGTAGGCAGCGCTCGCGACGGTGGCCGGCGTGGCCAGGAGTCCGATCCGGCCGGTGCGGCTCCCGGCCACGGCAAGCTGGGTGGCCGGCGCGACCACGCCGATCACGTCGACGTCGATCTCGGCGTCGGCCAGGTAGCGCTCGAGCTCGCCGAGGGCGGCTGAGCTGACCGCGTTGCACGCCACGACCAGAAGCTTGGCTCCGGCGTCGAGCAGTTCGTCGGCGATCTCCCGGGCGAAGCGCACGAGCTCCTGGGGCGTGCGCTCGCCATAGGGGAAGCGCGCCGTGTCCCCCAGGTACAGATAATCCTCGGTGGGCAGCGACACGAGCAACTCGTGCAGGACCGTGAGCCCGCCGACTCCAGAGTCGAACACGGCAACGGGCTGATCCGGGCTTACGCTCACCCGGCGCATGCTAGAGGCGGGGCCGGAGCCCGGGCCACCAGCGCTCCAGCCGCTCCCGGGCCGCCTCGGCGATCGGCAGCCGCGGCGCCGGACCGCTCGGAGGCCTGGCCTGGGGCGTCAACTCGCGCATCGTCGCCGCGACCGATCGCGCCAGGGGCTCGAGGGCATAGCCGCCTTCGAGAACAAAGCCGAGAGCAGTCCCGAGCTCCCCGCACGCTGCCCGCACGGCTCGCGTCATCTCCGCGTAGCCGTCCTCGGTGACGCAACAGGTGGCCAGCGGGTCGTCGCGGTGGGCGTCATACCCGGCCGAGACGAGCACGAGCTGGGGCTGGAAGAAACGGGCCAGCGGCAGCGCAACGTGATCGATGAGCGACCGAAACACGGCGTCGTCGGAGCCGCCGGGGACGGGGAGGTTCACCGTGAAGCCCTCGGCGCCGGCCGCGCCCACATCGGCGCTCGGACCCGTGCCGGGATACAGGGGCGACTCGTGGATGGAGACGAACAGGACCTCCCGCGAGGCGTGGAAGATGTCGTTCGTCCCGTTGCCGTGGTGGACGTCCCAGTCGAGGATCATGACCCGTTCCAGACCGCGCCGCTCGACGGCATACCGCGCCGCCACGGCGACGCTGTTGAACAGACAGAAGCCCATGGCGCGGCTGCGCGTGGCGTGATGACCCGGCGGCCGGTGGGCGCTGAACCCGTAGTCGACCTGGCCGTCGAGAAGCAGGTCGACCAGGCGCACCGCCCCGCCCGCGGCGTGGAGAGCCGCGTTGAATGACCCCGCGCTCGTGACCGTGTCGAGGTCGAGGGCACCTCCACCGGCCGCGCTGATCCGTTCGATCGCCTCCACATGGGAGGCAGGATGGACCGCGGTCAGCACCTCCAGGGCGACGGGTGGCGAGAGCACACGCTCGAAGCCCAGCCAGTCGAGACGTGAGAGCTCCCGCTCGATCGCCGTGATGCGCGCCGGGCGCTCCGGGTGACCGCCCGTCTCGTGCTGAAGCGAGGACGGGTGGGCGAGGAACACGCACGCCATTCGCAGGTACCGTACTTGGGGTTGGATCGGCTCGAAACCCAGGTTGCCGTCGTCGGTGGTGGCGCGGCCGGCCTCTATACGGCGATTCGTGCCGCGCGCGCCGGCGCGGCTGTTGTCCTCGTTTCGGCCACCCCCCTGGCCGAGTCCTCGACCTACTGGGCCCAGGGAGGACTGGCCGCGGCGATCGGCGACGACGATTCGTCTGAGCGCCACCTCGCCGACACGATCACGGCCGGCCGAGGCGCGGTCCGAGAGTCCGCGGCGCGGGTCCTGTGCCAGGAAGCTCCACCAGCAGTTGATGACCTCCTGGATCTGGGGATGGCCTTCGACCGGGATCCCGATGGTCGTCTCGCCCTCGGCCTCGAAGGTGGGCACTCGGCTCGCCGCGTCGTGCACGCCGGCGGCGCCGCCACCGGACAGCGACTGATCCGTCGGCTCGCCGAGGTCGTCGCCGCCGAGCCGGCGATCCAGGTCCTCGAGGGAAGCCGCGCCGCCGCGCTCCTGACCACGGCAGATCGGTGCGTCGGCACGGTGCTCCAGGACGGTCGCGCTGTGGTCGGCGCCGCCACCGTGCTCGCCACCGGCGGCGCAGCGGCGTTGTGGTCACGCACCACCAATCCCCCCGCTGCCGTGGGCGGGGGGCTTCAGCTTGCGTTTGCCGCCGGAGCCGCGCTGGCCGACCTCGAACTCGTCCAGTTCCATCCCACCGCGGTGGCGGCGGCCAACGGCGCCGACGGGCTGCTGGTGACCGAGGCCATCCGCGGCGAGGGCGCGCTTCTGCTCGACGCCGACGGACGGCGCTTCGTGGATGAGCTGGCCCCTCGGGATGTCGTCGCCCGAGCCGTGGCCGAGAGGACCGGCCACGGCGGCGTCAGCCTGGACATGCGCCAGGTCGATCCCCGGCTCTTTCCCAACGTCTTCGAGTCCCTCGACCGCGCCGGCATCGACGCCCGCCAAACTCCAGTTCCGGTGGCCCCGGCGGCGCACTACATGATGGGCGGGATCGCCACCGACCTCGAGGCGCGCGCCAGCCTGGCCGGCCTCTATGCCGTCGGCGAGTGCTCGTGCACGGGGCTGCACGGGGCCAACCGCCTGGCCTCCAACTCGCTCACCGAGTGCTTCGTCTTCGGCGCCCGCGCCGCCCGCGCGGCCGCCCGGGAGCCGGCCCCGAGCGAGGCGACGCTGGGCTCGGCGATTGCCGCGAGCCGGGCGCCGGCCGTCCCCTCGCCGGCCACGCGCATCGCGCTGTGGGAGCACGCGGGACTCGAGCGTGACGCCGAGGGTCTCGAGGCCCTCCTGGGTGACCCCCATCCTCTGGCTCGACTCATTGCCCAATGCGCGCTGGCCCGGACCGAGAGCCGCGGCGCCCACCGGCGGCGGGACTATCCGGAGACCGACCCACGCTTCGATGAGCGCCACATAACCGTGAGCCACGACGCCGAGCCCGAGTTCGAAATGTGGGCTTAGCCGGGACGGCGTCGCGCCGCTCGCAGAGCGCCTTCACACCACCCGCGTCGCACCAACTTTTCGCTTAACGTGGAGTTAATACCTACAGCCTGGCGCAATTCACAACTTGCCGGAATACTCCGCCGCCATTCGAGGGAACGCCCTGAGGCAGGGTTCGAAAGGAGTAGGTGATGTATCGATTCAGTCGCGCGATCTACCGGGAGCTCGCGGGCGACATCGTTGAGGATCCGCACGGCGGATCGCACGCCAACCACGAGCGTGTGCTGCGCGCCTGCGAGGCGGCGATCGAGCGGTTGGCCACGGATCGGCGCTACTTCGCGCGCCCAGAGCGGACTCTGTTCGCTGACATCCGGGCTTACTTCCCAATGAATGCCCAGCTTCGGGTCCTCCGCGTAGTCGAGCGGTATCTGGGCCTGGCCGATGAGTTTCTGAAGCGGCTGCCCCAGAACGGCTTCGACGCCTACGGCAACCCGTTGCAGTGCCGAGCGAGCACGCGCAAGGGCACCCCGTGCCAGCGCATGCCGCTGCCCCACAACGGCTACTGCCCGTCGCACCAGCACTTGGCTGAAACCGAGGAGCTCGAGGCCGAGCTGGCCGTGGCGTAGCCGCGGCTTGACGGATACCCAGTATTACGCCCAGCGCGGCATGGCTATAACACGGCCATGCTCCTGGGCGTAGACGTTGGCGGCACCTTCACCGACGCTGTTCTGGCGCTCGAGGGCCGGATCGTCACGGCCAAGGCGCCAACCACCCCTGAAGATCAGTCTCAGGGCGTGATCGCGGCGGTCGAGGCGGTGCTTGAGCAGGCCGACGCCTCGGCCGCCGACATCGAGACGTTCTCCCACGGCATGACCGTGGCCACGAATGCCTTGCTTGAAGGCAAGGGGGCCAAGACGGCCCTGATTGCCACCGAGGGCTTCACCGACCTGATCGCGCTGGCCCGCCAGAACCGGCCCGAGCTCTACCGCCTGTGTGCTGAGCGCCCGGCCCCGCTCGTCCCTGACGAGCTCCGCTTCCCCGCGGCTGGGCGAATGGGTCCCGAGGGCGAACTGACGCCGCTCGACGACACCGCGGTGGAAGACCTCGTGGCCAAGCTGAAGCACGCCGAGGCGGAGTCAGCCGCCATCGTCCTCCTCCACTCCTACCGCCATCCCGAGCACGAGCAGAAGCTCGGTGACGCGCTGGCCGAGGCGCTGCCTGGCCTCCACGTGTCGCTCTCGCATGAGGTCGTGGGGACGTTTCGCGAATACGAGCGCGCCGCGACGACCGAGATCGACGCCTCCCTGTCTCCCCTGCTCGTCACCTATCTCCGCCAGCTGGCCGAGCGGGCCGAGGAGCTGGGTCTCCCGAAGCCGGGGATCATGCAATCCAACGGTGGCCTCATCGATCTCGAGGCCGCCGCGGGCCACGCCGCCTGGACGGTTCTCTCCGGACCAGCGGGGGGAGCCGCGGGTGCGGCGTACGTGGCCAGGGCGGCGGGCGAAGAGAACGCGTTGTGCTTTGACATGGGCGGCACTTCGTGCGACGTCTGCGTCGTCGATGACGGGTCGGTGCAGGAGCGAAGCTCGGGGGAGATCGCCGACCGGCCCCTCGCCCTGCCCATGCTCGCCGTGCACACCGTGGGCGCCGGTGGTGGCTCAATCGCCTGGCGTGACGGCGGCGGCGCGCTTCGCGTCGGTCCTCGCTCGGCGGGTGCCGATCCCGGGCCGGCCTGTTACGGGCGCGGCGGCACCGAGCCGACCGTCACCGACGCGAACCTCCTCCTCGGCTACCTGGACCCGGCGACGCCGTTGGCCGGTGGGGTCGAGCTGGACCGCGACGCCGCCGAGACGGCGATCGGGGAGCTGGCCTCTCAGCTCGACATGGAACCGCTCGATTGTGCCGACGGAATTCGCCGCATCGCCGGGGCCGAGATGGTGCGCGCCCTGCGCGTCGTCACCGTGCAGCGGGGGATCGATCCGCGGCGCTACGCCCTGCTCGCCTTCGGAGGCGCGGGACCGCTTCACGCCGTCCAGATCGCCGAGGAGCTCGAGATCGAGCGGGTCCTCTGCCCACGCGCCTCCGGGGTCCTCGCCGCGGTGGGGCTCGTCGTCTCGCAGCGCCGGCGTGACGCGCAGCGCACGGTGCTCCTAAGCGGCGAGGAGATCACCGGGGAGGCGGTCGAGGAGGAGGTGCGCCGGCTCGGAGATCAGGCCCGCCGGGCGCTCGGCGAGCCGGAGGCTGACCTCGAGGCCACCTTCGAGCTTCGCTACCGCGGCCAGTCGTTCGAGCTCGCGGTGTCGGGCGAGGCGGACGCCTCCCCGGAGGAGCTCCGGGAGGCATTCGAAGCCCAGCACGAGGAGCGCTACGGCTATCGGGATTCCGACCAGACGCTCGAGCTCGTGACGATCCGGGTCACCGCCACCACGGCGGGAGCTGAGGTCGAGCTCGGAGCCGCCGGAGAGGAGGAGCCGGAGCGGAGCCGGCGCGCCGCCCGTCTGGACTCCGAGGACGTCGACCTTGAGGTCGTGGGAGGCGGCCTGCCGTCGGGGACCGAGGTCACGGGGCCTGGGGTGATCGAGCTTCCTGAATCGTCGGTGCTTATCCCCCGGGGCTGGTCGGGGAGCGTCGATGACACCGGCAGCGTCCACCTGGCCCGAGCGTGATGGATCCGGTCGAGCTCCAGGTGATCACGGGCGCGCTCCGGGCCATCTGCGAGGAGATGGGGGCCGTTCTCATCCGCTCGGCCCACTCCGCCAACATCAAAGAGCGGCGAGATGCGTCGACCGCCCTGTTTGATGCGCAGGGCCAGATGCTCATGCAGGCCGAGCACATCCCCGTGCACCTCGGCGCCATGCCGGCCGCCGTCGCGGCGATCCTCGATGAGGACCACGAACCCAATCGGCCATGGATCCTCAACGACCCCTACCGCGGCGGGACCCACCTCCCGGACATCACCGTGATCCTCCCGATCTTCGTCGGCGAGGAGCTCCTCGCCTTTGCCGCCAACCGCGCTCATCACGCCGACGTGGGCGGTCCCACGCCCGGGTCGATGCCCGCCGACAGCCGGAGGCTGGCCGACGAGGGCGTCGTCATCGAGCCCCGCGTGCTCGACGATGAGGCGCTCGGAGAGCTCAGCGAGCAGATGCGCCAGCCTGAGCAGCGCCGGGCCGATCTGCGAGCCCAGCTGGCATCGGTGCGCGTCGGCGCGCGCCGCCTCACCGAGCTTCACGAACGGGTCGGCCACGCCGATCTCAAGGAGGCCTTCACCGAGGTCCTCGACTACGCCGAGCGCCGGACCCGAGCCTGCCTGAGTGAGCTTGAGGACGGCACCCGCACCGCGCGTGATGTCCTCGAGGCCACCGAGGGCGACCTCGAGATCGTGCTCGAGGCCCGGGTGGAGAACGACGAGCTGACGCTCGACTTCACGGGGACCGCAGCCCAGCACGAGGGGAACCTCAACTGCCCCATCGCTGTGACCCGGTCCGCCTGCTACTTCGCCATCCGGGTCCTCACCGATCCGGAGATTCCCGCCAGCGCCGGCGCCTACCGGCCGATCGAGGTAATCGCCCCGGAGGGGTGTCTGCTCAACGCGAGCTCATCGAGCGAGCGCCCCGAGGACGCCCCGGCGGTGGTGGGGGGAAATGTCGAGACCTCATCCCGGGTCGCCGACGTCGTCCTGCGCGCCTTCGACCGCGCTTTGGGCCAGGGGACGATGAATAACCTGACGCTCGGCACCGAGGACGTCGTCTACTACGAGACGATCGCCGGAGGTCAGGGCGCCTGCCCAGACGCGGACGGGCCAAGCGCCGTCCATGTCGCGATGAGCAACACGCTCAACACCCCCGTAGAGGCGCTGGAGCTCGAGTTCCCGATCCGGGTCGTCGAGTACGCGCTGCGGCGCGATTCCGGAGGCGGCGGGGAGCACCGTGGGGGCGACGGCGTCATCCGGGAACTCGAGGCACTCGAACCGCTGCGCTATTCGCTCATCACCGAGCGCCGCCGGCACGCTCCGCCCGGCGCTGAGGGCGGCGAGGACGGTGCCCCGGGCCGCAACCTGCTCGACGGCGAGGAGCTGCCGGCCAAGTCGATCGGCGAGTTAGGGCCCGGACAGCGTCTTCGCATCGAGACGCCGGGAGGCGGAGGATATGGTTCCGCCTGATGCGCGTCGCGTTCCTCGGCCTCGGGATCATGGGTTCGCGGATGGCGGCCAACCTGGCCGGCGCTGGCTTCGAGTTGACGGTGTGGAACCGCACCCGCTCGACCGCAGAGGCGTTCTGCGCTGAGCATGCCGGCGTCCGGCTGGCCGAGACTCCGGCGGACGCTGGAGCCCAGGCCGAGGTCGTGGTCACGATGGTCGTCGACGGCGATCAGGTCCGTGAGCTGCTGCTGGGTGAACGCGGTGCCGCCAGCGCCGCGACGCCGGGAACCCTGTTCATCGACTGCTCGACGGTCGGACCGCTGGCCGCGCGGAGGATCGGCGCGGTCCTCGCCGAGCGTGACCTCGAGCTGCTCGACGCCCCGGTCACCGGCTCCTCGCCCCGAGCCGAGGACGGAACGCTGACGATCATGGTCGGCGGCAGCGAGGCTGGGTTCGAGCGAGCCCAGCCGGTGCTCCAGGCGATGGGCAAGGTGATCGTGTACGCCGGGGAGCTCGGGCAAGGCCAGGTGGTCAAGGTCATCAACAACGCCGTGGCGGCGACCAACGCGGCCGTGCTCGGCGAGGCGCTGCTCGTGGCCGCGCGGGCGGGAGCCGACCTCGACGCCCTCGTCGAGGTCATGGCCGCCGGGTCAGGGGGCTCGGCGATGCTCGCGCTCAAGGCCGAGCCGATGCGCCAGCACGACTACACGACCCTGTTCAAGCTCGACCACATGCTCAAGGACGTGCGCCTGTGCTTGGAGGAGGGCGAGGCGGTGGGGGCGCCCTTCTCATACGCCGCCCTGACGCGCGAGATTCTCACCGCGGCCAGCGGCCGGGGCCTCGGCGACGCCGACTTCGCGGCGCTGATCGAGGTGCTTGAGGGCCAAGCGGGATTTCGGCTCTAGCGTTGAGTGCGAAGCGTGGCAATTTGGTTCCCACAGGTGGGAGCGAATTGCCACAGTTCAATCCGCCCGCCGTCGCACGCTCCCATGCGTGAGCTACGCCCTGGTGTCTGGCACTGGCAATCGCCGCATCCCGGATGGGACGAGACGCGTCCGTGGCCCGAGCTTGTGTCCTCGTATGCAGTCGAGCTGGGCGACGAGCTGCTGTTGTTCGATCCGCTCTCGGTTCCCGGAGAGCTGTGCGAGCGCGCGAGCGCCGTCGTTCTGACCGCGCCCTACCACGATCGCGACGCCCGCGGCATCGGGCTGCCGGTGTACACGCCGCCCGCCGACACATGGCCGGACTGGGTGCAGAAGTTCGGCGTCGACCCAGACCGCGTGCGTGGCATGGAGAGCCCCGACCTCGCCTGGCTGCGCGCGGGTGAAGGCGAAGCACACTTCCACGGTCCGGGAGCCTGGCCGTTCCGCATCCACGCATACGCCGGCCGCGAGGACAACGACCTCATCCTCTGGCTGCCATGGATCAACTCGATCGTCACCGGCGACTCGCTCTCGGACTTCGGCGGTGGGCTGGACATCCAGCTCGGCGGACGCAAACACGTGACCCGCGAGGATGTGATCCGACGGCTCCGTCCATTGCTCGACCTCCCGGTTGAGCTCGTGCTGCCGGCGCACGGCGAGCCAGCGGACCGGTCGGCGCTCGAGCGCGTGCTTCGCTGAACGCCGCCAGCCTGGCTTTACACGCCACCGGGTGGGGCGAGAGAATGGCGCCACATGTTGCTCCTCGGCCTGAGCCACCACACGGGCGTGCGCCTCGCCGAGCTGGGATTCCTGTTCTTCCTCCTCGCCGGCGGATGGCTGGCCGCGGCCTCGGTGGGGCGGCTCAAGAGCAACACCCTGGTGATCGTCGGCGGCATCGGGCTTGGGCTGGGGGCGTTGCTTCTGATCGTCGCCATTCACTGGGCCCATTTCGGCTAGCGCGGCGGATTGCAAACTCTGAAATCAGGTGCACCGTGGTGGCGGCGGAGGTCGCCCACGGCCGTGAAACCCCTAGATTTGCAGCAAGATTTGGGGTTTTCGTGAAACTCACGTACAATCACCGCTTCCTGTTGCTGGTTGCACTTAGGTGCGCGCACAGGACTTGTCTGCCCCAGTAAATCCTCGTCTCCCCCCCCAAAAACTGATAAATGCCGATTGCCTTTAAAGAATGGGCCGTGACCGTACGGGCTCTCGCCGAGGGCGAGCAGCTTCTCACCCTGCGCAAGGGCGGTATCCGCGAGCCCGAAAAGCACTTCAAGCTCGACTACGAGCGTTTCTTTCTGTACCCGACGTTTGACCATCAGCGCCCTGACCTGGTGCGCCAGTCCCACCGTCCTGAGCTCGTCCGGGCTCTTGAGGAGGGCGTCTGGACCGACGATGAGCCGGCACCGGACGCGCTCTACCGCGGGATCGACGTCGCGCAGCCCGACCGGGTGCGGATCCGCGCCTGGGCGGAGGTCGCGGCTCACTTCACTGTGACCGACCGCCGCGCAGTCGACGCCCTGTCCCCGTTTTACGTGTGGACCACCGACTACGCGGAGAAGCGGCTGGCCTGGAAGCGTCGGCATCCTTTGCACGTGATCCTGCTCCGGACCTATCGGATCCCTCGACCGGTAACGGTCAAGGTCCGCGACGAGTACGGCGGCTGCCGGTCCTGGCTGGAGATCACGCGGGATCTGCCCTTCGAGGGAACCCCAGTCCTCTCCGACGAGGAGTTCGACCGAGCCTCGGAGGAGGTTGGGGCGATCGCGTCGGACCGCCAGCCGGTAATGGTCTGATCCCCCTCGCGGGGTGCCCTGGGTCGAATCTGCCTCGCGCTCCTTCCGGGCGCGCTACGACTCGGCGTCGCATGACGACGCCGTGCGGGTGCTCCATTCGCTCGAGCTGACGCGAGAGCGGCTGGACGGGTACTTCCCGGCGGCGGTTGGAGGCCTGACCGTCGTGCTCCATCGCAGCACGCTGTCGCTCGCACTGGCCCAGCCCACCGTGACCCTGGCCCGCGCGGCCACCGCCCCGGCGGCACGCCGGTACGTGGCCGGCTGGGCCGGCCGGCAAGAGCTGCACATGCTCGAGCCGCGGGCGCTCGAGGCCCGCGCCTCGGCCGTCTCGGGGTCGCGGGAGATGCTTGAGCTGAGCGCGCCGGCCCTTTACGCCCGCCGGGTGATCGGTGAAAGCAACTCCGACCTCCCGGCTCGCCCGACGCCAAAGCGCGCCCTGGCGGAGCTGCGCTGGGGCTGGATGCTTGAGGGTGCCGCCCGCTGGTTCGCCGGGCAGACCGACTACGCCCGTCCCGCCATCGCGCGGCGCCTCCACGAGGGCGGGCCGCCACGCTTTCCCCCCGGACCCCGAGACGCCCTGCTCCTCGGCGGGACCGTGATCGACCTCTTGGCCCGGGAGCAGGGCACCCGGGCAGCGGCCGAGTTCGCCTGCCGCTTTCACCCCGGGGGCCCGCGGGCGGCCCTCACCCGCGCCTTCGACGGAAGGCCGTTTCGCCGCACCGAGGAGGCGTGGCGGACGCACCTGAGCCAGTTGGCCGGGGTGGCCCAGCCGGTCCTCAGGCGATCAGGCTGACCGCCCAGACGATCAGGGCGCCGAGAACGAGCGCGATCAGCAACCCGGCTGCGAGGCGGCCCGGTGCGACCCCGGCGCGCGGACGGGCCTCCGAGACGAGCTCGGCCTGCAGCAGGACTTCACGCGCCGTGGTCACGCCCGACTCGGGAACCAGGATGTCGCGCGGCCCCGCGGCCAGGAAGTCGGGAACGTCGAACCCGGCGCTCCGGCGCAGCACGCTGGGAACCCCCTCTTCGAGGAGGAGGCTCTGGATGAACTCCGCCTCGGCCTGGTTCCGGCCCCCGGCGACGCGCACGAGGCGACCCTCGGCGAGCTGCGGCTTGATCTTGCGGGCTCGGCGATGCAGCTCGCTCGCCGGGTCCTCGGCGGCGGCTGCCGCGGAGTGGGTCAGCGGCAGGTTGCAGTTGGCGCAGAAGCGCTCGCTGGCCCCGTAAGCGGCTCCGCAGCTTGGGCACACGAGTTCGTCGTCGGCTCTGGCCACGACATCACTCCACGACCAGCTCGGTCTCCTCGACGCGGCCGTCCCGGATCGTGAACGCGCGGACATCCGTCTCGGCGCTCGCCACGCCGACGATCACATATAGGGCCTCGGGATAGAAGGCGAGGTTGATGTCGGTCTGGGAGGGATACGGCTCGGTGCGCGTGTGCGAGTGGTAGATCGCTCCGAGCTCCAGGTCGGCGTCATCGATCTCCATCTGGATCCGGTACTGATCCGCCCCGTCGATCTCGTAGCGCAGCGGACTCGCCGCGGCGTTGCGCGCCCGGTAGAGCTTGACCAGCTGGCCATCCCGGGACGCGAGCATCCCGCAGCACTCGTTCGGCGCATCCTCACGGGCGTGCTCGATCATCTCGTCATACAGGTCCTGGGCGATTCGCATCGGCTTCGAGGGTACTTCGCGACCGTGCCTCAGCTTCGGCCTGTCGGCTAGGGCGAGCCCTCGACGAACGGGTAGGGCACGGCCTTCTTCACGTTCTGATGGTTCAGGAATCCGCTCAACACGGTCCAGTGCTGTGCCTCGCAGGCCATGATCTCGGCGCAGGTTCGGAGCAGGGCCGGGTCCTGGATCTCCCCGACGGCCTGGAAGTACGCGTTCTCGGCCAGCGACTCGACATCAACCAGGAGCTTCAGGCAGTCGTGCTGGTTACGCAGGTCGGTCAGGCTCCAGTGGACCTGGTGCTGGCTCAGCTCGTCCTGAGCCGCCTCCAAGTTGGGCGGCGTGGGGACGATCTCTCCCCGGCTGGCCAGGGCCTGCTGCAGGATCTCCACGTGCGTGATCTCTTGACCGAGTTGCGTTCGCAGCTGGCCGGCGACGGGCGGGTGGATCACCGGTGATGCCACCACCTGGCGGTAGGCGATCAGCAGCAGCTGCTCGATCTGGAGGGCGTGAGTGAGCGCCATCGCCTCTAGCTGAGGGGGTGCTCCCGCGGCCGACGCCGTCGATGCGAGCACCGAGGCAGCGCTGACCGCCCCGGCCACTCCGGCCGCGGCCGTGATCCCGTCGCTCACCAGCTGGCGTCTGGTCGGCCTGAGCTCCATCAGCTTCCGGTGACCAGTGGCGCGGGCGTGGGTGACTCGCCGCTCTGCCAGCGCAGCATGGCCAAGTGCTGCGCATCGTTGGCCATAATCGAGACCGCCGCCGATCGCGACCCCGGCCCCTGGAGGCGCGGGAGGGTCGCGAGGTAGGTCCGTAGCTGTGCCTGCTCGACGTGCTGAAACAGCGATAGGACCTCGGCCGCGCTCTGCGGATGTCCCAGGTCGTAGCTGGCCCGGGGCCGGTGGGGCTTGCCCTTGACCTTGCGGACCAGATCCGAGAGCGCAACCGCGTGGGCGAGCTCCTGGGCGAGAAACTGGATCCCCGACTCGGCCTGCGGGGAGTGCAGGAGCGGGATCCCGGCGGCATAGGCGGCGATCGCGTAATGCTCGACGTCGAGCAGGGTGTTCAGCGGTGCAACGTCAGCCCGCGAGACCTTGCCGCCCCCGCGCACCTTCTCCCGGAGCGGCTTGGCACCTGAGCAGGCGCTGAGGAGCGCCGCCGTCGCGGCCCCCGCGCCCCCGGTTAGGAGCAGGCGACGTGAACACGGTTCACCGGTGGCACGCCGATCAGCGCGCGGGTCAACTACCACCGCCCGATCCCCTCGCTCTTCGTCTACCACCAGACGGTGGCGTCCAGATTCTCGATCTCTTCGACGGGGCGCGTGTAGATCCCGGAGGACAGGTACTTCCAGCCGTCGTCGGCGACGAGGAAGACGACATTGCCCTCATCGAGTTCGCCGGCGATCCGGACCGCGACGCGGGCGATGGCACCCGAGGAGACGCCCACGAACAGGCCCTCCTGATCCAGCAGCTTGCGTGTGAACGTGATCGCGTCGGTGTTGGAGACGAAGATCTTGCGGTCGAGCACGCTCAGGTCGAGGATCGGCGGAATGAACCCGTCCTCGAGTGAGCGGAGCCCCTGAACCGCCTCGCCCTGCATCGGCTCGGCAGCCACGATCTTGACCGTGTCCCCCAGCTCCTCCTTGAGGCGGCGGCCATTGCCCATGAGGGTCCCGCCAGTCCCCAGGCCGGCCACGAACGCGGCCACCTCGTCGAGCTCCTCGAGGATCTCGACCGCGGTGCCGTTGTAGTGGGCCGCCGGGTTGGCTTGGTTGCCGTACTGGTAGGGCATGTAGTACGAGGCGTCGCGCTCGGCCATGTCGAGCGCCATCTCGACCGCGCCGTTGGATCCCTTGGACCCGTCTGAGTAGATGATCTCGGCCCCGTACATCTTCAAGAGCTGCGTCCGCTCCGGGGTCACGTTCTCCGGCATTACGACCTTGAGCGGATAGCCCTTGCGGCTGCAGATCATGGCCAGAGAGATGCCGGTGTTGCCCGAGGTGGGCTCGAGGATCGTCTGCCCGGGCTGGATGAGTCCCTTCTCCTCGGCGTCCTCGATCATGGCTCGGGCCACCCGGTCCTTGACCGAGCCGGTCGGGTTACGGGACTCGAGCTTGGCCCAGATCCGGACCCCGGCCTTGGGGCTCAGGCGCTTGAGCTCGATCAGGGGCGTATGCCCGATCGACTGGACGATGTCGCCGTAACGGCCCCCACAGGGCTTGTTTTGGAGGCCTTCCGCCGCCATGCTTCACGAAGTGTAGCTAGGCGGCGGAGCGGCCACGGCGGCTAGTAGGGGTACGAGTAGGGGGTTGTAGTGGTGGTCGTCGTCATCGTCGGAGCCGGGCTCGAGGCGCTCGAGTGGCTGGGCGAATCGGCCGCCACGACATGCCAGATCGAGCCGAAGGTCTTGAGCTCATCGCCCGTGGCCTGCCTCTTGTTGTGCCCCTCCAGATCGGGAGTGAAGTAATACAGCGGCTGGCCGTCCAGCGTCAGCTGCAGCGTCCCCTGATGGCGGAAGGTCCCCAGGCGGCCCGTGATCCCGGACTGCTTGCTGATCGCCTTGGCCGAGGCGGGCGACACCGGCGGCCAGAAGGCAAAGCAGTTCGTGCTGGAGTTGCTCGTCTTGTGACAGATCAGGTGATGCGTCGTCTCGCCCTGGAAGGTGTAGACCGCGAATCCCGACGGCCCTACGGCCACGGCTTCGTGGGTGTCCACCGCTTTGACCCGAAACGCCTTTGTCGGGGTGTTGGTGACATGGACGTTCTTCTCCACCCGGAGCGTGAACGCGCTGGCCGAGGCCATCGTGGCAACGAGCGCTGCCGCGCCACCCAGGATGGCAAGGGCTCCGGCCCCCAGTGCAATTAGGCGCCGAGGAGGTCGTAGGTTGGTAGGCGGCATCAGGCTCCCTTCGGATCGGTTGGTGTCTCGTACAAGACGCCAGGCCGACGGTTTGCCTTCCCAACTCAACTCCGAATCGAAGGGGGTCCTCACGGGTTGATACGTCACTTGCATGGCTTGCCTGATATGCCGCTACGATCCGGTGCCTTGATGGATGGAGGCGCAGGTGTGGGCTACTGGGGTCGCTTGAGGGGGCTCGCGAGCGCGGGAATACTTGCCCTCCTCTTGCTGCTCGGTACGGCAAGCCTGGCGCGGGCGGACTCCCCCACGTTCGCCACCACACCACCGTCCCCGCAGGTCAACCAGGGGGTGACCTTTACGCCGAACGAGTACGCGCCATCGGACGGCGGAACGATCACCGAGTATCTGTGGGACTTCGGCGACGGCCAGACGGGAAGCAGTTCACCTTCTGACTCTCAAGTCCAGCACTCCTATTCGCGCGGCGGCCAGTACACAGTGACGCTGACGGTAGTCGAGAGCAACGGGGTCACCGATCAGGGGACTCAGCAAATCGGCGTCATCGGACCCCCCACCGCCGCCTTCAACCCCACCTCGGCCACCGTTCTGGCCGGGTCTGGCTTGACCTTCGACGGCACCCAGTCTAGCGATCCTGATGGGACCATCGCCGGCTACAGCTGGAACTTCGGCGACGGCACCGGATCCGGCGCCGCTCAGCCGACCCACAGCTACGCCATGCCCGGGACCTACAACGTCACGCTCACAGTGACTGACAATCACGGCGAGGCCGCGAGCATCACCCATCAGATCACGGTGATTGCGCCTCCGCCGATCCAGACGCTGGTGGAATCGATCATCCCCGCGCCCATCCTGGTCAAGTTCGGCTCGCCTTCGATCGTCGGGCGGGCTCTGGTCGACCTCAAGCAGCGGCTCTTCTGCCCCGGTAGCGGTCCCGTCTGCCGGACCACGATCACTGAGACGAAGACCGGCGTCGCCCGCGACCGCTCGGCCCTGGCCCACGCGGCGGCGAGCACCGTACTGACCACGCCGGCGAACGGCAACGCCGAGCTCGGCCTCCATCTCACCCCCGCTCAATGGAAGACGCTGGTCAAGAGCCACCACCTCTCCGTCGCCCTGATTCTCGTCTCCACCCGCGGCGGGGAGAAGGTCTCAGGCACCCTCCACTTCAGGCTGTTCCGCAAGGGCTAGAGCGCGTCAGAGCCGCGCCGGCCTCGCTTCCCGTGGAGGCAGGGCTGACCCGAGGGCCCGCGCTGAACAACCAGTGAGGAGTGGCACGGCGATGCCTCGCCTTCCTCCTGGCCCGAGGCTGTGTCGTCGGCGTGTCGCCAGGCGGCACGTAGACGGCGCTCCCCGGACCGCTGCGGAGCCGCGTCGTCCGCGTGCCACCCACGCCAGCTCCTCGGTGCCCGCCGGAGCAACGACGCATCCACTCAAAACACTAGGGCCTCGATTACCCACGCCCGGCGATGAAAGTGATGGATTTGGGTCCACTATGAACGCAAATCCATCACGCTCACGATCCCCGAAGACTCGCGCAAGCGTCTGACCGGGTTGACGGTGATCGATTTTCCGCCATAGAGGCGAAAAATCCATCACGCTCACCGCCCGCGACAAGCGCGGCCGCCCCCCGCCCCGCTACAGCTACTCAGCCCCCGCCCGCCATCGCCGGCAGGATGACCAGCGTGTCGCCGGAGCCGACCTCGGTGTCGAGACCGCCCAGCACCCGGACGTCCTCATCGTTCAGGTACACGTTGACGTAACGGTTGAGGCCGCCGTCGGACGCGAACAGCTGCGACTCCGTCTCCGGATGCTCGTCGGCCACCGCGCGCAGGATCTCGCCCACTGAACCCCCGTCGGCGGTCAGCTCCTTCTCGCCGCCCACGGACGGGCGCAGCACCGGGGGAATCCGAACCGTCGCCATGCGCCAAACCCTAGTGGGCGCCGGCGCAGAACGCCTCGTAATCCGGGAAGACGCCCATCTCCTCATCGGCGATCTCCTCGGGATGCCGCGAGCAAATGGGGCACTGCGGATCGCGCCTGACCTTGACCTCGGTCAGCGTCGACGCCAGGGCGTCATACATGGCCAGCCGGCCGATCAGCGGGTCGCCCACGCCAAGGATCAGCTTGATCACCTCGGTCGCCTGGAGTAGGCCCATGGTCCCGGGCAGCACGCCCAGCACGCCGTTGGCACCACACGAGGGCGCCAGCTCGGCGGGCGGGGGCACCGGGAAGAGGCATCGGTAGCACGGACCGTCGTAGGGCTTGAAAACCGACAGCTGCCCCTCGAAGCCGAGGATCGCCGCCGACACGACAGGGATTCCCAGCCGTACCGAGGCGTCGTTCAGGAGATAACGGGTGGGGAAGTTGTCGAGCCCGTCGACGACCACGTCGTACCCCGGGAGGATGTCCATGATGTTCTCCGGGCCAAGCCGCAGGTTGTACTTCTGCACCTTGACGTCGGGATTCAGCGCCTTGATCGTCTCCTCGGCCGAATCCACCTTCGAGACTCCGACCCGGTCGGTGGAGTGGATGACCTGTCGCTGGAGATTGGACACGTCGACGGTGTCGTTGTCGACGATCCCGAGGGTTCCGATCCCGGCCGCAGCCAGGTAGAGCGCCGCCGGTGAGCCGAGGCCACCGGCCCCCAGCAGGAGCACCTTGGCGTCAAGCAGCTTCTGCTGACCCTCGGGCCCGACCTCGGGAAGCAGGAGGTGGCGTGAATAGCGGTCACGCTGCTCGGCGTTCAGCGTCCGCGGAACCTCGACCTCATAGCCGCGGTCCTTCCACAGGGTGAAGCCGCCAGTCATGCTCTCGACGTGCTCGTAGCCCAGATCCTCGGTCAGGGTCCGGGTCGCCCAGGCGGAGCGGTTGCCGGAGGCGCAGTAGAGGATGACGTGCTGTGAGCGATCCGGAACCGCTCCCTCGATGCGGGACTCGAGGTAGCTCTTGGGCACATGCTTGGCGCCGGGAATGTGGCCGATACCCCACTCCTCTGGCTCGCGCACGTCGATTAGCACCGCGCCGTTGGAAAGCTGCTCACGCGCCTCGGAAGGATCGACCTCGTCGATCTGGCTCTTTATCTGGCGGAGTACGTCCGCTCCAGAGGGGCTCATCAAAAGCTCCTAATTGCACTCGGGATTCAATACTTCACCGAGTATAGCGGTGGAGACCGGCCGGGACGCGGGCGATTTCGCCCGGCGACGGCTCCCAATTATGGCGCGCCCGAGCGCACCCCCGCCCCCTTAAACGGTCGCGGGGCGCCTTGTGGCGCCCCGCAAAACCAGACCCAATATTCCTCGTCGTCGCGCCTCAGCCTGCCTCAGGAGAAGAAATCTCTGAAATCGGGCGCACGAGGATTATCGAGCAATCCCCCTTAAGCCGATATCGGGCCTAGACCCCATCTTGGGCACCCCGCGATCCGCCGACCTCTGCCTAGATGGATTTCGCCATCACGATGAAGTCCCGCTCACTTCTCACCCAAGTCCTCATCGTCAATATCTTCCTGATCGCCGCCACCGTCATGCTGGCGGCGATCGCCGTCAGCCCCAACCTCCAGCAGGATCTCAAGGGGCGGGCGGCGTTCGTGCTCGGAGGCGCGCTCCTGGCCACGCTCCTTGGTAACTGGTTCGTCCTCCGGCGCCGGTTCAAGCCGCTCGACGAGGTGATCTCGGCCATGGAGAGCATCGACCTCGCCGTCCCTCAGGCAGGGCCGCAGCTCAGCTCCCGGAGCGACAGCTCCGAGGTGCGGCGGCTCGGCGTCTCCTTCAACCGCATGAGCGCCCGCCTCGAGGCACAGCGTCGCGAGGCCGGCCGCGCCGCCATTCAGGCTCAGGAGCGGGAGCGGCGGCGCATCGCCCAGGACCTCCACGACGAGGTCAACCAGGCCTTGACCGCGGTCTCGCTCCGGCTCCAGGCCTCGATCGAGCGCGCCGAGCCACAGCTCAAGCGCGAGCTCACCGAGACCAAGCGCCTCGCCACTCAGGCGATGGAAGAGCTCCTGACGCTGGCCCGGCACCTGCGCCCCGCCGTGCTTGACGACCACGGCCTGCTTCCCGCGCTGCACAGCCAGGTCCGTGACTTCTCCGAGCAGACGGGGATTATCGCCACCTTCAACACCCGGGGGACCGTGCCCAAGCTGACGCCCGAGCAGCAACTCGTGATCTACCGGGTCACGCAGGAAGGCCTTTCGAACGTGGCCCAGCATGCGCAGGCACACCGGGTCGACGTGGAGCTCTCCTTTATCGGCCGCACCGTACTTCGCATCAGCGACGACGGCCGGGGCTTCACCCAGGTCAACGGCGCAACGCGGAACGGCGGGCTCGGGCTCGTCGGGATGCGGGAGCGGGCGCTGCTGATCGGCGCCCACCTCTCGATGTGGTCGGCGACGGGCGAGGGGACTCGAGTCGAGCTGACCATGAACCAATGACGATCTCTCTCAGACTGACCGCACCCAACCCCAGAAGGGGGTTCTCATGAAGATTTTGGTCGCTGACGACCACGGCATCGTGCGAGCCGGAATCCGGCTCCTGCTGGAGCGCCAGAGCGACCTCGAGGTCGTCGCCGAGGCCTCGGACGGCGTGGAGGCGGTCGAGCAGGCGCTGGCGGTGCGGCCCGACCTGTGCATCCTCGACGTCGGAATGCCTCGGCTGACCGGCCTCCAGGCGGCGCGCGAGATTCGCTCCCACCTCCCCCAGGCCCGCGTCCTCATGCTCTCGATGCACGACGACGAGCACTACCTGTTTGAGGCCCTGAAGGCCGGGGCCTCCGGCTACGTACTCAAGCGCGAGGCCGACCAGGACCTGGTCGGGGCCATCCGAGCTGTGGGCAGCGGCGAGGCCTTCCTGACCAACGCCGCCGAGCGCTCGATCATCCGTGAATGGATGGATGACGGCGCTCAGGGTCCGGCGATCCCGCTGACGCCACGTGAGGAGGAGGTCGTAAAGCTGATCGCCGAGGCCTACACCAACACCCAGATCGCCGAGATCCTCCACCTGTCGGAGAAGACGGTCGAGTCCCACCGTGCCAACGTCCTGCGCAAGCTCGGGATGCGCGACCGCGTCGAGCTGGTCCGTTACGCGATCAAGCGGGGCCTGGTCGAGCCCTAGCTCGAGCCGCGCCCTACCATCGCGTGGCGTGCGGTCCCCGGTTGACCACATCGCCGCGCCTGAGTTCCCGGTCCGCCTGCCTTGGTTCAACGCAGGACCGCTACGCATGGAAGCGCTGCTCGGGCGCCCCGTGCTGATCGAGTTCTGGGACTTCTGTCGCGTCAACTCGATTCGCACCCTCCCCTACCTCCAGGCCTGGCACGAGCGCTACGCCCCCGCGGGCTTGTGCGTCATCGGCGTTCACGACTCCGGCTTTCCGCCCTCGAGTGACCCGGACGCCGTGGGCGACGCGGTCACACGCCTGGGCATCACCTACCCGGTCGTCGTCGACACCGAGCATGAGATCTGGGAGCGCTACGGGAACCTCGGATGGCCCGGGCGCTACCTGTTCGACCAGCGCGGGATGCTGTTTGAGCAGCACTATGGCGAGGGTGCCTACGACGAGACCGAGCAAGCCATCCAGGAGCTGCTCGAACTCGACCAGCCGTTGCTTGAGCCCCGGCGTCCCGAGGACGTCCCGGGGGCCCGGCTTGAGCCCCAGAGCGAGGACGTGGAGGGGCCCTACAGCGGGCCCTACCTGGCTGGCGGTATCTGGGCCGTGCTCGACGGCCGGGGCGAGATCGAGGTCGCCGGGCGCCGGGTCGAGATCGACCACCCCGGCGCCTACGAGCTGCTCTCGCACCCCCACAGCACCCGGGGCGAGCTCAAGCTCGACCTGGGGCCCGGCGTGATCTGCCATGCCGTCTGCTTCACCCCGGGCCTGGACCCGGCGTTCGGCTAGCCGTCGAGCAGGTTGACCACCCGCGGGGGCTCGTCGTCATCCCAGACGACGGCAAAGCCCGGCCGGTAGGGGCTTTCTCCCGGCGCGGCGCCGATCCAAGCTCGGTCGTGCACCCAGCTCCCCGAGTTGACCAGCGAGACGCCGCCGGCCGCGCTCCACTCCGACCGGTCGTCCCCCGGCAGCGGTCCGGCCCGATGCGTGTGGCCGAAGATCGTGTAACGCGCGGGCACGCCGAGCCGGGCGAGAGCCTCGCTGAAGCCGCGCAAACCCCCCTTTCGCAGCCCGGGCGCCGTGACGTCGGACTCGAACGGGCCAAGCCCGGAACGATTGAGGACCGCGATCACGCCGGCGAACGCGGCCGAGGTCCCAACGCTCCTGAGGCTCCGCCCGCCGGGTTGCTGGAGCGCGTGCCAGGCCCGCACCTGGAGGCTCCCGCCACCCCGCCCCCGGATGCCCCCGGTCTGCGCGACGGTGTCGATCCACGCGTACATCGGCGACAGGGTGGCCTCGTAGTCCTCCGCCCGTCGCGGGCCGTCCTCGGGCTCGCGTGTCACCCGCGCCATCAGGCCTGCGCCGAGCCGCTCCATGATCGGGACTGAGTTGTGGCGATCGCCGTAGTGGCCGTGAATCGCGTAGACGTCATCGCGGAGCCAGACCCCGGGGTAGGCGGCCCTGACCCGGGCCGGCCCCAGCCAATCGGCCAGCTCAGCCAGCGGCTCCCCCGCCCGCCAGTCAACCGCCGTCTCGAGCCCCAGCGGGCCCGGGTGTTCCGTGCCCGCGCGACGCTCCAACCAGGGCCGGAGCAGCCGGTGGTCGTGGTTCCCGGCCACGATGATGATCTCCCCGCCCTCTCGGAGCGCGTCGCCCAAGCGGCGCAGGACGGGCTCGGCCGCGGCGAGCGCATCTGCCAGCGGTCCATGGCGGAGCTCGAGCGTGTCGCCCAGGAGGACCACGCGATCAGACTCGGAGACCGCCTCGACGAGCGCGGCCAGGGGCTCGGAGCGGCGCAGGACGTCGACCTCGGTGCGGGCACCGAGGTGCAGGTCGGAGACGACCAGGGTCCGCGTCAGGTGAAGTCCAGTCCTAGGCCGAGGCTGTCGCCATTGCCCGGCGAATCGCCTTGGGGAGCATGAAGCGGACGTCCTCCTGGACGACCTCGAGCTCTCCAATGTCGGTGGTCCCGCGGGAGCGGAAGAACTCGACCAGGTGCTGGACGAGCCCCTCGGGCGCGCTGGCCCCCGAGGTGATGCCGATCACCCGCTTGGCCTCAAGCCATTCCTCGCGGACCTGCTCGGGATGATCGATCAGGTGGGCCGGGCAGCCGCATTCCTCAGCCACCTCAACCAGGCGATTCGAGTTGGACGAATTACTCGAGCCGATGACCAGGACGAGGTCGCACTCCCGGGCCAGTTGCTTGACCGCCGCCTGCCGGTTCGTCGTGGCGTAACAGATGTCGTCGGTGCGCGGCCCCACGATGGCCGGGAAGCGCTCCCGGAGCCGGTGGATGATGGCCCGCGTCTCGTCAACCGAGAGCGTGGTCTGGGAGATGTAGGCCATCTTGGTCGGATCCTCGACCTGGAGCCGGTCGACGTCCTCAACTGACTCGATGAGGACGATCCGATCCGGAGCCTCCCCCATCGTCCCCTCGACCTCCTCGTGACCGGCGTGGCCGACGAGCACGATCGTGTAGCCCTCGGCGGCGAACTTGCGTGCCTCGACATGGACCTTGGTGACCAGCGGGCAGGTGGCGTCAATCGTTTCCAGATGCCGCTGCCGGGCGTTATCGATCACGCTCGGGGCGACACCGTGGGCTGAGAAGACCACCGTCGCCCCCCGTGGAACCTCGTTTTCCGAGTCCACGAAGATGGCCCCGCGGGTGCGCAGCTCGGCCACCACGTGCTTGTTGTGAACGATCTCCTTGCGGACGTAGACAGGAGGCCCGTAGAGCTCCAGCGCCCGCTCGACTGTCTGCACGGCGCGGTCCACTCCGGCGCAGTAGCCACGGGGCGCGGCCAGGAGCAGCTTTTCCGGATGGCTGGGCATTGGGGCCAAGTGTAGGGCCAGCGATGAAGCCCCCCGTGAAGAGGTGATGTGCGTAGAGTTGACGCTGTGCAACGCCATCTGGACCGACTGTCCTCGATCGATGCGTCGTTCCTGCACCAGGAGGGTGCGGCCTCCCACATGCACATCGGGGGGCTCTGCACGTTTCACGGGCCGCCGCCGGATTTCGAGGCGTTTTTGGACCACATCCGGAGCCGCCTGCACCTCGTTCCCCGCTACCGGCAGAAGCTGGCCATGCCGCCGCTTGAATCGGGCCATCCGCTGTGGGTCGACGATCCGTCGTTCAACCTGGAATATCACGTGCGCCACGCCGCGCTGCCGGCTCCCGGGACCGAGGACCAGCTCCTCCAGATGGTGGCTCGGATCTTCTCCCAGCCCCTCGATCGCTCCCGCCCGCTGTGGGAGAACTGGCTCGTCGAGGGGCTCGAGGGTGACCGCTTTGCCCTGATCTCCAAGACCCACCATTCGCTCGTCGACGGGGTCGCCGGCGTTGATCTGGCCACGGTCCTGTTCGATGCCGAGCCGAACCCACCGGCGGCCGCCGAGGCCTCGACCGAGCTCGAACCATGGCAGCCGCACCCAGAGCCCTCGAGGGCCGAGCTGGTGCTGGCCGGGGTGCGCGGCATGGTCGGAGCCGCGGCCGGGCTGGCCGGGCGGTTCCTCACCAGCGCCGCCGCCAGCCCGGAGGCGACGCTGACCCGGCTGCGAGATGCCGCTGAGGGCGTCGGTGAGATCGTCTGGGCGACGCTCAACCCCGCTCCGGAGACGCCGCTCAACGTGGACATCGGTCCCCACCGGCGCTACCTGTTCGTGCGTCAGCGCCTGGATGACTACAAGGAGGTCAAGAACGAGCTCGGGGGCACGGTCAACGATGTCGTCCTCACCGTCGTTTCCGGAGCCCTGGCGCGCTGGCTGCGCTCCCGCGGGGTGCGCACCGAGGGTCTGGAGATGCGGGCGCTGGTGCCCGTGTCGGTTCGAGCCAAGAACGAGCAGGGATCGATGGGCAACCGCCTCACGGTGATGCGAGGCCCGCTGCCCGTCTACATCCCTGATCCGCTGGCTCGCCTGCGCTTCGTCAAGAAGGCGATGGATGGCCTCAAGGAGTCAAAGCAGGCCGAGGGCGCGGCGACGCTGGCCGCGGTCAACAACCTCGCGCCCCCGACCGTCCTGGCCCAGGCCTCACGGCTCAATTTCTCCACCCGGCTGTTCAACCTGATCGTGACCAACATCCCGGGGCCCCAGATCCCGCTCTACGTCCTCGGGCACGAGCTGGAGGACCTGTTCCCGATCGCCTTCCTGCCCAGCGGGCACGCCCTCGCCGTGGCGATCATGTCCTACAACGGACGGCTCGAGTACGGGCTCCTCGCTGACTACGACGCCGTTCCCGACCTCGACGTGATCGCCGATGGGATCAACGAGACGCTCGATGAGCTGCTCGACGTGGCCCGCGGACGGGCCGGCAAGGCCTCCCGATCTCCGGCAAAGCGCAGCAATGGATCCAACGGCGGTTCCCCCGTCGCGATCCTCCCCAGCTCAGGCCGCCGCTCCAAGAGCGGCCCGGCTGCCGACATGCGAGCCAAGCGGCAGCGACGCCGGGGCAGTCCGTCCAAGCGACCTCGGAGTTAGCACATGGCCGACGACCTGATCCAGCCCGGCGAGATCGCCTACCACCTCAACCTCACGGCGGCCGAGTTGAAGATCGTCCACACCGCCCTCAAGTCGCTGCTCGATGACATGGGCCACGAAGAGCGGGACGTGATCCGAGTCGTGGCGGGCGTACTCGACAAGCTCCCGGACGAGCACGACATCCGAGCCATCGACCTGAGCCGCGAACTCGGGCACGAGCGCCCGTAACCGCGCCCCAGGAGCCCGCGCCCCCTGGCCCGCCACGTCGACGGGCCTTGACGTCGATGCGAACATATGTTCGTGACGAGCGACGGGAGCGCATACGGCCGGTTCCGCCGGGCGCTTGACACCGGCAACGAGCTCCTCATCATCGCCACGGCCAGGGAGCTGCCCCAAGTGGGCCTGGCCGACGCCCTGCGCGTCGTCCTCCTCTTCCGAGACGGCGAACCCGACCGCTACGAACGGGCCTGCGTGCGCTGGCTCGGCCGCTTCGCGCTCGAGGCCCGCGGAGTCACGATCGACGCCATCCGCGCTGCCGCGGAGGCGCTCGATGTGCTCCCGGAGCGCGCCGGCGAGGCGATGGAACGCCTGCAGGCGCTATGTGTCGCGCATGGAATCGGCTGAGCGATCCGGCACCAGGACGACGCACTGAACGCGCCGGTAGCGACGGATCGTCCGCCGGCGCTCCCGGTTGTGGGCGATCCCGTCGGCCGCCCGCGCCAGCGGTCGAACCAGCCGTGCCCCGGCTCCGTGTGCTGTGAATCCGCGCATTGTGAAACCCCCTCATTCGCCCGGCCGGGCTCGGGCCCGGTCCTTGCCTCTAATCAACGCTCGGACGCGGTCCAGAAGTCCGCGCCCACGCGCATCGGCCCCCGTTCACAACTAGCCCGGGGTACTACGCCGATGGAAACCGGGTAGCCCAATTGGCAGAGGACGCGGGAGGCCGTATGACCGGCCGGGGACACGCCCCCTGCTCCCCGGCCCGCCCGGGTGGCCCGCACGATGCGGGTCATCCGGGCACCCTTATGGGCTTACGCGGCCTTTACGGGCCTGGCGATCATCCCCGATTGGCGGCGCTTTTTAGAACCCCAGCGCGAACTTGGCGTCCTCGCTCATCCGGTCCGGAGTCCAGGGCGGCGAGAACGTCATCGTCGGCTGCACATCCTCGACGCCTTCGATCTCAGAGACGAACTCCTCGATCTGCTCGGAGACCTGGGGCCCGATGGGGCAGCCTGGGCTGGTGAGGGTGTAGGTGACGCGAACCGTCCCGCCGTCGACTTCGACGTCGTAGATCAGGCCCAGCTCGACGAAATCGAGCCCGAGTTCGGGGTCGATCACGTCACGCAGGGCGTCGGTCACCGTTTCGACAGTCGGCATTGATCATCAAGTGTAGGCGCCCCGATTGGCGCCTACCGGCACCGGCTCCCCCATTCGTACTAGCTCAACGCGGGGGCACCCCCAGAAAGCCAAGGACTAGGGTTGCCACCCGCCGCGGGGTTATGTAGGTTGCCCGAATCGTCGAGTTCGATGACACCCGCGCGGTACTGCGCTGTCGAGGAGACGAGGATCGGGCCACGCAGGGGTACCGGCGCCGCGCTTTTGCGCGGGCCATCAACGCGCGCTCCGACGTGGTCGTTGACCTGACCGAGCTTGCCTTCGGTGACTCCTCCCTGATGCTCGACCTCGCCGTTCTGGCCCGGCGGTTGCGGGTCCATGGATGCATTCTTCGCCTGCGCAACCCGCAGCCGATCGTCAAGACGGTCATCGAGCAGGTCGGGCTCCACCGGCTCCCCGGTGTGAACCTCGAAGGTTCTTCGGCGGCGCTCGCCTATTAGTCGATCCCGCCGAGCGGGCGAGGCTGGAAAGATGCTCATCGTGCCGCCTGAACGACGACGCTCGGCCTGAACATGCATGTCCTGGCCTTCGGCGAGCTCCAGAGCGAGCTTTGGGGCGTGAGCTGGCTACCCGGGGGGGACTCGGTGACTCGGCTCGCCCTCCGCGCCGGAGCGGCCAGTGTCGGCTTCGAAGTGGAGCTTCATGCCGGAGCCGACGACGAGCCGTGGCGCCTGAAAGGCGACGGGGTCTCGCTCGAGTTCACCCCCACGTCTAAACCGGGCCAAGGGCGCGATGAAGAGCTGACGACCCAGGGCCAGCTCTGCGAGGTCAGCGGGCAGGTCTTGCTTGAGGGGCGCGAAATTGGCGTGCGCTGCCTGGGCTGGCGAGGCACCTCCGGAGGGGGTCCCGACCTAGGCCAGCTCGACTCCTTTCGCTTCCTCGCCGGGTGGCCCGAGACCGCCTTTGGCTTCTCGCTGCTGGCCCTGCGTCCGCGCCGAGCGCGCGGCCACGAAGCGGACAACGTCGCCGCCGTGGTGATCGAGGACCCCCCTGTGCGGCCGGTCGTCGATCCTCGCCTCTCCACCACCTACACCGACGCCGGCCTCCCCCGGCGGGCGGGTCTCGAGCTGTGGCTCGAAGAGGAGGAGGACGAGGGCGAAGCCGGCGGCTCAGCTCAATATCCGCGCCGGGCCGCGGGTGAGGTCGTGGCCCCGGGCCTCGACTGGAACCAGGGCGAATTCGCGCTCCATGCGTCATTGCTGCGCTGGCACAGCCACGGCCGCGAGGGGCCGGGCGTATACGTGCTGGGGCAGCACCAGTGAGCCGCATCCAGGCGGTGATCAGCGATTTCGGCGGGGTCCTGACCTCACCGCTGATGAACTCGTTCGCCGCCTTCCAGGAATCGTCCGGGGTGTCGCTTGAGGCCCTCGGCAAGGCGCTCGGGACCCTTGCCACCGCGCGGGGGACCAACCCGCTCTTCGAGCTTGAGACGGGGCGGATGAGTGAGGCCGAGTTCCTCGGCGGCCTCAGCCGCCAGCTGACCGCGGACCTGGGGCGTCCGGTTGAGATGCGCGGGTTCACAGAGACCTATCTCGCCGCGCTCGATCCCAACCAGCCGATGATCGACTACATGCGCGGGCTTCGGGAGCGCAGATACAAGATGGCGATCTGCACCAACAACATCCGGGAGTGGGAGCGGCTCTGGCGGGCCAAGTTTCCCGTCGAGGAAATCTTCGAGGTCATCGTGGACTCCTCGCGGGTGGGAAGTCGCAAGCCCGAGCGCCGCATCTATGAGATAACGCTCGAGCGCCTCGAGGTCGATGCCGACGCGGCGCTGTTCGTCGACGATGTGGAGCTCAACTGCGAGGCCGCCCGCGAGCTCGGGATGACCGCGGTGTGGTTCCGCGACAACGCCCAGGCAATGGCCGAAATCGCCTCAGTTCTCGACGCCTAGCCGGTCCCAGCAGTAGAGCTCGAGACACTCGTGGGCGAGCTCGATGCAGCGCTCGTCTGAGAGCCACGGCAGCACGGTGTCGAACGCCTCCTCCTCGCCCACGCCGACCTCGAAGGCATCTTCGCTCCGGAAGCTGGCCGCGATCTTCAGCGCCTCACGCCGGTTCTCCCCCAGCGACGGGAACACGTTGACCAGGAACTCCTTGTTGGGGAGCGGGTGCCCCACCTCAAGCGAGGCGTGCCAGGCGGCGAGCAGCGATAGGTCGTGCTCGTCCAGGTCGGCCACGGCCTTCGCGTAGTGCGAGTCGAGCTCCGAGTCCGGGATCTCGTCCACCCACGCGCGCACCACCCCTTCGAGGATCTGGCGGCGCGCCTCCCTCCCGACCGAGTCGGCGATGACCCTGATGGCGTTCTGCGGCTCGATGAAGCAGAGTGACATTGCGGCTCCGTGCTCCGACTGGGGGACGGGACGCCGCAGAAGGTAGGCGGTGCTCCGGACGTAACCGCCCGGGCCACCCGCGCGCCGGATCAGGGCGGCGTCGACGCCGGACCGGGAGCCGGATGCACCGACAGGATCACCGGTGCCCGCGGGGCCTGATTGAAGTTGAAGTCGTTGACCAGGTTGCCCAGAAACGGGCTGGCCTCACGGACGTCGGGCCGCGGGTCAGGTCGCCCGTCGGTCGCCGGGTTCAGCCGCTGCCCGCCCAGGAAGTCGTCCTCGATGAACTTGTTGTAAGTGTCGTGGCTGAGGGTCTGGTGGTCGATGAAACCGGTCTTGGCGTAGGGGCTGATGACGATCCCGGGCACCCGCAGGCCAAGACCGTTCTCGTCGATCTGGGGTGGCACCACGTGGTCGTAGAACCCGCCCCAGTCATCCCAGGAGAGGAAAATCGCCGTGCTGTCCCAATCCTTGCTGCGCATGATCGCGTTGACCAGGCCGGTCACGTAGGTCTGCCCCGAGCTGACCAGCGCCGGCGGATGCTCCGAGACGGTGCCGTTCGGGTCTATCCAGGAGACGGCAGGGAGCCTCCCCTTGGCCGCGGCGGTGAAGAAGTTCGACAACGACTGGATGTTGCCGAGCTGGTCGTCCTGGGTCACGTCGGTGAACGACGGCAGGGGATTCCAGATCCCCGGCGTCTGCGCGCTCTGCTGCACCGGCGCGCACGTCATCGAGGCGTCGTTCTCGCAATCGGGCTCGGTGCCCTGGAAGACGTAATAGGCCCAGCTGACCCCGAACTTGTGCAGCAGATAGGTCATGTCGGTCCAGGCGTACTTGAGCTGGCCGTTGTTGGCCTGGCCGAACTGGTCGAAGGGCATACTGGCCCCCGGTGTCGCGTCGCTGTTCGGGTTCTGAAGCGCGTTTCGGCACGAAAACGGGTTGAGCGGGGTCGAGCAAAAGGCGGACCATTCAGAGACCATGTAGAGGTGCTCAGGCAGGCTCCAGGACGCGTTGGGCTCGAACATGTGGTCCTGGAGCACGAAGTCCTCGGCGTAGGTCCAGTAGTTGGGGATCTCCCGCGCGTCGTGATAGCCCATCACGTCGATACACCGGCTCTTGGCGGGCTGGGCGGTGGCCAGCTGGTTGCACGGGCTGCAGTTCGGATCGCCTGTCGAGCACCCGGAGCCCGCCTCGGCCTGAGCCACGAACCCGTCCATCGCGCCCCCGTCGATGTCGGCCGTCGCGTTCCCCATGCTGTGGGGACCGCCGTAGTTCTCATCCGACGGGTCGTGGTAGGGGGCGTCGCAGCCGCCGCTCATCGGGTCCGGGACGCAAACGCCGGGCGGGATCCCGTCCGCGCCGGGGAAGGTCCCGAAATAGCTATCGAAGGAGCGGTTCTCCTGCATGATGATGACGACGTGCTTGATCTTGTGGATCGGCACGAAGCTGAGCTTGAGGGGCGTCGAAAAAGACCCAAGGTTGTGCTTGTCGGCGGGCAGGAACGCCCGCAGCCTCAGGTTGATGGTCCCGAACCGTTCGGGGACGCTGAAGCCGGATCCGCGACCCAGCACCGGCCGGGCAACCACCCGCCAGCCGCCGGGCAGCAACCGCTCCAGTAACACCCGCTCTCCGCCGTGCCACGGTGTCACGTGGCCCTTCACGACGTCACGCTCATGCGGGGTCGGCAGCGGGTCCGAGGGCACCAGCGTCACGAGCGCGTGGACGTCCTGGGTGACCTGCCGGCTGGTCGTGCCCCCGGCGGTCGCGTACCACTGAGCGTTGGTCGTGACCGCGCTCGGCGAGACGGTCACCTTGTATCGCCCGGTGGCGTCCGTGATCGTCCGGAAGGCGACATGAAACTGCGTCTGGGTGGCCAGCCTTCGCCATAGGGTCACGCGCGCACCCACGCTGCGGGAGCCCGACGCCCGTCCGGAAACTACGGTGGCCGTTCCCGCCGTCCCGGGGTTGGGGGCGACCGCGATCCCGAGCGTGCTTATCCCCTTCTTGGGGGGTGAGGTCTTGCTCGCCGCCGCTGAAGCCACCGACGCAGCCGCAATCGCGCCCGCGATGAGCACGGCGAGGAAGCGAAGCAGAGGCGACATCCTCCGGGGTGGCCTCGCCGGCCTGGGCGGGCGAGCAGACACAAAAACTCCGAACCCGCTGTCCCCGCGGAAGTTGCGCCCGCCGTGCCTGGCCCTAGATCCCCAGCGCGCTTTCGATCGCGTCGATCAGGGCGGGATCTGCCTCGACCGCCGCCCCGAGGCCTCCGGTGGCCCGCTCTGCGCTCTCCCAGTTGTAGAAGGCGAGATCGAGCGCGGCCAGCGGGATCCCACACGCCGCCACGAGCTCGTTGGCTCGGCGACCCAGGAGCAGCGGGTCGCCGATCCCGAGCGCGCGCTTGGCCGCCACCGTCACCTGGTCCGAGCCGCCCAGCTGGAGCGAGTCGGGGCGGAGCTCGTAGACCCCGAGTGTCCCCAACGAGACGAGCAGTTCGAAGCGCGCGTCGCGGTGCAGGCCGGGAAGCGCGAGCCGCTCGAACACCCGCGCAAACCGCCGCTCCGGGCTCCAGGCGCCTTCGCCGGCAAACGCGGCCGCCTGCGATCCGGCGCGGGCGGCCCAGGCGCGGTAGGCGTCGATCGTGCGGGTGCCCCGGTCCGGGTCGTGGGCGCTCCGTGGCCCGGTCGCCACCCCGTCGAGATCCGGCAGCTCGCCGGAATGCCAGCTCGTCCGCACCGCGGAGATGGCCGAAAACGGCGCCTCGGTCTCGAGCAGGGCCAGGTAGGCGATCAGGAAGGCAAGCCAGGTGCGCTCCTCGATATCTCCTGAGCCCTCCGCGACCTCGGCGTAGAGGCCGGGGGGATCCTCGGACAGGATCCCTAGGCGCGTTGCGCTGAAGGCGAGCTCGCTGCCCAGGCGGGCCGCTTCCTCGCTTGACTTCACCCCCGGAAGGAGGGGGGAGCGGTAGCCGTCATCGACCGTGTTGCGGAGCCGCCGGACGGTCACGCCGGCCGCCGCGCTGGCCCGTCGCGGTTCGCGCCGGGACGGGGCGCGGGGCGCGCGCTCCCGGGGCTCGGCTACGCGCGGCGTGCTCGAGCTCACGAGCGGGCGCAGCTCCACCGACTGCTCGCGGGAGCAGATCGGGCAATTCTGGACCAGGCGGTTGTGACGGCAGAACTGAGGCATGCCCCTGAACCGTATCCACCGCAGCGATCCCGACCGGCCGAGGCATAAAAACGGGGGGTATCCGCGTCGCCTTCCCTCCCAGCGGCTGGGTTCGCGGAGGCCCGCCGGTCCTCCCGGGGCAGCAGCCAAATCGCTACAAAGCTCGCTTCGCTGCTCGCGCTCGTTAGCGGAATGGTCGCCAGGGCAGCCAAAACGCTAATCAGCGCCAGGCGGCGAGCACGCTCATTAGCGAAATGGTCGCTCCCGACTCACTCACTCACCGACCCCTCTCGGGTCAGCGCACCCCAAGCCCCACACGACGAGACGCAAAACGAACTCGCCCATCCCTCCCAAGCCGCCCCACGGAACGGACACGAGGCATAAAAAAGCCCGGGGGCCCAGATCCATCTGGAGCCCCCGGGGAGTCAGGGAAGTGGGGGCGCAGTTCCCTGACCGTACAGGGCCGAGTTTCCCCGTCCCAAGCCTTCCTAAACCCGTATTCACGCACGGCGTGCGTGCCCCAGCCAAAAGTCCTGCGTTCACAGTACCACTGTGGGCAAACCGTGGCGGAGGGTGTTGATTTCCCACGTCGGTGCGCGACATCCACGCGGTTTCCCGCCTGGGCCTTCCTACCGGCGTGCGCCCGGGCCCGTGAAGAATTCCTCGCCCGGACGGACGGTGCCCGCGGCCTCGGCCTCGTGCCGCAGCGTGCGGTCGGCCTCGCCGCTCCAGGCGCCCAGCGCGAGCATCTCCCGGTCGGCGTCCATGGGGCTGCCGCCCAAGTCCTTGTTGACGATGCGGGCGCACTTGCGGCCCTCGGCAATCGCGGTGACGATCAGCGACTGGCCGATGCGGGCGTCCCCGCAGGCATAGACATTCGTGGCCGAGGTCCGGTAGGTCATCTCGGTCCGGACGTTGCCCCGGCGATCGAGTGAGAGCGCGAGCTGCTCGACCAGCCCCGCATGCTCTGGGTGTTCGAAGCCGATCGCAATCAGGACGAGATCCGCCTCGAGCACGAACTCGCTGCCCGGTACCGGAGTGAGATCCCGAGAGGAGGTCCCGGTGACCTGGCGGGCGTAGACGTGGGAGACGTGACCGTCGCGGCCCCCGAAGCCGGTGACCTCGGTCCCCCAGCGCCGCTTTCCGCCTTCGTCCAGGGCATAGGTCGTGAGCGTGCGCTTGGGCGGCAGCGGCCATGGATGCCGGGGATCGCGCCCGCTCGGCGGCAGCGCCGCGTAGACGTCGAGCATGATCACGCTCTGGGCGCCTTCGCGATGGGAGTTCGAAATGCAGTCCATTCCGGTGTCCCCGCCCCCCACGACCATCACCTTCTTGCCCTGGGCGCTGATCACGCGCTCGGGATCCGTGGACCGGAAGCGGCGCCCCTCCTGCTCGGCCACCCAGCGGTTGCGCTGGTAGAGGTAATCCATCGCGAAGTGGATGCCGCGCAGGTCACGCCCCGGGGCCTCGAGGTCCCGTGACACGCGTGAGCCGATCGCGATCACGACCGCGTCGTGGCGCTCAGTCAGCTCTTCGCCCGTGACATCGCGCCCCACTTCGGTGTCGTAGACGAACTCGATCCCCTCCTGAGCCAGGATCTCCACCCGCCGGTCGATGATCCGCTTCTCAAGCTTGGCGTCGGGAACGCCGAAGCGCATCAACCCACCGGGCCCCTCGTCCCGCTCGTAGACGGTGACCGTGTGGCCGCCCCGGTTGAGCTCGGCGGCGGCGGCCAGACCCGCCGGGCCGGAACCGACGACGGCCACCGTCTTGCCCGTGCGCCGGTCTGGCGGCTCGGGGACGATCCATCCCTCGGCAAACGCCCGCTCAGCGATCGCCATCTCGATCTGCTCGATCGTCACCGGGTCGTCGTTGATGGCCAGCACGCACGCCGACTCGCACGGGGCGGGACAGATCCGCCCGGTGAACTCGGGGAAGTTGTTCGTCAGATGAAGCTGGTCTGAGGCCTCACGCCACTTGTCCCGGTAGACGAGGTCGTTCCACTCCGGGATCAGGTTGCCCAGCGGGCAGCCCTCGTGGCAGAAAGGAATGCCGCAGTCCATGCAGCGGGCGCCCTGCTGGCGAAGCTCCTCGTCGGGCTGGAGCTCGAAGTACTGGCGATAGTCGTGCACCCGCTGGGCGGGATCACGCTTGTCGAAGCCGACCCGGTGGATCTTCAGAAACGCGCCGAGCTCGCCCATTACACCTGCACCGGGGTTTCGTCGACGTCGGCCGCGGCCTGTGCCTGCTCGGCCAGCACCCGCTTGTAGTCACGGGGCATGACCTTGACGAAGCGCTCGCCGGCGCCGCGGTCCCAGGAGGCGAGCAGGTTACGTCCCACCAGCGACCCGGTACGCGCCACGTGCTCGGAGATCAGTGCCTTGACCTCGGTCTGGTCGTCCTCGTCGAGCTCTTCGAGCTCGACCAGATCCAGGTTGCAACGGTCGGCGAAGCGGCGCGCCTTGTCATAGACATAGGCGATCCCGCCGCTCATTCCGGCGGCGAAGTTGCGCCCGGTGGGCCCGAGGACGACGACGCGGCCGCCGGTCATGTATTCGCACCCGTGGTCGCCGACGCCCTCGACGACGGCCGTGGCGCCCGAATTGCGCACGGCGAACCGCTCGCCGGCCAGCCCCCGGAAGAAGGCGCGCCCGGCGATGGCTCCGTAGAGCACGGTGTTGCCAACGATCATGTTCTCCTCGGCCAGGAAGCGCGCCCGCTCCGGCGGCCGCACGGCGATGATCCCGCCGCTGAGCCCCTTACCGGCGTAGTCGTTGGTCTCGCCGCGGAGCGAGAGGGTCACACCGCCGCTCAGCCAGGCGCCGAAGCTCTGGCCGGCCGAGCCGGAGAGCGTGATCTCGATCGTCCCTTCGGGGAGCCCCTTGGCGCCGTGTCGGCGCGCGATCTCGCCGGACAGGATCCCCCCCACGGTCCGGTTGACGTTCCGGAGCGGGATCGGACCGAGCAGGACCTTCTCCCCGTGCTCGATCGCCGGAGCGCACTTGCGCACGAGCTCCCAATCGAGTGCGTCATCGAGCACGGGGACCTGAGGCCGGATCCGGGACCGCGGCGTGTCCGGCGGAAGCTCGGGCGAGGTCAGGACCATCGAGAGGTCGAGATGACGCGCCTTCCAGTGGTCGATCGCCTCGTATGAGTCGAGCAGCTCGGTGCGCCCGATCAGCTCCTCGAAGCGGCGGACGCCCAGCGAGGCCATGATCTCACGCACCTCTTCGGCCACCAGCATGAGGAAGTTGACCACGTGCTCGGGGGTTCCGCGGAAGCGCCGGCGCAGCTCGGGGTCCTGGGTGGCGATGCCCACCGGGCATGTGTTGAGGTGGCAGACGCGCATCATGATGCAACCCATGGCTATCAGCGGCGCGGTCGAGAAGCCGAACCCGTCGGCCCCGAGCAGGGCGCCCACCACCACGTCGCGGCCCGTGCGCATGCCGCCGTCCACCTCGACGGTGATCCGGGTGCGCAGGTCGTTCAGGAGCAGGGTCTGCTGTGTCTCGGCCAGCCCGATCTCCCACGGCAGCCCGGCTCCGTAGATCGAGGACTGCGGTGAGGCGCCGGTGCCTCCGTCGTGCCCTGCGATCGTCACGTGGTCGGCGTTGGCCTTGGCCACGCCCGCGGCCACGGTTCCGACCCCGACCTCGGAGACCAGCTTGACCGAGACCGACCCCGTGGGGTTGGCGCAGCGAAGGTCGTAGATCAGCTGCTTGAGGTCCTCGATCGAGTAGATGTCATGGTGCGGCGGGGGCGAGATCAGCCCGACCCCGGGCGTCGAGTTGCGGATCTTGGCGATATAGGCATCGACCTTGTGCCCGGGCAGCTGGCCGCCCTCCCCGGGTTTGGCTCCCTGGGCCATCTTGATCTGGAGCTGGTCGGCATTGACCAGGTAATGGATTCCGACCCCGAAGCGTCCCGAGGCGACCTGCTTGATCGCCGAGCGGCGAAGGTCGCCGTTGGCGTCGGGCGCATACCGGCTCGGGTCCTCCCCGCCCTCGCCCGTGTTCGAGCGGCCGCCGATCCGGTTCATGGCGATGGCCAGCGTCTCGTGCGCCTCCCGCCCGAGCGACCCGAGGCTCATCGCCCCGGTCGTGAACCGCTTGACGATCTCGGTCGCCGGTTCGATCTCCTCCAGCGGCAACGCCTGATCGGCGGCCCGAAACTTCAGGAGTCCGCGCAGGAGTCCCTTGCGAACGGCCTCGTCGTTGACCAGCGCGGCGTACTCACGGTAGGTGTCACGCGGGTCGCGCAGCGCCGGGCTGCCGTCGGCCGACGGCGGACCGCCGTTCCCGGCCAGCGGACCGTGCGTCCCCACGGCGTGCTGGAGCTTGCCCACGGTGTCCGGGTTCCAGACGTGCAACTCGCCGTCGCGGCGCCACTGCATGACGCCGCCGACCGGGAGCAGCTCACGATGGGTGCGGGGGTAGGCGCGGAAGTGCCGTTCCATGGCTTCGGTGGAGATCTCGTCCATCCCGACCCCGCCGATCCGCGACGCCGTTCCGGTGAAGTGATGGTCGATCACGTCCTGGTTGAGCCCCACGGCCTCGAAGATCTGGGCCCCGCAGTAGGACTGGATGGTCGAGATCCCCATCTTCGAGATCGTCTTCATCAGCCCCTTGCCGATGGCCTTGACGATCCGCTGCTCGGCCTCATCACGAGTCAGGTCCCGGGGCAGCAGCGAACGGTCGGCCAGCTCGTCGATCGACTCGAACATCACGTACGGGTTGATCGCGGCGGCGCCGTAGCCGATCAGCGTCGCCATGTGGTGGATGTTGCGCGGCTCGCCGGACTCGATCACGAGCCCCGTCCGCAGCCGGGTCCCGCGGCGGACCAGGTGATGGTGGACCGCCGCCACCGCCAAGAGCGACGGGATGGCGACGCGCTCGGGGCCGAGGTTGCGGTCCGAGAGGATCAGGATGTTGGCGCCGTGCTCGACATAGCTCGCCGCCTCGGCGCAGAGGTCGTAGAGCCGCATCTCCATCCCGTCCGGCCCCTGCTCGATCGGCCACGTGAGGTCCAGCGTGGCGGCGTCAAACACGTCGTGGGAGACCTGCCGGAGCTTCTCGAGCTCGTGGTTGCGCAGGATCGGCTGGTCCATGACCAGGATGTGCGCTTGCTCCGGCTCCTGGGCCAGCAGGTTGACCTCGGCTCCCACTCCGGCCTGCAGGCTCATCACCACCTGCTCGCGGATCGGATCGATCGGCGGGTTAGTCACCTGGGCGAACAGTTGCTTGAAGTACGAGAACAGCGGCGGCTGGCGGTCGGAGAGCACCGGGAGCGCCGCGTCGTGCCCCATGCTCGCCACCGGCTCCTCGCCGTTGGTGGCCATCGGCGCGATGACCAGGCGCAGGTCCTCCTGCGAATAGCCGAAAGCGAGCTGCTTGGAGCGCAGCGGCTCGATCCTCGGGGCACGCGGCTCGCGGTCGGGCAGGTCGTCGATGTGGACGACCGAATCCTCGTACCACTGGGCGTAGGGCTTGTGCCGGGCCACCTGGCGCTTGAGCTCGTCGTCCTCGACGATCCGCCCCTCCTCGAGGTCGACCAGGAAAAGCTTCCCGGGGGCCAGGCGACCCTTGCGCTGGATGTGCTCGGGCGCGGTACTCATCACGCCGGCTTCGGAGGCGAGCACGACATACCCCTCGGTGTCCTGGATCCAGCGCCCTGGCCGCAGCCCGTTGCGGTCGAGAACGGCCCCGGCCAGGCGGCCGTCGGTGAACACGACCGCGGCGGGGCCATCCCACGGCTCCATCAGGCAGGAGTGGAAGTCGTAGAAGCCCTTGACGTCCGGGTCGAGGTCGGTGCGGGTCCGGTAGGCCTCGGGCACCATCATCATCACGGCATGCGGGATGGCGCGCCCGCCGAGGACGAGCAGCTCAAGCACGTTGTCGAACACGGCCGAGTCAGACCCGCCCTCACGGACGACTGGGACGACCTTCTCCAGGTCATCACCAAAGAGCTCGGACGCCAGCTGTGACTCCCGCGCCCGCATCCAGTTGATGTTGCCGCGCAGCGTGTTGACCTCGCCGTTGTGGGCGATCATCCGGTAGGGGTGCGCGAGCTCCCAGCTCGGGAAGGTGTTGGTCGAGAAGCGCGCGTGTGCCAGGGCCAGGCGCGAGGCCACGCGCGGGTCCCGCAGGTCGGTGAAGTAGCGCGGGAGCTGGGGCGCCGTGAGCATCCCCTTGTAGACGATCGTGCGGCTGGAGAAGCTCGGCAGCGCCAGGTCGCGACCCGCCTCGCGCTCGATCAGGCGGCGGATGATGTAGAGCTTGCGCTCGAAGGCGTCCTGGTCGGTCAGATCGGGGGCGGCTTCGACCAGGACCTGGCGGATCACGGGCGCCGACAGCCGGGCCGCCCGGCCCACGTCGCGGTCGTCGACCGGCACGTCGCGCCACCAAATGGCCCGCTGCCCCTCGGCCTCGATCGTCTCCTCGATCAGCTGCTCCAGGAGCACCCGCCGCTCGGCGTCGGCGGGCAGGTAGCACACACCTACGCCGTAGCGCCCGGCGGGTGGCAGCTCGACGCCGGCGGCCGCCGCCCGCAGAAAGGCGTCGGGAATCTGGAGGAGGATTCCGGCGCCGTCGCCGGTCCCGGGATCGGCACCCTCGGCGCCTCGGTGCTCCAGGTTCTCGAGCGCGTCGAGCGCCTTCTCGACGACGGTATGGCTCGCTTCCCCCCACAGCTTCGCCACGAGCGCGATCCCGCACGAATCGTGCTCGTTCTCAGGGTGGTAGAGGCCGGTGGCCCCGGGTGGAGCGGTTCGAAGCATGATGGATGAGGGGAGGGCGGTCGAGGGGTCCCTGCGGCGGCCGCGAATGGACCGAAAAGGGTACCAGTGGCCTCAGCGACGGGCGCGCGCCGGCTTCTTGGCCGCGCCGTCCTCGCTCGCGGCTCGGCTGCGCTTGCGCCGTGCCGGGGCGGGCTTCTTCTCGTCCTTGACCGCGGCCAGGCTCGCCTCGAGCGCCGCCATCAGGTCAGGCGCCGCCTCGGGCGCCTCGGCCTCGGGCTGCACGGCGATCTCCTCGCCCGCCGCCTTGCGCTCGATCAGGTCCAGCACCTGCTCGCGGTATTCGTCGTGGAACTTGTCCGGCTCGAAGTCGGCCGACAGCGACTCGATCAGCTGTTCGGCCATCTTCAACTCCCGGTCCGTGGCCTCGGCCTCGTTCACCGACTCGAGCTCGTCGAGGCGATCCGGCGTGAGCACCTCGTCGCCCCACAGCATCGTCGTGAGGGTCAGAACCTCGCCCGTGGGGCGCAGCGCGCACAGCTGCTGCTTGGACCGGATGACGACCCGACCGATGCCCACCTTGCCCGCTTCCTTCATGGCGTCGAGGAGCAGCCGGTAGGCCTTGGCCCCGCCGGCGCTGGGGGCCAGGTAATACGAGTGGTCGTAGTAGATCGGATCGATCTCCTCCAGGTCGACGAACTCTTCGATGTCGATCGTCTTGGTCGCCTTGGGGTCGAGCGCGTCGAGCTCCTCGGGCTGGATGACCACGTAGCTGTCAGGGGTGATCTCATAACCCTTGACGATGTCCTCGTAGGCCACCTCTTCATCGGTCGAGGGATCCACCCGCTTCTGGCGGATCCGGGCTCCCGTCTTGCTATTGAGCTGGTGGAAGCGGACCGTCTTCGGCGAGGTCGCCGAGTACAGCTTGACCGGGACGTTGACCAGCCCGAAGCTGATCGCACCTGACCAGATTGCGCGAGCCATCAGCTCTTAGTATCGCCCATGGGGCCAACCTGGCAAGGGCTGCCAGGAGTCTTGCCGCGCGCCAACATCTCACGTCGTGGCCGCCATTCGCGTTTCATCATCAGTGAGACTGCCGCCGTTCCAGAAACTCATCGACGCCTATGGCCGCGACGTCCACCGCCTGCTTATCGCCCTGGTGGGCCGCGAGGACGCGGACGACTGCTATCAGGAGACCTGGCTTGCCGCGCTCCGGGCCTACCCGCGGCTGCGGGACGCCGGGAACCTGCGCAGCTGGGTCCTCACCGTTGCCCACCGCAAGGCGATCGATCAGCTCCGGGCACGTAAGCGCGTGCCCGCGCTCGTGGCCGAGCTGCCCGAGCAGGTCTCCGCGCCGTCTCCCGAGCTGCCCGACGAGGGCCTCTGGCGCCAGGTGCGCGAGTTGCCGGACAAGCAGCGCACCGCACTCGCGCTGCGCTACGTCGCCGACGCCTCCTACACCGAGATCTCGCTCGTCATGCAGACAAGCGAGGAGGCGGCCCGCCGGAGCGTCCACGAAGGACTCAAGCGACTACGAATGGAGTACCAGCCATGACCACCCTGACCAAGCCCGCCGACGCCCCACTCCCCGATCTGTCCACCGCGGCCGCCAATGCCGGCCTGCTCGACATCGCTTACACGACCTATGACTCACCCGCCGGCAAGCTCCTGCTCGCCGCCACCCCGCACGGCCTGGTGCGCCTGGCCTACCTCGATGAGCCCGGCCAGGAGGACTCAGTGCTCGACTACCTCGCGCGACGGGTTTCGCCGCGGATCCTCGCCTCAGCCCCGCGCCTGGACGAGCCCCGGCGTGAGCTTGATGAGTACTTCGCGGGCGCCCGCCAGGAGTTCGAGGTCGAGCTCGATTGGCAGCTGACGCGCGGCTTTGGCCGCCGAGTGCTCGAGGCCACGGCGCGGATCCCCTTCGGAGCGCGATCCACCTACAAGGCGGTTGCGGCCAAGGCCGGAAGCCCCCGGGGCTCGCGGGCCGCCGGCAACGCGCTCGGCGCCAACCCGATCCCGATCATCGTTCCCTGCCACCGGGTGCTGCACACGACGGGCGGCCTCGGCGGCTACACCGGCGGCCTCGACCGCAAGCGCCTGCTCTTGGAGATCGAGCAGGGCCAGCTCACGTTCTAAGTCTTGCAACCCCGCAGTTTGCGGGTATACAGGGCGATCATGGACATCCTCAGGCCGGTCCGGACGTTCGACCGCTTCCAGCAGCGGCACAGGGGGCTGGCCATCCCGATGGCCGTGCTCAAGAAGTTCTCCGACGACGGCGGCGGGCAACTGGCGGCGATGGTGACCTACTACGCCTTTCTCTCGCTGTTCCCGCTGCTCCTCGTGATGGTCACGGTCCTCGGCTTCGTGCTCCAGGGGGACGCGGGCGCAGCGCAGTCGATCGAGAACTCTGTGCTGGCGCAGTTTCCGGTCATCGGCGACTACATCAAGGTCCACGCGCTCACCGGGCACATCGGGGCGCTGGTGATCGGAGTGCTCATATCCCTCTGGGGCGGGCTGGGCATCACGAACGCGATCCAGAACTCCTTCGCTCAGATCTGGGCCGTGCCCAGGAAGGATCGCCCGGACTTTCTCCAGTGGCGGTTGAAGGGTCTGGGGCTGATCCTCTCGCTGGGAGGCCTCTTCATCGTCTCCACCGCTGTCTCCGGACTGGTGACCGGCCTCGGAGGACCCTGGGTGAAAGTTGGAGCAATCGTCATCTCGTTGCTGGTCAACTTCACCCTCTTCCTGTGCGCCTTTCGGTTCATGACTCCGGCCACGATCGGCACAAGCCGTCTCTGGATCGGCGTCGTCACCGCCTCCGTTCTGTGGGTGATCCTCCAGCTTGTCGGGGGCATCTACATCAACCACGTGTACCGGCATGCGAGCAGCGTCTACTCGCAGTTCGCCCTGGTCATCGCGCTGCTCATCTGGCTGCGCCTGGGCGCCCAGGTGACGCTCTACTCAGCCGAGATAAACACGGTCCTGTCCCGTCGCCTCTGGCCGCGAACCCTCATCGGCGACCCCGAGGAACCCGCCGATCAGAGGACGCTGGCCGCGCTGGCCAAGGTTGAAGAGCGTCACGACATCGAGCAGGTTGACGTGAGCTTTGAGAACGGCGACGAGGCTCAGAACAGCGTGTCGGCTGCGCCGCGGCGGGTCATCTCGAGCGGCCAGGAGCAGAGTCCGCCTTCGGCCGGGCAGCCGTGACAGACGCCGCGCTGCGGTGACTCGGTGACCTGAAAGCGCCGGGCGAGCAGGCCCTGGGTGAGTTCGTCGAGCCGAGCCTCGAGCTCTTCGGACTGGGCGGCGCCGAAGCTGGCCACGATCGGCTCCTCGGGCCTCTCCAGGAACACGTGCACGACCTCGACCTCGGCCGCCCCGGCGCGCAGCGCGGCCAGGGCGTAGATGAGCTGCTGGGTTCCGTACTCGCCCGCGACCAGGCTCGCCGGATCGGCGCCGGCGAGGCGGTCGCTCTTGTAGTCGACGATCAATGTCCGGTTCCCCGGCTCACTGGCCATGACGTCGAGCATCCCGCTGATCAGGAGCTGCCGGTGCAGGAAGCCGAAGCGCTGCTCGCGACGTACCCGGCTCGCCCGCCAGAGGCGCTCACGGAGCTCGCTGCCGGCGAACGCCTGAAGCAGCCCGGTGACGTCCTCCACCTCGGCCGGCGTCGGCTCGCGCGGCGCCGCGGCGATGATCGCCGCCGGGCTCGGGGGCACGGGTCGGCGGAAATCGATGTTCTCAAGGAGCGCGTGGACCAGGGTGCCCCGCTCGGCGGCGTCGAGGACGGCTTCCCCGGGCGGCGCGTCCGCCCCGGCGCGCCCCTCCGTCGGCGGAATCCCCAGCACCCGCTCGACGTAGAAGCGATAGCCACAGCGGCGGTAAGCGGCTAGAGACGTGTAGGAGACCGCCCCGACCGGCGGGGCCTCAGGCTGCGATGGGAGCGCCGGCGGGGGGGCCAACCCCTGACCTGGACGACTTTGTGGTCCTATGCGACCCCCAATGTCGTCCAGGTCGGCCTCAGCGGGCCGGACGACGGAAAACCGCACCCCCTCGCTCACCCCCTCCCCCGCCGACAAATCCCCCACCAAGGCCGGCCCCAGCCACGCCATGGGAACGCCATTAGGGCCCTGCCCCCACTTCTCGAGCCGCGCCGCCCCGCTCAGGATCAACCGCTCCTGGGCCCGGGTCATGGCCACGTAGAAGAGGCGCCGCTCCTCCGCCGCGGCCTCGCTCCGCTCCTCGTCGGCCAAGGCGTCGTAGGCCAGCGCGGGCTCCTTGCGCCCCGTGCCCGGCCGCGCCAACCGGAGCCCGACGCGGCCGTCGCGCCCCACACGCAGGAGCGGCGCCGACCAGCGGGGCGCCCGGCCCAGGTCGGCGACGCACACGACCGGGAACTCGAGCCCCTTGGCCCGGTGGATCGTCATCAGCCGCACGGCGTCGAGGCCCTCGCTCTCCACCGGCGCCTCGCTCTGGTCGGGGTCGGGGATCCAGGCGCTCGACCGCAGCGCCACCAGCTCAAGGAAGCTCCGCAGGTCGGGCCCGTGCGCGGCCGCGTGGTGGCGACCGAGGCGCATCAGCTTGCGCACGTTGGCCAGCCGCCGCTGGCCCCCGGGCAGCGCGAGCACATGGAGGTCATAGCCGGTGTGATCGAGCACCCGCTCGATCAGTCCCTCCACCCCGGCTCGGGCCGCCACCACTCGCTCCCCCGCCGCCCAGGCGGCAAAGCCGACCATCCGGTCGCGGTCTGCGGGGACAGGGTCGAGCCGGTCCTCGGGATCGCGCAGCACCCACCACGGGTCGCGAGCGCTCTCACGCCCCACGGCCGCGAGCAGGACCAGGCCATCGGTGGAGACGCCGACAAGGGGTGAGGCGAGCAAGGTGTAGAGCGCCTCCTCGTCCCGCGGGTTGGCCAGCACGCGGAGGTAGGCCAGGAGATCGACGATTTGGGGATGTGACCAGTAGCCGCGCCCGCCGATCAGGTAGGTGGGAACGCCGCGCTCCTCCAGCGCCCGCTCGTAGACGCGCAGGTCGGTCGTGGCTCGGGTCAGCACGACCACGTCCGAGGCCGGCACCCCGTCAGAGAGGAGCTCGGCCACCCGGCCCGCCAGCGCCCGCGCCTCGGCCACCCGCCACGCTGCCGCCAGCCCCTCGGCCGTCCAGTCGGCCTCGCGGTCGGTCACTAGGAGCTCGACGCGGGGCTCGGGGTCCAATTGCTCCTCGCGCCCCGCCACCAGCGGCCTGAAGCGGTCCCCCAGCTCCCGCTCGAACACGCGGTTGATAACGGCGAGGATCTCCGGCCGGGAGCGGAAGTTGGTTCTCAGCGTTAGCCGCGCCCCACGCGCTGCCATCACCTCGCCCCGGGCTTCGAACAGCTCGACGTCGGCATGGCGAAAGCCGTAGATCGACTGCTGGGCGTCACCGACCGTGAACAGCTTGCCCGCCGCCACCATGTCGATGAGCTCGAGCTGGACCGCGTTGGTGTCCTGGAGCTCATCCACCATCACCCGCTCGAAGCGCTGGCGGTAGCGCTCGCGGAGCTCGTCGTTGTCTCGGAGCAGATCGCGGCATAGGAGCTCGAGGTCCTCGAAGTCGAGCCCCGCGTGCTCGTGCTTGGCCCGCTCGTAACGGGCGGTGAACTCCGCCAGCAGCCGCTCAAGCAGCGGATAGGCGCGCTCCGCCCACCGATGGGCGCTGGCGCGCCGCAACTCGGCCAGCGCCTCGCTGTAGGCGGCGCACGCCTCGGTGCTTAGCGCGGCGCCGTTGCCGCCCGGAAGCCGGAGCGCGTCGAGGTCGCCCGGCCACGGCTCCTCAGCGATCCCGCTGACGCGGGCCAGCCGCTCGACCGCCTGTATCACCCGGGGTGAAGGCTCGGGCACCTCTCGGAGCTCCCCCAAGAGCCGGTCGGCGACGTCCTGCCAGCGCTCGCGCAGCGGCTCAAGCGCGGGGCCGCGCGGGAGCGCTGGGAGCCGCGGCGGCCGCTCCCCGCGTGAGCGCAGCTCGTCGTGGATGGCCTGAATGGCGCCGCGCAGGCCAAAGCGGCCGTAGCCGGCGATGAGCTCGAGCGCGCCCGGCACGTCCTCGGCCACGTGGATCAGCGCCGCCTCGAAGGCGCCGTCGGCCAGGCGACCGGCCTCGAGCTCGTCCAGCACGGCGAAGGCCGGATCGATCCCGACGGCCAGCGCGTGCGTGCGCAGGACGCGAGCGCAGAAGCCGTGAATGGTCGAGATGAATGCGCCCTCGGTGGCCCGGGCCGCCTCGGGGGCACCGAGCTCCCGCAGCCGTAAGCGGATCCGCTCGCGCATCTCGGCCGCCGCCTTCTCGGTGAAGGTGATGGTCAGGATCGCCGCCGGGTCAAGCCCGTCCTCCACGACGCCACGGGCAAAGCGCTCGACCAACACCGAGGTCTTTCCGCTCCCGGCGCCGGCATCGAGGAACAGGTCCCCCTCGCGGCGGCGGATCGCCTCCCGCTGCTCGGATGTGAACCCGTTCATCGCCGGCGCTTCGGCCATGGTCATGAGACGCGACAGATGCCGGGGTAGCGGCACCCCTGGCGCGAGCAGGTCTCCGGGCAGGGGGTGATCTCGCCCCCGCGCAGCCTGGCCGCCAGCTCGACGGCCCGGGCCGCCGCGGCCTCCAGTTCCTCGGTCAGGGCTTCGGGATCACGCGCGTCGTTGGCGACACATCCGGCCCCCAGCGGCGCCCCCTCCAGGAACACCCCGCGGGCGCGCAGGTCGCCGCCCCCCAGCGGCTGGTAGAGACCGGCTACGGGTTCGAGCTCAAGCAGGTCTCTGACCGCGAGCATGTAGAGCGCCACCTGGAGCGTGTTGTCCGTCCGCCAGCGCCCAGCTTGGTGCTCGGGCCGCGCCGAGCCGCTCTTGTAGTCACGGACCATCGCCTGGCGGCCGTCCGCCGCTACGTCGACCCGGTCGATGGCGCCTCGAAAGGAGACCCGATCGGCTCCCTCGCCAAGCTCGAAGGCAGGCAGCGACCCCTCCTCCCCCTCGAACCCGAAGCGGAGCTCGAGCCAGCGTGGCTCCCACCCGCAGCCGTGGTCGGCCTCCCACTCCAGATAGCGGCGAAGGTCGGCCGCGATCGCTTCGACGAGCGCGCGTCGGAGCGACTCGGGGGCTCCCGGAGCCAGATCTGGCGGCAGCTCCTCGACCAGGTCCTCAAGGATCCGCAGCGCGTCGGGGAGCGTCTCTCGCGTGAGGGGGCCGTCGAGCCCCAGGAGCACCTGCTCGAGGGTGTCGTGCATGTAGCTGCCCCGGACGAGCGGCTCGGGCTCGCCCTGAAGCTCCTGTGGTTGAAGCTCGCGTTCGACCAGCCACCGCACGGGACAGGTGGCGAACAGCTCGAGGGCCCCCGCCGAGAGGACACGGGTGTGACGGATCCGCGCCAGCGCGTCGGCCGACAGGTTGAGCGCCGGCGGCACGACCTCGCCCCCCGCGGGGGCGGCCGCGGCGGCCAGCGCCCGTTTAAGCTCCCGCTCGGTCGGGGCGGTCTCCGGAGACCACACGAGGTCGCCCAGGAGTCGCCGGTGGCGCCGCTCGCTCCAGTCCTCGTTGAGCAGATCGGCGACGTCGGCGATGAAGGGCGAGGGCAGCTGGAGGTTGCCCTCCTCGTCGGAGCTCTGGTAGCTGAGGACGAACCGCTCCGTGGCGCGGGAGATGGCGGCGTAGAAGAGATAGCGCTCGCGGGCGAGCGCGTCCTCGCTCAGCGGCAGCCTGAGCCCGCTCGCCGCAGCGAGCTCCCGCCGGCGCTCATCGGAGAGAAACGGCTCGGGCGCGGCCTGGCGGGGAAACGCTCCCTCCTGCAGCCCACACACGAGCACGGCACGGAAGCGCCGCGCCCGGATGACCAGCGGCTCGGTGATCACCACGGCGCCCGGCCTCGCGCCCTGCTCGTCTCCCACCTCGAGCCGCTCCAGAAGCTCGAGCAGCTCGGCGCCCCGCGGCGTCACCCGGAGGTCGTCGAGCTCGGCCACGGCCCGCAGCAGCACCTTCAGCGCGAGCGCATCGAGGCGCTCGGACTCGTCCAGGACCGCGGCCTGGCGCCGGCGCGGAGCGGCCTGGAGGCGGCGGGCGTGCCGGGCGAGCTCCGCCGCCGGATGCCGGGCGCTGCGCAGGGCGTCGATCTCAGCGACGTCGAAGGTGAGCCGCTCGCGGGCCTGGCCGGCCGTGGTCAGCCCCTGCTGGCGGACCTCGAGCTCGAGCGCGTCGATCACCTCAATGCGGTCAAGCAGGCCCGGCGTGCGCAGGTAGTCGAGCAGGTCCTGCGCGGAGGCTTCGCTCTCAGGCAAGAGGCCGCAGCGGGCGAGCCCGAGCAGCCCCCGCCCCAGGGACGTGTGGGCAAAGGCAACCCGCCGGTCGACGGCGGTCGGGATCCCGTAGGAGGTGAAGACCTGCGAGACCGCCGGTGCTGCCGTGGCCAGCGAGCGATGGACGACCGCAATCTCATCCGCGGCCACCCCCTGGCGGAGCAGCTCCAGCACCTGAGCGGCGACGAGCTCGGCCTCGGCCTGCTCTCCCGCCGCCTCGAGCAGCTCCACGGCCCCTCCGGGGTCGATGCGATCAGGCTCCCCGGGTTCGAACAGCCACCGCTCCAGGTGGTGGAGGGCCTCCCGGGACGCGGGCGCGTAGTAGTCGGCCAGGGGAGGCAGGTCGATCACGCGCTCGGCCACCGGGCGCAGCTCCTGTACCACCTCGGCCCGCGCCTGAAGCGCCTCCCGCCCCGCCTCGTAGGGGAGCGAGACCATCACCTCGGCTCCGACGATTCCGGCCAGCGTCTCGACGGCATCCCGTTCCAGCGGGTGCAGGTCGTCGAAGCCGTAGAAGAACACGGCGTCGTGCCCCCAGCGCCCGGGTTCCCGGCGCAGCGCATCGAGCGCCCGCCAGGTGAAGAGCTCCGGATCCACTCGCTCGAGGCGGGCCAGCTCGCCGGCATAGGCGCCGTAAATGCCCGCCACCTCCTCGGCGTACCGCGCCCGTCGCGGGTCCTCGGTCCCCCACGCCCGCATCGCCTGGGTGAAGCGCTGAGGCGTGATGAGCGAGCGCTCAAGCTCAGCGATCAGCGCCACCGCCGCCGCGATGAAGCCCCGCGACTGCGAGGCCGGGGCCAGGAGCTCCAGACGCGCCCGGCGGACCGCGCGTGCCATCACCAGGTCGCGCTGAAACGCGCTCAGCCGCCGCGGCCGGTAGGCGACCCGGCGCGCGATCTCATGCGCCAAGGCGCTGAACGTCATCGCCGAGCCGACGACGGCATCCTGGCTCGCCAGCTCCCGCGAGTAGTAGTCAGCGTCCCGGGCGTTCGGCACGACAAGCAGCGCGCCGCGCGGGGCAGCGTCTGCGTAGCCGGCGAAGATCTCCCCTGCCTTGGCCGAGTTGGCCGGTCCGAGCACGAGCGTCAGCGGCATCAGGCGATGATGGCGATCAGCGCCGACGGCTCGCCGGGACCGTGTCCAGAAACGGGAAAATACGGGACGTTTCTGGACCCGGTGCCGCTCAGAGTTACTCCAAAATCGCCACGACCCGCGCCGGGGCGGCGCTTCCCCCCACCAGCCGCAGCGGGAAGCAGGCCACGGTGAACCCCGTCGGCGGCAGCTCCCCGAGCCCGGCCAGCCGCTCGATCTGCGAATAGGCCAGGTCCGCCTGGTGGGCGGCCCAGAAGATCCCCGGCTCTCCTCGCGCCAGGGCCTCAGCGGCTTCCAAATGCAGAGGCCGGTCCCAGCCCCAGGCGTCGATCCCCATCACCCGCACGCCCCGCTCGTACAGCCACCGCGTCGCGGCAGCGCTGACGCCGGGGCCGCGGGCCATGTAGTCCGCCTCGTCGTAGAAGGCGTCGCGCCCGGTGCGCACCAGCACGATGTCCCGCTCAGCCAGCTCGTGACCCGCCGTGCCCAGCGCCGCCTCCACATCCCCCTCAGCGATCACCTCGCCGTCCGCCCGCTCGTGGAAATCGAGTACCACCCCCGGTCGGAAGAACCAGTCCAGCGGGAGCTCGTCGATCGTCTGCGCCGGCCGCCCCTCCACCACCGAGTTGTAGTGGTACGGGGCATCGACGTGGGTCGAGTTATGGGTACCGAAGCGCAGGAAGGTCTCAACGGCCCACCCCTCGCCATTGCGCAGAAGCGAGGGCCCCACGCCAAGCATCGCTTCGATCTCAGAAGCCCCGGTCGCGTGGGGTCGATACTCGATCTCGGTCCGCAGCGCTTCGGGCACGCCCTCCGGACTGGGCCGGATCGGCACGGAGAGATCGATCAGCCTCAGGCCGCCTGCTCCTGCGCCGAGCCCTCGGCGCCGCCCTCCTCGGCCTCAGGAGGCTTGGCCCCTTCCTTGGCCCACGGCTCGTCGAACTCGACGCGCCACTTGCCCTCATCGGACTGCTGGAGGGCCAAGCGGGCGCGGAAGCTCCGGCCCGAGCGCCCCTTGAAGCCGCTCACAGGCTGGGCGGTGCGCCCGGTCTTGATCAGTTCACGGGCCACCGAGACCGGCAGCTGCTTGCCCGCCTTGGACTTCCAGATCACGAACCCGCAGCCCGGATCCTCCCGGGACCAGCAGGAGTAGCCCTTGCGGTTCTCGACGATGTCGTGGCCGCAGACGGGGCAGGGTCCGAGGTTGGCGCGGGGAATCCGCACGCCCTTGAGCTTCTCGTCGAGCTCGCCCACCGTGCTCTCGGTGAACTTGACGATGTCGCCCATGAACGCCTCCCGGGAGTCCTCACCGGTCTCGATCCGGGCCAGCCGGTGCTCCCACTCCCCGGTCAGGCCGGGCGAGGTGAGTGCGTGCTCGCCTAGCAGGCGGATCACGTTCATGCCCTTCTCGGTGACGACCAGCGCCCGCCCGTCCCGCTCGATGTAGCCGACCGAGATCAGGCGCTCGATGATCGCCGCCCGTGTGGCGGGGGTGCCGATCCCGGACTCCTTCATCGCCTCGCGCAGCTCCTCGTCGTCGACGAGCTTGCCCGCGGTCTCCATCATGTCCAGCAGCGACCGCTCGGTGTGCCGACGCGGGGGCTTGGTCTCCTTGGCCTCGGAGGCCACCTCCTCGACGGTCGCCTGCTCGCCGTGGGTGAGCTCGGGCAAGCGCTGCTCGCGTCCCTCATCATCGTCGGGCCGCTCGTCGACGTCGGCCGTCTCGCCGTACACGCCGCGCCAACCGGGGACGAGGATCCGACGACCGCGGGTGCGGAACACGTGCTCGGCCACCGTGGTCTCCACGCGCGTGTTCTCGAACACGGCGTCGGGGTGAAAGACGGCCAGGAAGCGACGGACGACCAGGTCGTAGACCTTCTTGTCGTCCTCGGACATCTTGTCCACCGGATGAGAGTCGGCGCGGGTCGGGATGATCGCGTGGTGGTCGGTCACCTTCTCGTTGTTGATCACGCGCCCCAGCGGCAGCACGTCGAGCCCAAGCACGTACTTGGCTCCCTCCGAGTACTCACTCCGTTCGCCAACCAGCCGCGCGATCGGCTTGATCTCGCCGATCATGTCGCTCGGCAGGTAGCGCGAGTTGGTCCGCGGATAGGTGAGCGCCGTGTGCTCCTCATACAGGCGCTGGGCGGCCGCCAGTGTCCGCCGCGCGGTGAACCCGTAGCGCCCGTTGGCGTCGCGCTGGAGCTGGGTCAGGTCATAGAGGAGCGGGGCCCGCTCCTTGCGCTCTGACTTCTCGAGCTTGGTGATCTCCCCGGTCTGGCCCTGACAGGCGGCGACGACTGCCTCCGCCTCCTCGGCCGACTTCAGCCGCGGGTTGGCCCCCGCGTGGTAGCGCCCCTCATACAACCGCCCGCGGGGCTCGGCCACGGGATCGAAACTGGCGTCGACAACCCAGTAAGGCTCGGGTACGAAGGCTCGGATCTCCTCCTCGCGCCGGGCCAGGATGGCCAGCGTCGGTGTCTGCACCCGGCCGAGGGAGACGGCCCCGTCGAAGGCCGAGCGCAGGCGGATCGTGGCGGCGCGCGTGGCGTTCATGCCCACGATCCAGTCCGCCTCCGACCGTGAACGCGCCGCGGCCTCGAGCGAGGACAGCTCCGAGGCCTCGCGGAGCTGACCGAAGGCGTCCTTGATCGCCTGCTTGGTCATCGAGTTCAGCCACAACCGCTTGACCGGCTTGCGCGACCCCGCCTTCTCATACAGGTACGCGAAGATCAGCTCCCCCTCACGGCCGGCATCACAGGCGTTGACGACCGAGGTGACGTCGTCGCGGGAGAGCAGCCGCTTGATCACATTCATCTGCTTCTTTGAGCGCTCGTCGCGGATCACGAGCTTGAAGCGCTCAGGCACGATCGGCAGGTCGGCCATCCGCCACTTCTTGAATTTGTCGTCGTACTCGTCGGGCTCGGCCAGCTGAACCAGGTGGCCGACCGCCCACGTGATCACGTGATCAGGCCCGTCCAGGAATCCCTCGCCCTTGGTGAACGGACCCGTGAGCACTCGCGACACATCGCGCCCGACCGACGGTTTCTCGGCAATTACCAACGTCTTGCTCATGAGCGGCCGAGAGTAGCGCGCTGCGGGGTCGCCGCCGAGCCGACTCAGCCCCCGCCCAGGCGAGCGGCGCGGCGGGCGATCGCGGCCAGCCCGAGCTGATCGGCGGTACGCGACGCCTCGGCGATCAAGCGCTCCCGCCGCGAGCCGGCGCCGAGCGCAGCGGCCCAGTCAAGCTGCGTGTGGGCGACAAGGACGGGTGAGCGCAGGGCGCGGTTGCCCGCAAGCGCCCGTTCAAAATGATCTTCTGCCTCGGCGCGCCGGCCGAGTGCTCCCGCGAGCTTGCCCAGGTAACGGGCCACCGAGCCGAAGCAGAGGGCGCCGATGCCGGCCACCGCGTTCACCCCGCCGTGGGGTAGCAGCGCTTCGTAGAGGTCGGGCATGTGGGACTGGGCGTCCAGGGCCGTGAGGGCGTCACAGAGCAGCGTCATCGCCGACAGCCAGTCGCCGTCGTACGGGACCTCGCCGAAGCCGCGGGTCAGCAGCTCGTCGAGCTCGGGCTCGGCCGCAGCGCCCTGGTCGCTCTCGCACAAGGTCACCACCAGGGCAGCCCGCCAGGCGGGACGGTCGGGGTTAGTGGCCACCATCTGGCGCGCCGCCGGCTCGAGCTCGCCCATGCGCCCCTGCTCTCTGCGCGTGCCCAACACCTGGATGGCGAAGTACTGGGCGGCGGCCACGTCTTCGGCCGGGGCTCCAGCCGCCAGGGCTTCGCCCGCCAGCTCTTCAGCCTCGGCCAACCGGCCCTCCATGAGCGCGGTCGTGGCTCGCCACACGGTCGCCTGCCAGAGATAGAGCGGTTGTCTCAGGTTCTGCGCGCCGGCGCTGAAGGCCGCCATCTGGGCCTCGACGGCGGTCCGGTCGCCACGCTCGAGGAGGTCGACGACCAGCCAGGCGTGAGCCTGGAGCTGCAGCTCCAGGTTCTCCGCCCGGGCGGCGTAGCTCAGCATCTCGGTGGAGGCGGCCAGCCGCTCCTCCAGGTGCCTTGGATCCCACAGCGCCCGTCGCACCGCCGCCAGCGCGTAGGCCAGGGCCTCGGGCTCGTCAAGCCGGGAGGCGATCTCCATCGCCTCGTCGCTCAGCGGGCTCATCCGCGCCCGGTCAGGCGCGTAGTAGATCGCCCCGCAGAGCCGGCTGAGCAGGCGAACGCGGTTCAGGCTCACCTCGCCGGTGGTCAACTCGCGCGCCCGCTCGAGCATCCCGATCAGCTCGCTGTCCACCACCCCGGGCTGCTGCACGTAGCGCTGGGAGGCCCCGATGGCGGCCCGGGCCAGGCTCACGCTGTCGCCGAGTTCCTCGGCCAGCGCCGCCGCCTCCCGGAAGGCGCTCCGGGCCAGGACCCGCTCGCCTGAGCGCACGCGAGCCTCGCCGACGGCCAGCAGCAGCTCACACCGCCGCTCGCGATCCTCGGCAAAGAACCGGCTCAGCACCTCCACCGCGCGCGAGTAATCCTCGGCCGCGGCCTCGTGGGCGAACAGTGCCGCGGCCTCGTCTCCCGCCTGGCTCGCGTAGGCGACCGCCTTCTCGGCATCCGCCAGCCGGCCGGCTCGGGTGAAGTGGTGGGCCAACTGGCTGACCGGCGCCGTGCCACTCCGCTCGAGCGCCTCGCCAACTCGTCCGTGCAACCGCTGCCGGCGCTGGGTCGACATCCCCTCGTAGACGGCCTCGCGGACCAGCGCGTGGGAGAAGCTGTAGCGGCCGGGCTCGTCCGCTTGCTCACGGATCAGAGCGGAGGACAGTGCCTCCTCGAGCGCGGCCAGGAACGGGTCCTCGTCGAGTCCGAGCAGCTGCTCCACGAAGGCGGGATCGAAGTCGCGTCCGATGACCGCCGCCACGCGCAGCCACTCGACTGTCTCCGGTGTCAGCTGGGTCAGACGTTGCCCGATCATCTCCTTGACCCCGTCGGGTAGCCCTACCCGACGGAGCTCTGAGGCGCTGGCCGCCGCCGGGCGGACACCCGCCTGAACCAGGTGGCGGACGAGCTCCTCGATGAAGAACGGATTGCCCTCGGTGGCCGAGAAGACCGCGTTGGCGAACGCGTGCGAGGGCGCCTCCCCGGTGCGCGCCCGCACCAGCTCCCCGGTCTCCTGCTGGCTCAGGCCTCCGACGTCGAGCTGGGTGATCAGGCCCTCACGGCGTAGGTCCGAGAGCACATCGCCCAGCACCTCGCCTGATGCCTCGGTCCGGTAGGCGATCAGGATGAGCAGCCGGGCCGGCTCGGGCGCCCGAGCCAGATGACGGAGCAGGAGCAGGCTCGGCCGATCGGCCCAGTGGAGGTCGTCGAGCAGGAGCAGGATTGGCGTGCGAACCGAGACCGCGCTCAGCAGCCCGACCACGGCCTCAAACAGGCGGTAGCGCTCGCCTTCGGGATCGCCGACGCCCTCCGGGGACAGGTCGGGCAGCCGGCGACGGAGCTCGGGGACAAGCCGGGCCAGCTCGGGCCCGAAGTCGCGCACCGAGGTCCGCAGCTCGGACAGCGGCGCGGCGCGGAAGTAGTGCCGGAGCGCCTCCAGGAAGGGTTGATAGGAGACGAGCGCCTCGCGCGGGGCCCGCCCGGCCAGCACGGTGCCGCCGTCATCGTGCGCCCGCCGGGCCAGCTCCGCGGCCAGGCTCGTCTTGCCGATCCCCGCCTCGCCGGCCAGGCAGACGATGCGGGGCCCGCGCTGGCCGCCCAGGGCCGACCCTCCGACCCCCGCCGCCGCCTGCTCCCATAGGCGGGTGAGCTCGGCCAGCTCCCGGGCGCGTCCGACGAGCGGCGACTCCGAGCGCTCCCGCAGATCGGCGGGAAGCTCGAGTGCGCGCTGCCGTTCGTCGGACGCCGTCGGGGCGCCGTCAGGCGGCGAGAGGAGCCGCTCATAGACCGCGATGGCCTCGGGCGATGGCGCGGTTCCCAGTTCGTCGCGCAGGAGCGCGCGCAGCCGCTCGAACACCCGCATCGCCTCGGCCACGTTGCCGCGGGCACTCAGGGCCTCGATGAGCAGAACGTAACCGGACTCGCGGTAAGGCTCAGCCTCGATCAAGGCGCGCCCCGCCCGCTCGACCGAGGTGAGCTGCGCCCCGCCCATTCTCAGCCCCGCCTCTCCCACAACCTCGAGCGCGTGGAGCCGGATCTCCTCTAGCTCACGCCGAGGCGGCTCGACCCAGGCCGCCTGGAGCCCCGGCAGAAACCCGCGATTGGCGATGTTGAGGGGAACCTGGGCGAGCGCCCAGGCCCCGCGCAGATCCCCCTCCGCGAGCGTCTGGATGGCGCGCTGAAGCTCCGAGGTCGCGGCCTCGAGGTCGATCCAGACCGGTTCCGGAAGCGAGAGGATGAGCTCATCGCGGCCCGTGAGGGAGGACGCGCCGAGCGCGGAACGCAGACGGGACAGCAGCGTGCGCAGCGCGGCGTCCTGGGACACCGGCGCCTGACCGGGCCAGACGGCGCCGATGAGCTCCTCACGGCCGACATGGCGCTGGCGGTTCAAGAGCAGGTAGGCCAGGAGCAGCCGAACCTGGCGACCGCGCAGCCGATCCGCCAGCTGTGTCCCGCCTATCTCGATGGCTAGGCGCCCGCACAGCTGAACCCGCGTACTTTCACCACTCCTAGCGGCCACGCTCACCAGTCCCACCGGCTCACGGCAACGTTTTGGAAACGTATCGCCAACGCGCGCTCGACATTGTCCTCGCTCGTGGATCGGGGGCCCCGCAGCGACAGCCTCGGCGGGGCGCAACGAGACAAGTGAGACCGCAAGGATCAAGCAACGTGAGAACGATCAGCAGAGGGCAGCGGCGGATCGCTCAGTGCGAGTGCGGGGCGCGACTCGCGGGCGGCACCGACGAGGAGCTCTTTGAAGCGGTTGAGCGGCATCTCGCGCACCACCATCCTCAGCTCCTCGGGGCACTTGAGCCGGATGTGGTGTTTCAAATGGCCGAGGATGTCGGACGTGTAGGACGCGCCCGCGGGCGCCCGGGGGCATAGCACCGACTCCGGGCGGGCGGTACGCAGACAGCCGCCCGCCCGCGGTGCGCCCTAGCGCCCCGGGCTCATCCTGCACACGGCCCGGAGCTGACCGCTCCGTGGCGGGCCAGGGCCTTGGCCAGCTGCGCCCGCACGAGGGCGTTGGGAACCGCCAAACCATCGCCGCCGGCGCCGGGCGAGGACCCGGTGATCGAGGCGAACACGGTCCCCTCGACATCTCCCCGGGCGTCGACCATCGGGCCACCGGAGTTCCCGGGCCGAACCAGCCCGCGCAGCGGCTCGATGCTGCGCTGGACCGGGCCGTTGCCGTACGCGTCCTGGGTACTCGCTACCTCGGTCTGGGCGATGCGACCCGGCTGGATGTTGAGCGGTCCATCCAGCGGATATCCGATGATCCCGACCGGCGTCCCGGCCGTCGGTTTCGCGGCCAGGGGCAGCGGGCGCTCGTTGAGCCCCTGGACCCGCAGGACAGCGAGGTCGTCGTGGACATCGAAGTCGAGGAGCTCCACGGGAAGGCCAGGCGGGTTGCCGTGGACCTCGACCGTGGTGTCGGTCTCGCCAGCCACGACGTGAGCGTTAGTCACCACGATTCCGGGCGCGGCCACCCAACCGCTGCCCTCGATACCGAGACCGCAGGCGGTGCCCAGCACCCGCACGACGCTGCCCGCAGCCGCGCGCACCGCGGCCGCGGTGGCAATACCGGACGGCGGCGGCGACACCGCCGCCGATGGCCCGGTCACCGAAGGCAGCGGGTCCAGCCGGGCCAGTGCGTTCAAAATCCCGCCGGAGGGAGGGAGCAGTTCGTCGAGCTTGCGAATGATCTTCGACCGTTCGACGTCGGCGCGCAGGCTCGGCGAGGCCGACGGCCCCACGGCAACCGCGCCGACGATCCAGGCGATGCCCAGTCCGATGCACGCGGTGAGGGCGGCGCCCAGCAGCCCATCGATCGTTCGCAGCCCCGGGAGGCGCAGCGCGGCGGCGCGCGCGTGCAGCCCCACCCCCTCGAGACCGGCGGCCAGGATCCCGCCGGCCAGGAGCGCACCGAGCAGGCCAAACAGCGGCGCGTACTGAGAGTGGGATCCGGAGGGGAGAAGCAACGGCCCCAGGCGGGTCCCGATGAAGGCTCCGATGGCGAAGCCGATCAGCGACAGAACCCCGACGATGAACCCCTGCGTGTAACCGTAGAAGGCCAGCAGCACGCAGAAGGCGACGATCACGCAGTCGACGGTGGTCACGGCGCCGGAGCTTAGAGTGCCGCCATTGTCTACCTTTTCCGCCGAGGTGGGGTCGGAAAAGCCGAGCGGAGGGGATTGGGCAAAAGCCCATCGCCGTGCTCGCTGGCGCCGCCGGGCTCCGCTGATCGTCGTCGCGGTGATCGCCTTTGCGGTCGGTATCGTGGTCGGCAGCCGAGCCGGGCGGGCAGAGCGAGCCCTGGTCGTCCAGTACGTCCACGACTGGGTCCACGGCCATTACGGCGGGATGTACCGCCTCCTTGACAGCGCCTCTCGGGAGCGGGTCAGCGTGACCGCGTTCACCGCCGCCTACGAGCAGGACGCGCGCACCGCCACGCTGATCAGGCTCGCCACGCTGCACGTCGGGAGCTTCCACGACAACGTCATCGACGTCACCATGCGCGCGCGGACGCGCCTCTTCGGCCCCTTACGCGAGCAGCTCATCGTTCCCCTCGATGAGACCCCATCCGGACCGGCGGTCCGCTTCGCCGGGACGCTGCTCTTCCCAGGCCTGCGGCCGGGGGAGAAGCTCAGACGCCTGGACACGCTCGCCCCGCGGGCCAGTCTCCTGGCCGAGAACGGCACCCCCCTGGCCGAAGGCCCCAACCGCACCTCTCCGATTCCAACCGTCGCCTCTGAGATCACCGGGGTGCTCGGCCCGATCCCGGCCGACGAGGCCAGCACCTACGCCGCGCTCGGCTACCCGGCCGGCGCCAAGGTGGGTCAGGACGGGCTCGAGCGCGTGTTCGAGCGCGATCTGGCCGGGACCCCTGGCGGCACCCTGTTCGCCGGGCGCCGGATCCTCGCCCACGCCGCCCCGATTCCCGGCCACTCGGTGACGACGACCATCGACCCGGGACTTGAAGCCGCCGCCATCCAGGCCCTCGGCGGAAGTTTCGGCGGGATCGCGGTGATGGACCCTAGGACCGGAGCCATCCGCGCCCTGGCCGGGGTCGCCTTCTCGGCGGTCCAGCCGCCGGGATCGACGATGAAGATCATTACGGCGACGGCCGCCCTCCAGGCCGGGATCGTCTCGCTGGGCACGGTTTTCCCCTACGCCACCAGCGCCACGCTCGACGGCTACACGCTCCAGAACGCCAACGGGGAGGACTGCGGCGGGACCCTCTTGAACGCCTTCGCCGTGTCCTGCAACTCGGTGTTCGCGCCCCTCGGCGCCAGGCTGGGCGCCCAGCGCCTGGTCGCGATGGCACAGCGCTTTGGGTTCGACCAGCCCTCAAATATTCCCGGTGCGGCCGAGAGCACGATCCCCTCGGCAAGCACGATCGGGGACAGCCTGGCCGTGGGGTCCTCGGCTATCGGGCAGGGCAAGGTCCAGGCCAGCGCGCTCGCGATGACTGATGTCGCCGCCACCATCGCCATGGGAGGCAGGCGCCCGATTCCGACCCTGCTGGCCGGGGCGCCGCCTCAGTTCGTGACGGTCACCACTCCCCACGTCGCCGCGCTCGTCCAGCGGATGATGATCGCCGTGGTGGAGTTCGGCACGGGCACGGCAGCTCAGATCCCCGGGGTCGTGGTGGCAGGGAAGACGGGTACGGCCGAGCTTGTCGACACCGCAGCTCCGAACAACCCCAACGCGAACTCGGCCAAGAACACCGATGCCTGGTTCGTCGGCTACGCCCCGGCGGGGGCACCGCGGATCGTCGCCGGCGCCCTGTTCCCCAATCAGGGGGCGGGGGGCGGAACCGCGGCACCCGCGATCCAGCAGGTCCTGGTCGCCGGACTCCACCAGCACTGAGGGCGGCGCCCCTTGGCCGACGACGGCTAGAGGTCGAGCGAGATTGCCGCCCAGAGCTTCCGATTCGCCCCCGGGCTGCGAATTTCCAGCGTGAGCGGCCGGTCGTCGTAGACACTGTTCGGCAGCTTGAACAGGAGCAGCTCCCCCTGCGTGGGCCCGAAGCTGGCTGTCGTGTCGGGGCCGGGCTGTACCGCCCCCGGAGCGAGCGAGGTCGCGGTCCAGGCGTACGGATTCAGCGATGGGTTGAGCGCAATTGGGTAGTAGTGCGTGCCCTCGGTGTCGACGATGTCGAAATTGTTCGTCGACGTCTGGGGAGTCGTCGTCTGGTTCTTGGCCCACATGAAGACCCCGTACCACATCTGCGTCGGGCCGAGCACCGCCTGGGCAGCGGGCAGCCCGGTCACGTACTGACGATCTTCGGTGCTGTACGGGTTGAGCTGACGCGAGACCTGAAGCTGGTAGGTGATCGGACCCGCCGTGACGTAGACACCGTTGTTCTCGGCGGTCGGCGGCGTGTTCGTCTTGCCGCAGCCACTCAGGGCCAGCACCGCACCGAACAGACACACAAGGGTTCCGAAGCTGCGCAGGCGTGCGGTCGAGGCGCTCACGGGGCGGGCAAGTTTATTCAACGTGCGGCCACCGACGGCCGCCGACCGCGGTCACGGCCCTCTTCCAGTATCAGGCGCAGACGTCGTAGCGACTTTCCGATCATCCGGCGGGTCCATCGCGCTCCCACCAAGGCCTCCATGAGCTTGTCTGAAAGCAGCACCGGGTCGGTCTCAAAGGTGTACTCGACCTTGGTCGTCCCCGAGGCTCCGGGGCTCAGCTCGTAGACCCCGAGCCGCCTCACCCGGTTGAACTTCCCGCCTCGCCCGCGCTCCACGATGCGATACGGCGCGGCCACTTCGGCGATCGTGGCATCGGCCCAGGCAAAGCGGTTGAGGGGCATCTTGGCCCGGAAGCGGGCGCCGGCGCCCACTCCGTAGGTGTCCTCGCGCAGCAGATGCCAGTCGACCAGGTAGTGGTCGGTGAACTCGGCGTGGTTGGCCACATCGGCGAGGTATTCGAAGATCTCCTCGCGCGGCCTGGCGATCGTCGTCGAGAGGGTGACGGGGTTCACGGCGAGCGGATTGTATGGCCGGCGGGGCCGCCGGCCCTCGCGGCCCACATCACCGCCCGCCCGGCTCCTAAGCGGCGGGCTGGCTGAGGATTCGGATGGAGCGCTTCGGCCAGGGCCCCTGGACGCCGCGGCTGCGCAGGGAGCGGTTGGCCTCCTCGGAGCAGCAGAGCGCGCACACGACCTGGTCGGCTTCGCCGAGGTAGATACGCTCTCCCGCGAGGGGGGCGCGGTGGCAACCCGAGCACCGCTCCTGGGCGGCGCCCCTCCGCTCGACACCCTCCCGCAACAGGGCCAGCTCGAGCGGCGGCATGCTCCTCAGAGATTCGTCCATCCAAACGCCATGGATAGCTTCCATGAGGCCAGTGATTCGGCGCTCGGCGAGGAGCTCCTGCCGCCGAGGAAGGCCCTGCAATCACGGCAGTTTGCCGGCGATCCGTCGCCATTTTCGGGAGCGCCCGATAAGCCACAAAAGGACCGGGGTTTGGGCCAATCGTTACCAAAAAATTGTTTTCACATTAGGTACCGCGGCTATCATCCCCGGACCCGGGCAGCCTCATCCTCGCGTCCCTGCTGCTCGGATCAAAGGAGATCCTTGTGGCCCCTATGAAAGCTTGGACGTCGGGCAACGTCGCGGGCACAGGTACGTTCCGCTGCACCGAGTGTGACTACCCGGTCTCGCTGGATGCCGTAGACGAGCTTCCCACCTGCCCCAACTGCGGCGGAACCGAGTTCGTCCGCGCGTCGCTGTTCACCACCGCCCAGACAACGATCGTGGACCTAACCCCGGAAGCCGATGACCGAGCCTGGATCGATGAGGCCCGGGAAGGGCTTACCGACGCGGGCCAGTATCTGGCCTACCGCAACGACGAGGAGGACATCGTCGCCTACTCGCTGCAGCGGGAATGGACCCGGATTGGCCGCAGCTTGGCCGCAGACATTCGCTTCGACGATCCAACCGTCTCCCGTCGCCATGCCCTGATCGTCCGCCAGCCGGACGGCCTGCGGGTGCTCGATGACCGGAGCCTCAACGGCGTCTTCGTCAACGGTGAGCGAGTCGAGTGGAGCACGCTGGCCGACGGCGACGAGATCGTCATCGGGCGTCACCGGCTCTACTTCTTGGACCTCCCGGCGATCTCAGGGGTCCGTTTTCGCCAGGCCGCCGAGCCTGAGACGGCCTGAGCAGCACCCGTCAGATCACTCCGTATAGTCAGCCGCCGTTATGGCGCTGACGATCGCAGTCCTTTCCCAGAAGGGCGGCACCGGGAAGACGACAGCGGTGCGGACGCTCACCGACGTGTTTCGTCGGGTGGATCTGCGCGTCCTCGCCGTCGACCTGGATCCGCAGGGAAATCTCTCGGACTACCTGGATGTCGATCCCGATGTCTCCCCCACCCTGGGCGACGTGCTTGCCGGACGCGCCAAGGTCAGAGAGGCGGTCCATGACGGGATCATCCCCGCCAACCTGGGTCTCGCCGAGGCCGAGCTCATGCTCGGCGGCAAGATGGGCCGGGAGCTGGCCCTGCGCAAGGCACTCCGGCAGGTCGCGGCCGACTACGACCTGATCATGATCGACTGCCCCCCGTCGCTGGGGCTGCTCACCGTCAACGCACTGGTCGCGGCGGACTATGCCCTGCTCTCGGCCGAAGCTCAGTACTTCGCCATGCAGGGCGTCGAGCAGGCGCTCGAGGTGATCGAGCTGGCACGTGAGAGCCTCAATCCGGATCTCGAATGGCTGGGCGTGGTCCTGAACATCGCCGACATGCGGACCCGCCACTCGCGTGAGGCCTTCGATTCGTTGCGCCAGCACTTTGGGCAGAAGCTGTTTGAGACGACGATCCGCTCCTCGATCGCCTACGCCGAGTCGGCCGAGCGTGCCCAGTCGATTCTCGACTACCGCCCTGATCTGGCCGCCGACTACGTGGCCGTCGGCGAGGAGGTCCTGCGGCGTCTGGACATGGACGCCCCGCGCCGTCGCCTGAGCGCGCTCGCCGGATCACTGAGCGGCGCGCGGGCCTAGCTCCCCTAGCTACAGCGCGCGGACATCCGCCCCTTGGCTCTCAAACGGCGTGCGGATGACGCTCGCCCAGCCGCCGGCCTCGCGTTGCAGCGCCTCGACGACCGGCCCGGTCTGTTCGTACTGAGACCAGACGAGAACCGAAGGCCCGGCGCCTGAGATCGTCGCGCCCAGCGCGCCGAACGTTGGGGCCGCTTCAAGCAGGGCCGCCGAGCGCGGGTAGAGATCGGCTCGGAACGGCTGATGGAGCCGGTCGCGCAGGCCCTGGCCGATCAGTTCCCAGTCGCTGCTGGCGAGACCGAGCATCAGCAGTGCGGCGTGCGAGACGTTGAACACGGCGTCGGCCATGGGAACCGTGGCCGGGAGGGCAGCCCGCGCGGCCTCGGTGTCGAGGCTCTGCTGCGGTATCACGAGGACCGCTTCGAGCCCCATCGGCGGCTCAAAGCGGTGAACTCGGGCCCCGTCACACACGACGAAGCCACCGTTCAGCGCCGCCGCGGCGTTGTCCGGGTGCCCTTCGAGCTCGGCGGCCAGACTCATCACGTCGGCATCGAGCTCGAAGATGTGATCCGCGGCCAGGAGTCCGGCCACGATGGCCGCCGCACTCGAGCCGAGGCCGGCCGAAAGCGGGATCTCGGAGCCGATCCGGAACTCGAAGCCGTCCGCCGGGTGCAGCCGTTCGAAGGCGCGCACAACCAGGTTGCTGCGATCCCGCGGCACGTCGAGCTCGGTCTGCACGGCGAAGGTGCCGGTCTCCTGGACTTCGAGCTCCAGGTGGAGCGACAGCGCCGCCCCCAGGACGTCGAAGCCAGGTCCCAGGTTGGCCGAGGAGGCCGGAACTCGTATGAGACGCCGCCGTCGCAGGCTCATCCGCCGAGCACCGCCTCCTCAAGTGCGGGAAGCTCGGGCGCGCACGGGATCACCGCCCCCGCCTGCTCGAGCGCGACCTGCGGATCCTTGAGGCCGTGGCCGGTGAGAACGCACACCACGCGCTGCGCCCCTCCCGCGCCGTGGACGAGGAGGCCGGCCACGCTGGCCGCGGACGCCGGCTCACAGAAGATGCCCTCCTCCCGGGCCAACAGCCGGTAGGCATCGAGGATCTGCTCGTCGCTCACCGCCCGCACCGTCCCTCCTGATCCCGTCATCGCCTCCATCGCATCCTCCCACCGCGCCGGATTCCCAATCCGGATGGCACTGGCCACCGTCTCAGGATGCTCGACCGGGGTCCCGTGGACGAGCGGAGCCGCCCCGGCGGCCTGGAAGCCGAGCAGCCGCGGGCGGGCCCCCACCTCTCTGAAGCCTCGCCAGTACGCCGTGATGTTGCCCGCATTCCCGACCGGGATGCAGAGAGCATCGATCTCCTCCAGCGCCTCGATCACCTCGAAGGCTGCTGTTTTCTGACCCTCCAGGCGAAACTCGTTGATCGAGTTGACGAGCGAGATCGGGTGGCGGCTGGCCAGCTCCCGAACCAGCGCGAGGGCCGTGTCGAAGTTGCTCTGGAGCGCCACCACCCGCGCCCCGTGAATCAGCGCCTGAGCCAGCTTGCCGCTGGCGATCTTGCCCTCGGGGACGATCACCGCTCCCCGGAGTCCCGCGCGGGCGGCATAGGCGGCGGCCGACGCCGCCGTGTTGCCGGTCGACGCGCACAGGATCGCCTGCGCGCCTTCGCGCACCGCGGCCGACACGGCGCACGTCATCCCGCGGTCCTTGAACGAGCCAGTCGGATTGGCGCCCTCGATCTTCAGCCAGACCTCGGCGCCCGCCAGCTCGGACAGGCGGGAGGCCGGGACCAACGGCGTGGAGCCTTCCTCCAGAGAGACCACCGGATCGTCGGCGCCGAAGGGCAGACGGTCCCGAAATCGTTCGATGATCCCGGCCAAGAGCGATCGCTAGGTGACGTCGAGCACGACCTTGCCCGTGGCCCCTCGCTCGTCGATCAGCTCGAGGGCCTCGGCCGCCCGCTCCAGCGGGAAGCGAGCTCCCACGATCGGTCGCACGAAGCCGTCGCGAACGAGCTGGTCGATGGCAGCGCCGATCTCGGCACAGACGGCCGGCTTGGACATCACGTAGGCGCCCCAGCCGGCTCCGATCACCTCGGTGTTACCGAGTAGGAGCCGGTTGACCCTGACCTCGGGGATCGAGCCCTCGGTGAAGCCCACCACCACGACCCGCCCTTGCTCGGCCAGTGAGCGGATGCTGTCGGTGAAGCGCTCGCCGCCCACGGGATCGAGGACGAGGTCAACGCCGCCGTCGGACAGCTCCTTGGCCTGATCCTTCCAGGGCCCGTCGGAGCGCAGGACCTCATCGGCTCCCGCGGCGCGAGCGACCTGCTCCTTCTCATCGCTTGAGACCACGGCGAACGTCCGCGCCCCCAGGCCCTTGGCCACCTGGAGCGTCGCCGTCCCGACACCGCCGGCGCCCCCGTGAACGAGCACCGTCTCCCCCTCGCGCAGGCGGCCCCTCAACTTGAGGGCAAAGTAGGCCGTGTGGTAATTGAGAATCAGCCCGGCTCCCTGGGCGAAGTCGAGTTCGTCGTCAAGCCGGAAGGACAGGAAGGGCAGGGCAACCGCCACCTCCGCGAAGGCGCCGAGCGCCGAGAACGCGGCCACACGATCTCCCGGCTTCACCGACGCTTCCTCCGGCGCTGAGCGAACGATCCCGCTGACCTCACTGCCGGGAATGAATGGCAGGGGCGGCTTGAGCTGGTACTGACCCCGGCTCTGGAGAACCTCCGGGAACGAGACGCCGGCGGCGTGCACCTCGACCACCACGCCCTCGCGCTGGGTGAGCACGTGCGAGGTCTCGGGCTCAGGTGTGTCTACGAGCGAAAGCGCGTCACTCGGCCCGCTCTCATTGACAATCTGGACCGCGCGCACGGCCGCGGATGCTACTTCGCCCTGCTCGGATCCACGTTTCCGCCCCCCCGCGGTTCCGCGTTTCCCGCACACGCTGGGCGCCGGATCGCCCTCGCTGGCCCGGGGCTCGCCCTCCGCTGGGCCCGGATCGCCCTCCGCTGGCCCCGGATCGCCCTCCGCACCGCGCCGGGAGAGAGCGTGTCCAGAAACGGGAATATATGGGCCGTTTCTGGACAAGGTCGGTCGCCCGGCGGCAATGCTCGCCCACCGTTGCGCCCTCGCACTCAAACGTTCGTCCATTTTTCGCAAAATCGCTATTCCACTTGCTTCAATCTGCTTGAGCCAGAGCCCTCAGTTACGGACAACTGTTCGAGGGGGCGCAACGGGGTCCACGGATTCGGGACCCAGGAAGATGCAGGAGGCATCGGAATGTGGAAGCTACGCGTCAGCATCTTGGTCACCAGCGGGGTTCTCGCGCTGGGGCTGAGCTCGGCCGCCTGGGCAACGAGTGGCCTCCACGCCAACGCCGAGGGCGGGGGATCGGCGAGCGCAGGGGGCTCAAACAGCTGTGGCGAGTACATCGCGACCCGCGGCGATGGGGGCACTACGAGCAGCGGCGCTGACACTCCGTGCGTGACCACGACATCGATTGGGGGAATCAAGACCTCGATCGGTGCCGTCACGGCGAGTCGCCGGGAGGCACACAGCGCCCGCAAGCGGCATGGGCTGGGGCGGCCGGTACGCCACCGCAGAGGCGGCAAGCGTCACGGCAGCGCCGTAACGGTGGCCGCGGTCACCGGATGAGGGGGCTGAGCGACATCTCGGCCGCGCCGGAGCCCCGCGCTTCGCGCGGCCGAGGCCGCTCTATTTCCCCCGCCAGCCCTTGGCATTCCAAGGCAGAGCTAACCCTTAGGTCCAGCCTTAGAGTTGCTCATCGCGGCCCGAACCCGCGGCGGCTGCGCTCCTCTGAGTGCTGGACGACGCGTTGCGGGCAAATCACCGCGAAGTCGTGCGGCCGCATCACGGTGCCAGCGCTGGCCGCGCCGTCCGGCCGACGCGACTTGAGAAATTTCCTGATAATTACGTCATCCGGCCAACCTGGACAGGTTATGGCCGTTCTACAAAGCGTGCGACCGTAGTCGACGCGTCTCGTGTTGTTCTCAGGCATGGAGGATCTATGAGAAGGTCTCGGATGGGCACGCGGCGGAGAGGCAGGGGTAATGGCTCTCGCGCTGGTCGACGCTCGGGCTTCCCGATCGTCAATTTCACGCGGCTAGCCACTTTCTTCACCGCTGGGCTGCTCGCGCTGTACCTCTCGATCGGGATTGCGGCGGCCTGTGCGCCCGCCGGCAATGGCCAGGGTTCAAGTGGGGGGACAACCTGGAGCCAGCCCGGCAGCGGGAACCACTGCAACTCCTCGGACCAGGGACAGTCCGGCGACTGCGGCAGCGGCGGCGGCGGCAACCAATGCGGTTCGAGCGGCTGGGGCAACTGCACCTGCTCCGGCGGGCAGACCATGCAGGGAGGCACGTGCACCTGCCCCAAGGGCGAAACCTGGCAAGGAGGCAAGTGCTGCCAGCCACCGCCCACCACCTGCACCGGCGGGCAGACGATGCAAAACGGCAAGTGCACCTGTCCCAGCGGCGAGACCTGGCAAGGAGGCAAGTGCTGCCAGCCACCGCCCTGCACCGGCGGGCAGACCATGCAAAACGGCAAATGCACCTGCCCCAGCGGTGAGACCTGGCAGGGAGGCAAGTGCTGCCAGCCGCCGCCCACCACCTGCACCGGCGGGCAGACGATGCAAGGAGGCAAGTGCACCTGCCCCAGCGGCGAGACCTGGCAGGGAGGCAAGTGCTGCCAGCCACCGCCCTGCGGATGCGGAACTACAGGTCCAACTGGGCAGACAGGCCAAACCGGTAACACCGGCCAGACAGGCCAGACCGGCCAGACCGGCCAGACCGGCCAGACGGGGCAGACAGGCCAGACGGGCCAGACGGGCCCGTACTGCAAGCCACACTGCTGCACCACCGGTCCGACCGGTCCAACTGGCCAAACCGGCACGACAGGTCAAACCGGAACCACGGGCACGACCGGCCAGACAGGCACCACGGGCCAGACGGGCACGACCGGCCAGACCGGCACCACGGGCCAGACAGGCACGACCGGCCAGACAGGCACGACCGGCCAAACAGGCACGACCGGCCAAACAGGCACCACCGGCCAGACAGGCACGACCGGTACCACGGGCCAGACCGGCACGACGGGCCAGACCGGCACCACCGGCACCACCGGCACCACCGGCCCGACGGGAGCCACCGGCCCGACCGGTAGGACGGGTCAAACCGGAACCACCGGTAGCACCGGCACGACGAGCAACACCACGCCTGGTCCGGGTCCGGTGAGTGGCACGACCAGCCCGACCACCGTCACGTCGGTGAAGGCAACGTCGACCACTAAGAAGAAGCCCAAGAAAAAGAAGAAGAAGAAAAAGAAGAAGAAGAAAAAGAAGGTCAAGGCGAAGAGAATCGTCCGCAAGCCTTCCTTTACTGGCTAGCGAATGAGCAGGTGGAGAGAGGGAGGGCCTCGGCCCTCCCTCTCTCGTTAATCCCGAGGCGGGGCACCTACGACATCCATCCGCGCCGGCCCTCTGCAGCACCCAGCGAGGCAAGGAACGCGCTCGACGCGCGGGCGGTCACTCCGCAACAAAGACCAAAGCTTTAATAAATCTCCGTTAATTCGGACATTTGGCCAGCTTAAACGGGTATCCCTGGTCCAAGCGTGCGATCTCGCGGTCCACGTATCCAGCGTTCTCAGGCATGGGAGGATCAATGAGTAGTACTTGGGCAGGGCGGCGGCGAAAGCCCCTGGCTGGGCATCCGGCAGCTCACTTGTACCGGTCGGACACGCCGACCCGGCTCTATGTGCGGTTGGCATCGTTTCTCGTAGCCGCCTCACTCTCGCTGTTCGTACCGCTGGCTCTGGCCAGCAACGCGTCTGCCTGGCAGGGAGGCGGGCAGAAGAGCAGCGGCAGCGGCGGATACAGCAGCTCGCAGACTGGCTCAGGCTCAAGCAGCTGCAAGCCGCACTGCCACTGCGGCGGCACCAGCGCCGGCAGCAGCACCTCCACCGGCAGCACTAGTTCCACCACCAGCAGCTCAGGCTCAGGCCCGAGCAGCTGCAAGCCCCACTGCCACTGCGGAAGCACCGGCTCAACCGGCTCCACCGGCTCCACCGGCGGCACCGGCAACACCGGCGGCACGGGCAGCTGCAAGCCCCACTGCCACTGCGGAAGCACCGGCTCGACCGGCTCAACCGGCTCAACCGGCTCCACCGGCGGCACCGGCAACACTGGCGGCACCGGCAGCTGCAAGCCCCACTGCCATTGCGGCAGCACCGGCTCAACCGGCTCCGCCGGCTCAACCGGCGGTTCCGGCAACACCGGCGGCTCCGGCAGCTGCAAGCCCCACTGCTGCAACACCGGCAGCACCGGCGGCTACACAAACACGAGTGGCACCGGCAATAACACCGGCACGACCGGCACGACCAGCACGACCGGCACCACCGGCAACACCGGCACCACTGGCACGACTGCCACCACCGGCACGACCGGCAACACCGGCACCACCGGGACGACCACCACGACGACATCGGGCACGACCGGGACGGCGAACACCTCGCCGAGCTCAGGCTCGACCGTCACGACGACGTCGGTGAAGGCCGCCAGCACAACCAAGAAGAAGCACAAGAAGCACAAGAAGCACAAGAAGGCCAAGTCGGCGAAGAAGGCCAAGAAGCGCGTGAAGGCCACGCGCGTGGTCCGTTCGCCCAGCTTCACCGGCTGAACCCGACCGCAAGCAGAAGGGGGAGGGATCACGGATCCCTCCCCCTTCGTTCGTCCTCACCGATCGACGACCGACGGCCTAGCCGAACTCCTCCTCCAAGACGCGGATCGCTCGCGGCGGGGCCCGCAGGACGTCGAGAGCGCCGAGTCGCTCGATCGCCGTCTGGAACTGCGACTCCAGCACCGGATGCAGGACCATGACCAGCCGCGCCTGCTCACCGAGTCCCTTCTGGACGACCGACTTGACCGAAACCCCGTCTTCGGCCAGGACGCCGGCCACCTGGGCCAGAACACCCGGCTCGTCCGCCACCTCCAGGTGTAGATAAAAGGCGGAGACGACGTCCTCGACGATTGGCAGCTGCTGGCTCGTGGGAGGCGTCGAGGCCGGCGGGATCATGGCGCTGATCACATCGCCGAGGACCGCGCTCGCCGTCTGGGGTCCCCCGGCCCCCGGTCCCGACATCGTGATCTCGGTGAACTCCTCCGACTCCACCGTCACCGCGTTGAAGGGTCCAGCCACCGGAGCCAGCGGATGACCCGGATAGAGAAACGCCGGGTGGACCCGCACCGAGATCCCGCCGTCGATCCGCTCCGCCGTCCCGATCAGCTTGAGCTCCAACCCCAGGTCGTGCGCGTACTCCAGGTCATCGGGCTGGATCTGCTCGATGCCCTCATAGCGAACCTCGTCGAGATGAACCGGGGTATCGAAGGCGAGCCGGGCCAGGATGGCCATCTTGGCGGCGGCATCTCGCCCGTCGACGTCCTCAGACGGATCGGCCTCGGCATAGCCCAGGCGCTGGGCCTCGGCCAGGGCCTCGCCAAAGCCCGCGCCCGTTCGCGCCATCTCGGTGAGGATGAAGTTCGTCGTCCCGTTCACGATCCCGTGCACCCGGTCGATCCGGGCTCCCGCCAGCGACTCCTGGAGGACCCTGATCACCGGCACGACGCCCGCCACCGCTCCCTCGAAGCGCAGCTGAACCTGGTGCTCCCGCGCGGCGTGCCAAAGCTCCTCGCCGTACTGAGATAGGAGCTGCTTGTTCGCCGTGACGACGTGGCGGCCGCGCTCGATGGCTCGGAGAACGTAGTCGCGCGCGGGTTCGATCCCCCCCATCAGCTCGACGATCAGATCCGAGCCCTCCAGGAGGTCGTCAAAGGATCCGCGGCTGGTCGTCACCACGCCGACGAGCTCAGGCCGGACCCCGGTTATGCGCTCGATCCGTCCCGCGTGCAGGGGGAGCAGCCGCGCGAACGCTGACCCGACGGTCCCGTGTCCCAGCAGCCCGACGCGAAATGTCGCCTCAGACATCTCGCGCCCCCAGATCCTCGTAGGTCTCCCGGCGCACGACCAGGCGGGCGGCGCCGTCGCGGCAGAACACCACCGCCGGGCGCGGAACGCTGTTGTAGTTGTTGGCCAGCGCGTAGCCGTAGGCGCCGGTCACCGGCGTGGCGATCACATCGCCCACCGCGGGATCGGGCAGCGAAACCTCGCGGACGATGACGTCGCCGGACTCGCAGTGCTTGCCCGCCAGATGGCAGCGCTCCCCACCTGAAAGCAGGGGGCGGTCAGCCACCACCGCCTCGTAGACCGCTCCGTAGAGCATCGGCCGCAGGTTGTCCGACATGCCTCCGTCCACGGCCACCCACGTAGACACGTTGCGTTTCACGGTCTCGACCGTGTACAGCGTCACCGTCGAGTTCGCCACCAGCGCCCGGCCCGGCTCGAGGATGATCCGGATGTCCTCGCCCAGGTAGCGGTGGGCGGCGTCAACTACGGCCTGGACGTACTCCCCGGCGGCCGGCGGAGCCTGCGCCGCTGTGTAGGCGGCTCCGAGGCCGCCGCCGAAGTCATAGACGGGGAAACGCCCCAGTCCGGCGATGGCTTGCACCGCGCCCACGAACGGCCTGAGCTCCAGAAGCTGGGACCCGATGTGGAAGTGGAGCCCGCGCAGCTCAAGTGACGCGCCGGCGTCCCTCAAGCGAGCGATGGCCTCCGCCGCCTGGTCGATCGAGAAGCCGAACTTGGAATCCGCCTGGCCGGTCGAGATGGCCTCGTGGGTGGACCCGGTCACGTCGGGGGTCACCCGCAGCAGCACGGGCTGGGACCCCCGGCCAGCCTCGGCGGCCAGCCGGTTCAGGCGCTCCAGATCATCGAAAGAGTCGAGCACGATATGGCCGACGCCGGCTTCAAGCGCATGACGGAGCTCGGCTTCCGACTTGGCGTTGCCGTGGACATAGATCCGCGCCGGATCGACGCCAGCCTTCAGGGCCAGGTAGAGCTCGCCGCCCGACGCGACATCGCAGCCCAGCCCCTCCTCAGCCAGCGCCCGGTAGACGGCCGTGCAGGGAAACGCCTTGGAGGCGAAGATCACCTCGCTGTCAGCGTGACGAGCGGAGAGGGCTTCAGCGAAGGCGCGCGCCCGGGCGCGGAGGTCCTCCTCGGCCACCACGTAAAGCGGCGAGCCGAATTCGGCCACGAGATCGAGCGCGTCGCAGCCGCCAAGCTCGAGGTGCCCGCGCTCGTTGACGCGGCTCCCCCGCGGATAGACATGAGACAGTCCCGACGCCGTGGCCGTCATGGGCGCGATCATGCCATGCAGGTCACGGGCGCCGCCTGCCGCTGGCATCATCACCCGATGCGCCCCCGGACCCGAATCGTCACCCCCGTAGCGCCCGCGGATGTCGCCGAGCGGCACGGACTGGCCTACTCGCTCTGGTTGCCCGAGCAGAAGGAAGCCGCCGGCGGGGTCGTGATCCTCCACGGGGCGGGATCGTGCAAGGAAAGCCACCACGATTTCGCCCGGGCCGCGGTGGCCCTCAACCTGGCCGCGGTCGCCTTCGATCAACGTGGCCATGGGGAGAGCGTGGGAGCGTTGGACGATCGGGTCCTCGCCGACGTGGCGGATATCGCGGCCCTGCTCCGCGAACGCTCCGGCCAGGCAGACCTTCCGATCGCCCTCCGCGGCTCCAGCATGGGCGGCTATTTGGCCATCCTCGCCGCCGCGCCCATCCATGCACGCGCCGTCGTAGCCATCTGCCCGGCCAGCGCCGAGGCACTGCGGCGGGGCCTGGCCTCGGGCGCCTTCGAGCTCGAGGCAGACCACGAGCGACTCGACCGGTTTTTCGCCGCCCACGAGCTGGAGCCCGCTGTCGATGCCCTCGAGGCGCCACTCCTTCTCCTCCACGCCGAGGGCGATGAACGGGTCCCGGTCGAGCACTCGCATGAACTCGCCGAGCACATGCGCATCCCCGCAAGCCGGCTGATCACGGTCCCCGGCGGCCATCACCGCTCGATCCAGCATGACCCAGAGATGCGGGCGGTCAGCCTGCGCTGGATCGAGCGCGCCTTGCGCTCAGGCGATCAGTAAGCGCCGGGCGCCCAGGCGCTCAGTGACCGCTGCCGAGGGCACTCCCGGCTTGGGTCAGCGTGCTCGCCGCGGTCGTCGTAGCCCCGGAGACCGCACTCCCCAGCGTGCTCCCGGCGTTCTGTACGGCGTTGCCGGCGGGCGGGCTTATGCCCCCGACGGGGCCGGCCACCGCGCTACTGCCTGACCCGATCCCAGACCCGACGTCCGACCCGATCTTCGTCACCTGCTGGCTCACCGTGTTTGTCAAGCGCGTGACCAGACCCTGCGGATTGGTGCAGCTACCCCCGCAGGCGCCGGAGCCAGAGCCCGCCGAGGCCGCGCCGGCAGTCGGCACCCCGCGCCCAGGCGCCCCGCGCCCAGGCGCCGTCGCGCCCAAGACGCCCGTCCTCACCCGTACGTGGCCGTTGGAGGCCCCCCGACGACCGGCTCCTCCCGCGCGGCCCGCTGGCGCGGCGACCGTGGCCTGCCGGCGCAGCACCGCGGCGAGGCGGCGAGCGGTGCGGGACGGCACCGCGGGATGGGCGGCTGCCGGCGTCACCGAGGTCGTGGCCGGGCCGGCGGCGATCTGAGGCCAACCGCGGAACGCGACGATCGCGCTTCCCAGCACGAACAGCAGAGCGGCACCCGCCAGCAGGGACCCGGAAGTGCCCAGGCCAGCCATATATGACCGCGTGGCACGCACCGTAGTTCTCATCGGCTCAGGTAATTCCCGTCTTACGTCTTATCTACCCCTTCACCGCGACTACCATTATTCCCCTATGCGCAATAGATCGTCATTTGGACGTGATACCGGCCTTGAGGCCCGGATGGTTCTGACCCTGTTCCTCCTCGGCCTCGTCTACGCGCTCCTCATCGGGGTGCTCATCGCGGCGGGCACGGGCGCGGTCACGATCGCCGTGATCGCCGCCGGGCTGTTCGTCATCCAGCTGTTCACGTCGGACAAGCTTGCGCTCTACTCGATGGGGGCCCGTGAGGTCACCCCGGCTGAACAGCCCCAGCTGCACGCAATCATCGACCGCTTGTGTGTGCAGGCCAATCTGCCCAAGCCTCGGGTGGCGGTCGCCCAGACTCCGATGCCGAACGCGTTCGCCGTCGGGCGCTCACCGAAGGCGGCCACGGTCTGCGCCACGACGGGCATCCTCAGTCTCCTCAGCGACGTCGAGCTGGAAGCCGTTCTGGGCCACGAGCTGACCCACGTCCGCAACCGAGACGTGATGGTGATGACGATCGCCAGCTTCTTCGCCTCGATCGCCGCCTTCATCACCCAGTTCGGGTTCTTCTTCGGGTTCGCCGGCGGCCGCGGCGGGGGACGCGGGAACAACCAGGGAGGCGGCGACAGCTTCGCCATCGTGCTGCTCGTCTCCGTCGCCGTGTATGCCATCTCCTTCCTGCTCCTGCAGGCGCTCTCGCGCTATCGGGAGTTCGCGGCCGATCGCGGTTCGGCAATCCTCACCGGCCGGCCGAGCGCTCTGATTTCGGCCCTGATGAAGCTCAGCGGGACGATGGGACGAATCCCCCAGCAGGATCTGCGCGCCGCCTCCGGCGAGCTGGCGGCCTTCTACATCATCCCGCCCCAGGCCAAGCAGACGGTCTCGAACCTCTTCTCCACCCACCCGCCACTCGAGGCCCGGATCGCCGCGCTCCAGCGCCTCGAGGCTCAGCTCCAGGGCACCGCGAACTAATCGCCTCGGGACTTGGGCCTGCTCGACGTCATCCTGGGACGCCGCAAGCTCGATCAGCCGGCCCCGGACCGGCTGTTCGCCATGAGCACGTGCTACGTGAAGTTCGAGACCGAGCTTCAGATCAAGTCCAGGGGCAGTGCCGCGATCGTCTTTCAACCGCTGTCGAGCTCCGACTTTCAGTCGATCGTCACCGACATGGAGCAGGTGGTTCGCGGGACCGCCGCCGACAGCGGTGTCAAGGTCGACAGCTCGGATGACAGCTTCGGCTTTCGCTGGCTCCTCCTCCACGGTCAGGACTTCGACGACCTCGTGGTCGGCATCAACGCCGTCTCCACCTCGCTTGAGGCCGGTGGCTACGGCGAGCGCGTCCTGTGCGCGGTCTTCGCCTTCGAGGACCAGCAGAAGCGGCCGCTGTACTGGATCTACAACTACAAGCGCGGCTATTTCTACCCCTTCGCCCCCGCCCCCGGCGATCAGCAGCGTGACAACGAGCGTGAGCTCGTCGCCAAGGCCCAGGTCGGCTCCGAGCTCCCGGTGGAGCCCGAGCTCGAGCGCTGGTTCCCGCTGTGGGGCATCCCGATCTGAGCCCTCAGAGACTGCCCTGCTGACGCTAGCCGGGGATCAACCCGTCCCCGCTGAACTCATCTCGCGCCTCCTCCATCGAGGTGTCGGGCGGGGGCAGGATCACGTCTGAGCCCTCAAGGGAGTCATCGGGCACCTGCTGACCGCGAGTGCGCACGAAGTCGAGCAGGCGGTCGAAGGCGGTCCGGAACTGGTCCTCGTCGCGGCCCTCGCAGGCGGAAACCGCCTCGTTGTCCAGCTCCTGGAACTCCTCCTCATCGCCACCCGGGAGCTCGTATTGCCCCTCGGTGGCGATTCGGATGATCACGGCGCTTGTCCTTCGCCTGCGCTCGGCTGCTGGGCGCTCCCCGCGCCAAGCTCGCCCGCGGAGGCGGGCGCTCCGCTCCCCAGCTCGGCCTTCATCTTCTCGAGCTCGGCGTCGACCTCGCTAGAACTGGAGAGCTGCCTGAGCTGGCGGTCGATGTCGTCCTCGCCAGAACCGAGCGCGCTCAGGTCGTCGAAGGTGCCGGCGGCCTCGAGTTCGCCAACCGCCTGCGCCCGCGCCTTCATGTTCTCGGTCTTGTCCACCGCCCGCTGCATGGCCAGGCCCACGTCGGCCATCTGCTCGCCCACGCCCGTCGCCGCCTCGGAGATGCGGACCTGGGCTTCGGCGGCCGAGTACTGAGCCTTGATGACCTCCTTCTTGGAGCGGAACTGCTCGATCTTGGTCTTCAGCTTCTGCTCGGACTGGGTGAGCTGCTCCTGCTGCTGCTCCAGCTCACCGACCTGCGAGTCGAGCGACTGGAGCTCGGTCTGGGCCACGTTCTTGCGCTCCAGCGCCGTCCGGGCCAGTTCCTCCTGGCCCTGCGCCAGCGCCTGGCGGGCCTGGGTGTCCAGCTTCACGACCTGGCCCCGAAGCTGCTCCTCCTGGAGCTGGAGGCGCTTCTTGGACGTGACTACGTCGGCGATTCCCTTCTTGACGTTCTGGAGCAGCTCGATCTGCTTCTGGTAGCTGTACTCAAGGGTCTCCGACGGATCCTCGTGTCGGTCGAGCAGCTTGGAGATCTTGGCTTTGATGATTGTGGACATGCGCCCGGAAAGACCCGGCATCGCATCCTCCTTGGCGGGTAGTAGCGAGCAGATGAAGCGTAGCGAGGAGCCACGCC
>DATJQY010000023.1:0-62157 GCA_035505215.1 Solirubrobacteraceae bacterium | reverse complement strand
CTGCATGGAGAGCGGAGTCGGCGTGCCGGTGATCGACAGGTTGATTACCCCGCTGCCGGCGGTGAACGCCAGCGAGCCGTCGAGCCCGACGAGACCGCCGATTTGAAGCGGCCCGGTCGAGGTGATCGTGAAGGACGGCGTCGTGGTCGAGAAGGTGAGCTGGCCCGGGGCCGAGAGCGTCAGAGCGGAGGAGCCGATCAGCAGCGCCTGCCCGGACACGTCGTTCCCCGTCGCGCCCGCGGAGGTGAGGGTGATCGAGCCCGACGCTCCGGAGAGCTGAATCGCGGCGGCACCGGTGCCGGCGCTGATCTGCGTCAAGGCTCCGGTGGCGGCGAGCGTGAGCGATGAGGCTCCAGCGGTTACCGCATACGTCCCCTGGATCGACCCGAGCGATCCCAGCGAGAGGGTTCCGGGACCGGAGAGGGAACTCCACGCCCCGCTTACTCCCGCCGGCTGCGACAGCGACACGACGACCGTGGCCGGCGCCGGGCAGCTGGCGGACGTGCTCGGGCAGGTGGCGACGACGACCGGGCCGAAGTTGCCGGCGGTGTCGTACACGGCGGACCAGGCCGGGCCGGTGAGCGTGGTGGCGGTGACTCCGCTCAGCGCCGGCGTGCCGTTGACCTCCAGGGCCACGCCGGGAGCTGCCGTGACGTCAGGCGAGCCGGCGACCATGCCGAGCGTCGCGTTTGAGAGCGTGATCGTGGGGCTGCCGCTGGGGCCGGAGCTCAGCGTCGCCTGGGCTCCCGTGGCGCCGAACGCAGTGGTGGCGCGCGCGCCGTTGTCGGTGGAGACAACGGTGATCGGACTGGGAGAGTCGACAACGAAGGTGGGAGTCGTGATTGAGCTCGGACTCGACCCACTCGGCGCCTGGAGCGCCAGCGTGAGTACGCCTGCCCCCGGCGCCTGCCCGTTGAGGATGTAGGACCCCGTCACGGCGCCGAAGGTGGCCGACAGGCCGCCGGAGGCGATCGTCGCGCTCCCTGAGGTGAGGTCGATCTCGCCGGTGAACAGAGCGCTGCTTCCGCTCCCGGAGACGCTCATGGTCTTGAAGTTGAGATTCGTCGGCGAGGCGAGCAGGAGCAGGTCGCCGATCGGGATCGTCTTGGTCACGGCGAGCGGGTTGCTGCCCACGGCGCCGCCGCTCTCGTACTCGAGCAGCTCCTGAGCAATTGCCGCCTGGAAGGTCTCAAACGTCGAGGGCAGCTCGGCAGAGACCGGTACGTCCTGCGTGAAGGGGACGGTCTGAGCCGGCGTGCTCCCGAAAGCGGGGATGGTCCAGGTGCCCGTGATCTGGAGCGTGTCGAGGTAGCTCGGGGAGTAGCCGGTCGACGCGAAGGTGAGCTGCACGGTCTCGCTCGCGCCGTTGGTGAGCGTCTGCTGGGCGGTTGTGAGGGCGGGAGCGCTGAAGAGCGAGGAGGCGCCAGAGGCGAAGGAAAGGCCGAGGCCGCTGATCGTCTGCCCGCTCTGGTTCGTGAGCGTGACGCTGAGCGTTCCGCCGGGGCCCGAGGGGCCGATCGTGGCCGATCCGAAGTCGAGCGAAGAGACCGGGTTCGACGACACGGTCAGCCCAAGCGGGATGGGGACCGTGGCGGTGACGGCCACGCTCTGGGTGAACGGGATCGTCTGCGCCGGAGTGCTGCCCGCGGCCGGGATCGTCAGCAGCCCGGAGACCACGAGCGTGTCGTTGTAGGGCCCAGCGGCGGTCTGCGGCGCGAAGGCGAGATTGACCGACGCCGAAGCCCCCTGGCCGATGGTGGTCGGCGGGCTGACGACACTGAAGGGCGAGGACGAGCCCGAGGCGAAGGCGTACTGCAGGCCGGAGATCGAATCCCCGGCCGGCCCGGAGATAGCGACCGTGAGGCTGCCGGGGTTGCCGACCGTGATGCCGAGGAACGAAAGCGTGGTGACGGTATTGCTGCTGACCTTGAAGGTGAGCGGCGAGGGAGCGTTGGCAACTCCCGTGACCGCGAACGTCTGCGTGAAGGCCGTGCCATTGAGCTTCCCTGAGATGGTCAGCGTGCCCGAGTACGGGTTGGCGGTCTGCGGCGCCGTGAAGGTCAGATTGACGGTGGCGGTGTTGCCCGAGGTGATGGAGGTCGCTGACAGCGAAGCGGCGGAGAACGTCGTCGATCCGAAGGAGACAGCGAGCAAGGAGATCGTCGTCGTGGCGTTGTTGGTGATCGTCGCCGCCACGGTCTTGCTGGTGCCGATCGTTATCTGGCCGAAGTCGACCGCCGAGCTCCCGTTCGACTCGGTCGTCAGCGGGGAGAGCCCGACCGGGGCCTGCACGGTCGCCGAGAGCGGGACGTCCTCGGTGAAGGCGACACCGTTGACCGTGCCTGTGATGACGAGCGTGTCGGCGTAGGGCGCCGGCGCGCCCGGAGCCGAGAAGGAGAAGGCCTGCGTCGGCGCCGTCCCCGTGGTGGCGAGGCTCGTGGGGGGGCAGCCCGAGGGCGGCGAGGTCGACGAGCAGGCCGCGACCAGGCCGACGACGCTGAATGGCGAGGTCGAACCCGAGGCGATGGCAAACGCGAGGTTGCTGATCGCCGCGCCGGCGGCGTCCGACAGCGTCGCGGTGACGGTGACCGGTGAGCCCACCGCCGTGTTCCCGAACGCGACCCCCGATGTCTCGTTGGTGGTGCCGACCGTGAGCCCGACCGGCGCCGTGACGGCTCCGGAGATCGGCACGGTCTCGGTGAATGACGTGTTGTTCCACGTCCCGGTGATGTCGAGCGTGTCGGTGTAGGTCTGGATCGCGCCCGGCCCGACGAACGAGAAGGACAGGGTCCCCGTGCCGCCGCTGGCCAGGCTCGTAAGTGGCGACGCGGTGGTGATCGTGAACGGCGAGGAGGAGGCGAGCCCGAACGAGAAGGAAAGGTTGCTGAGCGCGGCCCCGGCCACGTTGGTCAGGGTCACGCCCGTCAGGTTCGTCGTCGAGCCCACGTTGGTGGTCGAGAACGAGAGCGCGGGCGAGAACGAAATCGGCGCCGGCGTGGCGGAGACCGCCACCTCCTGGGTGAAGGCCTGGCTGCCGACGGTTCCGGAGATGGTCAGCGTGTCGCTGCAGAGCTGCTCCACGTTCGGGGCCGTGAACGAGAGCGTCAGCGTGTCAACGCCGGGGCCGGAGTTGGTGGCGGCGGCGAGCGAGGTGGTCGCCGTCGCAGGCGTGCCCGTAGTCAGGCTCACCTCCTTGAACGGCGAAGTCGAGCCCGAGCCGAACGAGAACGTCAGGCCGGTGATGGGCGAAGAGCCGGTATTGGTAAGCGTGACCGTCAGCGTCCCGGTGCTGCCAATGGCAACGCTGCCCACGCTGAGCGTGGTGGCGGGCAGTCCGCCAACGCTGATGCTGATCGGGCCGGCGCTCTGGAGCACCGGATCATTCGAGCTCGTGTCGTAGGCGGGGACCCCTGACAGCTGGGCCGCGCTCGTGATGGTCCGAGTCTCGCCGGGCGAGAGCCACTCGTACATGAGGTTCGACGGGTCAGACGACTCGCCGTAGCCGAGCACGTGCCCGAGTTCGTGGGCGACGACGGTCACCAGGTCCATCGCGCCCGGATCGCCCGGGTTCGCCTGAGACCATCCGTAGCCACCGGCGTAGGAATCAATCGTCACCGTCGTGCCGACGGTCACCCCCAGCTCCGGGCTCGGGAGGGTCCCGATATTGATCGAGATCCCGGCGAAGCTCGCTCCCGGGAGCACCGACAGCCACTCGGCCTCAGCCGCCGTGACCGCTGCGCTCAGCTCCGGAAGCGTGAGTGGATTGAGCGAGGACGCAGGGGGCCCCCGCGCGCTACCGGGGTCCGCAGCCGAATCGGTGGGCGTGGTTTCGGCGCTGGCGAGGATCGTGGCTCCGTCCGAGTCGGGCGGCGCGTTGGCCTCGGAGGCGGCGAGGCTGGGGGTGCTGCCAGTGGGTGACGTGGCGCCGGCGCTCGAAGTGCCGGCCTCGCCGGTCACATCGTTGGACGGGCCGGGAGTGGAGATGACGGTGGCGTCAGAGCTGCTGCTCACGGTGGCCAGCGTGGGGGTCGAAGCCAGCGCGGGGGCGCTGAGGGCGAAGGTGGTCGTCTCGGCGACTGGCGCCGCAGCGGTGATCGTGATCGCGGGCGCCTCCGTGGCCGCCGGGTCGGGGGCCGGCACGACGGTTTCTGTCGTCGACGCCGGGATGACCTCGGTCTCCTCGGTTGTGGTGACCGGGGTGACAGACGTTTCTGTGGGATGGATGGTCGGTGCGGAGGCGGGAGCGCTGATCGACTGATCAGAGGAGCTCGAGCTCACGGTCTGGCTGGATGACGAGACGGTGGGCTCAGGAGCCGACGACGGCGCCGTCGTCGAGGGGTCGCTCGGCTGAGACGACTGAGGGCTCGAGTCGGTCGAGGACTGGTCGCTCGGCTGAGACGCTGCCGCGTCACTCTGGTCGGCGGGCGGGGTCGTCGAAGTGGCGGGCGAGGTAGCGGCGGACGAGCTCGCCGTCGAGTCGGCGGGAGCGCTCGAGTCCGGAGCCGCGTCGGGCGGGTCCGAGCTCGAGGCGTCGGAGCCCGAGGCGACCGGTTGGTCTGAAGCGACGTCGGCGGCGGCCCGCAGCATGGCGTGCTTGACCGGGGCCGTGGGTGCCGCGGCGGGCGAGGCCGGAGTGGCGACGGGGGGCGGTGTTCCGGTGGCGGTGGCGGAAGGCGCCTGCGCGATCGGGGAAGGTACGGTCGCCGACGAGGCGGGCATCGGAGGCGTCGCCGGGGCCACCTCGGTCACCACCGGAGCGTTGGCCAGCGCCTTCGCCTCGGCGATGGCGGACTTGGAGCGGTGCTTCTTGGGGGCGGGCAGGCCATAGCTGGTGGTGACCACCGGCGCCTTCTGGGTGGGAGCGGCAGCGTGCCTGACCACCGCGCTGGGCTGCCGGGACTGGACGGCTCCCGAGGGCTGAGTCACGCGGGAGACAGAACGAGTCGATCCGGCGGTGGCGGCTGCTGGCGCTGGGGCGGCTGACGCGGCCGGCAGGGTCGGTGCCTGATAGCGCCGGAGCTTGGGAACGTTCAACTCTGGGAACTGCGCCCGCGGGATCGTCAAGGCCGGAAGCGAGACGGCCTCGGCGGGCGGGTTCAGCGCCGCCTTGACCGCGGCGACCATGGTGCCCGAGTACGGCAGCGAGATGGCGATCACGCCAATGAGCGCGAACCAAAAGCGCTGCCGGCGCGAGCCGAGGCTGCTCAGCCCGAAGTGACCAACGCCGGGGTAGGCGTGACTGCCCGCGTGCGCGAGGGCCACACGGCCGACAGTCCTCCTAAACACTGCGCCCCATTTCCGCCGTCGCGGTTATGTCTGCCCCTTCGCTTCTTGCTTCGAACTGACGTGCGTTGCTCAGATCAGCTGTCAGCTCCGCGCCGACCGACCCCCATTGGCCCCAGACACAAGTGCCCCGAACTGATCCTTGCCCGGCACTGTGCCATAAACGGCCGTTGACCGCAAGGCTGCGCAGTAAAAGCTTCACTGGATCCGGAGGATTCAGACGCGCTTCCGCGCTCGTTTAGCGGGAGCCCGCCAGGGCCGGGGGTTGGATTGGATTAGGCGCGCCTTGCCGCCAGAAAGGGGACCGTGGTGGCCTTGACAACACGTACGTGTACTGAGTACTAATGCGAACGTATGATCAGCCCAGCCGAGTTTGCCGAGCTCTTCCCCGACGACGCCGCCTGCCTCGAATGGATGAAGCGACTTTTCTTTCCGGATGGGACTCGCTGTCCGCGATGTGGACGCGGCTCGCGGTTTCACCGGATCCGCGGCCGGACCGCGTACTCGTGCCAGTACTGCGGAGGGCACGTCTACCCCACTGCCGGAACGCTCTACCACAAGTCGACGGTTGGGTTGCGGCGCTGGTTCTGGGCCGTCCTCTTGATCGGCTCGACGCGCGGCGAGCTGTTACCCCGTGAGCTCGAGCGCGAACTCGGCGTGAGCTACAAGACGGCGCGGCGGATGCTCACCGAGATCTCTGACCGGCTCGGCTATCCGGAACGACCCCCCGCAGCCGAGCCGCGGCCGCTGCCGAGCCGGCCGCGCTGGCAGGGTGCTCGACGCCGGGCCTGATCTCCGCCGGTGTCAGCCCGCCTCGGTCCGCCGCCGGGAGGCCGGCCGGACACGCTCGGGTCGATCCAAGTCATCGTCGCGGCCTGCCACGCGTTCAAGATCGCGGAGGAAGGCCTCCCAGTCGTAGGCGGGATCCTGGCGCTCCCGGATCCGGAAGGAAGGTGGCGAGGCCTCTCGGCGGTCCGGGCCTAGAGCCACGGCGCCGGCAGCTCGGGTTGCCTGGAGACTCCCTCCTGAAGCGCCGCCTGCTGCCAGGGGTTGCGTCGGGCGAGGGGAGGGGCAGGAGTGGGTGCGGTCTCGCGCATGAAGCGCTCAAGCGCGGCGACGACTGCCGCCGCCTCCTCCGGAGACGCGTTCGGCGCCACGATCCGGAGCTGGGGGCGACGGTTGACCACGGAGCTAGAGGGGGATGTTCCCGTGCTTGCGCCGGGGGCCGGCGACGCGCTTGGTCTGCAGCGTCTGGAGCGCGGTGATCAGCTTGGGCCGCGTCTCGTGGGGGACGATGACGTCGTCGATGTAGCCACGCTCGGCGGCCACGTACGGGTTGGCGAAATGGGCCTTGTAGTCGGTGATCAGCTTCTGCCGCCGCGAATCGGGAGTCGGCGAGGCGGCGATGTCCCGGCGGTAGATGATGTTGACCGCGCCCTCGGGACCCATGACCGCCACCTCGGCGGTCGGCCAGGCGAAGTTGAAGTCGGCCAGCATGTGCTTGGAGGCCATGACGTCATAGGCGCCGCCGTAGGCCTTGCGGGTGATGACGGTGATCTTGGGAACCGTCGCCTCGGTGTAGGCGTAGAGCAGCTTGGCGCCGTGGCGGATGATCCCGCCCCACTCCTGGGCGGTGCCGGGCAGGAAACCCGGGACGTCGCAGAAGGTGATCAGCGGGATGTTGAAGGCATCGCAGGTGCGGACGAAGCGGGCGGCCTTGACCGAGGAGTCGATGTCGAGCACGCCGGCCAGCTGGCTGGGCTGATTTCCCACCACGCCAACCGCGTAGCCGTCGAGCCGGGCAAAGCCGCAGACGATGTTGGTCGCGTAGCGCTCGTGGACTTCGAAGAACTCGCCGTCATCGACGATCAGGCGGATCACGTCCCGCATGTCGTAGGGCTTGTTCGGGTTATCCGGAACCACGTGGTCAAGCTCCTCGTCCTGACGCAGCGGATCGTCGGTGGGCTGGACGCGCGGAGCCGTCTCAAGATTGTTCTGGGGCAGGAAGGAGAGGAGGTAGCGGGTGTCCTCGAGGCACTGATCCTCGTCGTCGCAGGCGAACTGCGCGACCCCCGATTTGGTGTTATGGGCGATCGCTCCCCCCAGCGATTCGAAGTCGACCTCCTCCCCGGTGACCGTCTTGATCACGTCGGGGCCGGTGATGAACATGTGGGAGGTCTCCTTGACCATGAAGACGAAGTCCGTCATGGCGGGGCTGTAGACAGCGCCGCCGGCGCACGGTCCCATGATCAGGCTGATCTGCGGAATCACACCGCTGCACATCACGTTGCGGACGAAGACGTCCCCGTAGGCGCCCAGGGAGACGACCCCTTCCTGGATCCTCGCCCCACCGGAATCGTTGATCCCGATGACCGGGCATCCGATCCGCGCCGCCAGGTCCATGACCTTGACCATCTTCTCGCCCATCACCTCACCGAGCGAGCCGCCAAACACCGTGAAGTCCTGGCTGAAGACGCAGACTCGCCGCCCATCAATGGTTCCGTGGCCGGTGACCACGGCGTCCCCGTAGGGGCGGTTCTTCTGCATGTCGAAGTCGTACGTGCGGTGACGCACGAAGGTGTCAAGTTCCTGAAAGGAACCCGGATCAAGGAGCTTCTCGACCCGCTCCCGGGCGGTGTACTTCCCGCGCTCGTGCTGCTTTTCGACCGCGTTCTCCGAGCCCGCGTGGATCGCCTCGTCACGCAGCTCCTGCAGCTGCTCGAGCTTCTCCTCGTAGGTCTCGGGGGCCTTGTCACGCATGCGACGGGCGAGTCTACTGGCCCACCGCGGAGTGCCCGCCGACCCGGCTCAGCGGGGGATCAGGACCAGCTTTTTTAGCGTCCGGCCGCCGTCGTGCTGGACCGCGGTGACGGAGAAGTTCAGCTTCTGGCGATGACGCGATCTGACCTCGTGGGTTAGACGGCGGGAGATCACAAGGTCCTGGGCGGGGATCGCCACGCTGACGCTGGTCGCGGCCTTGCGCAGGCTGATCGAGAGGCTTCGCCGGCGGACCGTGGCGCTGTAGCTGACCTGCTTGCCCGAAGCGGTGAGGGCAATCCCGCGGGCGCTGCGCAGACTCACGCCGGGGGGCAGGACGCCGGCTATCCGGGTGAGCGCCGTGGTTCCCCGGCCCCCCCGCAGCGTGAAGGACAGCCGGGGCGAACCGTGGGATACCCCGGTCAGGGCGGCCCGGAGCGAGACGAGGCCCCCGACGATCCCGGTGGCGCGTGAGCGCTTCGGAGCGCCGCCGCCGGTGATGTTCCAGCCGCTCTCCTGGACGCGCAGGCGGTGTCCCATGTCGGCGTGGGTGAGCCGGTAGCTGACCGCGTCGGCCCCCGCAATGCGGCGGCAGCGCGTCCCCTTGGCGGTGCAGCGCTCCCACTGGTAGGTGTAGGAGGTCGGGCTTTCGGTCCACCGGGCGTGCTTGACAACCAGCGTCTGGCCCTGCTGGGCGAGCCCGGTCGCAGACGGGGATGAGAGGCCCACAGGCACCGGGGGCAGCGGGCCGCTGGTGCCGAGGAACGCGTCCCCCGGCTGGTCGATGGCGACACATTCGCGTACCGATGGACAGGCCACCCCGGTAAGCGAGCTCGCCCCGAGACTGTGCGCGGACCAGGCCATGGTCCCGCGCGGGTCCCCCTCAACCACACGACCGGACTGATCGACGGCGACGCAGTCGGTGACCGTGCGGCAGGCGATCGAGAGGAGCGGGACGTTCCGATCGATGGCCAGGGCGGAGGCGTGACTTGGACTGCCGGGGTCGAAGGTGACCTCATCCCCCGCGCTGTCGACGGCGGTGCACTGGGCGCTCGACGGACAACTCAGCGCGTTCGCGGCCACCCGGTCGATCAGATGCGGCGCGGGTCTCCCGGCGGAAAGCGGATTGAAGGTCACCTCGGCGCCCCGGTCGTCGACCGCCGAACACTGGGTCGTCGTGGGGCAGGCCACGGCCAGCAGAGCATGGCCCGAGTCGACGGTGGCCATGGCGTGGCTGCTCGGTGACCGTGGATTGAAGGTGATCTCCTGGCCGACGGAATCCACCGCGATGCACAGGGTGTCGGCGGGACAGGCGATGCCATACAGCGTGCCGCGGACAAGCGGCGCTGGCGCCGGTGAGCCGGGCGAGGCGGGGTTGTAGGTCACGGCGTCGCCCTGATTGTCGACCGCCGTGCACTGCGTGGTCGCCGGGCAGGCCACGCCATAGAGACCGGTGGCGGACGCATCGATCAGCGTGGTGGTGGGCGCGGCAGAGGAGCCGGGGGCGAAGGAAACCTCGCTTCCCGCCACGTCGACGGCGGTGCAGTAGCCGGCGTTCGGGCAGTCGACCGAGGTCAGGCTCGTGTGTCCGTCGATCGGCACCGGCTTGGTGGTACCGGGCGAAGCGGGGTCGAACGTCACCTCCTGGCCGTCGCGATCCACCGCGGTGCATTGAGTCGCGTTGGGGCAGGCCACGTCACTGATCACCTGGCCGGGGTCGACGGGTGCCGGGGCCGCAACCGGGAGCTCGGGGTCAAACGTGGCCGCGCCGCCGTGCTGATCTACGGTCACGCAGGTCTGATCATCCGGGCACGTCAGCGCGGTCGGGATGGTCGCGTTGGGACCCGTCTCCGCGCTGCCTTGGGATCCAGGCTCCGTTGGACTGTTGGGGGGTGCCGAGAAGGCGAAGCCGTTGGCCGCGTCGTCGACCAGCGCACATTGCTGGGAGCCGGGCGCGGGCGAGCAGGCGGCGGCTACCACCGTCGCGCCCTGGACGCTGTCGATCTGCACCGGGGGTTCGGCGCCCCCGGTGGGGTCAAAGCCGATCGTCGCTCCGCTCGTGTCGACGGCGACGCACCAGGTCGTCGAGTCGCCGGGGCAGGTGACCGAGATCAGAGTGTGATCGGGATCAAGCGCGGTTGGTTTTGGCGCGCTGGAGAGGGCCTGCGGATTGAACGTGACCGCCTGTCCGCTCAGATCGACGGCCGTGCACTGGGTCATTGACGGGCAGACGAGGCTCAGCGGGATGGCGGACGGATCGATCACGGTGGGGGAGCCGCCGGCCGAGGATTGGGGGTCGAACGTCGTCGCCTGGCCGTTCAGATCGATCACCGTGCACTGGGTGGTGGACGGGCAGGCGATCCCGGTCAGGCTGTTGCTGCTCACGATCGCCGTCGTGATGCCCTGGGGCGCCTGGGGATTGAACGTGAGCGCGTGTCCCTGCCCATCGACCGTGGTGCACTGGGTCAGCGACGGACACGCCACCCGGTTGAGGGCGACGCCCGATGCCTCGGGATCCACGGCCCGGGCCGGAGACCACGACAGACTGGCCTGAGCCGCTGCCGGAACTACCAGCAGCGTGAGCCCACACAGAACCGCGGCTGATAGCCGCACTATTCCAAGCGCAGAACGCGCTTCCAGCCTGCTCATGCGTACCCCCACGGGGAAAGACGATAGCCCTACCCCGGTACTAACACCCGGCCCCTGCGGCCGTTTCGGCGGTCAGCTCAGGCCCGGGAGAACGGCCGGTGGTGCGCCTGGCCGAGGCTATCCAGGGCTGAGGTGAGCACCGCCTCCGCGTTCAGCTCAGGGGTGCTGGGAGCCGGGTCCGGTTCTGGGTCGCCTTCCGGCACCGGCTCTTCGAGTGGCTCGGGCCTCTCGGGAAGCTCCGGCTCCTGGTCAAGCTCCGGCTCCTGGTCAAGCTCCGGCTCCTCGACTTCCGGGAGTTCTGTCTCGGCTGGCGGGGGGACGGCAAAGAGACCGCGCATTCGCGCGGTTAGGCGCCGCCACCGGATACGAACACGCCCGGTGTCATCCACGGGCTCAGGATCCAGGCCTTCCAGCGTTTCTTCCACCGTCGCATCGCTGGCCTCCTCGTCCGGGTGGGCTATGCCGGTGGGTGATTCGCCAGTTGGCTGGAGAACTCCTTCTTGCGCGTCATCCGCCGGCGGAGGTGGATCGGGCTCGTCGACTGCCGGCGGAGGTGGATCGTCCACCTCCGCCGCCTTCGTCTGGGCGGTGAGCGTGACTCGAGTTCCCCATCCCGAGGCCTCAATCCGGACCGTGCCGCTCGCATGCTCGCCCTCCCAGGCAACGGTCGACTCCGGTTCAAGCCTCGTGATCTTGATCTCGCCGAACTCCCCCAGGTGGCGGGCCAGAGACCCGGCGTCGCTGCACTCGGCCCATAGTTCGGGCGGCGACTTGACGAGGGTTCGGCTTGCCTCATGCTCTGTCGTCATGTCTTGGGGGTTCGCGGCCGGAGGGTGGGACTCCTTCCGCGGTCGAGCGGTTGCAAGCCCGGATCCGCCATAGTGGGTAGTCGTGGTCAGGAGGATTCATCTCGGCCGACAGGGACCCCAGGTATCGCGCGTCGGCTTCGGCGGCATGGGCCTTTCCGGCACCTATGGCCCCACCAGCGAGGACGAGAGCATCGCCACCGTCCGCGCGGCGCTGGATGGGGGCATCAACCTGATCGATACGGGCGACTTCTACGGAATGGGGCACAACGAGCTCCTGATCTCCAACGCCCTCGCAGGCCGAAACCGCGACGAGACGGTGATCAGCGTCAAGTTCGGGGCGCAGCGGGGGCCAGACGCCAGCTGGCTGGGGTATGACGCGCGCCCGGCGGCGGTGAAGACTGCCCTCGCCTACACCCTGGTCCGCCTCGGGGTGGATCACATCGACATCTATCGCCCCGCTCGCCTCGATCCCCAGGTCCCGATCGAGGAGACGGTGGGGGCGATCGCCGAGCTCGTGGAGGCGGGCTACGTCCGCCATGTCGGTCTCTCGGAGGTGGGCTCGGAGACGATCCGCCGTGCCGCCGCGGTGCATCCGATCAGCGACCTTCAGATCGAGTATTCCCTCGTCTCCCGCGGGATTGAGGCGGACATCCTGCCCACCTGCCGCGAACTCGGCATCGGCATCACGGCGTACGGGATCCTCTCCCGCGGCCTGCTGAGCGGCCACTACCGGCCCGACGCGCCGTCGAGCCCGGGGGACATCCGCGGCCGGATGCCGCGCTTTCAAGGCGAGAACCTGCAACGCAACCTCCAGCTCGTGCAGAGTCTTGAGCAGCTTGCCGGCGGGCTCGGCGCCAGCGTGTCCCAGCTCGCGCTGGCCTGGGTTCTCTCCCGGGGAGAGGACATCGTGCCTTTAATAGGCGCGCGCACGCGCGAGCAGGTCCAGGACGCTCTTGGTGCCCTTAAGCTTGAGCTGGGCCCCGACCAGGTCTCAGCGCTGGAAGCGGCGGTGCCGGCCGAGGCGGTGGCGGGAACCCGCTACGCCGATGCCCAGATGGCTCACCTCGACAGCGAGCGCTGAAGTCAGCGCCTTCAGTCCGTGGTCTCGCAGATGACGAGCACCCCGGAAGGCGCCTCGAGCAGCTCCAGGTTCGCTGGGCCGCGGCGTCCAGGTGGATCCGCGGTGACGGCACCCCCCGACCGGTCTCGGAGTACGCGCCTGGTCCGTAGAGCCACCCGTAGCGGAGCACCACGCCGCCGGCGTCGAGAACCATTCGTTCGTGACGCTTGACCGCGCGGCGCGCGCCCGGTGGCGCAAAGGCGATGCTCTGGGCGAGGAAACGCTCGGCACCCGCACGCTTGGCCGCAGCGAGGAGGTTGTCTGTCCCTTCGGTACGGATCCGATTGTTGCGACGCATATAGAGGGCGATCCGCTTCATGTCGTCCGGGAGGTCGGTCAGCTGGTGCATGACCAGGTCGGGGGCGAACGCCGCCACCACCTCGGTGAGCCGTGAGGCGTCGTAGACGTCACAGACAACGGGCTCGGCGCCCAGCTCGCGCACCGTGCCCGCCTTCTCGGCTGAACGCGTCATGCCGGCCACTTCATGACCCTGCTCCACGAGCAGGGGGACGAGGCGTGTGCCGATCACCCCGGTAGCGCCGGCGAGAAAGACGCGCACGGGCTGCGCCGCCCTCAGAAGCTCGGCTGGTACTCGCCGAAGACGTCCCGCATGGCCCCGCATACCTCGCCCATCGTGCAGCGGTCCTTGAGCGCCTCGCGCAGGACCGGGAGCAGGTTGTCGGTTCCGCGAGCCGTATCGCGAATCGCCTCCAGGCGCTGCTCGACGACCTCGGCGTCCCGGTCCTCTTTAAATGCCTCCAGCCGCTCCACCTGCGCGCGCTCAGACTCGGGATCGACGCGAAGGATGTCCGGGACCTCGACGTCCTCCTCGACGAACTTGTTGACGCCCACGACGATGTCCTGGCCGATCCGGTAGCGCTCGTGGTAGCCGAAGGCGGACTCCTCGATCTCGTTCTTGATGAAGTCGATGGCGTTGATCGAGCCACCGAGCTCGTCGATCTTGGCGATCAGGGCCGTGGCGCTGGTCTCGATCTCGTCGGTCAGACCCTCGACGAAGTAGGAGCCGGCGAACGGGTCGACGGTGTCCGCAGCCCCTGATTCGTAGCCGATGATCTGCTGGGTGCGGAGCGCGATCTTGGCCGCCCGCTCGGTGGGCAGGGCGAGCGCCTCGTCGTAGCCGTTGGTATGGAGCGATTGGGTGCCACCGCACACGGCCGCGAAACCCTGGAGGGCAACCCGGACGATGTTGTTCTCAGGCTGCTGGGCGGTCAGCGTCACCCCGCCGGTCTGAGTGTGAAAACGCAGGCGCCAGGAGCGTTCGTCCTCGGCACCGAAGCGCGAGCGCATGATCTCGGCCCACATCCGCCGGGCGGCTCGGAACTTGGCCACCTCCTGAAAGACGTTGTTGTGGCCGTTGAAGAAGAAGGCCAGGCGGGGAGCGAACTCGTCCACGGCCAGCCCGGCGTCGAGCGCGGCCTGGACGTAGGCGGTTCCGTTGGCCAGCGTGAAGGCGACCTCCTGGACGGCCGAGCAGCCCTTCTCCCGGAAGTGGTAGCCACTGATTGAGATCGTGTTCCACTTGGGGATTCGCTGCTGGCAGTAGGAGAACAGGTCGGTGGTGAGGCGGATCGCCCCCTCCGGCGGGTAGATGAAGTTCCCGCGCGCGATGTACTCCTTGAGGATGTCGTTCTGCGTGGTACCGCGCAGCTGCTCCGCCGGCACGCCCTGCTCCTCGCCCACGAGCTCGTAGAGGAGCAGCAGGACACTGGCCGGGGCGTTGATCGTCATCGAGGTCGAGACCTGATCCAGCGGGATCTCGTCGAAGGCGATCCGCATGTCGTCGATCGTGTCGATCGCGACCCCGGTGCGGCCGACCTCGCCCAGCGAGCGCGGGTCATCGGAATCGAGGCCGAGCTGGGTGGGCAGATCGAAGGCCATGCTGAGGCCGGTCGATCCATGCTGGAGCAGGTAGCGGTAGCGCTCGTTCGATTCCTTGGCCGAGGCGTAGCCCGCGTACTGGCGCATGGTCCACAGCTGCTTGCGGTACATGTCGCGATGGATCCCACGGGTGTACGGGTACTGGCCGGGCTCTCCGAGCCGCTCGGGGAGGCCCTCCGGGAGGTCATCCTCGGTGTAGAGCTGCTTGATCTCGATCCCGGAGTCGGTGAACCGGCGCGGGTCCTCGGGGCCGACGATCGGCGCGATCGTGCGGTGCTCGTCGGTGGTGGCCATGCGCCTTCAGGTTACCCGCAGGGGCGGGTCCCGGGGGCGCTCAGAGGACCTTGGAGAGGAACTCCCGGGTGCGCTCGTGGCGTGCTCATTGACGCCGGTGTTGTCGTCGAGTCCGGACCTCCGGGTGAGGTGCTGCTCGTGGGTGACAAGGATGTCGCCGTGCCGTGCCGCCCTGCGCCGCGTGTGATCGGTAGACATCCCGCGATGCCGGTCTCCGCCCTGCTGCTCGCTCTTGCCGCCGCGGTCGTCCACGCCACCTGGAACCTGCTGCTCTCTGACGCAAGGGATGTGCACAGCTCCAGCGCGGTGGCCGTCACCACCGGTGTGGTGGCATTTGCGCCGGTGGCGGCGCTGACCTGGCGGCTCCACGGGGCGGCGGTTCCCTACATCGCGGCCTCGGCGACGCTGGAGACGGTCTACCTGGCTCTGCTGGCCACGGGCTACTCGGTGGCGGCGATGAGCTTCGTCTATCCCATCGCCCGGGGATCGGCGCCGGTGATCGTGCTTCTGATCAGCGTCATCGCGCTCGGGGTCGCGGTGTCGGCGCTCGCGGCAGTGGGCGTCGTGGTGGTGGCGGTTGGCATCGTCCTCGTACGCGGCGTCCGGGGCGCGGGACGGAAAAGCGACCTCCTCCTGGCCCTGTCGGTGGGCGCCTGCATCGCCGGCTACACCCTGGTCGACAAGCACGGCATCACCCACGCCAATCCGATCGCCTACCTGGAGCTCGTGTTCGCCCTGGTCTCGATCGCCTACGTCTCCGGGGTGTGGCGAGTGCGGGGGGGTCGCGCCATACGGGCGGCCGTGAACCCGCGCTCGCTGCTCGCTGGGCTGGGCTACTTCGGGGGCTATGCCCTCACACTGGGCGCGCTGGCGCTGGCCCCCGCCGCTTCGGTGGCGGCGGTGCGCGAGTCGAGCGTGGTCATGGCCACCGCCTTCCTGGCCGTCACCGGCCGTGAGCAGGTCGGGGCGACGCGCCTGCTGGGCGCCCTGGCCGTGGCGGGCGGGATCGCCCTCGTCTCGCTCGGCTAAGGGGCAGCCGGGAGGCTCCTAAGGGGGCCAGGCCGGGATCTGGCTGCGATCTGCCGATGTGCGAAGAGGGGGCGTAGCCGATCGTCTGGTGACGAGAAAGGAGGTCACCATGAGACGCAAGCAACCCTCGCGCATAGCTGACGTGCTGGGCCGGGTCGAGGCGGCGTGGGCAGACATGAATCACGCCCAGCGACGCCTATTTGAGATCCGCACCGGGATCGATCCTGGCGGACGGTCGCGGCCCAACCGGACGATCGCCGAACTCGAGGCCCTCTACGCCATCCCGCCCGCCAAGCGGGCGCTGAACCGCTGACTCCCTGAAGGTGGCGCCCGGAAGGGTCTGGGCGGTAGGATCGCCGCTCGGAGGAGAACGGCAAAGGGAGGGTTGATGGCGAACGTAGCGACCACGCCGACCACACCGGGTACGCCGCAGGTCAACCTTGACGAGGGGCTGGACCGAGGGATCGGCTTCATCGGGCTCCTGTGGTCGTCGGAGACCTCGATCATCGGCTCCGGCTGGCTGTTCACGGCCCTGACCGCGGTTGTCCTGGCAGGCCCGTCGGCGATCATCGGCTGGGTCCTCGGCTCGATCATCATCCTGCTCCTAGCCCTGGTGCATGCCGAGCTCGGAGGCCTGTTCCCGGTCAGCGGCGGCACGAGCCGCTTTCCCCACTACGCCTTCGGCAGCTTCGCCGGCGCGACGTTCGGTTGGGCCTCCTACCTCCAGGCGGCGAGCGTGGCGCCAATTGAGGTCCTGGCTGCCGTCCAGTACCTCTCGACCGCCCACTGGGCGCGGAACTTCTTCAAGGCCAGCGCGGCTGCGGGTAGCGCCAGCGGGACGCTCCACGGCTGGGGCTATCTGGCCGCGGCGATCCTGCTCCTGTTCTTTGTGATCGTCAACATCGTCGGGATTCGCTACTTCGCCCGGATCAACAACGGCATCACCACCTGGAAGGTGGCGATCCCCGTGATCACGGTCCTGATCCTGCTCATCGGCCACTTCCACGGGTCGAACTTCGGCAAGGCCGCCGGCGGATTCTTCACCCCGCATGATGCCTTCAAGAACATCCTCCTGACGCTTCCGGCCGGAATCATCTTCTCGCTGCTGGGCTTTGAGCAGGCGGTCCAGCTGGGCGGAGAATCGAAAAACCCAGGGCGTGACCTTCCCCGGGCGGTGATCCTGTCGATCATCATCGGCGCGATCGTCTACCTCCTGGTCCAGATCGCGTTCATTGGAGCCATGCCTCCCGCCGTTCTGGCTCACAACGGGGGGTGGCTTGGCATCGGCAAGAGCACGCAGCCCGTTCCCACCCTGCTCGCCAAGGGTCCGTTCTTCACCCTCGCGAGCATCGTCGGCCTCTCCTGGCTGGCCACCGTGCTGAGAATCGATGCGGTCATCTCCCCGAGCGGCACGGGGCTGATGTACGAGACCGCGTCCGCCCGCCTGTCCTACGGCCTGTCCAGGAACGGGTTCGTCCCTTCCTCGTTTGAGCGCGTCAACGCCGCCAAGGTCCCGGTGTTCGGCGTGATCATCGCCACCCTGGTCGGGGTCCTGTTCCTGCTGCCGTTCCCCAGCTGGGCCAAGCTGGTCGGCATCGTCACCAGCGCCTCCGTGTTCATGTATGCGGGAGCGCCGGTGTCTCTGGGCGCACTGCGCAAGCAGAAGCCCGACCTGCCGCGGACCTACCGCCTGCCGGCGGCCGGTTTCCTCGCGCCGCTGGCCTTCATCGGTGCCGGCTGGGTGATCCTGTTCTCCGGCTGGCAGACCTACAGCACGCTCGTCGTGGCCCTGCTCCTCGGCTACGCGCTGATCGGGCTCTCCTACGCGACGAAGCTCAACCCCCGCAACCCAGCCATGGACTGGCGGGCCGCGTGGTGGATCGGCGGGTGGATCATCGGGATGGGGGTCATTTGCTACATCAGCCCGTTCGGAGGCGGCGGCATCATCGGTGGCATCGGCTTCTTCAAGAACTGGCTCAACCAGGGTGGCAACGACCCCGCGAACCTCGGTTCCGCCAGTTCAATCTGGCCTGTCATATGGTCGATCCTGATCTCGGCAGCCTTCAGTCTGGCCGTGTATCTCTGGGCCATCTCGATGCGGCTGCCCGAGGAGAAGGTCGACGAGTACGTCAAGGACGTGTACCCACCGCCTACTGCTGAGCACTAGGACTCAGGGCCAGGGGCTCCGGTCCCCGGTCATTAGCCTTAGCGGTATGCAGGTGAGCGTCCGTCTCTTCGCAGGTCTGCGTGAGCGCGCCGGAGCCGATGTGGTGGAGCTTGAGCTTCCGGACGGCGGATGCGTGGCCGATGCGCTGAAGCGCCTTGGCCAGGTGACCGACGGGGTGCCGGTGGTGATGGCGGTCAACCAGGAGTACGCCGTTGCGGACACCGAGCTGCATCCCGGCGATGAGCTGGCGCTGATCCCACCGGTGTCCGGCGGATCGGTGGGAGCGCTCCACGTGCGGGTGACCGGGGAGCCACTGGTGCTCGAAGCGCTGATCGAGCGGGTACGCGATCCGCGGGCCGGGGCGATCGTCACCTTCCTCGGGGTCACCCGGGAGGTGGCCGAACTCGAATATGAGGCCTACGCCGAGATGGCCGAGAAGGAGATCGCGGGCGTGGTGGCGCGGGCGGTTGAGCGCCACGGCCTGTGTGCGGCGGCGGCCGAGCACCGCATCGGCGTCGTCGGGCTGTCCGAGCCCTCGGTGGCCGTCGCCGCCTCGGCGCCGCACCGCGAGGCGGCCTTCGCCGGCGCGCGGGAGATCATCGACGAGATCAAGGCGCGGGTGCCGATCTGGAAGAAGGAGGAGGGCGAGTGGGTGCCGGGAGCAACTCCGCCCGCGAGCAGCTGAGAGCGCTACCCGCGGTCCACGAGCTCGCGGCTCGCCTCGCCGCGCCTCAGGCCGTCGCGGTGGCCGCGGCGCGCCGGGCCATCGAGGAGCACAGATCGTCGATCCTCGACCACGAGGACGCCGAGCCGGGCGACATCACTCTCCGCGCTCGCCAGATTGTGACCGAGCTCGATCGCCCATCCCTCCGGCGCGTCATCAACGCAACCGGCGTGATCGTGCACACGAACCTGGGGCGGGCGCCGCTGGCGGCGGCGGCACGGGAAGCTGTGGCCCGGGCCACGGAGGGCTACAGCAACCTTGAGCTGGACCTGGGAACAGGTCAGCGCGGTACGCGCCACGCCCACGTCGAGGGGCTGCTCTGCGAGCTGACCGGGGCCGAGGCCGCGATCGTCGTCAACAACGGCGCCGCCGCGGTTCTTCTCGCCGTGGCCTCGCTGAGTGGCCCCGGCCGCGCCGTTGTCGTCTCCCGCGGACAGCTGGTCGAGATTGGGGGCGGCTTCCGCATCCCCGAGGTCGTCGCCCAATCCGGGGCGCAGCTGATCGAGGTCGGGACGACCAACCGCACCCGACGGATCGACTATGAACGAGCGCTGGTGGCCGGCGGCGAGTCGGTGGGCGCGATCCTGCGCGTCCACCCCTCAAACTTCCGCTCGCTGGGCTTCGTCGAGGAGGTGGGGATCGAGGCTCTGTGCGGGCTTGGCGTCCCAGTGATCGACGACGTCGGCTCAGGGGTTCTCGACGATCGGATCGTCATCCCGGGGCTCGACGAGGAACCGAGCCTCCGCCGCTCGGTGGCCGCGGGAGCGGCGCTCGTGTGCTGCTCCGCCGACAAGCTCCTCGGCGGCCCCCAGGCGGGATTGCTCGTCGGCTCGGCCTCGGCTGTGGCCGCGGCCCGCCAGCATCCGCTCGCCCGCGCGGTCCGGATCGACAAGCTGTCGCTGGCGGGCCTCGAGGCGACCCTGCGCCTGTACCGGGATCCAGACGCGGCGCGCCGGGAGATCCCCGTGCTGGCCAAGCTCGACGCCTCCGAGGCCGAGCTGGCGGGGCGGGCGCAGCGGCTCCGGGACTCGATTGGGGACGAGCGGGCCGAGGTCGTGCGGGCGGTAGCCAAGGTGGGTGGTGGCGCCCTCCCGCTGCTCGAGCTCGAAGGTCCGGCCGTGGCTCTAACCGGTCCCGCCGATGCGATCATGCAGGCGCTCCGGGAGCATGACCCCCCGGTGATCGCGCGGATTCGCGACGACCGGGTGCTCGTCGACCCGCGGACGCTGAGCCAGGGTGAGATAGAGATCGCCGCCCGGGCGGCCCGCGCCGCGCTCGGATGACCCCGTCACCCCTGACGCTGGGCACCGCGGGGCACATCGACCACGGAAAGACGGCACTGATCCGCGCGCTGACCGGCGTGGATACCGATCGGCTCCCCCAGGAACGGGACCGGGGGATCTCGATCGAGCTCGGCTACGCCCAGCTGGAGCTTGCATCCGGACGCTCGGTATCGGTGATCGACGCCCCGGGGCACGAGCGCTTTGTCCGGACAATGGTTGCCGGGGCGAGCGGCATCGACCTGTATCTGATGACCGTCGCGGCCAATGACGGGGTGATGCCCCAGACGCGTGAGCACGCGGTCGTGCTCCGGGCGCTCGGCATCGAGCACGGCGTGGTGGCGATCACCAAGAGCGACCTGGCCGAGCCCGACCTCGCGATGATCGAGGCCACCGACCTGCTGCCGGGTGCCAGCGCCGTGATTCCCGTTTCCGTCCGGACGCGCGTTGGCCTCAAGGAGCTTGAAGAGGCTCTGGATCGGGCGGTGGTCGGGCTGAGGAGCCGAGCTGAGTCTGCCGATCCGGTGCGCCTGCATATCGACCGCGTGTTCACGATTCGCGGCGCGGGAACGGTGGTGACAGGGACCCTCTGGGCGGGCGAGATCGCGCGCGGCGACGAACTGGAGCTCCTGCCCGCGGGGCGCCAGGCGCGCGTCCGGGGCGTCCAGGTCCACGATCAGCCGCTGGAAACCGCCGCGGCCGGACAACGAGTGGCGGTGAACCTGGTCGGCGTGTCGGTTGCCGACGTCGAGCGCGGCGACGTGCTGGCGGCGCCAGGCTCAGATGTCACCCCGACCTTCCTGGTCGACGCGAAGCTGGAACTAGGTGACGCCGACCTGGAGGCGTCGACCCGCGTCCAGGTCCATCACGGCACCAGGGAAACGCCGGCGCGGGCGGCCTGGCTAGGCGGCGACTTCTGGCAGCTGCGACTGGAGCAGCCGCTGGTGCCCGTGGCCGGCGACCGCCTGGTGGTCCGCCAGATCGCCCCGCCGGACACGCTGGGCGGCGGGATAGTCCTGGACGCCCACCCGAAGAAGCACGGCCCAAGCCGAGAGATGACAGTACGGCTGGACAGACTAAGCCGAGGCGAGCGAGTCGAAGACGAAAGAGCTGTCCAGAGGGCAGGTGCGGAGGGACAGGCGGGCGGGTCGGGCTCGCGCAAGCACAGCCCACCCGACCGCCTGTCCCTGCGCGCCCAACAGCTGGAACAAAGACTCAAGACAGCCGGGGCCGAGCCGCCCCTCGACTCAGAGCTGGACAACGACGACCTGACCGCCTTACGTGACGCGGGCCGCGCCGTCCGGGTCTCGAAGAACCTCCATTACCACCCGGATGTGCTCACCGAGATCCGCGCCCAGGTCATCGAGCTGGCGGCCCAGAACGGCGGCTCGATCACGCTGGCCGGCCTCCGCGACGAGCTAGGGACCTCGAGGAAGTTCGCCCAGGCGCTGCTGGAGCACTTTGACTCCGAGCGACTGACGATCCGCCGCGGCGAGGAGCACGTGCTGCGAGTCCGCGGCCTCCCTCGGTAGATTCCGCACCTGTGCCAACCACTCTGGTCACCGGGGGTGCCGGCTTTCTCGGCTCGCATCTGTGCGATGAGCTCCTGCGGCGTGGGCACCGCGTCATCTGCGTCGACAACCTGGAGACGGGGACGCTGGCCAACATCGAGCACATCCGGAGCGATGACTTCGTCCATATCAACCTCGACATCATCGAGCCGTACTTCATCGAGGAGCCGATCGACTTCGTCTACCACCTGGCCTCGCCCGCCTCTCCGATCGATTACCTTCGCCTGCCGCTGCACACGCTCAAGGTCGGGTCCTACGGGACGCACCACACGCTGGGGCTGGCCAAGAAGCACCGCGCACGTTTTCTGATCGCATCGACGAGCGAGGTGTACGGCGATCCTCAGGAGCACCCGCAGAAGGAGACCTACTGGGGGCACGTCAATCCGATCGGTCCCCGGGGCGTCTACGACGAGGCCAAGCGCTACGCCGAGGCCTTGACGATGGCCTACCACCGCCAGCAGGGGGTGGATACGGCCATCGTGCGCATCTTCAACACGTACGGGGGGAGGATGAGGCCCAACGACGGACGCGCCATCCCCACCTTCCTGCGTCAAGCGCTCCAGCATCGACCGATCACCGTGTTTGGCGACGGATCTCAGACCCGATCGTTCACTTTCGTAGCGGACGAAATCCGAGGCCTGATCGCCCTGGCCGAGTCCGGCTACCACATGCCCGTCAACATCGGGAATCCCGACGAGTACACACTGCTCGAGCTGGCCAAGGCCGTGATCGAGGTGACCGGCTCACGGTCAGAGATCGTGTTTGAAGCGCTCCCCACCGACGATCCCAAGGTGAGGCAGCCCGACATCACCCTGGCGCGCGAGATCCTGGGCTGGGAGCCGCAGGTGAGCCTGCGGGAGGGCCTGCAACGCACGATCGACGAGTCAGGGATCGAGACGCTGGTCGGCTCCGTGTCCTAGGCGGACCTTGGGCCGATCGCCCAATACTGGACGGGCAACCAAGTAACTTCAGTGTGAAGCTACCGTTACAAAGCTGAAGTGGGGGCTCCTTCAATGGGTACAGCCAGGAAGTGACGATCGAGCAGCAAACTGCCCCTGAGGCACCGGCAAGCAACGGCGGCCCCACCGATCTGGACCAATTGGTCCTGCCGCGGCGTGATGTGCGGCGCAAGCGCCCAGCTGTGCTGCTGCTCCTGCTCCGGGCGGAGACGCTGCGGCGCTCGTTGCGGGTCCTGTCCCTGCTGGCCCTCGACCTGGTCGGGGTCACGGCGGCGCTGTTCACCGCACTGCTCGTCAAGCTGGCGCTCGAGGGCAATCCGGACGCCGCGGTGGCCTGGCGGGACGCCAAGCACTGGATTCCCTTCTCTTATTTGATCACGGTGTTGATGTTTGCCCGGGTGGATTTGTACGCGGATCGTCCGCGCCGGCCGGGTTTGGCTCGGATCGCCGGGGCGCTGTTTCAGGTCACGGTGATCGCGTTGGTGTTCGCGCTGGCCTCAGGCCAGCATTTCTCCAGCTACTACATCTTCTATGGGTCATTGTTCTTCGGGATCGTGTACCTGGCGGGGTTGCGCGAGCTGCATCTGCGGGGCACGGGATGGCTGTTGGCCCAGGCGGGATACCAGCGCCGGGCAGTGCTGGTGGGGTCGGGTAAGCACATCGAGGCGGTGGCGCACGCTTTGGCGGCGCGCTCGCGGACGGCGGTTGAGGTGGCGGGCTACATCTCGCTCACCCCCCAGCCCCAGAACGGGCTGCGCTCGCTGGGTCAGATCGAGGACCTCCCCGATGTGCTCACGAGCGAGCGCGTCCAGGAGGTGATCATCGCCGACCCCGAGTTCCCGCAGGAACACGCGGTCGAGCTGGTCGATCTGTGCCACCAGCGCGGGGTGACCGTCCAGGTCGCCCCCTCGACGATGGAGATCCTGATCGACCGGGCCGAGTTCGTCCCCGGCCAGGTCGTGCCGCTGTTCAAGCTCCGCCCGCCCGTGTTCGAGGGGATCGACTACGCGCTCAAGCGGACCTTCGACCTCGTCGTGGCGAGCGTCGGGCTGTTCTTCCTCACCCCGGTCCTTTTGGCGATCGCGCTGGCGGTCAAGCTGAGCTCCCGCGGCCCGGTCATCTACCGCTCCGTGCGCCCCGGGATCGCCACCAAGCCGTTCTCGTGCTTCAAGTTCCGCACCATGCGCCAGCACGCCGACCAGATCCAGGCCGACCTCGAATCGCTCAACGAGAAATCGGGCGCCCTGTTCAAGATCCGACGCGACCCCCGGCTGACCAGCGTCGGGCGCTTTTTGCGCCGCTACTCGCTCGACGAGCTGCCGCAGCTCGTCAACGTCATCCGGGGCGAGATGTCGCTCGTCGGCCCCCGCCCCCTCCCCATGCGCGACTTCGACCGCCTCGAGGAATGGCACAAGAAGCGCTACCTCGTCCTGCCCGGGATCACCGGACTCTGGCAGGTCTCAGGCCGCTCCGAGCTCGACTTCGACGACCTCGTCCGCCTCGACTTCCTCTACCTCGAACGCTGGTCGATCATGCTCGACCTCTCCATCCTCCTCAAGACCATCCCCGCCGTCCTCAGCAAACGCGGCGCCTTCTAGACACCGCCGTCGAGGTGGGGTCGTGCTGTGGGCGGGGCCAGGTAGGCTCCCCGTCCACGTGCCTCCGACCGACCGGTTCGTCACCAGCTTTGCCGCCGAGCCCCCGCAGGAGGGACTCCCCTACGGCCGCTGGGCCGAGACGCTCAAGGGCCACTTTTTGACCGCGGTCGGGGGAATCGACAGCGAGGGCGAGGAGCTGGGAGAAATCGGCGATGTGGCCTGGTTCCCCGACCGCACCTACTCGGGGCGGACCTACATTCCCGCCGTGGCCCGCACCAGCGAGGGCTATGAGCTCTTCGGCTACGTCTCCTTCAGCGAAGGCGACAGCGGCCCCGCCGATTTCGCCGCCACGGCCGACTTCACCTCCGAGGTCGCCGAGGCCAATCCCGATTGGAAGCTCGACCTCAATGACGAGGTGATCGGGCGGTGGCGAGGTGAGCTCGGCAACGTGGCCGAGATAACGCTGGTCTGGGGCGTGCCGATGGTGGCGGGCGGCGAGGTCGTCACGGCTGAGCTGGCCAACCTGGCCGTCGACCAGTGCGAACTGACCGATCAGCGCTTCACGCTCATCGCGCCGGACAACTACCGCTCCGATTACCTGGAGATCAAGCTGTGGTCAAAGAGCGGCGAGGAGCTGGCGCGAGAATCGCTCTACGTCGAGGACGAGGAGTAGCGTCGACCTAGGTCGACGCTGGCGCCGCGGGCGCAGGATCGGTTCCGCGTGAATCGCCGGCCTGGGTCGCCCCAGGGGCGTCGTCCTGGCTCTCCAGCGGGGTCTGATGAGGGAAGTGGCACGCCGCCACGTGGCCGGGACCGAAGGAGCGGAGCACCGGCTCCACCTCGGCGCACAGATCCTGGGCCCGGGGGCAGCGGGTGCGAAAGCGGCAACCTGACGGCGGGTTGACCGGGCTCGGCAGCTCGCCCCTGATCCCCACCTCATCCTTCGAGCTCTCGGCGGCGGGGTCGGGCACCGGAATCGTCTTGATCAAGGCCTCGGTGTACGGATGGGCGGGGCGGTTGTAGACCGCGTCGCCGGTGCCGAGCTCGACAAGCTTGCCCAGGTACATGACGCCGATCCGGTCGGCGAGGTACTTCACCACGGCGAGATCGTGCGAGATGACCACGGAGGCCATGTCGTGCTCAGCCTGGAGGCGCTTCATCAGGTTGAGGACCTGGGAGCGGATCGACACATCGAGGGCGCTCACCGGCTCATCAGCGACCATCACCTTCGGCTCCAGCATCAGCGCCCGGGCGAGCGCGATCCGCTGGCGCTGCCCGCCGGAGAACTCGTGCGGATAGCGCTCAACCGCCTTGCCCGGGAGCCCCACCTCCTCAAGCATCTTCTGCACCCGTTCGTCCTGCTGCTTGTGGGAGCCGACGCCCTGGATGATGAGCGGCTCACGGAGGATGGCGGAGACCCGCATGCGGGGATCAAGCGACGCGTACGGATCCTGGAACATCATCTGGAGGTCCCGGCGCGCTTTCCGGAGCCCTCGGCCGCGGAGGCGGAAGACCTCTTTCCCGTTCAGGGTGATCTTGCCGCCATCGGGCTTCTCGACCCCGACGATCAGCTTGCCGAGGGTCGTCTTGCCACATCCAGACTCGCCCACCAAACCCAACGTCTCCCCCACGTCCACGTGGAGGTTGACGCCGGAGACGGCCTTCACCGAGGCGACCTGACGCTGGAGGATGCCGGCGGTGATGGGGTACTCGCGGACCACGTCCTTGATCTCCAGCAGATGGCCGTTCTGGCTCGCCTCACGGACCTTGGCGGCATGGGACCTGGGGATCTCCGGCCGCGAACGGATCGGCCCGTCGACCGGATGCCAGCAGGAGAACTGGTGCTCCGGATCGTCGCCGGTGAGCGGCGGCTCCTCGGCCACGCACTGGGCGGTGGCCCGGGGACAGCGCGGAGCGAAGCGACACCCCTGCGGGGGGTTCGTCAGGTCCGGCGGCAACCCGGGGATGCTGACCAGGGCCCGGGTGTTGTCGGACTCGAGGCGCGGGATCGACCCCAGCAGACCCTGCGTATAGGGATGGCGCATGTGGGCGAACAGGCGCTCCGTCGGCGCCGTCTCGACGATGCGCCCCGCGTACATGACGTTGATCCGGCTCGTGCGCCCAGCCACCACACCCATGTCGTGCGTCACGAGCAAAGTGGCCATCCCGAGCCGGTCCCGCAGGTCGTCGAGCAGGGAAAGGATCTGGGCCTGGATCGTCACGTCGAGAGCCGTCGTCGGCTCATCGGCGAGCAGGACCCGCGGCTCGTTGGCCAAGGCAATGGCGATCATCACCCGCTGGCGCTGGCCGCCCGAAAGCTCGTGGGGGTAGGCCTTGAGTCGCTCCCGCGGCTGGGGCAGGCCAACGAGCTGAAGCATCTCGAGCGCCCGGGTCTCGGCCTCCTCCTTCGAGACATGGCGATGCAGGCGAACCGGCTCGGCCACCTGCACGCCGATCGACTTGGTCGGGTTGAGCGAGGACTGCGAGTCCTGGAAGATCATCGCGACCTGGTTGCCGCGGATCTTGCGCAGCTCGCCCTCGGATAGGCCCACCAGCTCCCGTCCCTCGACCTTGATCGAGCCGCCGACGATGTGGCCGCCGGGCGGGAGGAGGCCGAGCACGGACAGGCCCAACATCGACTTGCCGCAGCCAGACTCGCCCACGAGCCCGAGGGTCTCGCCCGGCGCGATACTGATGTCGACGTTCCCGACCGCCTTGACGACGGAACGACTCAGCTCGATGTGGGTCGTGAGGTCGGTGACCTCGAGGGCTGCCGGCAAAGCTTCAGATCCCTTTCACCGGCGGCGCAGCCGGACATCCAGCGCGTCGCGCAACGCGTCGCCGACGAGATTCGCCGCGAGCACGACCGCGACCAGACAGGCTCCGACGGGGTAGACGAGCCACCAGTAGCCGGAGGCGACGTACTGCTGGGCGTTACCGAGCATGTCGCCCCAGGACGCGGTCGGGTACTGAACTCCGAAGCCGAGGAAACCGAGATAGGCCAGGGCGAGGATCGAGTCGGCGACCAGGAAGGTCACGTTGACGATCACGACCGAGAGGGCGTTTGGAATCAGGTGCCGGTAGACGATCCGGCCCTGGCCTGAGCCCATGGTGCGCGCGGCGTGGACGAAGTCACGCGTGCGCAACGTGAGGACCTCGCCCCGGACCAGCCGCGCCGGGATCAGCCAGGAGAACAGGCCGATGATGACGCTCTCGGCGACCACCGTGGCGCTGTACTTGGTGGCCAGCACGAGGACGATGAGCAGGAACGGGATCGAGAGCAGGATGTCGACAAAGCGCATCATTATCCCGTCGACGAGCCCGCCGACCAGCCCGGCCACGGCGCCCCAGAGCGTCCCCAGGACGGTGGCCATGAAGGCGGCGAAAAAGCCGACCTCGAGCGCCGTCTGCCCGCCGAGCATGATCCGCCCCAGCTCGTCAAAGCCGTGCTCATCGGTGCCCAGGGGATGGCCGCCGCCCGGCGGGAGATCGGTGATGAGCGGATTGAAGTCGGTCTGATTGGTGTGGTAGACGAGCGGCCCGATGAAGCAGAAGAGGATGAAGAAGATGATGATCGCGGCGCCCAGCACGGCGAGCTTGTTGGCCATGAACTCCCGCAGGGCCAAGCGCCAGCCGCTCGAGATGATCTGAACATCGCCGCCCTCGGGACCGACGGGAAGGATCTCGATCTGGGGCGCGCCGGCGGTCGCCGGTTCCGGTACTGCGACCTCTCTTACCGGATCAGGCAAGGCGCACCCGCGGATCCGCAACGGTTATGGCGACGTCGGCCATCAGGTTCCCCAGGACGGTCAAAAAGCCACCAAAGATCGTGTAGGCGAGCAGGATGTTGTAGTCCTGGTTGCCGAGCGCGGTGTAGAACAGGAGTCCCAGGCCCTGGTAGTTGAACAGCACCTCGATCAGGAGGTTGCCCGCGATCAGGGTCGGAATCGACAGCCCCACAAGCGTGATCATCGGCAGGCAGGCATTGCGTAGCAAGTGGCGGGACAGGACGGCCTTCTCCGAGAGGCCCTTGGCCCGGGCGAGGCGGATGTAGTCCTGGGCTAGGTTGTCCAGCGCCGAGGAGCGCATGTAGCGGCTGAATGATGCGACGTTGATGACCGCGAGCGTGACGATCGGCAGGGTGAGCTGGAGCGGGTGGGTGATCGCCCCCCAGGTGGTGGTGATGTTGTCGCTCACCGTGGCCGGGAAGATGCCGAGATCCAGCGCCAGTAGCTGGATCAGGATCAACCCGAGGAAGAACGAGGGCATCGAGTAGAGGATGAAGTTGATCGTCGTCGCCGCGTAGTCGCCGATCGTGTTCCGCTTGACCGCCTGGGCGATCCCGAGCGGAATCGCAATCACGAGCGACAGGACCAGTGCGGCCAGGGTCAGATACGCGCTTCGCCCCAGGTTCTCCTTGAACAACGCACCCACCGTCTGGTCGAGCTTGTACGAGTAGCCGAGGTTGAGATGCACGAGGCCGCCCACATAGCTGAAGAACTGGGCCAGCACCGGGCGGTCATATCCGTGCTGCTGGTTCCAGACTTTGACCGCTATCGGCGACGCCTTGTTGCCGAGCACGTCGTAGACGGGGCTCGGCTCGAGGAAGTGCAGCAGCAGGAAGGTGATGAGCGCGATCCCGAACGTCACCACGATGGCGATCGCGAGCCGGCGGATGATGTATCCCGTCATCCGCTCGACTCGCTCTCGTCAGGCTTCATAGCTTCGCGAACCTTACGCCCGTCCCTGAGCGTTCACAACAGCCTGCCTATTTCACGATGTACCAGTACTGGGGCTGCCACTGCTGCTGGGTCAGGACAGTCCAGCCGTCCGAGGGGCCGGCGACCTTCTTGCTGTTGACGGCAAGCAGATAGTCCTGGTCAGGCATGAAGTCAACCGGGGGGTTCTTCGTCCAGTAGGCCGCCTCGTTCTTGGCCGCATCGACGTCGCCGCTGTGCTCAGAGGCGTCGATGAGCTGGTTGCCCATCGGGTCGTTGACGCCACCGATGTTCAGCCCGCCGCCCGGGTTCCAGATTCCGGCGCCGCTGGGGTAGAAGTCGGTGAAGATTCCACCGTAGTTGTTCACGCCCCAGTCGTTGGTGTACTTGGCCGCGGCGGGGTTGGCGTTGTTGTAGTTGGTGGTGAGGAAGTTGAACGTCTTGGTCTGGAGGGTGATGTTGATGCCAGCCGCCTGCTTGGCCTCCGAGGCCACGACCTCCGACTCAAGGGCCCCGACGCTGGACACCGACTCGGGCTGGTTGGCCCAGACGAATGAAATCGGCGTCCCGGCGGGGATGCCCGGGCCGCACGTGTTCCCACCGTTGCCGGCGGTCTTACAGGTCGTCTGGCCGTTTGGCACCACGTTCCAGCCATGCGACTTCAGGATCGATACCGCCTTGGCCGGGTTGTACGGATAGGGCGATGTCGCCGCGTCGGCAGGCGCGTACGGAGAGGTCGGCGCCGACGGAACCGGACCGTAAGCCGCCACCGCCGCGTTCTTGTACACCCCCTTGATGATCGCCGGCTGGTCGGTCAGGTAGGCCATCACCTGACGGAAATACGGCTGGGCGACGAGCTTGTCGAAGTGGTTGGCCGTGTCCTTGAAGTTGTACTGGCCCCCGAACCAGCCCCATCCCGGACCGCCGTAGACATCGATGCCCTGCGCCTTCAGCGACGCCGCCTGGGGGAGCTGCGAGGGGTCGAGTCCGACCATGACGTCGAGGCTCCCGCTCTTGACCGCGTTCAGCTCGGAGGTGAAGTCGGTATAGGTGTTGACGTCCACCTGATTCATGATCGCCTTCGGCGTCCCGCCGTAGTTCGGGTTGGGGGTCAGGACGTAGGAGCTATTGGTGGCGCTGAACGACTGGAGCTTGAACGGGCCGGAGACGACCTTCCAGAGCGGATTGGAGGCAAAGGTGGATACCGACGCGCCCTGCTTGTTCAGGTAGTCATAGATCTTCTTGGCGTCAGCCGGATTGGTCGCCCAGTCGGTGATGTGCGGTCCGCCTGCCGAGGCGATGTTCCAGTCGCTTGAGGGCAGCGGGTACGCGCCGCCGTTGGTGTCCTGGAGGTTGTTGTTGAGGAAGAAGCCGGGGTTCCAGGACCGGTTGAGGTTGAAGACGATCTTGTTGGCGCTCGGCGTGCTGACGCTGGTCACGTTGTCGGGGATCAGGCCCGGGGTGTACTGGGCCCAGTTGGCCGGGCTCTCCTTGATGGCGGCCTTGAGCAGGTCGTACCAGAAGAGGACGTCCGTGGAGGTGATCGGCTTGCCGTCAGACCATTTCAGCCCCGGTTTGAGCGTGACCGTGAGAGTCTTGTCGCCATTGGAGAACGTGGGCGCCCCGGCGGCGGCGCTGGCGCCGTAGTTGATCTGAGGCCGTGCGCCCAGCGGGCCCTCGAACAGTGGCATGTAGAGCTCGGTACTGAACGACAGCGTGCCCGTCGTGATGTTGGCACCACTGACAATCGGGAGAATGTAGGTCGGCGTCTGGCCGGTGAGCTGGCCCTGGGTGATGGTGCCGCCGTGAACCGGCGTTCCGACGGGAGGCAGCGTGCCGTACAGCACGGTCCCAAGGCTGGATGACGCCTTGTTGGAGTTGTTGCTACTGCTGCTGCTTCCACAGGCCGCGAGCGCGGGCACGAGGGCGACCAGCGCAACGCCAGCAGCAAGACGACGTCCAGACTTTCTCATCGAGTGTGCTCCTTCCCCAGAGCTGAGTTCAACGGGCGCCATTCTGTCCCCGCGCTCTAACCGCGTCAAGCCGCGGCAGGCACGTGAACGGCGCGTAGACGGCATGAATTGAACAGCATTTGACCGGCCTGTAAGGGGTTCGCGAGGCTCCGGCCGGTTCCTCCCCGCCGCGCAGGCTTAATCCGATCCTCATCGGAAGCTCATTGGGCGGGGCGGGATACCCTCGCGGCAGACGCCCTCGTAGCTCAATGGATAGAGCACGCGCCTCCTAAGCGCGGGATGCAGGTTCGATTCCTGCCGGGGGCATTGTCCGAGCATTCGCGCGGGCCGCGTTTGGCGCGCATTTAGCCAGCGCTGAGAGGCGCCCTGCTACCGTCCGGCCGTCTCCGTGTCCGAGAGCACGCTAGAAGCGCCGCCGTACGCTCCTCGTCCAGCGGCGTCCCCACCTGAGCGGGCGCCTGAGCAGGTGCCGTGGACGCTGCGCCGGTTTGCGCGGCTCCATCCCGGCTGGACGGTCGCGGGAATCCTCGCCGTCGTCTCGGCCCTGTTCGTCGTCTGGGCGCGCACGCGGCCGAGCTACGACGCCTACGGTTGGCTCGTCTGGGGCTACCAGGCGATCCACGGCACGCTCGACCTCGGCGGCGCTCCTTCGTGGAAGCCACTGCCCTTCCTGTTCACGGTGCCATTCGCGGTCGCCGGTCACTACCAGATGTGGCTGTGGATGTTCTTCTCCGTGGCGGTCTCCCTGGCCGGGGCGGTGTTCGCGGGGCGGATCGCCTACCGGCTGAGCGGCGGGGGCGCGGCGGCGAGCGCCGCGGACGGGGTGGGGCGCTACGCGCCGATCGCGGCGGCGCTCTTCGCCGGCGCCGCCGTCCTTGGACTCCAGGACTACATGCACTACATCCTCAGCGTGCAGTCCGACCCGATGCTCGTGACGCTGGTCCTGGCCGCGATCGACATGCACCTGCTGGGCCGGTACCGGTGGACGCTCGTCCTGGGCGTGCTGGCAGCCCTGGGACGCCCGGAGGTGTGGCCGTTCCTGGGGCTGTGGGGCATCTGGGCCTGGTTCCGGGTGGCCGGGATCCGGTGGTGGCTGATCGGGGGCGCGGCGTTCGTGGCCTTCATGTGGTTCGGGATCCCCACCATCACCAACGGGCGCCCGGACATCGCCGGGCAGCTGGCCCAGGAGTCGCCCCGGGCGCTTCGCCACAATCAGTTCTTCGGGACGCTGGGCCGCTTCAAGGACCTCGAGTACCTGCCCATCTGGATCCTCGCCGGTCTCACTGTCGTGTACGGGCTGTGGCGACGAAATTGGCTCCTCGTGGGGCTGGCCGCCGGAGCGGCGGGCTGGGTCGTCGTCGAGATCGCCTTCGCTTACCACGGCTGGCCGGCGCTCGGGCGCTACATGTTCGAACCGGCCGCGGTGAGCGCCGTTCTGGCCGGCGTCGGAGTGGGTCTGCTGCTGAGCGAGCTGCCGCGTCTGCGCCGGGGCCTTCCCCGCTGGGCCGGCATCCCGATCGTCGTGGTGCTCGTGGGGGCGCTGGTCCCCGGCGCCCTTGCCCGGGTCCGCTCCGAGCACCAGGATCTGCGCCACGAGCGCGCCCGGACCCACCAGATCACCCTGCTTCAGAGCGCGACCCTCGCATTGGGAGGTGCCCACCACGTGGGCGACTGCGGACAGCCCGTGACCGACGTCGGGTACATGAGCGCGCTGGCCTGGCTCTACCACCGCGACGTGGGCTCGGTGGGAGGCCTGCAGCAGCACGTGATGGCGGCCGAGCTCCGTAACCCGAGCCTCCCCAAGGTGCTGTTCAACCCCCTCCCGCAGGGCGGATGGGCCGTGCAGCCGTGGCATACGCGTCCCTCGCAGGTGGCGGCGTGCCGCGGATTGCGGGCGCTCTACGTGCCCGCGCCCTCGGGCGGCGCACTAATTCCCCGTTGACCGTCACCTCGCCCACCGCCCCTCGCGCAGCGCAGGGCGAAGCCGGCGCCCCGCAGCGCTCGTCGCGCTCCGTCGCCTGGGCGCTCGGTTTGGCGGCGATCTTGCTCTTGGTCTCGCTCGGCATCGTCCTCTGGGCGCGCACACGCCCCAGCTTTGACTCCTACGGCTGGCTGGTCTGGGGCCATCAGACGATCGCCGGCTCGCTCAACACCAACGCCGCGCCTTCCTGGAAGCCGCTGCCCTACCTCTTCACCGTCCCCTACGCCCTGTTTGGCCACTACGAGCTGTGGCTGTGGATGGTCACCTGCCTGGCCATCACGCTGGGCGGGTCGGTGGCCGCGGGCCGCATCGCCTACCGGTTGACGGTGACCGGGCCAGCGGGCCACGCACCAGGCGTCGCTCGGCGCGGGGAGCTGCCGTGGCGCGGCCTCGGTCGGCGAGTTCGTTACGCCGGGATCGCCGCCGGCCTGTTCGCCGGCCTGGGCCTGTTCGGGATCCAGGACTGGTGGCACTACGTGCTCAGCGCCCAGTCGGACACGATGATCGCCGCCCTCTGCCTGGGCGCCATCGACTGCCATCTCTCCGGCCGCCCGCGCTGGGCCTTCGTGCTCGGCCTCCTGGCCTCGCTCGGACGCCCCGAGGTGTGGCCGTTCCTCGGCCTCTACGCGATCTGGTCCTGGCGTGCCATTCCCTCCATGCGCTGGCTCATCGGCGGCGGGATCCTCGCGCTCCTCATCCTCTGGTTCGGGATTCCCGCCCTGAGTTCCCGGAGCGCGTTCGTGGCCGCGTCCAATGCCTTCGGCTCGGGACGGCGCCTGCGCTCGGACCGGGTGTTCGGGACGATCGGCCGCTTCCTCGACCTTTACGCCACCCCGCTCGAGGTGGCGGCGCTGCTCTCGCTCCTGTGGGCCGCGATCCGCCGGGACGTCACCGTGCTTCTGTTGGGGGCGGGCGCCGCGGCCTGGGTCGTGATCGAGATCGCCTTCTCGCTGCACGGCTGGCCCGGGCTCGGGCGCTACATGTTCGGCGCGGCGGCGGTGATGGTGGTGCTCGCCGCGGTGCTGGTGGGGCGGCTGCTCACCGACCTGGGCCCGCTGGTCGCCGCACGCCTGCGCCAGCCGACGCTGGTGCGCGCCTCCAGCTGGGTTGGCGTTGTCCTGGCCGCGGCGCTGGTGGCAAGTCTCGTGCCCGCCGCCCTCTCGACCGCGCGCGGGGAGCGGCGTGATCTCCACGCCCAGCGCCTGCGCACCAAGGAGATCGATCTCCTGGCCGGGAAGGTGCGCCAGCTCGGAGGCACAGCCCGTCTCAATGCCTGTGGTGAGCCGCTGACCCGGCTTGAGTACCAGACGATTCTGGCCTGGACCCTGCACCTCAATGTGGCGGCGATCGGCTTCAAGTACGGCGAGGCCCTCCAGCACGGCAACCCGGTGGTGCTGTTCACGCCCGTGCCGCAGGGAGGCTGGCTGGTTCAGGCCGTGCACCAGCGCCTGCCGCAGTGCCGCAGCCTCCCCAGCTAGCGGTCAGGCCGCTCCGGGTAGATCTCGTCGATCGTGGTCAGGGCGAGGAAGGGGGCCCGGGCGGCCCGCTCGATCGCCTCGGCCCCGCCGGCCCGGCGATCACACACGGCGAGAACGCCGCAGATCTTGTGCCCGGCGGCGCGTACGGCCTCGATGGCCCGGATCGTCGAGCCTCCGGTCGTGACCACGTCCTCGACGATCATGCAGCGGTCCTCCGAGCTGAGGGGCGGTCCCTCGATCTGCCGCCCCAGGGCATGCGCCTTGGGCTCCTTGCGAACGAAGAACGCCTTGACCTCGGCCCCGCCGGCCAGTGCAGCGCAGGCGATGGGATCGGCCCCCATGGTCATGCCGCCGACGGCCGTGGCCTCCCAGGTCCGGGCCTGATCCGCCACGAGCTCGGCCAGGGCGAGGAACCCGGCCGGGCGCAGGATCGCGCGCTTGGCGTCGATCAGGTACTGCGAGGTCTGACCGCTGCTCAGGACCACCTCGCCGATGACGAGCGCGTGCTCGCGTAGCTCGGCACAGAGGCGGGCCTGCGCGGTGGGCCGGTCGTCCACTTTCATGCCTCCGGATTAAAGCCGGAGGCCCCGACGGCCGATCCCAGGAGGTGCGATGGTGCACCGGGTCCTGGGAACAGTCTCCTTTGTGTGTTGTGCCCTGATCATTGCCTCATTCGGGTTCTTCGCTGTCGATCAGATGTCCGGCGCCTCAGAGGTGCAGGCGAACGAGACCGCGGGGACGCCGATTCCGGCCGCGAAGCCAAACCCCGACCGTAAGCAGCCGCGGAAGTTCATCGACGCTGCCTCGCGAAGGCTGACCACGCCGTTCAACTCGCTCGTCAGCTCGAGAAGCGAGTGGGCAAATCACCTCGTCGTGCTCGTCTGCGGCCTGACCCTGTACGGGGTCGGCCTCGGCTATCTGCGCCGCTACACCGCCGGCCTGCCGCTGCGCGCCTAGACCGCGGCGCCTAGTAGTAGACGTCGACCCAGTCGCCGATATCGATCCAGTCGTAAACCGAGATGGCATCGGTGATCGGGAGGCGCATGCACCCGTGGCTGGCCGGATAGTCGGGCGCCGGGTCGTAGCCGTGGATGGCGTAGCCGCGGATGAAGAAGTTCGAGTAGTACATCCCGTCGGGCAGGTAGCCCGGGACCTTCGAGTAGACGTGGAAGTCGCCCAGGATGGTCGGGGTGGACGGCTTGCCGGAGCTGATCGGATAGATGGCGTCGACCTTGCTCCCGTTGACCAGGGCGAGGAGCTGAAGCGACAGGTTGCCCTCGGCGTGGCGACCGTGCCCCGCGAAGCGCACCCGGAAGCTACCGAGTCCGTCGAGCAGGAAGCTGATCATCCGCCCATCGAGCTGCTGGGAGGTGCCTTGGCGCAGGAGGCGGTGGTAGGCGTCGACCGCCAGTCCGGTGCCCTCGTCATAGACACCGGTCTGCGGGATGTAGAAGTGGAGCGCCGCCAGCCGCTGCTGAATCAGCTGCACGAACCGGCCGGTGGAGCCGAAGCCAACGTGCTCATTCAGCACGGCGAGGCTCCGCCGGGCTTGGAAGGCGGCTACCTGAGGTGACGCTGTGTGGGTGACGACGATGGTCAGCTTGCCGCTGGCGGGGCTAGCGAGGTGGACCCGGAAATGCCCGTAGCTGTGGTTGGCCGAGGGTGCCGGAACCACGGTCTGGGTCTTGATCACCCGGCGACCCAGCCGCGCCTCCACGGTCACGGCCTCGCCGGCCACGTAGGGCCGGACGATCCCGACGAGGTGAAACGAGCGACGGGGGACGGTCACCGCCGAGTGACGGACGAAGAAGACGTCCGGCAGGTAGAGCGTCGCGCTTCCGGCCGCCGGCGGCGCCGCGGTGGTCGGGGTCGTTGCGGGGGGAGTGACCGGCGGGACCGGGGGCGCCGCGAGGGCCGATCCCGCGCCGGCCAGGCCGACGAACCCTGTGGTCACGGCGAGAGCAAGCGTGCGACGCCGCCAGGGCATGGCGGAACGATAAATCACGGGCCGCATGTGAGCGTGGGTTTCGCCAGGGAGGCGGATCCGCCTGCCCGCGTCCGCGGAGCGTTCAGGCGATCGCCGGCGAGCGGGCGGCCAAGGGGCCGGTGAAGCCCGCGATCACGAACAGCGAGCCAAAGATGAGGGCCAGGATCTCGACCGTGTCCCAATGGAGCTGGCTCACCCCCAGGGCGAGCGAGTTGTTGATCGAGTGCAGGGCCATGCAGGGATACAGGGAGCGGGTGCGCCAGCGCACCAGGCAGAGGACAAACCCGAGAAAGCCCAGCGGAACCAGGTAGCGCGGTGACGCCGAGCCAGTGTGGGCGAGGCCGAAGAGGATCGCCGTCAGCACTGCCGCCACCCAGGTCCCGAAGTCCCGCCCGCCGATCACGATCCGCATCCGGCGCAGGCCCCCGAAGACGAAGCCGCGGAAGAAGAACTCCTCGGCCATCGGAGCGACCACGCAGACGAAGATGGTGGCCCCGACCAGAGCGGCCGTACTCTTGCCCACCCCCAGCTCCTTGGGCAGTTTCTCGTTGCCGTGGAAGTGCAGCGCCGTGGCGTAGAGCGCGGTGATCACGTAATAGCTGATGCCGGCGACGAGGACGCTCCCCACGGCCAGCGACCAGCGGACGGTGCGGAAGCCGAAGTCCGCCGCGCGCAAGCGGTTGCCAAGCCCGGCGAAGTAGAGCGCGGCCGCGACAAATCCGGCGTCGAAGAGGAAGTCGCCGATCAGGCTGACCGCGGGACTCGGGTTGCTGATGCTGGAGCCGCCGGCCTGGGCAGCAATGTCGACGATCACGCTGACCACGATCCCGATGCCGAAGCCCACACCGATAGCTGCCGGCGCCGTCCACGGCGCCCAGGGCGGCTCGTCGGCTCGGCGCTCAGGGGTCCGGACCGCGGGGTCCGGCGGCGGGTCAGGCGGGGTGGTCTGGGGCGGCGCTGACGGCGGCTGCCCGGAAGTCGGCGGAAGGCTCTGCATCGGCCTACCTGAGCTTACGGAGCCAAAAAAAATCTCCGGGAGGGCCCAGTTCCATCTGAGCCCTCCCGGAGCGGGTCAAGGAAGTGGGGGCGCAGTTCCTTGACCGTTTGAAAGGCTGATGCCCACCCGACGACCCCCGTAAACCCAAAATCACCGAAATAACGAAAATTCGCGCTCGTCCGTGATCCTGGAGTTCGACGGCGAGGCAGGAACTCCTTCGGTCCGGCCTCGCCTATTCCTCGTCCTGCCAGTCTCGGTTGTGCCGGTTGCGCAGGGTCACCACGTCGAGCACCTCGTGCCAGCGACTCGGCTTCACCCCCGGCTCCCGGAAGCGCTGGGCCGTCGCGCCTCCGTGCGGCTCAGGCAGGTTAGCCACGTCCGGGGGCTCGATCGACAGGTCGGCGCCTCGCTCGTGCAGCGACGCCACCTGATCGGCGGCCACGAAGCGGCGGCCGGCGTCGGTCCGGATGACCAGCCCGTGGAAGATGTCCTCCTCGGGGGCGGCGACGACGTGGTCGACCGTCCCGATCACGGTTCCATCGGCGGCATACACCGGGACGCCGTCGTCGAGGACCTGGTAGGCGATGGGGGCGCCCTCGTCCATGACCCAACGATATCTCCCGGATGCCAAGATGGCTCGCCGTGGTCCAAGTTCCCACGGCACCCCTGGCCGCCGCCGGGCTGATCGCCGGCTTCGCGGTGGCAACGGCCACGGGCTCGCGCCCTCTCGGAGGCGTCGTCCTGGCCGCCTTCGGAGTGACATGCATCGTCATTTGGCGACGCCGCGATGGCCTGAGGACGACCATCTGGCTCACGGCAGCCGGCCTCGCGGCCTTCGCTGTCTCGCACGCGCTGGGACTGATCATCGGGCCGTGGCCCGCGGTACTCCTCAGCGCGGCCGCCGCGGCGGCTGCCGCCTGGTGGTACTCGGACTCAAAACACGAGCTGGTCAAGCCCCGTCACGGTGCGAACGCCTGAGCGTCCCGGTCCCGGCCGCTCCCGGCCGTCGCGGTCCAGGAGCACGGGCTCTATGCCCGCCGCCCGGGCGCCGGCGACGTCCTCCTCGACGCTGTCCCCGACATGGATCGCCTCGGCGGCGGTCACCCCGGCGAGGCCGAGGGCCTGCCTGAAGATCTCCGGCGCCGGTTTGCGAACGCCGGCCTCGGCCGCGGTGAGGATCCCATCGAGGAACACCGTCAGGCCCACGTCCGCGAGCACCCCGTGCAGGGACACGTCCCAGTTGCTGACCACGACAAGGCGCAGACCGCGCGCCCGGTAGGCCTCGAGCGCCGGTGGCACCTCGGAGAAGGCGTCGAAGTGCAGCGACGCGAGGAGCGCGTCGCTGAGTGCGGCGGGCGCCGGCAAGAGGGCCTGGGCGTCTGGCGGGAGCGCGCCGCGCAACGCCGCCGCGCACTGCTCCCGCAGGGCGGCCAGGCTGTCCCGGTCCCGACCCTGATCCAGGTGGCGGCGGTAGAAGCTGATTTCGGCCGCCATCGCCGCCTGCGCGTCCTCCTCGCTGACCCGAACCCCATGGCGGGCCGCGAGCTCGGCCTGGAGCCGCGGCGCCGGGGGGGCGAGTTTGACCAGCGTCCCCAGGGCGTCGAAGAGAATCGCCCGCGGGGTCACGAGGCAGGACGGCGGGGACTGAAACCAGCCATGACGCCGAGTGTCTCAGGGCCTTCGGCAGGAGCTTGTAGCGGCGGGCAGAAACAGGGTCCTAGCTAGACTGGCCGGTCAGGGACGACGCCGCACTCCCCACCGCTCCACCGGCGTCCCGCCCCGGCAGATCCCTCAATGAGCCGACGCGAACGACAGCGCCAGCGCAAACGGCACCGCGGCCATCCGTTCAAGCGGGTGGTCGGGTTCAGCGTGCTCTTCGTCGTCTGCGGGATCGCCATGGCGGCGCTCATCGGAGCGGGCTGGGTCGTGTCGGTGGCCGACTCGGCACCGAAGCTGAGCGACCTCAAGGCGCAGTATCCGCACCAGCTGACCGCCGTCTACGCCGCCGATGGCTCGCTGCTCGGCTACATCCACTCCGACACGGTGTACACGCCCGTCGCCGGCGATCAGCTCCCGCTCCTGCTCAAGCACGCCACGGTGGCGATCGAGGACCGGCGCTTCTACCAGCATGGCGCCCTTGATTACCAGGGGATCATCCGTGCCGGCATCAGGGATGTGTTCGGCAAGGGTGGCTCGCTCCAGGGCGCCTCGACCCTGACCATGCAGCTGGTCGACAACCGCTACCTGGACGGGACGAAATACGCGGCCCAGCACGACCTCAAGTACAAGATCATCCAGGCCAAGGAGGCCGAAACGCTGGGTAACCAGCACAGCAAGGACTGGATCCTCGACAACTACCTGAACCAGGTGTCCTACGGCACGGTCGGCGGGGAGACAGCGCTCGGTGTGGGCGCGGCGTCCCAGGTCTTCTTCGACAAGCCGGTGCAGAAGCTCGACCTGGCTCAGGTCGCACTGCTGGCTGGGCTTCCCCAGTCGCCGACCAATTACAACCCGTTCCTGTATCCCGCGGCGGCCCGGACTCGGCGGGCATCGGTGCTGAGGGCGATGGTCGCGGCCCACTACATCACCCAAGCCGAGGCTGAGAAAGCCGACTCAGAGCCGCTCGGCGTGCGGCACACGACGCGTTACTCGGTGCGCCGCGAACCGTACGTCTTCGACTACATCCAACAGCAGCTGATCCAGCACTTTGGGGCGGCCACCGTGGCCAACGGCGGGCTCAAGGTCTACACGACGCTCGATCTGAACAAGGAGCGTGAGGCGCAGGCCGCGGTCGAACAGCAGGGCGGCCCGGTTCTCGACGATCAGCCCGCGGCGGCGCTGGCCTCCATCGATCCGAGCAACGGCCACATCCTCGCCCTGGCCTCCTCGGCCACCTACGACCAGACCAAGTTCTTCTATCCCGTCGACGCCCGGCGCCAGACCGGATCCGCGTTCAAGGTGTTCGCGCTGATGACGCTGATCCACGACTACGACGGAGATCCGAGCTCCACCTACTACACGTCGAAGCCGTTGGCCGCGGGCTGGCTGCCCCAGGACCCGACGTGGAGCGTCCACACCGCGGAGGAGACCTACCAGGGCACGATCAGCGTGACCAAGGCGACGACGGTTTCCGATAACACGGTGTTCGCCCAGCTGGCCGCCGACCTGGGCTGGAAGAAGCTCGATCAGACGGCGCACGCCATGGGCATCACCTCGAAGCTCACCGCCAACCCGGCCGAGGTGATCGGCGGCCTCACCGACTGCTGCACGATGCTGGAGATGGCCGACGCCTACGCGACGCTGGCCAATGGCGGTAACCACATCGCGCCCACGATCCTGAGCAAGGTCGTGTTTCCGGACGGAAGCTCGATCAGCCTGGGCACTCCCCACCCGAAGCGCGTGTTCACCGACGGTGAGACCTACGCCGCGACCAAGGTGCTCGAGACGGTGATCCAGAGCGGCACGGGGACCGCGGCCAACTACGGCTGCCCGGCCGCGGGCAAGACGGGGACCGCCGAGAACGAGGACAACGCCTGGTTCGTCGGCTACACGCCCAAGCTTTCCACTGCGGTCTGGGTCGGATACCCCCAGGGCAACATCCCGATGGGCGCGGAAGGCTTCGGCGGGACCTCGGCGGCTCCGATCTGGAGGGCGTACACCGAGGCGGCCTCGAACGGGTACTGCGGCAACTTCCCACAGCCCACGACCCCGTGGAGCGGCACGGCCTTCTTCGGCCCGCACTCGGCCGGCGGCCCGGCCAGCCGCTACGGCAACTCGAACGGGTCCGGCTCGATCCCCTACACCGGCACTGGCGGCACCGCCCCCAGCAACCCCTACAACAATCCCACCCTGTTTGCCCAGCCGACTACCCCGTCGGGAACCGGCGGCGCCGCCCCGACCACAAAGGACCAGCACGTGGGGGGTCCACCGGGGAACAGCGGCCACGCTCCCGGCCCCGGCGGTGGCGGCCCCGCCGGTGGCGGGGGCGGCAAGACCCACTAACCTGAAGGGCAATGGCCAAGGAAGAGAAGGTCGAGCTCGAAGGCGAAGTCGTTGAGGCGCTGCCCAACGCGATGTTCCGCGTCAAGCTCGACAACATGGACCGGACCGTGCTCGGCCACGTGGCCGGGAAGATGCGCCGCTTCCGGATTCGGATCCTCCCCGGGGACCGGGTCCGCGTCGAGCTCTCCCCCTACGACCTCGACCGCGCCCGCATCGTCTATCGCCACCGCTGACCCGGCGCGCTGAGTGCGTGAGCTCGACCTGATCGAGCAACTCGAGGCGGTGTTCAGCCGCCCAGGCCCCCGCCTGGTGCGCGGCCTCGGCGACGACGCAGCTGTCGTGCGCGGGGCCGGCTACGCGGTCACCTCGGTCGACGCGATGATCGACGGCGTTCACTTCCACAGCGCCCAGCTCCCGGCGCAGGACATCGGCCACCGGGCGCTGGCGGGAGCCCTGTCCGACCTGGCCGCGATGGGGGCGCGGGCGGGCGAGGCCTACCTCGCGCTCGGGGTTCCCGGTGGCGCCGAGGCAGCCGACCTGCTCGCCCTCGCCACGGGAGCCCAGAGGCTCGCCGAGGAGGTTGGCGTGACGATCGCGGGCGGCGATGTCACGCGAGGTCCCGTTCTGACGGTGTCGTTCACCGCGGTTGGATGGACGGCCGATCCGGGCGACGTCGTCGGTCGCGACGGAGCTCGGCCCGGCGACCTCGTCGCCGTGACTGGTTGCCTCGGCGGGTCAGGGGCCGGGCTGGCCGTGATCGAGGGTCGAGCCGAGGAGGCCGAGCTCACAGACGCGGCGCGGCGACTCCTCTACGAGCGCTACGCCCGGCCTCAGCCGCGCCTGGCCGAGGGCCGGCTGCTGGCCGGAGCCGGTGCCTCGGCCATGATCGACCTGAGCGACGGCCTGGCCACCGACGCGGGGCACCTGGCTCGTCGCAGCGGCGTCCGCATCGAGCTCTCCCTGTCCGCGCTGCCGCTGGCGCCCGGGGTCGAGGCGGTTGGCGCTGCCCTCGGCCTCAACCCGTGGGCGCTGGCCGCGACCGCGGGCGAGGACTACGAGCTGTGCGTCTGCCTACCGGCCGCCGCTGCGCGCGGGGCTCAGGCAGCCTGGCCGACGACGACAGCTGGCCTAAGCGTGATCGGGACGGTCGTCGACGGGGCGACCGGAGTCGTCTTCACCGACGCCGCGGGCGAGCTCTCTGGCTTCGAGCACTCGTTCTGAGTGCGTGCACGAGGAACCCGCCGGCCCGCGGACTCGATCTCGAGCTGACACCAGCGAATCATCGCGTCCGCGATCGCGTACGGGTCGACCCGGTACTCACCGCGTTCGATCTGTCGCTTGATCTCAGTGACCTTGTGGGCGCTCATTGCGTCTCCCAATCCGTTCATGGGGACAGTATCGGTATCCCGACAGAGGAGGGAAACCGGGTCTGGACCCCATTCTCAACTCACTGGCACCGGGAGCCGGGTCAGGCGAGCGAAAACCACGAGGCGGTGCGAGGCGCTGAAGAGGGGATCACAGGCCGAGAGCACGAGGCGGTCATAGCCGGCGTTTCTCGTGATCCACCAGGCCGTAGGTGAGACCACGCGGTGATACTGGACCGTGTAGACAAACCGACCGTAGGGCATGCCCAGCACGATCTTCTCGCCGGCGCGCAGAGCGTCGAGATGCCGGAACGGGGCCAGGAACGTGGTCCGGTGCCCGGCGATCGCCACCGTGCGGTCGAGTCCGGGCAGCGCGGTCGACGGGTAGTGCCCAGGTCCCTTCTCAAGGCTGGTGCTGTCGGTCCCCTGAACGACCAGGAAGCTGACCCCGATGCTGGGGATGCTCAGGCGGCCGACGGCCTCGCCAGTCCGTAGGCCACGCTGCTCGCGCCGGGCCAGGAAGGCGAGCTCCTGGCGCTGGTTGACGATGGCGGCGACAATCCGGCTCTCGACGGCCGACAGCGGAGCCGAGCGATAACTCAGCCAATGGCGGTTGATCTGAGTGCGTTCGATCAGGCCGAGCCCCGCTGTCACCGGCTCCTGCCAGACCAGCGTCACGGCGACATCGACCAGCAACAGAACGCCGGAGACGATGAGGAGGAGCGCCAGGCCGCGGATCAGGCGCCGCCGAGGTCGCGGTTTGAACCCGGATGCCTCGAGGCCGATCGCGCCCATGGCCTAGCGGTGGAGAGCCGACTCGGTGCCGCCGAGCGAGCCGGGGCCGGCGTAGGTCACCGGCCCGCGGACGGTCACGGGCTGCGGTTGTGGGCGATCGGCGCCGGCCGCGCGCACGGCGATGGCAATCACACTGACCACGCAGCCCAGGAACACGCTCCAGACAATCGCCGTGGCAAAGCCGATCCCACCCCCGGCCAGCAACAGCATCCAGCTCCAGGCCGCCGTCAGCGGACCGTGTCCGAGCGAGGTGGCGTACTCGACCACGACGAGCACGGGCAAGGTCAGGCCGGCCAGAAGCAGGACCGCGGTCGCGGGAGCCGGGAGCCTGACCTCAGGCACGACGATCCACAGCCAGAGGTGGAGCGCCGGGGCGAGGAGGAGAGCAGCGAATGGGTTCGAGAACCACAGAGCCAGGTCGACAGCGCAGAGCAGGAGCAGGACCGCCGCGGCGGCGCCGGGCCCATAGTCGGCTCCGGGCCGAGTCTGGCCTGAGAGGGCGGTCAGGGCGATGACGCCGCGACGCAGCCAGAGCAGCCCCGCCACGATCAGCGCCGCGACCACGGCCAGGAGCGCCAGGTTCCCGGCGGTGAGGTTGATCGCGCTCCCGTCAAGCGGGCCGGGAGGCGCGGCGGAGATCCAGCCGACGGCACGCGCGAAGAGGACCAGGAGAACGGCGAGGACGAAGGGAAGCGCCGCCGCCAGGACCCAGATCAGCCAGCGCAGGACCCAGCTCCCCCGCCGGCGCGCGCGGGCAAAGCCGTCGATCGTGGCCATCAGCACGGGCAGGATCAGAGCGAGCGACAGCAGCCGCACGGCCCAGGCCGGGATCGCCTTGCCGGAGAAGCTGAGATAGCTCGAGGGCGCCGCCACGGTGCCGCCGGTGTCCAGAGCGTTGACCGACTGAAGCAGCGTCCGCCCGGTGGTGGTGAGCTGCACCGGGCTCACCGGCTCGCTGGCACTCGGTGTCTGCTCACCGGAGAGCGAGAGGAGGACGGCGGGCTCTCCGGAGGAGTTGAACGGCGCCTGCTCGGTCGCCGCCATCGGCAGGGCCAGGTGGGCCAGCTGGGCCAGCAGGCTGCTCGACCCGGCAGGGAGGCCGGCCTGCGCCGAGAGAGCCGAGGCAACCGTGTTGCGAAGCACGGGCGGAGCCACCTGCTGCGTGTTCGACCAGGGCACGACGATCGGTTCGCGCACGGTTGTCCCGGCCATGTCGCCCAGGACGATCACCGCGTCGACCGGCTGTGGCAGCGAGCGGGCCAGGGCCGCCGCCCCGGCGGCCCCCGCCGAGCCGCTCGTCGAGGCCATGATGACCGTGTGCTGGAGCGTCTCGCCCTGAAGGACGCTGGCCAGCTCGAGCATGCTCGCGGTGCCTGAGAGCTCGGCCTTGGCCGGCGAGCCCAGCGCATCACGGTGCGAGACGATGACGATGCTGCCGTTCTCCTGCCCGGCGCGGATTCCCACCACGTTCTCAAGTTGGCGGGTGCCGATCGCCGTCCGGCCGTTGAAGTCGGTGGTGGAGACGTTGAACCCGGCGTCGTGCAGCTGAGTGGCCACGTAGCCGGCGAGACCCGTGTCTCCGGGCGAGCCGGGGAGGCGGTGGGGATAGTTCGTGGCCATGTGGTTCAGGGTCGCCGCAGCGGCGGCGCCGCTGTAGGCGTCGGGAGCCAGGCTGGAGCTAAGCGCCCCCTGCTGGCCCGTGAGCGAGAAGGCCAGCACGATCACGGCCAGGACCACTGGAACGAGCCCCATGCGATAGATCCGAGGATCTAGCATCGGTCTCAGAGGGTAACCCTCGCGCGGGCCACTACTCTTTCCGGCGAGGACAAGGAGGGGAATTCCTGCCTGATCGATCAGCCCGCATCCTGCTCGTCGACGACGAGCAGTCGATTCAGACGCTCCTGTCTTACCCCCTGCGCAAGGAGGGCTACGACGTCGTGCAAGCGACGGACGGGCGTCAGGCTCTAGATCGCTTCGAAGAGGGGACGTTTGACCTCGTCGTCCTCGACCTCATGCTGCCCAAGGTGGACGGGCTGGAGGTGTGCCGCCAGCTGCGCAGCCGCAGCCCGGTGCCGATCATCATGCTGACCGCCAAGTCAGAGGAGATCGACAAGGTGGTGGGGCTCGAGCTGGGGGCCGATGACTACATCACCAAGCCCTTCTCGCTGCGCGAGTTCTCAAGCCGGGTCAAGGCCGCCCTGCGCCGGTCCGAGATGAGCCAGGCGGCGGAGTTCTCGCTCGACGAGCCGCCGCTCGAGATCCGCCAGCTGCGGATCGACTTCGCCAAGCGCTCGGTCCGGATCCGAGGCAAGGAGGCCGAGCTGACGTTTGTCGAGTTCGAGATCCTGGCCGCACTGGCCCGGGGCCCGGGACGCGTGTTCACCCGCGACATGCTCCTGTCCGCCGTGTGGGGCGACTCGGCCTATCGCGACCCGCGAACCATCGACGTACACATCCGCCACCTGCGGGAGAAGATCGAGCGTGACGCCAAGGATCCGGAGTACCTGTTCACCGTTCGCGGCGTGGGCTACCGGTTCCGAGACACCGAGTCCTGAGCGCCCGCGGACATGAGACGCTCGCTGCGCAACCGGCTGGCCCTGGTCTTCTTCGCCATCACGCTGGTGGCGATCGCCGCCCTGTACCTGTACGTGGCGCCCGGGTTGCGCTCCCGGCTGTTGAGCCAGCGGATGGGCGAGTTGGCCACCGCCGCGCGGACCGACTCGGCCCAGATCGTGAAGACGGTGGGAAGCGCCGAACCGGCCCAGCTGGTCCAGCAGAAGGTCGACGCCGCGGCACTGAGCTCGGGCGATCGCGTGAGCCTGCTCCTCGTCTCGCGCACGCCGACCGGGCTCCAGCTCTTCGCCCAGGCGGACTCGAGCAAGCCCGCAGCCGCGGGCGCGCTGCCTGAGACGCTGGCTCGGACGGCAGCATCCGAGCGCCGCGCCCTCACCGGAACTGAGACGGCGCAGGGCGGGACGCTGGCCGAGGCGGCGACCCCCGTCCTCTACAGAGGCCACGTGGCCGACGTGATCATCTACTCCTCCTCGGTTTCGGACATCCTGCGCAGCGTCGGGGTGATCCGGCATCAGATCCTGATCGCGGGGGGACTGGCTCTGCTCTTCGCGCTCGTGGGGGGCTACCTGGTGGCCCGGGCCCTGGCCCAGCGGGTCAAGCGGCTGGAGATCGCCGCCCAGCAGGCGGCGGCAGGCGACTTCGAGCACACGATCACGGTCGACTCGCCCGACGAGCTGGGACAGCTGGCGATCGCCTTCAACCAGATGCAGCGCCAGCTCGCCCGGCTGGAGTCGGCGCGGGAGAAGTTCATCGCCACGGCGTCGCACGAGCTGCGCACGCCCGTCTTCTCGCTCGGGGGGTTCGTCGAGCTGCTCGAGGACGAGGACCTCGACGAGGAGACCCGGCGACGGTTCATGGAACAGGTCAAGGACCAGATCGAGCGCCTGCGCAAGCTGTCGGTCGACCTGCTCGACCTGTCCCGGCTCGAGTCCGGGTCACTCGAGCTCCGTCCCGAGTCGGTCGACCTGGGCGAGCTCACCCGCTCGGTCTCAGGCGAGTTCGAGCCCGCCCTGGCCGCGCATGACTCTCATCTGGAACTCCGGCTGGCGGCGCGGACGATCGAAGCGCAATGCGACCCCGTGCGGGTGGCGCAGATCGTGCGCATCCTGATCGACAACGCCCTCACCCACACCACGCCCGGGCGGCGAATCGTCGTCACCGCCACCCGCTCGGACGGCCACGTCAGGCTGGCCGTGCGCGACGACGGCGAGGGCATCGACCCGGCCGCGCTGCCCCGGATCTTCGAGCCTTTCTATACCGGCGACGACATCCAGGGCTCCGGCCTCGGACTGGCCATCGCCTCCGAGCTGGCCGAGCGGATGGCCGGCCGGCTGTCGGTCAACTCCGACACCGGCCAGACGACGTTCACGCTGGAGATTCCGGCTTAGGGGGCGTTTGGGCCGTGTTTGGGCCGAGGTTTCCGGCCGGCCCGCGCAAGGAGTGCGCACGATCGCCCGACGGAGTGGGCGGTGAAAAAACGTGCGCCGGGCCGGACCTCGGCTCGCTCGACGCACGTTTTAGACCTATACGGCACACAATGTGCGTCGGGTCGCAGACGGGCCCGCCGGACGCACGTTTTTTCACAGCTCGTGCGCCGAACCGACCCTAGACCTCGCCGTCGTAGTAATCCAAGTGGGCCTCGCTCCCCCGGAACATCCACTTCTCGTCCGAGTTCGGAGTCCACACCCCCACCTTGTCGCTGTCGGGGTACACCGCCACGGACGGCTCGCGGGAGCTCGAGAACATGATCAGCCGCGTCGGCGCCTCGCCGCGGTTGGTCAGCTTGTGGGCGCCCTCGGGTCCGGCCGGGAAGCGGACGAGGTCGCCCCGCCCGAGCTGCTCCTCGCCCTCGGGGACCCGCACGGTGACGACACCGTCGAGGATGAGCAGCCATTCCTCCACGTACTCGTAGTGGTAGGGGCAGAGGCTCTCGCCGGGCGGGATCTCGAACAGGTTGAGACTGAGCTCGTCTGAGGCGAGCTCGCGCGCCAGGCGCTTTCCGGCCCCGCGGTAACCCTCGGGATCGGACTCGTCGTAGGCCGGTTCGGCCTCGAAGACGTTGACCCGGAACACCGGCTGATCGTCGCAGCTTTCAGAATGCCCTGGCGTGACTGCCCGGAGCACCGACCGACGCACCGAGCGCCAGCTCGTATTCGAGCTCGCCTCCCGACTCCGCCTGCGCGTTCTCCCGGAGCTCGGATCCCGGCGCAGCCGGGAGTTCTCGGATGCCGGCGCGGGGGGTGATCTCACCTTCGCCGTCGACCGGCTGGCCGAGGATGAGCTGGCCGAGTTCCTGGCCGAGCGCGCCCCCCGGCTCGCCTTCTACTCCGAGGACCGGGGCCTCGTGGCACCTCGGGACGCGACCGACGTGCTGATCGTCGATCCCATCGACGGGACGCGGCCGGCCATCGCGGGGCTGGAGTCGGCCTGCGTGGCCGTGGCCTTGGCGCCCCTCGGGGATGGCGAACCGACGATGGCCGACGTCGAGCTCGGTTGCGTGGTCGAGATCAAGTCAGGTGAGTGGTTCCTGGCTGAGCGGGGACGGGGTATCCGAGCCTCCCGGCCCCTCGGCCTGAGCCAGAACCACGACATCACCCGCATGTTCTGGGGCTACGGCTTTCGCGGGCGGCCGGCTCGCGCCACCGTCGAGGTCCTCGGTGAGTTGATCGACGCCTCCTCGGTGGGCGGAGGAACCTTCGAGCTCGGTTCCCAGGCCTTCGCCATGACGCGGGTGGCCACCGGGCAGCTCGATGCGGTGGTCGAAGTCGGCTCACGATTGATCGACGACGTTCCGGGAATGCGCAAGGAGTTCGAACAGGTGGGGCGCGGAGAGGTCCTGAACAACTCTCCGTATGATCTGGCCGCGCCGTGGCTCTGCCTGCGTGAGGCGGGTGGTGTCGCGTCGGACGGTTGGGGAGCCCCGCTGGACAAGCGGCGCCTCCTGGGGTCCGGCCACGAGTTCCAGATGTCCTCGATCTCGGCCGGCAACGCGGCCCTTCACGAGCAGCTCGTGAAGGCGATCGACGAGGGCATCAACCGACTCAGAGCGCTACGAACCTGAAGAAGCTGGTTTAACTCGTCCTTCGATGCTTCAACCCGTCTCAGTCGCCCAGAAGAATCTCGCCGATTACGCGAGCATTGTCGGCCGGCCCCTGGTCGAGGAGATCCTCCGCCTGGCCGAGGCCCTCAAGGGCCAACGCGTGCTGCACCTGTCCGCCACCGCCTTCGGTGGCGGGGTGGCCGAGATCCTGAGCACGCTGGTCCCGCTGATGCGCGACGTGGGGCTTGAAGCCGACTGGCAGGTCATCTACGGCCGCGAGGAGTTCTTCAACACCACCAAGCTGATGCACAACGCCCTCCAGGGCGCGCCCCAGGATCTAGACGAGGAGCAGCGCCGGATCTGGTTTCACTACAACGAGATCAACGCCACCCAGCTCTCCGAGGGATGGGACGTGTGCATCGTCCATGACCCGCAGCCGGCAGCCATCGCCTCGCTCGTGCCCGACAAGGCACGACACTGGATCTGGCGCTGTCACATCGACCTCTCCAACCCCAACCAGGACACGCTGGCCCATCTCGTGCCCTACCTGGAGCCCTACGAAGCGGCCGTCTTCCACATGCAGCAGTACGTCCCCAGGGGGCTGGACGGGCGGGCCCACATCATCCCGCCCGCCATCGACCCGCTGGCGCCCAAGAACATGGCCTTCTCCCCCGACGACGCGGTTTACATCTGCGAGCAGTTCGGGATCGACGTCGATCGGCCGCTCCTCTGCCAGGTGTCGCGCTTTGACCCCTGGAAGGACCCGTTGGGGGTGATCGACGCCTACCGCATCGTCAAGGAGCAGATCCCGAACGTCCAGCTGGCGCTGGTGGGGTCGATGGCCACCGACGATCCCGAAGGGTGGGACTACTTCAACTCCACAGTGGCCCACGCGGACGGCGACCCCGATATCCACATCCTCAACAACCTCAACAACGTGGGCGCAATTGAGGTCAATGCCTTCCAATCGCACTGCGACGTCGTCATCCAGAAGTCGACCCGGGAAGGCTTTGGCCTCACGGTGACCGAAGCGATCTGGAAGGCCCGCCCGTTCGTGGGCGGGGACGTGGGCGGCATTCCCCTCCAGGTCACGGACGGCGAATCCGGCTACCTGGTCTCGAGCGTCGAGGAGTGCGCGGAGCGATCACTCCAGATCCTGAGCGACCCAAGCTTGGGTCGCCGACTGGGTAGAGCCGGTAAGGAAGCGGCCCGCCAGCGTTTCCTTATGCCTCGGCTCCTGCGAGACTGGCTGAGAGTGTTCGAGCAGCTAGACGTCTGATGGACGCTGGGCCCCTGGTCCTGGTGTCGAATCGAGGGCCGGTGACCTTCGGCCCCAACGGCGAGATCAGACGCGGGACCGGAGGACTGGTCACCGCGCTGACCGGTCTCGCCTCCCACCGGGAGGTGACCTGGATCGCCTCTGCCATGACCGACGAAGACGTCCGGGCGGCGGAGGAGAACGAGGGCCGGCCGTTCACGGTGAACGCCCCCGACGGCGGCGAGTACCGGGTAAAGCTCGTGGCCTCGGACGCCGACGCCTACGACCGCTTCTACAACATCATCGCCAACCCGATGTTGTGGTTCATCCAGCACTACTTGTGGGACCTCTCCAACGCGCCGGACATCCGTCGCAACGAAACCGAGGCCTTCGAGTTTGGCTACAACGTGGTCAACGAGGACCTGGCGCGGGCCGTGCTCGAGGAGATCGAGGACGTCCAGGAACCGGTCGTGATGGTGCACGACTACCACCTCTACACGCTGCCCGGGCTGATCCGCCAGATCCGTCCCGACGTCTTCCTCCACCACTTCGTGCACATCCCGTGGAGCCAGTCGGACTCCTGGCGGGTCCTGCCCAAGCCGATGCGCGACCAGCTCTACCACGGGATCCTGTCCTGCGACATCATCGGCTTCCACACCCGCTCCTACCGGCGCAACTTCCTTCAGTGCTGCGAGGACCTCCTGGGGCTCGAGGTGGACTTCGACCGCGGGGTCGTGGAGTGCGAGGGGCGCGAGGTATGGGTCAGGGCCTATCCCCTGCCGATCGACGCCGGAGCCGTCCAGGCCGTGGCCAAGCGCCAGCGCACGCAGGATTTCGAGGCTGAGCTCCTGCGCCGGCGCCGGGACCACCTGATCCTGCGCGTCGATCGCGCTGACCTGTCAAAGAACGTGCTCCGCGGGTTCGGAGCGTTCGACATCTTCCTGGAGCAGCACCCTGAGTTCCGCGAGCGGGTGACATTCATCGCCCAGCTGATGCCCTCGCGGACGGACGTACCCGAGTACGCCGAGTATCTGGAGCGGATCGAGGCCGTCGTCGCGGTGGTCAACCACCGCCACGGATCCCCGGACTGGATGCCGATCCAACTCAAGCTGCGGGACGACCTCGAGGAGGCCGTCGCCGCCTACAAGCACTACGACGTGCTGATCGTCAACGCCATGTTCGACGGCATGAATCTCGTCGCCAAGGAGGGACCGATGGTCAACGAGCGGGCCGGCGTCTCGATCCTGTCCGAGAACACCGGTGCCCACGAGGAGCTCGGCGACTGTGCCCTGTCGGTCAACCCGTTCGACCTTCAGGAGCTGGCCGATTCGATCCATGCCGCCCTGACGATGCCCTTCGAGGAGCGCCGGCGCCGGCTTGAGAGCCTGAAGGAGATCGTCACCGCGCGCAATCCCGGCGACTGGGTCGACGACCAGCTGAACGACATCCGCCGCAAGGCGGCGACGCCCTAGTCCTGAAGCGTCCGCCCGGCGGCCAGCCGCTCGATGTAGCCGGCGATCCGCTCGGCCCGGCGCTGCGGATCGCGCACATCGTGGAGGCGGTAGAGAAAGGCGTAGCGGGCTGACCCCGCGAGCGTCTCGAAGAACCGCCTCGCCTGAGGGCTTCGCTCAAGGGCGGCCTGGAAATCCTCGGGGACGGTGGCCTGGCTCTGGGCCGGATAGGCGGCGTCCCAGCGGCCGTCCGCCTTGGCCGCCTCAACCTGCGCCAGGCCGACCGGGTGCATGCGTCCCGCGGCAATCAGCTTCTCCGCCTTCTCGGTGTTGTTCTGAGACCACTTGCTCTTGGCCCGCCGGGGGGTAAAGCGCTGCAGATAGAAGTGCTCGTCGAAGCGGCGGACCTGGCCATCGATCCAGCCGAAGCAGAGCGCTTCCTCGAGCGCCTCGCCGTAGCTGACCGTTGGCGTGGGGGAGGCCTTCTTGGCGAGCTTCAGCCACACCCCGTCCACACGCTCGTGGTTGGCGTCCAGCCACCGCCGCCATGCTCGTTGGTCCTTCGCCTCGACGACTGGCAGCTCCTGTCCGGGGGCCATCACGCCCTGAACGCTATCCTCGACCGTCGCATGGCTTCCGAAGCCCCTCTTTACGACCTCGTCCTCATGCTCTCGGTCGATGCCGAGGAGAGCACGCGCTCGAAGATCCTGAGCGACGTTGAGGCGATGATCACCCAGGCCGGGGGCGCGGTCGAGCGCAACGACGACTGGGGCCGGCGCCCGATGGCCTACGAAATCCGCCATCAGCCCGAGGCCGAGTACCACCTGCTGCAGTTCCATGCCCCGGGATCGCTGATCGAGGATCTATCCCACACGCTTCGGATCACCGACGGCGTCGTGCGCCACCGGGTGATCAAGGTTCGCCCGGGGACCCCTGAGGCTCCGTCCTCGATCCCCGTCGTGGCCGCCGTAGCCAGCGCCCCTGCAGCAAGCTCCGCGCCGACCGCTGGCTCCGCGGCAGGCGCCGAAGCAGCCGCCGCCCCCGCCGAGTCCTAGGGTACGTTCCCGCACATGTCGGAGGGCCGCAGCTCCGCCTATAGCTCGGCCGGAGTGGATTACGGGACTCTGGATGCCGGCAAGCGCAACGCCCTGACCGAGGCGCTGGCCACCTCCGGGCTCCTGACGGCTCGGGGGGGCCGGGCCATCGACGAATCCCGCGGCGAGCCGGCATTCGTCTTCGAGGCGGGAGGCCAGACCTTGGCCTTCGTGCTGGAGACCCTGGGCACGAAGTCGATCATCGCGCGCCAGCTGGAGGATCAGCTCGGCGCCACCGGGTTTGACCACGTCGCCTACGACACCGTGGCCGCGATCGTCAACGACCTGTGCTGCGTGGGCGCGCTGCCGCTGGTCGTCAATGCCTACTTCGCGACCGGGTCCTCGGATTGGTACGCCGACGCTGATCGTCAGGCGGGTCTACTGGCCGGCTGGCGCCGCGGCTGTGAGGACGCCGGAGCTGCTTGGGGAGGCGGTGAGTCGCCTTCCCTGGCTGGGCTCCTCGGAGCCGAGGACATCGAGCTGGCCGGCAGTGCCGTCGGGCTGATCCCGGCCGGACAGCATCCCGTGCTCGGAGCGTCGCTGGCGGCGGGAGACGAGATCGTGATCGTGGCCAGCAGCGGGCTGCACACCAACGGGGCGTCGCTGGCTCGCATGGTCGCCGAGCAGCTGCCCACCGGATACGAGACGCCGCTCCCCAGCGGGCGCTCGTTCGGCGAAGCGCTGCTCGATCCGAGCCTGATCTACGTCAAGCTGGTCGAGCGCCTGCTGGCGGACCGGCTCCCGGTCCACTATCTGAGCCACATCACCGGTCACGGTCTGCTCAAGCTGATGCGTCCGCGACGGGAGCTCACCTACCACATCGACCGCCTGCCCGAGGTACCAGAGGTGCTGAGGTTCCTGGTCGAGCAGACCGGGATGCCGCCGGCCGACGCCTACTCGACCCTCAACATGGGGTGCGGCTTCGCGGTCTACTGCGGTCCGGGGGCGGGAGCGGAGGTTGCCCGCGTCGCCTCTGAGCTCGGGTTCTCGGCCGCACCGGCGGGACGGGTCGAGACGGGACCCCGGCGCGTGGTGCTGCCAGAGGTCGACGTCGTGTTCGAGGGCGAGGCGCTGGACCTGGCGCCGCAGGCCTAGCGACTACGCCGCGCGCTTGGTCGACGTCGACGGCGCTTCGGCCGCATAGGCCTTGGCCAGCGCGTCGCGCAGCGCCGCCGCGTCGGTCGGCATCGTCGAAGCGCCCAGCCCCCGCATCAGCCTCAGCGTCCAGAACGTGGCCTCGGCCGCTTTGCCCTCGAGCGGCAGCGGCCCCGCCAGGTTGCCCACGAGCTGCTCCTCGATGAAGTCGGCGACGGCCAGGGCGCCGTCGGTCCAGTTCGGGCTGCCGCCGAGATCGGCCGCCTGCTTGACCGCCGCCGGACATTTCCCCTTGGCGTAGTTGCGCAGGGTCTCGGCCAGGAAGGTGGCCTGGTTCTCGGTGAGCTCGTAGAGAGACTCAGAGAACTCGAATGAAACCACGCGCGCAGGGTACGGCCGCGCGCGGACGACAACTTGGGCGTCGTGAGCGCCGTCGTTCAGCGCCGCCGCTCGGCGGCGTAGAGCTGCCACACCTGCCCCGGGCTCAGCGCCCGGGTGTAGATGCGCACGCGCGCGATGGCGCCGAGGAACGAATCCGACGGGGTGTAGTCGCGGCTCCCCTCGCCGACCGTGAGGGGGCCCCGAGCCCGCGGGACCCCGAAGACGTGCTCCACGTCCTCCGGGATCCCGTCGACGTAGAGCGCGATAGTCTGGGTGGCTCGGTTATAGACCCCGGTCACCTGGTGCCAGGTGCCGGGGCGCGGGTCGAAGCGTCCATCGTCATAGCGCATGTTCGCGCGGACCCCACACCGGGCGGCCGTGCATCTCGAGCCGCCCGGGACGACGAAGGTCCACCAGGTCCCGTTGGGAACCTTGCTCCCTGGAGGCAGACCATTGAGAGATTGATGACCCTGCGGTCCGGTGTCGATCCCCAGGGAGAAGGCGGACCCGTCCGGTCCCGGCTCGCTGACCGCGGTCCCCGATTCGCCGGCGCGGGCCGTCTTCAGCCAGGCCGACACGGTGAACGACCGGCGGGTGTTGATCAGAGGCGCCGTGGCCACCGCCGCCTGGCCGCGGCGGGTAATGGCCAGTGCGCTGCCCCACGGGCTCCGGGTCCAGCTCGCTCCGCCGTGGAGCGAGAGCGTGTGGTTGGCGCCGCTTGAGTCGTGGGCACTGCCACCGCGGCCCTCGCTGAACCGCCACAGCCCGGCGGTGCCGCTCGGCACCGCCGCCCGCTGGGCCCGCAGCGCGGACATGCGCTCCGAGGCCGCGATCAGCGACGCGTTCAGGGAGTGGATCACGCCCACCGGCATCGTGTAGACGCGGCGGTCGTAGGTGAGAATGCCGAGCTCATCCTCGTAGCCCGCGAGCTCAGTGAAGACGGCGCCCGAGAGCCCGCGGACACGCATCTCCTGCGCCAGCTCCTGGTACTGGGCGCGGAGGAATAGGGTCACCGGCGACACGCCCCAGGCGAGGACCGGCGAGCCCAAGCTGGTCAGCGTGCCCGGCCAGCGGTGGCCGCGGGGTGGGTAGGGCAGGACACCGCCGTACTCGCCGACGATCGATGCCTGTCGCCCGGCGGGAACCGCGAAGGGACCGGAGTACAGATGGGTGTCGTTGACGTCGCGGTTGCCGGGCTCCGCCGCATGGCAGCAGTTGGCGCTACCGCTGTCGGTGTCGACCAGCGCCTGGGGATCCAGACTCTTGATCTCCCCGGTCACCCCGGCGGGATCGAACTGGTCCCAGCCTTCGTTGAACGGCACCCAGCCCACGATCGACGGGTCGGCGCGGTGCTGAAGAACGATCGCCTGGAGCTCGCTTTGGAACCCCGCCTGCTCAGCCGGCGTGGGCGTCGACCCGCTGGGGATGTGCATGGCCGGCATGTCCTGCCAGACGAGGATCCCCAGCCGGTCGGCCCAGTAGTACCAGCGGTCCGGCTGCACCTTCTGATGCTCCCGCAGCATGTTGTAACCGAGGCGCTTGGCGGCCAGGATGTCGAACTGCATCGCGGCATCGGTCGGGGGCGTGTACAGCCCGTCGGGCCAGTAGCCCTGGTCGAGCGCGCCGGTCTGGAAGAGGAACTTCCCGTTGAGCAGAATCCGGGTCGCTCCCCCCACCCGGCCGAGCGTGATCGAGCGCATGCCGAAGTAGCTCTGGACCTGATCCACCGTGCTCCCGCCGACCACGAGGCCCACGCGCAGGCCGTAGAGGTAGGGGTCGCTCGGCGTCCAGAGGTGGGGATGCGGAATGCTCAGACTGACCGGGCTGCTCGCCGGGCCGGTGGCGCTCGCCACCACCTGGCTACCGGCCAGCGCCTGGACGACCAGCTGCGCCGGATCCGATGTAGCGGTCGACGCGCTCACGCTCACGCTGTCGTCGCGGAGGTCGGGAACCGGATCCAGCGCCGTCACGTAATCGTCGGCCACCGGCTCGAGCCAGACGGTCTGCCAGATCCCGCTCGACGCGGTGTGGTAGATCCCCTGCGGGGTCCCCGCGACCTGCTTGCCCACCGGCTCTCCGGCGCCGCCGATCGGGTCATAGAAGCCGACGACGAGCTCGTTCGGGGCGCCGGGCCGAAGGAACTTCGTGATGTCGAGCGAGAACGCGTCGTAGTCGCCGGTATGCGTCCCCGCCAGCTGGCCGTTGACATACACCGATGCCTGCCAGGCCACGGCTCCGAAGTTGAGCAGGACATGCTGGCCACTCCAGCTCGACGGGATCTCGAACGTGCGCCGGTACCACCCCCATTCGTCCTCGCGGCCGATGCCGGAGAGCGGGGACTCGACCGGGTAGGGGACGAGGATCGTCTGGGGGAGGTTCTGGCCGAAGGGTGGTGCCTCCCCAGGCTGGCCCTGGCCGTACTGCCACTGCCCGTTGAGGTTCAGCCAGCTACTTCGCTCGAGCTGGGGCCGGGGGTACTCCGGAAGCGGGTCGACGGCCGAGACCGATTGCGTCCAGGGGGTCAGGAGCGGCGGAAACTGGCGGGCGTAGGGGGCGGTGGCACAAGCCGCAGGGGCCAGGGCAGCTGCGAAGGCGAGGCAGCCCAGGACGAGCGCTCCGGCCCGAAGGATCAAACCAACGACGTGACCTCGGGCACCTCCCACGGCCGGGACTGTAACGGCAATGCCACCAGCTCCAACAGAGACCGAACAACTCCGCCCATTTTCCGCGGAGATACCGGGTTACCGCCTGGGCCGCACCTAGACTCGCCTCCAGAGATTCAAGCGCGTGGAAAGGAGCGCTTTATGAACATCAACCGAGTCGTCCTGACCGGGAACCTCACCCGGGACCCTGAGCTGAGTGCCACGGGGGGCGGACTTTCGATCTGCAAGCTCGGCATCGCCGTCAACACCCGGCGCAAGGGCAGCGACGGCAATTGGGAGGAGAAGCCGAACTACTTCCGCGTGACCGTCTTCGGCCGGCAGGCCGAGAGCTGCCACAACTACCTGAAGAAGGGCCGCGCAGTGGCGATTGACGGCCGGCTCGAGTGGAGCCAGTGGGAGCGCGAGGGACAGAAGCGCGAATCCGTCGATATCATCGCTGACACCGTGCAGTTCCTCGGCGGGCGTGACGACGCCGGTGGCGGCAACGGGAACGGGTTCTCAAGCGGCGTAGCGCCCACTGAGAGCGACGTCCCGATCGACACCGGCGACTTCGAGACCGCCCCCGTCGGAGCCGGCGCGGCGGCCGAGGACGACATCCCGTTCTAAGGTCGCAGGAGGTCAGAACGCTGAAAAGGATCCGATAGACGGTGGCTAAGCAACGTAGACGGCCGGTTCGCCGGCGCGACAGGAAAGGGGCGGCGACTTCGTCGCGCCGTAAGCCCTGCCCGTATTGCCGCGAGAAGATCGAGCAGGTCGACTTCAAGGACATCTCGGCGCTGCGGCGGTTCATCTCCGACCGCGGGAAGATTCGCTCGCGCCGGATCACCGGAGCCTGTCGGCGCCACCAGAGCCAGATCGCGCGCGCGGTCAAGCGCGCACGGGAGCTGGCGCTGCTGCCCTACGTAGCCGAGGGCGGTAGCGAGCGGGGTGGCCGCGGCGATCGTGACCGCGATCGCGACCGCGACCGCTAGGGCCGATGCCGCAGGCGATCCTGCTTCAGGACGTGGACTCGCTCGGCGAGCGGGGGGCGGTCGTCGACGTCTCCCCCGGCTACCTGCGCAACTACCTGGTGCCCCGGAAGCTGGCTGAGCCGGCGACCTCGGCTTCGATCCAGGCCGCGACCAAGCGCCGTGAGACCGCGGAGGCGGCCAAGCGAGACGCCGAGGAGCGGGCGCAGGAGAGCGCCAACCTGCTCGGGCGGACGGTGCTCACGATTCCGCAGCAGGCGGGCGAGGACGGCCGGCTGTTCGGTTCGGTGACGCCGCAGGACATCGCCGATGCCATCCGAGACGCGCGCGGGATCAAGGTCGACCGGCGCAAGATCCACCTGGCGGATCCGATCCGCAACACCGGCACCTACATGGTCGTGGTGGAGGTGGCCGACGGCGTGACGGCGGCGGTCAAGACGATGGTCGTCGCCGCCGGCTAGCCGCTCGCCGGCGTCCGTCCAGCCAAACGTCTCTCAGCCCCGATCGGCCTTCGCCAGAGCGAGGGCGCGCCCAGCGCTCTAACCCTCGACTCGACGCTTAGTCAACCTCCGTTCACGAACTCTCGCTCTGAGCGGGATCGTTCTCGCCGGCCGCCGGATCGCAACTTATGCTCGCCTCACGTCAATGAGTGCCGTCCAGAACATCGCCGTCCCCCCGCACAACCTCGAGGCTGAGAAGTCGGTGCTGGGCGCGGTGCTGCTCGACGAGCGCCATCTCTACGGCCTCTTGATCGAGGAGCACCTGCGGCCCGAGCACTTCTACCGGGAGCAGTACGGCGAGGTGTTCGCAGCGATGATCGAGCTGCACTCGAGCGATCGAAAGATCGACCACCTGACCGTGGCCGAGACGCTGCGTCAGCGGGGCAAGCTCGAGGAGATCGGAGGGGCCGAGGCGATCGATGAGCTCACCGGCTGGGTGCCGGCGGCGGGCCACGCCCGAGAGTACGGCCGGATCGTTAGGGACAACGCGCGGCTGCGGGCACTGCTCACCACCTCCTACGAGATCCAGGCCAGCGTCATCTCACGCGAGGCTCCGGCGCGTGACCTGCTGGAGAGAGCCGAGCGCTCCGTGCTGGAGGTGGCCGAGGACGAGCGCCAGAAGACCTTCCGCTCCGCCGCCGAGATCCTGCACGAGGAGACCGACAAGCTCCACCGGCTCTCGATCGGCAAGACGGCGCTCACCGGGACACCGTCGGGCTTCAAGGACATCGACGAAGTCACGGGGGGATTTCAGCCCGGCAACCTGATCATCGTGGCCGCCCGCCCATCGATGGGGAAATCCGCCCTGGTGGCCAACATCGCCGAGAACGCCTCGCTCAAGGGCCATGCCGTCGCCCTGTTCTCGCTCGAGATGTCCGAATCGGAGCTCGCCCAGCGCTTCGTCGCCTCCCAGGCCCGGATCCAGGGTGAGAAACTGCGCCGAGGACGGGTCGAGGAGAGCAAGTGGCAGAAGATCCTCACGGCGTGCCAGACACTGGCCGAAGCGCCGTTGTGGATCGATGACTCGAGCGACACCAGCGTCCTGGATATCCGGGCCAAGGCGCGGCGGCTTCATCACCAGGTCGACGGTGGCCTCGGGCTCGTCATCATCGACTACCTCCAGCTCATGCGCCATGAGGGCAACGTCGAGAGCCGCGTCCAGCAGATCGGTCAGATCTCCCGCGGGCTGAAGGGTCTGGCGCGTGAGCTGAACATCCCCGTGATTGCCCTCTCGCAGCTGAGCCGGGCCGTGGAGCAGCGAGGGGGAGAGAAGAAGCCGATCCTGTCCGACCTCCGGGACAGCGGCGAGATCGAGCAGGACGCCGACCTCGTGATGTTCATCTATCGCGAGGAGTACTACGAGAAGGACTCCGAGCGCCCGGGCGAGGCCGACATCATCATCGCCAAGCACCGCAACGGGCCGGTCGGCGAGGTGGTGCTCACCTTCCAGCGCGAGTACCCCAAGTTCATGAACTACGCGGGCGACCGGTTCGCGGCGTGAGCACCGGCGCGCATTCGCTGACCCCGCCGAGTACGAGCGCTCGGGGCGGGACGGTGCGCAGCCTCGACGGCCACTGCCCGTTCGGCCTGTGCGACGGCTCGGGGTTCGTCTACGACGAGGACACCAACACCGCCTTCGACTGCCGCTGCCGCCCCCAGCGCGTCGCGCTGGCCAAGGCGCGCAGCCTGTCCGCGGTCATCCCCCGCCGCTACCGGGATGTCGCGTTCGACCGTCCCCCCGTGACCCAGATCGATTCCCAGGTCGTAACCGCGACGCGGCGGTTCACCGACCGCATCGACGAGCATCTGGACGGCGGCCGCGGGCTCTGGTTCATGGGGCCGGTGGGGACCGGCAAGACGACGCTCGCCATGCTCGTGTCGGGGAGCGCGCTGCGCGCAGGTCGTTCCGTGGCCATCTACTCACTCCCGCGGCTGCTCAACGAGATCCGGGAGACCCACCGCGCCGAGCGCTCGCACGTCGACCTCCTCGACCGCCTGACCGCCGTCGACCTGCTGCACATCGACGACGTGGGGGCCGAGCGCACCACCGACTGGGTCCTGGAGGAGCTCTACTCGATTGTCAACGCCCGCTACGAGGATCAGCGCTCGGTCGTCATCACGACCAACATCATCGACCGCGACGCCCTGTGCGAGCAGATCAGCGGGCGCACCGTCTCACGGCTCACCGAGATGTGCGACGAACTCCCGGTGGGAGGTCACGACCGCCGGATGGAGAGCCAGCTGGGCTGAGGGTGATGTACCCGCCTGATGTGAGCAGCGTAGGCGTCTGATCCGGTGGGGCGCCTAGGCGTCGTCCTCGGCCGCCGCTTCCTCAGACTCCGCCCGCTCGGCCAGCTTCTCCCGGAGGTAGCGCGCCTTGTCGGCGCGGCGCTCGTGCTGCACCGTCTCCTCTTCGACCGGAGCATCGTCGGCGTATCTGCGCTCCTCCAGCTCGCGCTTCAATTGCTCGACCCGGAGGCGCTCGGTGTCAGGCTCTTCGGCCATCTCGTCGGACGGTAGCGCCGGCACCCTCGGCCGCCAAGTCCGAGGGGGGAGTCCGCCCGCCTGCCTCGTACACTCACCTCGGCATGCCGGGAATCGTGATCATCGGCGCCCAATGGGGCGATGAAGGCAAGGGCAAGGTCACCGACCTGCTGGCTGAGCGGGCCGACGCGGTGATCCGGTTCCAGGGCGGCAACAACGCCGGCCACACGATCATCCGAAACGGCGAGACGTGGAAGCTTCACCTGATCCCGTCCGGGATCCTCCACGCCGGCAAGCCGTGCATGATCGGAAACGGGGTCGTGATCGATCCCAAGGTCCTGACCGACGAGCTTGAGGAGCTGCGGCGGCGGGGCGTCGACACCAACTCGCTGCGCATCTCGGCCAACGCGCACCTGATCATGCCCTACCACCTGCTGCTCGACCACGCCGGTGAGGCGAAGCTGGGCAAGCTCCAGATCGGGACGACCCGGCGGGGGATCGGCCCCTGCTACGCCGACAAGGCGGCTCGCCTGGGGATCCGCGTCCAGGACCTGCTCGACGAGAAGATCCTCAAGAAGAAGATCGTCGCCGCGATGGAGCCCAAGCGGCTGTCGTTGCGGCCGTTCGAGCGAGACCCGGCGCTCGACCTGCACGCGATGACCGAGCAGTACCTGACCTACGGGCACCGCCTGGAGCAGCACATCGCGGACACAGCGCGACTGATGTGGGAGCTGCTCGACGACGGTCAGAAGGTCATCTTCGAGGGAGCTCAGGGGGCGATGCTCGACATCGATCACGGGACCTATCCGTTCGTGACCTCATCGAATCCCCTGTCCGGCGCCGCGGCCGTGGGGACTGGAGTGGGACCGAAGAATCTCGAGGAGATCTGGGGCATATCCAAGGCGTACACGACGCGCGTAGGCGCGGGACCGTTCCCCTCGGAGCTGCACGACGAGACCGGAGAGCTGATCCGCCGGCGCGGCGGGGAGTTCGGCACCACGACCGGCCGGCCGCGCCGCACGGGCTGGCTGGACCTCGTCGCGCTGCGCTATGCGGCACGGTTGAACACGATGACGGCCCTGGCCATCACCAAGCTCGATGTGCTGTCGGGGTTCGATCGCGTCCAGGTGTGCACCAGCTACCGCGGCGCCGAGGGCGCGGAGTTCGAAGACTTTCCCTACCACCAGTCGGTCCTGCACCACACCACGCCCGAGT
>DATJQY010000022.1:0-123941 GCA_035505215.1 Solirubrobacteraceae bacterium | reverse complement strand
ACGTTGACGATCGCCACGCGACCGGCTCCCGGCTCGGCCGCGGTCCTGCGCAAGAGCGGGAGCAACGCCTCGGTCAGCCGCAGCGGCGCCTCGAAGTTCAGCTTCATGTGGCGCTCAACGTTCGCCCAGCCACCCTCGGCGAAGGTGGAGCGCCAGGAGCTCCCGGCGTTGTTGACGAGCAGATCGAGGCGGCCGTGCTCACGCTCGACGACCTGGCCAATCCGGCCCGGAGCGCCCGGGCTGACCAGGTCCTCGGCGATCACGGTGGCCCCGCCGAGCTCCTGCGCCAGCTCCTGCAGGCGCTCCTCGCGCCGGGCCACCAGGACCAGGCGTGCGTTCGGTTCCCGGGCCAGCCGGCGGGCCGTGGCCTCGCCGATCCCGCTCGAGGCGCCGGTGACGAGAGCCACGAACGGCTCCGGGGAGGTGGGGGTAGGGTCGGTCAAACTGGGGCCAACCCTATAAGGGGTCGGGTAGCGTTGCGCCGGCCTTGAGCACCAGCACGATCGCCCTCATCACCGTGCCGATCGTCACCGGCGTGATCGGCTACACGACCAACTGGACCGGCGTCCTGATGCTCTTCTACCCGGTCCACTTTCGCGGCGTCCGGGCGCCCTGGCTACACCGCGTGGCTCGGCGCCTCCCCTACAAGGTGCGGCAGATCCCAGGGCTGATGATCGGCGGCATCGGCTGGCAAGGGATCGTGCCCTCACGCGCAGCCAAGATGGGCAGCCTGGCCGTAGACAGCGGGATCGCCAAGCTCGGCACCCCCCAGGAGTTCTTCAACCAGCTCGATCCCAAGCAGATCGCCGAGCAGATCGTCCTCACCACCCGTGAGGAGATCCCAGCCGTCGTCGAGCGAATCATGCTCCGGGAGGACCCCGAGCTCTGGCACGAGCTCCCGGATCAGTTCAAGAAGCTGATCGTCGAACGCGTCCAGAACCAGCTGCCGGCAATCGTCGATTCGCTCACCGAGGAGCTCGGCGAGCACATCGACCAGCTGGTCGACATCAAGCTGATGGTGATCAAGCGCTTCGACCCGGAGCTCGCCAACCGCGTGTTCTTGGAGATGGGGGAGCGTGAGCTCAACTTCATCAAGAACTTCGGCTTCTTCTTCGGGTTCGTCCTCGGGATCCCGGTTGCCCTGCTGACCCACTTCGTCACCTTCTGGTGGCTTCTGCCCATCCTCGGTGTGGTGATCGGCTACGTGACCAACTGGGTGGCGCTGTGGATGATCTATGAGCCGGCGGAGTGGCAGGGGTGGTGGCGACTGCGCTGGAAGGGTCTCTTCATCCGCCGCCAGCCCGAGGTCTCTGAGGTCTACGCGACGATCGTGGCCGACGACATCCTCACCCTGTCCGAGTTCGGCCAGGAGCTGTTGCACGGCCCGCAGGCGGACCGGACGCGGGTGCTCATCGAATCCTCGCTGAAGCCCGCGATCGACCAGGCGGTGGGACCGTTGCGCCCCGCCGTGCGGGTGGCGGTGGGTCACCGCGAGTACGAGGAGATCCGGCACGCGTTCGCGACCGAGCCGGTGGAGATGCTCATGGAACCACTGAGCGACCCCGAGTTCAGCCGCACGCAGAGCGCCCAGATGCGTAAGCTGATCGCCGAGAGGATGCGAGAGATGGCCCCGGCCGACTTCGGCGAGATGCTCCGCACGGCCACACGTGAGGACGAGTGGCTGCTGCTCCTGCACGGCGCCGTCCTCGGACTGGCCGGAGGACTGATCCACCTGGCGCTCTTCGGATGAGCGTCCGCGGAGAGGTCATGAGCCGCAGCGATCCCTGGCCCCCGGGCGAGGATGGCGACGGCCGTGACGGGCTGACCGGCCTCGTCCGCGTGGCGGCGGGAGCCTGGATCCGGGGCGCGGCCTGGGGCCTCGGCGTATCGGTGCGCGTCGCGCGCGCCAGCGGCGACCGGCAGGCCGCCGTCGACCTGGCTCGCGACGTCGTGGATGATCTTCAGAACCTGTTCCGGGATCTGCTTGGCGTCTCCGACCTCAGCCTGGAGAGGCGGATCAAGCGGCTCCTTCCGCCGGCGGCGGCGCCCGTCGACGCACGCAACGGGGCGCTCGATCCCGCGGCGCTCCGCGCCGAGGGGGCCGAGCTCCTCCGTCAATCCGCGGATGTCAACTACGACGACTCAGCGCATCCCGCCTACGCGCAGATCCTGCTCGAGCTGGCCCCCGACGAGGCCCGGATCCTCCGCCTGCTCGCCGCTGAGGGACCGCAGCCGGCGGTCGATGTTCGCTCGACCCAGTTCGTCCGCGGCGGCGAGGTGGTGGCCGAGGGGCTGAACATGATCGGCGCCGAGGCCGGTGTGCGTCACGTCGACCATGTTGAGACCTACTTGACTAACCTCGGCCGCCTCGGGCTGGTCAAGTTCTCTTCCAAGCCGCTGGACGACGAGATTCCCTACCAGGTCCTCGAGGCCCAGCCGTACGTGCTCCAGGCAGTCAAGGACACCTCCCGCGCCCGGAGCATTCACCGGACGATCCGCCTGACCCGGTTCGGAGACGGCTTCTGCGAGGTCTGCCTCCCCCTCGAGAAGGACGAGCTCGACTCAGTCGGTTGAGCCCGCCAGCGCCGGCGCTCTGGCGGCATCGGCGCTGATCCCCAGCGGCCCGCCTGAGCAGTCGGCCGAGGCAACGCGACGTCGCGGGTTTTCGATCCCCACCAGCGACACCAATCCGCCCAACACCGCCAGCGCAGCCGCGATGGTCAGCCCGACGCGGAAGGCGTAGACGGATGCGCTGACGAGCGCGGCGTGGACGAGCGACCGCTCGGAGGCGGTCGCGCCGCTGGCGTTGGTGACCAGCGGTCGCGTCTTGGCCGTCACCAGCGCGGCCCGGGTCTGCGGGCTGAGCGGCTGATGCTGAAGCTGGCTGTCGAGGCGGGCGGTGAAGCTCGAGGCCACCACGGCGCCGATGGCTGCGATGGCGATCAGGTTGGCCACCCGCGCCACCGCATTGTTGACGCCGCTGGCCAGGCCGGCATGCCCGGGCTCGACGGCGCCGAGGACGGTGGCGGTCAGCGGCGCGACCGTCATCGACAGGCCGAGGCCAAAGACGAGGATGCCGGGGAGAAGCTCGGTTGCGTAGCTGGCCTGAGCGCTGACGCGCACCAGCAGGAGCAGCCCGGCTCCCGCAATGATCGGGCCCCCGGCCATGAACCGATGAGGGCCGATGCGGTCGGCCAGGCCGCCGAAGCGGCGCGACAGCGTGACCATCATCACGGTGATCGGGAGCAGAGCCAGACCGGCCTCGACCGGGGTGTAGCCACCCACCTGCTGGATGAACAGGATGATGAAGAAGGTGGCGACACCGAGGCCGGCGTAGAGCGTGAACGTGCTCAGGTTCCCCACCGTGAAGTTGCGGCTGCGGAACAGGTTCAGGGGCAGCATCGGCTGGGGCGAGCGGCGCTCCCACAGGATGAACGCCACGAGCAGGAGGACGCCGGCGATCAGCGGCACCGCCACCACCGGGCTCGACCAGCCGTGATCCGGCTGCTCGATCAGCGCGAACACGGGCCCGGCGAGGCCGAGCGCGCACAGAATCGCGCCAACGACATCGACGTGACCCGGCGTGCGGTGATCCGGCGGCAGACGGCGGAGCAGGAGCAGCGTCACGCCCACCGGCACCAGGTTGACGGCAAAGATCCAGCGCCACGAGGCGAGCTGCACCAGCACACCCCCGGTCAGCGGTCCCACCACGGTCACGATGCCGGTCCAGGCGGTCCAGCTCCCGATGGCCGCGCCGCGCTCGCCCTCGCCGAAGTTGTCGACGATCAGGGCCAGCGTGCTCGGGACGAGCAACGCTCCGGCCACGCCCTGGGCGGCGCGGGCGGCGATCAGGACTCCGCTGCTCGGCGCGATCGCGCAGACGAGCGAGAACACCCCGAACCCGATCAGGCCGATTGCGAACACGCGGCGGCGTCCGAACAGGTCGCCCAGGGAGCCGCCGATCAGCAGCAGCGACGACAGCGTCAGCAGGTACGCCTCGACGACCCACTGCTGCTCGGCGAGCGCGCCGTGAAGGCCCCGTCGGATCGCCGGCAGCGCGACGTTGACGATCGTCCCGTCGAGGAACACGATCCCGGAGCCCAGGATCGCCGCGATGAGAGCGATCTGCTGGGTCTTCCGCGCCGCCGACGGAGACCCGGCGCTCGTCGCCACCGCGCCTATCCCACGCCCGAGGCAAACACCGAGTTCGGCGTGTACCCGTCGGGTTTGACGCTGCGGGAAAACGGCAGATTCGTATTGACGATCACGCAGAAGGTCCGGCGATCGTCCTGTCCCGGAACGCACGTGCGGTAGATGCTCCCCGGCTCGATCGCGAACGTGTCGGCCAAGGCGACGTTGCGCAGGAACTCCGGCTTCGCATGGGCCCCAATCCATGCCTCGGCGCGCACGGTCGCGTCGCGCATCGCGCTCTGATTGGCGAGGACGGTGCCGTGATGAACCACGCCGGCCAGGAGCAGAGCCACCGACACGGCCAGGACCGCCGTAGTCCCGGCGTAGTTGCGTGCCACGACCCGGGGCAAATCCGGCTTTGCCCGACGCAAGAGACCGCCCACGGGCCGCGAACAGAGCAGTACCGCCAGCAGGTTGAGGACGAGCCCGACGAGCGCCGCCGAGACGAGCGACTCCCTATCTCCGGCGGGCGGACGGGCGTGCTCGAGCACCGCATCCGCGACGATCGCCGCCACGAACACCGGCCACAGCCAGGCGCCGCGGTGGCGCCATCGCCAGCGCTGCCACCACCCGCTCTCCATTGACCTAAGCCTAATGCCGATACGAAACCGATCCTGCCTGCCGTGGCCGAGCGGCACGGTAAGCTCGATTCACCCTAAGGCATGGGCCTGAGCCGGCGATCCCGGGACGGCCCTCAACCGAGCCGGACGGAGATCCCGAGCCGGACAGAACGAAGGGACATAAGAAGCGCAATGGCGACGAACATCGCTGAGCCGGCTGCGGACGGGGCCGCCGCTCCCAATGCTCATCTCCTCCTCGAAGACCGGGTTTGGCTGATGCGCGCGATGCTCCTCATGCGGGGGCTCGAGGAGCGCGCGATGACCCTCTACCGCCAGGGCAAGGTCCCCGGCTCGTTCTACGACGGCTACGGCCAGGAAGCGGTCTCGGCCGGCGCGGCCTTCGCGATGGCACCGCAGGACCGGCTGTGCATTTTGCACCGCGATTTGGCCGCCCACCTGATCCGCGGCGTGTCCCCCGCCCGGATCCTCGGCCAGTACATGGGGCGCGCCAGCGGCGTGACCAAAGGCCGGGAGGGCAACGTCCACTTCGGCGACCGCGAGCTCGGGTGCGTCGGCATGGTCTCGATGCTGCCCGACATGATGCTCGTCGCCACCGGGATGGCGATGGCGTTCAAGTTGCGCGGCGAGCGCCGCTGCGCGATGACGTGGTTCGGCGATGGCTCCACCTCGCGCGGCGACTTCCACGAGGCGATGAACTGGGCCGGCGTCCAGAAGCTCCCGGTCATCTTCGTGCTGGAGAACAACCAATACGCCTACTCCACGCCCATCGACAAGCAGTTCGCCGTGGATCCCGTCGAGCACGCGGCGGCCTACGGGTTTGTCGGCGAGACCGTCGACGGCAACGACGTGGAGGCCATGTTCGAGGCCGCGCGGACCGCCCGGGAGCGGGCGATTACCGGCGGCGGCCCAACCCTGATCGAGGCCGTGACCATGCGCATGCACGGGCACGCCGCACACGACGACATGAAATACGTGCCCAAGGAGCAGGTCGAAGAGTGGCGCAAGCGCGATCCGATCGACCGCCAGGAGGCGCGACTGCGTGAGGCCGGCGTCGACGTAGACGCGCTCAGGGCCGAGGTCAAGGCGGAGATCGACGCCGCCGCCGAGGAGGCACTGGCGGCGCCGATGCCAAACCCGGAGACGGCGGGCGAAGGCGTCTTCTGCGAGGGCGAGGCCGAGCCGCTGGGTGACGGGGTCGCGCGCTGGAGCGGGTTTCAGTCATGACCACGCTCACCTACCTCCAAGCCATCTCCGCGGCCCTGCGCGACGAGCTGCGGGACGACGAGCGGGTGCTCATCATGGGCGAGGACATCGGGGTCTTCGGCGGCGCCTTCAAGGTCACCGACGGATTCATCGATGAGTTCGGGCCTGACCGCGTGATGGACACGCCGCTGGCCGAATCGGGGATCGTGGGCACCGCAATCGGCGCCGCCGTCGTCGGCATGCGCCCGGTCTGTGAGATGCAGTTCTCCGACTTCATCTCCTGCGGCTTCGACCAGCTGGTCAACGTGGCCGGGAAGATGCACTACCGCCAGGGTCTGGCCGTCCCCATCACCGTGCGCCTCCCCTCCGGGGGCGGCTTCTCCGGGGGGCCGTTTCACTCGCAGAATCCCGAGGCCTGGTTCATGCATGCGCCCGGGATCAAGGTGGTCGCCCCTTCGACGGCCGAGGATGCCAAAGGGCTCTTGCACTCGGCCATCCGTGACCCCAACCCGGTGTGCTTCATGGAGCACAAGCACCTGTACCGCCGGGTCAAGGGAGAGGTTCCCGATGGCATCTTCGAGACGCCGTTTTCCGCCCGCGTGGCGCGGCCGGGCTCAGACCTGGTCGTGATTGCCTATGGGGCGATGGTGCCCGTCGCCCTCGAGGCCACCGAGGACCTGGACGGCGCGTCGGTGGAGGTCCTCGATCTGCGCTCACTGGTCCCGCTGGATGAGGAGGCGGTGCTGGACTCGGTGGAGCGCTGCTCGAAGGTCGTGATCCTCGACGAGGCCAACTCGACCTGCGCCGCCGGGGCCCAGGTGGCGGCGCTGATCGCCGAGCGGGGCTTCGAGTCTCTGGACGGTCCGGTCATCCGAGTCGCGACTCCGGACGTTCCCATCCCCTTCTCGCCGCCGCTGGAGCAGGCGGTGCTGCCGTCCGTCGATCGTGTGAAGGAGGCCTGCCGTGAGCTCCTCGCGTACTGACACGCTCGTCGACGTCACGATGCCCCAGATGGGGGTGTCGGTGGCCGAGGGAACGGTCGTGGCCTGGCGCGTCGAGGTGGGCGATTCGATCGCCGCCGACGCGACGATCTGCGACATCTCGACTGACAAGATCGACACCGAGGTCCCGTCCCCCGTGAGCGGGGTGGTGGCCGAACTCGTCGTGCCGGTCGACACGACGGTGGACGTGGGTACCGTGCTGGCCCGGATCTCGGTCGACGGCGCACCGGCGCTCGAAGAGCTCGAAGCCGCAGCCGACGAGCCAGATGCCGTCTCGCCCGACACCACGGCTCCGGATCGGACCAAGGCGCAGGCCACGGAGACGCCGTTGGCGGCGAACGGCTCGGCGCCGTCGCGCTCGGGCGGTGGCCGGCGCTACTCGCCGGTGGTGCAGCGGATCGCCGCCGAGCACGAGGTCGATCTCGATCTGGTCCCGGGGACCGGGCGTGACGGCCGGGTTCGTAAGCAGGACGTTCTTGCCTTCATCGACTCGGGGGTGACGGAGGAGCCACCCCTGCACATCGAGAGTCCTTACCGCCCCGACCCGGTGGCGGCTCCGGCTCCGAGTGCAGCTCCGGCTCCCGCGGGCGCGATCGCCGGTGGCGGGCTCTCCCGCATGCGCCGCCAGATCGGCGAGCACATGAAGCGCTCGCTTGACACCACCGCCACGTGCACGACCTGGATCGAGGTCGATATGTCCCGTGTCGAGGCGGCGCGCCGGCGGCTCGGGGTGACCGCCCTGGCCTTCGTGGCCCGGGCGTGCATCGATGCGCTTCGTGAGCACCCGGCGCTGAACGCGTGGCTCGAGGGCGAGAGGTACACCCAGCACCATGAGGTCAACCTCGGGATCGCGGTCTCGCTGGGGGAGGACGGCCTGATCGTCCCGGTGATCCAGGGCGCCCACGAGCTCTCGGTCGAGGGACTGGCGGCCCGGATCAAGGATGTGGCCCGCCGCGCGCGGAGCCGTGAACTTGTCCCTGACGAGGTCCGCGGCGGCACCTTCACGATCACCAACCCGGGGCAGTTCGGCTCGATCATGGCCACCCCGATCATCAACCTGCCGCAGGTGGGGATCCTCGACTTCGAGGCCGTGATCAAGCGGCCCGTCGTCCTCACCGACTCTGAGGGCAACGACTCGATCGCGATCCGCCCGATGACGATCCTCGGACTGAGCTGGGATCACCGCGCCCTGGATGGCGCCCTGTCGGCCCAGTTCCTGGCCGCCGTCAAGCGTCACCTGGAGGGCGTGGTCTAATAGCTCGATGACCCCCGCCCGCCCTGCTGTCGAGCGGCCCGAGCTCTGGGTCTGCCACCTCGGCACCGTCGAGTACCGGGAGGCGCTGGCGCTCCAGGAGCGCGTGCGGGCGGCGCGCCAGGCGGATGAGATCCCCGACGCGATGCTGCTGCTGGAGCACTGGCCCGTCTACACGCGCGGCCGCCGCTCGGTTGAGGGCGAGCTGCCGATGGGTGAGGACTGGTACCTGATGCAGGGGATCGACATCGTCGAGACCGACCGCGGGGGCAAGGTCACCTACCACGGACCGGGGCAACTCGTGGGCTATCCGATCGTTCGGGTCGACGACGTCGTCGAGTACGTCCGGACGCTCGAGCGAGCGCTCGTGGCGGCGCTGGCCGAGGAGGGCATTTCAGCCCGGGCGCGGCCCGAGGACGGCCCTGACTACACGGGCGTGTGGGTCGCAGATCGCAAGATCGCTTCGATTGGGGTCCATGTGGCCCGGGGGGTGACCACGCATGGCTTCGCCGTCAACGTCGAGAACGACCTGCAGCCCTTCACCTGGATCGTTCCCTGCGGCCTCGAGGGCGTGCGGATGACCTCGCTGATCAAGGAGACGGGGCGCCTGGATGGGCAGATGCCCTGCTTTCGCAAGCGCGCCGCTTACCAGGTGGCCGAGGCGCTCGGACGCCGGCAGCGGCTGATCAGCCGGCCGCGACTCGAGGCGCTGCTGCCACCAGCCGCCGCAGTGTCGGCTCCAGTTCCTGCGGCCTCCGCATGACCTGACGCCAGGTCGTTCGCACGGGTCGCCAGCCCGCGACCATCGCCCGCTGATCCCGCCGCGGGTCGCGTTCCCGGGCCTGGTCGGTTCCGTGGAAACGGACGCCGTCGGTCTCGACGATCACCCGTTGCTCGTACCAGACGAAGTCGGCTCGGATCATCGGGAGGCCATCGCCGAGGTCGATCCAGCGCTGGGTCTTCGGGTCCGGGAGCCCCAGGCGGCGGGTCAGCGCGAGAAACGCCTCCTCGAGCTCGCTCTCGGTTGGGGTGCTGCCGACGTAGTGCTCCTCCAGGACCGAGCGCAGGAGCCGCGCGCCGGGGTGGCGAGGGTTGCGGGCGAGCTGATCGTTCAGGGCGATGAGGTCAAAGACGTGCATCGCGTCGGCCTGGTCGAGGACCCGCTCGATGACGCGGCGGGGCATCACGGCGGCGAGGTCAAGCACGGTGCGGGCGATGGTCGTGCACGGGATGCCGTTCTCGGTCGTGACGTCGGCCGGGGAGAGGGTGAGCGAGCTATGCACGTCGATGCCGGACTGCTTCGGTCGCGATTGCCCGGGGACGGTGACGTCGATCTTGGTGCGATCAGTTGGCCTGAGTCCGAGGAGCGCCGCCGCTGTGCGGTGAGAGAGGACGGCGCCACGTCCGCACGCCAGCACGGCGGCCATCCAATGGCCCTCACGGGTCAGAAGCGCACGGGGGACGAGGGAGTAGACGCCGCGGCGGATGCGATGAAGACGACCGATGGCGGCCCGTTTCCGCACCGCTGACCTCGTCAGGCCGAGCGCCTCGAGCTGCTCCAAGGTGAAGACCGCATGCTGCCCGGCGCCCAGCGCCGCAATCGCCGCCTCCAACCCAACCGTGTCCAGAAACGCCCCGTATTTTCCCGTTTCTGGACACGGTCCCGGCATCCCACCCATGCTGACGCGGAACTAGTCACATGTGGGTTCCAACTCTGCACCGAAGTACGCTTCAAACGTGAGCCAACGCCCGCCCACCCGCTCGCGCGCCCATCCGGGCGGGATCGCCAACGTCCTTGAGGTCCTGGGGCCTGAGGTTCAGCCGCATCGGGGCCGCAAGCCGCCTTGGTTCAAGGTCCCGGCGCCCGGCGGCCCGCGCTACCGGGAGCTCCACAAACTCATCCAGGACGAGAACCTCCATACGGTCTGCCAGGAGGCAGCGTGTCCCAACATCGGTGAGTGCTGGCAGCGGGGGACCGCGACGTTCATGATCCTCGGCGACACCTGCACCCGTCGCTGCGGCTTCTGCAACGTCAAGACAGGCAAGCCGACCTGGAACGATCCCCTGGAGCCGGCGCGCGTCGCCCGCAGCGTGGCGCGCATGGGGCTCCGCCACGCGGTCATCACGAGCGTCGACCGCGATGATCTACCGGATTACGGTGCATCAGCCTTTGTCGGAGTCATCAGGCAGATTCGCCACCAGGCGCCCGGGTGCAAGATCGAGGTCCTGACCCCGGACTTCCGGGGCGAGGAGATGCCGCTGGCTAAGGTGATCGCGGAGCGGCCTGACGTGTTCAACCACAACGTCGAGGTTGTGCCGCGTCTCTACCCGGTGGCCCGGCGGGGATCCAAGTTCGAACGCTCCTGCCGCGTGCTCAGGACCGCCAAGGAGCTCGCCGGCGACGAGGTGGTCACGAAATCGGGCCTCATGGTCGGCCTGGGCGAGACGTTCGACGAGATGGTCGAGACGCTCGGCGCACTGCGAGACAACCACGTCCAGGTCATCACCATCGGTCAGTACCTTCGGCCGACCGAGCAGCACCTGCCGATCGTCCGCTACTGGCATCCGGACGAGTTCGCGCAGCTCGAGCAGGCCGCATACGAGCTCGGCTTCGACCATGTCGCGGCCGGACCGCTCGTCCGCTCGAGCTACCACGCCGACGAGCACGTCCGCCAGGAGCGACCGGGCACCGGCCCGCTGGCCGAGGCCCTCGGCGGGTAAACCAGCCAGGCCTTCCTCAGGCCCATCGAGCCGCAAAAGCGCCGTTCGGGGCCTCCCCTAAGCTCCGTGCCCGCGTGATCCCGATCAAGGACAACATCCCCGGCGGCCGCTTCCCGTTCGTCACCGTCGGGCTGATTTTCGTCAACTTCCTCGCCTACATCCTGGCGGTTCGGCACGGGGGGTCGTTCATCAGCGGCCCCACGGTCCAGGAGGAGGTCAAGTACGGGGCGATCCCGTTCACGCTCACCCACCCCGGGTGGCATTGCACCCTGTTCACCCAGACGCGCCTCATCTGCGCTCACCATGCACTGCCGAACACGCTCCCGACCTGGCAGACCGTGTTCACGGCCATGTTCATGCACGCGTCGATCATTCACATCGGCGGCAACATGCTGTTCCTGTGGATCTTCGGCAACAACGTCGAAGACGCGATGGGCCCGGTCAAGTACTTCCTCTTCTACATCGTCGGCGGCATCTGCGCCCTCGGGCTTCAGGTCGCGATCGGTCCCAACTCCGATGTCCCGACGCTGGGCGCATCGGGCGCGATTGCCGCCGTGCTGGCCGGATACATCGTCCTCTATCCACGAGCCCGGGTGCTGACCCTGGTGATCATCATCTTCTTCTTCACGGTGATCGAGTTGCCAGCGTGGGTGATGCTTGGGATCTGGTTCGCCACGCAGGCGGTGTTCGCGGCCGTCGGCCTGACCACCGCCTCGGCCGGGGGCGGTGGGGTGGCCTACTTCGCCCACGTGGGCGGATTCATCTTCGGACTGCTCACCGTTCGCCTGCTGGCAACTCGCCGAAAACGACTCCCGGCCCCAGATCCGGTGTACTGAGCCCGTGCGCTACCTCGTGTTCGCAGGCGCTCTGGTGTTCATCGGCGCCTTTGGCCTGCTCACCGCGATGTACCTGTCAAGCAACGGCATCACCTTCGTCGGCGTGATCGGGCTGATCGTGCTGATCATCTGCGGTGTCGGGGTGATCGGCGCGATACTCCAGCTACCGCGCAATAGATGAGGGACCGCGAGGAGAGCAGGTGAGCCACACCCGGAGCAGCGGGGCACGCCGGTGAGCTATCTCCAGGGTGGACGCCGGCGCCGGTCGTTCGGCCGGCGCCCAGGACGTCCGCGTAGAACCGGGCGCGGCTCAGCTCGCAGAACGGGAAGCCACACCGTTCTCGCCCTGGGCTTTGCGCTGCTCGGCCTGGTCGTGCTCGGCGCCGTGCTCCTCGGATTCATGGCCAGCCGAACCACGGGGCCGACGAAAATCGTGGTGCGGCGCCAGCGCGCGCACACTTCGTCGACCGCTGGCCTGCGCAGTCAATACGGCACCCTCCTGGCCCCGGCCTCGGACCAGGTCAAGATCAACCTGCAACTGCCGTTGCGGAGCGGAATGCTGTTCGACGTCCGCACCGGAGAGGTCCTGTGGCGGCGCCAACCAATGCGAGTGCTGCCCATCGCGAGCCTGACCAAGATGATGACGGCGCTCCTCGTGGTTGCGCACTCGCGGCCGAGCGACAGCGTCCTGATCACCCCGCAGGCCGTCCACTTCACAGGCTCCGGGGTGGGGCTTCTGCCTCTCCACAAGCACGTTCCCGAGTTGGCGCTCCTCTACGGCCTGCTCCTTCCCTCGGGTAACGACGCCGCGATCGCGCTGGCCCAGCACGTCGCGGGGACCCAGGGCGCGTTCATCGCGATGATGAACGCGCAGGCCCGCCAGCTCGGCCTCAGCTGCACCCACTACACCACCGAGTCCGGCGTCATCGATCAGGGCAACCACTCGTGCGCCGCGGACCTGGCCCTCCTGGCCCACCTGGTCCTGGAGCAGCCACTGCTAGGCCGGATCGTGGGCAGTCGGAGCGCGATCACTCCCTTCCCCATCAAGGGCGGAAAGCTCTACCTGTACAACAACAATCCGCTGCTGGTCACGCAATACCCGGGCACGGACGGAGTGAAGACCGGCTACACGCAGGCGGCCGGCGACTGCCTGATCGCGACGGCCCGGCGCGGAAAGACGTGGCTCGGCGTGGTGCTGCTGCACTCGGCCAACACCCTCGATCAGGCCGAGACCATGCTCAACGCCGGCTTCGCCAAGTTCGGGACCCGGGGCCTGCCCGCCGCGTAGGGCTAGGCCCGCTTGTCGACGGCCACCCAGGTCTCCTGGAGGAGATCGGACCCGGCGACGATGGCAAAGGCCGTCGCGACCGTCCGGGTCACCCGGGGCTCACGCAGGTAGGCGATGAGAAAGGCGGTACCGATCCACTGGCCCAGGCAGTAGGGGCAGACGAGAAGCTCGCCGATGGCGTGCTGCAGCCCCTCGCCCCGGGGCTCCTCGGACACCTCGCCGGGTCGGTCGGACTCGCCCTGGAGCCGGGTGAAGGGCGCGCGGGCGAAGCTCATGACGCGGTCCTTGGCGACGAGCCGGCACAGCTTGTAGGTCCCGATGGAGAGGAGGACGAGATCGCCGGGGGGCACCCGCTCGGGCAACCCACGCCCGGAACGCCGCTGGGCGACCACGAACGCGGCCACAGATCCGTTGTAGACGGTGGCGAGAAAAGCGTGGCCACTCATGGCCACGGGCTTGTCCGGGGAGTAGCCGGGGAACCAGCGCACCGCGCCAGATTACCCAGCGCTCGTCTTCTGAACCGCCGCCTCCGTCGGGTGGCCTAGGTCTCATGTTTGGAGCACGTGAGGGCTGAGCATCTCTTCGTTAGAGCTGCAGTCCAACCCGGGAAGGGCGCAATGGCACCGGTTACACACCAGACGATCAAGCTGAGCAAGGGCAAGCACGCCTCGCCCGAGGACGGAGCGTGCGTGATGGAGCTGGCCTCGATGCTGGCCGGGGAGCCGTTCAGCGACCATCCGGCGTCGGCCTGTCCGGTGATCGGATCCTTCCTGCGCGCCTACAACGACTCAATCGACGACGGACGCCGTCAGGACCTGTACGCCCTGGCCGCTCGAATCGTCGGCACACGAACCTCGATCACCATTCAACGGGCGCGGGCCGAGCGGCTAACCGAGTGGGCATTCGAGATGCAGCGGCGGCACTGGACGACCCGCTACCTGCCGCTGGGTCGCCTGCGCACGTCAAGCCTCCGCCGGCAGCCCTCGGCCCATGCCGTGGGGACCTACGCGGTCCGCGCGATCCCCAAGCACACCGAGGAAAGCCATCACGAGGTCTTGGAGCTGCTCGAGGACATGCTGGCGATCGGCACGCCCGAGCAGTCCGGGCTGTCGCCGGACGCCGCCCAGGACCTTCCGCCCGCGCTGTACCCGGTCGCCTAGATCTGGGCCACGGGCCGGGCGGACTCGAACTCGGCCTCGGCGGTGACGAGGATTGCCCCCTCGCCTGATGGCGATCACCAGCTTGATGGTTCGAGTCGACTTCTCGGTATGGGACGAGGTGCCCCGGCCCACCTGGCAGGGCTGGCGGCGGCGCTGATCCTAGCGCCGAAGCGAAGTCACGGAGGTGGCGCCGAGCGCCAGGGTGGGGCTTAGTTCGCCGCCGCCTCCGCCGCCTCGCGCTCGCGCTCGCGAGAGGCCTCGGCGGCTTCGTAGAGCTCCCGCTCGCCCTGGCTGATGAACGTCTCACCCTCCCAGGGTCCGGGCTTGGGCCGCGGCTTGCCGCCGGGGAAAGCGAGGCGCAGGATCGTCCGCTGGACCGTCCCCCATTGCTTGGAGAAGGGGCCGGTGTTGTAGGGGAGGCCGTACTTCTTACAGATCTCCCGCACCCGCGGCGCGATCTCGCCGTACCGGCTCGAGGGCATGTCCGGGTAGAGGTGGTGCTCGACCTGATAGCCGAGGTTGCCGCTCATGATGTGGAACATCGGGCTGCCGTTGATGTTGGCGGCGCCGATGAGCTGGCGGACGTAGCGGCCGCCGGGCTGCTCGTCGCGGACCTCGTCCTCGGTGAACACATAGGTCTGATCCGGGAAATGGCCGCAGAAGATGATCGCGTTGGACCACACGTTGCGGACGACGTTGGCCCAGGCGTTGGCCTTGACGGTGGCGAGGTAGGTCTCACGGAAGGCCTCAAGGGCGTTGAAGCGGGCCTGCTCCTTGGGGCCTCGCCCGGGGAGCGGGAGGCGGTCCTGAAGGGCACCGACCGCGCGTCGCGGCCGCGACCGTCCCCGGTTCACGAGCGCGTCGACGCCCGCGCGCACCGCGGTGGAGATCCCGGCACTGAGCAGCGGCCAGGCGATGTAGTCCTTCTGGATCTGGAGTCTGCCCTTGCCGGCGATGCCCTTGAGGTCCTTGAGCACTTCCTTCTGGCTCTTCTCGCCCGCCCGGATCGCCTCGAGGTCAATGTCGTGGACGGCCACGCCCCACTCGAACAGGAGCATCAGCAGGACGTTGTAAATCGGCTGGAGGAGGTAGACCGGGTGCCACTTCTGGTGGGAATCGATCCGCATGATCTCGTAGCCGAGATCCTTGTCCTTGCCGAGGATGTTGGTGTAGGTGTGGTGGATGTAGTTGTGGGAGTGCTTCCACGCCTCCTTGGTCGAGGCGGTGTCCCAGTCCCAGACCTGGGAGTTGATCACCGGGTCGTTCATCCAGTCCCACTGGCCGTGCATGACGTTGTGGCCGATCTCCATGTTCTCGAGGATCTTGGCCACCGACAGGGTGCTCATGCCCAGCCACCAGGCGGGCCAGAAGCGGCTGGCGAAGAGCTCGGCGCGGCCGATCAGGGCCAGGCGGCGTTGCAGCGCGATGATGCCGCGGATGTAGCGGGCGTCGCGATCGCCGAGGTCGGCCTTGACCTCTTCGTGGAGCTCGTCGAACTCCTTGCCGATCTGCTCGAGCTCCTCGTCCGAGAGCCGCGCCAGCGGGTTGGGAACGCCGTTGTGGTCGTGGGTTCTGTAACCGGTAGCCATGGTTCTCCTTGGGTCTAAAGCTCGATTTCCACGTCGCCCTCAGGCGCGTTGATGCAAGTTCTCACGGTCTCGCCCTCCTGGCCGCTGATGTCGCCGTTGCGCAGGTCACGAAGCTTCCCCTTACGCAGGGTTCCCACACACGTGTGGCAGATGCCCTCGCGGCAGCCGAAGGGCAGCTCCAGCCCCGCCTCCTCACCCTCGACGAGGATCGGCTTGCTGCCGTCGGCCTCGACCTTGCAGTCACTCTTGAGAAAGCAGATCGTGCCGCCTTCTCCGGTCTCACCGCCGCCGATCTTGGGCTGGAAGCGCTCCATGTGGAGGTGGTCCAGACGCCCCCCGGCCTCGAAGTGGTCGGTGAGGGCATCGAGCATCTCGCCGGGGCCGGAGGCGAAGACCTCGCGCTCCTTCCAGTCCGAGCAGAGTTCATCGAGGTGCTTCGGCGCCATGCGGCCCATCGTCGAGGTGTGCTGCTCATGGAGGTGAAAGCCCTCGAAGCAGCCATCGAGATGGCGAAGCTCGCCGCCGAAGATGACGTCGTCCTCGTCGCGAGCCGAGTGCAGGAGCACTGCGTCGTTGAGCTGATCGTTCCGGGCCAGCTCGCGGAGCATGCTCATGATCGGCGTGACGCCGCTGCCGGCGCTGACGAAGAGAAGCTTCTCCGGCACTGGGTCGGGGAGCACGAAGTCGCCTTCCACACCGCCCAGCGAGACGATCGCGCCGGGGCGGCCGTGACGGACCAGGTACGGAGACACGACCCCCTTCTCGACGAGCTTGGGCGTGATCGAGATGCAGCCGTCGGGGCGGCCCGGGTCCGAGGTCAGCGAGTAGGCACGCCAGTGCCGGACGCCCTTGATGTCGACGCCGATGCGGCAGTACTGACCGGCCTTGTGTCCCTCCCAGCGATAGCCGGGCTTGATCAGCACGGTGGCGGCGTTCTTGGTCACATGATCGATCCGCTCGATCCGGCCGCGGAGCTCACGCGTCGACCAAAGGGGGTTGATCAGCTCCAGGTAGTCGTCGGGAAGCAGGGGGGTGCTGAAGGCGCGCACGGCGCGCAGCGCCGCGCGTTGCAGCCTTGGAACTTTCGGTGTCGCACCTACTTCCGGCATCTAATGGAACTCGTCAGCTTGTACCCTGGCCTCTCCCGAACGTAACATCAAGTGACGATACATCGTTTGATGTCATCGTCGGGCACGCCGCGACCCGCCTGTCTTTGCGGGCCACCCTGTCTCAGCGGTTCGCGACTATACGCTTCTTTATGGTCCCGCCTTACCGGTTCCCGGGCCTCTGAGTCGCGGCGTCCGCTGCATATGATCAGGAGAGCCATGAGGCGCGCAACATGGTTCGGCATCCCGAGTGTGGTGACCATCGCGGCGCTCGGTCTCGCCGCCTGCGGAGGGTCCGCCAAGACGACGAAGACAACGCCACCAAAGCCGAGTCCGTCCGCAGGCTCAGCGCCGGCGGTCCCGGCCTCTTCCTCGTCGGTCACCACCGGTCCCGTGCGGGCAAGCCTGCGGGCCCCGGATCACACCCCGGTGGTCAACAAGAACTGGCCCTTCAGCGTCACGGTCACCGACCCGTCCGGGCACCCGCTGTCCGGCACTCTCACGGTCCAGTTCGTGTTCGACGGACAGGTCGTGGGCCGCGATATCCCACCCACGCACCCACTCAAAAACGGCCACTGGCACGAGCTGCTCAAGTTCCCCGCCCGCGCCACAGGGATCCCGCTCACCTTCGAGGTCGTCGTGCGCACCTCCGCGGGCTCGGTCACCCTCAACTGGCCGGTCAAGGCGAAGTCATGAGCGTGGCCGCCAGCTGGCGCTCGGGCCGCCGCGGGCGCCGGCAAGACAGGGAGACACAGGACGGCGCTGCACGGGACGGCGGTGCTGAGATTGCCGTCACCGAGGTGGTGAAGTCGTTCGGTCCGATTCAGGCCCTGCGCGATGTCTCCATGTCCGTGCGCGCATCGGAATTCCTCACCATCAACGGCCCCTCGGGCTCGGGCAAGAGCACCCTGCTCAACCTGATCGGAAGCCTCGAGCCGCCGGACTCCGGAAGCATCACGGTCGGCGGCGTTCCGGTCCCGGAGCCGCGGCACGCGGTCGACTTCCGCCGTCAGATGGTGGGCTTCGTCTTCCAGGAGAACCTCCTGCTGCCCTACCTCACCGCGCAGGCCAACATCGAGGCGGCGCTGATCCCCACCCACACGAGCCACCGGGAGCGGCAGGAGCGCAGCCGGGAGCTCCTGGCCGAGGTCGGTCTCGTCGACCGCGCGGAACATCTCCCCTCCGAGCTTTCCGGAGGCCAGCGCCAGGCGGTGGCCATTGCTCGAGCGCTGGCCAACAACCCGCGCGTCCTGCTCGCCGACGAGCCCACCGGGTCGCTCGACTCCGCCAGTGCCCGCCGCGCACTCGATCTACTGGCCTCGCTTCGCGACCACCATGGCATGACGGTGATCGTCGTCAGCCACGATCCGGCCGTGGCCGACCGAGCCGACCGCGTGGTGCATCTGGTCGATGGCCGGGTGGTCACCTAAGCCTGGGCGAGGCTCGCCGCCGACCAGGTACGAGCCACCCGCCAGACCGGGAAGACCGCGCCGATCAGCCCGATCGTCACCCCGATGAGCATCGCCCGGCCGAGGGTCCAGAGGGTCAGCTGGGCTGAGATGTAGCTCTGCAGCCCGAGGGCGCCGGGGAGGAATCCGGCGGCCAGGTAGCCGAGGAGCAGCCCGACCCCGGTCCCGATCACGCTCACGGCAACCGCCTCTCCGAGCACGAGCCCGGCCAGCTGCCGCGGGCTCCAGCCGATCGTGGCCAGGAGCGCCAGTTCCCGGCGGCGCTCCAGCACCGCGGCCAACATCGTGTTGGCCACGGCGAGCACCCCGATAATCAGGGCGAGCACAACGATCAGGACGACCGCCTTGCTGATGAGCTGGCTGTTCGCCCCGGCCCGGAGCGCCTCATCGGGCGTCGAGATCGCCTGCAGTCCCGGGAAGGTCCGGAGGAGCCGCCGCTGCGCCGTCGCCACCGGTACCTGGGGTGCGACGCGGACGGCGATCGTCGTCACCTCCTGCGGGGTGCGCCCGGCGAGACGCTGCGCTTCGGCCAGCGACGTGATCACACCCTGGTCCTGGAAGGCCGTGCCCGAGTGGTAGATGCCCGCGACCGCCACGGCACGGTGATGCAGGCTGATTGTGCCTCCCGGAACCAGATGGAGCTGGGAGGCCAGCAGATCGCCCACCGCCACCTGCCCCGCCGCGGGCGGCCGGCCGGCGGTGAAGACGAGGCGGCGGCCGACGAAGCTGCCCCCCTCCATCCCGAAGACGACGGCCGAGGGGGCGCGGTCGACGGCGCTCACGGCCAGCTGCAGCGGCGCGACGTCGGCGACGTAGGACTCGTGGCGGAGCTGCGGCACGAGTGACAGGGGCAGGACCGAGGTCGTCGGATCCCCCGCGTCGGCCTGGAACAGGCCAAGGTCGGCACGCCCCAGGTGGATCAACTCCCCAGCCGTCTGCGTGAGGCCGGCGGAGAGCGAGAGCAGGGCCACGACGGAGGCCACGCCCACGGCGATCCCGGCCGCGGTCAACGCCGTGCGCGCTGTCCGCCGGCGCAGGTTGGCGATGATCAGCGCCAACATTGCGCCGCCGCTTGGCTAATAGGTGACCATGGCGCGCAGGGACTGCTTGAGCGACTTGGTCGTGGCCAGCATCGCCGTGGGCTCGTAACCGCAGTGGGCCATGCAGTTCTCACACCGCGGGTCGTTGCCGCGGCCGTAGGCGTCCCAGTCGGTCGTATCCAGCAGCTCCTGATAGGTCTTGGTGTAGCCGTCGGCCATCAGGTAGCAGGGCCGCTGCCAGCCGAAGAGGGAATAGCTGGGGATGCCCCAGGGCGTGCACTGGAAATCGACCTTGCCCTCGAGGAAGTCGAGGAACAGCGGCGAGTGATTGAGCCGCCAGCGCTTGCGCCGGCCGTCGGCAAAGGCCGCCTTGAACAGCTCACGCGTCTGCCGCACGCCCAGGAAGTGCTCCTGGTCAGGCGCCTTCTCGTAGGCGTAGGCGGGCGAGATCATCATCTGGTCGACCTTTAGCTCGTCGTTGAGGAAGTCGAGCACCGACTGGATGGTCTTGGGCGAGTCGTGGGTGAAGAAGGTCGTGTTGGTGGTGACGCGGAAGCCCGCCGCCTTGGCCGCCTTGATGGCCGCCACAGCCTTGTCGAACACGCCCTCGCGGCAGACCGACTCGTCGTGACGTTCGCGGAGGCCGTCCATGTGCACCGCCCAGGCGAAGTACGGCGAGGGCTTAAACCGGCTCAGCTTCTTCTCCATCAGGAGCGCATTCGTGCACAGGTAGACGAACTTCTTGCGCGCGATCAGCTGGCGGACGATCTCGTCGATCTCGGGATGGATCAGCGGCTCGCCGCCGGCGATCGAGACCATCGGAGCGCCGCATTCCTCGATCGCTCCCACTGCCTGCTCAACCGGCATGCGCCGGCGCAGTTCGTGCTCGGGGTGCTGGATCTTCCCGCACCCGGCGCAGGCCAGGTTGCACTGGAACAGGGGCTCGAGCTCGACCAGCAGCGGGAACTTGTCCCGACCGTGCAGCTTCTGCTGCATCAGATAGGAAGCCATCTTGGCCGATTGTCTCAACGGGACTGGCATATCTCTTACCCCTTAGGTCTTAGCTCAATGGGAAGCTTGAAGTGGACGTCCTCGGTGGCCACCGTGCGTTCGCTGACCGCCGCCCCGCCCATGCCGTCCAGCGCCCTGACCACGCCCTGGACGAGAGACTCGGGCGCCGAGGCCCCGGCCGTGAGGCCGATCCGGCCGGCGTCGATGAGCAGATCGGGCGGGAGCTCGGAGGCGTCCTCGATCAGGAGCGCCGGGCAGCCCGTGCGCTCGGCCACCTCGACCAGCCGCTGCGAGTTCGACGAGTTGGTCGAGCCGACCACCAGCACCAGGTCGCACTCGGTAGCCAGCGCTCGCACGGCGTCCTGACGGTTCTGAGTCGCGTAGCAGATGTCCGAGGCCTTGGGACCGGCCAGCTCGGGGAAGCGCTGGCGCAGCGCCTCCACGACCTCGTCGGTCTCATCAACGGCAAGCGTGGTCTGGGTCAGGTAGGCGACCCGCTGGGGATCCTCGATCTGAAGCGAGGAGACCTCCTCCGCCGCCGCGATCACGTGGGTCCGCTCGGGCGCCTCACCGAAGGTTCCCTCCACCTCCTCGTGGCCTTGGTGGCCCACGAGGACGATGTCGAACCCGGAGCTGGCGTAGCGCCGCGCCTCGGCATGAACCTTGGAGACGAGCGGGCACGTGGCATCGATCACGTTCAGCTCCCGCGCCTGGGCCTCGTCCCGGACGGCGGGTGAGACGCCGTGGGCGGAGAAGATCACCGTCGAGCCGGGCGGCACCTCATCGAGCTCGTCGACGAACACGGCCCCGCGCGCTTCCAGCTCGGCGATCACGTGCGCGTTGTGGACGATCTGCTTGCGGACGTAGATCGGGGACCCGAGCTCCTCAAGCGTGCGCTCGACGACCTCGACCGCGCGCTCAACGCCCGCGCACGACGCCCGCGGCGCCGCCAGCACGACCTCGCGCGGGCGCAGCGCCCGAGCCCATTCCTCGACCAGCGCGCAGGCCTGGCGCAGCGAGCGGTAGGCGGCGGCCGCCGCGGCCACGGTGCGCAGCGGCCGGTGGAGCTCGTGGCGATCGGTGTCGACGACCACGCGCAGGGTGACGAGCGGCTGGCCCTGGGCGGCGGGCGCCAGCCAAGCCGATTCCATGTCGACGGCCAGGGCTCCGGTCTTGTGCAGGGCGCGTCGCCGGTCGCGCAGGACGATCCGCTGGCTCGAGGCGATCGGGCCGACGTGGACACGCAGTCCCCCCCGGCGCAGCACGCCGGACAGGACGGCGGGATCGGAGCAGACGGTGGTGCCCGTGGGGCCGCGTACCTCGCTGGCCAGCACGACATCGCCCGGCTCGAGCGCCGGATCCAGCGCCCCGCAGAAGCCGGCGATCAGGACCGCGCCGCCCGCGCCGCGGTCGAGCAGCTCGGCCGATTTGGAGGCCCGCTTGGGTCCCATTCCGACCCGCTCGACCCGGGCCCACGGAGCCCCTGAGCGGACCGCGCGCGCCTCCAGGGCCAGCGGCGCCAGCACGAGCAGATCGAGATCGTTGTCGAGACCCTGCGCGGAGACGCTCATGGCCGTCCCTTCCCGGCCAGCTGGGGCTCGGCGTGGCCGTTCGTCCGGGCCAGGCCCGCCAGCTCATCGGACGCAGGCAGGCGAGCGGACAGCACCTCGGCCGCGGCCACGCGGCCGCTGCGGACGGCGCCCTCCATGGTGGCCGGCCAGCCCGTGTCGGTCCAGCTTCCGGCCAGGGCCAGACCCGGCAGCGCCGTGCGCGCCGCGGGCCGGCGGGCCCGCGCCCCCGGGGTCGCGCGGAAGGTCGCCGAGTGCTCGCGGGTGACGAAGAACGACTCGACGGATGCATCCCGGGCCGAGGGGAGCAACTCCGCCAGCGCGGGCAGGTAGCGCTCGCGTAGCTCTTCGCCCGCGAGCTCGAGCTCGGCATCCGCCGCCGAAAGAGAGATCACGAGGTACTGCCCGGATTGGATCCCGGCACTCTCGGTGCGGTCGAAGACCCATTGCACGGGCGTCCGCACGCCCGCTGCGAACGGCACCTCCATTACCCGTCGATCGTAGACCACGTGGACGTTGACAATCGGCGAGCGCCCCAGCCCACCCGCCTGCGCGGGATCGAGTCCCGCCTCCGGCGGCAGTAGCCGCGTGGCGCGATCAGGGGGAACGGCGAGGACGACAACCTCGGCCGCGACGGTGGGCGCGCCACTGACCTCGATGCGGAATCCGTCGTCGGTTGGCTCGATCGTGGTGGCACCGTGGCGGAGCCGGACGTCGACCCCACGCTGCTGGAGCGCGCGCCGGGCCGCGACATCGTGGATCTCCGAGAGCGGCGCCTGGGCGTAGCCGATGTCGCCTGCCGCCGCTTCACGCAGCAACCCGACCTGGAAAACCTGCGCAACCTGGGCCAGCGATGCCTCGGTGGGGTCGAGGTTCAGCGTCGGGCGAACGATGAGGCCCCAGAGAGCCTCGACGGCGGCTTCGCTCTGGCGTTGCTCGCGCAGCCAGTCGCCGAACGAGCGCGCGTCGACGCTCCGGTCCTCGTAGTCGACAGCGCGCAGGGCGAGCATGGCCCGCGCCATCCCGGCTCGCTCACGAGGGCTGAGGAAGGGGAACCGCGCCAGCGTCGCCGCCAGGTGCAGAGGCGCCGGGAGGCTGCTCCGCCGGAGCTCCGCTTGGCGCCCGCCGGGGGCGAGCACGGGGATCGACAGGCGGTCCTGCAGCATCACCAGCCCTTCGGCGCCGATCTCGTGCAGCAGGTCGCGGTAGGCCGTGCAGCAGCGTAGGAAGACGTGCTGGCCATTGTCGGCGCGGATGCCCTCGCGCGTGAAGGAGAAGGCCGCACCGCCGAGCCGCCCGCGCGACTCAAGCAGTGTCACCGAGGCGCCGGCACGACGGCATTCAAGCGCGGCGGAGATACCGGCCAGCCCGCCCCCAACGATGGCCACCTGGCGCGGGGTCATGATCTGGCTCCGACCAGGCTGCGAGCCGCCACCCACGTCTTCTCCCACGGCCGGAGCGAGATCCGCCGGCGCATGACCTCCTCGGGGTCGCGGGCGATGCGCGCCAGGATCGAGCGGTAGATCCCGGTCATGGCCAGCACGCACGATGCGCTGCGCGGCTCGAGCTCATCGACAAGGAGCATCCCGCGGTCGAACCACTCCTGGGCGCGCGCGGCCTCGAAGCGGATCATCGCCGTGGTCCGCTCGTCCGGGCCGGCGTCGAGCTGGAGACAGTCGAAGCGCCGCAGATCCTCGGCGGGTAGATACACGCGCCCGCGCGCCTGATCCTCGCGAATGTCCCGCAGGATGTTGGTCAGCTGCATGGCGACTCCGAGATCGTCGGCCAGCCGGCTCGCCCCGTTGCCGTGACCCTCGGTGAAGATGGCGAGGCACAGCCTGCCGATCGATCCAGCCACGGCACGGCAGTAGTCGACCAACTCGTCGAAGGTTTCATAGGACGTGCCGCGCACATCGAGCTCGACCCCGTCGATCAACAGCTCCAGCGCCTCCACCGACAACCCGTAATGCCGGCGGGCATCGGCCAGCGCGAGGATCACCGGATCGATCTCACCCGTGGCTGGGAGCCGCACATCGCTCCAGCCCTCGCCGTCTTCCGCCAAGGGCCGTAGTCGGCGGCGCTCGCTGGCCAGCGCCGCCAGCGCATCCTCCGCCTTCAGGTTCCCATCGCCGATGTCATCGACCCGGCGGGCGAAGGCATAGACGGCGCTCATAGCCTGGCGCTTGGCCCGAGGCAGCAGGCGGATGCCGTAGAAGAAGTTGGCCGCCGCACGACGGGTGATCTCCTCGCAGGCCTCGTAGGCCCGCTCGATTTCAATGGCGGGGGCGTTCATCGGCCCCGGACTGCCTGGAGCCATGCGGAGACGAAGGCACGCTTGGAGTTGTGGGGGCCAGAGCGTCCGAGCCCATCGAGTGCGGCTCGGCCACCGGCAACGAACGAGGCGACGGCGGCTCGAGCGCGCGGTGCCAGGGTCCGGGCCAGGGGAGCGCCCTCGGCGAGCAGCGACCGAGCGCGGTCGACCTCGAAGGCGATCAGACGACGGACCGCCTCACCGCCCTCACCACTTGCCGTGAGATCGCTTTCCGAGCACCCAAACGAGCGGAGATCCTCCTGGGGCAGATAGACGCGCCCGCGCGAGTGATCCTCGACGATGTCCTGGAGGTGCTCGGTGACCTGAAGCCCGGCACAGATCCGATCCGAGAGCCGGATCCGATCAGGGCTCGCCGCAGCGAACACGTGGAGGACAAGTTCGCCCACCGGAGCGGCGGAGAGCCGGCAATAGTCGAGCAGCTGATCGAAGGTCTCGTACCGGGTCACGGTCTGGTCACGGCGGTTGGCCTCGATCAGCCGGCGAAACGGCTCCGCGGGCAAGTGGCAGGCGGCAACGGTGGGAGCCAGCGACCGCATCACGGGATGCTCCACCGGCGCTCCGGCGTACAGCCGGTCGAGCTCGGCCTCGAGCCAGTCCAGCAGGGCCAGTCGATCGCCCGGCGCCTCGTCGCCGAGGTCGTCGACGAGCCGGGCGAAGCCGTAGATGGCCAGGAGGTGGCTGCGCTCGCGGCGTCCCAGCAGGTAGCTGGCGACGGGAAAGTTCTCGCTCCTGGCCTGCGCCATCACCGCCTCGCGAGTCGGCGCCTGGGCAGCCACGGGCACCGGCTCACGCGTGGCGGTCATCGCGCGCACCGGCCGAGCGCCATCAGCGGAAACACGAGCCGGTAGAGGTGGTAGTTGATGTAGAAGTCGGAGGGAAAGCCCGTGCCGGTGTACTGGGGCTCATCCCAGGTGCCGTCCGGGCGCTGAGTCTCGATCAGCCAGCCCACCCCGCGGTTCACCGCCGGCGTGCGCTCGCCCGCGGCGTCGAGGGCGAGCAGAGCCCACGCCGTCTGTGAGGCCGTGCTGTCGCCGCGCCCGATCCAGGCGGGATCGTCGTAGGAGCGGGCGTCCTCGCCCCAACCCCCATCCCGGTTCTGGACCCGCTCAAGCCAGGCGACGGCGCGACGGATGGCGCCGTCCTGGGGGGAGACGCCGGCCGCGATCAGGGCGGGCACGACGGCCCCCGTGCCGTAGATGTGGTTGACGCCCCAGCGCCCGTACCACGAACCATCCGGCTCCTGGTGCTCGAGAAGCCAGGCCACCCCCCGACGGGCCGCCGCTCCTCCGCTGCGCCCCAGGGCCGCGAGCATCTCCACCGAATGCGCGGTCACGTCGGCGCTCGGCGGGTCGATCACCTCGCCGAAATCGCAGAACGGCAAGTCGCGGATCAGCCACTGGCAATTGTCGGCATCGAACGCGCCCCAGCCGCCGTCTGAGCTCTGCATGCCAACGAGCCACTGGGCGCCTCGCTCGATGGCCTGCGTGACCCGCCCGGCTTCGGGATGGTCGACGGCGCTCAAGGCGAGCACGACCTCGGCGGTGTCATCGACGTCGGGATAGTTGACATTGGCGAACTCGAACGCCCAGCCTCCGGGCTCAAGACCGGGGCGCCGGATCGCCCAATCCCCGCGGGCCAGGATCTGCTCGCCAAGCAACCACTCGGCGCCGCGGACCATTGCCTCGTCGTGGGAGGGCCCGGTGTCGGCGAGCGCGACGAGGGCCAGCGCGGTATCCCAGACCGGGGACTGACAGGCCTCAAGCCGCCGGCTGCCCTCCTCCTCGATGGCGAACCGCTCGAGCCCGTCGAGCCCGCGGCGCATCACCGGGTGCTCGACCGGATACCCACGCAGATGAAGCGCGATCAGCGAGTAGACCCAGGGAGGCTGGATGCCGCCCCACGAGCCGTCCGCCTCCTGACGATCGACGATCCAGCGCTCCGCCCGTGCCAGCGCGAACTCACGGATCCGCCGCAGGGGCCGGCGCTGGTAGAGGCGCAGCAGACGATCGAGTCCGAGCAGCGCCCGGCCTCGCCGGCTTGAGCTGACCGGCGGCGACCATGGCTCCTCGCCGTAGAGCTCGTCGAGTGTGAAGCTGAAGCTCCGCTGGGGCCGGTAGGCGAGGACGACCGAGAGTGCGACGACGGTCTGGCGGGCCCAGCAGGCAAAGTCATAGGGGTTGAGCGGGAACCACGGCGGGAGGAGCATCATCTCGGGCGGCAGGGTCGGCACCTGATCCCAGGACCAGGCGCCGAACAGGGCGAGCCAGATGTGGGTGAAGACGCGGGCGCGCTGGAGTCCTCCAGCGCTGCGCACGAAGGCGCTCGCCGCCCGCATGTGCCCGGCCTCCGGCGCGTCGCCGGCCAGGCGCAGGGCGACGTAGGCCTCGGCCGTGGTCGAGAGATCGCCGGGGCCGTCCCAGAACTTCGCCCACGAACCATCGGCGCGCTGCTTGGAGCGGATCCACCTGGCGGCGCGCTCGGTCAGGGCGGGATCGGAGATGCCGAGGAACTCCCGCAGCAAGAGGTCCTCGGCGTCCATCGTGACATTGGTCTCAAGCTCGGCCTTCCACCAGCCCTGAGCGTCCTGGAGTGAGAGGAGGTGCTCACGCGCGCGTGTAATCGCCCCCGCGAGCGCGGCTGACTCCTCGACGAGCCGAAGCGAGGGATCACCCTGGGTCGGCGTTGCTGGGTCGACAAGGCTATCCGGGTGGATCTGCGCCGTAATCGTTTCAGCCGTATCCACTCGAACTAACCCTTCCCGCCCCACGCCCGCGTCGCGTATTTCCAGGAAGTATCCCAGCTGAGCACCTGCTGATCGTATCTGTGCCGCCGTCGCTACGCGGTTTCCGGCCCAGGCCGTATGGCAGCATCCACTCCATCGAGCACGTCCGCGGAAACTCAAAGCAGCACGAGATCGCCGACCTGTTTGAGCTCAGGGCAGCGGAAGCGATGGCGCTGAATCAGCGCCACCTGAACCCAAAGCTGGGCCGTGTGGTCCAAACGCTCGGATTCGACCGCGACTGGGTCACTGGGCGAGGGGCCTATCTCGTCGACCGTGATGGAACCGAGTACCTCGACTTTCTCTCCGGCTACGGCGTCTTCTCCCTCGGGCGCAACCACCCGTACGTCAAGGCTCAGCTGCAGCAGGTTCTGGCCGCGGACACTCCGAGCCTGCCCCAGCTCGGGGTCTCGACCCTGGCCGGGGTGCTGGGCGAGGAGCTGCTTCGCAGGGCTCCGGAGTCACTCGACGCGGTGCTCTTCACCAACTCGGGGACCGAGTCCGTGGAGGCGGCGATCAAGCTGGCCCGGGCGGCCCAGGGCAGGGCGAGGATCCTCTACTGCGAGCGTGGCTTCCACGGGCTGACCATGGGGTCGCTGTCGGTCAACGGCAACGACGAGTTTCGCGAGCGTTTCGGTCCCTTCCTACCCGGGTGCGATCCGGTCCCCTTCGGCGACCTGGCCGGTCTCGAGCGCGAGCTCGCCAAAGGCGACGTGGCCGCCTTCATCGTCGAGCCGATCCAGGGCAAGGGAGTGTTCCTCCCGCCTCAGGGCTACCTCGCCGACGCCCAGGATCTCTGCCGCCGGGCCGGCGCGCTGCTCGTGCTCGACGAGGTCCAGACCGGCCTCGGTCGGACCGGCCGGTTTCTCGCCCTCGAGCACTGGGGTGTCCAACCGGACATGGTCACCGTCGCCAAGGCCCTATCCGGGGGCTACGTACCAATCGGGGCGCTCCTGGCCAGTCGTCACGTCTTCGACTCCACTTTCGACTCCCTCGAGCGCAGCGTCATCCACGGCAACACCTTCGGCGGGGGGGATCTGGCGGCGGCGGCCGGGCTGGCCACGCTCGCGGTGATCGATCACGAGGGGCTTACGGCCCAGGCTGAGCGCCTGGGCGACCTCCTGCTGGAGCTCACCAAGCCGCTGACCGAAGAGTTCGAGATCGTGCGCGAGGTCCGGGGCCGCGGGATGATCTGGGCGATCGAGCTCGGGAGCCCTTCGGGCCGCGCCGCCCGGAAGGTCTGGGAGGCGGTGGAGCGGCGTCAGCCGGGGCTGTTCGCCCAGATGGTCACCGTGCCGCTGTTCCACGAGCACCACATCCTCACCCAGGTGGCCGGGCACCACATGAACGTCGTCAAGGCGCTGCCCCCACTCGTCACCTCCGAGGCCGACGTGCGGCGCTTCTCAGCCGCCCTCAAAGACGTCTTGAGAGGGGTCGAGGAGCACCTGTTCCGGAGCTACGCGAGCCTCGGCCTCGAGCTCGGGCGCCGCAGCTTCGCCGCCCGCTGAACATCCGTCGCGGCTGTCGGCTCGCTCCGAGGCCGGGCAATCGGCCCCAGGAAACTCGTCCAGGCTCAAGCCAAAGCCTCAAGCGACCGACAACGCACATATGACAGACGCGGTGGTCTCGGAGTTTGCACGCATCTGCGCGCAGCGCTTCGTGAGCCTTGGGGACGCGGTCCGGTCGGTGCTCTCCTTGCTTGAGAGCCAGGTTCCGGATGGACGGGTCATCTTCGGCGAACTCAACTACAACACTGACGAGTATCGGGTCCTGGACGCCCGGGGTGACGGCATCGACGTGCTCGGTCCGGGGGCCCGCCTTCCCCTCCAAGAATCGTTCTGCGTGCACATGGCCGGCGATGAGGCCCCGGCCCTGGTTGGGCGGGCTTCGAAGGACCCCGTGTACGGAAAGCTCGAATTGCAGAAGACCGCGCGCGTTGAAAGCTACGTGGCGGCGCCGGTCGAGCTCGGGGATGGGACACGGGTGGCCAGCGTCTGTGCCATGAGCAAGCAGCGAGACCGCTATGACTGGCGCCAGCGCGACCTCATGACCATCGCGGCCCGGCTCATCGCCTACGAGTGGGAGCGCGTGACCCGTGAGAGCAAGCTTCGGCAGCTCGCCCAGCAGCAGCGCGCGCTGACCGGCGATCCACTGACCGGGCTTCCGATGCGCGAGGCGTTCCTCGAGGCGCTCGATCGCGAGTGGCACCTCAGCCACCGCGGCATCACGGAGTCCTACGTCCTCGTCGTGAAACCGCGGGGCATCGAGGAGGTGCGGACGACGAGCGGCAACGCAGTCGCCGACCTGCTCCTCCAGAGCACCGGCGAGGTGATCGCCACCGACGTCCGGCGCAGCGACATCGCCGGCCGCGTGGGTGAGCACTCCTTCGGCGCCATCCTCGTCGGGTGTAACGGAATCGAGGGTGCCGAGGCGTTCCTAGCCCGGCTGCAGGGGTCATTCGAGCGCAAGCTCGGTCACCGCCCGGAGCGGCTCGAGCTGGTAAGTGGAATCGAGCGCCTCAGCGATACCGACTCTGCCGAGGCCGCGCTGACCGCGGCCGAGGCGGCGCTGAGTGATGTCGCCGCAGTGGAAGGAGCCCCCTCATGAGCACGTCGACCGAGCCCCGGCCTGGAGTCACCGCGTACGCGAGGCCCGAGGGTGGACCCCGGTTCCTGTCTGACGTCATCATCGAGCTCGGGCTGGCCGGCGAAGATCACGTCAATCGCGCCGTCGAGGAGGCGCGCCAGTCAGGCGCCACCGTGGGGCAGATCCTGGTCGGCGAAGGCCGGCTCTCCGAAGACGACCTGGCCCGCGCGCTGGCCGCCCGCTACGGCCTCAACCACATCGATCTGAACCAGTTCGAGGTCAACCCGGACGCGGCCAACCTGCTCCCCGCGCCCGCTGCCCAGCGCTACAAGGCGATTCCGCTCGCCTTTGAGGCAGACGGAAGCCTGCTCGTCGCGATGGCTGATCCGTCCGACTCGCTGGCCCTCAACGACATCTCCTTCATGACCCACCTCGAGGTGCAGGCTGCGGTGGCGGCCGCGGATCTGATCTCCGATCTCGCTGACCGCCTGCCGCTGCCCCCCAGCGACTCTGCCGGATCGCATTTTCCGCTACCGGCGCCCGAGGCGACGCCTGCGCCCGCCCCCAACGGCACCGCGCCTGCCGACGCCAGCAGCGCGCCCCCGCCCGCCCCGGCGCCGCCCCCGTCCGCTCCCGTCGACACCGCCGAACTTGATCGTCTACGCAGCGAGCTTAAGCAGGCAAACGCCGACCTTCAGCAGGCGACAAGTGAGCTTGAGAGCCTCCGGGCCGAGGCCGAGACGGCCACAGCCGAGCTCGAGGGTGAGCGGTCCCGTCACGCCGAGGTGGTGGCCGAGCTCGAGAAGGCGGCCGCCTCCGAGGACCAGCAGCCCGTCGTCGACTCCCTCCAGACCGATCTTCAGACGCTGCGCGGCGAGCTGGAGGCGATGCAGTCCGAGCTGACCGGCGCCCGGGCCGACCTAGAGACGGCGCAGAGCGAGCTCGAGGCCGCCCAGAGCGAGCGCGACACCATCCGGGCCGACCTCGAGATGGCGCGCGCGGAGGACGGTGCCGCAAGCAGCGAGCTGGAGACGCTGCGCGAGCAGCTAGCGTCGGTTCAGGCCGAGCTCGAGAGCATGCGGAGCGAGCGCGAGGCGCTGCAGGCCGAGCGGGATTCGGCGCGCCTGGAGCTCGACGATCTGCGCAGCCAGGGCAGCGATGCGCAGAAGGCCCTCGACGGGCTGCGTGCCGAACGCGACGGCGCCCGCGCCGAGCTGGAAGCCGTCCGGGACGAGCGTGACAGCGCCCGCGCCGAGCTGGAGGCCATCGGCACCGAGCGTGAGGGCGCCCAGGCCGAGCTCGAGACCGCGCGCGATGAGCGCGACAGCGCCTGGGAGGAACTCCAGAGCGCCCGGGCCGAGACGGAGACGGCCCAGAACGAGCTGGAAAACCTCCGCGGCGAGCACGGGGCGCTCCGGGGTGAGCTCGAGTCCGTTCGCGGCGAGCTCGACACGGCCCGCGGCGAGCTCGAGACGGTTCGCGCCGAGCTCGTCACCTCGGCGTCCGAGCTCCAGCGAGTCATCAGCGAGGCGCAGGCCAACCGAGATGCAGCCAAGTACGAAATGGAAGCGCTCCGATCCGAGCGCGACAGCGCGAAGAACGATCTGAAGGAAGCCACGACCGGTCGTGACAACGCCCAGGAGGCCCTGGCCGCCGCAATCGCGGGACGCGAAAACGCACAGGAGGAGCTCAAGAGCGCCCTCACCGAGCGTGACGAAGCCCTGGAGCGGATCGACTTCCTGCGCTCCGAGCGTGACTCCGCGCAGGAGCAGCTCGAGGGTCTCCAGGCGGAGCGTGACGCCGCGGCCGAGCGCGTGGACAGGTTCAAGGGCGAGCGCAACGCCGCCCGGGAACAGCTGGAGGCGCTGAGAAGCGAGCACGAAGCGGCTCAGGAGCAGCTCCAGTCGGCGCGCGCCGAGCGCGATGCCGCCCAGGAGCAGCTCGCGGCCGGTCAGGCCCGGCTGGAGGAAGCCGAGTCCAAAGTTGAGACGATCGAAGGTGAGCTTGAGACGATCCGAGCCGACCTCGAGCGCTCGGTGGCGGAGGCCCAGGCCTATCGCGAGGCTGCACGTGACGAGCTCGACACGGTGCGGGCCGAGCACGAGGCCGTGGTCGCCGACCTCGAGCGGGCGGTCAGCGAGGCGCGAGCCAGCCGCGACGCCGCCCGCGAGGAGCTCGAGACGACGCGGAGCGAGCGGGACACGGCCCAGGCAGACGCGGCGACCGTCAAGTCCGAGCTACGCGACACGCGGACCGACCTCGAGCGCGCCACCAGCGAGGCCAAGGCGGGCCGCGAGGCGGCCGAGAAGCTGGCCGAGGCCGAGCAGAAACTGGTCGAGATGGGCGACGTCGAACGACGCGTCGTCGAGGCCCACGCCATGCTCGAGAAGATGCGCAACGAGTTCGAGATCGAGCGCGAAGGCTATGCCGTCGCCGAGCGTGATCTCCGCTCACGCCTGACCTCGGAGACCGAGCGCAACGCGACGCTGAACGAGCAGCATAAGACGCTGCAGAAGAAGCTCACCGGGTTGGAATCCGAGGCCGAAGCGCTGCGGGCTCAGAACAGCAGCCTGGCCAACGTATATGAGACGGCAAAGCGGCTGTCCGAGGAGCTGGCGCGCGGCGCCGACGATCTCGCCACGACGCTGACCAAGACACCGGTGGACGACGGTGCCGCAGAAGCTCAGGCCTCCGGCCACGAGGACCAGGACGCCCAGCACGAGCCGGCCGCGGACGAGGACCACTCGGCCGAGGACAACTCCGCCGGAGATCACTCGGCGGCGGCCAGCAGCCGGGCCAAAGCCTGAGCGCCGCGCTGCGCCGGGAACCCCACCGCGCGCCGCGGGACTAAGGACTTTTCCGGCCGCTGCCGAAACTAGTAGCGATGATCAAAATCATCTAGGCGGGCGCCCAGGCTGGAAGGGCCGCGCTCGCGGGTGAGCTTCGGCGCCTCACCGCCCGCCCTGATTCTGTCGCCGTTAGGGGTAAGTGCGCTCGTCGCCGTGATCGCTTATGTAGCGTGCCCGGCATGAGCCCGCCTCGGTTTGACTCGCTGGTGCCGGACTTCCGCAAGCTCGCCGGGGCACTGCCGACGCTGTTCTCCCGGCTTAAGCAGATCGCCGAGGCGACCTCGGAGATGCCGGATATGCGGGCCGGCATCGACTCGGTCGCCGTAGACACCGCTCAGCTGACCGGCATTCGTGAAGGGGTCGAGCAGCTGAGCGTCCTGATGGAGAGCCTGCCCGAGATCGATCAGGGGGTTCGTGCCGTGGCGGCCGACACCAAGGCGCTGCCGGCAGTCAGGGACGAGCTGCGAACCGTGGCCCAGGCCACGACCGTGCTCCCGAGGATGGATGGCCGCATGGAGCAGATCGAAAAATCGATGCCGGTCCTCGTCGAGGTCCAGCAGCACCTGGCGCGGCTCCCGGACACGATCGAATCGATCGGCGGGGCGCTGGACCGGCTGGCGGTGCTGCTGGACCGGCTGCTGACGTCGGTCGAGAACCTAGACAGCCACGTCGGCGCCCTCGAGGAGTCGATGAAGCCGATTGCGCGCGTGGCGGACCGGGTTCCGGGAGGCCGCCGCCCATCCGAGTAGCCGGTGGTGGCCGACCGTGGTCGGCTGGACCTGGCGCGCCCGCAGCCTGAGGAGCTCGATCACATCGGCGGTAGGCAGGAACGGATTGGCGATCGGCTTGCCTCCGGTCAACGTCAGCGCGGCCAGGGGCGCCCCACCGCGCTCGGCGATTAGCAGGGGCTCAGCAGGAACACGCGAGGAATCGAGCGCGGCCAGATGCTCCAGGGCGTCTTGGTCCTGGCCAGTGGCAAACCGGATCACCACGCTCTCGGTGGGGAGATTTCGTGAATTGGTCATGCGTCGATGGTGGGCTAAGACTCGCCTGCCGACATCGGGAGAATGGAGCGGAGTTCGGTGGATCCACGCTTAGCTCTCCTGATAGCTTCAGAGCAGGGAGAAGTAATGCTCCGCCTCGTTCTTCGTCCGTTTGGATATCTCGCCTTCGTCATCGCCCTAGGCGCGCTTTCGGCGACCGCCTGGGTCCTGGGCGAGCGCAACGACCTCGGTTTCTTCGCCGGGCGCCTGGCTCGGACCATGTGGAGCTACCGCGAGGTGACCCGGCGCGGGATCCAGATGGCATGGCTGGCCTGGGCCGCGCTCCTCGGCCTGGCCCTGAGTCCGTTGGATCCGCTGACTACCCGGTGGGACGAGGTCGTGCTCGTCGCTCTGGCGCTGGCTGTGCTCTGGCGGCGCTTTTTCGCCGGCCGGCAAGCCGGGCGTTGAGGTTCTCCAGGGCCTGCTCGAGCCCCACCTCGGTGGGATCCAGCTCACGCATGGCCAGCGCGAGCCGGTATTCGGCAAAGTAATCCGGCTCCACTTCGCACGCCTCGGCGATCAACTCCATGGCCCGCATCGAAGGGCGGTCATGGCCCTTGGCGAGCATGTTGATGTGGGCGTGGGTCATTCCCTTGCCGTCCAGCTCGCGGGTCCGCTGGGCCAGTCCGCGGTAGCTAAAGCCCCGGTCCTCCATGAGAAGACGCAGAGATTCGCCGAAGGGTCTGTCGCTCTGGGAAGCCATCGCCGTTAGCTCCTGACCTTACCGGCCCCGCGGCCCGTGTGGCCAACGGATCACGCAACGCCAACATTCCGCCCCGGGGACGCAGCCCTCTCGGGCCTAGGCGGGACCTTTCTGAGAAACCGCTGATTCTCGGTTTAGCCCTGGCCGGGGCGGAGAAGCTAAAGGATGGGCAGAAAAAAAGAGACGTGTGTCTGGCTGTCCCCACGCCGGGCAGGAGGTGATTGCCGATGAGGGCTTGCGTGACCGGCGCAACCGGATTTCTGGGCGCCCACCTCGCCCGCCTGCTCTGCCAGGAGGGCGACGAGGTCACCGTGACATACCGGGAGCGAAGCCGGATGGGCCCGCTCCGAGATCTACAGGTCCACGGCGCGAAGGCGGATGTCAGCGACTTCGGCTCGCTGCGCCGTGCCTTCAAGGGCTCGGACGTCGTCTTCCACACCGCCGGCTACGTGGGCTCGCGCCCTACCGACCTGGCCTGGCGAATCAACGCCGAGGCGCCACTTCTGGCCGTCGAGGCCGCGGCCGCCGCCGGGTGCCGCCGCGTCGTCCTCACGTCCTCCATCTCGGCGGTCGGGCTTCCGTCCAACGCTCGGCCGGCTGATGAGCAAACTCGTTATCCGAGAAATTGGCTCGGGCTGACCTATCCAGACTCCAAGCACCGGGGTGAGCAGGTGGCGCTCGACGCCGGCGATCGCCACGACATCGAGGTGGTCGTGGTCAACCCGGGCTACGTGCTTGGAGTTCCGCTCGACCGGCACTCTCCGCGTGAGATCTCTGCCCGTACGGTCGGCAACTACCTCCGCGGCCGCCTGCCCGCAGTGATCGACGCGCCGATGAACTTCGTCGATGTCGAGGACGTGGCGGTCGGGCACCTGCTCGCCGCCGACCAAGGGCAGCCAGGGGAGCGATACATCCTCGGCGGCCAGAATACGACCTGGCCCGCCCTGATCGACCGGGTGGCCAAACTGTCGGGGATCCATCATCCCGTCGTCGTTCTACCGCGAGAGGTGGCGCGTCTGGCCCGGGTGCGAGACGCGCTCGGGGTTCCCGGGCCGATGGCCGCCGAAGGGTATGAGCTGATGGCCCAGGAGTGGCGTTTCTCCTCCGCCAAGGCCAAACGGGAGCTCGGATACCGCGCCCGCCCGCTCGGCGAGACGATCGAAGCGACCGTCCGCTGGTACCTCGAGCTGATCGACCGCGGCGCCTTCGCTGGTGCCCGCAATTCCTCCTTGTCCGTCCTCGCCTCGGGCACCCAGAGGCTGGGTCAGTTCGGGCTGCTGGCCCCGTTCAAGCTCGGCCAGCGGCTGCTCGGACGCAGAGTGATCGCGGGCGTGTAAACCCCCTAGGGGGCTCCCGGGGCGCCGAACGCGGAGCGCAGGCTACGGGCCAACCGCCGGGCCCGGTCAGTGCCCCGGCGGCCCGCCCAAGGGTGTGGGCCGCGCGCCCACGGATGCCAGCCGAGCGTGCCGTACTCCTCGCGGACCCGGGCCTTGAGCTCGCCCCGATGACGACCGCAGGCGTAGCGCAGAGGGCCGTAGATGCCGCGTCCGTGCCAGGTGAGCCAGGACCCGGGGTCGGCGTCGACGTACTCACCGTGGCGGAGGTCGAGGAGTTGGCGCTCGAGCGAGATCTGGGTTTCGGGATCCGGGTGGGATCCACAGATCTCGCACCGGAAGACGACCGTGACGGGCATGGACCTCTTACCCAGGCCGATAACCGCTGGTCAGCTCGGTGCCCCTCCGGCGCCAGCGGGGTTCGACGTCGAAGGTGTGGCGGATGCGTCGCTCCCGTAGGTAGGCGACGACGGGACCGCGGGCGAGGCGGGCCGTGCGCGCATAAACGCGCGCGGGGACGTCCGGCTCGACGAAGGGCATGTACTTGTCGGGGAAGCCAGGCATCGTGCAGGCGATACAGATCCCGCCGACGTTGGGGCAACCGCCGACACCGCCGGCCCAGCCGCGTATGGGCACGTTGCAACGGGCCACCGGCCCGCTGCACCCGAGCTTGACCAGGCAGCGGCCATCTCCGTGGCGGGCCGAGAACTGGCCTCCCTCGGCCAGGCCCGCGCGGTTACAGAGCTCGTGCACGGTGCGCCCGAAGATGGCGACCGGCCGGCCCTGCTCATCGAGGTCGAGCGGTGGCCCCATTTTGAGGAGGTGAAGCACGATCTGGAGGAGGATGGCCGTGAGGTTGTCGGGCTGAACCGGGCAGCCGGGCAGGTTGACGACGGGCAGACTGAGCCGGGAGGTCCAGCTCGCGCCCAGGTAGTCGCGCAGCCCCATGGCCCCGGTCGGATTGTTGCGCATCGCGGGAATCCCGCCGTAGGCGGCGCAGGTCCCCACCGCCATGACCGCAGCGGCCTTCGGGGCCAGGCGATCGAGCCAGGTGGTCGTGAGGACCGGCTGCCCCGTGGAGGGGTCGGTGCCCAGGCCCGCCCAATGGCCGTCGCCGTTGATCTGTTCGTTGGGGACCGACCCCTCGAGCACGAGCACAAACGGATCAAGCCGACCGGCGGCCGCATCGGCGAAGACGCTGACGAACTGGTCGCCGTTCTCGAACGCGAACACCGGGTTGTGCAGGATCACCGCGGGCATCCCGGGCAGGCAGCCCCGGAGCAGGTCCTCGAGGCTTGGGTTCGTCGCCGAGGTCAAGGCGATCGACTCCCCGTCACAGCCGAGTCCCGTGGTGAGCCAGAGCACGTGAACCGGGCTGCGGCTTGCCTGCGTCTGCATGACCGGTTCCTTGGTCGGACTCATCGCGTCACCCCAATCGCTGAGCACTGGGCGCGGCCGACTGCTCGGACAGAGTCAGCCGTCCCGTGCGCTCAATCAGCGACTCCATGTGGGACTCCACCGATCCGTGCAGGTGCCAGTCGCCCGCCGTGCCCGTGACGATTCCCGCCTGGGAGAGGCGGCGCAGAGCGTGGGAGATCGACGGGCGTTCGGCCGCCACAAGCTGACCGAGGGCGCGGTGGGTCAGAGGCAGGGTGAGCCGGAGCCCCGTCGGTTCGACCCGGCCCCAGCGGGTGGCCAGGTGCCACAACAGCAACACCAGCCTCACCTCGAGCCGAGGCTGGGAGGAGATGGCCCGCATCACGTCGAGGTCATCCGAACGCCGCTCGGCACGACGGAAGAGGGCGTTCAGGATCTGTGGCCAGGACCGGATGCGATCCACGAAGTCCGAGTCCAGAAGGGCCAGGCGACTGGCATGAAGCGCCCGCCAGATCGTCTCCCGCTCGACCAGCTCATCGTCGTGGCCACCCGGCGGTTGGAGCAGGTCACCCGCTCCCAGGAGCTCAGTGGTGGTGCGGTCGGCCACGCGCGTATCCACGGCCAGGAGACCGTCGACGATCAGCAGCCCGGGTCCCCGACCGACGCTGGCAAACCACGACGAGAGGTCGCATTCGCCGACCTCCGCGTCGAGCAGCCGGGCCGTGGCGTGCTGCCGGGCCGAGACACGCATCCGAACCTCGACCCCTTCGGCGAGGTCGTCGTCGAGATCGAGCAGGTAGCCGAAGAGCGGGGCGGCATTCGGCTGGCGGGGAGGCTGTGGCCGCTCGGGCCACTGCTCTCCTGCGCGCGTCCAAGCGTCTCCGCGTCTGCTGGGCATCCCGCTCTCCTCGATCCTCTCCTCCCGGCCGAGCTTGAGGTCGAGTCTACGCTTCAGCGCCGCCCAGAATCAGCGCAACCAGCGGGGTAACGACGCTTACCTGCCATGCCGGTAACCCGGATTACCAGCGTCCCGCAGGCCCGCAAAACCGGTGGTAGAAACGGCTCGTCCCCACTTGGCGCCGCTGCGCGCCGCTACCGCTATCCATGTTGCGACGCGCCGCTGCTGCTGCCCACGCGGGCGGATGAGGAGAGCACTGGCAAATGTGTCTGGCCATACCCGGGCGGATCGTCGAAATTGTCGACGAGGAGAACCGGCTCGCCAAGGTCGACGTGGCGGGGGTCAAGCGCAACGTCAACATCGGTCTGCTTGACGTTGACGGCGATGGGGTGGGCCCTGGGGACTGGGTGCTCATCCACGTCGGCTTTGCCATCTCGCAGGTCGACGAGGAGGAGGCGCGCGCCACACGAGACCTGCTCGAGCGCATGGGCGCCGACTACGAGCAGGAGCTGGAGGAGCTCAAGGCGAGCGTGATCGAGTGAGCTGCGGATCGGATCACTGCGTCACGTGTGGCGATGACGGCGAGCCGATGACGGTGGTGGCCATCGACGACGAGCGTGGGCTGGCGCTCTGCACGGGCGATGACGGGAAACGAATCACGGTCGAGACCGCGCTCGTGGACCCGGTCGCCGTCGGTGAGGTGCTGCTCGTTCACGCCGGCACGGCCATCGCCTTCGGAGCCCCGGTATGAGGTTCGTCGACGAGTTCCGTGACGCCGATCTGGGGCAGGCCGTGGCCGGCGAGATCCTCTCGCTCGTCGAGCCGGGACGCCACTACAAGCTGATGGAAGTGTGCGGCGGGCACACGCATTCGATCTACAAGTACGGCGTCGACGATCTGCTCCCGGCCAACGTCGAGCTCGTCCACGGGCCCGGCTGCCCGGTGTGCGTGATCCCGATGGGCAGAGTCGACGACGGCATCGCCCTTGCACACCAGGATGGCGTGATCTTCACCTGCTTCGGGGACATGATGCGGGTCCCGGGGTCGAGCGGGAGCCTGCTCGATGCCAAGGCGGCCGGGGCCGACATTCGCATGGTCTACTCGCCGCTCGACGCCCTGCGCATCGCCAAGCAGAACCCTGAGCGCGAGGTGGTCTTCTTCGCCATCGGGTTTGAGACGACCGCGCCGTCGACCGCGCTGACCCTGAAGCGCGCCCGCATCGAGGGCGTGGCCAACTTCTCCTGCATGTGCAGCCACGTGACGATCGTGCCTCCGTTGCGCGCCCTGCTCGAGTCGCCCGATCTCCGGCTCGACGGGTTCATCGGCCCCGGCCACGTGTCGACGATCGTCGGTGCGCGGCCGTTCGAGTTCATCCCGGCCGACTACGGCAAGCCGGTCGTGATTTCTGGGTTCGAGCCGCTGGACATCCTCCAGGGCGTCCAGATGATCCTGCGCCAGCTCGCCGACGGGCGCTGTGAGGTGGAGAACCAGTACAAGCGCGTCGTTCCCTACGAGGGCAACCTGCGAGCGCTTGAGGTCCTGGCCGAGGTATTCGAGCTTCGCCCCCACTTCGAGTGGCGCGGACTCGGCTTCATCTCCCACAGCGGGCTGAAGATCTCCGACGCCTATGCCGAGCTCGACGCCGAGCGGCGCTTCACCGTGCCCGGGGTTCGCGTGGCCGACCCCAAGGCCTGCCAGTGCGGGGAGGTGCTGAAGGGCGTGATCAAGCCCTGGGAGTGCAAGGTCTTCGGCACCGCGTGTACTCCGGAGCGTCCGATCGGAACCTGCATGGTCTCCTCGGAGGGAGCCTGCGCGGCCTATTACAACTTCGGCCGCTTCGCCCGTGAGCGGGAGGTCGTGTGATGGCCGAGCAGACCGTCGTCTCCGAGCGTGAGCAGAAGATCCTGGGGATCATCGAGACGGCGCGGGGCAAGCGCGCGAAATTCCGCGACGCGCACATCAACATGTCCCACGGGGCCGGCGGCAAGGCGACGCAAAGCCTGATCGAGGGGCTGCTGGCGCCGGCGTTCGAGTCAGAGACGCTGAGCGAAATGGCCGACGCCGGGGCCTTTGCCGTAGACGGCGCCGACCTCGCGCTCACCACGGACTCCTACGTGGTCAGGCCGCTGCGCTTTCCCGGAGGGTCGATCGGCGAGCTGGCCGTCAACGGAACCGTCAACGACCTCGCCGTGTCGGGCGCGCGCCCACTTGCGCTGAGTCTGTCGCTGATCCTCGAGGAGGGGCTCCCGGCGGAGGCGCTCCGGGCCGAGGTCGAGGCCATCGCCGATGCCGCCCGGGCGGCCGGCGTCCAGATCATCGCCGGTGACACCAAGGTGGTCGAGCGAGGTCACGCCGACGGGATGTACGTCTGCACCACCGGCGTCGGACAGCGCGATCCCCGGGCCACGCTTGCGCCCAGCGCCTTGCGACCGGGTGACCGGATCCTCCTCTCCGGCTCGATCGGCGAGCACGGCACCGCGATCATGCTGGCCCGCGACGAGTTCCAGCTCGATGCCGAGATTGAAAGCGACACCCGCTCGCTCTGGCCGGTCGTGGACGCGTTGCTCGAGGCCGCGGGGCCCGGGCTGCGTTGCCTGCGCGATGCCACCCGGGGCGGGGTGGCCTCGGTGCTCAACGAGCTGGCCCGGGCCTCCTCGGTGGCGATGATCGTGCGCGAGGGCGAGGTCCCGGTCAGCCCCGAGGTCGCGGGCGCGGCGGAGATCCTGGGGATTGATCCGATGTACGTGGCCAACGAGGGGAAGCTGGTCGCGTTCGTGGCCGCCGAGGGCGCGGATGAGGCGCTCGCCGCGATGCGCGAGGTGGCCGGCTGCGAGCAGGCGGCGGAGATCGGAGAGGTGCGGACCGAGCCCCCGGGGATGGTGCTGGTGCAAACGAGCTTTGGCGGCAGGCGGGTCATGGACCAGCTGGTCGGTGACCCACTGCCCCGTATTTGTTGAGTCCAGAGAGGAGCCGGAATGGCAACCATGGCGAGCCCATACGCAGAGCAGAAGAAGACCGAGGCCGTCACCGCGCATGTCCTGTGGATGACGACCGGGCTGAGCTGCGAGGGCGACTCGGTGGCCATGACGTCGGCCACCAATCCCAGCCTCGAGGACATCATCCTCCAGGCCATTCCGGGCATGCCGAAGGTCGTGGTCCATAACCAGGTCGTCGACTACGCCGTCGGCCAGGAGTACGCCCAGGCCTGGTTCGATGCCGAGAAGGGCGAGCTGGATCCGTTTGTGCTCGTGATCGAGGGCTCGCTCGGCAACGAGGAGATCAACGGCGAAGGGCACTGGACCGGGTTCGCGGTCAACCCAGAGAACGGCCAGCCGATCACGATGAACGAGTGGATGGACCGCCTGGCGCCCAAGGCGGCCGCCGTCGTCGCCGTCGGCACCTGCGCCACCTACGGCGGCATTCCGGCCATGAAGAACAACCCCACCGGCGCCATGGGGGTCCCGGACTACCTGGGCTGGAACTGGAAGTCCAAGGCCGGCCTGCCGATCGTGTGCATCCCCGGTTGCCCGGCCCAGCCGGACAACATGACCGAGACGCTGCTCTATCTGGCCCTCCATCTGGCCGGGCTGGCGCCGGCGCCGGAGCTCGACGAGGCGCTACGGCCCAAGTGGCTGTTCGGGCGCACCGTCCGCGAGGGGTGCAACCGGGCCGGTTTCGCCGAAGAGGGCGACTTCGCCACCGAGTACGGCTCCGATCACCGTTGCCTGGTCAAGCTCGGCTGCAAGGGACCGGTGGTCAAGTGCAACGTGCCGGTCCGAGGCTGGGTCAACGGCGTGGGCGGCTGTCCCAACGTGGGCGGCATCTGCATGGCCTGCACGATGCCTGGCTTCCCCGACAAGTACATGCCCTTCATGGATGAGGACCAGTGGGGCGGCTGGGCGGCCCGGGTCATGCAGTCCTCCTATGGGCCGATCGTCAGGTACTTCCGGCACCGGCACATCAGCACGAAGTTCGACAAAGAGCCTGACTGGCGCAAACGCGGGCGGCAGCTGACCTCGGGCTACCAGCCCAGATGGTGAACCAGGACCTGCGAGCGATTTCTTGAGAGCGAGGAGATAAGCAATGGCAACTGAAACCCCTCCGCAGCAGCGGGTCATGGTCAAGGAAATGTCGTGGGATCCGATCACCCGGATCGTCGGAAGCCTCGGCATTCACACGGAGATCGACTTCTCCAACCAGCAGGTCGTCAAGTGCTACAGCACGTCGATGATCTTCCGCGGCTTCGACATCTTCATGAAGGGAATCGACCCTCGGGACGCCCACTTCATCACCAGCCGGATCTGCGGCATCTGCGGCGACAACCACTGCACCTGTTCCTGCCTAAACCAAAACATGGCCTATGGGGTCAAGCCGCCGGCCCTCGGTGATCTCGCCTTCAACCTCGCGGAGACAGCCGACTACATCTTCGACCACGCGATCTTCAACGACTGCATGGCCAACGTCGACTTCTGCGAGCAGATGGTCAAGGAGACCAACCCGAGTCTCCTGGCCAAGGCCGAGAACACGCCGGCTCCACATGGCGACATCCACGGCTTCAAGACGATCGCCGACATCATGCGGGCGCTGAACCCGTTCACCGGCGAGTTCTACCTGGAGACGCTGCACGTGGCGCGCTATACGCGGGAGATGTACTGCCTGTTCGGGGGTCGGCACACCCACCCCTCGACGATCATGCCGGGGGGCTGCAGCGCTGACATCACGCACCAGACGTGCACCGATTACTACGTGCGCCTGATGCGCTACTTCGACTACGTCAAGCGCAGCGTGCCCATGCACGACGACCTGTACGACTTCTTCCTCCAGGAGCTGCCGGGCTACGACATGGTCGGCTTCCGGGAGACCAACCTGGTCAACTGGGGCTCGTTCGACGACCCGGATTACGTCGACTACGACTACCGCCACATGACCGAGTGGGGTCGCAAGCGCTACATCACCCCCGGCGTGGCGATCGGCGGCGAGCTGATCTCAACTGACCTGGTCGAGATCAACCTGATGATCCGGATCCTCCTCGGGTCCTCGTACTTCGACTCGTGGGAGAACGAGCCCACGTTCGTGACCCAGGATCCACTGGGCAATCCGGTGGACAAGAACCACCCCTGGAACAAGGTCACCCTCCCCCGGCCCCAGAAGCGCGACTTCACCGACAAGTACACCTGGGTCGTCTCGCCGCGCATCTATGACAAGCGGACCGACACCCATGTGTGTTGCGACACGGGCGGCGGGCCGTTCGCCCGCCAGTGGTGCACGGCCAAGGCGGGGCTGGTCGACTTCGGCTACGCGAAAGCCACCGGCGACTCGATCCAGATGGTGCTCCCACGCTCGCCCAACATGCCGGAGATGGAGCTCGAGTGGCGGGTCCCGGAGAAGTCAAACGCGGTCGAGCGCGACCGGGCGCGGACCTATCACCAGGCCTACAGCGCGTTGATCGCGCTGCATTGCCTGGAGCGGGCGATGAAGGAGGTCCAGGCCGGCCGGACCAAGAGCTGGAACAGCTTCAAGGTTCCGGACACCGCGGTCAGCTGTGGCTTCCACGAGGCCGCCCGCGGTGTGCTCTCACACCACATGGTGATCCAGGAGGGCAAGATCGCCAACTACCAGCCGTACCCGCCCACGCCCTGGAACGCCAGCCCGCGTGATGTCTACGGCACGCCCGGCCCCTATGAGGACGCGGTGCAGAACACGCCGATCTTCGAGGAGAACGGTCCCGAGAACTTCAAGGGGATCGACATCATGCGCGCGGTTCGCTCCTTCGACCCGTGTCTGCCGTGCGGCGTCCACATGTACACGGGCAAGGGCAGGGTGCGCAAGGTGATGCATACGCCCACCGCCATGGCCTAGCCATGGATACAGCCATCCCAGCTGCGGGCACAGAGCGCCAAGAGGCGCTGCTGGTGCGGGTGCAGGAGCTGCAAGAGGCGTTGGAGGCGGCTGGGGACTCGCCCCCGCCGGAGCTCCTGGAGGAGCTGCTGAGTGCCGTCGTGCAGATGTACGGCGCCGGGCTGGAGCGGATTCTCGAAGCCCTGCACGATGCCGGCGAAGGAGGGCAGCGGATCGCGGCTCAGCTGGCCGACGATCCGCTGCTCGCCACGCTGCTCCTGATCCACGACCTGCACCCCGTCCCGCTGGCCGACCGGGTGCAGTCAGCCCTGGACTCGGTTCGGCCCTACATGGAGTCTCACGGGGGCAACGTCGAGTTTCTCTCGCTTGAGGACGGGGTGGCCCGGATTCATCTGCGGGGCAGCTGCTCTGATTGCTCGGCCTCGTCGGTGACGCTTGAGCTGGCCATCAAGCAGGCTCTGGAGGAGGCGGCGCCCGACCTGCTGGGGCTCCAGGTGGAGGGGGTGGCGCCCCAGACGATGACCGGACAGGGCCTCCCGATGGTCACCGGCACCCCGGCTCCCAACGCCGCCGCGCCGACGGGCATGGAGCTCCCGGTGATCATCTCGTCGCCGCCGGCAGCACCGGCCTGGTTCGAGGTCGAGGCCGACGTGAACGACGGCTCCGTGGCCGCCGTCTCGGTCGCCGGGCGGGAGCTCCTCCTCGCCAACGTCAATGGCACCCTGTTGGCCTACGGCGATGCCTGCGCAGGGTGCGGCGGGGCGCTCCACGACGGGTCACTCGAGGCGGGAGCCCTGTCCTGTCCGACCTGCGGGCGCTCATTCTTCCTGCCCCGGGCCGGGCGCTCGCTGGACGATGACCAGCTTCAGCTCGAGCCGGTCCCGCTCCTGCGCGAGCAGGACCGCGTCAAGGTAGCGCTGGTCCAGTGAGCGAGAACGGCACCCGGGGCCGCCGGCTGGTTGTCGAGGCGGTGGCCGCGCGGCGGCGTGCGGACCTGGTCACCGGGCTGCGAGGCATAGCCCGCACGCCCCCCTCGACATCGTCGGCACCGCCGCGCGCCCCGGATGTCGAGGTCTGCGACCTGTGCGGCGTGAGTATCCCGGAGGATCACCGACACCTCCTGCACCTCTCCGAGCGGCGCATCGTCTGCGCCTGCGAGGCGTGCTGGGCGATGCGCTCGGGGGAGGGCGACTACCGCCCGACGGGCAACCGGACCGTGTGGCTGGCAGAGCTTGATTTACCCGACGATCTGTGGGCGGGCTTCCAGATCCCGATCGGGCTGGCCTTCTTCATGAACTCGAGCGTCACCGGATGCGTCGTCGCCATGTATCCAAGCCCGGCCGGCGCCACCGAGTCAGAGCTCCACTTCGAATCCTGGGCTCGCATGACCGAGCTCAACCCGGTGCTGCGCGAGCTCGAGGCCGACATCGAGGGCCTGATCGTCAATCGGCTCGCAGATCCGCCGCTGTACGTGATCGCGCCGATCGACCGCTGCTACGCCCTGACCGGTGCGGTCAAGGCGAGCTGGGAGGGGATTTCGGGAGGCACGGGGGTCGAGTTCGCGGTGACCCGTGTCTTCGAGGAACTGCGCCGAGAGGCGCTGAACACGCCGGCCGAGGCGCGCTCGTGAGCCTGCCGGAGATGGGGATGAACGGTGGGGGCGCGGCCGTCACCGTCCCCGAGCCGGAGTTCTCGGCCATCGGGATGCGCTCCGTGCGCTACGCGGCGGCGCCGATGCTGATGCTCGACCTCCAGGTCTCCGAGCCGAGCGGCCGGCCGGTGTACATGATCGCGCTGACCATCCAGCTCATGATCGAGCCGGCGCGCCGGAGCTACGACGAGAAGACCCGAGCCGGGCTGGTAGAGCTGTTCGGTCCCCCGGAGCGCTGGGCGGTGACTACCCGCAGCCTGCTCTGGACCCAGCTCGACGTGCTCGTCCCCGCCTTCACCGGAAGTACCACCGTCACGGTTCCGGTCTCCTGCAGCTATGACCTCGAACTGGCAGCGGCGAAGTACCTGTACTCGCTCTCTGACGGCGAAGCCCCGCTCGCCCTGCACTTCAACGGCACCATCTACTACCCGCGCGACGACGGCGCGCTGCAGATGGTTCTGGTGCCGTGGGACAAGTCGATCGACTTCCGCATGCCCGTGTCGGTGTGGCGGGACACGGTCGAGCACTACTACCCGAACACGAACTGGATCGCCCTGCGCTCAGAGACGCTCGACAGGCTTCAGCGGGCGAAGCTGGCACGGGGGATGGCCACATTTGACGCCTGCGTGGATGCCCTCCTGGCCGAGGACGGGAATGCCTGATCAGGTCGAAGCGCTGGTTGACTCGCTCCTCTACGAGGGGTACGCCCTGTATCCATACACGCCCGGCGCGACCAAGAACGCGACCCCCACCCCGTTCGGGATCGTCTACCCCCCGGTCTATGCGGCCGAGTGCCCCGGCGCCTTCGACCACGCTCGGCTGGAGTGCCTGGCCGAGCCGGATCCGGGCGCCACGGTAACCGCCACGCTGCGCTACCTGAGCGCGTCCGGGCAGCGCCACGAGGCGGCCGAGCAGCGCGTGGAGATCGGGCCGATACCGGTTGGCGAACGTGACACGACCAAGTTCGAGGGCGGGCGGCTGACGCTGCGCTCCAGCCGGGTCGCCGAGGGCCGCACGATCGTGCGCTGCTGTGTCCACAACCTGCGCCGGGTCGACCGCGGGCTCAGCCGGAGCGAGGTCTTGCGGCAGGCCATTATCTCCACACAGATCGTCCTGGAGATCTCCCGCGGGCGCTTCCTTTCCCCGCTCGAGGCGGGCGCCGAGAGCGTCAACACCTATCCGGTGCTGACCGGCGAGGACGACCGCACCGTCCTCGGCACGACGATCGTCCTCCCCGACCATCCCCAGCTGGCGCCGGAGAGTCGGGGCGGCCTGTTCGACTCGACCGAGATCGAGGAGGCGCTGCTCCTCCATGTGCGGACTTTGAGCGACGCCGAGCGCGCCGAGATCGAGCAGGCCGACCCTGCGGTCCGCGAGGTGGTGGCCCGCGCGGCGGCGGCCACACCGGAGGACATCATGGCCCTGCACGGGCGGGTGACCGTGCGAGATCCCGTGACCACCGAGCCCCCCGCCCCGCCTCCGGGTCTTCCCGATCCGACGGCCGGGGAGCGGCACGTGACGGTCGACGGCCGGCGGTTCGTGCGGGGCGGGCACGTGGTGCTCCGCCCGGGTCCCGAGGCCGACCTGCACGCCCGGATGCTGGCCGGACGCACGGCGACGGTCGAGCGGATCCTCATCGACGTCGACGGCAAGGTCCACCTCGGCGTCACCGTCGACGACGATCCGGGCCAGGAGCTCCTGCGGGAGACCGGGCGCTACCTGTACTTCTTTCCCCCCGAGGTGGAGGTGATCGAGTCATGAGCTCAGATGCGGACGAGCGCCTGCGGAGCATCCTCGTCGCCGGCGTCGGCAACGCCTGGCTGCACGACGACGGCTTCGGTGGCGCAGTGGCACGCCGGCTCGAGGAGCGCGAGCTACCGCCCGGGGTGACGGTGATGGACGCCGGGACGGGCGGGCTCGATCTCGCCTACGAGGTGATGCGCGGTTACGACGCCCTGGTCATCCTCGATGTCTCGAGGCAGGGCGGTGAGCCTGGGACGCTCTATGTGATGGAGCCCGATGAGGCGGAGGTCGAGGGCGGGATCGAGGACGGCCAGGTGATCAATCCGCACGCGATGGACCCGCAGACGGTGCTCCGCTTCGTCAAGTCGATCGGCGCCTGGCCCGGGCGGGTCGTCATCATCGCCTGCGAGCCGGCACAGGTCGAGGAGATGGGCTGGGGCCTGTCGGCCGGCGTCGAGGCAGCGGTGGAGCGAGCCGTCGGACTGGTGCTGGAGACGGTCGAGGAGCTCCGGGCCGGGGTTCCCCTCCAAACCGCGGAGTGAGCCAGTGCACGAACTGTCGCTGGCCAGCGCCGTCGTCAACACCGTCGCCAAGCACGCCGACGGGCGGCGGGTCACGGTTGTCAACCTGCGGGTGGGCCGGCTGCGCCAGGTGATCCCGGACACGCTTGGGTTCTACTTCGAGTTCGTGGCCCGCGACTCGGTGTGTGAGGGCGCCCGGCTTGAGCTGGAGGTGATCGACGCCCGCCTGCGCTGCCGGCCCTGCGCCCACGAGTGGGACATCGAGATCCCCGCCTTCCGCTGCCCGCAGTGTGGCGGCAGCGAGGTTGAGATCGCCAGCGGCGAGGAATTTGAGGTCGAGTCAATCGAGGTCGAGGAGGCCGAATGCATCGCACCAAGGTGACCGTCGTCGAGGAGGCGCTCGACGCCAACAACACGATCGCCACCGCCAACCGCGCGGACTTCGACGCCGCCGGCGTGCGGGTGGTCAATTTCATGAGCGCCCCGGGCGCGGGCAAGACGACGCTGCTCGAGCGAGTGGTGACCGAGCTTCCCGGGCTCCGGGTGGGCGTGCTCGAGGGCGACGTGCAGGGCTCGATGGATGCCGACCGTCTGGCCAGCCTCCACGTTCCCGTGACGCAGCTCAACACGAATCCGAGCTTCGGCGGCGAGTGCCACCTGGACGCCAACATGGTCCGCTCGGCCATCCCGTCCCTCCCTCTAGCCCAGATCGACCTGCTGATCGTCGAGAACGTGGGCAACCTCGTCTGCCCGGCGGAGTTCCGGATCGGCGAGGACGCCCGGGTGATGGTCTGCTCGGTCACCGAGGGCGAGGACAAGCCACTCAAGTATCCGCTCATGTTCCGCACCTGCCAGCTCATCCTGGTGAACAAGATCGATCTCCTCCCCCACCTCGACTTCGACCTCGAGCAGCTGCTCTACAACATCGACCAGGTCCACCCCGACGTGGAGACGATCGTCCTCAGTGCCCGCACGGGCGAGGGTGTCGGCGCCTGGCGGGACTGGCTCAGCACGCTCGCTGCCCGGGAGGGAGCGCTGGCGTGACCGAGGCGGTGGCCTCGGATCGACTGGCCGCGCTCCTCGACGAACGCAGCCAGGCGAACCGCCGCTTCTTCGACGCCGAGGCCGAGCGCCTGGCCCGGCTCTGCCACCTCATGGCCGAGCGCTTCGCCCGGCGGGGCCGGCTCATTGCCTTCGGCCGCTCACCCGCGGCGCGGTCGGATGCCCGCCATGTGGCGGTCGAGTTCGTGCACCCGGTGATCGTCGGCAAACGGGCGCTGCCCGCTCTCGGGCTGGCCGGAGAGGGAGGCGACCTCAAGCGCCAGGTCGGACTCATCGCCCTCCCCGAGGACATCGCCATGGCCTTCGGCGCCGATGAGGACGGCGGCGAGGCGGCGCGGGCACTGGCGGCGGCACACAAGCGCGGCTGCCTCACGATTGGCTTCTGCCCCTGCGGGGCCGAGTGGGAGTTCGAGCCGCCGAGCCGGGACCCCTACGTCCGCCAGGAGCTGGTGGAGACGCTCTACCACGTGCTCTGGGAGCTCGTCCATGTGTTCTTTGAGCACCGTGGGTTGCTTGAGGGGCGCGAATCCCGGCAGGTCCATGACGCCGGGGCCTCGAGCTTCCTCTATCCGTTCCTGGCCGAGCAGGAATCCGAGCTCGAGCCCGTGGTCGACGACGTTCGGCGCTCGGCGCTCATGAAGGCGGCCGAGATTGGCGCGCTCCGCGAGGAGACGCTCGGGGAGAACCGGGAGATCCTGCTCAGAGGAGCGGCGGCACTGCGCGCCGCTTTGGAACAGGGCGGGAAGCTCCTCGCCCTGGGGAACGGCGGCTCGGCCACGGACGCCATGGATCTGGTGGCGGACTTTCGGGATCCGGGCTCCGGACGCGCGTGGCCCGCCATCGACCTGACCGAGGATCCGGCGATCCTGACCGCGATCGCCAACGACATCGGGACCGAGGCGATCTTCTCGCGCCAGGTGATCGCCTACGGGCGAGCCGGGGACGCACTCGTGGCCCTGTCGACGTCGGGCAACTCCGGCAACGTGATCCATGCCCTGGCCGAAGCACGGCGGCGAGGCCTGCTCACGCTGGCCATGGTCGGCTACGACGGGGGCCGCATCGGTGCCGAGCGACTGGCTGACCACGTGATCATCACCCGGTCTGAGCACATCCCGCGCATCCAGGAGGCGCAGGCCAGCGCCTACCATGCCCTGCGCGGGCTGGTCGGATGAGCGCGCTGCGGCGCCGAGCCTGCGCCCGGGTGCAGGGAACGGTCCAGGGGGTCGGCTTCCGGCCCTACGTGCACCGCCTGGCGGCTGAGCTTGGGCTGGCCGGCTACGTCCTCAATGACGCCCACGGGGTCCTGCTCGAGGTCGAGGGCGAGGCCGAGGCGGTGGAGGAGTTCCTGGCCCGGCTGGCGCCAGAGGCGCCCCCCTTGGCGATGATCGAACACGTCGAAGTGTCCGAGGGTCCACCCCTGGGTGACACCGATTTCGTCATCCGCGCCAGCCCCCGCGGCGGGCCCGTCGACGCCCCGGTGACCCCGGACAGCGCCACCTGCGCCGAGTGCCTGCGCGAGCTGTTTGACCCGGGCGACCGCCGCCACCGCTACCCCTTCATCAACTGCACCAACTGCGGGCCGCGCTTCACGATCGTACGCGGGGTGCCGTATGACCGCCCCCTGACCACGATGGCCGCCTTCACGATGTGCGCTCGGTGCCAGTCGGAGTACGAGGATCCGCGCGATCGTCGCTTCCACGCCCAGCCCAATGCCTGTCCTCAGTGCGGGCCGTCGGTCAGGCTACTTAAGGCTCGTGGCGGCGAGATCGACGTCGCCGACCCCGTCGGCGCGGCGGCGGCGGCGCTCCGGGAGGGCCAGATCGTCGCGGTCAAGGGGGTCGGCGGCTTTCACCTGGCCTGCCGGGCCGACGACCAGCCCGCAGTGGCACGGCTTCGGGCGCGCAAGCACCGTGAGGACAAGCCGTTCGCGCTCATGTGCGCGTCGCGGGCCGACGCCGAGGCGCTGGTCCGGCTCGGCGATGCCGAAGCGGCGCTCCTGAGCGGCTCCGAGCGCCCGATCGTCCTGGCGGCACGGCGAGCCGACGCCAGGGTTGCGCCGTCGGTCGCCCCTGGGGTGGGCGAGCTCGGGGTGATGCTCCCGTACTCGCCCCTCCATCACCTCCTGCTCGCCGACTCCGGCTGCACCCTCGTGATGACCAGCGGCAACCTCTCCGATGAGCCGATCGCCTTCGAGGATGAGGAGGCGCGTGAACGGCTGGGCCGGATCGCCGATCTCCTCCTCGTGCACGACCGGCCGATCGAGACCCGCACCGACGACTCCGTCGTCCGCGTGGCGGCCGCCGATCACCCGCTGTTCCTGCGCCGCTCCCGCGGATACGTGCCTGCCGCCCTGCCCCTGCCCGAGCCGGCCCGGCGCCCCGTCCTGGCCTGTGGGGCCGAGCTCAAGAACACCTTCTGCCTGGCCAAGGGATCCCGAGCCTGGGTGGGCCACCACGTCGGCGACCTGCAGAACTACGAGACGCTTCGCTCCTTCACCCGCGGCATCGCGCACTTCGAGGACCTGTTCGCGGTCGCGCCTGAGCTCGTCGCCCACGATCTGCATCCGGAGTATCTGTCGACCAAGTACGCGCTCGAGCGTTCGGGCGTCGAGCTTCTGGGCGTCCAGCACCACCACGCTCACCTCGCCGCCGTGCTGGCCGAGCACGGAGATCCGGGGGTGGCCGTAGGGGCGATTTTCGATGGCACCGGGCTCGGGAGCGACGGGACGGTGTGGGGTGGGGAGTTCCTGGCCGGCGATCTGTCCGGGTTTCAGCGAGTGGGCACCCTCTGGCCGGTCCGCCTCCCCGGTGGGGAGCGCGCCATCCGCGAGCCGTGGCGGATGGCCTGCGCCTGGGCGCTGGCCGCCGAGGCACCTGACCTGCCCGAGCGCCTTGCGCCCTTCGTGGCCCCGGAGGCCTGGGCCCAGATTCGCCGCCTGGCCGAGTCCGGGCTGGCCTCGCCGGTGACCTCGAGCATGGGGCGGCTGTTCGACGCCGTCGCCGCGCTGTGTGGAATTCGGCCCGCCGTCAACTACGAGGGCCAAGCGGCGATTGAGCTCGAAGCGGCGTGCGAGACGACCGAACGGGGCGCCTACCCGATCGAGTTGGCGTGGCACGGTGAGCTGCTCCAGCTCGATCCCCGGGAGATGATCCGATCCCTGGTCCGCGACCTGGCCGGGGGTGCTGAGGTGGCGCGGGTCGCGTCACGGTTTCATCGCGGACTGGCTGAGGCCACCGTCTCGGCCTGCTCCGCGCTGGCCGCCGCCGCCAGCACCGACCGGGTGGTGCTGGCCGGCGGCGTGTTCCAGAACCGCCGCCTGCTCGAGGCCGTGATGACCGGGCTGGAACCGCTGGGGCTCCGGGTCCTCCTCCCCCGGCGCCTCCCGATCGGGGACGGCGGGATCTCCTACGGCCAGGTGGCGGTGGCGGCCCGGCTCACATGACCAGCTCACCCCCTGAAATCGGCGCCGTCCTGGCCAGCACCGTCTTCATCGACGGCGCGAACCGGCCCTTCGGGGAGCTGTCTCTGGACGAGGTGCGGGCCCGCGCGGACGAGCTCCGCGCCGCCACGGGCTGGGGCCCCATGGCCCGAGTCGCCCCGGTGGCCCGCGCCTGGCGAGAGTTGTCGCTGGAAATGGAGCGCGCCGATGCGGTCCGGGTGGCCGAGCTAGACCATGCTCGCCTGGCGGCGCTGGCCCCGCAGCTCTGGGTGGTGCTCCCCGGCTAGGTGCCGACCCGTTCCCGCCGAGCCTGCCCGTCACGCGCCTGGTGCTCGGCGATCAGGGGTCGGTCCGCGCAGCCGCGCCAGCGTCGGCGCTAATGACCGTGGTCGTGCTGGTCCTCGAGGCCCTTCTCATGCGCGTGCGGGTGCGAGTGGACGTAGTCGCCGTGGCTGTGCTCGTGCTCGTGCTCGACGTGTTCGTGCTCGTGGCCGCTGTGGGCGTGCTCGTGGACGGTGCCGTCGGGGTGCTCGTGCTCGTGGCTGTGGGGGTGCTCGTGCTCGTGTGGGTGCTCGGTCATGGTTCCTCCGCGGGTTCGGCTGCTGCCTGGCGGGCGCTGCGCGCAGTGCGCGCACATCCCGACGATGGCAAAGTGAGTAAAGCGCGCGTTGTAGCCCGTCAGCTCGTTGATCTGGCTACGCACCGGATCGAGCTCCCGGGGCTCGAGCGCGCGGACCGCTCCACAGCGCTCGCAGTACAGATATTCCCGCTCACCCTGCCCGACAAGCAGGTACAGCCCCGGGCCGTGGCCGAGGTGGACGTGGCGCACGAGACCGTGGCGCTCGAGGGTCTCGAGGTTGCGGTACACGGAGGTCAGCTCGATCCGCAGCCCTCGGGCGAGGTGCTCGGCCGACACCGGCCCGGCGGCCGCGAACAGCGCCCGAAGGACCAGCCGGCGCGAGGTCGAGAGCCGCAGGCCGCGCTCACGGAGCGCCCGTACGGCGTCTCCGAAATCGTCGAAGGCCAGCCGCTTGACGTCCGGGGCGGTGGTCATCGGACGAGTTCACCCTCGCTGAGGTGCTGACTCCAGCGCTCCTCGATGTGACCCAGCCGCCAGACCGAGACAGCGATCGCCCAGGTGGCGATGAACATGCCAACGATCACGAACCCGAGGAAGTTGATGTTGATGTTCTCGAACCAGTTCCAGAACGGCCCGGCGAGGTTCAGCTCCGACGCGATCAACCCGCCCAGCTCAATCGTGCCGATTACCACCGCGACGGCGACCGACAGGCCGGTGATGGTGATGTTGTAGAAGACCTTGCGGACCGGCTTAGAGAACGCCCAGCCGTAGGCGAAGTTCATGAACGACCCGTCGATCGAGTCCATCAGCGACATCCCGGCGGCGAACAGGATGGGCAGGCACAGGATCGCGTACCAGGGCAGCCCGGCACCCGCCGCGCCGCCGGCCAGAACGAGCAGCGCGACCTCGGTTGCGGTGTCGAATCCGAGCCCGAACAGGACTCCGATCGGGTACATCTGCGGCGGCTTGGTGACCGTATTGGTCAGCTTGCCGAGGAACCGGTTCATGAACCCACGTTTGCTGAGCTGCTCTTCGAGCTGGCGCTCGTTGTAGCGGCCGGTGCGCATCTCGCGAAACACCTTGACGATCCCGAGCAGGATCACGACGTTGATCGCCGCGATCGCGTACAGGAACGTGCCTGAGACCAGCGTGCCGATCCAGTTGGTGACCTGGTGCAGGTTGGAGTCATCGTTCCTGACCGGCCCGTCGAGCGCGCGCACACCCACCGAGATCAGGAACGCCAGCGCAAACACGATCGTCGAATGGCCAAGCGAGAACCAGAATCCGACGCTCAATGGCCGCTTGCCCTCGCTCATCAGCTTCCGGGTTGTGTTATCGATGGCGGAGATGTGATCGGCATCGAAGGCGTGGCGCAGACCCAGCGTGTACGCCGTCACCCCGATCCCGATCGTGAACGCTCCCGCGGTACCGAGCTGGTAGTGCTTCGGCGCCACCAACGAGATCAAGGTCACAAAGCCGAGCACATGCAGGCCACCAACGACGGCGATCATCATCGCCAAGGTGCGCTTCTGACCGCCGGTCAGCGAGCCCCAGAACGTCGACAGACGCTTCACGCGGGGGGCCCTCCCATCACACCCGACCCTAGGCCCGCCGCGGTCTAGTTGCAAGCACCTCGCAGTTGTGAGGTGCTTTGGATTACCTCACGCCGTCGCATCGAGAGCCGCGGCGATCATCAGCGCCGCCTCCTCCTGCGCCGAGTAGGTCGCCTGCAGGGCATCCACGGCGTCCTCGCTGCCGTCGAGCGCCGGAGGAGGGCTCTCCACCAGCAGTTCCCGAACCGCCTGGCCGAGCGGGGCTCCGCCGGCAGTGTCGGCCAGCGTGCCCAGCGCGTCGGCCCGCACTCGCGCGCCCTCGACGAAGGAGCCGATCACCGTCTCCCGCGCCAACGGCGCGGGCCCGAAGATCCGCGCATGGAGAACGGCCGGATTGAGGGCGTGGGGCCGGACGAGGGCCCGTCGCTCAGGCGCGGAGAGTCCGGCCGCGTCGGCCAGGTAATCGATCGCCCGGGTCACTCCCTGGGCATCGACCGGGAGTGAGCGCCCGAGCTCCGGCGCAAGCCGGGTCAGGAGCTCCTGGTGCTGCGCCGCGGCATCAGAGAGCAGACCTTGCACGTGGGCGCGGTGACTTTGCTCCACGCCCTCACGGTAGACACCCGTGGCGGCTACGGACTGTTACGTCTCGGCGCGGGCCGGATCGCCCGCGGGGAGTACGTCGCAGGCCCAGCTGGCGCGTTTCCAGTCGGGAATGAGGGTCCTCTCATGTTCCCGAGGTACGAAGCGAGAGCGCTCGATGAGAGCCATGCGATGGATATAGCGGGGGCAGTTGGGGAAGACCTGCGTGGCCCGCACCCGGACGATGAACTGGGCGCCGGGGTAGTCGGCCATGAGCGCATCGGACTCGTCGATGCTCGCAACCCCGTTGAGCCGCAGGCGCGAGGGCCGCTGGGCGGTGAAGTCGATGAAGAGCATGCCCACGTGCGGGTTTTCCAGGACGTTCCCCACCGAGAGATACATCCCGTTGCCGTCGTAGTTCGGGAAGGCGATCATCCGCTCGTCGAGGACCCGGACGAAGCCAGGGTCGCCGCCCTTGTATGAGCATTGGGGGCGCCCCGAGGCATCGGCGGTGGCGAGGAAGAACATGTCCATCCGCTCGATGAAGGCTCGGTCCTCAGGTCCGATCACAGCCTTCTGGAGAAACCTCTCCTCCAAGCGGTCGGCGAGCCGGCGCGTATCGAACCGATCCTGCAGGTTGCGTGAGCCGGCGTGGTACGCGGAGGTCATTCCGGCGCGTCCACGAGCTCCAGGGCTTCCCGGGCCAAGACGTCCTCACGGCTGTAGTGACCGACAGCGTCGAACCAGCGCTTGGCGTGCAGGCCGTCACGAAGGTCACAGCTGGCCAGGATCATCCCTTCCTCGTCGTAGAGCGGGCCGGCGATCACATCGCCCGCCGTCGGCTCGATCACGGCCGCGCCCCCACGCCCGAATACGGGCTTGTCGGCCGGCAGGGGCACCGGGAAGTCCTCCGGGAACGCCGCGGCGGGAATGAACTGGGGTACCGAGACGACGAAGGCTCCGGATTCGATCGCGACGTGGCGCATCGAGGCGAGCCAACCGTCGGTGTCATCCGCGGTCGGCGCGACCCAGATCTGGGGGCCACCCCGGTAGACGCGATATCGGGCGAGGGGCATCCGGTTCTCCCAGCAGATCAGGCCCCCCACGCGGGCGTCGCCCGCCGTGTGGACGTCGAGGTCATCGCCGGCGCCGATCCCGTGAAAGAGCCGCTCGTGCTGGGTCGGCATTAGCTTTCGGTGCTTCCCCAGCACACCGGCTGGTCCCAGGTAGACGACCGTGTTGTAGAGCGTGCCGGGCCGCTCGGCCTCACGCTCGTTGACCCCGATGGCGCAGTGCAGCTCGCGCTCCCGGCAAACCTCCACCAGTCGGTCGAGCAGCGGCCCCGGCACGTCGACGGCGTTCGTCCACAGCCGCTCCCAGAGCTCATCCCAACCCGCAAATCCCGCCGCGCCACGTCCCCAGGCATTCGATGGGTACAGGGGGATGAAGCACTCCGGTAGGACGGCCAGCTGGGCCCCGTTGTCCGCCGCCTCGTGGAGCAGCCGTTCCGCCTTGGCCGCGCATCCCTCGGCATCGAGGATCACGGGCGTGGCCTGGATCGCCGCGGCGATCACGGTCGGGAATGCGGTCACGCCCACTCCATCGGGGTGAACCCGCTGCTCGTCGGCGCCGAGACGATCAGCACCGAGGCTGCCTCCGCGCCGTCGTTGCGGACCGTGCGCCGGTGCGCGGGATCGAGCCGCGCGAATGTGCCCGCCGGAGCCGGATGATCCTCACCGTCGATCACCAGCACGGGGGCGCCGGAGAGGACAAAGAAGACCTCCTCCTGGTCACGCCCGGTCTCGTCGTGCTCCGGTATCGACTCTCCGGGCGAGATCTCAACCAGGTTGACTCCAAATGCCCGGCAGTCGAGCGAGCGGCGCACGAGCGTCCAGCCTCCCGTCCGTTCGAGTTCGTCGCGGTGGGCGATGACATACCCCTCGCGCTGTCCGATCGGCCCTTCGGTCCCGTGTCCCACGGCTTCCTCCTGCCCTATCTACTGGTAGGTAAGCTTGCGTGATACGCAACCTATCTGCTAGTAGGTAGGCAGTCAAGAGCAGCTTCACAGATCGAACCGATGCCACCCATCCCCAAGATCCCTGAGAACGGCACGGCCGAGCGGATCCTTGATATCGCCGAGCGGCTGGTGCAGACGCGCGGTTTCAACAGCTTCAGCTACGCCGACATCGCGGCCGAGCTGGGGATTACCAAGGCCAGCCTGCACTACCACTTCCAGAGCAAGGCGGAGCTCGGCAGTGCCCTGATCCGCCGCTATGCCGACCGCTTTGCCGAGTCGCTCAGCGGGATCGAGCACGATGTTCCTCGGGCGCCGGCCAAGCTTCAGGCCTACGCCGACCTCTACGCGGGGGTCCTCCAGGGCAAACGCATGTGTTTGTGCGGAGTTCTGGCGGCCGAGTACCAGACCCTCCCGAAGCCGATGCGCCAGGCGGTGATCCGGTTCTTCGACGACAACCAGCGGTGGCTGGCCGATGTGCTTGAGCAGGGGCGGGCGGAGGCCAGCCTGGGCTTCCCCGGGTCCGCCGATGACACCGCCCAGAGCATTCTCTCGACGCTCGAGGGCGCGATGCTCGTGGCTCGGCCCTACGGCGATGTCGACCGGTTCAACGCCACCGCTCACCAGTTGCTGGACAGCCTGGCGGCATAGGGGATGGCGGACCGACCGGCGGACGAGGTCATCTGGGACGCCTTGCGCGGTGGTCTCGTCACACGCGCGCTCGCGCTCGTGGCCGACCTGCACATCGCCGAGGCGCTCGCGGGCGGCCCCCAACCTGTGGCCGACCTGGCACGGCAGGCAGGGGCCGACCGCGACACGCTGCACCGCCTGCTCCGGGCGCTCGCGAGCGACGGCATCTTCGCCGAGGAGGCGCCCGGCGTCTTTCGCAACACGCCGGCCTCAGAGCTGCTTAATCGCACGGGCTGGGACGACTTCGCCCATCTCTTCGGAGGCGTCTGGCTCCGCACCGTGCTTGAGCTCGACGCCACCGGCACGCCCTCGTTCCCGCGCATCTTCGGCGACGACTTCTGGCCGTGGCTGGCCGAGCACCCCCGTGAGCGCGCCGCCTTCGACCGGGCCATGGCGCAGGGCTGGGAGGCCCGGCTCGAGCGGCTGGGCTCGGTCCGGTGGCGCGGCGATGAGACGGTTGTTGACGTGGGGGGTGGGAATGGAGCGCTGCTCGCGGCGCTCGTCGAGGGTCACCCGGACATGCGCGGGATCGTCTTCGACCTGCCGGAGACGGTGCGGGACGAGAGCGCCCTCGGCGAACGCTGCACCTTCGTCGCCGGCAGCTTCTTCGAAGCCGTGCCGCCCGGAGACGTCTTCGTCCTCTCGGGGATCCTTCACGACTGGGATGACTCCTCGGCCCTCCGGATCCTCCGAACCGTGCGCGCCGCCGCCGGTGAGGCGTCTCGGCTGATCCTGCTCGAAGGCTCGATCGAGCCGGGGAACGAGCCCGACGGAGCCAAGTGGCTCGACCTGCTGATGCTCGCCCTGCTCGCCGGACGCGAGCGCACCGAGGAGCAATGGCGCGCGCTGCTCGGCGAAGCCGGCTTCGAACTGGTCCATTGGGGACCGGGGGTGATCGAGGCGCGCGGCTCCTGAGGCCGGTTCAGCCGCGGGCCAGGAGGTGCTCGGCGACGGCCGGGATGACCAGTTCGCCGTATGCCGACAGAGTCGCGTCCTGCGCGTCGTGCTGGAGGTACAGGCCGTAGTGGTCGACGCCGAGGGCGGCGAGCTCCCGTAGCCGGGCGATCTGGCTTTCCGCCGAGCCGATCAGGCAGAAGCGCTCGACGATCTCGTCCGGGACGAACTCGGTGTCCTTGTTGCCCGCCTTGCCGTGCTCGTTGTAGTCGTAGCCGCGGCGCCCCTCGATGTAGTCCGTGAGACCAGTCGGGACCGCCCGCCCGTCACCGCCGTAGCGGTTGACGATGTCGGCCACGTGATTACCGACCATCCCTCCGAACCAGCGGCACTGGTCGAGCGCGTGGGCGCGGTGGGACTCCGAGCCGTCGGTCACGTACGCGGGCGCGGCGACGCACATCGTGATCGTGTCTGGGTCGCGACCCGCGACCGCCGCGGCATCGCGGACGGCGGCGATGCTCCACGCGGCAATGTCCGGATCGGCGAGCTGCAGGATGAACCCGTCGCCGACCTCGCCCGCGAGCTTGAGAGCATTCGGCCCGTAGCCCGCGACCCAGATCGGGAGCCGGCTGTGTGGATTCCACGGGAATCGAAGCGGGGTGCCCTTGTAGTCGGCCGTGCGTCCGTTGGCTAGGGCCCGGATCACCTCGATGCACTCACGGAGCTCGGCGAGTTTGACCGGCTTGCCGTTGATCACACGAACCGCCGAGTCGCCCCGCCCGATCCCGCAGATCGTGCGGTTGCCGTACATCTCGTTGAGGGTCGCGAACAGCGAGGCGGTGACGGTCCAGTCGCGCGTGGCCGGGTTGGTGACCATCGATCCCACGACGAGCTTGTGGGTGCAGTCGAGGATCCGGCTGTAGATCACGAACGGCTCCTCCCAGAGCAGGTGGGAGTCAAAGGTCCAGGCGTTCGTGAACCCGTACGTCTCCGCCCGCCGGGCCAGCTCGATCACGCGCGAGGCGGGCGGGTTGGTCTGGAGGACAACGCCGAAGTTCATGGCCTCTCTGCTTTCTCTGGGATGAGTTCGCCGGCGTGCGCGAGGATCTGCTCGACGGTCTGACCGTAGGCGCTGATCGCCAGCGCCAGTGCCGCCTCCGGGGAGTCCTCAATCGCGGCGTGGGAGATCGGAGGGTCGGACTGGGCGAAGATCATCGCCGTCGGGACAACCCGCCCGATCTCGGTCGCGTCGTGGAGGGGGCCGCTGGGGATCGGCTCCCGGTCCTCGCCGCCGGCGGCATAGACCGCCGCCCGCGCGATCTGGACGAGCCCAGGGTGGAACACGGTGGGATCGACGCTCAGCACGTTCCGGATCTCAAGCGTGCAGCCGAATGCTTCGGCCGCCGCGCGGCAGCTGGAGAGCGCGTCGCTCAGCATCGCGGCGAGGACTTCAGCGTCGAGGTGGCGCTGGTCGAGCTGCATCTCGGTGCGCCCGGCCACCGCGGTGGGCACCCCGGGGCTTGATTCCATGCGCCCAACGGTGGCGACGCCGCCGTGCTCGATCGCCGACTCCCGGATTGCCAGCGCCGCCCGCGCCGCCGCCGCCAGGGAGTCCTGACGCATCCGCATCGGGGTCGACCCCGCGTGCGCGGCCTGGCCGATGAACGTCACCAGGTGCCGCTCCACCCCGAAGGTGCCACTGACCGCGGCGGCGGACCGCCCGCTCTCAAGCAGGACTGGCCCCTGCTCGATGTGCAGTTCCAGGTAGACCACGGCCGCGCGCAGTGAGTCCCTGGCATTGGGAGCCTGTTCGAGCTCGACGCCGCAGGCCGCGAGCGCATCGACGAGCGCCGTTCCCTCAGCGTCCTTCAGGGTGGCGATCGGGCCTGGCTCCAGCGTGCCGGCGCAGGCTGAGGAGCCGATCAGGCTGCGCCCAAACCGCGCGCCCTCCTCATCAGCCCAGTCGACGTAACGGACGGTCAGTGGCGGCACCTCGCCGCTTCGCTTCAGCTGGCGAACGGTCTCGAGCGCCGTCAACGCACCAAGCGCCCCGTCAAGCCAGCCGCCGTCGGGAACCGCATCGATATGCGAGCCGACGATGATGGCCGCGTCGCGCTCGCCCGGAATGGCCGCCCACAGGTTGCCGGCGGCGTCCTGGTGCGGCTCGAGGCCCGCGTCGGTCAGCTTCCCCCGCAGCCAGGCCCGCGCCTGCTCCCATTCGGGCGTCCAGGCCAGGCGCTTGGCGCCGGCGAACCTCCCGCCGCTCTGGTCAGCGAGCTCGTCGAGATCGGCGATCACCGCCGCCGGGTCGAGGGTGAGATGGTTCACGCGCTCGTGACCGGCTGAGGGACCAGGGACCGGCGGACGAAGCGCCCGTGGCCAGGCTCGGTAAGGATCTTCCCGCGGTCGTAGACGAGCGTGCCGCGGGAGAACGTGTGGCGGACGCTCGCGCTCGCAGTCTGGCCCTCGTAGAGGTCGTAGTCGACGTTCATGAACGAGTTCGCGCGTCCGTAGTCGCGCGGGGCGTCGGGATCGAGAACCACGATGTCCGCGTCCTTGCCCGGCAGCAGTGCTCCCTTGGCGTCAAGCCCGAACCGCTCGGCGATCGTCGTCGAGGTCCGAGCCACGAGCTCCGGGCGAGTCAGCCGTCCCGCCTTGACGCCTTCGTCCCAGAGCTTGGCGAGCCGGTATTGAATCAGCGCCAGGCCATTCGGAACCAGGCTGAAGTTCTCCAGGCCGCGGGCCTTCTGCTCGTCGGTGAATGGGCAGTGATCGGTCGAGACGCTTTCCAGCACGCCGCGTTTGAGGTAGCCCCAGAGCGGCTCGTGGTTAGCCGCGTCGCGCAGCGGCGGTGAGCAGATGTAGCGGCAGCCTTCGACGCCGGGGCGACGCAGGTCATCGATGTCGTTGACCAGGTACTGGAAGCAGGTCTCGCCGGTGACGTTGGCGCCGCGCTCCTGGGCCGCTTCGATCTCGGCCGCCGCGGCCGCGCACGTGACGTGGACGACGAACACGGTGGCGCCCACCTGCTGGGCGATCCGGGCGGCCCGCCCGGTTGCCTCCGCCTCGACGAACTCGGGACGGGTAAGCGCGTGATGGATCGGCGAGGTGTCGCCGTTTCCCAGCGCCCGGGTGACCAGGAGGTCGACGATGTCGCCGTTCTCGGCGTGAACCATCGTCAGCGCGTCGAGGTCTCGCGCCCGCTCCATACAGGCAAACAGCGCATCGTCACGGGCCATCAGCTCGCCCTTGTAGGCCATGAACAGCTTGAACGAGCAGATTCCCGCTTCGGCCATCGCCGTCATGTCGTCGAGGACGGGGTCGCTGGCGTTGGTGATCGCCATGTGGAACCCGTAGTCGACGTGCGCGGCCCCGTCAGCTCGGCCCGCCCACTCGGTCAGGGCGGACTGAAGGGTGTCCGGCTCACGCTGAATGGCGAAGTCGACCAGGCAGGTCACGCCGCCGGCGGCGGCGGCCCGGGTCCCGGTGTCGTAGTTGTCGGAGGACATCATCCCCATGAACGGCATCGACAGGTGCGTGTGGTTGTCGATGAGGCCGGGGAGCACGAAGCACCCGCTGGCGTCGACCACGGTCGCGCCCGACGGGGCGTCGAGCGCTCCAACGGCGGCGATCGTCTCGCCCTCGACGAGAACGTCTCCGGCGAACTCGCCTTCGGCGGTGACGATGGTTCCGTTGGTGATGAGTGTGGTCTCGGTCACTTGGCGGGCTCCTCCCCTCGATCCGGGCGTTTGCTAATCGCGCCACCGAGCCTAAAGCCGGCGCTCGCTGGCAACAAGCATTGGCTAGGAGTGGAGGGGCTGTCCGAGGGCGATGTCGTGGCCGTCGGGGTCCTGGACCCCGAACTCGCGGAAGCCGTGTGGCCCGTCGTAGATCGTGTAGGCACCAGGCGCTCTGGCTGATCCGAGAGGGCGATCAGGATGACCGCAGAATCACGCACGGCGGTGGCGAATTGAGGAGGGTCGCAATGAACCATGTCTCAGACGCCCCCGTGGGCGTCCCCAACTTAGTCCACATCGGTCTCGTCGTTGAGGGCCTCGATGAGGCGGTCCGGTTTCTCTCCCTCCTCGACTTCGACTGCGGCCAGCCCGCGGTGTTCAGTGGTGAATGCCGCGAACCGTCCCAGCCTCCGACATGTGGCCTTCAGAGTCGAAGACTTGCGGCGTGATCGTCGAGCTTGCCGACCGTATCGGGGGGAGCTGACCCCGCGCGCGGCGCGGCATAAGAACGCTTTGGATCAAGCGGCGGCGCGATGGTAGCGTTCTCCCGGGGCCAGGGCGGTGATCACGTTTCGAGTTCTCGGGTCGCTTGAGGTCGTCGAGGACGATCGGCAGGTGCCGCTCGGCAGCCCTAAGCAGCGGGCATTGCTGGCGGCGCTCCTGGTGCACCGCCGTAACCCGGTCTCCTCGGATCGTCTGATCGATGAGCTTTGGGGAGAGCGAGCGCCGCCGACCGCGCGCAAGATCGTCCAGGGCTACGTATCCAATCTGCGCAAGGTGCTCGACGAAGGGCTTCTTGTCAGCCGCGGGCACGGGTATCTGCTCCAGGTCGATCCTGGCCAGACGGATGTCGACAGGTTTGAGTCCCTGGTGGCCGCGGGGCACCGTGCACTTGTGGCGGGCGATCCGCAGGCCGCAGCGGAAAGGCTGCGAGAGGCACTGAGCCTCTGGCGTGGCCCAGCGCTGGCCGACTTCACCTACGAGTCCTTTGCGCAATCCGAGATCGCCCAGCTCGAGGAAGCCCGGCTGGCCGCGCTCGAGGAGCGGATCGAGGCCGAGCTTGCGCTAGGGGAGCACACGCGATTGGTCGGCGAGCTCGAGGTGCTGGTCCGCGAGCACCCGCTGCGAGAGCGGTTGGTAGCGCAGTTGATGCTGGCTCTCTACCGGTCGGGGCGCCAGGCCGATGCCTTGTCGGCCTATCGGGAGGCCAGGATCAGGCTCATGGATGAACTGGGGCTCAATCCCGGCCCCGAGCTTCAGGAGCTGGAGCGGGGGATCCTGGCCCAGGACCCGGCCCTTCAGGTACCGCCTCAGGTCAAGGTCCCGGAGGCCGCGGCAGCCGCGCGAAACCGGCGGCGTGGCGGGGCGCTGGTGGTCGTAGGTGGAGCGGTCTTGCTCGCACTCATCGTGTTGGTCGCGGTGGAGCTGGCGGCCTCCGGCTCCAGCGCGGTGGCGGCGGCACCCAATTCGCTCGCGGCGATCGATCCGACCAACGATCGGGTGATCGGAGCGGTACCCGTCGGCGACCGCCCGGGTGCCGTCGCGTTCGCCGCCGGGTCAGTGTGGACCGCCAACCTTGACGATCAGACGCTCTCGCGCATCGACCCCCGCACGCTGCGCGTCCTGCGCGTGATCTCACTTCCCGGTCCGCCGACAGGAATTGCTGGGACGGCCAACGGCCTGTGGGTGGTTCAGTCGAATGTGAATCCGTACTCCAACTCCGCGAGCAGCATCTCGGTCGCCCGTATCGATCCCGAGTTCGATTCGCTGGGCTCTGTCGTTCGGATTGGCAACGTGATCCCGGACGGTCCCGGGGCGATCGCGGCGTGGGGAAACTCCATTTGGGTGGCCCCGTCCACCGGCCTGTTGACGCGCTTGAACGCCGTGACCGGCGCGGTAATCCAGCCACGGATCGATCCCAACGCCAGCCCCGCCGGAGTCGCGGTCACAGACGATGGCGCGGTGTGGCTGACCGATTCCGAGGCCGATGAGGTCGTGCGCGTCGACCCCACCGGGTTGTTGACGTCGATCCCCGTGGGCAACACACCGACCGCGATCGCGGCGGGCGCGGGCGGGGTATGGGTGGTCGACTCGCTCGATGACGCTGTGCCGAGAATCGACCCGGACAGCCGCTCGGTGATCCAAAGCATTCCGGTGGGTGAGTCGCCGGCAGGGATCGCCGTCGGGGCTGGATCTGTATGGGTGGCCAATGCCGCCGACGGCACGGTGACGAGGATCGATCCGGCCACCGGCCGCATTCAGGCGACGATCCAGGTGGGAGGCAGTCCCGCCGCGATCACGGTGGCCGACGGACGAGTGTGGGTGGCGGTCGATGCGAAGTCGCTCCCGCCGGGCCGGAGTGGCTCGGGCGGCGGCACGCTCCGGGTCGTCTCCGGTTACGACGTCGACTACATGGACCCCGCGCTCGCCGACACGGGGCTGTCGTTGCAGCTGCTGCACGCGACGTGCGCCACGCTCCTCAACTATCCGGATCGGGCGGGCGCAGCCGGCTCGCAGCTCGTCCCCGAGATCGCCCAGGCCCTTCCCGCCCGCTCCCCGGACGGGAGGACCTACACGTTCACGGTCCGGCCCGGGTTTCGCTTCTCTCCGCCCAGCGACCAGCCCGTTACCGCGCAGACATTCAAGTACACGATCGAGCGCACGCTGAATCCCATCACCAAGAGCCCCTACGCCCAGTTCCTGGGCGACGTCGTCGGCGCAGACGCTTACATGGCCGGCAAGGCCAGCGGCATCTCCGGGGTGATCGCGGACGGGGACAAGCTCATCATTCGCCTGCGCGCGCCAGCGCCGGACTTTCTCTCCCGGATCGCGTTGCCGGGATTCTGCCCGGTTCCCACCGATACCCCGATCAACCCGGCTGGCGAGGCCACAGTTCCCTCCGCCGGACCGTACTACGTCGCCTCGTACACGCCAGGGCAAGGCGTTGTCCTCCTGCGCAATCCCAATTACCGCGGCCGCCGACCGCGTCACTTCGCCCGGATCGAGCTCACGGTCGGGGTTTCGGCCGGGCGAGCCGTGAGCGAGATCGAAGCCGGGACCGCCGACTACGCCCCGCTCGACGCGGACTCGTACAACGTAACCCCCGGTATCGCCGCCCTCGTCTCGCGCCTCGCGGCTCGCTTCGGTCCTGGCAGCAAGGCAGCCGCGCACGGTCGGCAGCAGTATTTCGTGAACCCGGACCTCCAGGTCGACTTCTTCTTCCTGAACACGCACCGACCGCTGTTCAGCGACGTCAGGGTCCGTCAGGCGGTCAACTACGCGATCGACCGCCGCGCCCTCGCTGCCCTCGGAAGCGGCTTCCAGGCTCTGCCCGAGCGGCCCACCGATCATTACCTCCCGCCGGGGATGCCGGGCTACCGCGCCGCCCGCGTCTACCCGCTGGCCCCCGACCTGACCAAGGCACGCCAGCTCATCAAGGCCGCCCACGCCGCCGGACGTACCGCGGTCCTCGACACCTTCAACATCTTCCCGGCGCCAGAGCAAGCCCAGATCGTGAAAAACGACCTGGCCAAAATCGGCCTTCATGTCCAAATCCAAACGTTCCCCAGCACGCCGTACTTCGCGCGCCTGGCCACCCCGGGCGAGCCATTCGACCTGGCCTACAACGGATGGGTTGCCGACTATCCGGATCCAGACGACTTTCTCAACGGCCTGCTCGATGACGGCGCGAACGGACCGACGTTCGACGATCCGAGCGCCCAGCAGAAGCTCGCTGCCGCAGAACGCCTCGCCGGCCCGGAGCGATACCTGACCTATGGCGCCCTGGATCTCGACCTCGCCCGCAACGCCGCCCCCCTGGCCGCCTTCGGCAACGTCTCCAGCCACGCGTTCTTCTCAGCCCGGATCGGCTGCCAGGTATTCGGTGTCTACGAGATGGACCTCGCCGCGCTATGCACGCGCGGGGGTCCTGGCTGAGCCGCTACGTCTCCACGGAGAACACCCGCCAACGGCCAGGTATGCCCCTGGGCGCGTGCTCTCCTCGCGCGGCAAGGACCTGGTCAGTGCCGACGATGAGGAACGGTTCGTTCCACGGCGTGGCGCCCTACGCGGTGGAAGCCAGGCGCGGGAACACCTGCGTCGCGATGCTCCGCAGGGCCGTAATCGTCTGCTCGACCGTCAGGTGCGTGTCCGGATCGGTGAGCCCAGGTGGGATCGCGAGCCCGGACTGCTTCGCGTGCTCGAGCATTCCGCTGCCTGCGGCCTTGCCGAGGACGCTGAGCGCTTTTCCCATCTGCACCATGTCCAGGGGGAACTGAGGGACCGGCAGCGCGTCGACGTCGGGCCAGCTCGCGGGGTCGCGCGGGGTTTCGCGCGAGAGTAGGTGGTCGAACGGGGCGGCGGCGGCGTCGCGGCCGGTGAACGGGTCGCCGAGACCCCATACCTTGCGGAGCGTGGCGATCATCGACGTGTGCCGATGCTCGTCGTTGATCACGATGCCCTCCTCGACCCAGGGGGAGACGATGATCGCCGGCACCCGGTAGCCCGAGCGGTTGAATTTGAAGTCAAGCTGTCCGGCTGGTGCGCTCGGGTCCGGTGGGGGCACGGGGCCTGGGGGGACGTGGTCGTACGTTCCGCCGGGCTCGTCCCAGCCGATGAAAAACAGCGTGTTGAAGACGTTTGAGCCGTCTGGGGAGGCGGCCGATCGGACCGCGTTGTAGATTCGGGCCAGGAACGCCTCGCCGCCCCGGATCGACGACGGGGGATCCATCGGGAGGTTCATGTCGTCCGGGACCAGCGAGCGACCAAAGGCGGGGTGGTAGTCGCTGTGCCCGGAGAGCATGTTCGGCTCGATCAGGCTGAAGTCCGGCAGCGTGCCGTAGGCCGCGTCGCGCTCGAACTCCGAGTAGGGCACGAAGTTCGTAGCCAACCCATCCTTGAGCCGCGGCATGTGGATCAGGCCCGTGAACGACAGCGGCATCGGCTCCTGCACGTACACCTTCCAGGTTCGGCCGTGCGCTTCGAGGCGGTTGAACAGCGTCTCGGCGGTGTTGTGGTGGGTGAAGTTGGACACCGGGCTGTTGATCACGAAGCCCGACGAAGACGCGGCGGTCCAGAACGAGCGGTTCATGAACGTCTGCGACGGCACCTCGGAGAACCAGTGGTCAAACACGCCGAACCCCCTGGCGATCGCGCTCAGCACCGGCACCTGCTCGGGCGTGTAGCCGGTCATGATCTGCGCATACTCCTCGTAGGTCGGCTGGCGCCCTACCTCCGCCGTGAAGGTGCTGATGTAGTCGGTCACGAACCCGTCCATCGTCGGCACCGCACCAGGCTCGGGCGCGTTCCACGGCGCGCTGACCGCCTCGCCGATCTTGAACCGGTTGTCCTCGTCGAGCGTCCCGAAAAGCTGGGTGTTGGTGTGGTAGTACTCCTCGCCCGAGTCCGGGTTCGGAGCATCCATGTCGGTCGCGATCGTGTAGGGCACCGCCCCCCGCGCCGCCCCATGCTCGGCCCACTCCGGGATCGGGTTGCTCAGGTCCTGTCCCACGACCCCTTCGAACCGCTTCCCGTCCTCGGGCCCATACAGGCGGCCCAGCACGTTGTCGAAGGACCGATTCTCGAACAGGACAAGAACGACATGGTCCATCGCCTGCGAACGATCAGGCCTCACCTGGTGTCTCCTTTGGCTTTCACGCGCCGCACGTGAGCCTTTCAGGGGCTTCGCCGGCGGCCATCACCCCGATCGAATGAGAGGGGCGCGCTTAGGGCTTCTTGCCCCGGCGCTTTGAGATCGGCTGCCCCCAGATGTCGGTGACGGCCTGACCGCTCAGACGACCTCGTTTCGATCGGCCCGGATCAGGCGGCTCGGGATCCGGTGGCGGCGCCGGGGCCGGGGGCGCTTCGGCCGCCGGCGGCAGCCGCGCCTGCACCCATCTGAGATCAATTAGCCGCACGTGTCCGCAACGCCCGCAGCTGGGAGCCAGCGCCTCGAAGCCGGGAATCCTCACGTGAGTCTCGTGGGACGTGGCCCCGGCCACCCGGACGGGAAGGTCGACGATGTCGTCCAAGCCCCGCCAATCTTCGGCTCCGCACACCGGGCAGGCAGCGGGTACGCCCTTGCTCACGAGCAACGCGCGGAACTCTTCAGGCGACACGCCTCCCACCATAACCGTGGAGCTGGCTAGGCGGACTCGTCGGGCACGTAATGCCGGCCGCCGTCAGCGTCGACCCAGACTCGCATGATCCTTTTCGTCCGCGGATCACGGAAGCGCTCGCTGGTCGGCTGCCAGTCCACCGCGGGGACGTCGGTCTCGCCATGCGCCCGTGCTCGCCACCAAGGGGTTTGCGCTCGGCCTGGGAGCGGCGGCAGGTCGTCCAGTAGAGCGCTCGCCTCTGCGCGCGTCTGCGCACGGACGGCCAAGGCGACTCGGCGCTCTAGCTCCTCGGTCGTGATCCGCCCGGCGGCCGCGTGCTCGGAGAGCAGCTCGTACAGCCGCTCACGGTCAGAGTCGCTCAGCCGCAAGCTTGACCGCGGTGCCGTAGGCCACGATCTCGGTGAGCTGCTGCCCGATCTCCGAGGAGTCAAAGCGCACCCCGAGCAGCCCGTCCGCCCCCATCAAGGAAGCGTTCTCAACCATCCGGTCGATCGCGTGGCGACGGGACTCCTCCAGCAGCTGCGTGTACTGGCCGACCTCGCCGCGCCGCAGCGCCTTGAACGAGCTTGCGACGCCACCGACGAGTCCCATGCTCCGCACGACCAAGCCGTAGCAGACGCCCAGGTTCTCGGTGACGCGGTACCCGGGCAACTCGAACGCCGTAGTCATCGGCATCTCCCGGCTCGCGCCCATGCGGCGGACGCTACCAGCCCAGTGGAGCCAGCCGGGATCGAACCGGCGACCTCCGAGGCCGGCATAGGCCAGGACGCTGATCAGTGTCGCGTCGCGCGGCGAACTCGCCGCTCGCATCCGTTCGATCGTCGCTGGCGCTAGCGGACGGATCTCGGTGCGGCGCCGCAGCGCCGCCTTTCGCACCGCTCGCGCGGGGTTCGACTGGATCTGGCCATTCTCGAAGGCGCGCTGGAGGATCGCCCCGAGCAGGGTGAGCGCGTACCGGACCGGAACGGGTGGAATTGGATTCCACAGCTCGAGGAGGCTAGTCGCGTGCCCCGGATGCGGTCCGATAGAACGTAGCGATGCTCGAAAAGGAGCTGTATGCGACCTGGAGCGCAATCAATGACGAAGGCCGGCACGGTGAGAATCTCCGCATCCTCGAGCGTCTGATCGACGCCGAACCGCGGAACGCTGACCTGCAGCTGTTGTCCGCCCGAACGCTTCTCGCCATGGACCGCAATACTGACTCGCTCGCCGCGGTGCGACGTGCAATCGCCTTTGGTAGCGACGATCCCGCTGTTCTTGTCCAAGCTGCATCGATGGCGTTTTACGCCGGAGACCTCACATCCGCTCGTGAAGCGATCGAGTCGGCCAAGAAGATCGCGCCACAACGCTTCGCCCTGAGGAAGGATCTCAATGAGTTGGACCGAAACGTCGCTCGGCGCACGCGCGGGACTGCGATGGAGGCGCGATTAGTCAGCACATTCGAGCTCCATCCCGAGCAAGCGGGAGTAGCAGCTGAGCTGGCACAGCACTTCGCTCGCAACGGTCAACGCTACGCGGCCTACCACGTCATTATGCGAGGTCTCCGCTACCACCCGAGCGATCATTCACTTCGCCGTCTTGAACGGCGTTTGAGTCAGGCCATCCCTCCCGACACGCGCCATGCAGCACATGCATGGGCGCATTCGGACCTGCCGCTCTCGGTCGACAATGCCAACGAATGATCCGGCGGCGGGGTGCTGCCCAGGTCGGTCAATCCGAACGCGGAACCGCGCTAGCGGTCGGCGTGAAAAGTGTCCGCGATAACGGTCACGTCATCGCCGCTCTGCATATCCAGGTGAAGGACGGCGCAGCGCTCCTACCTGCGCACCCAGATCGCTGGCTTCCGGAAGAGCAGTAACGCAGCGACTGCACACACGATCCCGATGCACCCCGTACGCACCCCGGCCAAAGCCTGAACCCGTCATCGCCTCGATCCCTCCAGGCCTTGCGTTCCAGGACCTTCCTCCAGTGGAGCCAGCCGGGATCGAACCGGCGACCTCCTGCTTGCAAAGAGCCGGCATGTGTTTTCGGATGCGGGTCAGATGACGATCTCGCCTGTGTGTACAGGCTTGCCGGCACGCCTGGGGATCGTCTGAAGGTCGTATGGCGGGAACAGAGGCTTCCAAAAAGCTTCCATACGCCAGGTGGCTAGCGCCCCGTGAGCTGGCCTCAAGTACCGGCAGATTGATGAGCGGCACGAAGACAATCCACGCGGGCGGCGTCCAGCGTGGGCTCAAGAACCTTCACCATCGTCCTGTCGTCCGACGGCAGCTCGAGTACCCGGCCCCTCGCTAGGGCAGGTGCATGATCTACGAGCTCGACGATGCCGAGCTGGTAGATGGTGTCCTTCACATCTTTCATTGCTGTCCCAAGCTACCGAAGGCCCTCGCCGTAATCGAACGTCCGTTCGAGCGACCAGAATACGCTTGTAGGAGGCGCACCTACCTGCGCCGAACTCCAGACGAGCGACAATGCGTAGGAGGCCACGAAGCTGAGCACCACGATCGAGCAACGCCACGGACTCACCGAGCTGCCAGAGGACGACCCGCGCGTAAGCGTCGGGCTCTACACCACGTCTGAGGCAGCCCGGTACTTGGGCCTGCCCGTCTCCACGCTTCACAGCTGGATCAGTTCCAGCGAGACACGGCAGCCATTGGTTACCTCGGTGCCGCGAAAAGGCTATGAAGCCGCAATTCCCTTCATCGGGTTCGCCGAGGCATTTGTGCTCCAGGCCGCTCGGCGTGCAGGAGTGCCGAGGAATCGGATCCGTCCAGGAGTCGAAGCAGTGAAGGCTGAGCTAGGACTTCAGCACGCCCTCGCCTCGAGGCTCCTTTACACGGACCGGGCAGAGTTGCTCATACGGACGGCCGCGGAGGATGAGGACCTTGAGGTCGCCCGGACGCGGCAACGCCAGTTGACGAGCACCGTCATGGATCAGCTTCAGCTGATCACCTATGCCGGTGACGGCTACGTGGCGCGACTTCAGCTTCCGTCCTACGGCCCAGCGGAGGTCATCGTTGATCCTGCAGTCGGATTCGGTTCTCCAGTGATCAAGGGTGCCGGCGCACGGGTGAAGGATGTGCTTGACCGCTTCTGGGCCGGCGAGGGCATGCGCACGATCGCAGACGACTTCGACCTGAGCGAAGACGCAGTGGAAGCGATCGTCCGTGCCCAGACCAAGCCGCCGAGCTGAATCTCCACCAAAGTTCTTCCTCGATCGGAGCCTCGGCCGCCACATCGTCGCCAACGCTCTGCGATCCGTCGACCTCGTGGTCGTGACGATGGCCGAGCGCTACCCAGAGACGGAAGAGTTCGTCGAAGACGAGACGTGGATCCGAGAGGTGACCGGGGAGGACCTTGTGATCCTGATGAAGGACGATCAGATCCGACGGAAACCTCGGGAGCAGCAAGCGATTCTCGACTCGGGCGCACGCGCCTTCGTGGTCACGAATGCGAGCCTGACGGGCGAGCAAGTGGCGGCCCTCTTCGTCGAGAACCGCCACCGAATCATCCAACGAGCGAGGCATCTCGGCCCGTACATCTACGGGGTGTATGCCGGACGTCTTGAGAAGCTCTTCCCGCGTCGCTGATCATTCAAGGACATCGCCAGGCGCCTTGAGCAGCTCTGCGTATTCAGCGGCCATCCGGGATCGCCGCATCGTTCGCCGCCGGGCATCCGAGAGCTCGCGAAGGTATACCGCCCTCGTCACGTTGGCATCGCGGTGGCCAAGCAGAAACGCGACCTCGTCAATGCTCTCCCCCGCCAGGAGAGCCCGGCTCGCAACAGTGTGCCGGAAGCTGTGCATGGACGGCAGAGCGCCACGCGGAACCGGCAGCGGCTCGCCACGTTCGTCGATTTCGTGGAGCAGCGGGAAAGTTGGATGCCCGCTTCCGTCCTTCGCGTTGAACTGCGCGCGTCGCAACGCGCGTCCGATGTTCCGCTGACTGAAAGCCCTGCCAGTCCGGGTAGCAAAGACGAAGTCGTCCGGGTCGACGTGCATCGATCGGCGGTGGTGCGCCCTCAGGATCAGGGCCAGCTCGGGCGGAATCGGAACCGTGCGCGCCGAGCCGTCGGTCTTGGTCGGGCCGAGGGCCCCACGACGGTCCACTTGGTGGGCGAACTCGACTTCGGCGTCGTCGGGGTCGGTGAGTCGCAGGTTGCCCCATTGCAAGCCCAGCAGCTCGGACAGCCGCGCGCCCGTCAACGCTGCGACGGTGAACAACGTGCGATACGGCTCCTCGGCGGCCCTAACCGTTTGCTCCAGCTCCCCGGCCTTGAACAGCCGGCGCTTGATGTCCTGCGAGGGCTTCGGTCGCTCGGAGGGGAGCATCAGCAAGACGGGGTTGGTTCCCGACCAGCCAAGGCGGCGAGCGGAGTACCGATAGATGCGGTTGGTCACTCCGAGGACGATCACGATCGTTGACTCCGCGAGTCCCTCTGCGCGTAGCTCGCGGACGAGCTCGGCTAAGTCGTCTGGAACGATCGTGTCGAGTCGACGCGTTTCAAAGCGCTTCAGTAGATGCTGCTTGACGGCATTCCGATAGCAGTCCCGCGTCGCCGACCGGAGATCCGACACCGGGCCTTGGAGCCACGCAGAGGCCGCGTCCGCGAACCGGAGCCGCGACGGTGCTTTGACCTGTTCTCGTCGAGCGCGGCGAGCGAGCAGTTCGTCGCGGAGCGCGCGAGCCGCAGTTATGCCGCCGTTGACCGTGCGCCACCGCTGTCTGCCGCCACCATCTTTGAACCCGACCTCGAATACACCCGACGCCCGGCGATAAATGTTGCGCTCCACACGGACGCGGCGTGGAGCAGATCCCTCGTTCTTCATAGCTGATGCCCTCTATGCCGCGCTGGCCGCGAGATGCCGCGGCCTGCCACCACAGCGACGCCAGGCATCAAGGTCCGAGCGGCGGAAGTAGAGCTTGCAACCGGGACCGTCCTGCTCGGAAGATATGGCCCCCTCAGCGGCGAGCTTCCGAAGTGTGTCCCGGTGGACTCCTAGATATTCGGCCGCATGCCGCGAGTCGAGCCAGTCATCGCCGTCACGCTCGTCGGCTCCGAGTCGCGCGAAAACCGCGAATGCGATCCGCTCTGCGAGCCGATCGACGAGCTGACCGATAAGGGCGGCACCCACCCCTTCTTGGTCATCAACAGCCCATTCCCGTATGGCTTCCCTATCGCACTCGGGCGCGCTCGCAGGGGCAATCCGCAGGTGCGCAGACTGATTACGGCGGATGCGAGCCAAAGACTCGCGGTGGTGTGAGGCGTACGCTGCCATTGTCGGGACCTCCTCGTAGGTTCCGGCCAGGCCCCGGGATGTAGTCGCATCGCCGGGGCCGCTTTTTGTGCTTACAGTTAGAAGCTAGCGCGTCCATCGGACGGATCCGCTTACGGCTATAAGCTAGAAACCGTGGCTCCCATGGTTCCCACTGAGGATCTGCTCGATGCTCAGGGCGTTGCCGACATCCTGCAGCTTGCCCACCGAAACACCGTCAGCCAGTACCAACAGAGGTACGAGGACATGCCGAAGCCGGTGATCGATCTCGGCAAGGGACGGGTCAAGCTCTGGCTCCGACCGGAGATCGAAGAGTGGGCCATCCGACAAGCGTCTCGGGGCCGAACGCGGCCCAAGCGCCGAGTCGCTCGCTGAGGTGCCGTCGCCAGACACGGCTCTGGTTTTGCGTGATCACAGGCTCCCGTTCCTATCTGTGCGGTCCCCTCTGGCCGTAGAGCATCCACTCCTGATCCGGTGACGGTCTGGATGGCCGTCGCCGGATCAGGAGTAACCCAGCCGGAGGCGGCGCCGGAACTGCGAGGGCGCGTCGCGGGCCGCCGCTGCCGACGCTTCCTTACCGGCCGGACGAGCACGCGACGGTGCCACTAGACGACTACGGCGGCTCGGTCGCCGAGCAAGCCCTAGAGGGCCTCCTGCCCTACGGCTGGTTCGTCAACTCGAGCACCGCCGAGGCCGGACCGTGGCGATCGCCTCGATGGTCGAGCTCGTGTCCACCGGCCGAGCCGTCGGCCACTGAGACTTCGCAGTGCGATAGCGCATCGCACCCCGGGCCGAGGAGCAAGAGCGATCGTCTCAGCGCACGAGATTATGCGCAGGCTTACCCAGGCAGCACCTCGCCCGAGCTTTCATTCGAGCAGTCGTTCGAGGGCGGTCCTGGCTGTCTCGGACTCGCGGGCCTTATCGGTTAGAGCCGCGCTGAGGGCCTCCAGCCACGCGTCGAGGGAGAGCCGCTCGGACTTGATCACGACGCCTCGGACCGACTTGCTGCGTCGACATTCGGCGGCATCCCCGTTCATCGACAGCTGGTAGGTGTGATCTCCGAGCGTGGTCTCGATCGCCGCGACGCGTTTCTCGCTCGAGAACCGTCTCGTCGACCGACGCTGAACCCGCGTCTCGCTCGGGAGCGCGCCCTCGAGCTTGCTGGCTAGGGCTTCCACGAGTGACCCGGTGTCGGTGGCGTTGGCCCGCCAGGCGGAGGCGGCCAGATCGAAGCTAAGTTCACCCACGGCCGAGATGGTAAGGCCGCAGGAGTTGCCCGGTGCCTGCCGAATGGCCTTGCGTGGGTCTCTTCGATGCTCACGGGGAGGGTGTCCCGAGCGGGTCGGATCCGTCGCTTGAGCGGATCGAGGCCGGCGGCATCCCGGTCGAGGCGGAGGTGCGGCTGAAGGCGCTCAGCGAGCCGGGAGCTCTCTTTACGAGCACCCTGGGAGTAGGCGAGTTCGCCCTGCTCTCGGAGCTGAACTTCGTGCCGCTCGGGCAGGTGCTGGGAGCATCGGTGCACCAGGTCGGCTGGCAGTACCTACCGGCCGCTGCCCAGTGGGGGGGCGAGGTTTTCTGCGCGCTGGATCTCTTGATGCACGCCTGGGATCAGGCTCGCCGCCGCGCCTTTGACCGGTTGACCGAAGAGGCGAGCTTGCTCGGCGCCGATGCCGTGGTCGGGGTGCATCTGCGGCGCGGTGAACACGATTGGGCCCGCGGCGCCGTCGATTACGTGGTGAGCGGAACGGCGATCAAGTGGGGGACAGCGAGCGGGCCGCAGTGGCCTGTGCTCAGTGATCTTTCGGTGCAGGACTACTGGAAGCTGGTCAAGGCTGGTTGGAGGCCCGCCGGGTTGGTGGCGGCCACAGCTGTGTTCTTCGTCTCCCAATCAACCCGGACCTGGTGGCGCCGGCGGATAACCGTGACGCGCAACCAAGAGTTGGAGGAGTTCTCGCGCGGATTCTCGGCCGCGCGCGAAACCGCCGTCCGTTATCTGCGCAGCCAGGCCAGCGCCGTCGGCGCCAGCGGGATCGTGGGGGTGAAGCTGGAGCATCGCGTCTCGAGGGAGCGGGTGAGGGTGGCCACCCAGGTGGGCCGCCAGCGGACGGGATTGAGCCCGGCGACGTTAGCGATGGGCGGCGACGTCCCCACCGAGGGTCGCGACAAGCGCGACGGCCTCGCGGTCACGATCCAAGCGGTGGGCACGGCGATCCGGCGCGAGCGTCAAACCTTAGTGACCACGCCCCAAGCCACATTGTGGCTAGGAGAGCGAGCGTGACCGAGCCCGGATTCGAGCCCGGCTCACTGGAGGGGGTCCCGGAATCTGGTCGTGCAAGGCTCGAGCAGAACAAGGCGGGCCTGTTCACCTCCGACCTAACGGTCAACGAGTTCCTGCTGATCAGTGAGGCGGGCTTCGATCCGCTCGGCCTGGTGATCGGTAGCTCGATTTATCACATCGGCGTCCAGGTGGCGAACTGGCGCAAGAACCAGGAGATGACCGTGCTCTCGACCGCCATGTACGAGGCCCGCGAGCTGGCGATGACACGGATGGAGGAGGAGGCCGACGACCTGGGCGCGGATGGGATCGTGGGCGTCAGGCTCGATATCGGGCGCTACGACTGGGGTAGGCATATGGCCGAGTTCATCGCCGTAGGCACCGCGGTCCGTCACCGCGACGGCGTACTCCACCGGGCGGCGAACGGCCGGCCGTTCACCAGCGACCTCTCTGGACAAGCGTTCTGGACGCTACTGCCTACGGGCCATCGGCCCGTAGGCATGGTGATGGGCAACTGCGTCTACCACGTAGCGCACCGCACGGTTTTGCGCGCCGTCGGACAGGTAGGCCGGAACATCGAGCTTCCCAACTACACCCAGGCGCTCTACAACGCCCGCGAGCTGGCCATGCAACGAATGCAGGACGAGGCAAACGAACTTCAGGCCAAAGGGATCGTTGGTGTCGACCTACAGGAGAAGAGCCACGGGTGGGGGAGCCACATCATCGAGTTCTTTGCCATCGGCACGGCCATCGTGCCGACGGAAACCGAGCGCGGGATCGACCCCCCGACCCCCGTACTAGACCTCAACGACCGCTAACCGACTCGCGCGATCGACGCCACTCCTTCGCCTCCAAACACATCGAGCCTCGACCGCAGCGATCGCATCCATTGTCGAGCGCTCGTCCGCCGATTGCCCATGACGCCCCCCCTCGTCGCCATAGCCATAGCAAATGCGACGTCCCGCCGGTACGAAACCGATCGTCTGGTCATAGCTCCCGAGGACCCGGGGGGTGAAGATCGACCACGCTCATCAATAATCCCCCGCGATGCGCTTCCTCGGCGTTGACAGCGATCAGGATCGGCGCCGGATCCAGGCCCTACGGGCTGATCCTCCTGGACACGCACGACGCGGCAAGCGCAAGGAAGTCTTCGGCGCCGCTCTCGAGCAGTGGGACGAGCTCCTTGCCGCCTCAGCTGCGGTCGCTCCGGACGCTGCTCCGATCCTGCTCTTCTACGCTCTGTCGCAGGGCGGCCGGGCGGCGTGTGCTGCCCGTATTGCCGGACAACCATGGGCCTCGACTGGTCATGGGCTGACGGTCGGGCAGCCCACCGGCGGCATCGAGAACACCACCGTGCGCCCGGAGGGCGGAGCCAATACATCATTTGCGATGTTCTGCCGGGCGGCTGGATCCGAGAGCCTGACCGCCCCGACGACGCTCGGCACCCTCTGGGCAGCCAATCCTAAGCTCGAGCCGGCTCCCGATCTCGGACAGGGCTCTCCGCGGGCGCTCGAGCTTAGTCCGATCACGAGCGGGGGCCCCACCTCACGAGCTTTGATCATCGGTCCCGTGGCAGAGGGGCTTCCCGCGGACGAGTCTGCTGCGGCGGCAGAACTAGCGAAGCGCCTGGCGCCTTATCCGGGGGCGGCGGATGGGCTGATCGTGAGCAACGCGTTTCCGCGAACCGGAGCCAATGGTCGGCACCAGGTTGAAATTGGCTGGCGGGACACGAACGGTCAGCCCATCGACGTGGCCGCGGTCGCTTCGGGCTACGGGCCACCGAATAGCGGCACCATTCTGCGCCCCGCGCTCAACTCGTCACGCGATGTGCTTCGACTGCTTCCACTCTGGTGGGCGACTCTGCTCGTGCTTTCCAGCATCGCTCGCTATCACCCCGCCGAGTGGAGCGCGGCATTGGCGCGGGATCGATCGCGGGCAGCGATCCCGATCGAAGACGGGCTAGACATAGCGCGCGAGATGCTGCCCTGGCTGCTCTTGGGCCTACTGCAGAGCCCTTAGCCATTCAGTAGTGCCGTACGGCTTCATGGCACCACATGCCGCGTCGCTGAAACCTCCTTCGGCCCCTCTCTGGACTTTTGCGCATTGATTACGCAAGCTCGCCGTACTGTTCTGGTGCATGCTCACCCGCTCAGAGAACTACGCCCACCAGCAACCCTCGCTGCGCAAGAAACTCCGGCGCCTCACGCATCACTCGCCGATAACGCTGGAACTTCCAGGTGGGATCAAGCTGTGCCGTCGGCAATCAGCAGTTTGGAGGCAGAGCCGCTTGGGCGTCAGGGGCCAAATGGAAATCGGCAAGCGGCGCCCACCCGAGGCCGTACGACGTTGAGGTCTGGAACGCGAGCCACACGCGCCCGTGGTAGATGACATAGCAGTCAGAGGAGTCCTCCTCACCGGGAGCGAATACCGGGGCGTCGTACTCGGTCCGTGGCGAAGCGCCGGCGACGCCCGAAAGCACGACCTCGCGGTTGGGAACGTAGTTGACGAAGGACGGTCCAGCCGGGAAGGCCAGGTATACGAACGTGCCGATGATGACCGCCAATAGCACCGCGATGGTTACCCAAAGAGATCCCACTCGCTGGGAGACCGGGCCGATGAGAGCGTTCGTGGCCAGGCTCGAGGCCGCAGTGATCGCCACCGATAGCGCAACGATCGCCCAGCTCGGCAGACCGGCGACGCCGACCACAGCCAAGATGCCAGCCGTGACCGCACCAGCGCCGGCTCCGATCGCGAAGACTGTCCATCTGGGCGGAGCGCCTGCGGGAGCCTCGCGCTGGTCTACTCTCTGAGCGTCGGGTTCAGGAGCGGTCGGCGGCTCTACAGGCTTCGGCGTCACTCGGTCGGCGTCGAGATGAAGAACACGTTGAGGTCGGCACGTCGGCGCCCATCACCCCTCCAGCGCATCGTGGCCCGGAGCTCCGTCTCGCTCGCGGGCCGCTCCAAACTTACGAACTGCGGGTGGGCTTCCAGGGCTGCCCGTCCTCGTTCGATGATCGTCGTCAAGTCGTGTTCCCGGACGAACATGAGGACCGCGAGCTTCGTGTCGCGCCAGGCCTGGTAGTTGAAGAGCTGGTCGAGTGTTTCGATGAAACCCTTTTGCCCGGACCAGAACTTGCACTCAGCTATGAAGAGGTTCCGGCCATCGTGAGCGATGCGGATGTCGGTCTTGCCGCCGAAGTTGAAGGCCTCCGCCGTCGCAAGGCCGCGGTAGTGCGTATTCAGCGCATCAAGGATGACGCGCCGACGGTCTTCCTCTCCCATCCCCGCGTACGTATGTGGGCTCTGTTCCATGGAGAGTGTGTGCTGCCGGATGACGGCGAGGATGTGGTCGTAGATGTCGTCCGCCAGCACCGGCTCCAGTTCCATCGGTCGCTCTTGGTTGGCCGCGGGTAGAGGCGGCGCTGGCCGCCGGACGATGACATCGACGATGTATGTCTTCGAGGGGTCCCGCCGTGGCCCCACGGGAAGGCCTGTCTGCTGCACATGCGCGTGATGCCGCTCGATGCGTTCGCGGCGGCTGCGGATAGCCATTTGCGCCGTGTTCAATAGACCGCTGTTCCAATACTCGATGTCCATGCGAGCAGCGTCGAGGTGTTGCTCAACCTTCTTGACGAGCTCGTCGGTTTCGGCCTTGATGTTCGCGGGGTTGTCGTCCGGGTACTCGATGACCAGCCGCAGCTCGCGATCCGATACGTTCGCGTGCGGCGGGTTCAACGTGTACGAGCTCGGACGCAATTGGAACACGTGCTTCTCGCCTGAGAACGGAATATGGACAGTGGTCTGGTGGCCGGGCACGTAGGCCGGCCGTGATGGGTCTGAAATGACGCGTCTGTAGTGGTCCCAGGACACATCGACCTGGACCGGCTGAGGCTCATCCATCCAGATGTCAGCGACCTTGAGCGTTGGCGCCTCAACCGCCCATCGTTCCGCGAGTGCCATCGCCCACGCGGCCTCATCCACGTGGAGAACGTGGTCTTCGGGGACGGCCTCGATTTCATGGATCAGACCCTTCTCCTGCTCTTGCAGGCTGAGTCGGAGATCGCCCCTCTGGAAGAGCATCACCGGGTTCGGCATTCCGCCTCGACGGTACCGAGCAGGGCTGACGAGTCGGGGCATCTCTGGCAGCGGGTGAATGAGGTCGAAACGGCGTCCACCGTCTAGCCCTCGTACGCGACGGCGCTGCGGCTCAGCTCTTCGGGGAACGGACGTGAAGCGGTGTGGCGAGCTCGTTGCCGCTCGGTAGCGTCTGTCGGAACTGATCGAAGGGCAACTGATCGATCAGGCTCTGCGCCTTGATGCGGTCGTAGCGGACGAGCTCATCGACGCGCCGCTGGACATCGTCGACGTGGCTCAGGATGTACGGCCGGGCGTGAGCCTCGTAGCACACGCGGAAATCCTTATCCAGCTCGAGGCAGTCGAAGATCACCTCCTCGGCCTCAGAGAGCGTCAGATGCCGGTGGGAATCGCCGCGTACCACGAGCACGCCCAAATGGGTGAAGTAGGTGTGGGCGATACCGTTGCGGGCCAGCTGCGAGGCGATCTTGCCCAGGTACCCGTATAGCGGGTTGACCTTGGCCATGTAGGTCTTCCAGTACATCTCGATTCGATCATCCTGAGCTACGTCTCCGGTCATTGCTCCGAGGAGCTCCGAGCCGGACAGGACAGCCATCACCATTGGATAACTGCAGGCGCCTATCTCCTTCGCTTGGATCTCGGTAGCCATCGATTCGAGGTCTTTGAAGAGGTAGCCCTCGATCAGATTCGTGAGCACGCTTGAGACCGGGATGGTTGGTTTTCCTTCCGGTTGCGCGAGCCCGATGGCGTGAGCGCTACTCGCTCCCGCGCTTGCAGCTACGCCCGCCGCCGCAGAAGCCGCGACCACCCGCGCGTCGAGTGGTTTGCCTGCGTCGCCCGGCTGCTCGGTCGAGCTTTCACCCATCGACGTCGAGTGTAGGAGCGGGCGCACTCATCCCCCACCGCGTTCCCTCGGGTCCGCCTCAAGCCACGTCTCAGGCTCCCCGTCAAAGACGACCCGACGCGCTTGATCGGCGGAGCCACATAACCCCACGGCATGATCTGGACGACCGCTTTCGTCCTCACGGCACCTCGCATCACGCGACCGCCTTGGCGACGAGGGGACGTTATTGTGGCGATCGGCGGACGAGGGCTCGACCATCGATGCGATCGCGGCGGTCGAGGCTCGCCGATGCGCGCGAGATCCGTAAAACGACCAGCAGTACCGCGTCAGCGCGGTCGTCGAACGCCTACCTGCCGATCTGGAAGCACTCCCAGTAGCGCCGTCGTGCCCTCGTCCGGCTGGTACGGAGGCGTCGGGAACGGCCGCTCGCGAGGAGCTCTCGCACCTCCAGCGCCGCCTCCGGCTGGGTTACTCCCGATCCGGCGACGGCCATCCAGACCGTCACCGGATCGGGAGTGGACGCCTTCCGGTCAGACGGGATCGCACGCACAGGAGTAAGGGATCGGTGATGGCGTCCATCCGACGACCCGAGAAGAGCATCAGTCAACCGACCTCAAATCGAAGCCGACGGCAGTGGCTTCCATAGCGCTTCCATCCGCCGTAACCCGCAGCCAGATGCTGGCCGAGGGCGGGTCAGAAAGGCCGGATTACCAGAGCTTCTGAGGTGGAGCCAGCCGGGATCGAACCGGCGACCTCCTGCTTGCAAAGCAGGCGCTCTCCCAACTGAGCTATGGCCCCTTGCCGAGGGCCGAGTCTAACCGTCGAAGTCGAAGTCGCGCGGGGGGCGCTGCTCGAACCAGAGGCGGTCATGGTCAGGCGTGTCCTGAAGGAAATCTGGCGTCTCCTCCAGCACGTCCTCGCCCTCTGCGGGCTCGGCCTCTTCCGCCTCGGCCTCCTCGACCTGGTACTCGGCCGTCTCCTGATCGAAATCGTCACGCTCGGGCGGCAGCGGGCGTTGCCGCTCGCCTTCAAAGACGGGATGGTCGGTGGCCTCGCCGGGTGGCGCAGCCGGGTAGGGATCTGGTGTCGGGGCAGGCGGCGCGGGAGCCGGCTCATTGGGCTCGTATCCCGCCGGTTCAGCGGCCAGACCGCGCTCGTGCGCCTCCCACTCCTCGGCGATCTCGTGATGCCGGGGGGAGTCGGGGGCCGGAGCAACTTCCTCGTCACTGGGTAGGTGGCCGACCTCGGTCGGAGGCTCAGACCAGTCCTCGGCGGGCGGTGCTGCCGATGGCTCCATGGCATGGTCAAACGGGGCGGGATCGGCGTACGCCTCATCCCACTCCGGCGCCTCCTCCCCGTGCGGATACGGCGCCTCCTCCTCCGCTGGGTAGTCGGTGGCGGCTGAACTCTCCGGGTCAAGCAACGGGTCGGCCGAGTCCTGAGGGCTCCGGCGGACCGGCCCGAGCGCCTCGCGCTCAAGTCGATCGACCTCCGAGGGATCGGCGCCACTGCGGCGCTTCAGGTCGAGGTGCTCACGTATGGCTTCGTCGAGTAGGCCCATGGCCCTAAGGCTACTCGCCGCTGACCAGGTTCGCGGCTTGGATCGGAGCCGTCACCGTTCGGTTCTTGCCCCGCCGCTTGGCCTCGTACAAGGCGGCATCGGCCTCGGCGATCAGGGCATTCTTTTCGCCCTCGGTCGATGAGGCGACGCCCAAACTGGCCGTCACCTGGAGCATGCCCTGGTTATCCATCCGCGGAATGCGAAGCGCCTCGATCGACGTCCGGATGCGCTCAGCGATGGCGTAGGCGCCTTCGATATCGGTGTGCGGGAGGATCACGGCCAGCTCCTCACCCCCATATCGGGCCGGATAGTCGACCTCACGGGAGCTATCGGCCAGGACGCGGGCCACTCGTCTGAGCACCACGTCGCCCTGCTGATGCCCATAGGTGTCGTTGACCGACTTGAAGTTGTCGATGTCCACCATGATCAGGCCGAGCGCGTGGTGATAGCGCCGGACCCCCTCAATCTCCGCCCCCAGGAGATCCTGAAAGCGCCCGTGGTTGGCCAGCCCGGTCAGCTCATCGGTCACGGCCTGGCGGCTCACCTGGACGTGAAGGTCGACGTTCTCAAGCGCCAGCGTGGCCTGGGCGGCGAGCGAGCGCAACAGTTCGCGATCGTCGGCGGAGAAGGGCTCGCCGGGCCGCACTACGGTGATCAGCCCGTGGACGTAGCCGCCTGACTCGGGAGTCCCCATGGGCACGGCAATCACGTGGTTCCCGTTCGCCTCCCCCTCGCCGACGTCACCGGCCTCCAGAACCGTTCGTTCGGCCTCCTCGAGCATTGGGTCGACGGGCTCCAGGGAGCCGTGGCGGATGGTTTCTGCCAGCGGCTGATCATGCGCCGGCCTCACGCTGATCCGACCGCCGGAGCCGCGAACCGAGTCGATAGCAGTCTTCAGGGCCAGGTCGAGCAGCGCGGGCCGATCAAGGTTCGATTCGAATGTCTCGCCGATGCGCCGAATGGCTTCGCGAAGCCGCGCGCGCTCCTGAGAAAGCTCGTCCAGCCGCTGCTCGAGCTGGCTCGACATGTTGTTGAACTCCTGGCCCAGTGCCGCGAACTCATCGCGGCCCTCGATCGGGACCGGGGAGGAGAAATCGCCCCCGGCCAGCCGGCGTGCCGCCTGCAGGAACCGGCTCACCTGACCCTGGAGCCCGCGGGAGGCCAGGACCGAGAAGGCGAGGGCAAGGAGGAGGAAAGCGACGATGAAGGCGAGCGCGAGCACGCGGCTGCTGGTGACCGAGCCTCCCGTGGCGGCCACGCTCGCCACCGCGGTGAGCTCTACCGGGGTCGAGCCAAAGCCGGCCAAGCGCCGGCTGAGGACGCGGTAGCCGGCGCCGTCAATCGTCACCGAACCGCTGCTGGGCAGCGCTCGCACCCCGGTGGCGGGACCAGCTGAGGCGAGCACACGCGGGCCTTGACGCACGACGACCCCAACGCCGGGAACGACGATCTCACCCGCGTACTGGCTGCCTGTGATCTCAGATGCCGTCACGGTGAGCCGACGTCCACGCACAGTGGCCTCACCGGGTGCGACCGCGTCGGCACTACCGACATCGGCGAGGACGTGGTTGCCGGATCTGACGACCACGCGGGCGAGTCCAGCTTGACCGGCGAGGGTCTTGATCGTGGCTCGAATCGAACGAGGGGAGCCATGACCCGCTCCCGTCGGCGAACTCAAGGCGCGGGCAATGACCCTGGCGTCGCTGCTGGCAGCGACGCTCTCGCTTCGATACAGGCTCGTCGCCACACCGAGGACGCCGTTGGCTCGTGCATCGGTCTTGCCCTGCTCGCTGTCGCTGATGAGCCGAAAGACCAAGAAGGCCACCGCAATCATCGGGATCACGACGATCAGGACGAAGAAGCTGGTGAGACGGGTGCGAAAGCTCATCAAAACTCGGCGGCAGTGAGAGTATCGGCAAAATCCCCGCAAATCCGCAGATTTTAAGCCGCTTCCGAGACGTTCTGGCGGGGCGCGTGATCGTGCCTCCCTAACCCTCCCATAGATGCCGGTGGAAGCGTCGAAGCTAGAATTCCCACGCCGTGCGGTTTGCACCGCCGCTCGGGGCTATAGCTCAGTTGGGAGAGCGCCTGGATCGCACCCAGGAGGTCGCCGGTTCGAGTCCGGCTAGCTCCACTTTTTCGCGCCAGATGCTTTTCGTGCGACTTGACGGGCTCGTTCGGCGGCCCCGCTCACGTCGATCGGGCAGTTACGGTCCGACTTGCTGTGTCGCGTGGTAGCTGCTCGAGACGACCGCGAAGGCCGGCTTCGGGTTCCCATCCACGTCGATCAGCCCCTTCTGGTTGAACGGCGGGTCCGGCGAGGGATCCGCGCCGTTATAGCCGGGGAAGGCGACGAAGTCCTGCAGGGTCTGGACGATTGCTCCTGATAGCCATTTCTTGGTCGCAAAGACACCGAGGTGATAGGCGAGCATGTTGTCCTGGAATTGGTATGTCCCGTACCCCTCGACCGGGCCGTTGCGGTCTCCGTCGAAGCCGAATTCCGTCACCATCAGCGCCTGGTTCAGGTGACAGGCCCGGACGCTGTCGAGGAACGGGCTTAGCGAGTCTCGATCATCAGTGAGCCCACCGGCGGCGTCGAACAGGCCGAAGTACTCATTCACCCCGATCACCTGGAGCGGCTGGTAGTCAGACGAGCACATCTGGCCCGGGATGGCCATGATCGACATCCCCACGGGTCGGGTCGGATCAAGCCGGTGGATGATGGACGCCGCGGCTCGAAAGTAGGCCGCCTCGGGGCCGTCGGGGGGCTGTGCGGGCTCGTTGGCGATGGCCCAGAGGAGGATGGAAGGATGGTTCTGGTTCTCAAGGATGTTCTCGCGGAGGACCTCCTCGGCGTGGGCGACCCACCCGGGCTGGCTGAAGTACGGCCTCGTCACTCCCCACGCAGGGATCTCTGACCAGATCAGGATCCCTTCGCGGTCAGCCAGCTCCTCCATCAGTGGGCCCACCGGATATTGGGTGCGGATGACCGTTCCCCCCAGCTCATGGGTCCAGGCGAGCTGCTGCGCAATTTGTGCCGGCGTCAGGGCCGCTCCGGAGGTGAGGTTGTCCTCCTGGAGGTCAACCCCACGCAGATCCAGGGGGCGGCCGTTTAGCTCCAGCCGACCGTGCTTGACCGTGATCGACCGGATACCCGAGTAGTCCAGATAGCCCCCAAGCGGGCGCCGGGCGGAGTCGGTGAGCCTGAGCGTGGCCCGGTAAAGCGTCGGACTGCCCGGCGACCACAGCCGCGGATGCGGGATCAGCACACTCGCGTGGGCGGTCCAGGTCGCGTGCGGAGCGAGCGTCGCCGAGCCGAAGTTGACGCTCGCGCTGCCATAGGAGCCAACTAGCCGCACGGTCTGACGCTGGCCGGTGACGTTCCGCACCGTCGCCTGCTCTTGGATCGTCGCCGGGCAAGCCGGCAGGCAGTGCAGCCGGGGACTGATCAGCACCTGCTGGAGGTCGGCACGCGCCACCGCCCGCAGGTACACCTCTCGCTGCAAGCCGCCGAAGTTCCACCAGGGGCTGCCCGGTCCTGCCGGCAGAGCGGACGGGCCTGTGCGATCGTCGACGCGCACGATCAGCCGGTTGACGCCCGGACGTAGGCCCTTCAGGGTGAGCTCCCATGGCAGGTAGGCCCCGGCGTGGCTCCCGATCTCGTGCCCGTTGAGCCAGACCGTGGCGGAGTAGACAACGGACTCAAAGCGGATGAGCCATTGCCGCGCGTCGGCAGGGACGTAACGCGGGAACGCGTTCGCCGGCACGGTGAAGTCCTTGCGGTACCAGCCGACGTATCCCTCATAGGCCTGAGCCGATAAATCGCCCGCGTCGTAGGAGTTCGGGACCGTGACCGGGCTCCAGCCCTCGGTCGACGCCTGATCCTGCCACCAGCCCTGAGCCAGGCCGACATCGGTTTGGTCCGCGCGGAAGAGCCAGGTACCGCCCAATAGGTAGCGGTCGGTCTGCCCATCCTGATACAGCACCTGCTTAGTCGGCGGCTGGGCCACGTAGGCAGGCCCCTGCGCCGCCGCGGTCGCGCTAGCGACGAGCAGCAGGATCGTAGAGACAAGAAGGGCACGGACAGGCAAACCTGGCGCGATTCAAAACACACCCGGGAAGGCAGGGTTGCGACCGGACCGACTGCCAGCGTGCGGCGACGCCACCCGCCGCGGAAGCTGTCGTGCCCCGAGGGCCTGCGGTCAGGCCGGCGCTTGGGAGCGCAGCAGCGCTAGCTTTGCCGGCCGCCTCAGCCGCTTGATGCGCGCCTCCTCACGGCGGGCCGCCGTGCGGTCAGGCATCGGGATCGCGAGCGCGAGTTCGACGGGCCGCCGGCTGGCCGTGTAGCGGCTGGCGGTGCCGGCTTGGTGGCGGGCGAGCCGGCGCTCAAGATCGACCGTCCAGCCGGTGTAAAGCGATCCGTCATCACAGCGCAGCAGATATACCCAGGCGTCGCTCACGTTCGAGGAGGTTCGCCGGAGCGTGGCCAGGCCCTGCGCACGCGCCCCCGGGTGGCACGTGGCGGTCAGCCGGATTGTCGCCACCCTCGTGGCCGGCGTAGATTTGCCCCAGACCGGAATGCGCGACCTGCTCGGTGCCGCGGTTCACGCCATCGTTGCCGTAGAGCACCGCCGTGGCGTTGTGGTTCCAGAAGCAATTGAGGAGGGAGCCCGTCGATGAGGCAAGAGGAACTCCAGGCAGTCCAAGCACCGCTGAAGCAGCGCTACCGCGACGATGAGCAGTCGGCCGTCGTCATCCTCCGAGCGGCGGCAGACCTCGACAGCGTTGCCGTGTCGTGCTCGGTGCAGACGGGTCTCGCGCTCGTCGAGGCGGGCCTTCACCCCGCGTCAGGTGGTGATGGCACCCTGGCCTGCTCAGGCGACATGCTGCTGCAGGCGCTCGTGGCCTGTGCGGGGGTCACGCTGAGGTCGGTGGCCGTCAATCGCGACATCGCCCTCTCGGGGGGACGGATAACCGCCGCCGGCGAGCTCGACTTTCGCGGCACCATGGGGGTTGACCGCGACGCACCCGTGGGTTTTCGGGCCATAGATCTGCGCTTCGAGCTTGATCCGGGACTGAGCCCCGAGGACGTGGAGACGCTGCTGAAGCTCACCGAGCGCTACTGCGTCGTCTACCAGACGATTTCGAAGGGCGTGGCCGTAACGATCAGCCACGACCCGCCGGCGTGAGGCTGAGCCCGAGGCCAGCTCAGAGCGGATAACCCAGGGAGCGCCATCATCCGTTTCGGGGGATTGCTCGCGGGGCCCGGGGAAGTTAGGTCACGGCCATGAGCAGTTCATCTGGCGCGGCGCCCCGGGCCGCCGGGATCGTGCTGGCGACGCTAGCCGCCGGCCAGTTCCTGATGACGCTCGACAGCTCGGTGATGAACGTATCGATCGCCACCGTCGCCAAGGACGTGGGCACCACCGTGACGGGGATTCAGACCGCGATCACGCTCTACACGCTCGTCATGGCCTCGCTGATGATCACCGGGGGCAAGTTTGGGGAGATCCTGGGCCGCAAACGCGCCTTTGGCATCGGGTGCGTGATCTACGGCTGCGGATCGTTTATCACCGCGATCTCGAAGAGCCTGGCCGTGCTCATGTTCGGCTGGTCGTTCCTTGAGGGCGTCGGCGCGGCCCTGATCCTGCCAGCCATTGTCGCCCTGGTAGCGGCCAACTTCGACGCCGCCGGGCGGCCGCGCGCCTACGGGCTCGTGGCCTCTGCCGGCGCCATCGCGGTCGCTGCCGGACCGCTCATCGGGGGTCTGTTCACGACGTATGCCTCGTGGCGCTGGGTGTTCGTGGGTGAGGTGCTGATCGTGCTGGCCATCCTCGCCGTGGGCCGACGCATCACCGACGCTCCCCCGGGCACGCGCCCGAAGCTGGATCTGATCGGAACGGCGCTGTCGGCGCTGGGGCTCGGGCTGGTCGTTTTCGGGATCCTCAAGGCGGGCTCGTGGGGGTTCGTGACGCCCAAGCCGAACGCGCCCACCGTCTTTGGTCTCTCCCCCGCGATCTGGCTGATGCTCGGCGGAGGGGTGGTGCTGTGGCTCTTCTTTCGCTGGGAGAACCATCTGATCCAGACCGAGCGCGAGCCGCTCATCGACCCCTCGATCCTGCTCAATCGCACGCTACGAAGCGGCCTCACCGGCTTCGGCTTTCAGTACCTCGTCCAGTCCGGCCTGTTCTTCGCCGTGCCGCTCTTCCTCTCGGTGTCGCTTGGCCTCTCGGCTATCGCCACCGGGGTCCGTCTGCTCCCCCTCTCGATCACGCTGCTGTTGGCCGCGGCCGGCATCCCCAAGGCGTTTCCCGACGCCTCGCCGCGCCGCGTCGTGCAACTCGGCTTTCTCTCCCTGTTCGCCGGTCTCGTAGTCATGGTCGGCGCGCTTGATGCCGGCGCCGGGCCGGAAATCGTTACCTGGCCGATGCTCCTCGCCGGCTTGGGCATCGGCGCGCTCGCCTCGCAGCTTGGCAGCGTCACTGTCTCTGCGGTCCCCGATGAGCAGAGCGGCGCCGTCGGGGGACTCCAGAACACGGTGACCAATCTCGGGGCATCGATTGGCACCGCGCTGAGTGGCGCAGTGCTGATCGCCGCGCTCACGAGCTCGCTGATGACCGGCATCCAGAACAACCCCAGAGTGCCGAGCGACATCAAGTCGAAGGCCAAGACCCAACTGGCGAGCGGCGTCCCGTTCCTCTCAGACAAGGACCTCCAGGCCGCGCTAAATCAGGCCGGCGTCCCCAATGCCTCAGCGGATGAGATCGTGAAGGAGAACTCCAGCGCCCGCCTCGCCGCTCTGCGCGCGTCGCTCTCGGTCATCGCGGTCATCGCCCTGGTGGCGCTGTTCTTCAGCCTCGGGCTTCCCGCCCAACAGCCCTCAGCGCAGGCGCGCGAGGGACCAGCCGAGGATGACTCAGCTCCTCGATCGCCTCGCGCGCGAGCCTCCGGGCCGAGTGTCCGGGCGTGACGGGCGCGGGCAGATGTAGAGGCTCGGACCCCGGAGCTGTGAGAACCTGTGGGCCGACAGCCCGTCGACGCAAGCTGCAGCTCTGATGAACAGCTGGGATATCCGAACCCTTAAGCTCAGGCCCCACGCGCCCGCGATCCTCGCCACGGCCGAGGATTCGAGGGCGGTGGCGCTGGAGATCCCGGCTGGCGAGGAGCTCCAGGACCATCAGGTGCACGAGCGGGCCTGGGTCATCGTGATCGACGGGGAGGTCGAGTTCACCACCGCGGGCGGCGAGCGGCTGACCGGCGGCCCGGGTCTGACGGTCGAGTTTGCCCCCGGTGAGCGGCACGCAGTGCTGGCCCGGACCACGGCAAGGCTGCTTCTCCTGCTGACTCCCTGGCCGGGGGAGGGGCACCCCGGCGCAATGACGCTCGAGGAGAAGGCGACGGTCACCCAACGGGCCCGCGAAAAGGCCGGTCAGCCCTGACGGTGCACCAATGCATCCAAGGAGCGTTACGACGGATGAACCGTGGCTGACCTCGCCAGGACCCGCCCGCGCGCGTCAAGCGCCTCGACTGCGACGTACGGGACGGCTGGGACCACCAGCTCGGTCTCGAAGGCGGCTCTCCGGCCCGTCTTCACCGGACTCAGACGCTGGGGCGTGGCTCCGGAGAGGACCCGCCAGGCCGCCACCGTCGTGGCTCCATTCCAACTGACGTAGACCGCCGTGGCGCCGCCGCTGGTCGAGGCAGCGACGGCCGGCCGGCTCTGCGGGGTGGCGGACCACTGATAGCGGTAGGCCCGGTAGCTCGAGTTCGCGTCGACGAAGCGCCCGTCGAAAACAACCTGCCCGCGAGCGTTGAACTCGGTGAAGTAGGGCTGCTGGCCCCAACCTACGAATTGGTCGCCGTTCTGGAGCGGTTGCACGTCGCCCTCGAAGCTCGCCAGCAGCGGCGGTGAGTGCTCCTCTACACGGGCGACCCTGACCGTCTTGCGCCGGGGGTCGAGCGTGAGCGTGAGCGCCCGCGATTGGTTGTGGACCACGGGAGGACCGGCGCCGTCGTCAAATACGACGACGCTGTCACTGCGCGAGCGCAATCGCACGCTGTGCTGAAAGGCGAACGCCGCTCCGCTGCCGAGCGCAAAGGTTGAGTGCTTGCCCCCCAGCGTCCAGATCACCCTGCCCGTCCGTGACGAGACCTTGTACGCAGCCCATGTATTACGAGCGGAAATGATCAGGCTGCCGTCCCTTTGCTGCTGGATCGAGTTGATATGAAAGTAGTCGTACGGCTGTCCGGCGCTCCCAGGCAACGGCTCGTAGCTGTCGGTGAGGGGGACGTGGTCAAGGCTGTCCCACTGAAAGAGCAGGAGCCCGGTCTTGATGTCGATCTCCTGCACGACCGAGTCGAGCACGATTCCCTGCGCCGGGCCCTTGACACTCGAGAGGTTCCAGTGCACCGGGTAGTAGGCCGTGACCAGCGCCGTTCCCTGACGGGTGAGCGTGAACTCGTGCAGGTCGGCACTCAACCCATTGGCCGCATGCACCACCGCGATTTGCCGGTAGGACGAGTTATCGATCACGTCCTCGCCGAGGCCGAGCCCGGCGCCGCTGTATCCCTGCCACCAGGTGAGGACTGGCCTGCCGTGATAGCGCTGCACCCGGAGATCGGCGGCCATCTCGCCTTTCGGCAGCGGGTCAAACCAGATCAGGTCTCCGCTCGGGGCGATGATCATCGGTCCGTTCTGCACCGGGCCCTGCTGGGGAGTGAGAAAGATCTCGCCCTCACCTGGATCGGTGGACGGCGTCGTGATGTCGACGGCAGGCGGCGATAGGTCCGCGGCGGAGCGGAACGAATCCAGGTCCCCGGCAACCCGGGGAGCAGGTCCAAGCGCGGAGAGCGGGATCGCGCCGGCCGGATCGGCGACGGTGAAGCGGAACGTCCCTCGGCGGCCGCCCCGCACGTGCAGGTGGGTGCGCACGGTCACGAGCTCCCCGGGCAGGAACGGCTTGCGCGGTAAGAAGCTGCCCCCGTGGCCATCCGAGTCGGCAAGCAGCCGACCTTCGTGCCTGCCGCTCCGTGAACCCGTAACTTCGATTCTCCCCAGCTGGCTGATCGGGACGCCGCGGAAGGCAATCTGCGTGTCCGGCGAAGCCACCCGATCACCGGGGACCGGGAACACACTCACCGTCCCGGGGGCCGCGCCCACCAACAGCTCCATGCCAAGGCCGGCAAAGCACCCGATCACGATCGCGACCAGCAGCAGCCGGACCAAGAGCAGACGCCTGGGCGGTGATTGGGATTGCGGCGATCCGGAGGGAGAGATCGCAGTCATCGAATGACAGGGACTGTTAGCGCTGTAGACGTAGCCTCTCCGTCAAGCTTGGGCTTACCGAACGCGGCGAGCGGGGAGATTGCCCGTGGCTAGAAACGTAACCGGTCGCCCGGGGGAAGCAGCCCTGTGGGTCTGCCATACGCTTCGCGCGATGGCCCACGGGACGCACGACTTCCAAGACGATCCGCGCAATGAGCGGATCCTTGTCTGGGTCAACGGCCAGCTCGTCCCGCGTCAACGAGCGGTGGTCTCGGTGTTCGACGCCGGCTTCGTCCTGGGTGACGGCGTGTGGGAGGGGCTGCGCGTCCGGGCAGGACATCCGGCCTTCCTCGAGCGCCATCTCGATCGCCTGTTTGAGGGGGCGCGGGCCATCGTGCTCGATGTCGGTCTCAACCGCGGCGAGCTGACCGAAGCGATCTACTCGACGCTTCGGGCCAACGAAATGACCGACGGCGTCCATGTGCGGCTGATGGTCACCCGCGGTCTGAAGCGGACCCCCTACCAGGACCCGCGCGTGACGGCCGGCCCGGCGACCGTGGTGATCATCGCCGAGCACAAGGAGCCGCTCCCGGCGACGGTCCGCGAGGGCATCACGCTGTTCACGACCCACGTCCGCCGGGCCGCGCCGGACACGCTCGACCCCAAGCTGAACACGCACTCCAAGCTGAACGACATCACCGCCTGCATCCAGGCCTACACGGCCGGCGCCGACGAGGCGCTGATGCTCGATCCCGACGGATTCGTGGCCACCTGCAACTCGACTCACTTCTTCATCGTCGTGGGGCCCGAACAGGGTCCTGAGGTGCTGACGTCAGACGGTCGCTACTGCCTGCCGGGCATCACGCGCGCCAACGTGCTTGAGATCTGCCGTGCCCACGGCCTCCCGGCGCGGGAGACGACGTTCAGCCTGACGGACGTCTACTCGGCCCAGGAGGCCTTCGTAACGGGCACGTTCGCCGGCGTCGTACCCGTGCGGTCGGTCGATGGGCGAACGATCGGCGAGGGCCGGCGCGGGCCGGTGGTCGAGCGCCTGCAGGCGCTGTACCGAAGCCTCGTCGACAGCGACGTGGCAGACCGCGTCGCGCCATGAGCCAGCCCGTCCGCGTGGCAATGTGGTCTGGCCCGCGGAACATCTCCACCGCGATGATGCGTGCGTTCGAGAACCGCCCGGACACGGTGGTGGTCGATGAGCCCCTGTACGCCGCCTACCTCGCGCGCACCGGCATCAACCACCCGGCGCGCGAGGCGGTCGTGGCCTCCCAGCCGACCAATTTGGAGCCGGCCATCGCCGGCCTTTCGGCGCCGCTCCCGCCCGGCCGCCACGTCCACTACGCCAAGCACATGGCCCACCACGTCTCCCGGGACATGGACCTCGGGTGGACGCTCGCTTTCCGCAACGTGCTGCTCATCCGCGACCCCGTGGAGGTGGTCGCCTCCTACGTCCGCGCTCGGGAATCATGCGAGCCGGAGGACATCGGGCTGCCCCAGCAGGAATGGTTGCTAAAGCTGTGGGAGGAGCACGGCCTCGAAGTGCCGATCCTCGACGCAGGCGAGTTCTTGGGTGCGCCCGAAGCCCATCTGCGCTGGCTCTGTGACTGGCTAGGCATCCCGTTCAGCGCCCGCATGCTCTCCTGGCCGCCGGGACCGCGCGAGTCGGACGGGGTGTGGGCGCCGCATTGGTACACCGCGGTCTGGGCCTCGACGGGATTCGAAGCCCGACGCCCACGGGAGACGAACCTGTCGGACCACGATGCGGCCGTCGCTGAGGCGTGCCGTCCGATCTACGAGAAGTTGAACAACCGACGCGTCCCGGTCTGAGAGGAGCACCCGCCGTGACCAATGAACGAACTGAGAGCTCGCCCCCGGACCTGGCCGGAGTCCAGCACGAGTACCTCGATGCCGGCGGGCTTCGTCTCCACGTCGCCCTGGCCGGCCCGGCCAACGCGCCGCCGGTCATGCTCGTCCACGGCTGGCCCCAGAACTGGTGGGAGTGGCGTCATCTCATCCCGCTCCTGGCCGAGGACCACCGGCTCATCGTGCCCGACCTGCGCGGGTTCGGCTGGTCCGATGCGCCAGAGTGGGGTTACGAGAAAGAGCAGCTGGCGACCGACCTGCTTGCGCTCCTCGACGCCCTCGACATCGAGCGGGTGACGTGGATCGGTCACGACTGGGGGGCCTGGATTGGCATGCTCGCGGCGCTCAGGGCGCCGCATCGGCTCACGCGGGCGCTGATCATGAGCGTCCCCCACCTCTGGCTGCCGCCGCACCCGCGCCAGCTGGCCCTACTGGGGTATCAGGGGCCGATCAGCCTGCCGTTCATCGGGCCGTGGGCGGCGGAGCGGATGGTGCCGAGGATTCTCCAAGCTGGCCGAGGCGGTGATCGCCTGCCGGTAGCGGACGTCGAGCTGTTCGCCGCAAACATCCCGCCCCGCGTCACCGTCGCCATGTACCGAACCTTCCTGACCCGGGAGGTGCTGCCGATCGCGCGGGGTCGCTACGAAACAGCACAATTGCAGGTCCCGACGACAGTCATGTACGGCGACCAGGACCTGGTGACGAGAGGACTCAGGGCCGGCCCCGACCCCGGGCAGCCGCAGCTCCGAGTCGAGGCCGTGCCGGGCGTCGCACACTGGATCCCCGAGCAGCGACCCCGGGTCGTGCTCGACTGGCTGAGCCAGAACTAGCTCGAAGGCGTCGCCGCGCGGGCGGACCGCCGGGCCTCGGCAAAGGACACGAGGCGCCCGCTCGGCTCATCGATCAGCTTCAGGTTGATCGTGCGTATGCCCTCCCAGAAGGAAATCGTCGGAGCGGCGTGGAGAAACGGATTCTCGTCGTGCGCACGCTGAAGGCTGTAGTTCGGGATCCGCGGCTGGAGATGATGGACGTGGTGCAGACCGATGTTGCCGGAGAAGAACTGGAGCACCTTGGGGAGCTTGAGGTAGGAACTGCCCTTTAGCGCCGCCTCGGCGTAGCTCCACTCTCCCGAACGCGTCCAGTAGGCATCCTCGAACTGGTGTTGGACGTAGAACAACCAGATGCCGGCCGCGCCGGCAAACAGGACCAGGGGGAGCTGGATCTCCAGAAAGGCCTGCCAGCCCAGGAGCCACACCAGCATCCCGACCATGGCAAGCACCGCAAGGTTCGTGAGCGCGTGGCTCCGAAGCACCCGGCGCCGGGCGCCGAACGGGAGCTTTCGCGGCTCCAGGGCGAGCGCCCAGAGCGGGCCGACGGTGTACATCACGAACGGGCTGCGTAGCAAGCGGTAACCGAGCCGGCCGAGGAAACCGTTGGACTGGTACTCGCTCACTGTCCACGTGTCGACGTCCCCGACACCACGTCGGTCGAGATCTCCTGAGCTTGCGTGGTGGCCCGCGTGCTCGTGTGTCCAAGCGAAGTAGGGGTTGTAGACCAGCAATCCAGTGAGAGCGCCGACCCACCGGTTGGCTCGTTTGTTGGGCAGAAACGATCCGTGGCCGCAATCGTGAAACACGATGAAGGTCCGCACCAGGAATCCCGACGCCAGCAAGGCGACCAGGAGCGTCAGGGCGTAGGAGACGCGCAGCAGGTAGTACATCGCGGGCCACAGCGCCACGTACGGGACCACCGACGTGAGCAGGCACCCCACGCCGCGTCTCAGATCTGGGCGCGCGTAGGGCTCAAGGGCCTCGACCCACCACGCCTTCTTCGAAGGAGTCGCGGGCTGGGTACCCCCAGTCGGTGCGGCAGGTAGCGTCACGGTTCCCATCGGTCCTGCCGCTCCTTCGTTGGCTTCGCAGACCAATGGTCCACCTATCGCGCGTGACAATACGGTGGCGGACGGATCGGTGCGCTGCCCCCGGCACCCGAGGCTTGCCTGTTGCGCGCTACCCTGGAGCGCTGCGGCCGGGGCTCCCCGGCATATCGTGCCAGCGTTCGTAGTTGTGCTTTAGCACCTCCCACGTTCCGCAGCACACGACCTCCCGGGAGGGACTAAATGGCAACCGGAACCGTCAAATGGTTCAGCGACGAAAAGGGCTACGGCTTCATTACGCCCGACGATCAGGGCAAGGACCTCTTCGTCCACCACTCCGCCATCGCCGGCAGCGGCTTCAAATCGCTGCCTGAGGGTGCGAAGGTCTCGTTTGATTCCGAGCAGGGTCCAAAGGGCCCGGCGGCGGCAAACGTCCAGCTGATCTAGCCCGCCGAATACGCCCTGGGCTATCCCCGGTCACGCCTGGCGCGGCGGTTGGTTTCCAACCAAGCGCGTCCCGTCGAGACCGGGGAAGCCGGCTGACGATCAGGTCGTAGGAGTCCTCGATCATGTCCCTCAGCATCTGATCGGAGATCGATCCGTCGATCGTCACGGTGTTCCAGTGCCGCTTGTTGAGGTGGTAGCCGGGGCGGACCGCAGCATGAGCGTCACGTAGCTGCTCGGCCAGCTGCGGCTCACATTTCAGGCTGACCTCGAGCGGGTCGGCAGCCAGCCTGGAAATGGCGAAGATCTTGCCTTCGACCTTGAACACGGCCGTCTGGGGCCCGAATGGGGTTGCCTCGAGCGAGCCGGAGAAGCTGAGGCAGTGCTTGCGGAGATCCGCCGCGCCCATGCCCTCATCGTGACGGACGATGAAGGGCCACGCCGGCAACCACCAGCGCGATGCCCAAGACCTCGACCCAGCTCGGGATCTGGGCCAGGACGATGATCCCGACGACGGTGGCGAGCGCAGGCAGCAGCGCAACCATCGTGGCGTAGGTGGCCCGCGGTAGGCGGGCCATGGCCAGCTGGTCGGTGACATAGGGGATCACCGAGGACGAGACGCCCACCCCGACTCCGGCCGCCAGGGCCACGGGGTCAGCGGCCGCCCGCAGGACCTGCCAGCCGCCGATCGGCGTCACCACCAGCACGGCGACGAGCATTGCGCCGGCCAGGCCGTCCATTCCGCTCAGGCGAGGATGCTTGGCCACGCGGTCGGCAAGCACGATGTAGAGAGCGAACAGCCCGGCGTTGGCAAACGCGAAGACGAAACCGGTGAAGGCGCCCGCGAGGTGGATGTGCGTGAGCAGATACACGCCGGGCACCGCCATCGACAGCGCCAGCAGGTTGCGCGCCGACCGCGCACCCAGGGCCGCCAGCGCGATTACGGGGAGGAACTCGATGGCGGCCACGGTTCCCAGTGGGAGCTTGTGGATGGCCATGTAGAAGCACGAGTTCATGATGGCCAGAACGGCCCCCCAGACCAAGATCAGCCGCCGCCCGGAGCCATCGAGCGACGCGAACCGCCTCCACGGGCGCCGCCACAGGGCGAAGATCAGCGCGGCGGAAGCGATCCGCAGCCAGGCCACGCCGAGCACCTCGACGCGCGTGAACAGGAGCACCGCGAAGGAGGGGCCGAGGTAGTGAAAGACGGCGCTGATCGCGAAGTAGGCGTGGGGAGGCAGCTTCGCCGCCAGCCTCGGGGCAGGCACTGCGAACTGGGGATCCACACCCAGAAGAATGCTCGGCCTCATGCCCTTCGTACATGGGCAACAGCAGGTATCCTCCCGTTCATGCCTAAGGATCAAAGGAGAAAGCGCGGCACAGCCGATGATTCTCTGCTGGACGCCACAAACCTTCGCCTCCTGGCCGAACTCCAGGACGACGCCCGGCTGACGCTGGCCGAGCTGGGGCGGCGCGTCGGCCTCTCAGCTCCGGCAGTGGCCGAGCGGCTCCAGCGCCTCGAACAGGAAGAGGTGATCCTCGGCTACCACGCCCGGCTCAACCCACGACGGTTGGGGCTCGAGCTGAGCGCGGTAGTGCGGGTCCGTCCCGCACCACGTCAGCTCCCGAAGGTGGCCGAGCTGGCCCGGCAGACCCCTGAGGTCGTCGATTGCCGCCGGATCACGGGTGAGGACTGCTTCATCCTGACCGCCCATGTCCGCGACGTGGATCACCTCGAGGAGGTGATCGACCGCTTCACGCTCTACGGCCAGACGACCACGTCGATCGTCCAGTCGGCTCCCGTCACCGATCGTGGCCTGAGGCTCGAGCCCAACGGATCCGTCTGAGGGCGGCATGAGCATCGAAGTGATCGTGGCCGTCGTCTGGGGCGTGTTCTGGGTCGGCTGGTTTCTCGCCGCCATCACGGCGACGCCCGGTGCCCGGCCTCGGCGCGCCCGCGTGCCCGGCTTGCTCTTCGTGATCGCCTTCGTTGTCCTGCGGTCGTCGGGCGCCACTGGGGGGGCCATTCACAGCCCGCCCGTACGCGCCCTGGGGCTCCTCCTCCTGGCGGCCGGGTTGGGGGTGGCCATATGGGCCCGCGTCTACCTGGGGCGAAACTGGGGCATGCCGATGACGGAGAAGGAACGGCCTGAGCTCGTCACTTCGGGTCCCTACCGGTTTGTTCGCCATCCCATCTATTCGGGCCTGCTGCTGGCCATGCTCGGCTCGGCGCTGGCCGCGACCCTATGGTGGCTGGTCATCCTGGCCGGGCTGGGCTCCTACTTCATCTACAGCGCGCGGGTGGAGGAGCGGCTGATGACCACCGCCTTCCCCGACGCCTACCCCGCCTACCGGGCAACAAGCAAGATGCTGATTCCGTTCGTCTTCTGAGCTCGGTCAGCTCGCCTCGGGCTCGCGCCGCGTCCGGCGGCGCCTGCGGCGGCCGGTGACCTGCCACGGCCCGGGGGTGAAGTCGAGCACGACGTTCACGACCCAGACGATCAAGGTGGCTTCAACCAGGGTTCCGAAGCCGTGGATCTGAAACCCGCTGACGATCGCCTTGGTGATCACAAGCATGAGCATCGAGACAAAGAACCAGGCGATCCCGAAGGTAAGGATGGCGAGGGGCAGGGTGACGAGTCGGAGCAGCGGTTTGAGGATCGTGTTCAGAACGCCGAACACGGCCGCCGCAGCGAGCAGCGCGCCCGCATCTCGAACATGCACACCGTGGAGCACTGCGGCCACGATCGCCAGCACCACGGCGTTCGTGAGCCACGAGATGGCCAGCCGAACCAGGAAGGGTGGCGAGCGATACATCAGGCGGGCTCCAGCGCGGGCTCGCCGCGGACCGCGCCGGCCGGCACGGTGCGGTTACGCAGGAAGGTCGCTCCCACGACCCCGGCGATGATCGAGAAGATGGCGCCGAGGACGAAGGCCAGGTGATAACCGCCTGTGAGCGCGGCCAGCGGTCCGTGGCCGGTCGCGGCCAGGTGCTGCGTGCGCGCCGAGGCGGCACTGGCCAGAACCGCGAGACCCAGGGCGCCACCCATCATGAAGGCAGTATTGACGATGCCGGAAGCGAGGCCCGACTCCTGGGGCTCGACATCGCTCATCGCTGCCATGAGCACCGGATTGAAGGCGAGCCCGCCTCCGATCCCGAAGAGGATCATCGTGGGCAGCACGTCGACCACAAACGTGCCGTGCACGGGTGCGCGCGCCAGCCACAGGAGAGCCAGCGTCGCCACCCCGAGCCCGAAGGCCAGAGGCGCCCGGAAGCCGTAGCGGGTGACCAGCTTGGCCGAGAGGCCAAGCGAGAAGGCCATCATGATCAGGTTGCCGGGCAGGAAGGCGAGGCCGACCTGAAGCGGGCTATAACCGAGCACGAGCTGGAGGTAGAGCGCCGAGAGAAAGAAGAGCGCGAACATCGCCGCGGCCCAGAACACGCCCACGACGTTGGCCACGCTCAGGTTGCGGTGGCGGAAGATGCCGAGCGGCATGAGCGGTGCCGAGGCCCGGCGCTCCCAGGCGACAAACCCGGCCAGGATGACAACCGCCGCCGCGAGCAGACCCAGCGTCTGCGCCGACGTCCAGCCAGCCGTGTTGCCATTGACGATCGCGTAGACGGCAAGGACCATCCCGCCGGTGATGGCGACGGCGCCGCCAACGTCGAGGCGCTGGGCCTGGCCGCGGATGTCGACCGAGGGAAGCAGCCTCATTCCGGCCACCGTGACGGCAATGCCGATGGGCAGGTTGACCAGGAAGATCCAGTGCCAGCCGACGAGGTCGGTGAGCACACCGCCGGCGAGAACGCCGATGCTCCCGCCGCCGGCCATGACAAAGCCGAACACCCCCATCGCCTTGGCCCGTTCGGCGGGCTCGGTGAAGAGCACGACGATGAGCGAGAAGGCGAGCGCCGAGACCAGGGCACCGCCCAGTCCTTGAACCGCGCGCGCCGCGATCAGCATCTCCTGGCTTGTTGAGAGGCCACAGACCAGGCTGGCCAGCGTGAACGCGCCGGTGCCGACGAGGAACAAGCGGCGATGGCCGAACAGGTCACCGAAGCGCCCGGCCAGGAGCAGGAAGCCGCCGAACGTAAGCATGTAGGCGTTGACGACCCAGGCCAGGGAGGTCTGGGTGAAGCCGAGATCCCGCCGGATCGAGGGCAGGGCGACGTTCACCACCGTCGTGTCGACGACGATCATCAGGTCGCCCACGCAGAGAATCACGAGGGCGAGCCAGCGGGTGCGTGTACTCAGGTGCTCGGTCATCGTTTCCTCATCCCTGATTTCACACTACCGACCAGTCCGACGGCAAAAACTCATCGCGGCGTGACTTCAAATCAGACCCACCTGCTGGCGCGCCCGGGCAGCCGGCCCCCCAAGCTGGGTGCCTAGCCAGCCGGATCAGCCGGCTTGGTCCAGCTCAGGATGGTCGCCGTCCCGGGGCAACGCGGGGCGCACCCCGCCGCGATGTCCGCTCGCAACCGGGTCAGGCCGGCGTCGAGCTCCCGCGGGTGGTCGCGCCGAAGGCGCTCGAAGTAGCTCGTGTCGCCGCGCTCGCCGGCTGCCAGGACCCGTTCGGGGTCAGCTGAGAGGGCGGCCAGCGACGCGTCCTCGAGGTCGGTGAGCTCAAACGGCAAGAACTCAGCCCCGGGTAGTTCGGCCGCGAACCAGGCCCGAGCCGGGTGAGTGGCCTCCATCCAGGGGCGGCTGCAGGGAAAGTAGGAGAGGATCCACAACGAATCGCTGTCCTCGGCGGTGAAGCCCTTGACCACGAGCCGGCCGCCCGGACGCAGGATGCGGCGGGCCTCGGCCAGGGCGCCTGAACGGTCCTCGACGTGATGGAGCATCGAGACCATCGTCACGGCATCGAACGACGCGTCGGGGAAGGGCAGCTGCTGGGCGTCGGCCTTGACGGTCTCAAGGCCCTTGGCCACCGCCCGGGCGAGCATCGCCTCCGAGCGGTCGATCACGATTGGGTCCCAACCTTCCCGCCTCAGCGCCGCGGCGTAGTTGCCGGTGCCACCGCCGACGTCAGCCAGCCGCCGTCCGGGCGCTTGGCTCAGCGCCTCCGTCATCACCCGCAGGACCGATGGGCTCGCCCCCCGCGTCTCGTCATAGCGTTCGGCTTGGCGCGAGTAGTCCGGCAGCAGGCTCATCGCCCGACCCCTAGGCGTCGAGCTGGAACTGACCGCCGGCGTAGATCGTGCGCTCGCTGCCATCGCGCATGACCGCCGTGACCTCGCGATCGGTAGTCGAAACGATGTCGGTGTGGACTACGGAGTCGTTGAAGCCGAGCCGCTCCCAGTCCTCCGGTGAGAGCCGCTCCGGGTCGCCGTCGTAGCACTGGGTGATCGCCTTACCGACGGCGACGTGCGTGTTGCCGAACGGCCCCCCCATGTTCTCGTCAAACAGGGTCTCGGCCATGAAGTGGCTGACGCGGGAGAGGCGCGCGTCGGTGAGCGAGAACTCACCCACGCGGTTGGCGTTCTCGGTGGCCAGCATCTCCAGCAGGAGATTCTCGTTCTGCGCCGCGCTGGCGCGGGCCACCAGCCCGTCGTGGAACTCGAGCTCGATTCCGGTGATCAGCGACCCGTAGATGTAGAGCGGCTCGCTGAACCGGATCCGCCCTTCGGTTCCGCGCCAGTCCGGGCTCGTGAAGATCTCGAAGCTGGGGATGTTCCGTCCCTCGCCCCCGATCCACCGCCGCTTCTCGCCCAGGGTCAGCCACAGGTCGACGTCCTCGCCCCGGACGTGGAGCCGCTCGATGGGCAGCGCGCCCAGGGCCGCGGTGTAGCTCGTCAGCGTCTCGGCCACCTCTCGCCACCGTGCCTTGGGATCCTCGTCGTCCAGGAAGCAGGCCTGGATGATCTGTTGCCAGTACTCCTCGAGCGAGAGGTCGGCCTCCGCAGCCATGCCCGATGTGCCGTAGAGACCAGCGGTCCAGGTCAGCCGTCCGGCGTTCTCCTTGTCGGTTTGCCACTCCACCAGCGGGGCGAACGAGCGCTGACGGGTCAGGAGCTTCTTGGGATCGACGTCGCGCAGCCCATGCGGGTCGGTCTCGCAGATGATGAAGACGAAGTGGTCGATCTCGTCCATCTGGCCGCGGTAGTAGCGACCCGGAAAGAACGACTGCTGCTCGCCGTCGGCGATCTCGAAGAAGTCACGCTTCAGGTTGACCCCGGGGCCTTCGTCGGGGCGGTAGTCATGGATCACGTGCCCTCCCGCGCGCCATACGGCTCGTGACAGCTCGGCATACAGCGGCTTGGCGGTCTCCGGAGCGATCAGCTGGACCACATCGCCACGTTTGATGCCCGCGCCACCGCCCAGCGCGAAGTTGATCAGCAGATCGGCGTAGCGCTCGAGGTACGCCGAAGGCACCTCGTAGGCTCCCTCGGAACCTGCCGCGACTCTGTCCGTGGTCATCGGTTCCGCATGGTATTGCCCTCCAGACGTCCGCCCCGTCTGCCGAAATCTATCTACGCGTCCCTGCTGTCATGCCTCAGGTGAATCCTCGGCATACTCGGTTGCTGTCGATGAAGCGCAACGCGCTCCTCATCCTCGTCGTCGCCTTCGCTCTCGCTGGCTGCGGCTCCTCTAGCTCTTCTGGCCGCGCTGACCCCAACACCAGCGTGGCGCCGTTCAAGGTTCATCCGCAGGCGGTGGAGCCGTCGGCCGGCGATCAGGCGGCCGCGATCACGCCGAACGACCCCGTGGGTGATGTCAGCGCCCACGCTCCCTCGCTGACTCAGATCCGCAAAGAGCTCAAGGCCGAGATCGTCTACGCGCCGGTCAACGGAGCCGGCTACATCGATCCACTTCGCTACGTCAATCGCTGGGAGCGCACGGACCAGGGCGTCGATGCCACGCTGCCCGTCGGGGCCCCGATCATGGCCCCGGGCCGAGTCAAGATCCTCGCCATCGAGCCGGATTGGTACGCCGGCCAGCCCCTGATCTACTGGGAGCTGCTCAACGGCGCGGAGGCGGGGAAGGTTCAGTACGTGGCCGAGGAGATCACTGACCTGGCGCGTCCCGGCACGATCCTCCAGCAGGGACAGGCGATTGCCCGCTACGCCGCCTCGGGAACCGGGATCGAGTATGGATGGTCAACCCCCAACGGGATCACCCTGGCCGTCGCCACCACCGGCTACGAAGAAGGGGAGATCACACCCGCCGGGCGCTACATGCGCGCCTGGCTGAACAGCCTGGGGGCCAACGCCGGCCCCAACTTCTGAGCCGTCGGTCCGGTAGGAGAGCGGCTATTTGGGCGGAAGTGACCGGGCGTAGGTCACGCCGCGTCTAACCCAGCGCTCCAGCTCACGCTTCGTCCGCAGTCCCTCCGGGGCGATTCGCATCCAGCCCGGCATCGCGCGACCTCGCATGACGAAGAGCTCCGCGTTCGGCGCCTTCACCAGCCCGTCGCTCTCATCCGGATTCACGCGGAGCAGAAGACCGCCCTGGCCGCTGGCGCTGACCGACATGTTCCCGTTGATGAGGAAGGCCAGCCCGCCGAACATGCGCTTCTCGGTCAGCCCCGGCTCGGCCCCGATGAGCTCCCGGATCCGGTTCGCCAGCTCTTCGTCATAGGCCATGGAGGTGGATCAGGCCGCGTCAGCGTGAACCGGGGCGAAGCGACCGGCCCAGGGCCGCGCTTCCTCCAGTTGGGTGGCGATCCGGACCAGCACGTCTTCCCGTCCGAAGGCCGCGACCAGCTGGACCCCGACGGGGAGCCCGTCGGCCGTCACGTGGAGCGGCAACGAGATCGCCGGCTGGCCGGTCGTGTTGAACCCCGCGGTGAACGTCCCGAAGGGGATGGCCCGCAGCAGGGGGGCCAGCGGGTGCTCAGGCGGGGCATCGAACTCGCCGAGGCGCGGCGGGGGCTCGGCGCAGGTCGGCGTCAGTAGCAGGTCGAAGCCATCCTCGGCCCACCAGGCGGCGATCCGCCGGCTCGCGCCCTGGGCCTCCTCGATGGCCCGGAGCAAGTCGCCGCCGGTATGGGACCGACCCTGCTCGGCCAGCGCCCACGTGCACGGCTCGACATCGTCCGGTCCCAGCTCGCGGCCGATCGCGATGCCCCAGTACTTGAGGTTCCAATCCTGAGCCGTCGTCCAGCGCACGATGAAGTTGGTGATGAGCTCAGGCACATCCATCTCGGCCGGATGGGACTCCTCGACGTGGTGACCCAGCTCCTCGAGCGCTGCCGCTGCGTTCCGCGCCGCCTCGACGCATTCTGGATGGGTCTCGAACTGGCCGCCCGGTGGCGTGGTCATCACCCCGATGCGCAGCCGCCCGGGGTCGGCCCCCACCTCCTCCACGTACGGCCGGTCCGGCGGAGGGGCGGCGTAGGGATCGCCGGGCACCGGACCCTGAATGGCGTCGAGGATCGCCGCGGCGTCGCGGACGCTGCGGGTCACCGCGAGCTCGATGACGAGCCCGGCCATGACGTCGCCGAAATCGGGGGCCAGCGATACGCGGGCCCGTGAGGGCTTCAGCCCCACCAGGCCGCAGTGACTGGCGGGGATCCGGATCGATCCGCCGCCGTCGTTGGCATGGGCGGCGGCAACGATTCCGGCCGCCACGGCGGCGGCCGAGCCGCCGCTCGAGCCCCCCGGGGACCGCTCGAGATCCCAAGGATTATGGGTGGGGCCGTAGGCGACCGGCTCGGTGGTGGGCAGGATGCCCAGCTCGGGTACGTTCGTCCGCCCCAGGATCACGAAGCCGGCCTTGCGCAGGCGCTCGGCGATCACCATGTCGTGGTCGGCGACATAGCCGGCGTCCCGCACGGCCCGCATGCCCTCATGGACCGGGACCCCCTTCATGTAGCAGGAGAGATCCTTGACCAGGAAGGGAACCCCGCGGAACGGGCCATCCGGCAACTCACCGGCCGCGGCGTCGCGGGCTTCATCGAGCAGGGGATGGATCACCGCGTTCAGCTGCGGGTTCAGCCGCTCCAAGCGCTCGATCGCCTCGTCGACAAGCTCTGCCGGCGAGACCTCGCCGTCGCGGACCAGCCGAGCCTGTTCGGTCGCGTCCATCGTCATGAGCCGATCCTGATCATCGCCTCAGCCCGCGTCAAGCTGCTTTAGGTCAGTGGAGCTGGGCGAGGCTTCGGGAATTCGCCGGAGGCGCGAGCGCCACGGGCTGATTGATGCGGTCAAAGACGATCCGCCCGGCACCCGTCCCGCGCTTGACCACCTCGACCGGATAGGGCCGCCCGGTGGCCGCCACGTAGAGGATCCCTCCCGCCTTGGAATCCCTGACCCCGACCACCTTCTGACCATTCACGGTCGAGGTGCCCACCTTCTGGAGGGAACCGTGACTCAGCAGCACCTTGCCGAACAGCAGCTGCATGTTGGTCAGAGCCGCGATGGGCGCAAACTGGCCTGAGGCCGGCGCCTTCAGCCACTTGTCGTCGAGCGTCCGGGCCACCGACGCTCCCGCGAAGTGCGTCCAGAAAGCCGGCGTCCCCTGGATGTAGACGCTCGGCCCGACGGTGATGACGCGGAACGTCAGCCCACCTTCGGAGAGCTCACCCCGTCCACCCCGGCCGGCGACGAGGTCCAGATCGAGCGTCAGCGGCACACTGCCCGAGGAGATTGAGCCGGCCACGTGGACAGAGCTGGCATGGATGATCGCGTTGTTGGCCTCCTGCACGATCGCGTTCGGCGGCTTAGCGGCCAGGCCGTTGCCGGAGCTGGCGCTCCCGCCGCACCCGGCCACCGCCAGCGCGGTGAGGAGCGTGCAGGTAGCCCCCCTGACAAACTGGGTCATCACCGCCGCCAGGCTAGCGAGGCGGGTAGATCGGCGCCGCAAGCTCGCTGGCTCCGTTAGGCTCGCGACCGTGCGGTTCAGCGCTGATCGGCCATTGGGCGTGGCGCCGGCGACGGTGCTCGACTACCGCGAGCTGGCCCGGCGACGCCTCCCCCGCCAGCTCTTCGACTATGTCGATGGCGGGGCCTACGAGGAGGCGACGATGCGTGCCAACGTCGCCGATCTGGAGCACGTGCTCCTTCGCCAGATCGTGATGCGCGACGTGTCTCAGCGGGAACACGGGGTCGAGGTGCTGGGCCAGAAGCTGGCCATGCCGGTGATCCTGGCGCCGATCGGCATGGGGGGCATGTTCGCCCCCCGGGCCGAGGTGCAGGCGGCCCGCGCGGCTGAGCGCGCCGGAGTCCCCTTCGTCGAGTCGACGCTCGGGATCTGCAGCATCGAGGAGGTGGCGCAGGCCGTCCCCGACCCGCCCTGGTTCCAGCTCTACGTCATGCGCGACCGGGGCTACGCCGAGGACCTGATGGCGCGCGCGGCCGCGGTCCGGTCCCCCGTGCTCATCCTGACCGTCGACCTGGCGGTCGTGGGAGCGCGGCACCGCGATGTTCGCAACGCCGTCGTGGGACGTGCCTCGGCCCGGGCCAAGGCGCTGCGCGGGCTCGATCTCGCCCTGCACCCCCGCTGGGTCCGCGAGGTGGGGTTGGGGGGTCGACCGCTGACGTTCGGCAATCTGGAGAAGGTGGTTCCGGGCGGCGGGTCACCGGCGGCGTTCAAGGAGTGGGTGGACTCCCAGTTCGATCCGAGCGTCACCTGGGAGGACATCGCGTGGGTCCGCGAGCACTGGGCCGGGCGGCTGCTGGTCAAGGGCGTGCTCGATCCCGAAGATGCCAAGCGGGCGGTCGAGGTCGGGGTCGATGGGGTCATCGTCTCCAACCACGGCGGGCGCCAACTCGACTCGGTCCCGTCCAGCGTCCGGGCGCTACCCGACGTCGTCGACGCCGTGGCCGGACAGGTCGAGGTGCTCGTGGACGGAGGGGTGCGGACCGGGCTCGACGTCGTCAAGCTCGTCGCCCTGGGTGCCCGCGCCGTACTCATCGGCCGCCCCTGGGTCTGGGCCGCGGCGGCGCGGGGCCAAGCCGGCGTGCGCCACATACTCGGCGTGATGAAGGCCGACATGGATGTCGCGCTCGCGCTCACCGGCAACACCTCATTCGCCGACATCGACCGCTCGGCGCTCTACCGGTCCGATTCGCAGGTGGTCGAGCACCGCATCTAGGCCCTTAACTTGATCCAAACCTGACACCGACGGCCCGCCAACGGCGGTGCCGTCAGCATCCTGCGGATGCCCCAGGACGGTGAATACACGGATCGTTCAAGCTTCCCCGGCGGCTCACTGATGAGCTTCCCGTCCGCCCAGGGCGACGGGACAGTGGCACTGCCACGGGGGCCGCTGTTCGGCATCCGCCTCAGCCTGCCGCGCCCCCGGGGCGTGGTCATGCGCCCGATCTACGGCTCGATCGCGCTCTGGGGTCTCGTCGCGGCCTGCTTGGCGGTCGTGGTGGTGGCGAGCGCGGTTCCGACGAACCTCGTCCAGACGAGCGACATCATCTTCCCCGGCTGGATGGCCGGACCGCTCCACGGCGTGTTCGCTGGTCCCCTGCACGCGCTGATCGGCAAGGCGGGCTTCTCGGCCAACTTCAGCTATGCCTACAGCGCGCTATTTCTTCTCATGCTCGTCGCCTACGCGGTCGTGCTGGCCTCGGCGCGAACGCTCTCGATGCGCGCGATCACGATCGCCATCGTCGCGACGTACGCGTTCATCCTGCTCAGCCCGCAGCTTGAGCTGAGCGATCTCTTCAACTACATCGGCTACGCCCGGCTCGGAGCCCTGCACGGCCTGAACCCATACACCCACGTGATTGGCAACGAGGCGTATGACCCCGTGTCTCTGTTCGCCACCTGGCACCACTGGTCGAGTCCCTACGGCCCGCTGTTCACGCTCCTCACCTATCCCCTCGGGGGGCTGCCGATCTCAAGCGCCTACTGGCTGATGAAAGTCTTGATGGTCGGGTTCAGCGCCGGGTTCGTGGCCCTGGTGTGGCAGTGCGCGCGTCAGCTCGGACACGATCCGCGCTTCGCCGTCCTGTTCGTCGCTGTCAACCCGATCGTGCTGATCTATGAGATCGGGGGCTTTCACAACGACCCGGTGATGCTCGTACCGATGATGGCCGCCATTTCCCTTCTCCTGGCCAAGCGCTACCGATGGGCCGGCGTGGCCCTGGCGGCGGCGATCGCGGTCAAGTTCACCGCCGCCCTCCTGCTCCCGTTCCTGCTCATCGCGGCGTGGCGCAGACGCAAGAGCCTCCAGCTCTTGATCGGGGTGGCTTTGGGCGGAATTCCGCTCGTCCTGGCCAGCGTTGCCGCCTTCGGGTTCGCGCTTCCCAACGCCGCCGACCAGACGACGATCGTGACCCCGCTCAGCGTGGTCAACCTGGTCGGGGTGATCTTTCACCTCGGCGGCGCCACCCCCGCGCTTGAGGCGGTGAGCAAGGCGGTGGTCGTCCTCGTCACCGGCGCCCTCGCCTTCGCCTCCTGGCGGCATGACCGGCCCGACTGGCTCTCCGGGGCGGGCTGGGCGACGATCGCCCTGCTCCTCTGCATGAGCTGGCTGATGCCCTGGTATGTGATCTGGGTGCTCCCGCTGGCGGCGCTCAGCACAAGCCCGCGCCTCCGGCGCGCGACGCTCGCCTTCACCGCCTTCTCCGCGCTGACCTTCCTGCCGGTGACCGGGACGATCCTGGCCGATCTCCATGTCAGCACCATGCGGACCCACGCCGACCACACCGCCCAGGTCCGCCTGGCCAAGCTGATGCGCTAAGCGGAGGTCAACCCCAGCTCCGCAACCAGGAACTCCCGCTGCTCGGCGTAGAGGCCGGCGGGCAGTCTCGTGAACCACTCACACCCGGCCGACGGCGCTCCCGCGTCCGCCCGCGGGGTGGTCCTGAAGGCGAGTCCGACGGGAGAATCCAGTCCGTTCTCGTAGTGGCTCGGATACTCGATGTAGCCGATGAGCTCGCCCACCTCAACCTCCAGACCCAGCTCGTCCCGGGCCACTCGCTTAACCGCCTCGGTCAGCGGCTCGCCGAACAGCACCGTACCCCCGGGGATGTGCCACGCGCCGACGTTGGGCGGGATGTCCCGCAGCTTGAGCAGGACGCCGCGCTCTGGCTCGACGATCACGACCTCGACGCAAAGCCGCGGAACCCGGCGGTAGATGGCGAAGAACTCCTCCTCGGGAAGCCAGCCGCGGGGCCGAGCAGGCATGCCTCGATCTTCTCCCACGGTTAGCTCGGACGCCACGCAGCGGTCGGCCGACCGCTCAATACACCCGTCAGCCCCGTCCCGGAGGAAAGCCGACCTGGACCCCCCGCCCGTCACTGCGAACGATCGTGGGCACGACCCCGCGATTGTTCGTGTACCCCATCAGCTCGTTTCGCCACTCCGGGTTCTGGGTCGCGTCGCGTTCCTCCACTGCTTCTGCGTCGGCGGCCAGCTGCTCGCGGGCGGCCTGGCAGTACGGACATCCCGGCTTCACGTACATGACGGTGGGCATCTGCACCCAGAGTACCGGCGCGAGTTCGCAGCGCCGCCCTGCCCGGCCCGTGGTGGACCGGGGCGGGGGCCGAGCAGGTCGGCGATGCGTCTTTGTGTGCGATGTGCACCGGCGCCTCCAAGGCTCCGGTAGGTCTCCTATCGGCACATCGAGCGGCGTGTCCACACCACCGATGTGACTAACCCAAACGGTTGAGTCAGGAAGCTGACCTCGTCGTGGGCGGCGCCGGTTATCCGAACGTGAACACGTAGGCCCGAGCACCGGGGTCGAGAAACGTGATCTCGAACGTGCGGTCCTCGATCGGGGCGCGCTGACGGATCAGCTGATAGAGCCGCGGTTCGGTGACAGCGCCCCCGCCGGCCTCGTCGACGTCGCTTCCGCGAGCTGCGTCCGGAGGTCGACCGTCGAGCTCCACGCGGAAGCGAACGGGCCCGCCGCCCGCCGCCGGCGCCAGCACCAGGTGGAGGTCGCGCGCATGGAAGCGATGGGCGATGCGCCCGCCGGCGCCGTCCGGTACGGCGGCCTCCCGCCCGATGGTCCATTCGCCGTCCAGACCCCAATGGTTGAGGGGAAGTTGGCCAGGCAGGGCGTACCCGTGGCGCTGATTTCTCATCGCGCCGCCCGGCGAGGCAAAGCTCTCGGCGCGCCCGTACCCGAGGTACGTCTCGGGTGAGCCCAGGTCCTCCCAGTCGGCGGGAGCCTCGATCCCGTCCGCCCCGATCGGGGCGAGGTCGCGGCTGAACGGGCCGGCCCCGGCAGCCGTCAGAAGGAGCTGGATGACGATCTCCGAGCGGTCGTATTCCCCCTCGCCGAAATGGTGATGGCGGATCCGCCCCTCAGCATCGGCGAAGTAGAGGGCCGGCCAGTATTGATTGCCGAACGCGGCCCAGATTGCGTAGTCGTTGTCGACCGCGACCGGGTAGTCGATCCGCATCGCCTCCACCGCGCGCCGAATGTTCTTTAGATCGCGCTCGACCCGGAACTCGGGCGTGTGGACGCCGACCACAATCAGCCCGTCCTCGCGGTATCGCTCCGACCAGGTGCGGACGTACGGAAGGGTGCGGATCCAGTTGATGCAGGTGAAGGTCCAGAACTCCACCAGCACCGGGTGGCCGCGCAGCGACGCCGGAGTCAGCGGCGCAGTGTTGAGCCAGCCGCTGGCGCCCTCGAAGGTAGGGAGCTGACCCTCAATCGGTAGCTGGACGGAGGTTTGCATGGTCGGAGCGACCGACACCCTCTCGCACGCCACGCCCCATCGCCCCCGTGTTAGCCCTGGTTCCCGCCCTGGTTATTCGGGATCCGAATTCGGCAAGGCGCCGGGCAGCTCACGGCGGGAGTGGATACCGAGCTTGGTGAACACCTTGCGCAGGTGCCACTCGACCGTGCGCGGACTGACGAACAGGCGGGCTCCGATCTCGGCGTTTGACAGGCCGTCGCGGGCCATCTGCGCGATCTGCCGCTCTTGGGCGGTGAGCTGGTCGCGCGTCTCGACTGTTCGCTTGCGGACCTTTTCCCCGGTGGCCAGCAGCTCACGCCGGGCGCGTTCAGCGAAGGCCTCCATCCCGATCGACACGAACTCCTCGTGCGCGCGGCGCAGTTGCCCACGCGCGTGCACGCGCCGCTGCTCGCGCCTGAGCCACTCTCCGTAGAGAAGCTGGGCCCGGGCGAGCTCGGGGCGCAGCGGGGTGCGGCTGAGCCGTTCGATGGCTTCGCGATAGAGCGCGTCGGCGGCACTGCCATGGCTCAGGAGGGCGCGGGAGCGGGCTTCGATCCCGAGCGCGAAGTCGGTTGCGCTGGGCTGCGTGGTCTCGATCAGCCGTTCGAGGGCGTCGGCGGCGACGCCAAGGGTGCCGACGCGCACGGCGGCCTCGACGAGCTCCGGCAGCGACCACATGGAGACCCAGGGCTCACAGGAGTTCGCCCCTGCCTCCGCTGCCGCCGAGGCCGCCTCCCCGTAGCGCCCGAGGCCGTTGTAGAGCACCGCGGCGGCCCACTGGGCCCAGGCTTTGGCCAGCGCCTGTCCCGGGCCGGCACGATCGATGGTGCACGCGATCAGAGAAGAGGTCTCGGCTTCGCTCCCCTGTAGGGCCCGGAGTCGGAGCAGGGTGTAGGGCGCGATCGGGCTGCCAATCGCCGCCGCAACGCTCTCACCCTCCGAGATCAGCGAACTGGCAGCGGCGAAGTCCCCGGTCCAGCTCTGGGCGAGACCCAGAGCGGCGAGATGGATGGGCAGCTCCACCAGCGCACCCGCGTCGCGGACCACCTGAACGTTCCTGGCCGCGATCAGCCGCGTGCTCTCGTCGTCCCAGATGGCATCGCTCGCGCCCGTCGCGGCCCAGCCCCAGCGAAGGACGTCCTCCACGGGAAGGCCGATGAGCGCCCTGGTTGCCATCCGCAGCGCTCCGACCGCGGCGGCCCGTCCCTCCGTGGCCATCAGGGCTAGGCCGTCGAGGAGCATGTCGAGGGCACGCGGAGCCCCGGGCGGGGCCGGCAGGGCGAGGACGCTCCGGCAGATCTCCCCCAAGATGTCGCCTCTTCCGGAACCCGCGAACACCACCGCCCCCCACGCCGTCAGATAGGTCTCGCGCGCGAGCTCCAGATCGAACGCCTCGAGTCGCCGGGCTGCCTTCAGGAGAAGCGGCGGAGCATCCGTACCGAGACCCGAGGCGAACACGACGTGTCCACGCAACAGGTCCACCCGGACACGCTGGAACTCGTCCAGCCTCCCGGCCTCCGCCGCCGCGAGCATCCCGAGCGCGTCGTCGAATGCGCCGGCCTGGAGGCTGACCGTGGCGGCCGCCAACGCCCGCTCCCCCCTGCGCCCGGGATCGCCGGTCAGCTCCACGGCCCGCTCCAGGAACGCCGCCGTGGCGGCAAGTCCGCCTCGCGCCTGGGCCCGGCTAGCCGAGCGTTCGAGCTCCGCGGCGACCGCTTCGTCAGGGGCGTCGGCGGCCGCCGCGAGATGCCAGGCGCGGCGGTCGGAGTCGGCGCTGGGATCGGTCGCCTCCGCGAGCGCAAGGTGGACCGCGCGCCGATCCTCCGGGGTGGCAGACCGGTAGACCGCCGAGCGCAGCAGCGGGTGTCTGAAGATCACAAGGCCGTCGATCGACAGGAGCTCGTCCATTTCCGTTGGTGCATCCAGCGGGGGCAGCGTGACTCCAAGTCGCTCGGCGGCACGCCGCAGGAGTCGCGGGTCGCCGACCGGGTCCGCCGCCGCCAGGAGCAGGAGGAGGCGTACGTCTTCGGGGAGTGCGTGGAGGCGGGAGACGAAGCTGTTCTCGATGCGCGGAGTCAGCGTCCGCGCATCCACCAGCCCGTAGCCTCCAGCCAGCTCCGTCACCGTCAAGCCTCGCGGCAGCTCAAGCAGGGCGAGAGGGTTGCCGTGCGTCTCCGCGATGAACCGGTCGCGGATCTCCTCATCCAGCTTCTGTCCCACCGCGGCGGCGACGAGCTCGCGGGCGTCGTCGTCGGCCAATCCGCCAACCTCGAGCTCCGGAAGGTGCACCAGCTCCTCGCCCGGCTCGCGGGTGGCAAACACGATTCCGACGGGCTCCATCAGCAGCCGACGCGCCACGAAGGCGAGGGTCAAGGCCGATTCTTGGTCCACCCATTGCGCGTCGTCAACCACGCAGAGGACGGGACGCTCGTCGGCCGCCTCCGAGAACAGGCTGAGGACGGCCAACCCAACCAGGAACCGGTCGGGCGCGGCTCCGTCTCCGAGACCAAACACGACCTCCAGAGCGCGTTGCTGCGGGCCGGGAACGCTGAAGCGGTAGCCGAGCAGCGGCGCGCAAACTTGCTGCAGGCTGGCGTAGGCCAAACTCATTTCTGGCTCGACGCCGACCACCCGCAGCACCGTCATGTCCGGTGCCGACTCGATCAGGTGTCCGAGCAGCGCCGTCTTTCCGATGCCGGCCTCGCCCCGGAGAACCAGGGTTCGGCTCTCGCCGCTTCGGATCGCGGAAACCAACTCGTCCAGCAACGCCGACTCGTTGGCCCGCCCGCGCAGGGCTAGGCCCTGCCCCGGTCCGGGAGCACGGTTTCCCATGAGCCTCAGAGCATCCTACGCCACCGCGAGACCCGGGTCCGGACCAGGGTCGCTACGGGCGCGACCCCAGGCACTCAGGCCCAAACTCATGACCAACGCAAGTCAAGGAGACCGAAATGTCCGCCACCACTGGGACGTCAGCTGGTACCGAGGTTCGTCCCTTCCACGTCGAGATTCCCGAGGCCGAGCTGGACGACATGCGGCGGCGCCTCGTGGCGGCGCGCTTGCCGAGCCAGGAGCTCGTCGAGGATCGATCCCAGGGCGTGCAGCTGGCGACGATCGTGGAGCTCGCGCGCTACTGGATGGGCGAGTACGACTGGCGCCGGTGCGAGAAGCAGCTGAACGCACTCCCCCAGTTCAAGACCGAGATCGACGGGGAGGACATCCACTTCATACACGTGCAGTCACCCCACGCAGACGCGCTGCCGCTGATCGTCACCCACGGCTGGCCCGGCTCGGTGATCGAATTGCTCGAGGCCGTAGGCCCGCTCACCGATCCGACAGCGCACGGCGGAAGCGCAACGGACGCGTTCCATCTCGTTCTGCCCTCGCTCCCCGGGTACGGCTTCTCCTCCGAGCCCACCGAGCTCGGCTGGTACGCGGGTCGCTTCGCCGAGGCCTGGGGAAAGCTGATGCCCCGGCTCGGCTACACCCGCTATGTCGCCCAGGGCGGCGACGTGGGCGCCGCCGTCACCGACGCGATGGGGCGCCAGGGGCCCGAGGGGCTGATCGGCATCCACACGAATCTGTTCGTGCCGGCGCTGGCCAGCAACGCCCCCTTCCCGAGGGACACGGACGAGGAAAAGGCGGCGGTCGCCGCCGGGGCGGAGTTCAGGGCCACGGGCTTCGGCTACTTCCTGGAGCAGGCCACGCGGCCCCAGACGATCGGCTACGCGCTGCTTGATTCACCGATCGCGCTGGCCGCCTGGATGCTCGATCACGACACCGACGCCTACTACAAGATCTCCCGTGCCTTCGTCGACGGCAAGCCCTCGGGGAACCTCACCCGAGACCACATCCTCGACAACATCACGACCTACTGGCTGACCGGCACCGGAGCCTCAGCCGCCCGCTCCTACTGGGAGAACGGGCAAGCGGCGGCTCGCTCGGGCGGCCAGGCACCGCCGCCGGTCAAGGTCCCGGTCGGGTTCACCCAGTTCCCGGGGGAGATCTTCCGCGCTCCGCGCAGCTGGGTCGAGCAGGCGTACCCCACGCTCAGCTACTTCAACAAGGTCGACAAGGGGGGTCACTTCGCGGCCTGGGAGGAGCCCGAGCTGTTCGCGACCGAGCTTCGTGCCGCGTTCCGTTCGCTGCGTTAGCGGATGCCCGACCCCCCCAGGGCCGAGAGCTACGACTCGGTTCTCCGTGAGGCGGCCCGGGGTCTGTCAGAAACCCTGGCTTCCTACGGAGTGCTGACGCGTGCGGACCTTGTCGCCCGCTCGGGTGCGGAGCGCTGGACGAGCGTTGACTTCCACCCGGCCCTCGAGTGCGCGATCGATCTCGGTCTGATCCGCGAGGTCGACGATAACCTTTACGAAAGCCTCATGACCCGCACCGATGATGGATGGACCTGGCGCGAATCATGAGCGAGCTGAGCCCACCGGAGATCGCGACCGCTGAGGTCGTCACCAAGTCGAGCCCCCGGTCGGTCCCGGAGACCGTCGACCGACTGTCGGCAATCGCGACCGCCAAGGGGTTGAAGGTGTTCGCCGTCATCGACCACAGTGGCGAAGCCGAGGCGGTCGGCCTGGAGCTTCGAGACACGAAGGTCGTCATCTTCGGCAGCCCACAAGCCGGAACCCCGGTCATGCAAGCCAAACCCTTGGCCGCCCTTGACCTTCCCCTGAAGGTGCTCGTGTGGCAGGACGGATCCGACACGAAGCTCAGCTACACGGCCCCGCCCGCGCTCGCCGCGCGCTACGGCCTGAGCGAGGAGCTGGCCAAGCGCCTGGCGGGGATCGACGCCATCACCGACGCGGTCATCGAGGGCTGAAGAGGACCACGGACTGGGCGGCGACTGCATCATCTTTGCCGGCATGCTCCTGTTGCTTCACGGGACGGCGCGAGGTAGCTTGCCAGTCGGTGCGTGAGGTAGCGAGCTAGCCGGCGAGCGCTGTATGGCCCCAGTCGCCGCCCCACGGACCAGCCCCGCCGATATCACCGCCAAGGTGATCGCCAGCTTTGGCTCCTGCCCTGACCAGCGCCTGCGCCAGCTCATGCAGGCGCTGGTTACCCACCTGCACCAGTTCGCCGTCGAGACCGGACTCCGCCAGGAGGAATGGCAAGCGGCGATCGAGATGCTGACCGCCACTGGCCACATCACCGACGAGCGGCGCCAGGAGTTCATCCTCTGGTCCGATGCCCTCGGCCTGTCGATGCTCGTCGACGCCCTCGCCAACCCGCTTCCGGAGGGGGCCACGGAATCGACCGTGCTGGGTCCTTTCTACGTCGCAGGGTCGCCGCTGCGCGAATTCGGCGCCAACATCGCCGAGGCGGAAAGCGGCACCCCCGCCTGGGTGCATGGTCGGGTGCTCGACACAACCGGTGCACCCATCGCCGAAGCCGAGCTCGACGTGTGGCAGAACGGAGAGAACCGGTTGTACGCGGTCCAGGACCCAGACGCCCCGGAGCACCACCTGCGCGGGCGCTTCCGGAGCCGGGACGACGGCTCATACGCGTTCCTTGCCGTGCGGCCGGTCCCGTATCCGATCCCGGACGACGGGCCGGTGGGCAGCATGCTGGACGCCACCGGCCGTCATCCGTGGCGTCCGGCGCACCTCCACGTGGTGGTTCGCGCCGACGGCTATCGCACGCTCGTCACGCATGTGTTTGACGACACGAGCGAGTACCTGGGCTCGGACGCCGTATTCGCGGTCAAACCCTCGCTCCTGCGACGATTCGAGGAGCACGAAGGGGATGACCCCGGCGCGCCTGACGGTGTGGAAGGGGCGTGGTGCTCGCTCAACTGCGATTTCGTGCTCGCTCCCGGGGTCTCGACCACAGTGGAGGACCACGGGAGGACGGCATGAGCGACGCCTCGGAGATCCGCGACCTGGTTGAGCAGTGGGCGATCTGCCGCGACTCCGGGGACTGGGAGCGCTTTCGCGCCGTCTGGCATGACGACGGAGTGATGATGGCGACGTGGTTCCAGGGCTCGGTCGATGAGTTCATCGAGGTCAGCCAGGCCGGCTTCGCGCGGGGGGTGCGCATCCTGCACTTCCTCGGGGGCTCGCTCGTCGACGTCGCCGGCGATCGCGCCGTCGCCCAGACGAAGATGACGATCTCGCAGCGCGCGGCGGTCCATGACGTCGAATGCGACGTGGTCTGCACCGGCCGGTTCTATGACTTCTTCGAGCGGCGCTCGGGCCGGTGGGGGCTCGTTCACCGCCAACCCATCTATGAGAAGGATCGGCTTGACCCGGTCGATCCGGGCCGGGAGCTCAAGCTTGACGCCCCGCTCCTGTTGCAGTTCCCGGCCGGGTACCGCCACCTCGCCTACGCCCAGACTCTGATCGGCTACGAGGTGAAGCGCGACATGCCGGAGCTGACCGGCGACGTGGTAGAGGCCCTATACCGCGACGGCGCCACCTGGCTAGAAGGCGGCGACGTCGAGCGGATGCACTGATGCGTGCGATACTGGCCCTAGGGTTGCGGCCCTGGATTTGCCGCAAGACGGGCGTTACCTAAGGGGGTCAGCGAGCGGGCGACGGCGATGAGGGGAGTTCGGAGTTGAGCGCGGCGACGGGCGCACCGGCGGCCAAAACGCAGGCCGATGAGAAGGCGCTGCGCTTCGCGACGGTGAGCGTTTACTACAACTGCCTGCTCCGAGAGGGGTCCTCGGGAGGCGCGCCGGCGATGGCCCTTCCTTTGCCGGGCGGGCCGCTTTCCCTTGCCGATGCCCTGGCCGAGATCCAGAAGGGCGGCCTCGGGGCGATGCGCGGTCCGGTGTGGAGGATCGTTCGAGGCACTCCGGTGGGGGGCGATTACCCGGGGGCGCTCGAGCCGGCGCTGGCCCGCCTCGCCCCATCGCTGAAGCTGGATCACCTCAACAGCCTCCGCAAGTCCTACCACGCCGGAGCGAACCTTCTCGGGGCCGCGCTCGTGGCCTGCGCCGAGAAGCAGCCCGAGTTCGGCGAGCTGCGCAAGCACATGGCGTCTCGGAAATCAGACTTCGACAGAGCGACCGAAGCCGTGCTCGGGATGACCGCCTCACGGTTTCTCAGCAGCCTCGATGACCGGAGAACGTCAGCTCAGCTCAGAGCGCTTCAGCAGGAGGTGGGCCTCGACCTCTACCGGTACGCCGCGGAGTTCGCCGACGCGGTGGCCTTTGACGAGTGGTGGCGAGCCGCTGACCCAGCGCCGGACGGCGGAATGGTGGTTTACCCAGCCGCCTGTGTCATCAGGCAGGACTCGGCCAGCATGATCACCCGCGTCACTGTCACCGCCCTGGCGCGGTGTGAAGACTTCTCCGCGCTCGTAAGATCGGCAGATCCGCAATGCTGGTCACTGGCGAGTGACGTGATGGCCAAAACCCAGTACGTCCACGATTCCTACGACTTGACCCCGGCACCCGTTCCCGCGGGCCAGGGCTACAAGTCCCGCCAGCCACCGCCCTACCGCTGGCTGGAGGAGATTGTCAACGTTCCCTCGGGCATCGAAGGGCCAACCGAGAGCTCGTTTCACAACGTCCTGCGGATTGACAAGTTCAACGTGGTCGACAAGAAGGACCGAAAAACGGTCACGGTCAACTTCTCGCTGGCGCGTTCTGTTAACAGCACTGTCCTGTGGGACACGCGCAGCGGCGGAATCCTGGTCGACCAGGGCTACATAGGGGTGCGGCGCCTGGCGGCCGATACCTGGCGGATCACGAGCCACAAGACGCTTCTCTTCAGCAACCGGACGCCGAATATGAACACCAGCGGCTGGTTCGACCTCGGGCAGATGCTCAACGTTCTCACCCCGGCGGCGCTCAGCTGGTGGCTGGAAAGTGAGGTCTACAGCGCCGCCGACCCGGCGTATTCATCGACCAAACGGAGCAAGTGATGGCGGATCAGAATGACAGGGAGTTCTCGCCGGCCACGGCATGGGATCGCGTCGGCCAGTTCCTCCAAGACAGTGCTGCCGTGGGGCTGGCGATCGCGCAGCGCAACCAGGACCTGTGGACCCGGGTGTCCACCAACCTTCGCAGCAACCAGTACAAGCCCGAGTCGGTGACGGCGGATGCCGCTGCCGCGATGAGCACGGCACTCGACAACCTGGATGACATGTGGCAGCTCCTGACCCGACCTCCTGACCGCGAGCGCGTCGCCACCACGCTGCCGAGCATCTTCTTGAGATTCCAGGAGACCGACGGCGTCTGGAGCAATCCCGATCCCGTCTGGATCCGGGTTCCGTTCTGGGACCGGGCCAACCTGCCTCGCCAGGCCGACATCCACTTAGATGGGGCCAAGGCCGCGGTGAAGAAGCTCGGTTCGGCTCTCAGCGCCGAGCTCGTGGGCAGTTCCTACCGATTGGAGGTGGCGGACGCGCGGGGGCTGGTACCAGGCATGTACGTCGGAATCATCGCGATCGGTGACCGACCGCTGGCGAACCTGCGGATCGTGGTCGAAGACAAGGCGTCGTGACTCCCGAGCCCCACCCAGGCGCTGACCGGCTCGCCGCGCGGGTGGAGCAGCTGCTCGAGGACGCCCGCCTGGCACGTGCGGAGGGTGACTTCAAGGCGCTCAGGCCGCTGGCCAACGCGGTGCTGGCGCTCGACCCCGCCAACCGCGAGGCGGCGGCCCTCCTCGACGAGAGGGTCGAGCGCCGCCAGATGACGCTCATGTTCTGCGACCTCGTCAGCTCGACCGAGATCGCCGAGGCCCACGATCCGGAGGATGTCAGAGAGATCCTCCGCCGGTACCAGCGCACCTGCGACACCGTGGCCGAGCGGTTTGGCGGCATCATCGAAGACCCGCGTGGCGATGGGATGCTGGTCAGATTCGGTGACCCCGAGGTCCACGAGGACGACGCTCGCCGGGCGGTGCTGAGCGGTCTCGAGATGGTGCGGGGGGTGCAGGAGCTGGGCCCCCGGCTCCTCGCCGAGTACGGAGTGGAGCTGCACATTCGCGTCGCCGTTCACACGGACATCGTGGTGCTCGAGGCGGGACTCGTCAGCGGCTCCGCGCCCAACGTCGCCGCCCGTCTGCAGGCGTGCGCGCGGCCTGACACCGTGATCATTAGCGACGCCACGCACGCGCTCGTGCGTGATCACTTCGAGGTCGAGTCGATGGGCCATGTCGAGCTGCGCGGGGTTTCCCGGCCGGTCGCGGGGTTCACCGTCATGGGCGAGCGCGACACCGGCCGTCTCAAGGTCGACACAACGTTCAGCCCGTTCGTAGGACGCAGGCCCGAGCGGGAGAAGATCGAGGCGCTGTGGCGCGATACGTGCGAAAGCTGGCGACGGGGCGGTGCGATCCGCGGTGCCACGCAACCGCAGGCGCTCCTGGTGACCGGCGCCCCCGGCATCGGGAAGTCCCGCTTGGTCCTGGAGACGGTGCGCGGTCTGGGGATCTCCTGCACCGAGTGCAGGTGCTCGAGCTACCACCAGACGACGAGCCTGTTTGCCTTCATCAGGGTGCTTGAGGAGGCCTGCGGCATCTCGCCCGAGGACGGGGGCGAGGATCGGCTGGTCAAGCTGCGCCGGCGCCTTGGCGAGGCCCCGGACCTGCCGTTCCTGGCCAGCTCCTTGCAGATTCCAACGGACTCGATCTCGGCCCCGCCGGACGTCGATCCGGCGAAGCTCCGAGAGCTTGCCCTCGTGGCCGCGGCGCGTCTCCTGCACGAGCACGGCGGCCCGGGGCCCTCGATGCTGTTCGTCGATGATCTGCACTGGGCCGATCAGTCCTCTTTGGATCTTCTCTCGGTTCTCCTCCATGGGACCTGGCCGAATCTGTGCCTGATCCTCGTGGCCCGGGAGGGGTTCGAGTCGCCGTGGCCGGAGGCGAGGATGAGGGAGATTCGGCTGGCACCCCTCGGCGAGGGAGAGCTGGCCGATCTCGCCGAGTCCGTCCCGGCCGGCTTGCGACTCTCGGCCTCGCAGCGGGGCGAGTTGATCTCACGCAGTGATGGGGTCCCGCTGTTCCTCGAGGAGCTGATCCGGACCGCCGACGCGATCGACCAGGGACAGGCGCTGCACCGCTCGATCGACCAGGCCGACTACGCGATACCGCCCGCGTTGCGAGACCCGCTCCTGGCCCGCCTGGCCTCGCCGGGCGTCGACCTGAGCCTCGCCCAGACCGCCTCGGCCATCGGACGCGATGTGGACATCGAGCTCCTCCGCGCCGTCAGTCGCTTGCCGGAGGAGGTCCTCGATGCCCGGCTTGAGGCCCTGATCGCCGCGGGGCTCGTGGACCGCTCCCGAGGCGAAGCGCTTCGTTTCCGCCACGAGCTGATCCGGGAACTGGCCTACGAGACCCAGACCATGTCCGCGCGTCGCCAGCGGCACGGCGCGATTGCCGACTATCTACTCAGCCACGGCGAGGCCTCGCTCTATGTCGATGCGGGGCAGGTGGCATTCCATCTCGAGCGAGCCCAGCGAAACGAGGAAGCGATCAACGCCCACATCGCCTCCGCCCGCTCGGCGCAGGACCTCGGCGCCCACGCCGAGGCGACGACGCGGTTGACCAGGGCGCTCGAATTAACCGCGCGCCTGCCCGGAGGCGAAGCACGGGACAAGGCCGAGGTCATGATGCGCCAGCTGCGGAGCTTCAGCGCCATGCTGGCCAGCGGCTACGCGGCCCCGGAAGCAGCCGAGGACCATCCACGGTGCGTTGAGTTGTGTGAGGGGCTGGGTCTGGCGCCTGAGCTGGTGCCGAGCCTGATCACGAGCTGGTCCTACTACGCCTTCATGGGCAACCTCGACGAGGCCGAGGACGTCAACGCCAAGATCGCGCAGATGACCGGGGGAGCCGATTTTGCGATCCCGCTGGCCTGCGGGGCCCTGGTCCGATTCTTCCGGGGCCGCTTCGCGGAGGCGCGGCGGCAGATGGAGGACTTCCTCGCGCAGAGCTGGAGCCACGTCCCCAACGGTCCGCCGGCGGGGTGGCCGCTGCCGAACGATCCGCTGGCGGCAATGACCGCCCATCTGTCGACCGCACTCTGGGTCGCCGGCGAATGCGACGCGGCCGACGAGATGGCCGAGCGCGCCCTCCGCCGTGCGAAGGGGCTGCGCTTCCCGCACGGACCGTTCAGCGTCGCCTACGTGCAAAGCGTAATTGCCATGACGCGCCGGATGGAGGGCGAGCATGAGGCCGCGGCGCGGCATGCCCAGGCGATGATTCAGGTGGCCGAGGCTCAGGGTTCGGCCATGTGGGAGATCATCGGCCGCATGCAGGTCGGTCTGAGCGCGCTGCACGCCGGAGACGCCGCACAATATGACGAGCTGGTCAGCGGCTTTGCCCCCGCGCTCACGGGGCCGGTGTGGTCGCCCTACTGGATGACGGAACTGGGAGGCGCGCAGCGCGCGCTCGGGCGCGCTGCGGACGCATTACGCTCGTTTGATGCCGCCCTGCGCTTGGCGGCCGAGACGGGTGGTGAGCTGTACTCCGCCGAAACGCTTCGGATGCGAGGCGAGCTCCGGATTGAGCTGGGGGATGACGGTGGGACCGCGGATCTGCGGGATGCACTGGCGAAGGCCGTCGAGCAGGGAGCGGCGGTATTCGAGCTGCGCGCGGCGATCTCACTCGCTCGTCCCGGCGTCGGGTCGCCCGTCGCGCACGATGCGCTCGCCGCGGCCATCGGCCGCTTCCCAGGAGACGCCCACACCCGGGAGCTGGACGAGGCCCGCACACTGGCCGCGCTCTGAAGCCCACGGCGGATGCCTCCGACGAGAAACAGGGCTGTGGCGATCCTGGGCGGCGGGATGGCCGGCCTGGCCGCCGCCTGGGCGCTGAGCGAGCCCGAAGCGCGGGGCGAGTTTGACGTCTGCGTCTACGAGGCCGAGCCCTACCTGGGGGGCAAGGGCGCGAGCACTCGGGGTGAGAACGGACGCATCGAGGAGCACGGCCTCCACGTCTGGCTCGGGTACTACGAGAACGCCTTCCGGCTCATGCGTGACGTCTACCGCGAACTCGATCGCCCGACCACCGACCCAGACTGTCCGATCGCCACGTGGCGGGACGCCTTCACCCCGTCGGACCTCGTTGGGGTGGGCGACCGGCACGACGGGACCTGGTCGCACTGGTTGGCCAGCTTCTCCCGCAACCCCGATGAGCCCGGCGGGGCACGAGTCCACGGAGGAGCCGCCGTGATGTCGAGCTTCGTCGAGCGCGGACTGCGCCTGCTCCTCGACTTCTGGGCTTCGGTTACGGAGGACCGTGCCGGCGGCATCGTCCTCAGCGGTTCGCCTCAGCCACCCCGCGCCGAGTCGGTCTCCCAGTCGGGGTTTGGCCAGGTCCTCCGGGGGTCCGAGATCACGGCGATGATCGCCGCGCTCGAGTCGCTGCGCGTGCTCGGAGCCGGCGCCTCGGAGCGTTTCCCGTTGGCCGGCCCGGTGCTTGGCTACCTGGAGCGGATGCGGGGAGAGCTCCTGGCCCGCGTCGACAAAAGCGCCGACGCGCGCCGGGCCACCGGGCTCGCCGACATGGTCTTGAGTGCGATCATCGGCATCTTCAGAGACGGGCTCCTGGCCGACCCCTCTCGTTTTGCGGCCATCGACGACCTCGACTTTCGCCAGTGGCTGGCCCGCCACGGCGCTCGTCACCAGACGCTCGACTCGCCCCTCATCCGCGGCATGTATGACCTCGTGTTCGCCTACGCCGACGGCGACCCCACCCGCCCGCGCTTTCCAGCCGGTCTCGGCCTGTTTCTGGCCAACAAGCTGTTCTTTGAGTACCGGGGCTCGATCTTCTGGCGCATGCAGGCCGGGATGGGCGACGTCGTGTTCGCCCCGCTGTATGAGGCGCTCCAGGCCAGAGGCGTGCAATTCCGTCTCTCGCACCAGGTCCATAACCTCGGCCTAACCCCCGACCGGGCGGGGATCGGCGTGATCGAGATCGCCGGGCGCGGTGCACAGCCGGCCCTGGGGCGCGTCAAAGGGCTTCCCTGCTTTGTGACCCGAGCGCGGTCCGGCACGAGCTCGCGCCAAGAGCACCAGGTGGTTCTGAAGGCCGGCGTCGACTTCGACGACGTCGTGCTCGCCACCTCGCTGGCTCCGATCCGCTCCCTCGGCGCCGAGCTCCTGGCCCACTCCGCGCCCTGGCGGGCATTGCTCGACGAGGTCACCACCGTGCCCACACAGTCGCTGCAGGTGTGGCTACGTGAGGACGAGCGCGCGCTCGGCTGGCACCACCCGGGGGCAACGGTCAGCGGCTACACGACACCCTTCGACACCTACGCCTCGATGAGTCATCTGATCCCGCGTGAGGCATGGTCGGCCGACGACCAACCGCGGACCCTGGGTTACTTCTGCAGCGTCCTGGAGGCGGACGCCGCACGCAGTCCCAGCCGGGCTCACCGCCGGGTCCGGGCCAACGCCGCCCGCTTCCTTGAGCATGAGGTGACACACCTGTGGCCGGGCGCCGCAGCTGGTTCCGAGGGCTTTCGCTGGGAGCTTCTATGTGGGGCCAATGGCGGCGAGGGACCAACCCGGCTGGACTCGCAGTACTG
>DATJQY010000021.1:0-206380 GCA_035505215.1 Solirubrobacteraceae bacterium | reverse complement strand
CGCGACAGCGACGAGCGCAACGCCGCCCTCGCCGGGTGGCTCGACTTCTACAATCGGCGCCGACCACACGGCGCCATCAGCCACAAGCCACCCATCGCTCGCCTCAACGAACTGAACAACCTGCTCGGGTCCTACAGCTAGGTCGCGCCGGCCGCCACCTAGGTCGTCGCGTTGCCGTGATTCGGGCGAGCCGCCGGCCGCGATAGCGGCTAACCCCAACCCACGACGGGTACTGGCCGGGTAGCCGCCATGGCCAGGTGGAGTCAGGCTGTGCTTCGTCCCTCGAAGCCACAGAAAGGAAGCGCTCCATGTCCGCCATCTCCCCCGATCCCCAGCCCGTCATCGACGGTCGCGGCGGGACCATCCTCGGCCCGCGCAACGTCCCAATCGAGCTTGAGAATCCCGACGTCCTGATCTCGCCGACGACCGACGCCGGTACGGTGCCGAATCTGAAGTGGCCGTTCGCGCTGTCGCACAACCGCGTGCTGAGCGGCGGCTGGGCGCGCGAGACGACGACCCGCGAGCTCGCGATCAGCACCGAAATCGCGGGCGTCAACATGCGGCTGACCCCTGGTGGTATCCGTGAGCTGCACTGGCATAAGGAGGCCGAGTGGGCGTACGTGATCGCCGGCAGCTGCCGCATCAGCATTCTCGACGAGGAGGGCCGGCTGTTCATCGACGACGTCTCGGTCGGCGACCTGTGGTACTTCCCCGCCGGGCTGCCGCACTCGATCCAGGCGCTCGCGGACGGCGTCGAGTTCCTGCTGGTGTTCGACAGCGGGGACTTCTCGGAGAACGAGACGTTTCTCATCACCGACTGGTTCAACCACACTCCCCGCGAGGTGCTGGCGAAGAACTTCGGAGTGGCTGAGTCGGCGTTCGACAACCTGCCGACCGACATCGGCCACACCCGGTACATGTTCGCCGGCGAGGTGCCGCCCGCGTTGGCCGACGACGCGCCGGGCCCCCCGGCGACCCAGCCGCCCCAGTCGTTCACGTGGCACATGCATGCGCAGGAGCCGACGAAGACCCCGGGTGGTCAGATGAGGGTCACCGACTCGCGGAACTTCACCGTCTCTGAGCGGATCGCGGCGGCGCTGATCGAGATCGAGCCGGGCGGGGTGCGCGAGCTGCACTGGCATCCCAACGCCGATGAGTGGCAGTACTACCTCAAGGGGCAGGGCCGGATGACAGTGTTCGCGTCCGGCGGGAAGTCACGGACGTTCGACTACCAGGCGGGGGACGTCGGCGCCGTGCCCTTCGCGATGGGCCACTACATCGAGAACACCGGAGATGAGACGCTCGTATTCCTGGAGATGTTCCGCTCTGATCATTTCGCGGACGTCTCGCTGGCGCAGTGGATGGGTGTGCTGCCGCCCGAGCTGGTCAAGGCCCACCTCAACCTCGATGACGACGTGATCGCCGGGCTGCCTCGTACCAAGCCCGGAATGGTCGCCTAGCTAACCCATGCCTGAGTCGGGCGTCGGCGCTGTCCGCGCCGGCGCCCGACGGGGCTCATAGCCGTGTCTAGGTTCGCTTCACCACAACCGTTCGGCGAGGCCACGACCGCTACAGCCTGGGATCCTCATCGCGTCCGTGATGTGCTGTTGGCGGTCCTAGCGCTCGCGGCCGGATCGATTGATGTTCTGAGTTGGCTGGCGTTGGGGAAGGTGTTCTCCGCGTTCATGACCGGCAACGTGGTCTTTCTCGCTGCGGGCCTGTTCTCGCACCAGTCAGAGTTGTCGTTGCACGCGGCGCTAGCGCTGTGCGCGTTTGGGGCAGGCGCATGGGTGACGGCATTGGTGATGCCTCGCGAGCAGGCAAGCGTGCTTTGGCCCGCTCGGGTGACGTCCGGGCTGATCGCGTGCGCGGTCGTACAACTGGTGTTCTGGGGCCTGTGGGTGGCAGTTGGAGGCCACCCAGGATCCACAGAGATGGTCTTGCTCGGGATCTCCGCGTTTGGTATGGGCATCCAGACGGCCGCGGCGGTGACTCTTGGGGTCCACGCTGTCTTCACCACCGCCGTGACGGCCACCTGGACGGTGCTGGTGGGTGATGGCGCGCACTGGTCGGCGACACGAACCGAACGGCGCCGCCTCACCTTGGTGCTGAGCGGAACGCTTCTCGGAGCGCTTGTCGGGGCGCTGCTGCTCGCCCACCTCAGGCTGTGGATGCCACTGCTCCCGGCCCTACTGACCAGTGGTGTAGCGGTGGCCGCACACCATGGCATCGGGCAGTACGTCGAGCCGACGCGGGCCACCGTGTCAGCGGCGGCGCACCCGCTGGACCGAGCGTTCGGGCGATCGACCGGCGACTCTTCCCCACCGCCCCGTGGACGCTGAGCCGCACCCCGCGCCCGTTCGGCCGCTGGCGGCGTTCGCGGTCCCGAACTTTCGTCGCTTCGTCTCGGGCCAGACGGTCAGTCTCGTCGGCTCGTGGACGTGCTCTTGCTCACGCCGCCCACTGACGGCGGTATCAATCTCTCAGACCCCCGGGCATCGATGCCACGCGGCCTGTACGCGCCACGCAGCCAGGTATCGGTCCGCACCTGACAGGCCAGAGTTCTCGCCGCGCTGCATCTCCCAGCCGACTCGTCACCATCCATCACGACAGCAGCCCGCGCCGTCAGTCGAGCTGGGAGGCGCATATCGGTTACGAGAGACCTGCTCTACGGGAACATGAGCATCTCGGGCGTAACGCCGAATTCCCCGCTCCGCGCTGAAACCGCCCCTCCTCTGCCCCGGATCGTCTGCTCGGTGTGACGGCTTTCACCGCGTTTGAGGAGCGTTGGGGAGCCTTCCCACAACGACGGTACTTGACCCCACAACAGACCGTCGTTTGCAGGGATTTAAGAGGCGACGACCGGAATCGAACCGGTGTAGACGGCTTTGCAGGCCGCTGCGTAGCCACTCCGCCACGTCGCCGCGGGTCCGAAGCGTAGCGGTAGGCCTCCGGGGCTCAGGCGGCGCGGAGGAGGATGGCGTTGCCCGAGGGATCCCGGACGAGCACACCCGCCGCCTGCGGCTTGGTCGCGATTCCGGCGCTCCGCAGACGGTCCAGCACCTGCGCGAGAGCGTCGGCGTTGGGGAGAAGGATCTCAAAGCCGCGGAGCCCGATCGCCCCAGGCAGTGGCGGCGATGCGTCTCGGCTATGCCACGTGTTCAGCCCCAGGTGGTGGTGATAGCAGGCGGCCGAAACGAACAGGGCCCCGGGGTAACCGCGCACGGTGACATCGAAGCCGAGGATTCCGCTGTAAAAGGCCTCCGAGGATGGGAGCTCGGAGACCTGCAGGTGCACGTGGCCCATGCGAGTGCCGGGCGGCGCCAATGGCTCCAGTTGTTCGGCCCCGGCGAGCTCTGCCAAGAGGTTGCGCAGATCCAGGGGCAGCGTGGCCATTTCCAGCTGGTCGCCCATGTGGCGCCACTCCTCACGCGGGCGATCGCGGTAGATCTCGATCCCATTCCCATCGGGATCGGAGAGGTAGAGGGCCTCGCTGACCAGGTGATCTGACGCACCGTCAAGGGGCCAGTTCGCCTCGCCCAGGCGTGCCAGTGCCATGGCCAACTCACGGCGGCTCGGCACGAGGACGGCCAGGTGAAAGAGACCGGTCGCGTGGCGGTCAAGGGGCGCCGCCGACGCGTCACCGAGCAGTTCGACCAGGGGGTGCTCCCCGGCTGCACCGAGCGCGATGGTTCCATCCTCCTGCTCGGTGGCTTGGAGTCCCAGCGCCCGCGCGTAGAAGCGGCGTGAGGCGGCCAGGTCCGAGACGGTGAGGCGCACCGTTCCCATCGCCGTGCCGGGATGGATCTGGGCGCGAGAGAGGTGGTCTACCTCGGCGGTCGCGGTGCTCACGCGCCCTCACCCTCCACGGTGCAGCTTCCGCCCGCGCCCGCCCCAGGAAGGCGACCGAGCAACGTGGCCAGCTGGTCAAGCTCCTTCGGGCTGAAATGCTCAAGGAACAGCCGCTGGATACTTGCGATGTGGGTGCAGCCGGCGTCGCGGAGTTTGCCGTAGCCCAGGTCGGTAAGCCGGGCATACGAGACCCGAGCATCGTTCTCGCAGGCAACCCGCTCGATCCAGCCCGCGTTGACGAGTCCGTCGACCAGGCGGGTGATGCCTGAGCGGGTGAGCATCGTGCTCGTGGCCAGCGCCGACATCGGCAGCTGGCGCTCTGGGGCCTGGGCGAGGTACAGGAGCGCCTCGTAGTCACGCGTCGTCATGCCATGCGCCGCGACCAGCTCAGCGTCGAGCTGCCGAAGAATGGCGGCGTGGCTCTGAAGGTAGCTGCGCCATGCCTCAAGGGCAGGCCCCTGAAGCCTGTCTCTCGTCAAGGTATTCACAGCTGGGATTATAGTTGATGAGTCAAAGAATCCGGTGCCCGATAGGCTCGGCCTGAATGCGTGAGAACGCGCCCGGCGTCTGGCATTGGAGCGCTCGCCACGAGCACATCGGGACCGATGTGAGCTCGTATTTCCTTGAGACCGAGCGGGTTCTCCTGGATCCGATGATCCCCCCGGAAGGGATCGATTGGCTCGCCGATCACGGACCGCCCGAGCACATCCTGCTCACCAACCGCCATCACGATCGGCAAAGCTGGGAGTTGCGCGATCGGTTCGCCTGCAGCGTCCGTTGTGTCCGCAACGGGATGCACGAGCTCGAAGGCCGCGGGCCTGCGGAGCCGTTCGACTTCGGCGACGAGCTTCCGGGCGGGATCGTCGCCTACGAGGTCGACTCAATCTGTCCCGATGAGACGGCCCTCCATATCCCCGCCCACCGCGCGCTGGCCTGCGCCGACGGCGTAATCCACTACGGGTCGGAGCTCGGGTTCGTCCCCGAGCGCTACATGGACGATCCCGAGCAGACCAAGGCAGGCCTGCGTGCTGCATACGCGCGCCTCCTCGACCTCGACTTCGACACTCTCCTGCTGGCGCACGGAGCTCCCTGGGTCGGGGACGCCAAGGCCGCGCTGCGGCGTTTTGCCACGAGCTAACGGTCGCGCGCCGCGAGCATCAATATCCGGGGGATACAGACCGCGCCGCCCTCGGGATAGACGACCGACGAGGGGGGGCAGGGCCGGCCGGTGACCCGGGGGCCGAGGACCTCACACAGCCCGCCCGCGACGGGTACGCAGGCCTCGGTCTTGACGCCGCGTCGCAGGTCGCGAGGACTCGATGCGAGCACGGCGGCAACCGCACGGGCCGCGTCCGCCTGCGCCGCGGCGGTGGTGTATCCGGAGGTCCGCCCGGCTCGGCTCCCGGCGGCATCGGCGGCGGTGACCCCGGCCCGCCAGCCCTGGGCGTAGCCCTGCGCGAAGGCGCGGCGGTAGGCGCCTGCCCGAGCGTGCGCATAGCTCGACGCGGCGGCGCTCTGCCATGTGCTGGCGGCGGCAGCGGGGGAGGGCCTGACGATCTGTCCCACCCGGAAGCCGATGGCGGCGAAGAGGCAGACAACGAGCAGTGCCACCAACACGCTGAACGGCCTCGATCGCCTAGCCATGGCGCTACTGCCCGAGCGCGCGCTGGTAGGCGCTCCGGTAGGCCGTGGCATAGGAGCGCCGGTAACCGGCGCTATAGCCGGCGTGATAACCGGCCGCCCGGCCTGTGCTCGCTCCGGCCCGGCTTCCAGCGCGCGCGCCCGAGAGCATTCCCGCGCGGGCGACAACCGTCAGGTCGGGACCGCTCGAGCGTCCCGCGATAAAGGCGGCCACGCCGCCGCCAAGGCAGCTGATCGCCAGCACGACGGTGACTAGCAGCGAGCGCGTCATAGCACCGGTATCGGTCGCCCTGACGGGCGGCTTGACGAACGTCAGGCGGCCAGAGCCCGCGACCGCGACCCGGTGCCGTGCCGGCCGATGCAGCTGACCTGCGCGCGGCTGCGTCGGCCCGACGAGCTGGCCGGCCGGATCCCGGAGCGCGGGACCACGGCCACCCGCCAGCGCCGGCGCACGATGGCGTCGGCCACGGCAACCGGATCGACGGCGTAGCCGGCGACCCTGATGCTGTCTCGAAGTTCGTTCAAATTGGCTTCGTGATGTTCCACGATGACCCTCCGGGAGATGCATCGGCACAGCCGGGCGCGTTGTGCATCGGGTCCAGACCCCAAATCTCGATTCGCCCCGTCTGAGGAGCTAGACGTCAGTGCTGCGTCGACGACCGCGCCGGGCGAGGTCCAGCTCTTCCGCCGTCACCGCGTGGCCGGCGCCGCAACGAAGCTCGACTGACACCGGCTGACCGCAGTCGCGGTGCCGTAGCTCGACCGGCCCGCCGCGGTCATCGAGCCAGCGATCGCCCCACTGCATCAGCGCGACGAGCGCGGGGAAGAGGTCGGCGCCCTTCTCCGTCAGCTGATAGCGCTGGCGAGTGCGCTGACCGGGCTCGCGGTAGTCCTCACGTTCCAGGAGCCCGTTGTCAACGAGCTCCTTCAGGCGCGCGGCGGTCACCGGCTCGCTGATCCCCACCCGATGGGCGAAATCATCGAACCGAGTGGTCCCGTAGAAGGCCTCGCGGAGGATGAGGAAAGCCGACCGCGTCGGGATCACGTCGAGCGCCCTGGCGATCGTGCAGCGTTCCGCGTCCCAGGAGCTCCGAGGTTCGAGGGTGCCGGTCATGCGCAATGTCGGCTGCATGCCGCAAGCATAGCTGACTTTTGGATGCCTAAGTCAGATGTGTTAGGGTAGCTGACTATGTCGACCCTAAGTCAGCCCTCGAAGGTGATGGCCGATCCGGCGCTCGGCTCGTCGGCCCGGTCCGCCTCGCCGCAGCTCGTCCTGGTCATCGTGTGTGCCGGGGTCGTCCTGGCCAGCCTCGACCTCTTCATCGTCAACGTCGCGCTGCCTCAGATCGGCAGAGACTTCCATCTTCAAGGTGGCTCGCTCTCTGACCTCTCGTGGGTCCTGAACGCGTACGCGATCGTCTACGCCGCCTTCCTGGTTCTGTTCGGGAGGCTCGCCGAGCGCTTCCGGCGCGAGCGCGGATTCCTGCTTGGAGTCCTCATCTTCGTCGCTGCGTCAGCCGCGTGCGGAGCGGCCTCGAGCCTGCCCATGCTCGTCGGGTTCCGGATCGTCCAGGCCGCCGGCGCGGCGCTGCTCACGCCGACCTCGCTCGGCCTGATCCTGGCCACGTTCCCGGCCGAGCGACGGCAGGGCGCGGTTCGCACGTGGACCGCCGTCGGCGGCTTGGCGGCGGCTGCCGGCCCGGTGGTGGGCGGGCTCCTGGTCGCCCTGAGCTGGCGCTGGGTGTTCCTGGTCAACGTGCCAGTGGGGGTCCTCGCGCTGGTCGTCGGATGGCGCCGGCTACCGCACGTGCCAGGTCATCCCGTCCCCGTGCCTGACCTGCTCGGCGCGCTTCTCATCACCGGCGGGGTGGCCGCGCTGGTGCTGGGGCTGGTTGAGGGTGGGGGATGGGGGTGGGGGAGCGCCCGGACGGTTGCCGCTCTGGCGGGGTCAGTGACCGCGCTGTTGCTGTTCGGGCTCCATTCCGCTCGCCACCGCAATCCCCTGATCGACCGCGAGCTCTTCCGCCTCCGCCCCCTGATCGGTGCCTCGGCGGTGGCGCTCGTCTTCATGGCCGCGTTTAGCGGCATGCTTCTCTCCCGCGTGCTCTGGGCCCAGGACGTGTGGCACTGGTCGGCTCTCAGCACAGGGCTGGCCATCGCCCCGGGACCGGTGATGGTCCCGATCATCTCGTTCCTGGTCGCCGGGCGCCTGATTACGCGCTTCGGCCCCGGGCCCGTGATCGCCCTCGGCACCACGATCTTCGCTGGAGGCGTCGTCTGGTGGGGCCTTGCCATGGCCCTGCATCCGGATTACGTGGGCCAGATGCTGGGGGGGATGCTCCTGACCGGAATCGGCGTTGGCTTCACGCTCCCGACATTCATGGCCACCGGCGCCGCGGCGCTGCCCCAGCACTCCTTCGCCACCGGATCGGCGGTGATCAACATGCTGCGCCAGATCGGACTGGCCATCGGCGTGGCCGTCCTCATCGCCGTGCTGGGCAGTCCCCAATCACCCGCGGCCACGCTCGCGGTCTACCAGCGGGCGTCCTTCATCATCGCGGGGCTGGCCTTCGCGTCCGGGCTCATCGGGATCACGCTGCTGCGCCGTCGGGCGTGAGGCCGCGGACCTGCCGCCGATCGCAGCGCCGGCGGCGCGGCCTCGGTTCGGATCCGCCGCTGCCGTGACGGATCGAGATGTCATGGATGTAGCCGGCAACCACGCCGTCGGCGATCAACTGCAGACGGGGATGGGCATTCGGGACGGGGTGAGAGCGGGGTCGCTGAAGGTTTCTCATGCGGCTTCTCGTTCCAGTTCGTGATTGGTCAAGGGGGTCTCAACGGGCTCGACCGCGTTGGCTGGTGCGAGTCCGATCCCGGCGCGTTCGGCGCGCGGACGCAGCAGGACGAAGGCGAGAAGAAGCCCGGTGGCGATCGTCCCTGCCCCGGCGAAAAAGGCCAGGTGGTAGCCGCCGATCAGGGAGCTGGTGGTCCCGTGATGGTCGGACAGCAAGGTCTTGGTGTGATTGGTCGCGATCGTGCTGAGGACGGCCAGCCCCAGGGCTCCGCTGATCTGCTGGGAGACGTTGGTGATCCCGGATCCGAGTCCGGCGTCCGCGGCGGGAACGTCGGCCATGGCGATCGTGAGGAGGGGCATGAACGCGTTGCCGATGCCTAGGCCGATGGCGAACGCGCCCAGGAAGATCGTGGGGAAGAAGCTGGTCTCCGGGCCGATCTGGCTGAAGATGAGCAAGCCGATGACCGTGCTGGCCATCCCGCCCGCGAGCACCGGAAGGGCACCGAACCGGCTTACCAGCCGGGCGGTGATCCCCTGGGAGAGGATCGCCACGGTGATCGTCCAGGGCAGGAACGCGGCTCCGGTCTCGATCGCGCTGTAGTGGCGCACGTGCTCGAGGTAGAGCGTGACCAGGAAGAAGGTCGAGTACATCCCGGTCACGAGAAAGCCTCGGATCAGGCTGGCGTTGATGAGCCCCTGAACGCGGAGGATGCGCAGCGGCAGGATCGGGTTCTCGATGCGGGCCTCGAAGACCAGGAAGCTCGCCATCAGGACCGCGGCGAGGGCGCCGAAGCCAAGGACGGGCGCGGAGACCCACCCGTGCGCGGTCGCCTCGACGATGGCGTAGATCGCGCTCATCAGGGAGGTGGTGACGAGCAGCGACCCGGTCCAGTCGACGCCGTGCTCAAGTCCGCGCCCCCGGTCAGCGGGGATGAGGAGCCGCCCGAAGGCAAACGCCGCAAGCCCGATGGGGAGGTTGACGAAGAACACCCAGTGCCAGCTCAGGGCCTCGGTGAGGACGCCGCCGGCCAAGAGCCCAAGCGAGCCGCCGGCCACGGAGACGAATACGTAGAGGCTCATGGCCCGGGCGCGCTCGGCTGCCTCCGGGAACTCGGTGATGATGATGGCCAGGATCACCGAGGCCTGCATGGCCGCGCCGATGCCCTGGAGGAAGCGGGCGCCGATCAGGACGCCCTCGGTGGGGGCGAGGCCGCAGAGGACCGAGGCCCCGGTGAAGACGACGAGGCCGGCGAGGAAGACGCGTTTGCGTCCGGCGAGGTCGCCCAAGCGTCCGGCCAGGAGGAGGAGGCTGCCGAAGGTGACGAGAAAGGCGTTTACGACCCAGGTGAGGTTGCCCTGGGAGAAGTGGAGCTGGTGCTGGATCGCGGGCAGAGCCACGTTCACGATCGTCACGTCGAGAACGATCATCAGCTGGGCCAGGCAGACCACGATCAAAGCGGTCCAACGGCGGGGGCTAGGAGAAGAAGTGGGGGCTAGGTCCATACGGGTCCTGACTTGTCTGGGCGTGAATTCGGTGTTAAAATGGAGGCCACCTCCGATATATGTGGAGGCGCCCTCCGGAACTATATGGAGGCACCCTCCGTTTGTCAAGCGAGATTTGTCATGGACACGCTCGATACGCCAGCTCAAGACCTGATCGCCCGGCCCAAGCGCGCGGACGCCCGGCGCAACTATGAAAAGGTCCTGGCCGCGGCGCGCGAGGCGTTTGCCGAGGGCGGGGAGGACACCTCGCTCGAGGAGATCGCGCGCCGCGCCGGAGTTGGCATCGGCACGCTCTACCGGCATTTTCCGAGCCGCCAGGCCCTGCTAGAGGCGCTCTACGTCGACGAGGTTCAGGACGTATGCCGTTCTGCCGTCGAGCTCGAGAGCGCCGATTCGTGGGAGGCCCTCAACGAATGGTTCGATCGTTTCATCGCCTACGTGGCCACCAAGCGGGCGCTGGCTCACGAGCTCCTCAACTACATGGATGTCGACGCGCCGCTGTTTCAGACCTGCCGCAGTTCGCTCTGGGCGGCCGGGGAACCGCTCCTCAAGCGCGCCCAGGAGGCCGGGACCGTCCGCCCCGATGTCACCTTCCCGGAGGTGATGTCGATGGTCATGGGGATCGCCAAGATCCCCACCGGCGATCGCGCCCAGCTCGAGCGCCTCATGCGCGTCGCCCTCGACGGCCTCCGCTACAAGCCGGCGTAGGCGCCGGCTGCCGGGTCCGGGCGCTTAGCGTGCGCTGAGGACCACCCGCGCCCCCTGGGCGGGGACCAGCAGCGGGTGGTTGCGGCGCGGGCGCTCGCTCCGGTCGGTCCCGGGACCGAGTCGGCGGCGCTCCAGCACGGTCCGGAACAGGGTTCGGGATTCGAACTGGGCAAACGCCGCGCCCAGACAGCGGTGCGCGCCGCCACCGAAGGTCACCCACGTATACGTGCCCGGGCGCGCCTCCAGAAAGCGCTCTGGGCGGATCGCGAGCGGATCGGGATAGAGCTCGGGCCGTTCGTGCAGGGCGATGATCGATATCACGACAACCGCTCGACGCGGCACCCTGACGCCATCGAGGTCGAACTCGCGCAGGGCCCGCCGCGCCGTGAACGGGAACACCGGTCGCACCCGCATCACCTCGGCGATCACCGCGTCGAGGTAGTCGTGCTCACCGGCGAGGACGCTCTGCACCAGGCGGGCCTGAATCTCCGGATGGTGGGCGAGCGTCTCCGCGATCCAGGCGATCGAAATCGCGGTCGTCTCGTAGCCGGCGAGGACCAACCCGCGCATGTCCCGCGCGATCGTCGCGTCGTCCTTGGCGCCCTCCTCGGAGGCGGCGCGCTCGAGGAAGCTCCCCAGGAAGTCCGCCCGCCCCGGCGAGTGCAATGAGCCCCGGCCGCGGCGCTCGGCGATCTCCTCGAGGACGATCGCGTCGACCGCGGCGGCCGCGCGGTCGAGGGGCGGGTAGCGGCGCCAGCGGCCGGTGAAGAGCACTCCCAGCGTGCCGGCGCGGAAAAAGCCGTCGCTCTCCGCGATCTCGCAGTACCTCAACAGCGCCCGGTCGAGCCGGCGCATCCGCTCGTGCGCGGAGACGCCGAAGATGACCGTCCGCATCACGTCGAGCACGAATCGACGCGCTAGCCCGAGGAACTCCACCGGGGTCTCGGTGGGCCACTGCTCGAGCCGCTCGAGCGCGATGTCGACGATCGCCTGCTCGTAGGACTTCATCATCTCGCCGTGGAACGGTGGAGCGAGCCGGCGACGCTCTTGGGCGTGTTCTTGGCCCTCCAGAAAGATCACGTTGTCCGATCCGAACAGGACCTGGTGGGGGGAGAACCGGTTGAGCGCCTCGCCGAGCGACAGGGCCCCATCCCGTTCGGTGAACATCAGCTTGGCGTCACTTGGAGAACAGGTGACGAGCAGCTTGGGCAGTCCGGGCGCCTCGATAAAGAACCGGTCCCCAAGGCGCCGCAGCGGCGAGCGGTCGGTCCCGGGGCGGAAATAGCGCTGCATCCCGGTGACGGCGTCGCGAATGCCCGCCCTCGGCACTGACTTGCGAGCCGGGTGGGTGGCCTCGGTCTCTGGCGCTCCCGTAACGCCAGTGGCACTCACCCGCCGGATCTTGGCAGATCGAATCTCGCCCGGCGCCGGCGATGGCGCCCCGCCGCACGCAACATGCGAGTTGGATGACCGTGTGCCGATCGTGTGCCGGGAGCGTCAAAATGCATCGATGAGCACAGCCAGGGACGAGGGCGAGCCGATCACCAAAGAAGGACTGGCCGCGCTCAAAGCAGAGGTCACGCAGCTCGAGACCGTGGGGCGCCGTGAGATCGCCGCGCGGATTCTCACCGCGCGCGGTCATGGCGACCTGTCGGAGAACGGCGAGTACCACGCGGCCAAAGAGGATCAGGCACATCTGGAGACGCGGATCAAGCGCCTGCACGAGCGGTGGCGCAACGCGGTTGTGGTCGATGTCGCCGAAGGCGCCGAGGGACCGTTCTCGTTCGGGCGCTCCGCTGAGGTCCGCGACCAGGAGACGGGCGAGCTACACACCTGGACGATCGTCGGCCCAGCAGAAGCGGACATCACTCAGGGGAAGCTCAGCGCGGAATCCCCGGTCGCCAAGGCGCTCCTCGACCGCGCGGCAGGGGACACGATCGAGGTCCCGACTCCCCGCGGCAACCGGCGACTCACGATCGAGCGGATCCTCTAGTCGATCGGATTAGGCGGGTGTGAGGTCCGTGAAGACGAATCCGTCGCGCTCGACGGTGGTGCCGACCTCGACTGCGATCGGGGCATCGAAGATCGGGCCGGCATGGACGAACGTGTGAAATTCGCCGTTCTCCCCGCACGGATCGACACCCGCGGGCAGGTCGCGGAGGAGCTGCTGATCGAATCGCCGGCCGGCGAACGAGGGGTCGAGCTGCGCCGGGTCCACGCACACGAGGATCGCCTCGAAGCCGGCGGCGATGAACTCGTCCGCGAGTCGGCGAGTGTCGCGGTGCCAGAGGGGGAACAGGGCTTGCCTGCCGACTGGTGTTAGGCGCTCCTCTCGGTAGCGGCGCACGTCTTCAAGGAAAAGATCGCCAAAGGCGATCGACTCCACGTCACGCAGCATCTCTGACGACAGCGCTTGGCGCATCCGATCCTCGTACTGCTCGTTGCTACAGCCGACCGGAATCTCGATCTCGACCAGGGGGATCTGCGCCGCTGCGGCTTGGAGCGCGAGTAGTTCCCGCCGCGTGCCATGCATGGAGACCCGGTCATAGGCGCCGGTCACGGTCGTGATCAGGGCCTCGGGGAGGAAGCGCTGCTCCTCGCGGAGCGACCACAGCGCGAGCGATGAGTCCTTGCCACCGCTCCATGAGAGGGCGAGCCTGACCACAGGAACGATCTCCTAGGCCTCCGGGAAGCTCAGGTCATCGCGGCGACCAGCCGGTGGTGTTGGAACTCGCCGGGCGGCGAGCCATGGAGGATCCAGATCCCGTCGTCCTCTCGGCTGACCGCGCCTGAACGAGCCAGCTCTCCCATCGCTGTTGTGACTGAAGGGCGGTGCGCTCCGATCAGGTCGGCCAGACGCTGGTGGGAGAGCGGCAACGGCACCGCGATGCCGCTGCGCCCAACCCGTCCCCAGCGTTCGGCAAGGTGCCAGAGCGTGAGCAGGAGCCGGTCGTCGACCCGTTGGTGGTGGGCGATCGCCAGCGCAACGGCGAGGTGATGTGCCCGCCGGGTTCCGCGAGCAAACAGCTCAAGGCCGAGCTGCGGCCATGGATTCATGCGCACGACGAGACCGTGGTCCAGCACCGCCAGCCGAGTCGGCTCGAGCACCATCCAACCCACTTCCGCGTGAACGTGCGAGCCTTCGGAGTCCCAGCTCCACGGTCGCATGACGTCCGCGGCCCCGATGAGCTCGACGCACGTACGTCCGAGGACGTTCACCTCCCGCGACATCAGCCCGTCGATGATCAAGAAGCCACGGTGATGCTTGTCGGGCTCGACGGCGCCAACCGGATCCCACGCGCCGGGTGAGAGATGGCGCTCTCGAGTCAGCGCCTGATCGCGGGCGCGCTGAAGTTCGGACTCATCGAGGAGGTCGGCGAGGTCCGGATCCGCGTCAACGATGCTGATGAGTTTGGTTACCGGGCTCGTGGCCGTCCATCCCCATCATGTTTGGCATGCCGATCCACTGCGGGCACACTACCCGCCGCACCGCGCTGCCTAGCAGGCTAGGCCCGGGGGGAGGGCAAGCCGTGGTCCGAGCATCGAGACGGGAGCGTCTCGAGCTCGACCACGATTCGGCTACGCGCGAGGCATCGCGGACAGTGCCGGGGCGAGATGGCCGGCATGCGGGGCGCGATCACGAGCTTGCAGCGCGGGCAGCGCACGGCAGGACCGCGGCACTGGGGCATCGGCTCGGCGAACAGGACTTCAGTAGTAGTGGCGCCGTCCTCCTACGGCGCGACCCATCATGCCGAACAGGACCAACACGAGGCCAATGGCCAGTACGACGATGCCGATCGTCCACAGGATCGCGATCTTCGCGATAAAGCCGATGATCAACAGCGCGATGCCCAAAATAATCATGACCGCTCCTCTGGTGATGTCACGAACGGGCCGTGACGGTTGTCGGAGCGGAAACTACGATCGCGCGGGGCCCACAGCCAGCGACTCGGTACAGGCGCGGACGTACGCGCGCGGACATTGGAAGTCGGGGGGCAGGGGCGTCGCTGCGTCAGTCAGATTCGGGTTCGGCCTCGACGCTTGGAAATAGGTCGATCCCGTGGTTGGCAGCGTGCGCAACAAGCATGCGGCTGATGAGTCGGGAGAGCTCGCGGCGGTCTGCGAGGGATAACCGGTTCAGCAGCGTGGACACGTCTGCTTCGAACTGCGAGGAGGCCTCGGAGACAAGCGATCGTCCGTGATCGGTGAGGCTGACCAGCACGGATCGTCCGTCAGTCGGTGAGGGAACCCGTGTGACGAGGCCGCGTCGCTCGGCGCGCTCGACTAGTCCGCTGACGCTTGACTTGTCCAGGCCTAGCAGCTTGCCCAGCTCGTTGATGGTCGGCTGGCGGTCTCGCAGGACGCCGAGCAGCCGGGTCTGGATGATCGACAGCTCGTGCTCGCCCGCACGCCGCTCGAGCACGCGGTGGATGAGGAAGGAGAGCTGAGCCAGGCCGTCGACGGGGCTGAGCTGTCGTTCGTAGGCGGGTGTGGACCGATTGGCCGGCGGATTTCCCATGTCGTTCATGTTACTTGATTTAGTTCGCGCCACGGACTAAAGTAGTACGTGGCACAAACCAAAACTCCCCCAAGTTCGCACAGGAGGGTCCGTGACGATCATGAACGCGGCGGTGGTGACGTCGTTTGACCAGCCGCCTCATTACCAGCAGTTCGAGGCCCCGCAGCCGACCGCCGACGAGCAGCTCGTCGATGTCCTCGCTGTCGGCTTGCACCCGCGTGTGCGCACCGGCGCCGCCGGCGCGCACTACACCAGCACGGGCCGATTGCCGATGATCCCCGGTATCGATGCAGTTGGCCGGCGGTCAGACGGCACGCGGATCTACTTCGTCGCCGATGACGACGTTCTGGGCACGATGGCCGAGAAGGCGCTCGTCGATCCAAGGCGCTCGATCGAGCTGCCAGACGATGTCGATACCGCGACGGTGGCCGCGACGATGAACCCCGCGATGTCGGCCTGGATCGCGCTGCGGCTGCGCGTGCCGATCGAACCTGGACAGAGCGTCCTCGTCCTCGGAGCGACGGGCAATGCCGGAACCATGGCCATCCAAGTGGCCAAGCTCCTCGGCGCCGGATCTGTGGTGGGTGCCGGGCGCAACCTCGAGCGGCTGAACGCGCTCGCCGCAGCGGGCGCCGACCAGATCGTTCAGCTCACGGGCAATGACGACGCGACCGCCGCGGCGCTCGCCGACGCCGCCGCGAACGTCGACATCGTCATCGACTACGTCTGGGGGACGCCCGCTGAGCGCGCGATCACGACCCTGCTCTCCGCGCGGTCTGATCGCGCCCGTCTGCTGAACTGGATCCAGATCGGCGCGATGGCCGGCCCGACAATCGAGCTGCCCTCGGTCGCACTGCGCTCCGCGAACCTCCGCCTCCAAGGCAGCGGCCAAGGATCCGTCTCCGGAAAGGCCTACCTCGCCGAACTGCCCGCGCTGGTCGACCAGATCAACCACGGCACGATCGCCCTGACCGCACACGCAAGGCCCCTGGCAGACGTGGAACAGATCTGGGCCTGCCAGGACCCGCCAGGCGAACGCACCGTCCTCGTGCCATGAGCGAGCCGGTCGACCGCCTGCTCGACCGTCGCCTCGTCACAGTCCTGCAGGAAGAACTCGCGGATCAGGTCGGGATCGACGCCGACCGTGCCGTCCTCGTTGGGTTGCAGCCCGGGTGCACTGGTCGCAGCCTTGGTTCGGTATCTGACGGGGCAGGTGTCCAAGAACGCGCCCGTATGGCTCGACCGTGGCTTCGATCTAACGCGGTCGCATCTCCACTCCCAAGCTTGCGTTGACACCCAACCGCAAAAGGAGTCTCGTGTTCACCGACAACTCACTCGAGGACGCCGTTGCCAACGCGCTCGAATTGGATCCTCGCATCCCTGATTCCAGCGAGATCGCCGTGTCAGCCGACGACGGGACGGTCGTCTTGCGCGGCACCGTCGAGAGCTTCGCCCGGTGGCGCGCCGCCGGGCAGGACGCCCGGAAGGTCGAGGGCGTTGACGAGGTCGACAACCAGCTGCAGGTCAACCTGATCGATGCCGATCGCCGTGAGGACGACGAGATCCGCGGCGTAGCCCTTCAGGCGCTGATCTGGGACACCGAGGTCCCGTCTGACTCCGTCGACGTCAACGTCCGGGATGGCTGGATCACGTTGAAGGGCGATGCGCTGTATCAGTTCGAGAGCGACGCGGCGTACGACGACGTGGCCACCCTCTACGGCGTGTACGGCGTCACCAACGAGATCAAGGTCACCGAGCTCTGAAGTCACGGAAGCCTGCGTGGGCCGCGCCGCCGGGGCACGCGGGGTTCCTGATGTCCAACCCGGCTACGCGTCGTTCGTGAGCTTGATCAGCCGGAGCGCGACCAGCAACTCGGGCGCGCGGTGCTCGATCGGGTGCGGTAGCAGCTCCTGGGCGGAACGGATGCGGTTGGTGATCGTGTTCTCGTGCACCCCGAGTCGGTGGGAGGCTCGCAGCGGGCTCATGTTCTCCTCCAGGTAGACGCGGAGAGTGCCACTGAGGCGTCGCGAGTGGTCATCGCCAGCGGCGAGCTGGCCGAGCTCTGTTGCCACAAATCGGCGGGCGTGTTCGACATCCGCACTCGCCAGGGAGACGAGGGCGACTTCGTCATAGCGGGTGACCGACCCGGGACGACGTCGCGTCAGCTGGGCGACGCGTCGCGCGTAGAGCGCTTCGCGGCAGCTCCGGCAAAAGCCGGAAACCCCTCGCGCGGGCGAACCGAACGCGGCGAGAACCGCGGGGAATGCCCCGGAGTCGAGTTGGAGCGGTTCGGCCTCAAATGCGCGTTCGCCGTGCCAGCCGATCCAGCCTACGAGCAGCAATCGTGCCCGGGGGACCAGCAATGGCGTCGCAGCGCCGAGCGAGCCGACAAGTGCCAGCGCTGCCCGCTCGAGCATCCCTAACCCCTGCTCGCCGCCCTCCTCCCATGCGTCGCTCCACAACGCGAACGCCTGGTGGTTGCGCTTCAGCTCGTACGCCAGCCGCCTGCTCGAGGCATCGACGTCGACCGACTCGCCCGCGAGCAAGGAGTCGACCACCTGAGCGCGGACGGCGGCGGCGCTCCTCACCCAACGCTCACGCTCCTTTCCGTAGCGCCGGACGAGTCCCTGGCTCAGCGTCTCGACGTACTCGAACGTCCAGTTCGCTCCCAGCTCGATCGCGTCGATGAGCTCTCCGGGCGGGCTGATCTCGGCATGGGCCTTTTCGGACCAGCGTCTGAAGAATGTGGCGTGCCCGATGTGGTACGCGCGGAGCAGTGAGTCGAGCGGCAGGCCGCGACGGACGTACTCGCGGGCATTATCCACCGCGGCGGGCGGGGGAAGGGCTTCACGCGGCGGAATGCCACTCCGCGAGAGATCGACCAGCAGCCGAAGGACGCTCTCGGTGCTGGCGTATGTGCTGGCGCGCAACTCCGGATCGGCGCCGACGTCCGGCAGCTCGGCGTGGATCGCGTCGGTTATGTCACGGGATACCGACGGCAGCCAATCAGGGTCCTCGGTGAACCGGACCACAAGGTCGCGCATGCGGACCTCCGATCCCATGAGCAGAGCCTAATGCCCACCAAGCCGCGATTGTGGCCGGCCCCCAATCTCGGGCCTGTTTTTGGGCGCCAGCGATATATGCGCGAGCACCGGCGGCGCGTACGTTGGGTCCCGGATTCGAGGATCGTGCCGCCGACCGTCAGCCTGACTGTCAACCGGAGCCGTCGAGACTGTCAATCCAGGCGATGCGATCAACACCTTGGCGACTTAGCGTGGCTGCCACGTCGTCAACCGGAGGCCAACCACATGTTCCGCACAGCCCGCACCACCCCACTGTTCCCCGGCTGGGATCGACCCCGCGCCCTTGAGGCTTGGCGTGAGGCGGCAAGCCTCGTCGCGACCCGCTGGCAGAGCTTCCGCGAAGCCGAGCCTGAGAGCCGGGCGTTCGCATTTGCCTCGTACGTTGCCGCGCTCGACGCCGAAGAAGCTGCGGCAGCCGAGGTGGCGGCGCTGGCGTCGAGCGCCGCGGCATAGGGAGGCCAACATGGAACTCCGCCATCTTCGTTATTTCGTCGCCATCGCCGAGGAGCGAAGCTTCACCCGCGCGGCTGAGCGCCTCTGGGTTGCGCAGCCCGGCCTTTCGACCCAGATGCGGCGCCTCGAAGCGGAGCTCGGCGTCAAGCTGTTCGAACGCCGAACGCGTGGCGTCGACCTCACGCAGGCGGGCGAGCTGTTCTTGGAGCGGGCTCGCGTGGCGATCGCCGCGGCGGACACGGCGGCAGCGACCGGACGCGATCTCGACGCAGGTGTTATCGGGAGCGTGAGGTTGGCCCTCGCCAGCGGTGCCCGCTGGCACCTCACGCCCGATTTGCTGCAGCGATTCAGCCACGAGCGCCCCGGGGTGGAGCTGGCAGTGCTGGAGGGCGACGGCGGAACGCTGTGGCGCGAGCTGCGCGAAGGGCGCGTAGACGCCCTGTTGGCGTCCGCCGGTCATGTCTCGCCTGATCTGAGGAGGCTCGAGCTCGGCTCCGAGCCATGGGTGGCGCTGGTGGGCACCGGTCACCCGCTCGCGGGCATCGGTCCGATGGCGGCCGAGGACCTCGACGGGGAGCGGATAGCCGTGACCGGGCATCGTGACGGCGCCGCGTTTGCCCGAACCGTCACGAATCTGCTCGATGAGCTGGGGGTGGCTGCTGAGCTGGTCCGTGGCGTCCCCGGCCCTGGATTGCCGGCGATGATTGCCGGAAACGACGTCGTCGCGCTAACGACCGCGCCCGATGCCCTTCCCGCCGGAGTCCTCGCCCGGCCGCTCGTGCCCCGACACACGCTCAGCTTCGAACTTCTCTGGCGCGACGAGCCTCCCTCGCCCGCCCTGTCTGAATTCGTCAGCGTGGCGGCTTCCGAGGCCGCACGTCCGGCGTCGAGACGCCCGCTGGCGGCGGTCGCGTGAGGAGGTTGAAAAATGAGCATCGACCCCCGGTTTGAGCGCTCGATCCTGGCGGAGTTCGCCCTGAGGGAACGACGGGCCCGACGCCGCGAGGGATCGCACAGTCCCCGCGCGCTGGCGAAGAGACTGCACGGTGGACGCGGCGAGCTCGTTTCCCATCTGCGGCGGGTGGCGCACGCGGTTCCAAGGCGGTTTCGAGCCGTCGCGTGGCTCCATCACGCTCACGAGGCCGACGTGACGGCGCGGGCGTTGGTGGCCGCCGGCCTGACGAAGGACGAGAGGACAGCATTAACGCTGCTGGCCGCCCCACGCCCTGATCAAGGGTCCGTTCTTCGGTGCGTGCGCGCGCTTTCAAAGGCGCCGGGTGCCCCCGGCTACCTCGCTCGCGTTGTCGCGCGCGCGGCGATCGAGGACCGGCTCGGCGGGGCGCCGCCGACGGGGGAGACCTTGACCGCGCTTCGCCTTCTGCCCGACCCGGAGCTGACGCGATGAGCGTCACCGAGCTAGCGCCGGGCACACGGCGTCGGCCTTCTCCCGATCGGCTCCTGTCCGCTGCCGAGGAGGTTGCGCTCGCCAAGCGGATCAACCGGGGTGACCTCGAGGCCAGGGACCAGATGATCGAGCGCAACCTGGGGTTGGTGCACGCGCTGGCGAGGACCTACCGCGGCAGGGGCGTTCCCTTCGAGGACCTCGTCCAGGAGGGGACCGTCGGATTGATGAAGGCGGTGGAGAGGTTTGATCACCGCCACGAGGTGAAGTTCTCGACTTACGCGGTGTGGTGGATCCGACGCTCGATCCTCGACGCGCTCGCGGCCTCACACGTGATCCGGATCCCTTCGAAGGCCAACCGGCAACTCGCCGCCGTGCGCCGCACGGAGGCGGAGCTAGAGCGGATCGGACTGCCGCGGGCTTCGGATGCAGAGATCGCGGAGCGCGCCGAGCTGGACCGGACCACCGTGCGTTCGCTCCGCGCTGCCGCGCGGGTGACCGCTTCGCTCGACACGCCGATCGGCGCTGACGCGACGCCGCTCGGCGACCTGGTGGCCGACGACCGGGTCGCCGACCCGTCCGCGGCTGTCATCGAGCTCGAAGATCGCCAAGAGGTGTCGGCGCTGCTCCGTCTGCTGCCCGAGCGCCACCGAGAAGTGGTCATCCGTCGCTACGGCCTAGGCGACAGCCCCGTATATAGCCACGAGGAAATCGGCAAGTTGCTGGGCGTGGGGGCGGAGCGAAGCCGCCAGCTCGAGCACGAGGCGCTTCATCGGCTGCGCTCGATCAGAGCGGCGCCGGCGCTTGCCGCGTAGGTTCTTGAGCGACGATGGCGGGCGCCTAGGCCATCCAGGCGACTCCTGAACGCCGTTGACACCGCCGTAGCTCGCTGCCAGGCTTGGTCGACGGATCAACCAGCGATTCAAGGGCCCGCGGTAGACGCGTTTTCGCTCACGTACGAGGGCTATGACCCTGATCAGGAAGGCCTCCGCGAGGCTCTTACCTCGTCCGGAAACGGCCGCTTCTGCTCCCGGGGGGCGGTTGAGTGGGAGGACGCAGATGGCGTGCATTACCCCGGTACCTACGCCCACGGGGTCTACAACCGGGAGACGACGATCCTCGGTGGCGTCCCGGTGCTCAACGAGGACCTCGTGAACCTGCCCAACTGGCTCGTCCTCAAGCTGCGGATCCAAGGCGATGACGCGATCCACCTCGGTGATGTGGAGCTCTTGGACTACCGCCACGAGCTCGACCTGCGCCGGGCGGTGACGAGCCGGTCCGTTCGGCTGCGGGACGGCGCCGGGCGCGAGATCCAGCTGAGCAGCCGTCGATTCGTGAGCATGGCCCAGCCGAACGGAGCCGGCATCGAATGGACGCTGACGGCCTGCAACTGGTCCGGCTGGGTGGAGCTGGTCTCGGCGATCGACGGGCGGGTCACCAACCGCGGCGTACCTCGCTACCTGGAGCTCGAGGGCCGACATCTCAATCCGGTCTCGCCCCGCACGTTCGGTCCCGACGTGATCGCGTTGAAGGTCGAGACCCGCCAGTCCGGGACATACATCAGCCAGGCGGCGCGGACCCGAGTGTTCGCAGGCCAGCAGTCCGTGGCGGTGGAGCGTAGCCTGTATCAGACCGAGGATTACATCCAGCAGACGCTCGGGTTCGAGCTCCGCCAGGGCGCCCCGGTCCGGGTCGAGAAGCTGGTCACGCTGGCCACCTCGCGCGATCCCGCCACCAGCGACACGCTCACCAAGGCCGGGAGCGCCGCGCTGCGCCGTCCGGACTTCTCGCGGGCCTTGGCGCGACACGCTGACGCTTGGGAGGAGCTGTGGCGGGTGTGCGACGTGCGGTTGCGCGGCGACGAGGAGGTACAGAAGCTGCTGCGGCTGCACGTTTGCCACGTCCTTCAGGTCTGCTCCCGTCACACCGCCGACCTCGATGCCGGGGTGCCGGCGCGCGGGCTGAACGGCGAGGCCTATCGGGGCCACGTGTTCTGGGATGAGCTCTACGTGTTCCCGTTCCTGAGCCTCCGCTTGCCCGAGGTCACGCGCGGGCTGCTCCTGTACCGCTTCCGCCGCCTCGAGGAGGCGCGCGCGGCCGCCCGCGAGAGCGGCTTCGACGGAGCGATGTTTCCCTGGCAGAGCGGCAGCGAGGGCTCCGAGGAGACCCAGCGGGTGCACCTGAACCCCCTGTCCGGGCGCTGGGAGCCCGACCTCAGCCGCAATCAGCGCCACGTCAACGCCGCCATCTTCTACAACCTCTGGCGCTACTTCCAGGCGACCGGGGATCTGCCCTTCCTGCGGGACTACGGCGCGGAGATGATGCTTGAGATCGCGCGGTTTTGGGGCTCGATCGCGCATTTCAACGCCGAGCGCGAGCGTTACGAGATCCACGGCGTGATGGGGCCGGACGAGTTCCACGAGAAGTACCCCGGCGCGCAAGAGGGAGGACTGCGAAACAACGCCTACACGAACGTGATGGTCGCCTGGCTGTGCGGTCTGGCCTCCGATGTGCTCTCGCTGCTGCCGAGTAGCCGGGCCGAGGCGCTGCGCACGCGGCTGGAGGTATCCGAAAGGGAGCTGGAGCTGTGGCAGGACATGAGCCGGCGGATGTACGTGCCCTTCCACGACGACGGGATCATCAGCCAGTTCGAGGGCTACAACGAGCTCCAAGAGCTCGACTGGGCTGGCTATCGCGAGCGGTACGGGAACATCCAGCGCCTCGACCGGATCCTGCGCGCGGAGGGCGATGACCCCGATCGCTACAAGATCTCCAAGCAGGCTGACGTGGTGATGCTCTTCTATCTCTTCTCGCCCGGCAGCCTTCGCGGCGTGTTCGAGCGCCTCGGTTACGAGTACCGCGCCGACACGGCGGCCCGGAACATCGCCTACTACGACCAGCGCACCTCCCACGGCTCAACGCTCAGCTTCGTCACCTTCGCTGGGGTCCTCACGCGGCTCGACCCGGAGAGCTCGTGGGAGCGGTTTCTCGTGGCGGTGCGCAGCGATGTTGAAGATATCCAGGGCGGCACGACCCGCGAAGGGATTCACATGGGGGTGATGGCGGGGACCGTCGACCTGATGCAGCGCGCCTACCCCGGGACCGAGATCCGCGACGGCGTCCTTCACTTCCAGCCGCGCCTGCCCACAGCGGTGGAACAGGTGGAATTCTGGATGCAGTTCCAGCGCACCCCGTTGCTGGTGTCACTCGACCGTGACCAACTCGTGCTCACGGTCCACCGGGAGGGCGCCGGCGGCCCGATACGAGTCGCCGTCGGCGACCAGGTCCGGGAGCTCTGCCCGGGGGAGACTGAGACCTTCCAGCTGTCCGCGGACGAGCGCCATGCCACGGTTTGAGGGAGCGATCTTCGACGTCGACGGCGTGCTGGTCGACTCGCCGCACGAGAAGGCGTGGCGCGACTCCTTGCGCGAGCTGATGGAGTCAGATTGGAGCGACATCCGGGATCGCACCACCTGGTCGCCCGACGCATTCACGCCCCGGGTCTACGAGGAGCAGATGTCGGGCAAGCCGCGCCTGAGCGGCGCCCGCGCGGCGCTTGAGTACTTCCACGTCCCAGACGATGAGGAGGAGCATCGCCTGCTCGAGTACGCGGAACGCAAGCAGGAGATGGTGGTGCGGCTGATCGAGGCGGGCGACTTCACCGCCTATCCGGACGCGCTGCGCTTCATCATCGCCGTCAAGGACGCCGGGCTGCGCGTGGCCGCCGCCTCCTCCTCCAAGAACGCCAACCTGTTCCTGCGCCAGATCCGGCTTGACTCCTTCGCCGAGGAGCAGGGCATCTCCTCGGCCACGCTCCGGCCCGGCCTCACGCTGCTTGACTATTTCGACGCGGACGTCTCCGGGAGGGACTTCGCGCACGGCAAGCCGGACCCGGAGATGTTCCTCACGGCGGCGGAGGAGCTGGGCGTCTCCCCCGAGCGCGCGGTCGTGATGGAGGACGCGGCGGCCGGCGTCCAGGCGGCCAAGGCGGGCCACATGGGTGCGATCGGGATCGCCCGCAAGGAGGACGATGAGCTCCTGGCGGCAGCCGGCGCCGACATCGTCGTCAGGAGCCTGGACGAGGTGGACGTGAACGCGCTGAAAGAGGGGCGGCTGACGATCGCCGCCGCCCCTCGGTAGAGCGCGCAGATACCCGGCGTTCCGGACGGTTCAGCTCGATCCGAGCTCGCGGATCTGAAACGCCCGGATGATGTCGGTGATGCCCTTGATCATCGCCCAGACGCCCGCAAACACGAGCAGGGTGGCGGCGCGCGCCAGGAAGAACTCGCCGCTGACCCAGAAGGCCAAGATGACCATCAGGATGCCGCTGATCAATCCCAGCCACCAGAGATCGTTGACGGGCCGCTCAGTGAAAGCCTGGACCGTCCAGAGGATCCCGATCAGCAGGAAAACGAAGCCGAGGATGTCGGCGAACCCCGCGAACGTGTTCCGGGGATGAATCAGGGCAACGATTCCCGCCGCCGTCAGCAGGACGCCAAACAGCGCCCACAGCCACCTGGCGCCGCGGTCCACTACGGCGAGCGCGAACTCCTCGACGGCGAAGAGCAGGAACATGATTCCGGTGAGGATGCCGACGGTTACGACCGACGCGTGGTTGAACTTCAACACCACGACGGCGATCACCACCCAGAGCACGCCGACCAGCAACTCGACCCACCAGTAGCGGGCGATCTGGGACAGGAACGGACGCAGAAGCCCATTCGCGGCTGGGCGACTACCTGGAGCGCCGTTCAACTCCCTGGCAACCTGCCGTATTTCATCGACGTCTTGTGACATAGCTCGCTCCTACGGATCGAAGAAAATTGGGTGCACACGGACCGTTGTCCTATGTGTCATCCCATGGGTCAATCCGCGAGTTCTCCCTATGCCGTCGGCGATGACCGGGCATAGGCCCGGCTTATCGAAGACGCGGAGCCGCTGCCCTCTCCGCGTGCTTGCTCGAGAAGTGCGTCGAGCGCCGCACATTCGGTCTGCCGGTCCTGCAGCATGGTCACCCCGGAGCTAGATCGCCGCGAGCCACGGCTGTCAGGGGGCACCCGCCCTCGAGGATGCCGCCGGACCGGCGCCCGCCGTGTGGCGGGCGCGGCCCAACGTCGCTAATAGCGAACTCCGACACCTACCGGTGGGAATGCCCACCGTTCTGGTGGCGCCGGCGCCGGAGGAACTTCAGTGTGAGCAAACCCATGATTGCTCGCTTCATCTCGTCACCTCTCGTTGGATTGGCGGTTGATCTGAACCTACGGCCGGCCGACTGTCGGCCTCAGACGTCACGTGCGTGGTTGAGATAAAGACGGCGTCTAACCGGAGGACGCGGCCACCCGCCGGGGGCTACGCCACCTGGCCGGCGCTGGTGCTCTCGGGCAGAACCCTCCCGAGCTGGTTGCGCGAGGTGATGTCGAGCTTGCTGAACACCTTGCGCAGGTGGTAGGCGACCGTGTGCTGGCTGATAAACAGCCGTTCGCCGATCTCGACATTCGATAGGCCATCGCGCGCGAGTCTTGCGACCTGAGCCTCCTGAGGTGTGAGCTCGTCGCGGGTTTCCACGCTGCGTTTTCGTACATGCTCGCCGGTGGCCAGCAGCTCGCGCTCGGCCCGGGCGGCGAAACCCTCAACACCCATCGCCATGAACATCTCGCAGGCAGCGCGCAGCTCCTCGCGCGCATCGACGCGGCGGCGCTCGCGCCGCAGCCACTCGCCGTAAAGGAGATGGGCGCGGGCGACATGTACACGGAGCCTGGTGGCTCCGTAGCGTCCGATCGCCTCGCGATAGAGGACATCCGTCTCAGCGGATTCACCTTCGCTGAGCAGTGCGCGGCAGCGGGCCTCGGTCCCCAGCGCCCAGTCGGTGCCGTTGGCGCGGGTCGTCTCGACGATCCGCTCGAGCGCTCCGTCGGCAAGCTGCGATTGTCCGGAGCGGACGGCCGCCTCGATCAGCTCGATCAGCGCCCAATTCGCAGCGCCTCCCTCGTCATAGCGCTCGGGTGGGCCAAGCGCGGCCAGTGCCGCGTCATACCGGCCGACTCCGTTGTACAGCGTGCCACCGAGGAACTCGGCGATCGTCAGCGCGAGCCCCTCGCCCCGCGCCCGGGCGTCTTTGACCAGCGTATTCGTCAGCCGTGAAAACTCCGCCTCACGACCGCGCAACGCAGCGAGCGTTAGGGCGCCGTAGGGGACGGTGGCGATTCCGGTCGCGTCAGTGGCCGCAATCAGCTCCTCCTCATACGCTTCGGCCGCGTCCAGGTCGCCGAAGAACGCGTAAACGCTGCTGCGATTGGTGAGAACAAACGGCAGCGCGGTTAGCGCCCCGGCCTCCCGGACGAGGTCGAGGTGCCGCGTCGAGAGTGATATCCAGGCCTCGTCGTCCGAGAGAAAAAGCGCGATCCAGCCCGCGAACCAAAGCCAGCGAGCCTCCTCGGGCGGCAGCACCGTGTCTAGAGCGAAAGCACGAAGCGCTTCTTTGAGGATCGCCGCACCCGCTGCGGGCCCGTCGGTGAATCGGACCGCCAATCCCTTGAGGAGGAGGTCGGGTGGCCGCGGCGGCTTGGTTTGCTGGGGGCAGGCAAGCGCGGCCTCGCTGATCTCCCGAACGCCGCCGCCGCGCGCCAGCTGGCCCGCGAACATCGCCGCCGAAAGAGCTTCCAGGTAGGTCGCGCGCGCGAGGTTCGGGTCGATTGCCTCGAGGTCGCGAGCAGCTTCCAGCAGGAGTGGGGGGGCGTCGCTGCCATGACGCGAGGCAAACACGATCCGCGCGTGCAACAGCCGCACCCTGGCTCGCTGGGCGTTATCGGCGGCTCCCGTCTCGGCAGTTGCCAGCAGAGCGAGCGCGTCGTCGAGCGCGCCTGCTTCGTACTTGGTCTGCGCCGCCGCCAACGCCCGCTGGGCACGGTGCGATGGCTGTGATGTCAGCGCGGCCGCACGCTCCAGAAACGAGGCGGCGGCAGCCAGACCGCCCCGCGCCTGCGCCCGCCCGGCGGCCCGCTCGAGCTCGGCGGCGACGTCCTCGTCAGGCCCGGCCGCAGCCTCGGCCAGGTGCCAGGCGCGCCGCTCGGGGTCGGCCCGCGTGTCGGTCGCATCGGCCAGGGCTCGGTGTACCCGCCGCCGTTCGTCCGGGGTCGCCGCCCGGTAGATGGCCGAGCGCACCAGCGGATGGTGAAAGCGCACTGTGCTGTCGAGCTCGAGCAGGCGGGCCGCTTCCGCCGGCTCCAGCGCCGAGCCGGTGATCCCGAGCCGCTCGGCGGCGCGCCACAACAGCGCCGGATCGCCGGTCGGCTCCGCGGCCGCCACCAGCAGCAGCTGCTGCGTGTCGACCGGCAAGGCCTCTAGCCGCTCGTGGAAGCTCTGCTCGATCCTGCCCTGAAGCGACAGAGCACCAGGTGACCCGAAGCCTCCCGCCAGTTGGACCGCGCTGCGCCCACGCGGAAGCTCCAACAGCGCCAGCGGATTCCCGCGCGTCTCGGCCAGGAGCCGATCCGCGATCCGCTCATCCACCCGGCCCGGAAGCACCGACGCCAACAGCGAGCGCGCATCGGCGCCGCGTAGCCCCTCGACCAGCAGGTCTGGCAGGCCCGCGAGGTCGTCGCTTGGCTCGCGCGTGGCGAACAGGATCGCCACCGACTCTGCCACCAGCCGTCGCGCCACAAACGCCAAGATCTGCGCGGAGGCTTTGTCCAGCCACTGAGCGTCGTCGACCACGCACAAGAGGGGGCGTTCCTCCACCGCGTCGGACAACAGACCAAGCACTGCAAGTCCGACGAAGAAGCGATCCGGCCCAGGCCCGGGGCTCAGCCCAAACGTGGTCTGAAGCGCGTCGCGCTGCGGCCCCGGGAGCCGATCAACTCGATCGAGCAGCGGCGCGCACAGCTGATGGAGCGCCGCGAACGCCAGCTCCATCTCCGACTGCACCCCAATCGTCCGCAGCACGACCATGTCCGACGCCGACCCGATCGCGTAGTCGAGCAGCGCTGTTTTCCCAACTCCGGCCTCGCCCCGGATGACGAGCACGCCGCTGCGCCCAGTTCGGGCGCCGTCGAGCAAGGCGTCGAGCGCCGCACACTCCCTTCGCCGGCCCCGCAGCATCATCGCCCCGGAGCTGAATCACAGCCAGCCATGGGCAGGGCCATCCTAGAACGAAAGCGTCCCCGCGCCAAAGATTCCGCGCCCGCGGTACGGCGTCCGATTGAGAAGCGTCAGCGATCGTTGGTTCTGGACGCGGTGGAGTCGCGCTGCACGGCACTCGCGTACGACCTGATCTCCTTTGTGAGTTCGAGGATCTGGTTGGAGAGGTGGAGCAGTTCCTGGTTTTGACGATCCTCGGTCTGCACCGTCTTCCATTCCTGGTCAGCGATCACCTGCCGCTTGGCGTCGGCGCGATTCTGGCTGATCATCACGAACGTCGACAGGAAGATCGCCTCCAGCGAGACGATCATCGTCAGCAGCCCGAACGGGTACCTCTCGACGCCGAGGCCGATCCACAGCCCAAACCACAGGACGTGGATGTAGACGAACATCATCGACCCCGCAAACGCGGTGATCCGGTCGGCGAGGCGGTTCTGCGCGTTCTCGGCGCGCTCTTCCTGCTCCTTCAGCAGGGCAGGATTGATGGGCTCGGGGAGCGGGTGCGGGACAAACCAGCGATAAAGCCGGCCGTGAGCGGCGCCGCCCGGCGCTCCCTTGGCAGCGGCTGCTCGGGTGGATGACATCTGCCGAGGTTGGGACCCGCCTGATCGGCTCGTCAGACCGCATCGCCGCGCGTGCGATACGCCGCGCGTCTAGGACTCGCGGTCAGCACGAATACGTATCGCTCCGGTGGGTTAAACGTCTTGGCCGAGCTGTCGCGGACTCCACGTTGCCGGTATGCCCTTCAAGCGCGGCGGGAAGCCACGACCGGCCGCCGAGGCCTCCGCAAACAGCCGAGCCACAGCCGTAGAGGAGGCGCCGCCGGGCGCTGGCTCGCACGCCCACAATGGCTCCCAGTCACGGCCCTTTCAGATTGCCCTCCCGAGCGAGCCGCCTGCGACCATCCGGCTGGCCCCGCCGTCGCTTCGCGGGCTGGTGCGCATCGTGATGATCACGGTCGCGTGCGGGATCGCGCTCTATCTGCTCTGGCGGGTGCGGGGCGTCGTCCGGCTGGTGGGGATCAGCCTTTTCCTGGCCCTGGCTCTGATTCCGATCGTCGACGCCCTGGACTCAAGGATCCGCGTGCCCCGTGCCGTGCTGATCCTCGGCGTCTACCTAGTGCTGATCGTGAGCGTCGTGGTGATCGGCTACGTCGTGGTCCCCAGCCTGGTCAAGCAGGTGGGACAGCTGTCCCACGACGCGCCCCGATACGCCGCCGACCTCCGCCGCAACGGAACCTTCCGGCACTACGACAACCGCTACCACATCAGCGCCGCGCTGGTCCGGGATGCCCGTCGGCTACCGCATCTGCTGGGTCACCTGGCGGGCCCATTGAAGGACGTCACGGTGCAGGCGTTCACTTTCATCGGCCAGCTGCTGACGGTGCTGGCGATCACGTTCCTGCTGGTTCTCCACGGACGCCAGTACGTCAACCTGGGATTGTCGCTCACCGGCGAGCGCAGCGGGCGTTACCGGCGGCTGATCATCGACATCAAAACGGCGGTCGCGCAATATGTCCTCGGGAACATCGCGATCAGCGTGCTGGCGACCGTTGCGACGTGGGTCGTCCTGTCGATCCTGGGAGTTCCCTACGCGCTGTCGCTGGGCTTCGTGGTCGGCTTCTTTGACCTGATCCCGCTGGTTGGCGCCACGCTCGGGGCGATCGTCGTCGCGTTCGCAACGGTGACGGTCGACTTTCCGACCGCGACGATTGTGTGGCTCGCCTTCATCATCGTCTGGCAGCGCTTCGAGGACTACGTGGTCCAGCCGCTCGTCTATGGGCGCTCGCTCCGCGTCAATCCGATCATCACGATCGTGTCCGTGCTTGCGGGCGCGGCGCTCCTCGGGATCCTCGGTGCGCTCCTCGCGATCCCGACCGCGGCGGCGATCCAGATCCTTCTGAAGGACTGGTGGGCAAACCGCGAGGCGACATCGCCGACTCCGGTGACCAGATCGTCCGACCCATCCTGAGGCGTCCAGTAACGCCGCGCTATGTCCGGCTCGCTTAAGCCGTATCGGAGTTATGACCGTCGGATCCAGGCTCAGGCGCACAACCACCTCTAGAAAGGAGCACTTGATGTCCTACAACACAACGGTCGAAGACGACATCCGGGCAGCCCTGCGAAGCGACCCCCGGATCACCTCGCCTGACGAGGTCGCCGTCTCGGCAGTCGACGGCGACGTCGTTCTGCGCGGTACGGTCGGCAACTTCAGCCAGCGCCGTGCCGCCGCCGAGGACGCCCGGAAGGCTGCCGGGGTCGATGACCTCGACGACCAGCTCCAGGTCCGGATCCTCGACGACGAGCGTCGCGCCGACGCCGACATCCGCGGCATCGCTCTCCAAATCCTGGCTTGGGATAACGAGGTTCCCGAGGACTTGGTCGACGTCAAGGTCAGCGACGGCTGGGTGACGCTCACGGGCGAGACGAGCTACCAGTTCGAGAGCGACGCCGCGTATTACGACGTGGCCAACCTCGCAGGAGTGACGGGGGTCACCAACGAGATCCAGGTGATCACGCCCTGACCAGCGTGCCGGCGCGGGCGTTCAGTCGTCCGCGCCGGCGTCATCTCGGCGTTCAAAGCCAATCCCGAGTTGCCGGCCCAGATGGCGAACGCCGCCCCCCAGCCATCGGCCGGCGGCTCGCCCACACGTCAGACCCGGCGGGCGCTCAGGGCGGGGTTGACGCAGCTTCAGATGCGGGCGCTCAAGGTGGTCGGCTACGCCATCTTCGTCTACCTGCTCCTGCGGCTCCTGCCCACGCTCAAGCAGGCGCTGCACAATCTCGAGCACGTTCGCTGGGAATGGATCGTCGGCGCGACGGTGCTCGAGATCCTCTCCGAGTCCGGCTACGTCCAGGCGTGGCGCGGAATCGTGGACCCGGAGAGTCTGCTCGCGGCCGACGGTCGCGGGACTCGGACCGCGACCCACGCCGCCTGGGCCCAGCTCGGCGGCGGACTAGTCATCCCCGGGGGATCGCTCGCCAGCATCGGCGTCGGGGCGTGGATCCTGCGCCACTTCGGGATGCCGGCGAAGACGATCGCCGAGCGCCAGTTCAACCTCAGCTTCCTCAACACGGCCATCGACGCCTTGGCACTCTTGGTGTTCGGCGTGGGCGTCGGAATCGCCGGAGGGCACAGCCCGGCGCTCACCTGGCTGCCCGCCGGCGTAGCGACCGCCGGGGTGGGCGCGGCGCTGCTGATAGCCCGCCACGGGGCCAAACGCGCGCCGGCGCTCGAGAACAAGCACCCGAAGCTGGCCGCATCGATCGCCTCGCTCTCCACCGCCGTCGAGGCCACCGACCAGGTTCTGTTTCACCACCGCAGCCGACGCAGCCTGCTCGGCTCGCTCGCGTATCTCGGTTTCGACGCGCTCGTGCTCTGGAGCGCCTTCCTCGCGCTTCACGCCAATCCGCTGCCCGGCTTCGCCGTCGTGGTCATGGCCTACATCATCGGGGCCCTCGGTGGCTCCATCCCGCTGCCGGCCGGAATCGGAGCCGTGGGAGGAATCGCCGGGATGCTGATCGTCTACGGCGTGGGACGCAACGCCGCGATCGCCGCGGTGCTCCTCTACGAGGCCGTCGGCCTGATCGTTCCGCTGATCGGCGGCGGCGTCGCCTACCTGTTCCTGAGGCGGGAGTTCGGACCGATGAAGCCCGCCAAGGACTCGGCCGGCCCGCGACGGGCCGGCGCCCGGAGCTGAGAGCAAGGGCCGGCCACCGGCCATCGCAGGGCATAGCCCCGTCGGCCACGGCGGCGAGGATCCTGTCTGAGTTATCGCGTTCGGTTCGTTGCTCCTGCTCACAATACGCCCGGGTCGCAGCCCACAAGTGACTCTGGCGAGCCCGGCAACGCAGATGCGGGAGTGGGCCGGAGCTGAGCGACCAGGGTCTACGCCAGGGTTATCGCAGGCGCGAAGGGTTGGTCTAGGAGCAAGCATCGCCCGGGGACCAAACGTGGGCATCGCGGTTCTCGCACCATTACCAACCCAAAGGAGCAACCATGGGCGTGATCACTACCCCCGACGGGACGGAGATCTTCTACAAGGACTGGGGCTCGGGCCAACCGATCGTCTTCAGTCACGGCTGGCCGCTCTCGGCTGACGATTGGGATACCCAGCTGATGTTTTTCCTCCTCAACGGCTATCGCGTCGTGGCCCACGATCGGCGGGGCCACGGACGCTCCACCCAGACCAACGATGGTCACGACATGGACCACTACGCCGATGACCTGGCCGCGGTGACGGCCCATCTCGATCTCCACGATGCCATCCACGTCGGGCACTCCACCGGCGGCGGCGAAGTCGTGCGCTACATCGCGCGGCACGGCGAGAGCCGCGTCGCGAGGGCAGTGTTGATCAGCTCAGTGCCGCCCCTGATGGTGCAGACCGACGCCAACCCCGGCGGTCTGCCCAAGAGCGTGTTCGACGGCTTCCAGGCCGAGGTCGCTGAGCACAGGTCAGTGTTCTACCGTGACCTGGCGGCAGGTCCGTTCTACGGCTTTAACCGCCCAGGCAAGGAGCCGATTGAGGCGATCGTCGAGAACTGGTGGCGCCAGGGAATGATGGGCGGAGCCAAGGCCCACTACGACGGGATCGTCGCGTTCTCGCAGACCGACTTCACCGAGGACCTCAAGCAGATCAGCGTGCCGGTGCTCGTGATGCACGGCGACGACGACCAGATCGTTCCCTACGCGGACTCCGGACCACTCTCCGCGAAGCTCGTGCAGAACGGGACGCTGAAGACCTACCCCGGGTTCCCGCACGGAATGCCGACCACGGAGGCCGAGACGATCAACGCCGACCTGCTCGCGTGGCTGCGCTCCGAAGCGCCGGCCATGGGTCAGCACAACAATCAGCTGGAAGCGGTCGCCGGCCGCGCGTAGGTCTCGTTTGGCGCTGATGGCGAGCTTCTACGGCTCGCCATCAGCCCGCAACTCAGCCAAGGGTGTGGATCGAACGCGCGCTTATCTGCCACCCGAGCCTAGTTCCCCCACTGCGTCCACGTGTGCGGATACGACACGACGTCCCCCGAGTCAATCGTCACCGCCGCCGGTCGCGAGGGATCGAGCACCCCCGGGCTGACCGAGGCGTCAGACGACTCCAGGACATGAGTTCTCGGCTCCGGCACCGGCCTCCTAACTACTCAGTCTCCGGGGAGGCGTCCTCTCGCAGCTCGGTCTCGTCGGCGGACGCGCTCATCGGCGTCGCATTATTGTCGGTCTAAAGCCGCAGAGCTGAAGCCGTCATCGAGCACCGATATGGCACTGCTCGTATGCGGCCGTTTTGAAAGGCTTGGCTGGTGCGCGTCCTGATCCCGCTTCCGGACCAGGACTTCGATGTGACCGAGGTCTCGGTGCCATGGCGACTGCTGGTGAACGCCGGCCATGAAATCGTGTTCGCCACCGAGCACGGTGGCGTTGCTCCCAGGGCAGACAATCGGTTGCTCGACGGGGTCATTTTCGGCCGGCTCGGCGCCTACGAGGAGCCGAAGGCGTTCTACCGGCAGCTTGTCGAGACGACACCGTTCCAGCACCCGCTCGCATGGGCGGACCTCCGACCCGTCGACTACGACGGACTGCTGCTTCCTGGCGGCCACGCGCCCGGCATGCGCCAGTACCTCTCCTCAACCGTGCTGGAAGGAAAGGTGGCGGAGTTCTGGGGGCTGGATCGCCCGGTGGGCGCGATCTGCCACGGCGTTCTCGTGTTGGCCCGCACCCGCGACCCACGCACCGGAGGCAGCGTGATCGCGGATCGCAGGACCACCTGCCTGCCCAAGTACATGGAGCGAGGGGCCTATTACCTCACGGCGTGGCGGCTGGGCCGCTACTACCGAACCTACCCGGCCTACGTCGAAGACGAGGTCACTGATGCCCTCAATGACTCAAGCCAGTTCCTCCCCGGCCCGCGGACCCGGCGCCGGGGCACCGCCACGGACCACAGCGCCGCCTTCGCCGTCCAGGACGGCAACTACCTGTCCGCGCGCTGGCCGGGCGACGCTTACCTGTTCGCCGAGCGGTTCCGACAGCTGCTCGAGGGCGCTTCCGGTACGTAGGCTGATCGAACAGCCCCCCGCCTAGCTGATCGAAACCGACCGATCCCGGCCAGTCCCGGGGGAGCTCGACCTGGCTCCGGCTTGACCTGAGCGGCGCAGTCCACCTCCAGGGCCTCAGGCTTTACTTAAGTATTTACTCCTGCTATACTTGCATCTGTAAGCAAACAAAGGAGAACGAGATGGAAGCCATCTCAGACACCACTACGGAGTACAAGCAGGTCACGGTTGAGGTTCCCGAGGAGCGCCTAGCGGAGTTCCACGCGGTCTTCGCCCGGTTCCTGGCCGGTCGCGACCGGCGGGGAAGGCGCGGCGAGCATCGCCGCCATGGCCATGGACGCGGACACGCGTGTGGTTATCGCCACGAGCGCGCCGCGCGAAGCGAGGCCTACGAGGGTTCAATCGAGACCCCCGGCCAGACTCCCCAGACCACCGAGGCCTAAGTGGCCGAGAAGCAGATCACGGTCGCCGTACCGGAGGAGCGCGTACCAGAGTTCTACGCCTGGTTCGCGGACTTCCTGACGGCCGAACCGGGGACTGCCCCGTCGAGCGAGCGGGGGCGTCACGGCCGTCGCGGCCACCGCCGCCGCTCCGACGCTAGTGCCTGGTCAGCCGAGGACGGGGAGAAGGCTGCCTGGCTTTATCGCAAGCTCGCCCCCCCGGCCCGCGAGCTGTTTGACCTACTCCTAGATGCGCCCGGGGAGCGCTTCGGCGGCGAGATGATCGCCAGACGCCTGGGGCTCGAGAAGGGAGCCCATGGCGTCGCCGGGATCCTCGCCTGGCCGGGCCGCTACTCCCGCCACCTCGACCGCGTCCTCCCGATCGACACCGAGGGCCGGACCGACGGGGGCACCGACTACTACATCGACCCCGACACGGCCGCGATCTTCGCGGCTGCCCGGGAACACGCAGACCCCCCTAGGCGCAGAGAGCTCGATTGAGAGCCTCGATCCCTGCCCGAGCATGGAGCCGCCGTTCGATCGCGGAGAGGGCAGTAGTGGGCGATGTTGGGCTCGAACCAACGACCTCCGCCTTGTCGAGACGGTTCGTGGGATCCGACGTTCTCCCTGCTCGCGCGACAAAGCACCCCAGTTAGCAGGGGAAATGGGTACTCCGCTAGCGTCCGCTAGGGACCGAGAGGAACCGCTAGAAACCGAGGAGGGAGGGACGAGCGGGGGACGAGCGCTAGGCCGCCGGGCGAGAGGACTGGCGCCACGAGGCTCTCCAACTCCGGCTCGATCGCGTCTCACCAGCGGAGGCGAGCCCACTCCGAGACGGCCGCCTGCTCCCGCTCGCGGATCGCTGTGACGTCCTGTATCGAGCATTCGAGCCGGTGCCCGTCGAGCCCGGCGGCGTGAAGCTCGCGTTGCCCGTTGTCGCGGATGACCACGCCGCAGGCCGGGCAAGGATCCTGGTCGGGCAGACGGCGGGGCTTTCGATCGCGACGCAGACGGACGACGAAGCGGCGAGCCCGATTCCGTGGGACGCGGACAATGAACCGGCGCGTCGTTGTTCCGGCTTCATCGGCGGCTGCGTCGCCGGTGCTCACGCCGGATCGAGCGCGTCGTCGAGTCGCTCCAACCCCGAGATGAACCGGGCTTGCGCGTCCGCCGCAGTTAGTAGGTCGCCAGCGCGCCTCATCAGTTCGTCGCCGTCGCGGTGAGACGCCGCAAGCAACTCATTCATGCGGCGGAGAGAGGTCGCCGCTTCCGTGTCTCCGGCTTCACCCGGTCGAAGCTCGGCCATCAGTAACTTCGCCTCCTCAGCGCCAGCTTTCGCGTCGTACTCCTCCCACCAGTCCCGATATTGGTGTAGAAGCTCCTCGATGCTGACGGATTCATCTAGCCAATCCGGTCCCTCGCAGTCCAACATCTCCTCTTCCCAGGCCGAAAGTTCATCGTCGGGGATCTCAGACATAGCGCCTCTCCTTCGAGTCGTCGCGTCGCCGCTGGAGCCGCGTAACCAGCGGACGGGTCACTAGCCCGGAGACGGCCGGGCTCGGACCCGGCGGCCAGGTTCGCTGGCGAATCGGCTGAATCTCGTGGGCTCGCTCCTTCACGGTCCCGACGAACGCTAGTCGCGCGTTCAAGGGCGGCCTTGTAAACGTCCGGGCCACCCGCCAGCTTCCGGCTCAAGAGTCAGACCGTGAAGCCACCGTTTCCACCTAAGCCGAATTGCTCCGTCTGCGGCACGGCGCTCGCGCACACGGCCAAGCATGGGCTATGCGCGACCCACGCTCGTGAGCAGGGGATCAGAACCGGCCCCACACGCGAGGAACGCGAGCGGAAGTTCACGCTCTGCGGTGCGCGCAAGAAGGATGGGAGCCGTTGTCGTGCTCTCGCCGGACTCGGGACAGACCATCTCGGTAAAGGTCGGTGCGCGAGACACCTGGGTAATACGCCGTCGCATAAGCAGGCGTTGACTATCGAGGAGGCAAAGGCGGCGATGGTGAAGCTCGGCGCGCCTCTCGATATCAAGCCCCATGCTGCCTTACTCGGACTGCTTCGCATGACGGCCGGACATGTCGCGTACTTGTACAGCGAGGTCGGAGCACTCGAAGACGTAGCGAGCCCGCGGGCACGTGTGCTCATCGACTTGTACTCGATCGAACGCGATCGGCTTCAGAAGGTTGCCCAAGCCTGCGTCGGCGCGGGTATCGCTGAGCGGTTCGTTCGCATCGAGGAGGCCAAGGTGATCACGCTCGGACAAGCCCTGTCGCGAGCGAGCGAAGCCGCCGGACTGACGGACAAGCAACGACGACGGCTCGGCCAAGCGCTTCGCGACGAGCTACGGCAACTCAACGCCGAGGCGGCGAACGACTCTGAAGGCGACATCTGGGCCGCTGACGGCTTCGATGCCGGACAAACCATCAACCAGGAGGTAGCAGCGTGAGTACCCACCGGAAGTACACGAGAGAGCACATCGAGGCTCGCGAGAAGATGCTCAACGCCGCGGTGACGGCCGGCAAGTTCCCTACCTCGCGCCGGAAGCATTACTCAGACCTGTACGACGCCGACCCAGAGGGGACGGCTCGGGCGGTGGGCCAGTTGGCGGCGGGTCTGGCTGACCCGAAGGCCATCGTGGCTCAGGCTGAGCTCGACAAGCTCCCCGCCTACAACAGCCGATGGCTGAACGCTCAGGAGCAGCGGCGCATCGCGGTAGCCCAGGCTGGCGGCCGTCCGCCGCAGATCGAATTTGGGGCGTGACCATGGCTCGGATCGAAACAGACAGCGGACCGCGCTATGACGGGCCGCCGAAGCCTGCGACCGCTGACGTCGAGCACGCAGGACCGCGCTTCGGACCGATTCCGGTTCCGCCGTACAGCGGGAGCAAGCTAGTCCCCGCGACGGTTCCGCCAAAGCCGATAACGAGCCACATCCATCACTCGTAGACGAGGAGGACGCGCATGGCTAAGCAAGGCCGCATAGACAGCCAAACACCCGTGTCGACCAACCCAAACGTCCCGCACCCGAACCCTGACCAACCGGGGGCAACTCCTGGGTTTGCGAAGCCGGAAGCCCTTCCGGATGGAACAGGGACGACTGAGCCAACGCAGAACATCCCTGGCTTCGCGCATCAGGGACTTCCGTAGGCCGACGAAGTTGAGCCGCCGAGTTGGCGCGGGGCTAGACGCTCTCACGCGCGTCCTCCGGTCTCCCGCCAACGAGCGAAATGCCCCGGTGATCTGTAGAGGCGTTTCCGGTCGCGCGCTCGTGCTCGGCGGCTCAATCCCTCAGCCCTAGAGCAACCGCTAGGGCCACAACCGACTCGCGGGCCAGCGAGCCACCGCCGAAGCTGTTAGCGCTGGGGAGGCGTGGCCCGACGACACTCGATCGCGTGTGGGTCCGGACCCGGAAGGCCCGCGAGCCGGGGTGTGCGATCCGGAGACTCCCCGCGAATACCGAAATTCCACCGATTTTCTCCTGCGGCCACTTGTATTCCTCCGATACGTCCGCGACGATCCCGGCCCGTTCTGAAAAGCTCCGGGAGCAGTTGGCGGACGTCAGCGGCGTGAGCCGCGCTTAGAGGTGGACAATCGCCCGGGCAGATGACCGAAGGAGGTCACTTTGCCCAGATCCACCGCTCAGAGCCCGAGCGCAAACGGTCCACTTCCAACGTTCTACACGTACGAGGAAGCGGGCGAGATCCTGAAGATGTCGAGGAAGCAGGTAATTCGGGCCTGCGAGGAAGGCCGACTCGGCTTCATCAAGATTCATGAGCGCGGCCGTCGAATCACGAGCGACCATATCCGCGAGTTCATGGTGAGCCGCGACGTTCGCCCCGCCGCTTGACCGATGTCACTTTCAAAGCGGCGGCGTCGGGTACGAACCGACGCCGCCAGAACTTCTACGTCTTCAAGGCTCGGCGATCGTACCGCGCCGGACAAATCAGATCGGCTCGTGGATTGTCCAGTCTGCGGCGAAGCCAGTCACCTTGTCGTAACTCGCAAGCCCGACCATGATGGCGAGCCAACCTGGTTTCTTCACTGCTACTCGGCGTCTTGTCAGGCGCTCGGTAAAGCCTTCCTAGCTGAGTTAGCGTCGGCGGTCGGTGCGCCTCACGGCAGTTGGATCAAGGAGGATCCGCTGCGCTGGTTGGACCGCGACTCCGCCGTTTCGTCGCATGCACGACCTCGGCGGCGAGGCGATGAGGGTTGGATCAGCTTTGCGCAGGTCCGCGGCTGGCATGACCAACTCATGGACTCATGGTCGCCGCTCGACTACCTGCGGAAGGATCGCGGGCTGACCGTCGAGACGATCGCGGCACACCTGATCGGCTTCGACAGTCAGGCGTTCACGTTCCCCGTCTTCGCCGATCGGGAGCACGGCCTCATTCGGAACGTCAAGCGGCGTTACTGGCCGGAGCCCTGGAAGCTCGACCGGAACGGAAAGCCGGTCTGGAAGCGCGGGCTCGCCCGATCTGCGTCGCTGTACCCGGACCTGCCTAATGGCCGCGCCTGGTTGCTGTGCGAGGGCGAGCTAGACGCGCTGCTCGCTCGACAACACGGCTTCCCGGCGGTCACGTCAACAACCGGCACCAGCTGGTCCGCTGATTGGAACGTGCTCGCACGAGGACGGCGCATCGCCGTCGTCTATGACGCGGGCGAGGCGTCGATGAAGATCGCCAAGCGCCGGGCCGCGCAGCTTCGTGCCGACGGAGCCGCCGACGCCTGGGCGGTCCGGCTGCCGCTCGCGGACGGTGAGGACCTGACTGATTGGTTAGTCCGTCATGGCCGGAGCGCCGCCGGGCTACGCCGGTTGATCCGCGGCGCGAGGAGGTCCCCGTGATCGGCGTGGTCATGAACGCGACCAAGAGGACTGCGCCATATATCAAGCCCGAACGTGATCGCTCCGGCTCGAAGGTCCCGCCAGAGAATCGCAAGGCGAAGCGACGGGCAAAGCGGAAGGCAACAAAGAAATGAGTCACCTAGCCAACGAAACGGGGCCGAGCTTGCGACTCAGCCCCGCTCACGACCAAGGAGGTACAGCGTGTACGAAACTAACCGTAGCGCGCGAGTTCAGGGGTTACAAACCGCGCGACGATGGCCCGACTGCGACTGGCAACGTGCCGGGTTCGTCAGCGCGGGGGCGTGTGTGATGGCGAAGGTTGGCGGCTCCGGGCCGAAGCGATCGAGGGTCGTCATCGCGCGGCGGTCAACGGTGACCCGTAGCCATCGAGAGGAGGCCGGGAGGGCAGCCGCGTACGAGGAAGCCGTCCGGCTCAACGGTTCGGGCCGCGGCACGTACGAGGTCACGGATCTTCAGGTGTTGTGGCCGACGAATCTTGCGGAGCCCGATCCGCCGCTAAGGCCGCTGATACGTGGTATTGCGGAGCGCGGGACGTTCGGACCGCTCGGCGGCAAGCACAAGACGCTCAAGAGCCACACCATGAACGCGTTCGCGGTCGCTGTGGCCGCCGGAGTCCCGGCGTTCGGGCTAACAAAATGGGCGGTCCCCGAAGCGCTACCCATTGTGATCTTGGACGGTGAGAGCGGAAAGAAGGGCATCAAGCGACGCCTGCGCCGAATCGCTCGTGAGATGTATGGGATCGAGGACATAGGGTCACTCCCGGTTGTCGTCCTCTCCGGGATCGCGGAAATGAACGCGGCCGGACTCAGGAACCAGCTTGGCGAGGTGGTGAGCCAGATCGAGCGAAGGTTCAACGCTCGCCCAGGACTCGTTGCGTTAGACGCGCTCTACAACTTCCACCCGAAGGACATTGAGGTCGGGAACGTCTACGCGCGTGGCCCGATGCTGAGCGACTTCCAACACATGATTCAGGAGGTCGTCGGACCGGACTGTGTCCTGTGGGTCGTGGACCACTTCCGGAAGGACTCGCGAACGCTCGACCTCGATGAGTACCAGCAGTCCGGTATGTCGCAGTGGGCGGACTCCTGGGTCAACCTGGAGCACCAGAAGGACCCCGACCTCAACGGCAATCACTTCTGGCTCAATATCCAAGTGGGCTCTCGTTCGGGGTACGGCGGCCTGTACGAGATCGAGTGGGACCTGGGGCCGTTTGACGACGAGGCGATGGAGCCCGAACGCGAAATGACTTGGGAAGTTCGCCAGGTGCCGGTCCACAAGCGCGAGACGAGACGGAGCGGGCGAAATGAGGGAGTGCCCGATGAGGAGATCGAGCGCCGGATCTTTGAGCTAGTTGACAGCGGCGACTACAACAAGACAAAGCTCCGGGAAGCGATCGGCGGAAGGTCAACGAAGGTCGGCGAGACGATCAACCGGCTCGTAACGCAGCGGCTGCTGTTCGTGGAGAGGGCTGAAGGCCGAGACGCCGCCGGAAAGCGGATGCCTATTGAGGTCCTTCGCCGAGCCGGAAAGCTCTCGTCCGGTTCCCGGCGGCGCGATGTCGGTTCCTGACGTTCGTTCCCGGAACGAACGTCAACGTGGAATCCATGGAAAACCCACTAACTCCCGAGCCTAACGTCCGTTCCCGACGCCGGTTCCCGGGGAACGAACGTGTGAGGTGCCCTATTCCCGGGCGGGGACGCTCGTTCCGGCGTCCCGCCTATAGGGAACGGGAACGGACGTCTGTGGCCAAAAAATGACGGCCTCACTCACACACATAGAGCCACTGAGGCCATCCCACGAAGACTCACAAGCCCAGCGAAGAGTCACAGATGATGCGCCCCATCCAAGCGCAAGCAAAGCGAGCCAGCGAGCGCGGCACAACGGGAGCAAATGTCGCGAGGTCGCTTCTGCAATCGCCCGCGCCGCGCGAGATCCGTCCTCAACGACACTGCTGGGGTGCCTTGCTCGGCGGCCAGATTCCCGCTCGACTCGTCCTCGGACGGCGGAGGTCGCTGTGGTAGTTACCCATCGCTCGGTGGGCGGGAAGAGTGACAAATGCAGACTCGTCCCTCGTTCGTCCCTCAGTGTGGGAAAAGTGACTTGGAAATGGTTGGAATCTTGATGCCGCTCGCCGATACTCCGCTAGTTGTCAGTTACATATCCACCAACGGAGGACTCCATGGCAACTAGTAACTCGCAGGGACGATCGAAGGTAACTCGCGAGCAGTTGGAGCAGGCCGCCAAGCTCCGCGCGGACGGCGGAACGTGGAACCAGATCCGCGAGGCGACCGGCACCAAGCTCGGGTCAACGCAGTTCTTCCGCGCATGGGAGCGCGAAGGGATCGCCCATGCGCCCGCGGGCTCGAAGCCGAAGCCAACTGCAGCCAACCCGGATCCTGCGACGAAGAGGGCGAAAGCGACCTCGAAGCCGAACGCGACGCCGAGCAAGGGCAAGCGCACCGTGCGAACGAGCGAGGCGACGGCGAGCGCATAGGACCACAAGCGCGAGAGGCCACACCTGGGTTCGAGTCCCAGGCGCGCCATCGGGACCACCACCAAGGAGAGAAGGAATGGCTCACATCAAACGCAGGGTGTCGGACCGGACCGGGAAGGTGACTTATCAAGTCCAGATCCCGAATCCGGGCTATCCCGCGCCGGATCCGAAGCGACCCGGCAAGCTCGTTCCGGAGCGCGTCGTGAAGACGTTCGACCTCAAGCGCGACGCCGAACGATGGCTGAACGATCAGGCGTCGGCGATCAACCGCGGCGACTTCATCGACCCGCGTGACAAGGCCAAGCCGTTTCGCGAGCTAGTCGCGACGTGGGAGCGGACGCGCAAAGCGCGGCTGGCTCCGAAGACGCAGGAGCGCTACGACGGCCTCTTGCGGGTCTACCTGATGCCGGCGTTCGGCTCGACACCGTTGGGCCAGCTGCGACGCTCGATGCTGAAGGAATGGTTCGCCGAGCTTGACGTGAGCCCGGCTACGGCTCGCAAGATCCAGGTTGCGTTGTCGAGCGTCCTCAGCGAAGGCGTCGAGATGGGTGTGCTCCGCGAGAACCCCGCCGCCCGGCTCAAGCTCGCCGCTCTGCCGCGTCGCGAGATGACTGTGCTTACGGCTGCGGAGGTCCGCGCGCTGTCCGAGGCGATGTACCGGCCGACGGACCGGCTCGCGGTCTACGTTGCCGCGTATACCGGCGTTCGAGCGGGCGAGCTTTGGGCGCTTCAGCGGAAGCACATCGACCTTGACGGCCGCCGTTTGATCGTGGAGCGGACGCTGACGTCCGTCTCCGGCAGGCTCATCTTCCGCAACGCGACCAAGACGGACGGCTCGCGCCGCGTGATCAGCCTGCCGACCTTCCTAGCCAACAGGCTCGCGGAACACCTGGCGACGCTCGATCCGGACCCCAACACGCTGCTGTTCACGGGTCCAGGAGGTTCCAACGGCCGAAAGGCTGGTCTCGGCGGCCCAATCCGGCACAGCTTGTTCCGCAGCCGGATCTTTAGGCCTGCGGTTGTGGCCGCGCTGCCGCCCGAGAAGCACAACCTCCGCTGGCATGACCTCCGCCACACCTGCGCGAGTCTCTTGATCCACAGCGGCGCGAGCATCCTGCTCGTCCAGAAGCGGCTCGGCCATGCGAGCTCAACGACGACGCTCGACCTCTACGGCTGGCTATTCCCGTCCACCGAGGCGGCCATGGCTGGCGCGCTCGACGCGATCTACAACGCCGCCGACGCGGAGAACGTCGTCCCACTCGATCGGAGCGAGCAGGTTGCGTAGAGGGGAGGAATGCGGAAGGTCCTCGATGGCGGGGCGCTCCACGTGTTGGTATCATTCGTAGCTACATAGCTGTACGCAAATGAGGAGTGGAGGGCCATGGCCCTGTGAAGCTCCGGCAACCTCCCGCGTGGGAAAGGTGCCAATTCCATCAGAACTGAGATTGTTCTGAAGCGGATTGTCCCGTTCCCCGCTTCAGAGAAAGAAGCGGAGGTTGCCCCGTGGTACCAGCTCAAAGAAAGCGGGCTTCGATCAGACGGCGTAGGCAGGAGCGGGAGCTTGCCTTCTGGACGGTGCGTGAGGTTCTGAAGTTGATCGTCTTCGTAGTTGCGATTGCCTTCCTCATCGAAGGGCTGTTTGACGGTCGAGTCTTTGGCATCGAGCACCTCATGCAGCTAATTGCGCCGTAACGACGACCCCGCGGACCTTCAGTGGGCCGCGCGGAAGGCCACAGGACCCAACCGTTGCCACGCTCGCACGGGCGGACCGGCGTATGTGGCCGGCAGGACACGTCTGTTCGTTCACGGCGCGGACGAGCCGCAGGCGGCCTATGACTGACCGGCGGCGACGCGGGCCTTTCCAAGGCGAGGATCGCGGCGACGGCCAAAACGACCGTTGCGAGAGCCAAAACGACGGTCGCAATGACCGTTATGCGCGTCTCTAAGCTACGGCGCGGAGGCTCGGGCGAAAGATGGATGTGCAGATGACGATCGAACAACGACGGCGCAGGGGTAAGCGACAGATCTGGTTGACAGGCATGTCGCTCCCTCCTTTGCGGTCGTTGATTCGCGTCACGCGGACGCCCGTTCCAGAGAATGATAATGGTCGATACGGCGGCCCATCGCGGCTCAGAGCGGGAGGCCGCCCTTGCTGTCCGGTTCCTCGCCGTAGACGGCTGTCGAGAGACGCTGCCGGTCGAGTACGGCGAGCAAGGCGCGAGCGGTCGCTACGTAGACGTAGAAGATCCAATCGAGCCAAACGGCAGCGTCGTAGTTCCGCTGTTGTATTCGGTCGTTATGCCGGATCCAGAACTTGTTCGCGACCTGAAACAGCGCGCTCTCGTCACCCGGGAGGATGTATTCATCAATCTCACCGCGCAACGGTTCAAGTACGTCCGCTAAGTGCTTGAGAGCGCTGCGCTTGTCGTGGTCCGATGCGCCTCGGCGACGGTACTGCTCAATGGCCTCTCGCAGAGGGTCGCGGAGCGGCGCGGGCACGTCGTCCGGGATCGGATCGTCAAGTAGCGGGCGCAGGTCGTCAGGTGCTGTCTGAACGATCTGGCCGTTGTCGAGCATCTCCATCGGTGGATCGAACAGACCGAGGTCCGGGTTGATCGTCTCCCGGAGTACCCGGCGGCCGTCCTCACGGTTGTAGACGGTCGGGCCATCGGGTCGCTTCGCGGGCTCCGCCACTACCTCGGTGTAAAGGAACTCCAACGTGTCGAACAACACGTCCGCGTCGAACATCCACGGGGCAGGAGTGCTGTTGCTGTACGCCAAGATCTTGGTCGGTGGGGTGACTTTTTCGTAGATGCCAGTTGTTCGCAAGCGACGCAAGAAAACCGCCTCGGCATGCTCGATCCTTGGCGGCAGGTCTGTCCCGTCGGGAGCCGAGTGCCGGGCGAGGGCTTCAGTGAAGTACCCGCGCAGACGTAAGCGGTCGATGCTCGTCCAGATCAGGCTCGCGAAGTCCTCCAGGCTGAGTTTCCGCATTCGTCCATACCGCGCAGAGAACAGCTCATTACCCATGTCTCGATGTTACGAGGCGCCAGCGGCCAAACGTCAATATCAACTCGGCACCCCGCTCAGGGGCAGCCGACGCTTAGGTCTGACGCTGACGCAGCCTTAATGGCCTGGCAAACCGCCGCCGCCAAGGTCGGTCGCCGCTCGCGGGCTGTAACTGGCCAAGCACAGAGGCCACGCCGTTGATCGCGGTCGTGACGTTCTTGAATTGCGAGCCAAACCGCGAGTCCAAGGCTTCCGCAAGTCGTCGCTCCGGATCCGCGGCGGACCATCGCACATGGGCTTGCTCCAGGACTTCGCGCCACTCCGCCAGGTCCTCGAAGCTCTCATCAACCTTGTGCTCGCTACCTGCCGCGTCTTTCATCTTGCCGACCAAGCGGATTGCCCGGTACGCGCTCGCCAGCGAGTCGATCTGACCCTGCGTTTCGCCGGGGATTCCGAAGTCGAACTGCTCGCCGCTCGACAAGACGTTCCGACGCCATCGGCGCTCCGGCGCTTCCCGGCCGTTCTGAACACGCTCGTAGATCAACCGAACGTCGATGTCCAGTGCGGCACCCGGCCCGACGTTCCGGATGGCAACGGTCGCAGTCACTGGCCCGATGAACTGGAACTCGATCGCCAGCTTGGGCATGAGCGCGGCCAGTCGTGCTCGCCGCATCTCGCCGACCATATGCGCGTTTTGGATTGCGTAGTAGGCCGTGACGGCGATCAGGACCGCGGTCAATAAGACCGTGACTGCGCCCTCGTGGTTGTCTAGCCACGAAACGGCATTCGCGAAGGCAGTGTGGTGCTTGACGGCCAGAACGACCACGTCTGGGATGATCGCTCCGGCCGCAGACAGGTCGAGCGTGTTTACGTCCGCGAGGCACTTATCATCGTCTGTACGAGGGCATTGCCCTTGGAGGCGATCCGCCGCATGGCGGACCCGCCGAACGGAGTCTTCAGGGCCTACGAGCAACGGGTACAGAGACGACGGCTTAGAAGTGACTGCAGCAGTCCAAGTTGCTCCGGCGAACTAGCTAGAGCCCCGGCGTCTGGATTGAACCCGGCCGGGGCTTCGTCGTTGGCAGTCCGGCGGCCAGGCTCCGGCCAATCCTCTGCCAGCGTCGCACCCGTCAAGCCTCGATCGTGGCCCGGAACCCGTCGAGCCGCCGCGCCGGGCCGCTAGCAGGCCAGATCCGGCCGCGTGCGTTGCCAACATCACCAGCGCAATGGATCGATGCATCTTCTGCGATCAGCCGTTTGGTCCTGATCGGCCGAGGTCGAACGAGCACGCCGCGCCCCAATGGTGTGGGAAGCTCCTACCTGACCTTGGTCGCGTGCAACACCTTCACATCGTCATTACGGCCGAGGGAAGACGGGATGCCGATCACGGGGAGCGCAACCCATTCACAACGGTCTGCGGCGATGTTTGCAAGCCCTGCAACACCGGCTGGATGCATGAACTGGAGGAATCTTGCAAAGGCGTGTTGGGCAAGCTCATCCAGGGCGGATCACGCAACCTCGGGTACTGGCGACAAGCGCTAGCAGCGACGTGGGCGGCAAAGACCGCCATGGTGTGGGAGTCCGTCTCGCCAAAAGATCGGACGATCCCGCTAGAGGTTCTGCACACGTTTCATCGGACGCAGCGTCTCAGCTTGCGCCAACAGGTATGGACAGGGCGGTACGTGGGGAACCAGCCAGACCACTCATTTCGTCGGACCGCCGCCCACGTCATCGGGGCGGTGAAAGGCGCTTCCGAAAATCCCCAGGACGCGCATGCATACGCCGTTGCTTTGAGCGTCGGTCAGCTTGCCTTTGTGGTCTTCGGGCATCTGCTCAGCGTTCCGATTCAGTTGACCGTCCCTGAGGAGGGGTCCAAGCTCGTGCCGATCTGGCCGCCTGAACGCGAGGTTGTCGCGTGGCCGCCATCCGATGCCCTCGACGACGCAGCGATCACCAACGTCCTCACGTCGCTGGGACTGCCAATCCCTGGCACCGAGGGCGAGCCCCTGCCATAGCCGTTCAGGTCAGGCTGAGGCGTGTGTGCCTGGTTGCGCGCGCGCCGCTCAAGCAGGCGGCATGAAGCCGCAAGGCTGCTTCGGCACCGCAGTGATGACCACAGGCCAAGCGTTCATCAATGCTCGGGCAAACAAGATGAGCGCCAGCGCCAGGAGCGCGCCGGTCAGAACCACCTCGGTGGTCATGACTCAGGCCGCGCGATCGAGGACAGGAGGATCCGGCGGCAACGCCTCCGCGACCTGGCGCAGCGTCGCTCGAAGCGTGCCCATACGTGCTCCGTCTACAAACTCGTGGTCGGACCTGGGCTGGAAGTCCTCAACGGCCTTGATGACGGGGCTATCCGCTGCTGCGTCTCTGGCCTGCGCGATCAGCACGTTGGCCATCTGACCGATGCGCCACTGCGGAAGGTCGTTGGCGCCGAACCCGCTCAGGCTTTGATCCAAGGCGAGAATTTGGGCTTTCAACTGCGACATCCCTACTCCTTACGGCCGACTGTTGTAAAAGCGGCCGATCAGCATAGGGGGGCGTGGACGGAATGGATTGTCTGATCGGGTTGCTACGTGATCGCTCCGCTTTTGCTACGCTATTGCATATCAAAAGCAAATCCCAGTGTGAGGATCCGGACATGGAGATGACGCAACAGCAGACCGATCGACTGAAGCGGGCTTACACAGACTTCGGTGCAGTCCTTCAGGACCTCGGCATCGTGGCGGACGCGCCCAAGCCGCCGGTAGAGCCGAAGTGGCTGGCGGACACCGCAAAGCAATGGGGCTTACTCAACGCGCTTCTGACCGAGCACAAGGGCGATGCGTCGGCCGAGGAATGGGGTCGCCTCGGGCGCCAGCACGGCTATGACCCACGGGGGCTCGGCGGTTTCTTCGCGGGATCTCAGCCGGTCATGGCTAGCGAAGGCGATCGTCGTCGCTTGACATCCGACGGCCGCCGGTTCATCGAGCGCTGGCGCGGCGACTTCGGGACGACCTAATCAGTGACCGTCTGCGGGCGGCTCGCCGGGATCGAAGTCCGCGGCCTCGTCGGGAGCCGCGCCGCTCTCCAGCGGCGGCATCCCACCGGGCGGCGGCTCGCCTTGGTGCCGCAGCCGTAGCTCTTGGTGGAGATCGACCGGCGTGTTATCCATGACTGCGGTTAGCAGGTCCTCAAAGAACGCCTGCGCCGTCAGCGGCTCCACCGTGTCTTCGATTGGCATTAGCGCCTTGTCGTCGTCGGCCCAGTCCGCGACGAGGAGCATCGTGGCGTCAAACGGACCGTCTGGCCGCCGGAGCCGCGCTAGCTGATTGCGCAGATAGATGAACGCTCCCTGTTCCTCGTGAATGTTGCTCCGCACGAGGAACACGAAGCCCATCGCGGCCATCGGGTAGCGGTCGCGGAGGTTGGTCGCCTCGCCGACAGCCTCCTCATAGCGGTTGTTCTTGTTGTTGAGGTACGAACTGAACTGCGTCTTGGTCGAGACGAGCACGTCCGGCCCGCGCTGCCACGAGGTCACCGCCACGTCAACCTGCTTGACGTAGAACCGGCCGAGAATGTCGGCGTTCGCAGAGCCTGGGATCAACGTCCGCAGCTTCGCGACCGCATGCCGGAACTTCACCGGCCGGAGGTATGTGCCCTCGCCGCTGGACTTGAGCTTTGCTTCCTCGGCGGCCAGGAGTTCGAGGACTTGATCAAGCTGAGCCTCAAGCGGCGCAAGCTCCGGCGACAGGACGCGCGGACGGCGACGCCGGGGAAAGACCGAGCCCTCAGGAAACCCGGCACGGCGTAACTCGTGTGCAATCCAGGCGTCGAGTGCCTTGGCTACCCGGCCTGACTGTTGCTCCTCGGCTCGGCCTTCGCCGATCGGGACCGCGAGCAGCCGCCTCGCAATGTCATAGTCCGGGACGTAATCCCGTTTCGCCGGATCATCTGTGTACGGCGGAGTGATCCACGGCGACGCGCTCGTGTCCTCGCCCGCGAGAATCGGGTCTAGGTCGGAGAGGACGTCAGTGTCATCCGCCATTCTCCTCAGTCTGGCGAGTGCGGCGGACACGAAGGAAGGCCGCCCAATCCCGAAGCGCGCTGACCTCGGCCGGGCTGAACCTCATCGCATCCACGAGCAAAACCTTGTCGACCTCGGCGACAACGGTCCACCATTCTCCACGCCGGAGCGCCGCGTCCATCTGGCCCCAATGCTCGCTGAGTCGCTTCCACGCCATCGATAGATCGTCGGGTGCGGGGACCGGGAGGCTAGCCGCCTCACGCGGCTCCATCTTGAGGATGCCGCCGCCATACGACCGGCCGTGAATCTCCGCGTTGACCATCGTCGCCGAATTCAGCGCCAGCAGCGGCAGAGCGTGTTTTGCCTCCGGAGCCGCATCCTCCCGGAGCCGAATGCCATGCATCGAATTGAGCAGCGTCGCGCCTGACGTGTTCGCGATCAGGCGCGGGTAGCGGTGCGACATGTACGTAAAGAACAGATCCGGGACCGAGACGACGGGCGGCCTCCACCATGGCTTGCGGACTGTGCACTTGTATGCCAGGTGGACCTCGCGCTCCTCGCCTTCGGCGATGTACTTCTTGAGGCCGGTTGCACGCGGCGGCTCCTCAGGACAGAGCAGCCATACGCGCTCGCCTCGGACCTTCAACTCCTCCCATTGGGTTCGGCTGAACGCGAGGCCCTTGAGATGACGGGTCCCCGGTGGACTGATCCGCTTGAGGTGTTTTTCGCCGATCCCGTACTTGTGGCGCGTGACCTCGGACAGAGCGAAGTAGTCATTCGCTCCCGTGACGGTCCCCAATTCGGGCGTTCCGTAAGAGTCGAGCGGTGTCATCGCGTCGGCTGCCCGCCGGATCAACTGGCGCGTGTCGAGCGGAAGGAGAAGGTCCGACCACTTGCCCGACGCGGTTGGAGTGGCTCCGGCCGCGTCGAGCGGATGCACGTCCGCGAGGTCGTCGGCGTCGTCAACGTGGATCAGGCAGAACGAATCGCACGGACCCGTGCCATGTGCGACGAGCAACACCACTTGCTCCTCGGCGTCGTGGAACTGAAGCCGCTCGAACATCACGAGGTTGACGATCCCGAAGCGCTCGCGGAGCCACCGCCGGACCGGCTCGGCGTACTGGACCGTCAACAACTCGGCCGGTAGCACCATCGCCAGGCGTCCGGACGGCTTCAGGAAGGCAGACGCATGAGCGAGCGTCGCGGCCCATGACGAAGCAAGCCCCGACAAGCGAACACCCTGCGCCAAGGCAGCCACCATCGCCCGCTTGCGCGTCTCGCCGGTGAACTCCTGATACCGGACGAACGGCGGATTGCCGATTACCGCATCCTGCCAGCCGATCTCGTCGCCGAACTGCGCGGGCGTCGGGAGGTTGAAGAAGTCCGAGCGGACCAAGTTCGCGCCGAAGCCGTCGGTGGCGAGTAGCCGTCCCGATTCATCCAGCGAAGGCCGGTGGAGATCGACGCCGGTCAGCTGCGACCGGATCGCGGCGGGCTCGGCTCCGGCCTTCCGGAGTTGCGTCCCGGCGGCCAGGAGGAACACAGCCTCGCCACAGGTCGGATCAAGAACCTTCGCGTTGGGGTCCTTGCCGATCGCCCACCGTGCCAGAAATTCAGCAATGGCAGGCGGCGTGAAGAATGCGCCCCGTGCCTTCCGACCATGCGAAGTATCGCGGGAACCCATGCTGGAAAGGTAATCTCGGCCGCGGACGGAACACGTCGAACATGTGTTCGCTAGCGTGGCAAGACGATGTGTGCTCTGCCGCCGCTTCGGTGGTACTCGGAGGAGCAGATGATCTATGACCCAGCTGAGCACGAACTACACCGGCCGGACTGTCCCAAGCTCGATCGTCTAGCGACGTTCGAGCGGGGGCGATCATTCGATCTGGTTTTGGCTCCGCGAACCTGCTCGGTCTGCCGGCCCGACGTGACGACCGGGCTTGGCCCGGTCGCCCTCGTCAGACACGCGACCCGTGCGGACGCCTAGCCCTACATCGCTCCGTTGTTCTTGCCGCAGACTGAGCAGACCCATTCGAGCAGTTTCGAGCCCGGACGCTCGACGCCGTTGTGTGCGGTCACGTTGTTGCAGCTGGGGCAATACTTCATTGCTGTCGCCATACCGGCAGGCTAATAGACCAACCCAGCAACGGAACGGTCGGACGGCGCGCTTCTTTGGAATCGGAGGTTGGTCGTCGCTGCTGGGCGTGCCGATGCCCGGTTTGGAAGCCGACTCCGGCCGAGGTAACTTCCGGGGACAACTATGACGACGCCGATCATTCAGGACGCCTGCGGGACTGTTGATCCGGAGTGGCTTTCGCGTTGGCTGGACCAACGCGGACCGTGGGCATTCCACGTAACGAAGGCGTCGTTCGTGTCGGAGATCATGTCATCGGGGCTTGTGCCCTGGGATGAGCACGGAACTGCGAGTGCGTTTAGGGTCGCCGCGACGCCGCGACCCGGATGCGTCTATTTCGTCACGGAGCCATGGGAATGTGACCATCAATGGGAGCTGTCCCAAGTCGATCCGCGCGAAGGAGCCGTGATCTGCGCAGATCTGAGAGGGATCTCACCCGAGCGGATCCTGCCCGACGAAGATCCGTGGGCGCTTGGCGTGCTCGATCCTTGGGACCGCCGTTGGGAATTGAGTTCGGACATCTCCAAGCAATCGGCGACGGGCGACGCTGGCGCTCGGCAGCGGAGTGGGCCGCATCCACGAGGCTCGGTCATCAGCCCGGCATCGTCGAGTGGGCTTTGTCTGAGTGGGGCCGGTTCGCAATCGCGGGCGCGGTGCTTCCGGAACTGCTTACGGTCGCTCGCTGTGACCGCGACGGCAGATGGGCAGTTCCGCCGCAAAGCCGCATTTGAGCGCGCTCGTCCTCGGAATCCACCGGCGTTTGAATCGCGGCGGAAACCGGGAACAATGAGGGACGAGTGAGGGACGAGCCCCTGAGGGCAACTCTGGCACCGCTAAGCGAAAAGACACGTTTGCCGGGCTTTTCCTATGGGCGATGTTGGGCTCGAACCAACGACCTCCGCCTTGTCGAGACGGCGCTCTCCCAGCTGAGCTAATCGCCCTGGGCGGCCTAATTTAGCGTGGGGATTGGGCCGTAGGTGGGTACATTCGCGGCATGGGAGCGAAAGTCCGATTGGCGGCGGTGGGGGTCATGCTGCTCCTGGGGGTGCCGGCGGCCCTGGCCGTGGCCGCCTGGGGCGCGGTACCGATCACGGTCAAGCCAAAGACGGGAGCTGCACACACCAAGTTCGTGGTCAGCTTCAGGGCCCCGGCGGCCACGGACGGGACGTCGGCCACCCATCGCTACTCGGTCAGCGCCGCCAAGAGCACGACCACCTCGACCGGGGCGACCGGACCGACCGGACCGACCGGCGAAACCGGGGTGACGGGGTCAAGCGCTCCCAGCGGATGCGTGTCCACCACGTCTCGCCAGATCACCGCGGCGACCCAGGGCCAGCGCTTGAACGTCGCTCTCAAGCCGGGTGCCTCGAAGGCGTGGTGTGCCGGCTTGTTCAAGGGCGTGATCAAGGAGACGACCACCCCCAAGTGCAGTGCCGGGCAGGCGTGCCCGGACTACATCGCCATCTCGACCGTCGGGACGTTCCGCTTCCGCGCCAAATGACCCGGGTGCGGCGGCCATTAGCATCCGCCGCCCATGGATTTCGAGCTTCCAGACGGGAAGATGCTCACGCTGCCGGCGGGCGCGACCGGCGCGGATGCCGCTGCTGCCATCGGCCCGGGGCTGGCTCGGGCCGCGCTTGCCGTCAAGGTCGACGGGGAGCTGAGAGACCTCGGGCGGCCGCTACCTGAGACGAACGGGGCGGGGCCGGCGAAAATCGAGATCGTCACCGACCGCAGTGGCGCCGACGCGCTGTGGCTGATCCGCCACGATGCCGCCCACGTCCTCGCCGAGTCGGTCCTGGATCTCTATCCGGGGGTCAAGATCTCCATTGGTCCGCCGATCGAGGACGGCTTCTACTACGACTTCGAGTTCCCGGACGGCGTGACGGTCTCGGACGCCGACTTCGACCGGATCGAGGCCAGGATGCGCGAGCACGTCACGGCCGATGAGCCGTTCCTGCGCACCGAGGTTTCGGTCGCCGAGGCGGTCGAGCGCTTCCAGGCCGAGGATCAGGACTACAAGGTCGAGCTGATAAGGGATCTCGTCCGCGATCAGGGCGTAGAGGCGGTCTCGCTCTACACCAACGGAGCCTTCACCGACCTGTGTCGCGGGCCGCACGCTCCCTCCACCGGCCGGATCAAGGCGTTCAAGCTCCAGTCGGTTGCCGGCGCCTACTGGCGGGGCGATGCCAGCCGCCAGATGCTCACGCGTGTATATGGAACCGCCTTCTTTTCGGCCCGGGAGCTACAGGAGTATCTCGAGCGCCTGGAGCGAGCCCGGGCCAACGACCACCGGCGCCTGGGTCCTCAGCTTGGCCTGTTCAGCTTCTCGGAGGTCTCCCCGGGAGCCGCGTTCTGGTTTGCCCCCGGCACGGAGGTGTTCAACTCGCTCGTCGCGCTCAGCCGCGAGATGGGGGCCGAGCGGGGCTACACCGAGGTCAAGACCCCGCAGCTCTACGACAGCTCACTGTGGGAGACCTCCGGGCACTGGGAGAAATACCGGGGGAACATGTTCGTCACCGAGTACGAGGACCGGGCCATGGCGCTCAAGCCGATGAACTGCCCCGGTCACTGCCAGCTCTATTCGCTGCAGCAGCACTCCTACCGCGACCTGCCCATCCGCTACTGGGAGCCCGGCCTCCTGCACCGCCGTGAGCCGAGCGGGACGCTCCACGGCCTGCTTCGGGTGCGCCATTTCGCTCAGGACGACTCGCACATCTTCTGCACCGAGGAACAGATCCAGGACGAGGTGGCGGGAGTGCTCGAGTTCGCCTTCGCCACCTACCGGATCTTCGACATCGACGTGCGGCTCGAGCTCTCCACCCGCCCCGAGCAGCGCATCGGCTCCGACGAGCTGTGGGACCGCAGCGAGGCGGCGTTGATGAGCGCGCTGGAGAGCCACGATCTCACCTACGCCGTGAATGAGGGCGACGGCGCCTTCTACGGCCCCAAGATTGACATGCACATGACCGACTCCCTGGGGCGGGCGTGGCAGCTCGGGACGTGCCAGCTCGACTACAACATGCCCGCGCGCTTCGACTTGCGCTACACGGGCGCCGATAACGCCGAGCACCGTCCGGTGATGATCCACCGGGCCCTGATGGGTTCCTACGAGCGGTTCATCGGGATCCTGCTCGAGCACCTCTCAGGAGAGCTTCCGGTTTGGCTGGCCCCGGTCCAGGTGATCGTCCTGCCGATCGCCGACCGCCACGTTGATTACGCGCGCGAGGTACAGGCGCTGATCAGGCGCGCCGGGTTACGGGTCGAGGTCGATGAGCGCGGCGAGTCGGTGTCCCGGAAGATCCGCGATGCCGAACTGGGCAAGATCCCCTACCTGCTCGTAGTCGGCGATCGCGAGCTGGAGAACGGAGCCGTGGCGGTCCGCGAGCATCACGGGGGAGACCGGGGGTCGATGCCGGTGGAGGAGCTGATCGAAGTCGTTCAGGCTCAGGTCCAGGCCCGTTCGATGCGCTAGATCCACCGCTATACTCGCTTCTGTTGATCCAGCAGTCCCATCACACACGGCCCGGCGCCGCTTGACCTCAGGACGTCACCGCAGCTAGTGCCGGTCCCTAAGAAGTTCGACCGGCGGCCGCCGGAGCGGGACCCGACTCGGATCAACGACCGGATTCGGGTGCCCGAGGTCCGGCTGATTGGCGAGGACGGCAACCAGATCGGGGTCGTCAAGACCGACGAGGCGCTTCGCTATGCGCAGGAGCGTGATCTCGACCTGGTGGAGGTGGCACCCGATGCCCGCCCCCCCGTCACCCGGGTTCTCGACTACTCCAAGTACAAATACGAGCAGGCCCAGAAGCTGAAGCAGGCCCGCAAGCACCAGCAGCAGATAACGATCCGGGAGATCAAGTTCCGGCCCAAGATCGCCCAGAACGACTACGACACCAAGAAGGGTCACGTCGAGCGTTTCCTGCGCCACAAGGACAAGGTCAAGATCACGATCATGTTCCGGGGCCGTGAGGTAACTCACCCGGAGCGGGGAACGGCTCTGCTGGAGCGTCTGGCCGATGAGCTCTCGGAGGTCGGCGTGGTGGAACAGACGCCGATTCAGGACGGCCGCAACATGACGATGATGCTCGCGCCCTCGAAGGCGGTCCTGGCCGAGGGAGAGGCGCCGGCCGCGGACGGGACCAAGCCGGCTGACAAGCCTCGTCAGGCGAGCGCCGAGGGGCCGAGCGAAGATGGTGCCGAAGCCGGCAATGGCAGCCGCTCAGCGCAGCCCGAGGCTCCCGAGACGGCCGCCGAGCTCCCCGAGGAGGCCCCCGCGGCCTCCGCCGACGCCGCCTGAGCGTCGTCGGCCCCGTCCAGATAGGGCAAAGCGTCTGCTTTACTAGCCGACTCAGCCATGCCCAAGATGAAGACCCACTCCGGCGCCAAGAAGCGCTTCAAGCTGACCGCCAAGGGCAAGATCCGGGGTCGCCGGGCCTACTCGACCCACATCCTGGAGAAGAAGTCGCCCAAGCGCAAGCGGCGTCAGTCGCGTCCGTCCTGGATCTCGGACCATGACCGCAAGCGGGTGCTGACCCTGCTCGGCGCCAAGACGGGGCGCGGCGAATGACCCGGGTCAAGCGTGGTGTCCATGCCCGAAAGAAGCGGCGGGCGACCCTGGAGATGGCGAAGGGCTACCGCGGTGACGCGAGTCGTCATTACCGGACGGCCAAGGAGGCCGTGCTCAAGGCTGACCAGTACCGCTACCGGGACCGGCGCAATCGCAAGCGTGACTTCCGTCGGCTCTGGATCACCCGTATCAACGCCGCCGCGCGCCAGAACCAGCTCTCCTACTCGCAGTTCATGCACGGTCTCCAGCTGGCCGGAGTCGAGCTCGACCGCAAGATCCTGGCCGACATCGCCGTCCGCGATGCCGACACCTTCCGACGCTTTGCCGAGCGCGCCCGTGAGGCGCTGGCCGCCGGCTGAGTAGCCGACACGACCAGCACCCAGGGCGCCGCTCCAAGAGGACGGCGCCCTTTTTTGTTCCCAAATGACGATCACCAGCCACCACAACCAGAAGCTCAAGGAGATTCGCAAGATCCGCCAGCGCCGGCGCTGGCGCGAGCGCTCGGGGCGGTTCGTGGCCGAGGGCGAGGACCTCTTGGCGGCGGCCGACATCGCGGGCTGGGTCGCGGTCGAGCGCTACTCGGCCACGGGGAGTGGGCTGGGCGGCATCGAGGTGGATGAGGATGCGTTGGCCTCGGCGTCCGGGCTGGGATCGGGAACCCGGGCCCTGGCGGTGTACGAGGAGCGCTGGTCCCCGGCGCCCGTCGGCCCGCTCTGCGTCTACCTGCACGGCGTCCACGATCCAGGCAACGTGGGGACGATTCTCCGAAGCGCCGAGGCCTTCGGGGCGGACTCGGTCGTGCTCGGCCCGGGAACGGCGGATCCATTCGGCCCCAAGGCGGTGCGGGCGAGCATGGGCGCCGTGTTCACCGTGCCGCTGGCGCGGGCGGGCGATCTTGAGTCCCTTCCGGGCGTCAAGATCGCCTTGGTGCCAGGGCAGGGCGAACCGTTGAGCGAAGTGTGGCAATCCGCTCCCACCCCTCGGGAGCAAATTGCCACAGTTCGCAAGGAGGCGACGCTGCTGATCGGCGCCGAGCGCGAGGGGCTCCCGCCGCAGGTCATTAGCGGTGCCGATCGGGTGGCGCACATTCCGACTCAGAGCCACTCGCTTAACGCAGCCATGGCGGCGACGGTCGCCCTTTACGAGCTGAGAATTAGGATGGCCCGCGCATGAGCCTGGAACGTGTGCAGCAGCTTCAGAAAGAGGCCGAGGCGGCCATTGCCGCGGCCGGCAGCACCGACGCTCTCGAGGAAATCCGGATCCGTTACCTGGGCCGGAAGGCCGAGCTCCCCAACCTGCTCCGTCACGTGGCCGACCTCCCGCCGGAGCAGCGCGCGGCGATGGGAAAGACGGCCAACCAGGCCCGGCAGGCGCTGGAGCAGGCGATCGAGCAGCGCGGGGCGGAGCTGGCGGCTGGCGAGCTCCAGACGCGCCTGGCCGAGGACCGCGTCGACATCACGCTGGGCGGGGACCCGCTGTCGCCGATCGGGCGCCTGCACCTCCTCACCCAGACCCGGCGGGAGATCGAGGATGTGTTCACCGGCCTCGGCTTCAACGTCGCCGAGGGCCCGGAGGTGGAGACCGTCTACTACAACTTCGACGCCCTCAATCACACCATCACCCACCCAGCTCGCGCTCTCACGGACACCTTCTATGTGACCGAGGAGATCCTGCTGCGGACCCATACGAGCCCGGTCCAGATCCGGGCCATGGAAGCTCAACCGCCACCGCTCTACATCATCATGCCGGGGCGGGTCTACCGCCCCGACTCAGATCCCACGCACACGCCGCAGTTTCACCAGGTGGAGGGGCTGGCCGTCGATGTCGATGTCACGCTGGCCGACCTCAAGGGCACGCTCCAGACCTTCGCCCGGGGGATGTTCGGCCCCGAGCGGGAGATCCGTTTGCGCCCGAGCTTCTTCCCGTTCACCGAGCCGAGCGTCGAGGTCGACGTCTCCTGCTTCAACTGTCGCGGCGGGGTGACGGGCGATGGCGACCGCTGCCCGATCTGCAAGGGGACAGCGTGGCTCGAGATCCTGGGAGCCGGAATGGTCGACCCCAACGTCTTCGAGTCCGTGCGCGACCACGGCTATGACCCGGAGAGGATCCAGGGGTTCGCCTTCGGGATGGGGATCGAGCGGATCACGATGCTCAAGCACGGCATCCCCAATCTGCGGCTTCTCTACGAAAACGACATCGGCCTCCTGGAGCAGTTCGCCTGATGCGCCTCCCGCTGGAATGGCTCTACGAGTACTGCCGACCCGGGCTCGAGCTGGAGCAGCTGGCCGACAGGCTGACCTTGACCGGCACCAACGTCGAGTCGATCGAGCATCACGGTGTGGGCGAACTCGACAAGTTCGTCGTGGGCCGGGTCCTTCAGGCCGAACGGCATCCCAATGCCGATCGACTCTCGGTCTGCCTGGTCGACATCGGCGGGGGCGAGCAGGCAAAGATCGTGTGTGGGGCCCCCAACGTCGCCGCGGGGCAGACGGTGGCCGTGGCGCGCCCCGGCGCGGTGATGCCCGACGGAACCAGGCTGAAGGCGGCAAAGCTCCGCGGAGTTGAGTCTGAGGGCATGATCCTGGCCGAGGACGAGCTGGCCATCGGGACCGACCACGAGGGGATCCTCGTGCTCGAGCCCGACGGCCTCGAGCCTGGCACCTCCTTGCGGGAGGTCATGCCTCTGGCCACCGAGGTCCTCGACCTGGAGATCACCTCGAACCGCCCGGACTGTCTGGCCGTCTACGGGATCGCGCGGGAGGTCCATGCGGCGACCGGTGCGCCGCTCAGCCCACCGCCGTGGTCCGAGGATCCCGGCACCCAGGGGGACATCGAAGACGTGAGCATCCGGGTGGAAGACCCCGATCTCTGTCCGCGCTTCACCGCCCGCGTGTTCGAGGAGGTCAAGATCGGCCCCAGCCCGCCGTGGCTGAAGGCACGCCTGATGGCCTCGGGCCAGCGCCCGATCTCCAACGTCGTCGACATCACCAACTACGTGATGCTGCTGACCGGCCAACCGCTGCACGCCTTCGACCTCGATCAGGTGGCGGGTCAGACCCTGACGGTCCGGCGAGCCACGGCCGGCGAACCGGTGCGGACGCTCGACGGCCAGACGCGCAAGCTGGATGACGAGATGGTCCTGATCGCCGATGCTGACGGACCGACCTCGATCGCGGGCGTGATGGGGGGCGAGCGCTCCGAGGTATCCGAGACGACGACACGAGTACTAATGGAGGCCGCGACCTGGGACGGCCCGAACATCCATCGCACGGCCTGGACCCTCGGCCTCCAGAGCGAGGCGTCGCTGCGGTTCGAGAAGCAGCTCCAGCCCGAGCAAACGATGTGGGCCCAGGCGGTGGCGGCGCAGCTGATGATCGACCTGTGCGGTGCTCGGCTTGCCTCGGGAACCATCGACATCGGCGGCGAGGGTCCCCCCCCGGTCACGATCTCCCTGCGGGAGGCACGGGTGACCCAGCTTCTCGGCGTGCCGATCGCTCGGGAGCGCTGCGCCGAGATCATGCAGGCGCTCGAGTTCGCCACCTACGCGAACTACGACGGGCTCGATGTCCAGCCGCCCGCCTTCCGGCGCGGGGACGTGATGCGTGAGGTCGACGTGATCGAGGAGGTGGCACGGATCGATGGGCTCGACAAGCTTCCCGCCACGCTGCCGAGCCGCCACGGCGCCGACGGACGGCTGACGCCGCGTCAGCGACTCCGGCGCCGAGCCGCCGATGCCCTCGCGGTGCAGGGGCTCCACGAGTCGGTGGGGTGGAGCTTCACCTCGCCCGAGGTCGACGGGCGCCTGCGCCGCTCGCACCAGGCGGCGATCGAACTCCAGAACCCGCTGTCCTCCGAGCAGTCGCGGCTGCGGACCGAACTCCTCTCGTCGCTCCTCGAGGTAGCCCGCCACAACCGGGCCCGCGGCGCCGCCACGATCCGCTTGTTCGAAACGGGTGCGGTCTACCTGCCGCGCCCCGGAGAGGCCCTGCCGCGGGAGCCGTATCACGTGGCGGCGCTTTTGATCGGTGCGGTTCGTCCGGCCACGTGGCGGCACCCGCAACCGCCCCGGTCGGACTTCTTCGCCGCCAAGGGCGTGCTCGCCGGGCTGTTCGACTCGCTGCACGTGAGCTGGTCGGTTGAGGAGACCGAAGAGCCATTCCTGCACCCCGGCAGAGCCGCGTCGATTCTCATCGAGGGCGAGCGCGCAGGCTGGCTCGGCGAGGTCCACCCGCTCGTAACGGCGGAGTGGGAGCTCGACGATCCGGTGGCGGCGTTCGAGCTCGACCTTGATCTCGTCCCCGACCCGCAACCGATCATCTACGAGGACGTGCTCACCTTCCCCGCGGTCCGCGAGGACCTCGCGGTCGTGGTTCCGGAGGGCGTCAGCGCGACGCGGGTGATCGAGGTGGTGCGCCGGACCGGGGCCCCGCTGCTGCGCAGTGCCGAGGTGTTCGACGTCTATCGAGATCCCGAGCGAGTGGGGGAGGGAAACGTGTCGCTGGCTCTGCGCCTCAGCTACGGCGCTCCGGACCGGACCCTGACCGATGAGGAGGTGGCGGCCAAGCGGACGGCCATCGCCCAGGCTCTGACCGACGAGCTCGGAGGGCGGATCCGTGCCGGCTAGGGTCGCCGTGTTCGGCGCCGCCGGCTTCACCGGGGCCCTGGCGGCTCGGCTCCTGCACGCTCATCCCGAGTTCGAGCTCGCCTGGGTCACCGCCCGGAGCGATGTCGGCCGCCAGCTCGATGACCTCTACCCGCAGCACCGTGTCCCACTCGAGCTCGAGGAGCTCGACCTCGAGCGGCACGCCGACGTGGAGGCGGCGCTCGTCGCCTACCCCCACGGCGCCGCGGCGCCGCTCGTCGGCGAGCTGCGCCGGCGCGATGTCAGGGTGGTCGACCTGTCGGCCGACTTTCGCCTCCGCGACGCCGCCACCTACGAAGAGTGGTATCGGCGCCATGAGGCGCCTGAGCTTCTGAACCAGGCCGTCTACGGCCTCCCCGAGCGCTACCGCGAGGAGATCGCGGCCGCCGACCTGGTGGCCAACCCCGGCTGCTACCCGACGGCGAGTCTGCTGGCGCTGGCGCCGCTCGCCTCGGAGGGTGCGATCGGCGACGTGGTGATCGACGCCAAGTCGGGCGTCTCGGGCGCCGGTCGCGCCGCCACCGAGAAGACCCACTTCGTGACCGTGGACGAGAACGTCTCTCCCTACGGCGTGCCCCGCCACCGTCACATCCCGGAGATCGAGCAGGAGCTGGCTGCGCTCGGCTCCGAGGTCCAGATCACCTTCACCCCGCACCTGCTCCCCCTCGATCAGGGGGAGCTCGTCTCCTGTTACGTCACGGGCAACGGGGCGCTGGAGGAGCTCGACCTGCCCGAGCTCTACGAGAGCTTCTACGCCGAGGAGCCGTTCGTCGAGATCGTGAGCACGCCACCGGGCGTGCGGGAGGTGCGGGAGACGAACTTCTGCCGGGTCTCGGTCCACCGCGACGAGCGCACCGGCCGGGTGCTGGTGTTCAGCGCTCTGGACAATCTGTGGAAGGGGGCCGCCTCGCAGGCGGTGCAGAACCTCAATCTGATGTTCGGCCTGCCCGAGGGGCAGGGGATCAGTTGACCGCGGTGGCCGAGTCCCGCTGGATCCCGAGGCTGGGGCACGTCGAGGCCTCAGCCCAGCCCGGGCTGCCGGGCGGGTTTCGCGCCGCCGGGGTGGCGTGCGGGATCAAGGAGAGCGGCGCGCCCGATCTGGGGCTGATCGTCTCCGACATTCCGGAGACGACGAGCGCGGCACGCTTCACCCGCTCAGGGACCCAGTCGGCGCCTGTCCTTCTCTGCCGCGAGCGCTGCACACTCGGGGCCATCCGGGCCGTGATCGTGAACTCAGGCAACGCCAACGCCGCCACCGGTCTCCCCGGGCTCGAGGATGCCGCGCAGATGCAGAAGGTGGCAGCCGACGCGCTCGGTCTGGCTGGCGAGAGCACGGTCGCGGTGGCCTCCACGGGCGTGATCGGGGTGCCGCTTCCGGTCGACCTCGCCACCGCTGGCATCGCCGTGGCGGCCGAGCAGCTGCGCGGCGACGGGGAGCTCGACTTCGCGGAGGCCATCCGGACCACCGATGCCTATGCCAAGCGGGCGAGCGTCGAGGTGCAGCTTGGCGCCGGGACCGTGCATCTCACCGCGCAGGCGAAGGGAGCGGGGATGATCTCGCCGGGCTTCGCCACCCTCCTCTGCTTTGTCCAGACCGACGCCGCGCTCAGCCCGGAGACGTGCGACCTGCTCCTGGGGGTCACGGTCAAGCGATCGTTTGAGCGGGTCAGCGTCGACGGTCAGCTCTCGACCTCGGACACCGTGATCCTCCAGGCCAGCGGCGCCTCCGGGGTCCTAATCGCGGCCGAGACCGAGGATGAGCTGCGCTTCGGCGAAGCCCTCGACTCGGTCTTGCGCGGGCTCGCCCTCCAGATCGTCCGCGACGGCGAGGGCACACGCCGGGCCGGGCGGGTGATCGTCCGCGGCGGCGATCCGGCCGCCGTCGAGGCCGTGGCCCGCGCGGTGGCCAACTCGCCGCTCGTCAAGACCGCCCTCTACGGAGGCGATCCCAACTGGGGCCGAATCATCCAGGCCGTGGGAATGACCCTGCCCGGGACGGCGCCGCTTCCGGTCGACGTGGCCATCGAGGGGGTGCAGGTCTGTTCCCGCGGGACCGCGGTACCCCACGACACGGCGGCCCTGGCGGCGGCGGTCGCGCGCGATGAGGTCGAGTATGAGGTCGGGCTGCCCGGAGAGGGGGCGGAGACCGAGCTCTTCTTCTCCGACCTGGGCCACGAGTACATCACGCTCAATGCGGACTACACGACGTGAGGGACGTCGGCACCCTCCTCGAGGCGCTCCCCTACATCCGGGAGTTCCACGGCAAGACGGTGGTGATCAAGTACGGCGGCGCCGCGATGGACGATCCGGTGCTCAAGGAAGACTTCGCCCGCGACGTCGTCCTCCTCAAGTATGTCGGCATGAACCCGGTGATCGTGCACGGGGGCGGCCCGGAGATCACGAGCTACATGGAGCGCCTCGACCTCGAGGTCAAGTTCGTCGAAGGCCTGCGGGTATCCAATCCCCAGACAGTCGAGATCGCCAAGATGGTCCTCGTCGGCAAGGTCAACAAGGACATCGTCCTGCTGATCAACCGCCAGGGACAGCCGGCGGTGGGCATCTCGGGCGACGACGGGGCGCTCTTCCACGTCACCCGCCAGACCGCGCCCAGCGGCCGGGACGTGGGTCTGGTGGGCCGCGTCGACAACGTCAACGTGACGCTGATCAACCAGCTCGCCGTGGGCTACGTACCCGTGGTGGCGAGCGTCGGCGCCGATCGCGACGGGGTCTCCTACAACATCAACGCCGACGAGGCGGCCGGAGCCGTGGCCCGGGCTCTGAAGGCCTACAAGGTCGTCTTCCTGACCGACGTGGCGGGGTGGCTGAGGGATCCGGACGATCCCGAGAGCCTGGTCTCCGAGGCCGACACCGAGGTCGTGGAGGCGGCGCTTCCGACCGTTCAGGGCGGCATGCGGCCCAAGCTCCAGGCGTGCCTGGATGCCCTCTACGGGGGCGTCTCCTACGCCCACATCGTCAATGGACGGGTGCCCCACTCGCTCCTGCTCGAGCTGTTCACCGACGCGGGGCAGGGCACCAAGATCGGACCCGCGTCGTGAGCACGCTCGACGAGCTCCGAGACCTGGAGGAGCGCTACGCCATCGGCACCTACGTTCGCAACCCGGTCCAGTTCGTGCGGGGCTCCGGCGTCAGGCTGTGGGACGAGGAGGGAAACGAGTACCTCGACTTCCTGGCCGGGATCTCGGTGCTCAACGTCGGGCACTGCCACCCGCGGGTAATCGAGGCCGTCACCCGGCAGGCCGCCGCGCTCACCCACGTCACCAATCTCTATTACACGGAGCCCGCGCTCCGGCTCTCTGCCGTGCTCTCCGAGAGCTCCCTGAAGGGCAAGGTGTTCCTGACCAATTCAGGGGCCGAGGCGATCGAGGCCGCGCTCAAGCTGGCGCGCCGAAACCGGCCTCAGGGCCGGATCGTCGTGCTTGAGGATGCCTTTCACGGCCGCACCTACGGTGCCCTCTCGGCCACTCCTCAGGAGTCGAAGCAGGCACCGTTCGCTCCGCTCGTCCCCGGGATCGTGGTCGTGCCCAAGCACCCGGAGGCGCTGAGCGACGCCGTTGACGACGGGACGGCGGCGGTCCTGCTCGAGCCGATCCAGGGCGAGAGCGGGATCAATGTCTTGGACGACGAGCTCGTGGCCGCGGCCCGCGAGGCCTGCGACCGCAGCGGCGCCGTGCTCATCTTCGACGAGATCCAGTGCGGGATGGGCCGGACCGGGAGCCTGTGGGCCTACGAGCAGGTAGGCGTCACGCCCGACGCGATGACGACGGCCAAGGCCTTGGGCGGCGGATTCCCGATCGGCGCGCTCGTCACCGGTCCTCGCTTGGCCGACGTATTCCAACCTGGGGATCACGGATCGACGTTCGCCGGTGGCCCCGCGATCGCCTCGGCGGCCCTGGCTGCGCTGGAGATCTGCTCGGATCCGAGCCTCCTGTCGCGCGTGGGGGAGCTCGGCGGGCGGCTGAGCGCCGGACTCGAGCGCCTGCCGTTTGTCCGCGAGGTTCGGGGCCGGGGCCTGATGCTGGCCATCGACGTGGGCGAGGGGGTCGAGGCGCCCGAGCTGGCCAGGCGGGCCCTCCTTGAGCAGCGCTTGGTCGTCAACGCGACGGGACCCGAGACGATCCGGCTCGAGCCCCCCCTGATCGTCACCGAAGCCGAAATCGACGACGCCGTGGAGCGACTGGAAGGATTGGCCCCATGACCGAGCACATCATCCCCCGCACCGCCTCCTACGAGGCCGATCCCGCGGAGGTCGGGCGAGTCCTCCTCCTCTACAGCGGCGGGCTCGATACGAGCGTCATGCTCAAATGGATCCAGGATCAGTACCAGGCCGAGGTGGTGGCGCTCACGGTCAACCTGGGGCAGCCGGGGGAGGACCTCGAAGTCGTCAGGGAGAAGGCGCTCCATATCGGGGCAATCGACTGCCAGATCGTCGACGCCCGCGAAGAGTTCGCGCGTGACTACATCGTCCCGGCGATCAAGGCCAACGCGATCTACGGTGCCGGGTATCCGCTCTTCACCGCGCTCGGCCGGCCCTTGATCGCCAAGTTAGCCGTGGAGTACGCCCGCCGGAGCGGATGCGACACGATTGCCCACGGGTGCACGGGCAAGGGGAACGACCAGGTCAGGATCGAGGCCACGATCGCCACCCTGGCCCCCGAGCTCAAGGTCATCGCCCCTGTCCGGACGTGGCGCATGGGCCGCGACGAGGAGATCGCCTACGCCCGCACGCACGGGATCGCCGTCAAGGGCGGGACCGAGTTCGCTCCCTATTCGATCGACGACAACCTTTGGGGCCGCTCCAGCGAGGGGCGCTGGATCGAGGACCTGGCCCACGCCCCGGAGGATGACGTCTTCCAGCTCGTCACCCGCCCCGAGGAGGCGCCCGACGAGCCCGAGATCGTCACGGTCGGGTTCGAGCGCGGCGTTCCGGTGGCGCTGGACGGGCAGCCGATGGGCCTGGTCGACCTGATCGAGCGGGTGGGCGAGATAGGCGGCCGCCACGGGGTCGGGATCGTCGACCACATCGAGGACCGGATCGTCGGCCTCAAGGTACGCGACATCTACGAGGTTCCGGCGGCGGCCATCCTGCTCCTGGCCCACCAGGAGCTCGAACGGCTGGTGGGGACGATTCACCAGAACCAGCTCAAGCCGACGCTCGACCAGCGCTGGGCTTATCTCGTCTACGCCGGTCTGTGGTGGGAGCCGCTGCGTGCCGACCTCGACGCCTACATGGAGGCGGCCAATGAACAGGTCACCGGAAGCATCGGGGTCAAGCTCTTCAAGGGCTCGGCGCGGGTCGTGACCCGTGAGTCGCCCCACGCGGTCTACGACGCCAGGCTGGCCAGTTTCTCGGAATCCGGCGGCCTCTTCTCCCAGTCCGCCTCGCCCGGGTTCATCGAGCTCTGGTCGCTGCAGTCGCGGATGTCCTGGCAGGTCCGCCACGGGGGCCCGCCGCCCGTGGATGACCCGGTGGCAGACGCGGAGGCGCCGGTCGATCAGCCGATCGGCGAGCGCTAGAGCTTTTCTCCCCAGTTAGCGCCCAAGCTGGGTCCTCGGGACCGGCTGACATCCGGAGTGGCGCCTATGCTCGATTACCCGTCCGATGAGTACCGGCTGCGCCCATCTCCACGTCCATTCCGAGTATTCCCTGCTCGACGGCGCCTGCAAGATCGAGGCGCTGGCCGAGCGGGCGGCTGCCTTCGGCCAACCGGCCATAGGGCTCACTGACCACGGCGTCATGAACGGCGCCGTGGACCTCTACACGGCGTGCCAGAAGCACGGCGTCAAGCCGATCTTCGGCTGTGAGGCGTACGTCGTCGAGGACCACACGCGGCGGGGACCCGGGCGCCTTGAGCGCTTCCATCTCACCTTGTTGGCGGCGACGCCCACCGGCTATCGCAACCTGGTCAAGCTCTCCTCGGCCGGCTTCCTCGAGGGCTTCCAACGCGGAAAGCCGTCGGTCGACCTTGCCCAGGTGGCCGCCCATGCCGATGGCGTGATCGCCCTCACCGGCTGTCTCCAGTCGCGGTTCTGCCAATACCTGTTGGATGGGCGCCCGGCCGACGCCAAGGCCCACGCCGAGCAGCTGATCGACGCCTTCGGGGCCGAGAACGTCTATTTCGAGGTCCAGAAGAACGGCCTGGCCGAGCAGGAGCGGGCCAACGAGGGAATCGTTCGTATCGCCCGGGAGCTCGGGCGCCCGCTCGTCGGCACCGGCGACGTCCACTACCTGAGGCGCGAGGACTACCACCACCACGCGGCGCTTCTCTGCGTCCAGACCAAGTCGACGCTGTCCGAGCCGAAGATCACCTTCGACAACAACGAGTTCTACCTGCGTTCGACCGAGGAGATGACGAGCGCCTTCGCCGAGTGGCCCGAGGCGCTGGCGTCGACGCTGGAGATCGCCGAGCGGTGTGAGGTCGAGCTGGAGCTGGGGCGCCAGCTGATCCCGCGCTACCCCACCCCGGATGGTTCGAGCGAGCACGAATACCTGCGCTCGATGGTCCACGAGGGCCTGCGCTCGCGCTACGGGGACCCGGCCCCCGCCGAAGCGGTCGAGCGCGCCGAGATGGAGCTTGCGGTGATCGAGCGGATGGGCTTCAGCGGCTACTTCCTGATCGTCTGGGACTTCGTCAAGTACGCCAAGGACTCGGGGATCGCTGTCGGGCCGGGACGCGGATCGGCGGCCGGCTCGCTGGTGGCCTTCTCCCTGCAAATCACGGATATCGATCCCCTCCGCTATGACCTGCTGTTCGAGCGCTTTCTCAATCCGGAGCGGGTTTCCATGCCGGATATCGACATCGACTTCTCGGTCCGCGGGCGGGAGCGCGTGATCCGCTACGTGACCCAGAAGTACGGCAAGGATTGCGTGGCCCAGATCGTCACCTTCGGCAAGATGTTCCCTCGGGCCGCGACCCGGGACGCCGCCCGCGTCCTCGGCCACGACTACGGCGCCGGTGACCGCCTGGCCAAGCTGATCCCGGACCCGGTGATGGGCCGCCCGCCGAGCTTTGAGGACTGCCTGAAGGCGGGACAGCCGCTGCGGGCCGAGATCGACCGAGATGCCACGGCTCGGCAGATCGTCGACGTGGCCCAGGGATTGGAGGGGATCGTCCGTAACTCCTCGATCCACGCCGCCGCCGTGGTCATCGCCGACCGTCCGCTGACCCAGATCGTTCCCCTCCAGATCGCCGACGCGGGAACCGACGAGAACGGCGAGAAGGTGTTCCGGACCGTGACTCAGTTCACGATGAAGCCGGTCGAGCAGCTGGGACTGCTGAAGATGGACTTTCTTGGCCTGCGCAACCTGGACGTGATCGAGGACGCGCTCGACATCATCGAGCGCTCAACCGGCGAGCGCCCGGACATGACGACGCTCCCCCTCGACGACGTCAAGACGTACGAGATGATGGCCCGCGGCGACTCGGTGGGGGTATTCCAGTTCGAGTCCGAGGGCATGCGGGAGACACTCAAGAAGGTGAGGCCGTCCGAGCTCGAGCACCTGATCGCGCTCAACGCCCTGTACCGGCCCGGCCCGATGGAGAACATCCCCACCTACACGCGCGGGAAGCACAACCCGGACTCGGTTACCTACGCCGACGAGCGGCTGCGACCCATCCTCGAGGCGACCAACGGGGTGATCGTCTACCAGGAGCAGGCGATGCAGATCGCCAAGGAGATCGCGGGGTTCTCCGGGGCCAAGGCGGATGACCTCCGCAAGGCCATCGGCAAGAAGAACCGGGAGGCGATGGCCAAGCTCAAGCCGGAGTTCTTCGAGGGCTGCCGCAAGTCGGGCACCAGCGAGGCGGTGATCGAGCAGCTGTGGACGACGAACGAGCGGTCGGCCGACTACTCGTTCAACAAGTCGCACTCGGCCTGCTATGCCCTGATCGCCTACCGCACGGCGTGGCTCAAGGCCAACTATCCGGCCGAGTACATGGCGGCGCTTATCTCTTCGGTCATGGACACCAAGGACAAGGTCCCGTTCTTCGTCGCCCAGGCCGAGCAGATGGGGATCTCGATCCTGCCGCCCGATGTGAACCTCTCCGATCACGAGTTCGTGGTCGTGGACGGGAACATCCGCTTCGGGCTCGACGCCGTGAAGGGAGTCGGCTTTGCCGCCGTCGAGGCGATCAAGAAGGCCCGCCAGGAGGGGGGTCCGTTCCGGGACCTGTGGGACTTCTGCGCCCGGGTGGATGGCCGGGCCGTGAACAAGAAAGCGATTGAGGCGCTCGTCAAATGCGGCGCCTTCGGCTCCACGGGAGCCAGCCGCAAGGGCATGCTCTCGGTCCTCGAGCAGGCTCAGGGGGCGGGCCAGAAGGCTCAGCAGGATGCCCTCATCGGCCAGGGTTCGATCTTCGATTTGGGCCTCGACAGCGGCGCCGCCTCGGCCCCGGTCACCCCGAGCCACGCCCCGATCCCGTCGTTCGAGTTCGACCGCTCTGAAATGCTGGCCGCCGAGAAGGAATCGCTCGGCCTGTTCATCTCCGCCCATCCGCTCAAGGACGTGAGGGCGGCGCTCGATGTCCGCGTCGATTGTTCTCTCGCCGAACTCGCCGAGCGCCGTGACGGCGACTGGGTGACCGCGGGGGGGATGATCACCCAGGCCAAGCGGATTCGGACCAAGAAGGGCGACCCGATGATGTTCGCCACGCTGGACGACCTCGAAGGCTCAGTTGAGTTGCTGATCTTCGGCAAGGCGCTGGCCGGGAGCGAGGACGTCGCCACGACCGACTCGATCGTTCTCGTCCGCGGCCGGGTGGACCACAAGGATCGAGAGAAGACGTGCCTGGTCGTCCAGTCACTGGAGCGGTTCGAACCGACCCAGGAGGAGGTCGACTCGGCGGCCGAGGAGGCGGCGAGGAAGGTGACGGTGCCGAACATCCTCCGCCTCCGCCTCGACGCTACGGCGCTGGCGCCGACCGCGCTGGGCGACCTCAAGGATGTCCTGGGTGGTTTCCCCGGCGAGGCCGAGGTCCTGATCGAGCTTGAGACCTCAGGCGGGCGGCGGCGGCTGAAGCTCGGCCCGGACTTCCGGGTCGCCCGCGGCGCCGGCCTGCACGCGGAGCTCGACGCCCTGCTTGGCGCGGCGCTCCTGGCGCAGGAGGCCCCGCCGGTGACCGACGGGGAGGTGGTGGCGGTGGAGGCCGCAGCCTCGGCCGTGATCGCCGTCTCGGCCTGAGCGACGACTCAGCTGGCGAAGGCCTCGATCGCCCGCTTGAACTCGACCGGCCTCTCGGCCGCGATCATGTGCCCGCAGTCGGGAATGATCTCGACCGTGGCATGGGGAATCGCGTGGGCCAGGGCACGGGCGTGGGTGGGTCCGCAGATCAGGTCGAGCTCTCCCGTCAGTACGAGCGTGGGTGCCTGCACGTCACCGAGGAGCGGGCGGACGTCGATCCTCTGCCAGAGGCCGCTCTCCCAGACCTTCGCCGCGTCGAGGTTGGTCCGGCCCTCGCGGCGGTAGATCTCGATCATCCGAACGACGCCGGGGCGGTCCGGATCGGCCGTATAGAGCGGTAGGACCACGGACATCATCTCGTCGACCTGGCTGGACTCGGTGGCGGCCAGGACCCGCTCGGTCCAGGTGTTCCACGTCTCCTCGGCCTCGCTGAACCACGGGGCAGCGGAATGACGCGCAAGCATGGCGCGCATCTCCTCGGCCGCCTCCTCGCCCGCCACCTCCTCCCCCGCCACGCGAGTGGAGATGGCGATGCACCGGGTCGTGGGCTCGGGGAACAGGGCGGCATAACTCACCGCCACGACGCCGCCGAAGGAACCGCCCATGATCGTGGCCCGGTCGATTCCCAGGGCCTGGCGGACCTCGTCGTAGAAGCGGGCGTGGCCGAGGTGGTCGTAGTCGGAGGGATCCTGAGGTGGCGATGAGTGTCCGCTCCCGGGAGGATCGATCAGATGGACCGCGAAGCGGTCGGAGAGGAGCTCGGCGTCATCGCGCAGCAGGCTGGCGCTGAAACCGGGCCCGCCCATGAAGTAGAGCGCGGGCTCCCCTTCACCGATCACCTCATAGGAGGCCTGACGGCCGCCGGGCAGCTCGACCAGGTCGCGGAGCTCGGTCATGGAGCAGACCCTATCTGGTGGGCTCCGGGACCCAGGGACCGTGCCAGCCGCCGTAGCGGCGGACGAGGTCGTCGGCCTCGTTCGGTCCCCAGGAGCTTGGGTCGTACGTAATGACGTCGGGCGGTGAGTCGAGCAGGGGCTGCACGATTCGCCAGGTCTCGTCGACCATGTCCTGACGCAGGAAGTACATGCTGTCGCCCTCGATGGCGGCGCGGAGCAGGGCCTCGTAGGGCGTTGGTCCCGCGCCGCCCTGCTCGGCGAACTCGAGGTCCAGGTGGACCGGTGCGGGGCCTTCCGCGTCGGCTCGACGGGCGTCGAGGACGATCCGGACTCCCGCGGCCGGGTCGATCTTCACGACCATCTGGCACGGGTCGGCTTGCCGCCCCGCGGCCGGGGGGATGAAGAGAAGCCGCGGAGCTCGCTTGAAGATGAGCCGCACCTCGGTCTCGGTGACCGGCAGGCACTTGCCGGTCCGGATAAAGAAGGGAACGCCAGCCCAACGCCAGTTGTCGATCTCAAGCCGCAGCGCGCAAAAGGTCTCAGTGGTGGACCCCTGGCTCACGCCGTTGATATCCAGATACCCGTCGTACTGCCCGCGCACGTAGTGCTTGGGATCGGCGGCCGGCATCGACCTGAACACGTTGAGCTTGGCGTCCTTGAGCGTGTCCGGATCGCGACCCGCGGGTGGCTCCATGGCCGCCGTGGCCGCCAGCTGCAGGAGGTGGTTCTGGACGACGTCGCGCAGCGCGCCCACGGGGTCATAGAAGTGCCCGCGATCCTCCACGCCGAACTGCTCGGCCATGGTGATCTGCACGCAGTCGACGTAGTTGCGGTTCCACACCGGCTCGATCATGGTGTTGGCGAACCGCAGGTACAGGAACTCGTCGAGCCCCAACTTGCCCAGGAAGTGATCGATCCGATAGATCTGGGACTCGTCGACGTACTGGTGCAGATCGGCGGCGAGCTGGCGGGCGGATTCCAGGTCGTGCCCGAAGGGCTTCTCAACCACCACTCGCTCCCCGTGGGAGACCAGCCCCGCCTTGGCTAGTCCACTCACGACGGTGGCGAACAGCGAGGGGGGGATCTCGAGGTAGAAAACCGGCTGCTTGAAGCCCTCGAGCTGCTTCGCCAGGCGCTGGTAGGTCTCGTCGTCCGAGAAGTCGCCGCTCACGTAGTGCAGGTCGGAAGCGAAGTGCTGGAAGACCTCATCGTCGATCTGATCACCACTGGCTTCGATCGACTCCTTGGCGTGCTGGCGCAACTGGTCATCGCTCCAGTCGTCGACGGCGACGCCGAACACGGAGCAGGGAAGGAGATGGCGTGCCTGGAGCCTGTACAGGGCGCGGAAGGTCATCTTCTTGGCCAGATCGCCGGTAATCCCGAACACGACGAGGGCGTCGGCGTTCTTGTGCTTGGCTGGGCTCATCGTCGGGAACCTATCGTTTGGCCTTGGCGCGGGAGCCGGACTTGGCGCGTGATTTCTCGCCGCGCTTACGCAGCTGCTTGGCCTTGGCCACGTCCTCGGCCGCGGGCGCGCCCCCGTCGCGGCCGGTCTCGAGCACGCACGGCAGCCGGTCGAAGCGCGGCTCGGACACGAACACGGCACAGCCCTTCTCGCCCAGCTCTCCCTCACCCAGGATGGCGTGGCGATCCCGATTCGACCCCAGCGGCACGAGCGAATCGTTCAGGTGCAGCGAGTGCAGCCGCTTGAGGCCAACGGTGCTATCGCATTCGTCGAGGGTCTGGCGCAATCCCGCAACCGTCGAGACGTCATAGCCGGAGGCAAAGAGGTGGCACGAGTCGAGGCACAGACCGAGCCGCTCATCGCCGCCGGCCGCCTCGAGGAGACGGTCGAGCTCTTCAAACGAGCGCCCGAGCGTTCCCCCGGCGCCCGCCGTGTCCTCCAGGTGGAGGCGGCAGCCCTCGGACTCGGCCAGTGCCTCGCGGATCACCTTCCCGGCCCGCTTGATCGCCGCCCCCACGTCGCCCTGTTTGGCCGAGCCCGGGTGGAGGACCACCCCGACGGCGCCGATGCCGTCCCCCACTCGGAGCGACTGGATCAGCGAGGTGAGCGACTTCTGCCGGATCTCCTTGTCCTCGCTGGCGCAGTTGAGCAGGTACACGGCGTGGATCAGCACCGCCTTGATCGAGCTCTCCTTGATCGCGGCACGGAAAGCGCGGTAGTCGTCGTCGCCGTACGCAGTCGGTCGCCACATGCGGGGTGACTGGTTGAAGATCTGAATTGCCTCACAACCCCGCTCCACGCCTCGGGCCACGGCCTTCTCGAGGCCGCCGGACTGGGATACGTGAGCGCCGATTAGCATGCCGTAGGTGCGTGTTCGCTTCGCCCCATCCCCGACCGGAGCACTGCACATCGGTGGCGCGCGCACGGCGCTCTACAACTGGCTGCTGGCCCGCGGGCAGGGGGGGACGCTGCTGCTGCGGATCGAAGATACCGACCGCGAGCGATCGACCCCGGAGAACGTGGAGCAGATCCTCGACGCCCTCAGGTGGCTCAAGCTCGACTGGGACGAGGGTCCGATCTTCCAGTCCGAACGGGCTGAGCGCCACGCCGAGGCACTCGGGCAACTTCTCGCCGCGGGCCATGCCTACCGCTCCACCGCGACCGCCGAGGACGTCAAGGAGTTCAAGCTGCGCCACGGTCAGGACCGAGGTTTCCGCGGTCAGCCCGAGGAGACCGGGGCGGTCAGGCTACGAGTGCCGGACGCGGGCGTAACGGTCGTCAAGGACGTGATCCGGGGCGAGGCGCACTTTCCCAACGCCAGCATGGACGATCCGGTCATCGCCCGGGCCGACGGCTCCGTGCTCTACAACTTCGCCGTCGCGGTGGATGACCTCGACGCCGAGATCAGCCATGTGGTCCGGGGGGAAGACCACCTCTCGAACACGCCCAAGCAACTGCTGGTGATCGAGGCGCTTGGGGCGACGCCGCCGGCCTACGCCCACCTCCCGTTGCTCCTGGGACCCGATGGGCGCAAGCTCTCCAAGCGCCACGGCGCGGCCTCGGTCCAGGAGCTGCGCGATGCCGGCTACCTCCCCGAGGCGGTCGACAACTACATCGCCCTGCTGGGAGCCGGGTTCGCCTCCGATGAGGAGATCTTCAGCCTTAACGAGTTGGCGGCGCGCTTCCGGCTCGAGCGGGTATCGAAGAACCCCGCCGTGTTCGACGAGAAGAAGCTCCGGCACATGAACGGGTGGTACGTCCGTCACCTCGGACTGGGCGAGCTGACGGAGCGGCTCGAGCAATACACCGAGCGGACCGGGCTGGGGCCGGCGGTCGAGATCGCGGCCGAGAAGATCCAGACCCTGGCCGAGTTCTGGCCCCTGGTCTCGTTTCTGTTCGAGGGTCCGGCCGAGGACGAGGCGGCGTTCGAGCGCGTCATCTGCGCGGCCGGCGGGGTCGAGACGCTGCACAGCGCCCGTGAGGCCCTCGCCGGCGTCGAGCCGTTCACGGTAGGGGAGGTTGAGCTGGCCCTGCGCGGCGTGGTGGAGCGCAGCGGCGCCAAGCCGGGCAAGGTCTTCCAGCCCGTCCGGGTCGCCATCGCCGGGGGGACCGTGTCGCCAGGGATCTTCGAAAGCGTCGCCCTGTTGGGCCGCGAGGAAACCTTGCAGCGGATCGACCGGACCCTGGAGCGGGCTCAGACCGAGTGCAGTGGCGCCGTCTAGCCGCCCTTAGACCGGGTGTTTGGCGCTGCTCGGCGCCGTAAACGAGGGTCGCTGAGCCCCGACCGCTGGGCGGGATGGCCTAAACCGGGAACCCGGAACTGCCGATAGGACGACTGTCCAGGGGGCTCCGCCCAGCCTCCTCTACGCCAATGATCCCGCAAACAGCACCTCTTCAAAGCTTCCCGTGGTGGCACTAGCCGCTGTTCCCGGCCAGGGTCCCACCGATCCTTACGCCACCCGGGACGCCCATCACAACGAGGGCCACGGGCGCCGGCTGACGGCCGCCTTCGAGGCCCTCGAGGCGTTCCCGGCCCTGGCCGCCTCCCGCAACCAGGTCATGCGCCTGTTCGACGCCGGGGAGCCATCGGCGGCCGACGTCGTCGCCGCGGTCGAGGGTGACGTGGCGCTCGCCGTCAGCGTCCTGCGGCTGGCCAACCAGGTCGATGCCCGCAACCGGGCCCGGGTGGAGAGCATCGTCAAGGCGGTCCAGGTCCTTTCGCTTCACGGCGTGCGCACGATCGCCAGCCGAGCCCGCACGTTCGATTTCTTCCAGCGCAACGCGCTGTGGAAGGGCATGCCGGAGCGCTTCCGTCTTCACGCCATCGCCACCCAGCGCGCCGCGGACCGGATCGGGCGGGAGATCGGCTACGACGGCCGCGACCGGCTGATGGTCACCTCCCTGCTCCATGACATCGGCAAGCTGGTGCTCGTCCAGGCCTATCCCGGCTATCCGCGCCAGGTGCACGGTGACGCTCGGACGCCTGAGGACCGGCTCGCCGCCGAGCGCCGCGAGCTCGGCGTCGACCACGCTCTGGTTGGGGGTGTCCTGGCTCGCCGCTGGAGCCTCCCCAAGTCGCTCGCGTCGACGATCGAGCGCCACCATTCCCCCGACTGCGAAGGGGAGACGGCGATCGTCAGGCTGGCGGACATGCTGGCCCACTACGCGCTGGGCGGCGCGATCGCTCCCTCAGAGCTCCTCAAGGTCGCACGGGCGGTCGGGATCAAGCCCAACCAGCTGCGCGAGGTGATGTACGAGCTTCCGCTCTCCGGCGCGGAGAGCCGGCCCCGGCGGATCGACCCCTGCCCGATGTCCTCCCGGGAGCTCGACGTCGTCAGGCGCCTGGCCAAGGGCATGGTGTACAAGCAAATTGCCTCGGAGATGGGTCTCTCGACGAGCACCATCCGCACCCACCTGCACAACATCTACGGCAAGCTGGGCGCTCGGGATCGCGCCCAGGCCGTGTTGATTGCGACTGAGCGCGGCTGGATCTAGGCTTTTCTCGGTCCTACGGATGCCACCCGGCTGCGCTACGCACGCGAGCGCATCCGGGCGGCATCCGTAGGCCTCGCGTGGCGTCGCTTCCCGGTGAGAGAAACCTGTCCAGGCCTCCAGTCGGCTCGCGTTGGAAGATGGGCCACAGACCAGCCTCTGCGGAGTCGCTGCGCCGCACCAGCGACGACCAAAACGCTCAAAAGCTCCACCCATCGCCGGCGCTCATGAGCAAAATGGCCGCCATAGCGACCACAACGCTCACAAGCGGCTGGAGGCTTGCTCGCTCATGAGCAAAACGGTCGTTGCCGCGGACCACCCCGGGCGAGCGATATCTCACCCGGAAGCGACGTCGTGCCCTCGCTAGGCCCATCCCCGCGGTGGCCGGCGGACGGCTTTGGGCGGGTAGGCCCTCGCTTGGTCGCTGGCGAACCCAGAGCGATCCTTACTCGCCACGAGCGGCTGACGCCCCCGGACCTCACCTCGCTTGGCATAGTCGGGCTGTGATTTCGATCACCTCGAAGTCCCCGTACGCGCTCGCCGCGCTCGTGGAGCTCTATCGCTTTGGCGACGACGTTCCCGTCCCGATCGCCGAGCTGGCGAGGCGGCGGGAGATACCCGTGCAGTTCCTGGAGCAGCTGTTCGCCACGCTGCGCCGGGGCGGAATGTTGCGTTCGCAGCGCGGGGTGAAGGGCGGGTACTCCTTCGGCCGCCCGGCGGAGGAGATCTCCGTCCTTGAGCTCGTCGAGCTCCTCGACGGGCCGGTCGGCCACGGAGCCACGGGTCCGTTCGCCGAGGCGGCGGGGGCGGCCCGAGCCGTCCTCGCGGCGGCAACCATCGCCGAGGTGGCGGAGATCGAGGCGCGGGCTGCTCAGGCTCCGATGTACCACATCTAGCTGGCGTCTGGCGCGACCGTGGCTCCCCTCGCGTGTTGAAGGGGGGATGGTCAAGCTGAGACATCGAGCGCCATGTGTCCTCCCGTGCGCCCTCCGGCTCAAGCCGCGACGCTGGTTGGTCGGTAACACAGAAGTGACGAGCGGGCGGCTATGGTCGGGGACCTGATGCGCTGGGGACTCCGCAGGCTGGGGCGGGAAAGAGGGCTGCTAACAGCTCTGATCGTCCTGCTGCTCGCCGGCGGAGGGACCGCGTCCGCGCTGGCTGCGGGATCACCCACGCGGGTCCGGGTCGGCAGGGCACCCGCCGTGGCCTCGACGGCCCGGGATATCGGCGGCGTCGCCGCTGCCACCCCGATGCACGTGACCGTGATCCTCAAACTCCGGGATGCCGCCGCCCTGGCCACCTACGCGCGTGAGGTCTCCACACCCGGTTCAAGCCTCTACCGCGTGTTCCTCACTCCGGCCGAGTTCGCTGCGCGTTTCGGGGCGAGCAAGGCGCAGCTCCGGGCGGTCGAGGCGTCAATGCGTAGCCACGGGCTCGTGCCGGGGGCGATCCCCGCCAACCGGCTCTCGATCCCCGTGAGCGGGACCGCGGCCGAGGTCGAGCGGGCGTTCTCCCTCTCCTTCCGGCGCCGGGCGCTGCCCCGGGGCAAGGTCGCGGTCGTCGCCAACGCGGCGCCGGCCTTCGACGCCGGCGTGGCCGGCGACGTGCAGGGCGTTGTGGGCCTGAGCTCGGTCTCCTCGCCGCAACCGCAGCTTCTCCGCCCGGCGGCCCGGCCGGCGGTCACGGCGCAGGCGACGCCGCGCGTCGCCCCGCGTGCCACCGCCGGCACCGCCACCCCGTGCCAGACCGCTCAGGCGGCGGCGGCCAGTCAGGGCGCCTACACGGCCGATCAAATCGCCGCCGCCTATCGCTTCACCAGCCTCTACGCCAGCGGCGCCGAGGGGCAGGGGCAGACGGTGGCCATCTACGAGCTCGAGCCGTACGCCTCAAGCGACATCTCGGCCTTTGAGTCCTGCTACGGGATCGCCCCGTCCCTGAACAACGTCGCGGTCGACGGCGGCGCCGGGACCGGCGAGGGCGAGGGAGAGGCGGCGCTTGACATCGAGCAGGCGATGAGCCTCGCCCCCCGGGCCAATTTCCTCGTCTACGAGGGACCGAACTCCGACCAGGACTCACCGGGCTCGGGGCCCTTCGACACGCTCACGGCGATCGTCAGCCAGGACCGGGCCCGGGTGGTCTCGATCTCGTGGGGCGAGTGCGAGCAGCTCCAGGGCTCGGACAACATCAGCGCGGAGAGCAACCTCTTCGAGGAGGCAGCCGCTCAGGGCCAGTCGGTGGTCTCGGCCACCGGAGACGAGGGAGCCCAGGACTGCAACGGGACGAACAACATCCCCGACCCCGAGCAGGCCGTCGATGACCCAGGCAGCCAACCGTTCGTCACCGGCGTCGGCGGCACGACCATGAGCGGCTTCGGGCCGCCCCCGGTTGAAGCGGTGTGGAACCACGGAGGCAGCGCCGCGGGGGCATTCGCCGAGCAGGGGGGTGCCGGAGGAGGCGGTGTCTCCCACGCCTGGTCGATGCCGGGGTACCAGAGCGACGCCGCCAAGGCGCTCCACGTGATTGGGACCGGCTCCACCGGTTCGACCTGTGCCAACAACGGCGGCTGGTGCCGTGAGGTCCCGGATGTCTCCGCCGACGCCGATCCCGCCACCGGGTACATCATCTACTGGAACGGCCAGGACCAGGATCCGACCTCGCCCGAGGGCTGGCAGGCGATCGGGGGAACCAGCGCCGCGGCGCCGGTCTGGGCGGCCCTGCTCGCCGACGCCGATTCCTCGAGCGCGTGTCACGGCTCGGCCATCGGCTTCGCCAACCCCGCCCTCTACGCCGCCGCCGGAGCCGGGTACGCAAACGACTTCAACGACATCACGAGCGGCAACAACGACTACATGGGGACCAATGGCGGCCTCTATCCAGCCGGCGCCGGTTACGACATGGCGTCGGGGTTGGGGTCACCGAACGCGGGTAACCTCGCCGCCGCGCTGTGCGCCGACGCGCTCCGGGTGGCCGATCCCGGGACTCAGTTCTCGACCGTGGGGCAGGGCGTGCGCGTGCAGGTGGTGACAACCGCGCTGCCCGGCGCCAAGCTGACCTTTTACTCGAGCCATCTCCCGCCGGGGCTCTCGATCTCGAAATCAACCGGGCGGATCACCGGCAAGCCGAAGAAGGTCGGTAGCTGGGTCGTCGGGGTCGCGGCGGTCGATCAGAATCTGTCGCTGCGGGCTGCCTTCTTCACGTGGAGGGTGGGAGGTGCGCCCAAGGTCTCGCAGACCTCGCTCCGTGGCGTCGGCAAGGGACGCCCGACGCTGGCGCTAACCGTCAACGCGGGGCGGAACGCGCCGAAGCTCAAGGCGATCTCGCTCGGTCTCTCCGGCGGTCTCAGCTTCGGGAGCCCGCGCGGGCACCTGACGGTCACGGGAACCGGCGGGCGGCGGCTGGCCTTCACTGCGCGAGTGGTGCGCCGGCGCCTCCAGGTGACTCTGGCCGGCACCAGCTCGCGCATCCGCGTCACCATCCGCTTTGCCGCGGTCCGCGCCACGAGCCACCTGGCCGCCAGTGTCCGTAGCCGTCATCGTGCGACCGTGACGGTGGGCGTCGAGACGCTCGATGCCGCCGACCACGGCGTCGGTGAGCGGGCACGCATCCGCGCCAGCGGCTGACCCTCGGCAGGTCGCATCTCGTAGGGTTGAGCGCCGAATGGCGTCAATCCCGACCAACATTGCCGCCCATGTAGGGCAGACACCAATGGTGCAGCTGACCCGCGTGGCCGGTGAGGCCGACGTCGAGCTGTTCGGCAAGCTCGAGGCGCTCAATCCCGGAGGCAGCGTCAAGGACCGGATCGGTGTGGCCATGATCGAGGCCGCCGAAGCCGAGGGCAGGATCGAGCCGGCGCGGACGACGATCGTCGAGGCGACGAGCGGGAACACGGGAATCGCCCTTGCCTTCGTGTGCGCGGCCAAGGGCTATGACCTCATCCTCACCCTGCCCCACGGCATGAGCCGGGAGCGGGAGGGCCTCCTCCGGCTCTACGGGGCCCAGGTGGAGCTGACCGACTCCCTCGGCGGCATGGCCGAGGCGGTGGAGGCGGCCCAGGCCCTGAGCACCCGTGACGACGTGTTCCTCCCGGATCAATTCTCGAATCCGGCCAACCCCGAGATTCACCGGCGCACCACCGGCCCAGAGATATGGGACGCGATGGAGGGACAAATCGACGCCTTCGTGGCCGGCGTCGGTACCGGCGGGACGATCACCGGCGTCGGCGAGGTGCTGAAGGATCGCAATCCCCGGTGCCGCATCATCGCGGTTGAGCCGAGCGCCTCGGCCGTGCTCTCAGGCCAGCCTGCTGGCCCCCACAAGATCCAGGGGATCGGCGCCGGATTCGTCCCCAAGGTCCTGAACCGAGACATCATCGACGAGGTCGTGCCGGTGGACGACGAGGCGGCGATCGAGACTGCGCGTCTGCTGGCCCGCCGCGAAGGGGTGCTGGCCGGGATCTCGTGCGGGGCGGCCGTGTGGGCGGCGCTCCACGTGGCCGGGCGCCCCGAGATGCGGGGCGCACGGATCGTCGTCGTTCTGCCTGACTCCGGCGAGCGCTACGTGTCGACGCCGTTCTTCGCTCCCTGACGCGGACCGACCGGCGGCTACGCTGTCGACATGCCCGGGCAAGGTCTGATCGCCCGCACCGCCCAGGAGATCCGGTGTGACCTGGCGGCGGTGCGCAACCGGGATCCGGCAGCGCGTGACGTCAGCAACCTGGAGATCCTCGCCACCTGGCCCGGGGTTCACGCGCTACTCGCCCATCGCCTGGCCCACGCGCTCGCGCGCGCCGGGGTGCCGCTGCTTCCGCGCCTGATCGCGGGCATCGCCCGCTCCATCACCGGGATCGAGATCCATCCGGCGGCCCGCATCGGGTGCGGTCTCTTCATCGACCACGGCATGGGCGTCGTCATCGGCGAGACGGCCGAGGTCGGCGAGGACGTGACGCTCTACCAGGGGGTTACGCTCGGCGGCACCGGCTTTGCCACCGGCAAGCGGCACCCAACCGTTCAGGACAACGTGACCATCGGGTCAGGAGCTCGCCTGCTCGGGCCCATCACGGTCGGCCACGGCTCGAAGATCGGCGCCAACACGGTGGTCATTCACGATGTTCCGCCGAACTGCACCGTTGTGGGTAATCCCGGGCATCCGGTCCGGGTCGAGGGCCGTCGTCCCGAGGGCCCGGACGCCGACTGGGTTCACCTTCCAGATCCGATCGCCGACGCCATCAAGGCGCTGTCGGGGCGGATCGCTGCCCTCGAGCAGGCTGTCCGTGGCCGCCCCGAGGGTGATGGCCGAATCGCAGACACCGGCGCGGCTGACAGCGGGTCGGCGGAGTCGGCCCCCTCGCGCTCGATCGGGCCCAACCCGGCGGGCGGCTGACGGGCCAGGCGAGAGGTGCCTTAGGCGCCCGGTCGCCGGTCGACCGTGCGCTCGCGCTCGGCGGCCACCGGGGAGAGGGGGAGCTTCGGCGTCTCCTCCTCTGGGAAGTTCAGCCGGCTGCGAATCAGATAGAGCGGTCGTCCCTTGACCTCATCGTAGATCCGGCCGACGTACTCGCCGATGATTCCCAGGGCAATCAGCTGGATGCCACCCAGGAGCAGGATGGCGATCGTGATCGACCCAAAGCCCGGGAGGTAGGAGCCGAGCACGCGCAGCACGATGACCACCGGGATGGCGATGAAGGCGAGGGTCGAGATCAAGAACCCCAGCAGGGTCGCCAGCTGTAGCGGCCGGTGCGAGAAGGACGAGATGGCATCCAGGGAGAAGCGGAGCATCTTCGACAGGGTGTATTTCGTCTCACCGGCGAAGCGCGGGTCGCGCCGGTAGGGAACGGCGGCCTGGCGATAGCCGACCCAGACGGTCATGCCGCGCAGGAAGCGGTTGCGCTCACGCATCGACAGCAGCGCATCCAGAGCGGTGCGGTCGAGCAGCCGGAAATCACCCGAGTTGTGCTGGAGCTCGACCTGGGTCAGCTTGTCGAACAGCTTGTAGAACCAGTGCGCGGTGGTCAGCTTGAAGCGCGACTCGCCCTCACGATGCTCCCGGACCGCGTACACGACGTCGCAGCCGGCGCGCCAGTGATCGAGCATCTTTGGGATCAGCTCGGGCGGATCCTGGAGATCCGCGTCGAGCATCACCACGGCATCGCCGCGGGCGTGATCGAGCCCGGCGGTGAGCGCCGTCTGATGGCCGAAGTTGCGAGACAGGTACACGACATGGATCCGGGGATCGCTCGAGGCGAGGCGGTGCAGAATGGCCGGGGTCGTGTCGGTGGAGCCGTCGTCGACGAGGACGAGCTCGAAGTGCAACTCGCCGAGGGCGGCGCAGACACGGGCATAGAACTCATCCAGGAGCTCCTGCTCGTTGTAGACGGGGGCGACGACGCTGAGCAGCCCGAGGGTGCGCGGAGCGATCACCTCGGTGGCCACCGTGTCGTCGATCGTTGGATGGGTGTCGGTCAATGGACGAGCGGGTGGGGGAGATAGCCGATGAGCTGGATCAACTCAACCACGCCGGTGGTCACGATGGCCAGCTTCCAGAGCCGAGGGTTGATAGCCAAGGCCGCCAGCGGCAGGAGCCAGGCCACGTACCACGGTAGAAGCGAGCTGGCCGTGGCCAGGAGCCCGAGCGCGGTCCAGGCGCCGGCATCGATCCAGTCGGTCCGCCCATGCCAGACCCGCCAGAGCAGCCAGACGCAGAGTCCGGCGAACATGACCCCAAGCAGGATGCCGGCGATATGGCCGAAGGTGCTTCCCAGCTCGGCGCCCAGGAAGCCCGGCACGCTGTGCCAGTCGCCCTCACTCTGGACCTTCTGCACGGTGGCGAAGAGGTGAAGCGGACCGCTCCCAAACCAGAGGAAGGCGAGCCCGAAGAAGAGCAGGCCGGCGGCGGCAGCGCCGATGACCACGTCGCGTCGATGGTCGCGAGCCCGGCGCCCACCTCCGCTCGCGACGGCGAAGGCAAGCAACACGCCGGCGGTCAGCTTGATCGCCGAGGCGGCGACCATCATCGCGGCCCCGGAGCGCTCCCGTTGGGCCAGCATGAGGTACACCCCGGCCATCAGGATGACCATCATGAGCAGGTCGTTGTGGCCGCCACCGACGCCGTAGATGACGATCAGCGGGTTCAGCCCGACCAGGGCGACCGCCCTGACCTGGTTGAGTCCCCGCCGCCGCGCCGAGTGCCAGACCAGCGCGACCAGGGCCAGGCTGGAGACCGCAGCGATCGCCTTGTAGGCGAGCACGCTCCTGGCGATCGACAGCGGCGCCAGGACGTAGCTCAGCGCCGTGAAGAGCGGTCCATAGACGGTCGGTGTGTTGATCCACTTCGAGCCGATGAAGGGGTAGAGCGGGTCCAGGGCGAGCGCGTGTGGTCCGGCGAGATAGGGATTGGCCCCGTAGAGCTCGGCCATGCGGCCGTAGAACTGATAGCTGAAGACATCGGTAGAGAGCAGCGGTGGGGCCAGCAGGATCAGCGCGTTCATGGCGGCGATCGTCATGAGGACCGTGCGCGCGGAAAGGCGATCAGCCGCGTTGGCGGCGACCACGTAGGCCACGAACATCACGGTCAGTACGGCGATCGCCCCGCCCCAGCCGAGGGAGAGGCCGGAGTTCCCAAACGGCCCCGCGAGCCAGGTCGGCAGCGGGCGCACCGACTGAGGCACGAGGACGTTGGTTCGGGCCGCGCCGAGGGCGATCAGCGTCGTCGTCACGAGCAGGCCCGCAATGGCGATCAGCCCGGCGCGGTCGCCGAGTGCACGGGCGCGTGCTCGGGTTCTGGGCGCTCTGATCTGGACGGCACCTGAGTCGGTGGCGCCGAGCGGGCCGGAAACGCTCATCGCGAGAAGGATGCCCTCGGGAACATTGGTATTACGTTAGGCTCCCCGCCGCTTAGGGCGGCATTATGGAACGTGATCGCCGACGCCGGCGTCTGCCGGGGCCTCGACGGACTGGGGCCGGGCCTGGGCGAGCGCCTGGGGGACGGTCCAGCGCAGTCGCGGTACCAGCCAGATGGCCTCGAGGGCGATCCGGGACGACATCTTGCTTGCCCCCTGTTCGCGGTCGACAAACACGATCGGGACTTCCTTGACCCGAAAGCCGGCCAGGACGGCCCGGTAGGTGACCTCGACCTGGAACACGTATCCCTCGGCCCTGACGCTCGGCAGGTCGATTGCCTCGAGCACCTCACGGCGGATGCACTTGAAGCCGCCGGTCAGATCGTGGACGTCGACCCCCAGGATCGCCCGTGCGTATAGGCCTCCGCCCCGGCTCACGACCCGGCGCGTCAGGCCCCAGTTGCGCACCCCGCCGCCGGTCACATAGCGCGAGCCCAGGACCAGGTCGGCGTCGGCCGCCGCGCCGAGAAGCTGTGGCAGGTAACGCGGATCGTGAGAGAAGTCGGCGTCCATCTCGCACACGAGGTCCGCGCCGCCCGCCAACGCGTGCGTGAACCCGGCCAGGTAGGCGTGGCCGAGGCCTGTCTTCTCGGCCCGGTGCAAAACCTCGATGGCGCCCAGCTCACGGGCCAGCCGGTCCGCGATCTCGCCCGTCCCGTCAGGCGACTGGTCATCGACGATGAGGATCCGGTGATCGCCGGGGGCGAAGCGCTCGAGTTCGGCATTCGCAGCTCGGACGATCGCCTCGATGTTCATCGCCTCGTTATAGGTGGGGAGGACGAGCCAGATCCGGGCGGACATCGACGATGAGAGTAATGCGGTACGCGTCGACGCGGCCCGCGAATCCTCTTGCAGAGATGCACGGGGGGCGCGGAGACGGCATCATGCGCCGCGGGGACGACCGATGGACCGAGGCTCAGCTGCAGTGCGCGAGGGCGCGCCCAAACCTCTACTCACGGGCGGGAGGGGAAGGGGCCGAAATTGGAGTCGGGCTCCTCAGCACCGGCGGCGCCGCGCCATGGCGGCGCTCGGGCTTCTGGCGCTCGTCCTGGTCGCGACCGCGTTCCTGCTCGGTGGCGCGGGGCGTGGAGTCCATCACGCCGCTGCCCGTCCGCCGGCGTCGTTCTTCGCTCGCGTGCGGACGCTGGCCGGCTCCGGGATCGGCTCAGTTTCGGCGGCCGAGACCACCGGCATCGACCGGACGCTCGCCTACACGCCCTACGTCCGGGTGGCGGGGTCTCAGCACCGCGAGGTCGCGCTCACGTTCGACGACGGTCCCGGACCGTACACGCCACAGATTCTTTCGATCCTTCAGCGCTACCAGATCCCCGCGACCTTCTTCGAGGTGGGGGTGCTGGAGCAGTACTTCCACGCCTCGACGAGCCGGATCATCGGTCTTGGCGATGTGATCGGCGACCACACCTTCTACCACGCGCCGATGGCCAGGCTGAGCCCTGCCGACCAGCAGACCGAGCTCCTGGAAGGCGCCCGGGCCCTCGAGCACTACGGCGCTCCCTTCCCTCGCCTGTTCCGTCCGCCCTACGGGCTGTGGAACTCGCACACCCTGTCGCTGCTGCACGCCGAACGGATGCTGATGGTGCTCTGGACGATTGACACCAACGACTACCGCCTACCCGGCAGCGCGGCGATCGTCCGCGCCGCGGTGGACGGGGCCAAGCCCGGCGCGATCATCCTGCTCCACGACGGGGGCGGGAATCGCTCAGAGACGGTGGCTGCGCTGCCCAAGATCATCACCAAGCTGCGAGCCCGCGGTTATCGGTTCGTGACCGTCCCGCGGTTACTCATCGACAACCCACCCCCGCACGACCAGAACGTGTACTCAGTCGTTGGCCACGGCGGGTAGGCCGCGCCGGCTCACCTCGCGGCCGCCGGCTAACGGCGGACGTAGGCGACACGGTTCCAGCTCGGCTCCGGGGCGAGGCGGATCGGTTCATCGCCGCGATCGGGCTGGATGTAGACGAAGCCGCTGTTTCGGTCGTCGAACCAGATGTCGAGCTCGCCCTCCTTGACGCGCTGGTCGAGCCAGGCGCTGCGGAAGATGAGCCGGCGCAGCCAGTGGACCAGCGAGCGTTCCGAGGGGCCGACCAGCTCGGGCCAGCAGTCGTTCACGTGCTCCCCGAGGGCGGAAGCGGGCTCCGTCACCTCGCCGTTGACGACCAGGTTGATCAGATCCTCGGCCTCGTCCTCCGCCACCTCGCCCTCGATGAACCCCACCTTGCGGGCTGCCTGCTCGCAGCGCTCGCGGAAGTCACGCTCGTTGAAGGTAAAGCGGAGCTCGCCGTACTCGAGCACGAAATCGTCGCCCGAGCTGTAGTTCCCGCGCCTGTACATCGTCGGCATCATATGTCCGATTCCTGCACCCGCGCACGGGTTGAACGCGATGTTGCACGCCGCCTGAGGAGAACCGCTTCGGCCGGCTGCGAAGGCGATTTAGGGGGGTGGTTTTTCCCCGCTGAACGCTCATACGAGCATGGATGAGACGGCCTACACGATCCTGATCGTCGAGGACCATCTGGTGACCCGCTCGTTCCTGGCCGACAACCTCGTCGCCGACGGCTACGACCTGCTCGAGGCCGACTCGGCCACCCAGGCGGAGCGGCTGATCGAGTGCTCATGCCCAGATCTGGCGATCATCGATCTTGGACTCCCGGATCGAGACGGGCTCGACCTGCTCAGCCATATCCGTGACGGCGAGCCGGTGGCGGGACGGATCGACCCGAGCCTCCCGGTCCTGGTCTTGACCGGGCGCGCCGGCGAGCTCGATCGCCTGCGGGGGTTCGAGCGCGGTTGCGATGACTACGTGGCCAAACCCTTCAGTTACCAGGAGCTCCGAGCGCGGATCCGGGCCTTGCTCCGGCGAACCGCCCCGCGCACCCGGAGCGGCCGCCTGCGCGTGGGCAGGCTGGAGTTAGATCCCGCCTCACGGGAGGTGTGGCTGGCCGGCGAGCCGCTTCGGCTCTCCAAGAAGGAATTTGCCCTCCTGCGGGCCCTCGCCGCCGAGCCGACCCGGGTCTTCAGTCGCGAGGAACTCCTGCGGGGCGTTTGGGGGTTCAAGGTCATCTGCCCGACCCGGACCGTCGACGCCCACGCCCACCGGCTCCGCAAGAAGCTGGGGGTTGGCGGCGACAGATTCGTCGTCAATGTTTGGGGGGTGGGGTATCGGCTCGTCGACGGAAACCTCGGCGGGTGAGCGTCGCGCTCGGCATCGGCGGTTGGCTGATCGGCGTGGCTGGGGTTGGCGCTGCCGCGATCATCCGCGTCCGGTTCTCCCGCCAGGCGGAGGCGGTGGCGAGAGCCTGCCACGAGGTGCGGGGTCCGCTCACCGCGATCCAGCTGGGGCTCGAGCTGGGGGGTCGCGTGCGCCAGCTCTCGCATTACCGTCTGCGAGCGATCGAGCTCGAGCTCGGCCGCGCCGCAGTCGCGCTGGATGACCTATCGGCGGTGCGGGTCCCCGCGGTGAGGACCGAGTCGATGGACGTGGGCGAGCTCGTCGCGACCTCGGTGGAGGCGTGGCAAGCGGTGGCAGTTGCTCAGGGCGGGGTGATCTCGTTCGATGCCGCACCGCGTCCGATCTGGGTCGCCGGGGATCGACTGCGGCTGGCCCAGGCCGTCGGGAATCTGCTGGCCAACGCGATCGAACATGGGGGAGGGGAGGTCGAGGTGAGGCTGCGTCAGGCGGTGGGGAAGGTGGGGGTCGAAGTCGCCGACAGCGGCCCGGGGCTGCCGGCGCCGATCGACGAGATGGTTCGCCGGAGCGGGCGGCGGGGCCGGCCAGGGCGTGGCCACGGCCTGCGTGTTGCGGGTGCCGTCGCCGCCGCCCACGGTGGCCGCCTGGCTTCGGTGCCCCGCGGCCAAGGGGCCAGGATCGTGCTCGAGCTACCCGGCGCGGGGGACCTGGACGACATTGAACGGCTATAGGCGGCACTAAGTCGTCCAGGTAGGCCTGGGACGCAGATCGCCCGGACGGAAACGCGGTCCCGGCTGCAACTTCTGGTGCATCGGCGGCGCTTGCACGCGCTCGTGCGCCGCCGGGGCGACACAGGATCGCCGGAAACCCCCGTCGCGACTGATGATCGCCGCTCGGGGGTGGTCGTGTGGTGCCGAGTGGGAGGAATTTGGGAAATAGGTTGCAAAGTGGGGGAGAGTGGGGTACAGTGGGACAGGCATGCCATGCGATGTGGAACCCGGGTGGCAGGGCTCCTCCCACCCAGCCACCCGGGTTCTGAGCTTCGGCCCCCGGGGCCAGAAACCTTGAACCGAGTTGATCGCCTTCCGTGGAACCTTCGAGCACGCGCTCGACGCCAAGCATCGACTGACGATCCCGTCCAAGTTCCGCGCCGCATTGGCCGGGGGGGTTGTCCTGGCTGCCTCGATGGAGACCACCGAGACCGCGCCGCGCTCGATGTCCATCTGGACGCCGGAGGTCTACGACGAGTACACGACCGCCGCGCTGGCGGGGCTCAACCCGCTCTCACCCAAGGCGCGAGACCTGAAGCGCTTCTTCTTCAACTACTCGCACGACACCGAGCTCGACTCCGCCCACCGGGTGATGGTCCCGCCGATGCTCATGGACTACGCCAGCCTCGACAAGGAGGTCGTGGTGACCGGCTCCGGCGAGTGTCTCGAAGTGTTCGATCGCACCGCCTACGGCAGCTACAGCAGCGACGTTCTGACCCGCGTTCCCGACCTTGCCGCGAGCCTTGGCGACACTGCTTGACATGACCCATACCCACATCCCCGTCCTCGCGGGTGAGCTGATCGAGCTACTCGATCCACATCCGGGGGAGGTGGCGATCGACTGCACGTTCGGCGGTGGCGGTCATGCGAGGCTGATCGCGGAGCGGCTCGGGCCAACGGGGACACTGATCGGGATTGACCGCGACCCCGTGGCGGAGGAACGCTTTGCTGAGCTGTCGGCCGAGCTTCCCTGCCACGTCCGCTTCATCCGAGCGGACTACGTCACCGCGCTGCTGCGACTCGAGGCCGAGCGCGTGGACGCCGACCTCATCTATCTCGACCTCGGCATGTCCTCGATGCAGGTGGACACGTGGGCCCGCGGGTTCTCCTACGCCTACGACGCCCCCCTCGACATGCGGATGGACCCGGACCAGGCGCTGACCGCGGGGGAGATCGTCAACGATTGGGATGAGCGCCGGCTCGCCCGGCTCCTGCGCCAGTACGGCGAGGAGCGCTTTGCCAGCCAGATCGCGCGCGCCATCGGACGGGCGCGCGGACGGCAGGAGCTGAGCACCACGCACGAGCTGGTCGAGGTGATCAAGTCGGCGGTTCCGATCCACGCTCCATTCGCCAGCGGGCATCCGGCCCGGCGGACGTTCCAGGCCCTGCGGATCGCCGTCAACGACGAGCTGACCCAGCTCGAGGAGGCCCTCCCGCTCGCCTGGCAGGCTCTGCGGCCGGGTGGCCGGTTCGCCGCGATCGCCTTCCATTCCCTCGAGGACCGCGCGGTCAAGCGCTTCCTGGCCGACCGCGCGGTCGGATGCATCTGCCCGCCTGAGTTCCCGGTCTGCGTGTGCGGGCGGGAGCCCGAGGCGGAGCTCCTGACCCGGCGGGCGGTAGCCCCGAGCCCGGGTGAAGTGGCCGACAACCCCCGCGCCCGCTCAGCACATCTGCGTGTGGCGCGCAAGCTCGGGCCCGGGTCGGCGAAGTCCACCACAACCTCGGAGGACCGCTCCTGATGGCAACTGTGACCTCCCCCAGAAGTGTGGCCTCAGCCCGGACGCGGACTGCACCGCGGCGCTCCGGACCCGTGCGGCCGCCGCGGCGCGTGAGCGGCCCCGTGGGGGGCCGGGCGGCCGCAGCGACGGCGGTCGCGGTCCCGCGGGAAAGCTTCGCCCTCGGCGGTCGTGCCTTGGCGCTCGTGCGCGGGCTGCCCGATCATTCGCTCATCGATCGGCTCGTCCGCGGGCGGGCCTGGATTCCGGTTCTTGGAGTGCTCCTGGCCGGAATCGTGGCCATGCAGGTGGAGATCCTCAAGCTCGGCGCCAGCACCGGGCGCGCGGTCGAACAGACGGCGACACTCCAGACCCGGAACGAAGCGCTCCAGGCCGGGGTGGCCACGCTGGCCGACGACCAGCGGATCGAGCGGATCGCCGCCGCCCGGGGAATGGTCATGCCCTCACCTGATTCGCTGGTCTTCCTGACCGCACGCCCGGGTGCGCAGATCGTACGAGCCCTGGGCAACATCCAAGCTCCAGACCCGTCGTCCTTCACCAGCCAGCTCGCCGCTCAGGCGGCACAGGACGCCGCGCTCATGGGCGTCGCCGCGAGCACCAGCTCGACGCCGAGTTCCGCAACCTCGTCCGGGCAGCCATCGGACACGTCCGACACCACACCCACCATTCCGGCCACAACTCCGGCCCCAGTTACGTCCCAGACCTCACCGACCACAAGCGATCAATCGCCGGTGCCGAGCACTCCAGCCACGTCCACGACGACCCCCGCGTCGACCTCGGCCACCGTGTCAGCCCCGGCGGCCACCGCCACCGGGGCGGCGGGGATCACGCCGACCACGACCCAGCCCGGCGGAGGCTAGGCGACCGGTGGCCCTCGCCGACCGGCGCATCGGCCTGGTTTTTCTAGCCTTCCTGGCCCTTCTTTCGATCGGCCTACTGCGTGCCACCTACCTGGGGACCTTCCAAGCTGGGTCTCTGCAGCAGAGCGCCGCCAGCGAGCAGGTGCTGCAACAGACGCTTCCCGCTCCGCGAGGGACCATCACCGACCGCAACGGGGTCGAGCTCGCGGTTAGCGAGTCCGCGGATGACGTCGTCGCCGATCCCTACCTGATCAAGAACCCGCAGAAGGTCGCGACGCAGCTCGCCCCCCTCCTCGGGGTGAGCTTCAACACCGTCCTGACCGACGTGACGAAGCCGCGGACCGGCTTCGTCTACCTGGCCCATCTGCTCCCAGCCACCCAGGCCAACGAGATCACGAAGTTGGGGATCGACGGCATCAGCCTGGTCCCCGAGGTCAAGCGCGTCTATCCCCGCTCGTGGGCGGCATCGCAGGTCCTGGGGACCGTGGGTTGGGGTGACCGGGGGCTGAGCGGCCTCGAGTATCTCTACGACAACGTCTTGCGGGGCACCGACGGCGTCAGGCGGATCGTCAACGATGCGCTGGGCCAGCCGATCTCGGTCGATCAGCTCCGTCTCACCCGGCCTGGGAAAACGATCCGGCTGACGATCGACGCCGCCCTCCAGGACGAGGTCGAGCAGGTCCTGGCCGGCGTCGGAGCGCAGTACTCGCCCAAGGGCGCGACCGCGATCGTCGCCGACCCCCGGACCGGGGCCATCCTCGCGCTGGCCAACTGGCCGCGTGTCAACGCCAACGACCCAGGCGCAGCGCCGCTGAAGGCGTGGGAGGACCAGGCGGTTGGCTTCAGCTACGAGCCGGGATCGACGTTCAAGGCGATCACCGTCGCCGGCGCGCTCCAGGACCACCTGGTCACGCCAAACACCCAATTCGACATCCCGCCGGTCCTTCAGGTCTATGACCGAACGATCCACGACGCCGAGGATCACGGCTACGAGACGCTGACGACGTCGGGCATCCTCAAGTACTCGAGCAACATCGGAGCCGACCTGATCGGCATGCGCTTGGGCGCCCAGCGCTTCGACTACTGGGTCCACCGCTTCGGCTTCGGCTCACCCACCGGCGTCGACCTGCCCGGCGAGCAGCAGGGCATCGTCCTGCATTGGTGGCAGTACTCGGGGACGTCGATGGCCAACCTCCCGTTCGGCCAGGGCGAGGAGGTGACCCCGATGCAGATGGTCCAGGCCTACGACGCGATCGCCAACGGCGGGATCCTCCGCACGCCGCAGATCGTCGCCTCCATCGGCGGCAAGGCAGTGCGGCCGGCCAAAGCCCGTCGCATCCTCAGCCCGGGCGTCGCTTCAGAGCTGCGGGACATGTTGCGTGGGGTGTTCGCCGACGGCGGGACAGCTTCCGGGGCGCAGATTCCCGGCTGGGATCTTGCCGGGAAGACGGGTACCGCCAGCGTCGTGGTCAACGGGCAGTACTCCGACACCGACTACATCGCCTCGTTCATCGGCATGGTCCCGACGCGCGACCCACGTCTCGTCGTGGCCGTGGTGGTTGACGAACCCCAGGGCTCGATCTTCGGTGGTTCGGTGGCCGCCCCGGCGTTCCAGAAGATCGTCGGCTGGGCGGTGCCGTACCTCGGGATCTCGCCGAACTAGTCGCTCAGCGAGAAGCGCGGCAACTCGGCCCGCCGCCCCTATGCTCGGGCGGCGTAATGCATCACGCTTCGCGGGCGTCGGGTCGAAGCCTGGAGAAGGGAGGCGCACTTGCGCTCGAAGCTTCTTGTCCGTGCCGCCGCAGTTCTGGTCGGCGGTGCATCGATTGCCGTAGTCGGCGCCGCGAGCGCCACCGCGGCGCCGTTGAACGAGTTCATCCCGTACAAGTTCGCGCAGCCGCCGACAACGGCGCAGTGTGAACAGCCGCCGCCGGCGGGTCCGGGGATCGCCTGCTATCAGCCGTTCCAGTTTCAGCAGGCGTACGACATGAACCCGCTGTACAAGGCGGGTCTCAATGGAAGCGGGCGGACGATCGTGATCGTCGATTCGTTTGGCTCACCGACGATCAGGTCCGACCTCAACACGTTTGACCAGGAGACCGGACTGCCGGCGCCGCCGTCGCTGGACATCATCCATCCCGCCGGGACACCGCCGCCATACGACGCGAACAACTTCGATATGGGGCAGTGGGCACTCGAGACGTCGCTTGACGTCGAATACGCCCACACGATGGCCCCGGGGGCCAACATCCTGCTGGTCGAGACGCCGGTGGACGAGACCATCGGTGTGATGGGCTTCCCCCAGATGATCGAAGCCGAGAACTACGTCATCGACCACGGGCTCGGCGACGTGATCACCCAGAGCTTCGGTGCGGGTGAGGACACCTTCCCGAACGCGCAGTCGATCTACGATCTACGGAGCGCCTACATCAACGCGGCGCGCCGCGGGGTCACCGTGCTTGCTTCCGCAGGCGACAGCGGCCCCACCGAGGCATCCGCCTACGACCCGCAGAACGGAGCCGAGAACTTCTTCCCGTTCCGTGACGTGGGGTGGCCGTCCAGCGATCCGCTGGTCACGTCGGTCGGTGGAACGCAGTTGCACCTCGACGCGAGCGGGAACCGCACGGCTCCGGACAACGTGTGGAACGACACCGCTCTCTTCGGCGCGCCGGCCGCCGGTGGCGGCGGTTTGTCGGCCGTCTTCGGCCGTCCGAGCTATCAGAGTCGCGAGTCGCGAGTCGTCGGATGGTCGCGTGGGACGCCAGATGTGGCGATGAGCGCCGCGGTCAACGGCGCTGCCGACGTCTACCTCGGCTTCACCAACACGCAGAACGGCGTCGCCGCCCCCGGCTGGTATCTGATCGGCGGGACAAGCGAGGCCTCGCCGCTCACGTCCGGCATCGTTGCCGTCGCAGACCAGGCATCTGGACATCGCCTGGGCCTGCTCAATCCGATGCTCTATGACCAGGGCCAGGGCGCGCGTCCGGGCCTCGTCGACATCACCCGCGGCAACAACACCGTGACGTTCACCCAGGCGGTTCCCGGTGGGCGCTACTACAACAACGGTGCGACCTATACGGTGCCGGGGTACACCGCCGTCCCGGGTTACGACCTGGCAAGCGGCCTTGGCACGATCGATGGTGCGGCGTTCGTCGAGCACGTGGCCCATACGGGCTTCGCGCGCGACCGGCGCTGATCAGGTACGGAGCCCCCGGAGAAATCTCCGGGGGCTCCGCCTATTTCAAGGGATCCCGCTCGCGTGTCTGCAGCGTTCCCGCCAGTGACGCCAGGCGCTCATCCCACTGCGCGCCCACTTCCGCGATCCACGACACCGCTTCGGACAGTGGCGCGGGCGTGACGTGATAGCGGACCTCGCGTCCGGAGCGTTGGCGCTCGAGCAGGCCCGCCTGTGCGAGTGCTCCGAGGTGCTTGACGACCGCCTGACGGGAGATCGGTAGGCCGCCCGCCAGCTCCGTGGCGGTAGCGGGATGGGCGGAAACTCGCGTCAGGAGGGCGCGCCGCGTGGGGTCAGCCAGCGCCCCGAACACGGCGTCGGGGCCGACCACGCCGCTGGTCATGCGGCAACCAGCATTGCCGGCCCCTGGCTCGAGCCACCACCGCCCGGGAGAGGGATGCCGACCAGGTCCAGCACATCCAGCGGCCTCGCCTCGACCACGTGCAAACGCGTGCACCCGTTGCCCTCCGGCTCGAGCGTGAGCTCGACGCGGGTGGCTGGGCCGCTGTCCGCGCTCCACCAGAAGACCAGCCGCCCGGTGCCCCGATTCTCGTCGCCCGGGGGAAGCGCCTCCTCGACCCAACCCTGGCTTACCCATTCCTCGGAGCGGAAGCTCGCCGCGCCGCCAGGGATCAGCTCAAGGCGCACATCGTCGGCCAGCCAGCCGGAGCTCGTGACCACATTCCACACCTCGTCGGGCGCGGCGGGAAGGAGCAGCTCGCGCTCGATTCGTTTGGGGGTCAGGGAATCGTGGGGATCGGTCATGTCGCCTCCTTGGTCCATGCGCAACCCTTCAGTTGCACATCTGCTACGGTTACGCAACCAGTCAGTTGCACTATACCGGTGGTGGGATGGCGTCGCGTCGCCCACGCCGCAAAACGAAGGAGAACCGAGAATGGCACTTGTCCCGATGGTGGTGGAGCAGACCGCTCGCGGCGAGCGTTCCTTCGACATCTACTCCCGGCTCCTCAACGACCGGGTCATCTTCCTGGGCGGCCAGGTCGACGAAGACATCGCCAACCTGGTCGTGGCGCAATTCGTGCACCTCGAGTCCGACGATCCCGACAAGGACATCCATCTGTACATCAACTCCCCCGGCGGGTCGATCTACGCCGGGCTGGCGATCTACGACACGATGCAGTTCATCCGGCCGGATGTGCAGACGATCTGTTACGGGATCGCCATGTCAATGGGCTCACTGCTCCTGGCCGGTGGCACGGCTGGGAAGCGGATGGCGCTCCCCAACAGCAGGATCCTGATCCACCAGCCCTCGGGGGGATTCGAGGGTCAGTCCAGTGACATCGAGATCCATGCCCGGGAGGTTCTGGCCCTGCGGGCCCGCCTCGACGAGATCTATTCCCAGCACACCGGGCAGCCCGTGGAGCGCGTGCATTCCGACATGGAGCGCGATCGCTACTTCACCGGCGCCGAGGCGGTCGCCTACGGGCTTGTGGATCGCGTCATCGAAAAGCGTGAGCTGTCGGCGCGCGGGCGCGGCTTTGCGGCTGCCTCAGCCTGACTGACCCGGGCAACGCCAGCGCCCAGCGCCCCGGTTTCCGCCGGGGCGCAGCTTTACACTCGGAGCCCGATGCGGCTGCACGAGGTGATGAGCGGCGTCGCGGTGGCCGGGCCGGACGTCGAGATCTCGAGCCTGGCCTACGACAACCGCGCCGTGACGCCGGGAACGCTGTTCTTCTGCGTTCCCGGCTTCACCCGGGACGGGCACGAGTTCGCGGCTGATGCGGTGCAGCGGGGCGCCGCCGCGCTCGTCTCGCAGCGACGGCTGGACCTGGGCGTGCCCGAGGTGGTGGTGGCCGATGTACGCGCAGCCATGGCACCTGCCGCAGCCCGCTTCTACGGCGACCCCACGGCGCGCCTCCAAGTGGTCGGCGTCACCGGCACGAACGGCAAGACGACCACCGCCTTCCTCGTCCGCGCGCTGCTTGAGGCCGACGGTCGCCAGACGGGTCTGCTGGGCACGGTCACGAGCATCATCGGCGCCGTCGAGCACCCGGTGGTGCGAACGACCCCTGAGGCGATCGACCTCCAGCGCACGTTCCGGGACATGCTCGAGCGGGGGGATGAGGCCTGCGCCATGGAGGTGTCCTCCCACGCGCTTGAGCTGCGCCGGGCCGACGCGATCCACTTCGCCGTCGCGGTGTTCACCAACCTGACCCAGGACCATCTCGATTTTCATCCCACGATGGAGGACTACTTCCTGGCCAAGCGCCGGCTGTTCACCGAGGCGGCGCCAGCCCACGCGGTGATCAACGTCGATGACAGCTACGGCGCCCGACTGGCCGGGGAGCTGCCGGATGCCGTCACCTTTGCCCTGGAGCGGGAAGCCGCCTACCGGGCCGTCGACGTCCAGACGGGTCTCCACGGCTCTCGCTTCACCGTCGTTGCTCCCGACGGCGAGATCGACCTGAGCTCGCCGCTCCGGGGGCGCTTCAACGTCTACAACCTGCTCGGCGCCTTCGCCGCCGCTCGGGCCGTCGGGGTGCCAAGCCCGCGAGCCGCAGAGGCGGTGGCCGGGGCAGGCCTCGTCCCCGGGCGCTTCCAGCCCGTGGATGAGGGGCAGGACTTCGCCGTCCTCGTCGATTACGCCCACACCCCGGACTCGCTCCAGAACGTCCTCGAGGCGGCGCGCCAGCTCACCGCGGGCCGCCTGCACGTTGTCTTCGGAGCCGGCGGGGACCGTGACCGGGGCAAGCGCCCACTCATGGGGCGCATCGCCCGGAACCTCGCCGACCGTGTGATCGTGACCTCCGACAATCCGCGCTCCGAGGATCCCGAGGCGATCATCGATCAGATCCTCGCCGGGTCCGGCTCCGAGGTCGAGCATCTCGTCGACCGTCGAGAAGCGATCGAGCTCGCCATCTCCGGCGCTGCGGCGGGCGACGTTGTCGTCATCGCCGGCAAGGGCCACGAACAGGGGCAGGAGTTCGAAGCGGGTCGAAAGATCCCCTTCGACGATGCGACGGTGGCGCGAGAGGCGCTCCGAGGCGCGACGCTGGCGCGATGAGGCGCTGGAACTCAGAGCAGATCGCCCAGGCGGCCGGGGCGCGTGTCGCCTCAGCGCGCGACTCCGAGGGCGGTCCTGAGCGGGCCGTGATCGACTCGCGCGAGGCGGGTCCGGATGTCCTCTTCATCGGGCTGCCGGGCAGTCAGACCGACGGCGGCCGCTTCGCCGGCGCCGCGCTCGAGGCGGGGGCGTGGGGAGCAATCGTCGCTGAGGAGCATGTCGAAAGCGCCCGCCAGCCCGGGACCGGCGGCGCCATCCTGGTTGCCTCGGATCCGCTCCGCGCCCTGCAGCGCCTGGCCACCGCCTGGCGGCGCGAGCTTGGGGCCCGGGTCATTGGCGTCACCGGTTCCACCGGAAAGACCTCGACCAAGGACCTCCTCCTGACTGTCCTGGCGCCACATGTCCGGACCGTGGCCTCCAGGGCCAACTTCAACACCGAGGTTGGCCTTCCTCTTGAGGTGCTGGCCGCCCCCGCGGGGACCGAGGTGCTCGTACTTGAGATGGCGATGCGCGGCGCCGGACAGATCGCCGAACTGGCCGAGATCGCCGAGCCGGATGTGGGGGTGATCGTGAGCATCGGGCCCGTGCATCTCGAGCTCCTGGGGACGATCGAGGCGATCGCCGCCGCCAAGGCCGAGCTGGTGGCCGGACTGCCGTCCGGCGCCACCGCGGTCGTCCCCGCGAGCGAGCCGCTGCTGGAGCCGCACCTGCGGGCCGACGTCGAGACGATCACCTTCGGCGAGGGGGGAGACGTCCGTCTCCTGGATGCCGAGGGTGACCGGCTGAGGATCCAGGCGCCCGGGGGAGTGATCGACCTTGAGGTCTCGTTCACGCAAGCCCATCTGCGGCGGAACCTGCTGGCCGCCGTGGCCGCGGCCGGCGCGGTCGGGGTGGTGCCCAGCGGTCGTGTCGAGCTGGCGCTGACGCCGGGGCGGGGCCAGCGAGCTCGGCTGGGCAGCGGCGTGACGTTGATCGACGACTGCTACAACGCCAACCCGATGTCGATGCGTGCGGCTCTCGAAGACCTGGCGGAAAGCGCCCGGAACGAGGCGGGCTCCCGGCGGGTGGCGGTGCTCGGCGACATGCTCGAGCTGGGGCCCGATGAGCACGGCTTCCATGCCGAGGTGGGGGAGCAGGCGGCCCAGGCGGGCGTCGAGCTGCTCGTAACCGTCGGCCCCCGAGCCGCCGCCATGTCGGAGCACTTCGCCGGCCACGTGTGCTCGGTGCAGGATGCCGCGGAGGCGGCGACCGTGGTTCCAGAGCTCCTGCACACCGGCGACGTGGTCCTCGTCAAGGGCTCGCGCGGGGTTGGCCTCGAACTCGTGTGCCGAGCCCTGCGGAACGGCGGTGATGGCTCGTGAGGCGAGGCGAGTAATGGGCACCCAGTCTGGTCGCATCCTCATCGCCGGGACAGCGGCGCTCCTGATCTGCGTTTTCCTGTCGCCCAAGTTCATCGAGTTCGTGCGCCGGCGGGAGTTCGGGCAGAACATCCGTGAAGAGGGGCCCAAAGGGCACCAGACCAAGGCGGGGACACCGACGCTGGGGGGGATCGTGATCGTGATCGCCTTCGCCATCCCGTTCCTCATCCTGGTCGACCACCACGACCCGAGCTATTGGCAGGCGGTCGGGGTGTTCGGTGCCACGGTGGCCTGTGCGCTGCTCGGCTTCGCCGACGATTACACGAAGATCGCCAAGCGGCGCTCGCTCGGCCTGCGAGCACGGACCAAGCTGATCGTCACGGTGGCGATCTCGGTCGGGTTGTGGTGGATCGCCACCCACAAGGCGCACGTCAGCACTTCGATCCGGGTCCGCTACTTCGACGCCAGCATCGATCTCGGGCCGCTGTACCCGGTGTTCATCTATCTCGTCGTCGCCGGGACGACGAGCGGGGTCAATCTGGCTGACGGCCTCGACGGGCTCGCCGCCGGGTGCGCGGCGATCGTGCTCCTGGCCTACATCGGCATCACCTTCATCACCTTCGGCCAGCACGATCTGAGCCTGCTCGCCGCGTGTCTCGTCGGCGCCTGCATCGGCTTTCTCTGGTTCAACAGCTTCCCGGCCAGCATCTTCATGGGCGACACCGGGGCGCTGGGACTGGGGGGCGCGATAGCCGGGTTCGCGGTGATGACGAACACGACCCTGCTCCTCCTCCTCCTCGGCGGGATCTTCGTCATCGAGGCGCTGTCGGTGGCCGTCCAGGTCTTTTCGTTTCAGACCTTCCGCAAGCGCGTCTTCCTGATGGCGCCGATCCACCACCACTTCGAGCTGCGGGGATGGTCGGAGACGAAGATCATCTTGCGCTTCTGGATCGTCGCGGCCGCCTGCTGCGCCGTCGGCTTCACCGTGTACCAGCTCAGCATCCGCGGTTGAGTCAGCACCCGCGACCGCCGCTTCCTGGGGGTCCCTACCTGGTCGTCGGCCTCGCCCGCTCGGGGACCGCCGCCGCGCTTGCGCTCCGGGCGCGGGGAGAGGAGGTGGTGGGCTGGGACGCCGGTCTGGGCATCAACCCGGGACTCGAGGCAGTGGTGGGGAGGCTTTCCGAGGCGGGCGTCGAAGTGACTTTGGATGCGTCAGGCGACGTTCTTGCCGCCCGCGCCGGGACGCTCATCAAGAGCCCTGGTGTTCCCCAGACCGCGCCCATCGTGGAGGCGGCGCGGGCCCGCGGCATCCCCATCCTCGGCGAGCTCGAGCTGGCATGGCGACTGCTTGAGAACGAGTTCGTCGCGGTGACCGGAACCAACGGCAAGACGACCACATCCGAGTGGATCGGCCACGTCCATCGTGAGGCGGGTCTCCCAGTGGCGGTCGCGGGGAACGTCGGAACCGCCGTCTCGTCGCTGGTCGGGCAGATCGATCGTGAGGTCACGGTCGTGTGTGAGGCGTCCTCGTTTCAGCTCGAGGACAGCGAGGCGTTCGCCCCCGAGGCGGCGATCCTGCTCAACCTCGAGCCCGACCATCTGGACCGCCATGGGAGCTTCGAGAGCTATGTGGCGGCCAAGCTGCAGATCTTCGCCCACCAGGGAAACGACGACGTGGCCGTGGCACCGCTCGATCTCGACGTCGAGGATCTGGGAGGTTGCGCGCGGCGGGTGTGCTTCGGCAGCGGCCCGGGGGCCGAGCTGTCCGAGCGTGCCGGTTACCTGTGGTGGGACGAGGCGCCGCTCCTGCCCGTGATCGAGATCTCCCTTCCCGGCGTCCACAATCGCCAGAACGCCATGGCCACAGCCGCCGTCTGCCTGGCCCGGGGGGTCGACTTCGACGCCGTCGCCGCCGGCCTTCGCAGTTTCTCCGGCGTAGCGCACCGCCTGGAAGCGCTCGGCGTCATCGATGGCGTCCTCTGGGTCAACGACTCGAAGGCCACCAACGTCGCCTCGACACTGGTGGCGCTGCGCGCCTACACGGAGGGGATTCACCTGATCGCCGGCGGGCGCGGCAAGGGCCAGGACTTCTCGCCGCTGGCCCCGCTCGTGGCCGAGCGATGCGACGCCGTCTACCTGATCGGAGAGGCAGCGGGGGATCTCGCCGTCGCCCTGAGCGAGACCGGCGTCCCGCTTCACCTGGTGGGCGACCTGGAGCGGGCGGTCGCCACCGCCCGCCGGGCCGCTCAGCCCGGCCAGACGGTGCTCCTCTCGCCGGCCTGCGCCAGCTATGACCAGTACCCGGACTTCGAGGCCCGCGGCGAGCATTTCCGAGCTCTGGTGGAGGCCGGCTGATGGCCGCCACGACGCGTCGGCCCGCGCCCCCGCTCGAGCACCGGATCCTGACCACGGCGACGCTCTGCCTGCTCGCCCTCGGCGCCGTCATGGTCTACAGCGCCTCCTCCCCGCTGGGGGTCCTGACCGGCCAGGGGGGGACCGGGACGGGCGAGTTCATCCGCTATTTGATCTTCGGAGCCCTCGGCCTGGGCGCGATGCAGCTCCTCGCCCGGCGCGGCATCACCCTGCTCGATCGCAGGCTGGTCAACCTGTTGCTCATCGGGTCATTCTTCTTGCTTCTCGTGGTCCTCGTCCCCGGATTCGGGGTCGAGGTCAACGGGGCGCGGCGCTGGTTCGCCGCCGGACCCATCCAGTTCCAGCCCTCCGAGGTGATGAAGCTGGCGCTCGTCCTGTACGTCGCCCGCTACCTCGCCGACCATCCCAAGCGGATGCGCGGATTCCGGCAGGCCGTGGCGCCGGTCGCCGTGGTCGCTGCCCCGGCGATCCTGCTCATCGTGGTCGAGCCCGACCTCGGGACTGCACTCGTCGTCACCTTCACGCTCGGCGCCCTGCTCGTGGTGGCGGGCATCCAGATGCGCCACCTCGGGATGCTGGCCGCGATCGCCATGGGATGCGTCCTCGTCCTCGCGGTCGCGCAGCCCTACGAACGGGCGCGGCTGACCTCGTTCCTGCACCCGTGGGCGTCGGCCACCAAATCGGGCGCGGGCTACCAGGCCGTGCAGGGACAGATCGCCCTGGGTTCCGGGGGACTGCTCGGAGTTGGCCTCGGCCGCTCGGTGCAGAAGACCTTCTACCTGCCCGAGGCACAGACCGACTTCATCCTCGCCGTCGTCGGCGAGGAGCTGGGAGTGCTCGGTGTGCTCGTGATCGTCTGCCTCTACGGGATGGTGGCTTACGCCGGGTTACGCACGGCCCGGCGGGCCGTCGACCGGTATGCCAAGCTGCTGGCCGCCGGGCTGACGTCGCTGATCCTGTGCCAGGGAATCCTCAACATCTTCGTGGTGCTCGGGCTGGCGCCCCTGACGGGTGTGCCGCTGCCCTTCATCTCCTATGCCCCGACCAACCTGTGTGTGATGCTGGCCGCCATCGGCCTGCTTCTCAACATCGCCCGCCCCGGGGCCGAGCGACTCAAGCTCGTGCCCGATCGCCACGGTGAGTCGGCCCAGGATCGTGATCGCGGCCGGCGGGACGGCCGGGCACGTCGTACCGGCGTTGGCAGTAGCCGACGCGCTGCGCGCTGAAGGCGCCGAGGTCCTGTTCATCGGCGGCGAGCGCGCCGAGCGCCAGCTCGTTCCCGCATCCGGCTACGAACTGCGCACGCTGTCGGTCATGCCGCTGGCCCGAAACGATGTGCTCGCCGCGACGCGGGCGCTGGCCGTCGACACTGCCGCCCTCCCACGGGCCAGCCGGCTGTTGCGTGAGCTGGGTGCCGACGCCGTCCTCGGCGCCGGTGGGTATGTCGCCGGGCCCGTGGGCGCGGCCGCGGTGGCCCGGCGCCGGCCCCTGGTGCTGATGGAGGCCGACAGCCATCTCGGCCTGACCAATCGGCTCCTGGCCCCCTTCGCCCGAAGGGTCTACCTGGCCTTCCCCGTGGCGGGGCGCGACGGTCCGCGCTACCAGCTCAGCGGCCGCCCCGTGCCGGCGCTGTTCGCCGATCGCGCGGCGGCCCGCCGGCGCTTCAACCTCAGCGACGAGGAGACGTGCGTGCTCGTGTTCGGCGGATCCCAGGGTGCCCGCTCGATCAACCAGGCGGCAGTCGAGGCGTTCGCCGGGGCGCGGTTCCGGGTCCTTCACGCGGCGGGCGAGCGCGATCTGCCGGAGCTTGAGGCCCCCGGGCCTCACTACGACCTGCGGGGGTACGTGGGCGATTTCGGCGAGGCGCTCCTGGCCAGCGATCTCGTCGTGGCTCGGGCCGGGGGTTCGATCTTCGAGGTCGCCGCCTACGGCCGGCCCGCCGTACTGATCCCGTATCCCTATGCGACGGCCGACCACCAGGCGGCCAACGCACGCTTCATGGCCGACGCCGGGGCCGCGGTGGTGATCCCCGATCAGGAGCTGACGGCGCCGCGCCTGGCTCAGGAGGTCGGACGCCTGCTCGCCGATCCAGCGCGTCTACAGGCCATGGCCCGGGCCTCAGCCGCGATCGCCCGGCCCGATGCGGCCCGGGAGATTGCCCGCGGGGTGTTGGCGACGACGGGGGGCGGCCGGCGAAAGCGGTGAAGCGGAGAGCGGCGGCGAAGCTGAAAAAACGTGCGTCTGAAACGACAAGCTCGATCGAAGCGCACGTATTGACCTCATAGGGGACAAGACGTGCGCCTCGCCGGCCGCGTGTGCGGAGAAGCGCACGTTTTGGCCGAAGTCCGGCCGTCCCGTCACACGGAGCGGAGGGCGCGGGGTGCGTGTGCCGCTGTCGCCCCGCGCTGCGGGGCGCCTAGTAAGGCTGGCTCGGGAAGCCCGGGCCGAGGCGAGCGTTGGCCAGGGCGGCCATGCTCTCGGCCTTGGCCGGCCAGAAGGTGCCCGACGGCGGGCCGCCGTTGCAGCTGCCGCTGCTGTTGCCGGGCGGCGCCGTCCACAGGAAGGCATCGACGTCGGCGAAGCCGGGGTTGACCTGAGGCAGCGGCCCGGTCCCCCGGTCAGGCGCGTTGCACAGGACCTCATTGCCGTCGTGGACACGGTGTGCGGGCACCAAGGGACCCTGCCCATTCGTCGCCGTGTTGACGATGAAGTCAGCGCCGTGGGTCAGCTGCGACACCCGCTCGCCCCAATGCACCTCGTTGATCGTCCAGTCCTCGTGGGTGTCGTTGGTCCAGAAGCCCCGGATCTTGTTGATGCCGACGGCGTTCAGGACCCGGGCGGTGTAGCGCGGCGAGTTCCCGTCGGCGTACCCGGCCTCCATGTAAATAACGGTGTGGGGAAGCGCCGCGAGCTTGTCGATCTCGTAGCTCATGTCGCCCTCCCAGTAGGGCAGCGCTCCGTTCTGCTGCATGCACATGGAAGCCCCCACCGCGTCGAGCTCGAGCAGCATCACCGCGGGGCGGCGATCGATGCCGCGGGCCATCTCGTCGATCTGACGCTCGAACGTGCCGCGGTGGGCCAGAATTTCGTGCTTGGTCTCGCAGTACCCGGCCTGGTAGAGGAAGAACGTGGTGAAGATTGGAATCGTGCCGGGATCCGCGGCCAGGTTGTCGCACACGATCTTGTGTACCTGGCCATAGATCGCGCCCGGGCCGCCGCCCTCTGAATAGAGGCTGAAGCGGTTGGCCTCCGGCTCATCGGCGATCTTGGCCAGGAGCGCCGCCTGGGGGTTGGCGGCGATCGCGGCGGCGTGCTGCTGCTGGAACTGTGCCCAGGAAACGCTGTCGGGAAGGCTCTTGGGGTCGATCCCGATGAGCGACGCGATCGTGCTGGCAGCGGCGCCGTGAGCGGGGCCGGCGATGAAGAAATTGGCTCCGGTGAGCGGGTCAGCGCCGGGCGGAGTCGGAAGGTCGAGCGGGTTCGAGGGGTCGCGCTGGGCCGGGTAGTTGTCAGGGTCCGCGCAGCCAGAAGCGGCACTCGCGCCGATGTGCGCGGTGCGGCCGACGGCGACCGAGGTGCCGCCCGCGGCCATGGCGGCGAGCACCGCCAAGGACGCCAGGATGCGGATTCCCCGCCTGCTCACAGGGTTCATATCGTCGGTCGCACCGGTCCGGTTGATACGAATCAGGGCGTAGTGGACGCATCAACCTGGACCGACAGGCAGCTTCATTTCGTGGGCATCGGCGGCGCCGGGATGAGCGGCCTGGCGCTGGTCGCCCAGGCGCTCGGGGCCCGGGTGACGGGCTCTGACCGGGCCGAGTCGAGCTACACCGAGCGGCTCCGAGCCCACGGCATCGAGCCGGTCATCGGCCACGCGGCCGAGAACGTGCCGCCGGGGGCCGAGGTCGTCTACTCGACCGCGGTTCCCGCCTCGAATCCGGAGCGCGCGGTCGCGGCGGGGCGTGAGCTTCACCGGGCCGATCTGCTGGCCGAGATCGCCCGGCTCAAGCGCTGCCTGGCGGTGACCGGAACCGCGGGCAAGACGACGACGGCGTCGATGGTCGTACAGGCGCTTCGCGGGGCGGGTCTCGATCCCGCCTATGTGATCGGCGGGGAGCTCCGGGACACCGGTTCCAACGCTGGTTGGGGCTCCGGCGAATGGGTCGTCATCGAAGCCGACGAGTCGGATCGCTCGCTGCTCAAGCTCTGGCCCGAGGTCGCGGTGCTGACCAACGCCGAACTCGACCATCACACGACCTATGGCTCCCGGCTCGACCTCGAGGCCACGTTCCAGGCGTTCATGGCCCGGGCCGGCGCCGGAGCCGTGGTCTGGGACCGGCCGGCACTGCGCGCGCTCTGCCCGCCGGGCGCGACGCCCTATGACGCTCCCGATCCGATCCTGTTTCCCGGCGGATCGCGTTTTGAGTGGCGCGGGATCGAGGTCGAGCTGTCGGTCCCCGGGGCTCACAACGCCGTCAATGCGGCTGGCGCCCTCAGCGCGGCGGCGCTGGCGGGGGCCGACCCGGCGGCCTCGGTGGCGGCGCTGCGCACCTTCCACGGCGCCCGTCGCCGCTTCGAGCGCCTCGGCGAGACCCCCGCGGGCGCCACGATCTACGACGACTACGCCCACCACCCGACCAAGGTGGCCGCGGCCCTCGCCACCGCCCGGACCCTGCAACCGCGCCGTCTGGTGGCGGTATTTCAGCCCCATCTCTACTCGCGCACGCAGGCCATGTGGCGTGAGTTCGGGGCGGCGCTGGCGGCGGCCGACCTAATCGCCGTACTCGACGTCTATCCGGCCCGGGAGAGGGTCGAGGACTTCCCGGGGGTCGACGGGCATCTTGTCGCCGCCGCGGCCGCCGATGCCGCGGGCGGCCGGACGGTCGCGTGGGTGCCCGGGTTCGAGGAGGCGCGCCGGTTCCTCGCCGGGACGCTCCGCGCTGGCGATCTTTGCCTGGTCATGGGGGCGGGGAACATCGACGCGCTTGGCCGCTCGCTGGTCGGCGACTCGGTTGCCGCCCGGTGAGCAGCCGGTGGGCCATCTAGTCTGAGCGGCGATGGCCGATCCTCCCCCCGGAGTCCAGCGGGACTATCCGCTGGCCCGGCTGACCACGATCCGCACCGGCGGCCCGGCCGAGCTCTTCGCCCGCCCGGGATCGCTGCCGGAGCTTGAGCGTCTGCTTGGTTGGGCGCGGGAGGAGGGGCTTCAGGTAGGGGTCGTTGGGTCGGGGTCGAACCTCCTGATAGCGGACGCCGGTGTGCCCGGGTTGGTCCTCAAGCTGGACAAGTCACTGACTGAGATTGAGCTCGAAGAGACGCATATTCACTGCGGAGGGGCCGCGCGGCTGCCCACCGTCGCCGCCCGGGCGGCCCAGGCCGGACTCACCGGGATCGAGTTCGGCGTCAGCATTCCCGGGACGGTCGGCGGGGCGGTGCGGATGAACGCGAACGCCTACGGGGGCGAGCTGGCCCGCGTGCTCGAGTGGGTCGACATCGCCACCGGCTCCGGAACCATGCGTCGGACGCCTCGGGAGCTCGGCTTCGCTTATCGCCGCTCCAGCCTCGGGCCCTACGAGATTGTCGCTCGGGCCTCGTTCCGGCTCGAGCGCGGCCAGCCGGCGGAGGTCAAGGCGACGCTGGCTGATCTCCGCGCGCGCCGGAAGGCGGCGCAGCCAACGGGCGTCAAGACCTTTGGTTCCACGTTCAAGAACCCGGAAAGCGACGGCGGACGGACCGCCGGACAGCTGCTCGATGAGGCCGGATGCCGTGACCTGCGCATCGGGGGCGCCGGGTTCTCAGAAAAGCACGCCAACTTCGTCGTCAACCACGGCGACGCATCGACGGCCGACGTTGTCGCCGTCATGGCCGAGGGCTGGCGGCGGGTGCGTGAGCGGTTCGGCATCGAATTGGACCCTGAGGTACAGGCACTCGGACCGGTCGAGTTTCCCGCTGAGTGGAAGCTGGGATGAGCTTCACCCGGACGCTCACCCGCCGGGGGCGCCTGGGGCCGTCCGTTGGCCGGCGCTCCGCGGCGCCCCGGCGCGCGGTCCGGCGCCGCCGGCGCGTCACACCCAGGATGCGCCTGGCGCTGGTTGCGACGATCCTGCTGGCGGCCCTGCTGTTCGGAGCTTGGACGTGGCTGCGCGATTCCTCGCTTGTAGGCGTCGACCGGGTGACCATCAACGGGGCAAGCGGCGCTGACGCGGGCGCGATTCGCTCCGCGCTGCGCTCGGCGGCTCACAACATGACCACGCTCGATGTCCGGATGAACCAACTGCGCACGGCTGTGGCTCCGTTTCCCGAGGTCAAGCGTCTCGAGGTCCGGACGGAGTTTCCCCACCGCGTCGTGATCGACGTCGTCGAGGAGCGGCCTGTGGCCCTGCTCGACGCCGGCACACGCCAGATCCCGGTGGCCAGCGACGGGACGATCCTGCGTTCTGTCTCGGTGAGCTCGTCGCTGCCGACGATTCCGGTCAGCGTCCCCCCGGTGGGTCGCCGCCTGCCCGCGGGTCGCGTCGCCAGCGCCGTCGCCCTGCTTGCCGCCGCGCCGTATCAGCTGCTCCCCAAGATCAGCCAGGTCACGGCCGTGGCCGGCCATGGGCTCACGGCTCAGCTCCGCAACGGCCCGAGCATCTACTTCGGTGACACCACCCTGCTGGCGGCCAAGTGGATCGCCGTGACCGCGGTGCTCGCCGATCCAGGCTCGGCCGGTGCCTCGTACATCGATGTCACCGATCCCGCCCGCCCGGCCGCGGGAGCGGGGGCGGGGGACGGGACCGGCTCCGGAACGAGCGGGACCTCCTCGGATACGAGCGGGAGCGCCACCTCTGATAGCTCGAGCCCCTCCGGCACGGGCGAAACGAGTGGCGCATCAACGTCCTCGACCTCCGGGGGCGGCGCCCCTGAGACTGGCGGATCAGGCCCCTCACCGGGTGGGTAACCCTCAACCCCAGCTTGAGTCCGGAGTTTGGCCAACACTCGGCCGAATCTTGAGGGTTGGGGCATCTGCAAGCAAAGTTGCGAGACCGTTGCCGCGTTGACTTGCCACATCGCCAGCGCATAACGTGCAAAACTCCGCAAAGAGCGATGGAGCGGGAAAACACTCAACTCTAACTAGAGGGTCGGCGGTTTCTGTGGAAAGCGGCAGCTACCTGGCAGTCATCAAAGTCGTCGGCGTGGGCGGCGGAGGAACCAACGCGGTCAACCGCATGGTCGACGCGGGCCTGCGCGGGGTCGAATTCATCGCCGCCAACACGGACGCACAGGCGCTGGCGATGTGCGACGCCGACGTCAAGCTCAACATTGGGCACCAGCTGACTAAGGGCCTGGGTGCGGGGGCGAACCCTGACATCGGCCAGGGCGCCGCCGCCGAGTCACGCGACGAGATCAAGGAGGCGCTCAAGGGCGCGGACATGGTGTTCGTCACCGCGGGCGAGGGCGGGGGCACGGGCACCGGGGCGGCGCCGATCATCGCCGACATCGCCAAGAACGAGATCGGGGCACTGACCGTGGGATGCGTCACGCGGCCGTTCGCGTTCGAGGGCACCCAACGCGCGCGTCAGGCCGACGAGGGCATCGCCAAGCTGCGCGAGAACGTGGACACGTTGATCGTCATCCCCAACGAGAAGCTGCTCGCCATCGTCGAGCGGCGCACTTCGATGCTCGACGCCTTCCGGGAAGCCGACAATGTTCTTCGCCAGGGCGTCCAGGGAATCACCGACCTGATCACCATCCCCGGCTTGATCAATCTCGACTTCGCCGACGTGCGCACGATCATGCGTGACGCGGGAACCGCGCTTATGGGTATCGGCAGCGCCAACGGCGAGAACCGGGCCGCGGAGGCGGCCAAGGTGGCCATCTCCTCGCCGCTCCTCGAGGAGTCGGTCGAGGGGGCGACCGGGATCCTGCTCAACATCACCGGTGGCCACGACCTCGGGCTGTTTGAGGTCAACGAGGCGGCCGAGATCGTCCAGGGGGCCGCCGATTCCAACTCGAACATGATCTTCGGTGCCGTCATCGATGACGCGATGGGCGAGGACGTCCGAGTGACCGTGATCGCCACGGGATTCGATCACGGCCGGCTGCGCCCAGGCACCAGTCGTGAGCGCCCGCGGCAGGGTCGGGATGTGACGATCGACGACGTGCGGCGCTCCTCGCTGGAGATCCGCGACGACGAGATCGACATTCCCTCGTTCCTCAAGGACCGCTGAGCACCGCAACCTGAGCCGCCCTCGTCGGTTCTAGCGTCGTCAGATCCACGGCCGACAGGACTCAGAGGTGGCGCCTCGGCGCTGCGCAGATCGGGGGTGTAGCGCTCAAAGCCGCCGCTACGCGGCGCCTTTTGGCGGTGCTGGCCGTGCTTGTCACCGCGGCCGCGCTCGCGCCGGTGGCCACCGCCCAGCAGCCTGTTCCAGGCGCGCCCCAGGTGCTCGACGGTCCGAGTTCTGACATCGCCCGCCCCAGCGGCCTCGGCCTCTCCGTGGCCCGGGACGGGTCCGGCGGCGTCGTCTACCTCAAGCAGGTGAACGGGGCGCCCCACGTGTTCGTCTCGGCGCTCGTGGCCGGGAGCTTCCAGCCGCCGGTCGAGATCGACGCTTCGCTCAGCGGAGCTTCCTCGCAGCCCGTGATCGCCGCCGGCAACGGGGGCCTCCTGCTCGTCGGCTTCATCAACGGGGGCGTCCTCTACGCGGCGGAGCGCGCCAACCAGGGGGTTCCCTTCGCCGCGCCGATCGCGCTGGCCGGCGGGGCGAGTAACCCTGCGATCTCGATCACCAATTTTCCCAAGGCCTACATCGCCTTCACCGACGCGGCCGGGGGCGGATCCGACGTGAGGACCGCCTACTGGGACAACGGCAAATGGGCCCTCGAGGGGCCGGCGCTGAACGCCACCCCGTCTGACGACGCGGGCACCGGGTCGGGAGCCCCTGCCGTCGCGGCGGCCGGCGACGGGATCGCAATCGTCGTCTGGGGCGAGAACGGACACGTCTACTCACGCCGAGTTTGGGGCACCAACCCGAGCATCGTCGACGAGCAAGCCGACGCGCCGCCCGCCGGCTGCACCGAGGCCTCGGCGGACGAGCCGTCGGTGGGTGCGGGCGGCGATTCCTCCTACGCCTCCGTCGCCTTCCGAGAGAACGTCACGTGCGGCGGCCAGCAGCAGTCCCGTGTCTTCACCGACCGGCTCCAGGCCTCGATCTACGACGGGATCAGCAACGCCGATGGTCTGTCCGGCGCACCGGCTGATGGTGCCCAGGATCCCCAGGTCGCGGTGGGGGAGTACGGCGCTGGGTGGGTCACCTCGGAACGCACGGTCAGCGACGACGTATTCGCGCAGCTGCTCAACCAGAACGCCGCGCCCAATGGCGTCCTGGAGGTTGACACCCTGCCCATCAGCGCGCCCCCGGACCCGGTGCCCGCCACCGCCGGGCTCACCTCCACCTTCATCGCCTGGCAGCAGGAGCCGGGGACGAGCGCCCCCTCCGAGATCCGGGTCCGGTATGCCCCCGCCGCCGGCAACGACTTGGGTTCGGAGATGGTCGTGTCCACGCCGGCCGAGGGCCCCATCGACGCCGCCGACGGCATTGCGGCGGCGGGCGATGTCTACGGCGAGGCGGCGGTGGCCTGGCTCCAGGGGACGGCGGGCTCGAGCGCCGTCGTGGTCGACCAGATGTACCAGGGCCCAGGGCCGTTCAAGGCCTCGAGCCCCCTCAAGTACTCAAAGACGGCACAACCCTCCTTCACCTGGACCGTCCCCCACGGCTGGGGACCGATGAAGTACACGCTCACCGTCGATGGCACCGCGCTGGCCCAGACATACGCTCCATCGGCGGCGCCATCCGTCCCGCTGCCCAACGGTCGCCACACCTGGCAGGTGCTTGCGAGCAACCCCGTAGGCCAGCAGAGCGTGACGAAGGTCGCGTCGGTGTTCATCGACACCGTCCCGCCGCGCGTGAAGGTGCGGCTGGCCAAGCTGGCGCGGGCCGGCTCGAAATTCTCAACATCGGTCACCTACTCCGACCCGCCGCCCCCGGGCCTGCCACGGTCCGCCGCCTCGGGTGTGGCCAAGGTCCTTATCCGCTGGGGGGACGGTAAGTCCAGCAGGCTGAAACTCGGCACCCACGACATCAGCCACGTCTACCGCCGCACCGGGCGCTACCGGATCACCGTCACCGTCACGGACAAGGCGGGCAACGTGACCCGGCTCTCCACCACGGTGAAGGTGGAGCGGATGCTGCCCAAGCACGTTTCCCTGCATACCGTCTCTTCGAAGGCACCGCCGTCCAACCCGGCCGGCGGGGTACCGGCCCCGGCGAAGAAGGCCCGGTCGAGACGAGTGAGATGACGCGGCGCCGGGGCGGAAGATGGCTCGCGGGGGCTGCGGTGCTGGCATCGGTCGGCGTGCTCCAGGTCTCGCTAGCCAGCCCCGTCTCGGCGCAGGGCCCCGTCTACACCGCCACCCCGCCCACGCCGGGCGCGCTCTACCGCGACGGCCAGAGCGGCCGCTACCTGCTCGGCGGCACATGGCTCTACCGGGCCGACCTGAGCAACGTCGGCCTGACGCAGGGCTGGTGGAAAAACGTGGCCGCGACCAGCGGGTGGACGCCGGTAACGGTTCCGAACGCCTACAACGCGGGCGACTTCTCGACCCTGAGCAACAGCGGCTACGTCGGGTGGTACCGGCGCGACTTCACGCTGCCGGCGCATGCCTTCGCGAAGTATGTGCCCGCCTCGGCCCGACAGTGGATCATCCGGTTCGAATCGGTCAACTACCGAGCCACCGTCTGGCTCAACGGTCGTCTGGTCGGCTCGCACACCGGTGCGTACCTGCCCTTCGAGTTCGACCTCCATCCACATCCTGGGGTCAACCGGCTGATCGTCAGAGTCGACGACACCCGCGGTCCGGGCGATCTGCCACCGGTCGGCAATACGTGGTGGAACTACGGTGGGCTGCTCCGCGAGGTCTACCTGCGTACCGCCCAGCGGGCCGACATCCAGCTCGCCCAGGTGAGGCCAATCCTCCCCTGCCCAACCTGCAGCGCCCGGATCGAGGAGCAGGCGACCATCCGCAATGTCACGGACAGCCCGCAGCGGGTGACCCTGCGGGGGCGCTTCGGGAAGTTGCCCCTGTCCTTCGGGTCGGCCACGATCCGTGCCCGCGGCACCTGGACCCCGAGCGCTTCAACCGTGGTCGAGCATCCCAATCTCTGGGCGCCCGGCCATCCCGCCCTCTACGAGGCGACGCTGACGCTGAGCGACTCCCGGGGGAGGACGCTCGGCGGCTACACGACCTACAGCGGAATCCGCAGCATCAAGGTGAATGCCAACGGGCATCTGACGATCAATGGCCGGCTGCTCAACCTCCGTGGGGCCTTCATCCACGAGCAGAACTACCTGACGGGCGCCGCGTTGTCGCCGGCCCAGCTGGCAGCACTGATGGGCTGGGAGCGTGAGCTGGGGGCGGACGTGATCCGCTCTCATTACCCGCTGAACCCGGAGATCCTGGAGATGGCCGACCGCTACGGGATCCTGGTCTGGGACGAGATCCCGGCATGGCAGGTCAGCGACCAGTACCTGGGGTCACCCAGCTGGCTCGCCTTCGCCCACTCCTTCCTGCGCCAGAACATCCTCGACAACCAGAACCATCCCTCGGTGATGCTGTGGAGCATCGGCAACGAGTTGCCGACACCGGCCACCGCGAACGAGGCGAGGTACATCGCCGGGGCGGCGGCGCTGGCCCGCCGGCTGGATCCGACCCGCCCGGTGGGGATGGCGACCTCCGGATGGCCCGGGGTGCCGTGTCAGTCGGCCTATGCGCCGCTCGACGTGATCGGGAACAACGAATACTTCGGATGGTTTGACGCGGGTGGAGGTTCGACGGATGACCGCGACGCCCTGAGTCCCTACCTGGACAGCCTCCGAGCCTGCTACCCCAAGAAGGCGCTGTTCGTCACCGAGTTCGGATTCGACGCCAACCGGGACGGTCCCGTGGAGGAGCGGGGAACCTATGAGTTCCAATCCAATTCGGCCGCCTTCCACCTCGGCGTGTTCGCCTCGAAGCCCTGGCTGTCGGGCGCGATCTACTTCGCCCTCCAAGACTTTGCCTCGAAACCCGGCTGGGGCGGGGGGAACCCGCTGCCCAATCCACCGTGGATCTACAAGGGGCTGGTCGACCAGTACGGGGCGCTCAAGCCCGCCTTCTCCGTCGTTTCCTCGATTTACCACGCGACGGTTCAGGTCGGTCCTGCCCCGCATGGGCGCTGAGGAGCGAGCACCGGGGATATCTCCCTACCGTCGGCGGATCATCGCCGCGGTGGGCGTGCTGGGGAGCCTCTTCGCCCTCTCCGTAGCCCTGCTCCCCACGCCGCCCGTGGCCAACGCCCAGGGACCGGCGTACGCGGCGAGTCCACCCACACTCGGTGCGCTGTATCGCGATGGACAGGCGGGCCGTTACCTGCTCGGCGGGGAGTGGCTGTATCGGGCCGACCCGGGTGATCAGGGACTCGCGGCCGGGTGGTGGAATGACGTCGCCGCCACCGATGGCTGGTCCGTCGTGAGCGTGCCCAACGCCTACAACGCGGGCGACCTCTCCACCCTGAGCAACAGCGGCTATGTCGGGTGGTACCGGCGGGACTTCACGCTGCCGGCACACGCCTTCGCGTCCTACGTGCCCGCTGCCGGCCGGCACTGGATCATTCGCTTTGAGTCGGTCAACTACCGGGCCACGGTCTGGCTCAACGGTCGCCTGGTCGGCTCGCACACCGGCGCGTATCTGCCCTTTGAGTTCGATCTGCACCCGCGCTCCGGGGTCAACCGGTTGATCGTCCGCGTCGATGATCGGAGAGGGGCCGGCGATCTACCGCCCGGGCCGATGGGCGGCTGGTGGAACTACGGCGGCCTCCTGCGGGAGGTCTACCTGCGCGCGGTCCAGCAGGCGGACATCGAGAACCTGCAGCTGCGCACCATCCTGCCGTGTCCGAGATGCGCGGCGACGATCCAGGAACAGGCGTGGATCCGCAACGTCACCGCCACCAGGCAGCGGGTCACGCTGAGCGGCCGCTTCGGAGGCCTGCGGCTCCAGTTCGGGCACCGGACGCTCGCTCCGCATGCCACCTGGGTTGCCCATGCCACGGCGGTAGTTGCCCACCCCCGGCTGTGGGCGCCGGGCCATCCCACCCTCTATAAGGCCACGCTGGCGCTGACCGATGCCCGGGGGCGGACGCTGGGCGGCTACACCACCTACAGCGGGATCCGGAGCATCAAGGTCAATGCCAACGGCCACCTGACCCTCAATGGCCGGCTGCTCAACCTCCGAGGCGCCTTCATCCACGAGCAGAACTACCTGACCGGCGCGGCTTTGTCGCCGGGCCAGCTGGCATCGCTGATGGGATGGGAGCGTGAGCTGGGGGCGGACGTGATCCGCTCTCATTACCCGCTGAACCCGGAGATCCTGGAGATGGCCGACCGCTACGGGATCCTGGTCTGGGACGAGATCCCGGTCTACCAGGTGGCAGATCAGTATCTGGGCTCGGCGGCCTGGCGCACGAGCGCCTACTCGATGCTGCGCCAGAACATCCTCGACAACCAGAACCATCCCTCGGTGATTCTGTGGAGCGTCGGCAACGAGTTGCCGACGCCGGCGACGGCGAACGAGGCGAGCTATATCGCCGGGGCGGCGGCGCTGGCGCGCCGGCTGGATCCGACCCGCCCGGTGGGCATGGCGATTTCCAGCTGGCCCGGGGTCTCGTGTCAGTCGGCCTATGCGCCGCTCGACGTGATCGGGTACAACGATTACTTCGGGTGGTACGACTCCGGTGGAGGTACGACGGATGACCGCGACGCCCTGAGTCCCTACCTGGACAGCCTCCGCGCGTGCTACCCCAGGAAGGCGCTGTTCGTCACCGAGTTCGGATTCGAGGCCAACCGGGATGGTCCTGTGGAGGAGCGGGGAACCTATGAGTTCCAGTCCAACTCGGCCGCCTTCCACCTCGGCGTGTTCGCCTCGAAGCCCTGGCTGTCGGGCGCGATCTACTTCGCCCTGCAGGACTTTGCGGCCCAGCCCGGGTGGACCGGTGGCAACCCGCTGCCGGACCCGCCGTGGCACCTGAAGGGATTGATTGACCGATACGGGGTCCCGAAGCCCGCCTTTTCGGTTGTTTCCGCGATCTACCACCACACGGTTCAGGTCGGGCCAGCCGCCCCGGCCGCCGGCCGACGGGCTCCCGCGGGATCCAGGCGGGGCGTGTAATAGCCTCAGCCCGTGAGCTCCACCGCGCCCACCGCCCTGCGCCGAACCCCGCTGTATGACCGTCACGCGGCCGCGGGGGCCAGGCTGGTGCCGTTCGCGGGGTGGGAGATGCCGGTCCAGTACGAGGGGATTCGGCAGGAGCACGTGAACGTCCGGCGCGGCGCCGGAGTCTTCGACGTCTCCCACATGGGCCAAATCGAGACCCGGGGACCGGATGCCTTCGCCTTCCTGCAGCGGATGCTCTCCAACGACCTGCGGCGCCTTCCGGAGGGCGGAGCGCAGTACAGCGTTCTCTGCCGCGAGGACGGCGGCGTGCTCGACGACCTGTTCACCTACCGCCTGGCCGAGTGCGAGTTCCTGACCGTGACCAACGCGGCCAACCACGAGAAGGACCTGGCCTGGCTTCAGTCCCACGCCGCGGACTTCGACGTCGATGTCCTCGACGTCGCCTCGAGCTTCGCCATGCTCGCCGTTCAAGGACCCCGGGCGCGGGAGATCGCCGCCGGGCTGAGCGACGGTCCGCTGCCCCTCCGCTTCCACGTCACCGAACGCAGCCTGGCGGGCGCCGCGATGCTCGTCTGTGGCACCGGCTACACGGGCGAGGACGGGGTCGAGCTGCTGCTCGACCCCGACGACGCGCCGGGGGTGTGGGATGCCCTGCTCGCCGCCGGCGCCACGCCGGCGGGGCTCGGGGCCCGTGACACGCTCCGCCTCGAGGTGTGCTTCCACCTCTACGGCAACGATCTCATGGAAACCCGCGGGCCGATCGAGGCCGGGCTCGGGTGGTGCTGCCGGGAAGCGACCGGCTTCATCGGCGCCGAGGCTGTGGCGGCGGTCCGCCAGGCCGGCCCGTCGGAGAAGCTGGTCCCATTCCTGATCGAGGGTCCGGGGATCCCGCGTCAGGGCAACCCAATCCGTGGCGGCGGCGAGGTAACCAGCGGGACCTTCTCGCCCTGCCTGGAGCGTGGGATCGGGATGGCTTACGTCCCGGCTGACCGGACGGAGCCAGGGACGCACCTGGAGGTCGACGTTCGTGGCACTGTTCGGCCCGCCGTCGTCGAGCGCAAGCCGCTTTATCGAAAGGAAGCCTGAGCATGCCCGAAGCGAGTTATCCGGAAGATCTCCTGTACCACGAGGAGCACGACTGGGCCCGGATCGACGGAGACTCGGCGACCTTCGGCATCACGTGGTATGCCCAGGACTCGCTTGGCGAGGTTGTGTTTTTCGACCCCCCGAGCGTCGGCGCAGAGTTGAGCCAGGGCCAGTCCTACGCCGAGGTCGAGTCGGTGAAGGCGGTCTCGGACGTGATCGCCCCCTTGAGCGGAAAGGTCCTAGAGGTCAACGAGGGGCTGTCTCAGACCCCGGAGACGGTGAATCAGGACCCCTACGGCGACGGCTGGCTGGTCAAGGTGCAGCTGAGCGAGCCTTCCGAGACGGAGTCGCTGATGAACGCGGCCGACTATCAGGCCTCGCTGGCGTGAATCGGGAGGCGGGCATCGGATGAGTCGCTACACCTCGGTCACGAACGCCGATCTTCAGGAGATGCTGGCCGAGATCGGCCTCGACTCGGTTGAGGCGCTGTTCGCCGACATCCCGGACCGGCTCCGCCTGAACGAGCCGCTGGCGCTTGGTGGCGGTCGCGCCGAGCAGGAGGTCTACGAGGAGCTCCGCGGGCTGGCCGGGGCCAACGTCTCAACCGAGGACGAGATCTCGTTCCTTGGCGCTGGTATGTACGACCACTACATCCCCGCCCTGGTCGACTCGATCCTCCAGCGCTCGGAGTTCCTGACTCCCTACACGCCGTATCAGCCGGAGATCTCCCAGGGGGGCCTGCAGGCGATGTTCGAGTACCAGACGGCGATCTCGGAGCTCACCGGGCTGGCGGTCTCGAACGCCTCGGTCTATGAGGGCCCGAGCGCGGTGGGCGCGGCGGGCTACGTGGCGAAGCTCGAGAACGGACGCCGCCGCTTTGTCGTCTCCGAGGGAGTGCACCCACACTCGCGGCAGACGCTGGCCACGATGGCCCACGGCTGGGACGTCGAGGTGATCGAGGCGGGGCTGGCCGATGGACGCACGGAGCTGCCGGCGCTGGATGACGACGTCAGCGCCGTGATCGTCCAGCAGCCGAACTTCTTCGGGGTGGTCGAGGACCTTGAGCCGATCGCGAGAGCTGCGCACGCGGCCGGCGCGCTCCTCATCGCCACCTGCGATCCACTCCCCCTGGCGCTACTGAAGACGCCCGGTGAGTGCGGCGCCGACATCGCCGTGGGGGAGGGTCAGAGCCTCGGCAACCGGCTCGACTTCGGCGGCCCCTCGTTCGGCTTCTTCGCCGCCACCGACGCGCTCCTGCGCCGCGTGCCGGGCCGGATCGCGGGGGAGACCCGCGACGTCGATGGCCGTCGCGGGTTCGTGCTCACGCTCCAGACGCGTGAGCAGCACATCCGCCGTGAGCGCGCCACCTCAAACATCTGCACCGCCCAGGCCCTCAACGCACTGGGGGGCGTGATCTATCTGAGCTGGCTCGGGCAGGCCGGCATCGTGGATCTGGTCACCCTGATGCTCCAGCGCACCGCCTATGCGCGGGAGCGGCTGAGCCGGGTCGAGGGCGTCAGCCTCCTGCACGAGCAGCCGGTGGTGCGCGAGTTCGCGGTCCGGCTCGAGGCCCCCGCCGACCGCGTCGCCGCCCGCTGCCGCGAGCAGGGGATCAATCCCGGGTATCCGCTGGGTCGCGACTATCCGGAGCTGGCCGACTGCCTGCTCATCGCCATCACCGAGCAGCGGACCCGGACCCAGATCGACCGGCTGGCCGACGCCCTCGGCGCCGCCGTGGCCGCCGAGCGCCATCCGGCGGGGGTGAGCGCATGAGCGCCGAGGCGCGCTGGTTCACGGCCGCTGCCGACGATGAGCTGACGATCTACGAGCGCTCGAAGCCGGGGCGACGCGCCTTCACTGCGCCGGAGCTCGACGTGCCCGAGCGTCCCCTGGACGAGTTGCTGCCCGCCGCGCTGCGCCGTGCCGATCCGCCTCGCCTGCCCGAGGTGTCCGAGCCGGAGATCGTCCGCCACTTCAACCGCTTGTCCAAGCGGAACTTCGACCTCGACACGGGCTTCTATCCCCTGGGTTCGTGCACGATGAAGCACAACCCCAAGCTCCACGAGCGCGTGGCCGCGCTTCCGGGCCACGCCAAGCTCCATCCCCTTCAGGACCCGTCGCAGGCTCAGGGCGCGCTCGAGCTCATGTGGCGCCTTCAGGAGGCGCTGGGGGAGATCGCCGGGCTGCCTCACGTGTCCCTGCAACCGTCGGCTGGATCCCACGGCGAGCTCGCCGGGGTTCTCCTCACCCGCGCCTTCCACGAGGACCGCGGCGAGACCCGGACCAAGGTGCTGACACCCGATACGGCCCATGGGACCAATCCGGCCACCGTCACGATGGCCGGATATGAGGTGGTCAAGGTCGGCACCGACGCCTCGGGCAACGTCGACCTGGATGACCTGCGGGCCAAGGCCAACGAGGACGTGGCGTGCCTGATGCTGACCAACCCCTCGACGGTGGGGCTGTTTGAGACCGGGATCGAGGAGATCTCCAAGATCGTCCACGGGGTTGGCGCCACCCTGTACTACGACGGGGCGAACCTGAACGCGATCATGGGCATCTGCCGCCCGGGCGACATGGGCTTCGACATCGTGCACTTCAACCTGCACAAGTCGTTCACCCAGCCCCACGGGGGCGGCGGGCCCGGAGCCGGACCGATCGCTGTGTCGGACCGGATCGAGCCCTTCCTGCCCCTGCCCCAGGTCGTGCGGCGAGACGGCGCGCCTGGCAACGGCGCCCATGGGCCCTACTACGACCTTGACTACGACCGCCCGAAGTCGATCGGCCGCCTGCGCGGCTTCCAGGGCAACTACGGCGTGTTCGTCCGCTCCTACGCCTACATCCGCTCGCTCGGCGCCGCCGGACTGCGAGAGGTCTCCGAGGTGGCGGTACTGAACGCCAACTACCTGCTGGCCCGCCTCCGTCGCGAAGGGGTGGCGGAGTACCTGCCGGCCGCGTTCGATCGCCTGTGCATGCACGAGTTCGTCCTCTCCGGCGCGCCGATGAAACGAGAGCTTCAGATCAAGACGCTCGACCTGGCCAAGCGCCTGCTTGACCACGGCGTCCACCCGCCGACCGTCTATTTCCCGCTGATCGTCGACGAGGCGCTCCTGATCGAGCCGACCGAGACCGAGACCAAGGAGACGCTCGACCACTTCGCCGAGGTCGTGGCGGGGATCCTGCGCGAGGCTCAGGCTGATCCCGAGGTGGCTCGGGGGGCGCCGTACACCACGCCGGTCCGCCGGCTCGACGAGGCGGCCGCGGCCCGGCGCCCCGTCGTGCGGCAGCCGCTCTGAGGCCGCGGCACACTACGGCCATGGATAGCTTCGTGGCCGAGGCGGCCGAGAGGATCGCCGCGCGGGCCGAGCGTGAGCTCGAAGCGCTGGTCGCCGTCTCCTCGCCCTCGGGCGATATCGCCGGCGCCGAGGAAGCCCTCGCGGTGTGCGCCGCGCTGCTGCCGAGCGAATGCGAGATCGAGCGGCCAGCGAGCTCCACCCCGGGGGGCGCCCCTGACCTCGTGGCCCGGCTTGAAGGACAGGGCTCGCGCCGGATCATGCTGCTCGGGCATATCGACACCGTGATCGGTCACGAGGCTCATTCCCCGCTGCGGCGGGACGGGGACCGGCTCTACGGTCCCGGGACGGCGGACATGAAGGGCGGAGTCGTCCTTTCGCTGGGCGTCGCCCGGGTCCTGGCGAGTCGCCCCGACCTGTTTGCCCAGATGGCACTCGTGCTCGTCACCGACGAGGAGTGGCGGACGCGCCCGTTCGTCCACGCCGACTCATTCGCCGGCTACGACGCCTGTCTGTGCTTCGAGGCCGGCGAACGTGGCCCGAATGGGGAGGAGGGCGTGGTCGTGCGCCGGAAGGCGGCGGGAACGCTGCGGGCGGTGGCGACCGGCCGCTCGGCTCACTCGGGCAGCGCTCCCGATGCCGGGGCAAACGCGCTGCTCGCCCTGGCGCACACCGCGATCGCGCTGTCGCGGCTTCACGAGCCCAAGGGTCCGGACCGGCTGAGCGTCGTACCCACCATCGTGCACTCGGGCCAGGCCTTCAATGTCGTTCCGGCCGAGGGCGAGCTGATCTTTGACATGCGGGCGGACACCGCGGAGGCCTTCCAGCGGGTCGTGGCCGGGATCACCGAACAGGTCGACGGCGTTGCTGTGCAGGCGCAACTAGAGCGCGTCTGGCCGGGCATGGACTCGCGCCAGATCACCCAGGGACTGCTCGAGGCAGCCTCGGAGCGCTTGGGGCGGCGGATCGTTGGGGTGGCTCGTGGCGGGGCCAGCGATGCCAGCCATCTCGCTCCCTTGATCCCCCTGACCGTCGACGGGCTCGGGCCGCGCGGGGGCGGCGCCCACACCCCGGACGAGTTCGTCCTTGGCCCGTCGCTGCGCGAGCGGGCCGAGGTGGCGATGGCCGTCGCCCTCCAGGCACTGCAGGGGTGACGCATATCCTTTGGCTATGAGCAACATCGCCCCCGTCCGGCCCAGAGTCCCCAAGGCCCAGACGCAGCGCGAGGGCATCGCCCTGCTGCTGGGGATCGTCGCGCTCATGTGGTTTGTCGAGGTGATCAACGCTGCCGACGGCTACCACCTGGACAGCGATGGGATCTACTCACGAGACTTCGGGCGCCTATGGGGCATCTTCACGGCGCCGTTTATCCATGCGAATTTCGCCCCCCATCTGCTCGACAACACGATCCCCCTAGTGTTCATGGGCTTGATCATCGCCCTGGCCGGCGCGGCTCGCCTGGCCGCGGTAACCCTGATCGTGATCGTGATCGGCGGCCTCGGGACCTGGCTGATCGGCCCCGCCGGCATATCGACGATCGGTGCCAGCGGACTCGTCTTCGGCTACGCCACGTACCTGTTTGCCCGCGGCTTCTTCAACCGCAATGCGCTTGAACTGGTGGTCGGGCTGGTCGTCGGCGTGATCTGGGGCGGCGCTCTGGTGGCCAGCCTCGTGCCCCATACCGGTGTCTCGTGGCAGGGGCATGTGTGCGGGGCCATCGCCGGGGTGATCGCGGCTTTGCTGCTCCGGCGCGAGCGTCGGCCCTCTCGCCAGGCCAAGCCCGGCGTGCGGTCGGCGGCTCAGGCTCTGGCGAAGTAGCCTCACCGCTTCGCATGCGGATCTTCTCCGGCATCCAGCCGACCGGTCGCAAGCACCTGGGCAACTACATCGGCGCCCTCGTGCAGTGGGTCGCGCTTCAGGATCGTGGCGACGCGATCTACTGCGTCGTCGATCTGCACGCCATCACGGTGCCCTACGAGCCGACCGCGCTGCGGGAGGCGACGTACGACACCGCGGCAACGCTGCTCGCGGCGGGACTCGATCCGGGCCGCTGCATCTTCTTCCGCCAGTCAGACGTGGTCGAGCACACCGAGCTGACCTGGCTGCTCTCAAGCGTCACCTCGTTCGGCGAGCTGAACCGGATGACGCAGTTCAAGGAGAAATCCGGCTCCCAGCGGGATCTCGTGTCGGCAGGGCTGTTCTTCTATCCCGTCCTTCAGGCGGCCGACGTGCTCGCCTATCGGGCGGATGGGGTGCCGGTCGGCGAGGACCAGCGCCAGCACGTCGAGTTGATGCGAGACGTCGCCGAGCGGTTCAACGGCCGCTTCGGGCAGACGCTGGTCGCGCCGGAGGTCCTGGTCCCCGAGGTCGGGGCCCGGATCATGGACCTCCAACATCCGGAGCGGAAGATGTCGACCACCGGCGGCAGCGAGCAGGGCACCGTCTACGTCACCGAGGAGCCCGCCAACGTGCTGAAGAAATTCCGCTCGGCGGTCACGGACTCCGGCAGCGAGGTCGTCCGCGCGGGCGATAAGCCCGGGATCACGAACCTGATCGACATCCTCGCCGCCGTGCGCGCCGTGACCCCGGAGGAGATCGAGCGCGAATTCGGTGGCACGGGCTATGGCGCCTTCAAGACCGCTGTGGGCGACGCCGTGGTCGAGTACCTGGCTCCCGTCCGGGAGCGCTACCGGGAGCTGCGCGCCGACGAGGGCGAGCTCGAGCGGATCTTCGAGCAGGGAGCCGACAAGGCCAGGGCGATCGCCTCGGGGGTGGTCGCGGACGTCCGCCGGGCGATGGGCTTCGGAGCGATCCGGAGCGGGGGGTAGCCTGACGGCGATGCGGCTCGTAGAGCTGGAGCTGGACCTCGACGTCTTTGCGGGGCCATTCGATTTGCTGCTCACGCTGATCCTGCGGGAGGAGGTCGACCTGCTTGAGGTCGACCTGGCCGACATCGTCGTCTCCTACATCGACCACCTCGAGCGCGCCGGCGAGCTCGACCTCGATGCGGCCACCGAGTTCCTGGTCCTGATCGCCGCCCTGCTGGAGCTCAAGTCACGGCTGTTGCTGCCGGGCGAGGAGGACGAGCTGATCGAGCTCGACCCCGGCGAAGCGGCCGAGGAGCTCTTGGCCCGCCTGCTCGACGCCCACCGCTACCGCGGGGCCGCCGACCATCTCGTCGCGCGACTGGCCGACGAGAGCGGCCACCGCTTCCGGAGCGCTCCGCTCCCCGGCTTCCTGCGCCGGGCCACGCTTATGGACGCCCACGCCGTCTACGACCCGGCGCGGCTGCCCGGCGCCCTGGGGGAGCTGCTCCGGCTGCCCCCGCCGGTCGACATCCGCCACATGCCGGCGCCCCGGGTGTCCGTCGGCGAGCGGCTGGCACACCTGCGCTCGCTGCTGCGCCGCGGGACGTTCACCTTCTCCGAGGCGGTGGCCAAGGCCGACCGGGTCACGATCGCGGTGACCCTGTTCGCCGTGCTCGAGCTCTACAAGCAGGGCGAGCTGACCTGGGCCCAGGAGCAGCCCTTCGAGGAGGTCACCATCACCTCGACTCAGCGAAGCGCCGAGCGGGAGGCCGTCTCGGCATGAGCCTGCCTCTCGAAGCCTCGCTCGAGGCGCTCCTGTTCCTGAGCCCCGACCCGGTCAGCGGCGACGCACTGGCCGAGGCCACCGGCGTCGAGCTGCACGAGGCGGTGACGGCGCTCGAGCGGCTGCGGGAGCATTACGAGTTCGAGCGCCGGGGTTTTGTCCTCCGGCAGCTGGCCGGGGGGTGGGTCCTCTCGACCCATCCCGAGGCCGAACCGGCGGCCCGGCGGCTGCTCGCCAAACCGCGCACCCCGCCGCTGACCCCGGCGCAGGCCGAGACGCTGGCAATTGTGGCTTATTTGCAGCCGGTTTCCCGGCCGGAGATCGCTCGGATCCGCGGCGTCAACGCCGAGTCGGCGGCCGCCACATTGCTCGAGCGGGGGCTCATTGAGGAATCGGGGCGCTCGCAGTTCGGGGCGGTGCTCTACCGGACCACCGATCTGTTCCTGAGGCTGTTCGGCCTGGGGGCGGTGAGCGACCTGCCCTCGGTTGAGGCCTTTGACCCCTCCCCCGAGGTTGAAGCAGAGCTGCGCGAGCGGCTCTTGAAGGCGGGGGAGGCGCGGGCGGGGGGCTAAGCGTGGGCGATAAGCCGCCAATATGGCGCAAAATCTCCCACAACCCCTGAAGTACGGCTTCTGTACCTATGAGGTACGCTGCGGCGAGTGGAAGGATCGCTCACCGAGGGCTCGCTGGTCACCGCCCATCCTGAGCTCGAGCCGCTGCTCTCCGAGAAGCCGCAGCGCGCCAAGCTCCTCGACGCGATGGTCCGCGTCGTGGCCGAGAAGGGCTACGAGGCGGCGACGGTGGCCGATGCCGTCAAATTGGCCCGAGTCTCGAGGGGCACCTTCTATGAGCTCTTCGACTCCAAGGAGGCCTGCCTGGCGGCCGCCTACCGACTCGGGCTCGACGTGCTGGCAGCCCGGGTGGCGGAAGGTGTAACGGCCGCCCGGGACTGGCGGGAAGAGCTCCGCCTGGGGATTCGGGCCTACCTGCGTACCTTCGATGAGGAGCCGTTGTTCGCCCGGGTCTACCTACTCGAATGGGCTCCCGTGGCGACCGAGCGCGATAAAGCCATCCGTCGCTTCGCCCGGCGCTACGGGCGGAGCTTCGCCAGCGGTGGGATCGACATCCCCCCCGAGGCGCTCTACGTGCTCGCGGCCGGAGTACACGAATTGACCCGGGCCCACGTCCGCGCCGGCGGGCAAGCCACAAATCTGGAAGCTGTCCTGGTGGGCTGCGCCGTGCGGCTCGCCGCAAAGGAGGAACCATGGACCTGACGTTCACCGACGAGGAGACCGCGTTTCGCGACGAGCTGCGGGCCTGGCTCTCCGACAACCACCCCGGCGAGCCGCCCGAGGCCGGGGACGAGGCCTCCTACCAGTGGCGACGGGACTTCCAGCGCCGGTTGGCCGACGGCGGCTGGGCAGCCGTGCACTGGCCGGTCGAGTTCGGCGGGCGGGGTGCCACCCTGACCCAGTCGGCCATCTTCTTCGAGGAGCTGGCCCGGGCCCGGGCGCCGCTGCCCGCCAACGTGCTCGGTCTGCTCCTCGCCGGACCCACGATCATGACCTGGGGCACCGAGGAGCAGAAGGAGCGCTTCCTGGGCCCGATCGTGACCGCCGAGGAGATCTGGTGCCAGGGCTTCTCGGAGCCCGAGGCAGGATCGGATCTCGCCTCGCTGAAGACCCGCGCCGTCAAGGACAACGGGGGCTGGGTGGTCACGGGGCAAAAGGTGTGGACAAGCGGGGCCCAGTACTCCAAGTGGTGCATGCTCGTGGCTCGAACCGACACCGAGGCGCCGAAGCACAAGGGCCTCACCTACTTCCTCATGGACATGGACCAGGAGGCCGTGCAGGTCCGGCCGCTGCGCCAGATCACCGGCGAGCCTGAATTCAACGAGCTGTTCATCGAGGAGGCGCGGATCCCCGACGAGAACGTGCTCGGCGGGGAGGGCAACGGCTGGAAGGTCGCTCTCTCGACGCTGATGAACGAGCGTGCGGGCCTCGCCTTCAACCTCCAGGTGCGGCTGCGCCAGGTGCTGGACGAGGTGTTTACGCTGGCCTCGGAGCGGGGGCTGCTCGATGACCCGGTGGTCGCCGATCGCCTGGGCGAGCTCCATCTCAAGGCCGAGGTCCTGCGTCTCACCGCCTACCGGGGCCTGACCGCGATCGAGCGCTACGGCCAGCCCGGCCCCGAGGGCTCGCTGACCAAGTGGATGTGGTCAGAGACCAACCAGCAGCTGACCCAGTTCGCGGCCGACATCATCGGTCCGGAGGCCCTGACCGCCAGTGACCGCTGGGCCTACGAGCTGCTCCGCGCCCGCGGCAACACGATCGAGGGCGGAACCACGGACATCCTCAAGAACATCGTCGCCGAGCGGGTCCTCGGCCTGCCCAAGGCGCGCTAGGAGGAATGACATGAACTTCGATCTGAACGACGAGCAGAAGGAGATCAAGCAGGTCGCCCATGACCTGCTGGCCGCACGTTCACCCTTTACCAAGGTGCGCGAGGCGGCCGAGGCGGGGGAATACGACCCCGGGCTGTGGCGCGAGATCGTCGAGCTTGGCTGGCCGGGTATCGCCGTGTCGGCCGAGCACGGTGGTCAGGACCTTGGGTCGGTCGAGCTGGCGGTCCTGCTCGAGGAGCTCGGCTACGCCTGCGCCGCCACCCCGTTCTACTCGACGGCCACTGCCGCGGCTGTGATCGAGGCCACCGGCAGCGATGAGCAGCGACAGCGCTGGCTCGAGCCGCTCGCCTCCGGTGAGGCGACGGCGGGAATCGGGACGCGGGCGCTCACCGCCGACGGGGCCGATGCGGCGGTGATCGTGCTCCTCGACGGCGAGGACGCGACGCTCGTCGACGCCGCCGAGGCCGACGTCGAGCCGCTGGTCTCGATCGACGCCACCCGGCGCTTTGCCACGGTGAGCGGCGAGGGCGAGCCCCTGGGCGCGGGCGCCGCGGATCGGATTCGCGCCGCGCTGGCCGCCGAGGTCGTGGGCGTTTGCCAGCGAGCGCTCGACATGACGCTCGACTACGTCAAGGAACGCAAGCAGTTCGGCGTCCCGGTCGGCTCCTTCCAGGCTGTCTCGCACCGCTGCGCCCAGATGCTGCTCCACACCGAGAGCGGGCGTTCGGCCGCCTACTTCGCGGCCTGGGCGGCCGACGCCGATCCGGAGCGTCTGGGAGAGGCGGCGGCGCTGGCCGGGGCCGCCACCGCAGGGGGTGGGCGAGAGGTCACGGCAGCGGCGATCCAAGCCCACGGCGGGATCGGCTTCACCTGGGAGGCCGACGTCCACTGGCTCTACAAGCGGGCGCAGCTCGACGCGGCGCTGCTAGGAGGCGCCGGGCGCCACCGGGCCAAGCTGGCCCGGCTCGGGGCGGCGCGGGTCAGCGGCGTCGCCGCGAGCTAGGCCGCGGGCGGCCCGGTGGCGGCCAGCTGGCCGCAGGCGGCATCGATGTCGCGGCCCCGCGTCAGCCGCACCGTGGGGCTCAGTCCCCCGCGCTCGAGCTCGGCCCGGAAGGCCTCGATGGCGCGCGGACCGGACCCCTCGTAGATCGAGTTGGTCGGGTTGTAGGGGATCAGGTTGACCTTGTAGACGCGCGGATCGAGCAGCTCGGCCAGCTGCCGCGCCTGGCCCGCCGAGTCATTGACGCCGGCCAGCATCACGTACTCGACGAACACCTTGCGGCGCTTGCGCGCGTGGTACTCCGAGCACGCCGCCAAGACCTCGTCGAGCGGGTAGCGGTCGTTGACCGGCATCAGCTGCGAGCGCAGCGCGGGATCGGCGGCGTGCAGCGAGAGGGCGAGACGGATGGGCCGGGAGTCGGCGGCCAGCCGCTCGATCCCCGGAATCCAGCCCACGGTCGAGATCGCGGTGCGGCGGGCGGTGATGCCGATGTCCGGCAGCAGATCGCACGCCCCCAGAACCCCGTCCAGGTTCATCATCGGCTCGCCCATGCCCATGAACACGGCGTGGTCGACCGGCTCGAGGCGCCGGAAGTAGAGCGCCTGATCGACGATCTCCGATGCGGTCAGGTTGCGGGCGAAGCGCATCTGCCCGGTGGCGCAGAAGGTGCAGGTGAGCGGACACCCGGACTGCGAGGACAGACAGAGCGACCGGCGCCCGTCCCGGTAGCGCATCAGCACCGCCTCGACGGGACGGCCGTCGGCGGTGCGGAAGAGCGCCTTCACGGTGCCATCGCGGGAGCGCGCCTCGTGCTCGAGCTCGAGGGCGGAGAAGGGGACGCGCTCCTCAAGCACGGCGCGCAGGCGGAGCGGCAGGTTGCTCATCGCGGTATACGAAGCACTCCCGCCCGCCATCCAGCGCCAGATCTGGCGGGCCCGGAACGGCGGCTCGCCCAGCTCATCGAGCGTGCGTGAGAGCAGCTCCTGGTCCATCCAGGACAGACTAGGACCATGCGGCTGGTCAAGTTCGTGGCCACGGCGGGGGTGGCCTCACGGAGAGCGTCCGAGGAGCTGATTCGGGCCGGGCGGGTCGCGGTCAACGGGCAGCCCGTGATCGATCCGGCGCGCGATGTGAGCGAACAGGATGAGGTCACGGTGGATGGGGACGCGGTTCGCCAGCCGGAGCGGCGAGTCGTCTACGCGGTCAACAAACCGCTCGGCGTCGTGTCAACCGCCCGCGATCCGCAAGGGCGGCCAACCGTGGTCGGACTCGTGCCGGACGCCATCCGTCTCTACCCGGTGGGCCGCCTCGATGCCGACTCGAGTGGTCTGATCCTGCTCACCAACGATGGCGAGCTCGCCCACCGGCTCACCCATCCGAGCTTCGAGGTGACCAAGACCTACGTCGCCACGGTGGCCGGGGCACCGGTTGGTGAGGCGGCGCTGCGCCGGCTCAGGGCCGGAGTCGAGCTCGAGGACGGCCGCACCGCCCCGGCCCGCGTGCGGCGCCTGGCGGGCGAGCGCCTCGAGATCACGATCCACGAGGGCCGTAATCGCCAGGTGCGGCGAATGTGCGAGGCGGTGGGGTACCCAGTCCGGGCGCTGGAGCGCGTCGCCTTCGGGCCGCTCAAGCTGGGGGGCCTGGCCAGCGGCGGCTACCGGCGCCTCACGGGCGCCGAAACGGCACAGCTTGCTAGCGCTGGATCAGAAGCTCGTCGTTCTGAAAGCGGGTCGTCCGGAGGGCGTGGGCGACAGCGCCGGCGCTGACAAACCTCGGGCCGTCCTTCGCCCGCAGGCGCAGGACCGTGAACTGATTGGCCGTAGCCCGTGAGACGGGGGTGAAGCCGGAAAGAGCGTAGCTCGCCTGCATCTGCGAGGGCCAGAGGTTGCAGGCCGAGCCCCACCAGCAGAAGCCGGCGCTGGGCGGTGAGGTGAACGAGATCACGTCGACCTCGGAGACCTTGGCGCCCGACCCTCGCATGAACTTCAGGTCCGGCACGGAAAGCGATAGGGGCAGCAGGTCTCGATAGTGCTGGACCAAGATGAGCCGCTGGCCGGAGGCGGGACGCGGACCCAGGAGCCGCGCCACCGGCCGCCAGTCCGGGCGCTGGAGGTTCCGGTCGCGGGCAACGCCGACGGCGGCGACGATCCCGATCAGGCACAGGGCGCCCGCGGCGAGGCCGCCGACCAGGCGTGCGCGGGAAGCGGCAAACCCGCCGCTGAGGACGAGCGCGGCCGGCATCCAGAGGGCGAGCACGTTGCGCGTCAGGAGGTCATCGATACCGACGGCCACGAGCAGGAGATTGAGGATGAGGCCGCTGAGCGCGATGGCACCCGCGAGCAGTGCGCCCCGGCGCTCGAAGCGCTCGGACCTGGTGAAAAGGAGGAGGAGCCCGAACACGGCCAGGGCAACCGCGAGCGGTTCGAGCACCCCGTAGCCGGGCGAGCCAAAGCCGATCACGAACTGGGGCACGATCTCCTTGAGGCGCCGGGCCAGCGCCGCGTGGTGGATCCAGCTGCTGTTGCCGGTGCCGTTCTGGCTCAGGGCGAGCGGGATCAGGGCCAGTCCGCACAGCGCCACGAGGGCGATGCCCACCTGGACGGGCCGGCGGCGGCGATGGACCACGAGCAGCCAGACCGCCTCCGGGATGACGATCAGGACCGCGTAGTAGTGGGTGGCCAGGGCCAGGGCCGAGGCGATCACCCAGGCCGCGGCGGCTCGGCCCTCCGGGCGCTTAAGCAAGACCGCGAAGGTGAGCAAGGAGAGGCCGCTGAACAGGACGAGCAGCTCGTACGAGCGAGCCTCCTGCGAATACCAGATGAGCAGCGGGTTGAAGGCGGCCAGGGCGGCCGCGATGACCCCCGCCCGTACCGAGATGAGGCGGGCGCCGGCGCCGTAGGCCACCGGAACCACGAGCACGCCGGCCAGGGCAGAGAGCGAGCGCAGTCCCACCTCCCCGTAGCCGAAGATCCGCGCCCACACCCAGGCGATGCAGTAGTAGAGCGGTGGGGTGGACTCGCTCTGGGGGATGAGCCCGAGCATCTTCCCCGGCGAGAGGTGCACGAGCAGCACGGTGTTGGCCTCGTCGAACCAGAACCCCTGGTGGCCGAGCCGGTAGAAGCGCAGGACCGCGGCGAGCAACGTGAGGGTCGCCACCGCCATAACGACGGGGGCCGAGACCGACGCTGCACGCGCGGCGACTGGCCGCGCCGGGCGGCGCGCAAATCCCGTGACCGCGGTTCCGACGCTCACGCGGCGGATGTTATGAGAGGCCCCCGCCAGCCCCGCTTAACTCGATCGCAACCGCACCGGCGACCCAGGAGAAGGCGGTACCGGGCAGTATTTGCTCCAGATGAAGGCCGACTCTGCCCCCGCCGAGAGCGCGCTCGTGCTCTCCTCACCCGCCGCCAGCGCAGCCGGCGAGGTTGCGCTGCCCCGGAATCCGGCGACGTGGTTCCGCCTGACCTTGCCGCGCTACCGCGTTGGATTGGGCCCGCTGGCCGGGCGTCTGGCCATGATCTCGGTGATTCTGGGCGCCGGGGCCATCGTCGCCTTTGCCGTCTCAGGTCCGTCGACGCTCGTGCCGCGCTCCAACGAGGTCTTCCCCGGCTGGGAGGCCGGCCCGCTGCACGCGCTGTTCCATGGGCTCCCGAGCGCACCCAAGACGCTCGGCTGGGGCCTCAGTGGGGTCCTCGTCGTGATGCTGCTGGCCTACTTCGTGATCCTGGCCGCAGCCCGCAGCCTCAGCCTCCGGACGATCGTCGTCGGGATTCTCGCGCTGCACCTGATCCTCCTCATGAGCCCGCCGCTCCAGCTCACCGACATGTTCAACTACCTCGGCTACGCCCGGCTCGGGGCGCTGCACGGGCTGAATCCCTACACCCACGTGATCAAGGACGAGCTCAACGATCCCGTCTACCTGATGAGCACGTGGCACAACCTGAGTAGCCCCTACGGGCAGCTCTTCACCGCCGCCACCTACCTCCTCCCGCTCGGATCGCTGGCCGTGAGCTACTGGCTGGTCAAGACCATCACCGTGCTGGCCAGCCTCGCCTTCCTGGCTCTGGTGTGGCAGTGCGCCCGCATGCTGGGGCGTGACCCGCGCGTCGCCGTCGTGTTCGTCGCCTTCAACCCGATCTATCTCGTCTACGCGATCGGCGGGTTTCACAACGACTTCTTCATGCTCATCCCGTCGCTGGGGGCGGTCGCGCTGCTGCTGGCCCGGCGCGACCGCACGGCCGGCGCCGTGCTGATGCTGGCCGTGTTCGTGAAGTTCACGGCGATCCTGCTCCTGCCCTTCCTGCTCGTGGCCGTGCTTCCGGATCGGCGCCGAGCGCTGCAGATTCTTCTCGGCGCGGTGGCGGCGGCGATCCCGCTGGCCCTGCTCAGCGTGGCCCTGTTCGGGTTCTCCCTGCCCAACCTCCAGGACCAGAGCACGCTGCTGACCTGGTTCAGCATCCCCAACGTGGTCGGCCTCCTGCTCGGGAGCGGCGGCTCGCCCGCCCTGCTCCGCCTGTTCGATGTCGCGGTGGTGGTGGCGGTGATCGTGCTCCTGCGCCGGCGCGGAGACTGGATCGCCCGCGCCGGGTGGGCGACCTTGGCCCTGATCGCCAGCCTGGCCTGGCTCATGCCCTGGTACGTGATCTGGCTGGCCCCCCTCGCGGCGCTGAGCTCCAGTTACCGTCTGCGCCAGGTCACGCTGGCCCTGACGGTGTTCCTGGTCCTGACCTTCCTGCCGGCGACACAGATCATCATCCAGGCGCAGGGATTCAACCCGCTGGGCACCCCTGCCGGGCACGCGTCGTCGCTCCTGCAGAAGCAGCTCTCCTGACCCCAGCGCCGGTTCTGCGCCGACCCGATACGGGAGCCTTGACGCAAGCCGTATTAGCGTCCTGTTAACGTCGGGAGGGCAAATGCGTGCCGAAGTTGACCTGGCTCCGGCGCCGCCCGTCCTGTCCCCCTCCGTCCGCCCGCCCCGCCGGCGGCTTGCTGCCGGGGCTGGCTGGCGGCCCGATTGGTTCGAGCTCTCGCTGCTCGGGCTGTTCGCTGTCCTCTCGGTCTGGGTGCTGGGGGTCGACGTGTGGCAGGTCATCGCCCACGGTCGCACCTGGACCGGCACCGACGGGATCTACGTCGTCGACCAGATGCAGTACCTGGCCTGGATCCAGAGCGCTTCGCACCACTTCCTCGTCTCGAACCTGTTCGTGCTGCGTGGCACGCCGAACGACTACTTCATGCCGGCGGTGGTGATCTCCGGCGGCCTCACTGCCCTCGGGGTGCCGGCCTGGATATCACTCCTGCTCTGGAAGCCCGTGGCGGTGGTGGCCATGTTCTTCGCCGTCCGCGCCTACGCCCATCGCAGCCTGCGCGGGACCTGGGAGCGGCGGATTGTCCTGACCCTGGGTCTGTTCTTCGGATCGGCGACGATCATCTATGGCTCGGTGGGAACGATTGGCGACCTGTTCCCGCCCTTCCTGTCCTGGGGCTACACGTTCGGGCTCCTGGCCCTGGCGACGATGATCTTTGCCATCGTCGCCTACGACCGGGCGCGGGCGGACCGGTCAGAGCGGATCTCTTGGCTTCCGGCGTTGCTCGGCGGCCTAGCGAGCCTCCTGCACCCGTGGCAGGGCGAGCTGTTGATCCTGGTCGTGCTCGGCGCTGAGCTGCTCGCCTGGGTGAGGGATCGCCGGCGCCCGCCGCTTGCCCTCCCGTTCGTCACCGTGCTGGGCACCGGACTGCCACTGCTCTACTACCTGGTCCTCGGCCACGCGGATCTGTCCTGGCAGCTGGCTCGTGACGCCAGCAAGCACTCGTTCTCGCTCGCGACCGTCCTGCTCGGCGTGCTCCCGCTGCTCCTGCCCGCCCTCATCGCCTACCGCGGGTGGCCAAGGTCGTTCCTGGGCCTGCTCACGCGGGCGTGGCCACTCGCCGCGGTGGCCATCTACGTGGTCTCCGGCTCAGGCGTGAGCGCCACGCCGCTGCACGCCTTCGAGGGGCTCACGCTTCCGCTCGCCGTCCTGGCCATCGAAGGGCTGCGGCGTCTGCATTTCGAGCGGCTTCCGGCCCGCCGAGCGCTCGTCGCCCTGGCTGTGGTCGTGTTCACGGTCCCTGGCATCGTCTACCAGATGCACAACGCGGCGCAAACGGCTGCGCCGAGCCCCGGGAATCCCAACTTCATCACCTCCGACGAACACCACGCGCTGCGCTATCTGGCGCGCGATCCGGTCCCCGGCGGGGTGCTGACGCGGTTCTATCTCGGGGCGGTGGTCCCGGGTGAGACGGGACGCAAGACGTTCATCGGCACCTGCCTGTGGTCCGAGCCCAACTGCGTGGCCCGGGCCCAGATCTCCCAGATGGTGCTCGACGGGACGCTTCCAGCCGAGAGCGCGCGCTACTTCGTGCAGCAGTCGGGCGCGCGGTTTGTCCTCGCCGACTGCCAGTCCCGGCCTGACCTGGAAGCCGTGCTATCGCCGATCAGCCAGTCGGTGACGCACTTTGGCTGCGCCGCCGTATACACGCTCAAAGGCAAAGAGGCGCCCAGCCAGGCTCTGGCAGAATCACCGCCCCATGCGACTCTTCGCGCTCCGGGGCGCCAACAGCGTCGAGTCCAACACGCGTGACTCGATCCTCAGCGCCACCGAGGCGCTGATGCGTGAACTGATCGACCGCAACCAGCTCACGTCCGAGCAGCTCGTGAGCTGCATCTTCACCGTCACCGAGGATCTCGATGCTGAGTTCCCCGCGGTGGCGGCGCGGAACATCGGCCTGAACAAGGTCCCGCTCATGTGCGCGCGGGAAGTTCCGGTGCCCGGGTCGCTGCCGCGGGTGATCCGCACCCTCGTCCATTACTACGCCCCCGAGGGCCACCAGCCCCGCCACGTGTACCTGGGCGAGACGCGAGTGCTCCGCGCCGACCTGGAGTCGGCCCAGTAGCCCCCGGACTACGCTAACGACATGCCGTTGGAGTTCGCGCAGCGGATCCGCCGCATCCCCGTCTACCCGGTCGCCTCCGGCTACGACCTGGGTGAAGACGTGGCTCTGCTGGCCTCGAACGAATCCTGCTTCGCGCCCCTGCCCGAGGTGGTGGAGGCGGGGCAGCGAGTGCTCGCCGGGACCCACCGCTATCCCGACCCGGCCTACAGTCCGCTGCGCCGCGCGCTGTCTGATCGCTACGGCATCGCGCCGGGGCGGATCGCCCTCGGCAACGGCTCGTGCGACATCCTGCTCGCCGCCGGCGAGGCCCTGCTCGAGCCCGGGGCGGAGGTCGTCTACGCCTGGCCGGCCTTCAGCGTGTACCCCCACCTGGCCGCCGCCTCGGGTGCCCGGGCCCTCGAGATCCAGCTTGACGGAGAGGACCGACACGATCTGGACGCGATGGCCGCCGAGCTCACCATGGCCACCCGCCTGGTCCTGATCTGCAACCCCAACAACCCGACCTCGACCGCGCTCGGGCTCGACCGGGTGAGCGCGTTCCTGGAGCGGGTCCCGCCGCACGTATGCGTGATCCTCGACGAGGCGTACTGCGAGTTCTCCCTGGCCATCGGGGATCCCTACGCGTCGCTCGACCTCCTGCGCGAGCACCCCAACCTGGTCATCCTGCGCACCTTCTCCAAGGTCTACGGCCTGGCCTCGCTCCGCGTCGGCTACGCCCTGTGCGGCTCAGAGGACTTCCGGATCGCTGTCGATCAGGTCCGCCAACCCTTCTATCTGAGCAACGTGGCCCAGGCCGCAGCCGTCGAGTCGCTGCGCCACCAGGACGAGGTCGAGCGCCGGGTGACGCGGACGCTGGCGGCCCGGATGACGCTTGAGGAGGATCTCCGCCGGCTGGGCCTGTGGGTGGCCGAGTCGGATGCCAACTTCGTCTGGCTTCACCTCCCCGAGGGCGCCGAGGAGCCGGACGTGGTCAAGGGCCTGGCGGAGCGGGGCGTGCTCGTGCGCGCGGGCGCCTCGCTGGGCCGAGAGGGCGCCCTGCGCGTCACCGTCGGCACCGAGCGGGAGAACGAGCGGTTCGTAGCCGCGCTCGGCGAGCTTCTGCGCTGAGCGGAGGAGCCCGGCTCCACTGAAGCGTGGAGAGTTGGTCCCGACAGGTGGGACTAATTCGCCACGCTTTGCGAAATCCTCCCCCTCTGGTAGAACCCACAGCGCATGAGCACCGCCAGCCCCAATGTCGGCCGCATCTCCGCCGCGTTCGGTTGCTGGTGGTACGCCTGGCGATTTAGCTAGGCGCTCGGCCCTGCCCGCTCTCCGCCCGTCCTGCCAGGCGGGCTACAACGGCAAGTCGAGCGCCAGCCCCTCACCCGCCGCCTGACGCGGCCCTGGGCTATCCAGCCCGATTTCCTAGAGTTCTCCAGGCTTTCAGAAAGGACCAGCAGACCATGATCGCGACACGACCAACCGCCGGACCTCAGGGCGGGACGGCGCTCGACATCGCAGGGCAGAAGATCGGGGGCGAGCATTTCCTTATCATCGCCGGCCCCTGCGCCGTGGAATCGCGCTCGCAGCTTCTCCAGACCGCAGCCGCCGTGCAGCGAGCGGGAGCGGCCATGCTCCGTGGCGGCGCCTACAAACCTCGCACGTCTCCCTACGCCTTCCAGGGCCTCGGGGCGGAGGCCCTCGACCTGCTCGCCGAGGCCAAGGCCCAGACCGGCCTGCCGGTGGTGACCGAGGTCCTCGACGCCCGGGAGGTGGCGCGGGTGGCCGAGGTGGCCGACGTCCTCCAGATCGGCAGTCGCAACATGCACAACTACTCGCTGCTCAGCGAGGCCGGAGCGAGCGGGCGCCCGGTGCTGATCAAGCGCGGCCTGTCCAGCACGCTCGACGAGCTCTTGCTGGCGGCCGAGTACGTGCTCCGTGAGGGGAACGAGGCGGTCATCCTGTGCGAGCGCGGGATCCGCACGTTCGAGACCGCCTACCGGTTCACCCTGGACCTGGCCGCCGTGCCGGTCCTCAAGGAGCGCACTTCGCTACCCGTGATCGTCGACCCCAGCCACGCCGCCGGCCGGCGCGAGCTGGTGGAGCCGCTGTCGCTGGCGGCGGCAGCGATCGGGGCCGACGGGTTGCTCGTGGAGGTCCACCCTCGACCCGAGGAGGCAGCGTGTGACGGGCCGCAGTCGTTGGTGGCCAGCGAGTTCGCCGGCTACCTCGAGCGGGTGCAGGCGGCGGCGGAGCTGGCCGGAAAGCGCCTGACCGGTAACCGGCTCCCCGTGGCGGCGTAAGGGAGACCACGTGTCGCCCACCCCCTTCAGCACCGCCGACTCGGTCCGCGATCGCAGGATCGAGCGGATCGAGCCGCTGGTGGCGCCCAACGAGCTGCTCGAGGAGCTGCCCCTGTCGGAGGGCCAGGCGGAGGTGGTGCTGAGCGGCCGCGCTCAGGTCCATCGCGTGCTGGACGGCGAGGATGACCGGCTGCTCGTCGTCGTGGGGCCGTGCAGCGTCCACGACGTCCAGGCGACGCTCGACTACGCCGCCCGGCTCAGCCAGCGGGCGGCTGCGCTCAAGGACGATCTGCTCGTGGTCATGCGCGTCTACTTCGAGAAGCCGCGGACGACGACGGGCTGGAAGGGGCTGATCAACGACCCGCATCTGGACGGCTCCGGGGACGTGAACGCCGGGCTGCGCCGGGCCCGAGAGGTCCTCCTCGGGGTCCTCAGCTGCGGCCTGCCGGTGGGATGCGAATTCCTCGATCCGATCCTGCCGCAGTACATCTCCGACGCCGTTTCCTGGGGCGCCATCGGTGCCCGCACGGTCGAGAGCCAGATCCACCGCCAGCTCGGATCCGGCCTCTCGATGCCGGTCGGCTTCAAGAACCGGACGGACGGAAACCTGCAGGTCGCGGTCGACGCCGTCCGCGCCGCGGCGGTTTCCCACGCCTTCGCCGGGGTCGACGGAGCCGGTCGCCCGGCCATCCACTACACGCGCGGTAACCGCGACTGTCACGTCATCCTGCGCGGCGGGCGAGGCGCGCCCAACTACGACGCCGCCGCCGTGGCCGAGGCTCTGGGGCTCCTCCGGCACGTCGGGCTCCCCGAGCGGGCGATGATCGACTTCAGCCACGACAACAGTGGCAAGGACCCGGCGCGCCAGGTCGAGGTCGCCGCCGACGTGGGGGAGCAGATCGCCGCCGGAGCCCGCGCCATCATCGGCGCCATGGTGGAGTCCTTCCTCGTCTTCGGCCGCCAGGATCTGGGCGCCGGTGAACTGACCTACGGGCAGTCGATCACCGACGGCTGCCTGGGCTGGGAGGCGACGGCCGAGGTCCTCGACGGCCTGGCCGCGGCCGTCCACACCCGACGGCGCGCGCAGCCGGCGCTCCGCTAGTCGCCTTGAGCGCCCCGGGCAGGAGGATCGCCGTCGTCGGTCTGGGGTTGATCGGAGGCTCGGTGGCCCTGGCCGCGCGTGAGCGGCTCGGGGCCCAGGTGGCGGGCTATGACCTCCGCACCGACGCGGGGCGGGAGGCGCTGGATCGCGGAGCCGTCGACGCGGTCGCCGAGAGCGTTGCCGGCGCGGTCAGCGGGGCAGAGGCGGTGTTCGTCGCCGTTCCCGTGGGGCCACTGCCAGATACGGTGGCCGAGGTCCTCGCCGCCGCCGGAGGCGCCGACTGTGTGGTCACCGACGTCGGCTCGACCAAACGCGCCGTGGTGGCGGCCAATCCCGACCCGCGTTTCGTCGGCGGGCACCCGCTGGCCGGAGCCGAGACCAGTGGGATCGAGCACGCCCGGAGCGACCTGTTCGAGGGCGCGACCTGGTACCTGACGCCGGGGCGGGACACCTCGGGCGTCCTCTACGAGCGGTTGCACCGTCTGCTGCGTGGCATCGGCGCGCGGCCGGCGGCGATCGAAGCCGAGACCCATGACGCGATTCTGGCCAGCGTCTCTCACCTGCCTCACGTCCTGGCCAACGTGCTCGTCGCCCAGGCGGGGCGCGTGCTCGCGGCCGGGGACGAGCGGCTGCCCGCCACCGGCCCGAGCTTTCGCGACGCCACCCGGGTGGCCGGAAGCCCGAGCGCCGTCTGGACCGACATCTACCTCTCCAACGCGGACGCTCTGATCGAAGCGATCGGGCAGACGACGGACGGTCTAGAGGCCGTGTCCCGGGCCCTGGCCGCGGGCGACGCAGACTGGCTGAGCGCCTGGAATGACCGGGCGGCTGATGACCGGCGGCGGCTGCTCGAGGGCCAGCTGGCCGGGGCCATGCTCTGCCAGCTCCGGGCCTCGGTGCCCAACCGCCCCGGCGTGGTGGCGCAGCTGGCGCTCGAGCTGGGCCGGGCCGGCGTCAACATCGTCGACATGGCCCTTTACCCGGCGCCCGACATGAGCGAGGGCGTGATCGCCCTGTGGATCTCCGGCGAGCCACCAGCCGAGCGGGCGCGGGAGCTGATCGCGGGCCTGGGGTTCCCGGTGACGCGGGCATGAACGTGCGCTTCGAGCCCGCGGGGGCGCTCCGTGGCCAGCTCGGCGTGCCGGCGGACAAGTCGATCTCGCATCGCGCCGCCATCGTCGGCGCGATGGCGCCTGAGCCCGTATGCATCCGCAACTACCTGCAGGCCGCCGACACGAGCTCGACGCTCCGGGCGATCCAAGAGCTTGGGGCGATCGTCCACGAGCAGCCGGACGAGCTGACGGTGCGAGGGGTCGGGCTGCGCCACGCCCAGCAGCCGGCGGGCAGGATCGATGTCGGCAACGCCGGGACGCTGATGCGGCTCCTCCCGGGATGGCTCGCGCTGCAACAGGGCAAGGCGTTCAAGCTCGACGGTGACGACTCGATCCGCCGCCGGCCGGTGGACCGCGTGGCGCTGCCGCTGGAGGCGATGGGGGCCCGGATCGACGCCCGTGATGGCCGGTTTCCCCCCTTCACCGTCCACGGCGCACCCCTGAGGGGAATCGACTACGAGCTCCCCGTGGCCAGCGCCCAGGTGAAATCGTGCCTGCTTCTGGCCGGCCTGGCCACCGACGTGACCACGATCACCGAGCCGGTCCCGAGCCGCGATCACACCGAGCGCATGCTCCTCGCCGCCGAGGCCCCGGTCCTCCGCGAGGGGAATCCCGACTCGGGATACCGGATCACGGTCGGCAACGTGGATGAGCCCCAGCTCGAGGTCGTCGACGTCCCCGGCGATCTCTCCTCGGCGGCGTTCCTGATCGCCGCCGGCGTGCTTGTGCGCGGCTCGCGCTTCGTCCTTCAGGACGTGGGGGTCAACTGGACCCGAACCGGCTTTTTGCGCATCCTGGAGCGCATGGGGGCGATCGTCCTGGCCGACCTCGAGCCGGTGGGGGAGTTCTCGGCTTCCGAGCCGGTGTCGGACATCGACGTCTCCTTCGGACCCATTGTCGGCACGACCGTCGAGGCCCACGAGGTTCCTCTGGCGATCGACGAGCTCCCGCTCGTGGCCCTGCTCGGAGCCTTCGCCGAGGGCGAGACCGTGGTACGAGGCGCGGGCGAGCTCCGGGTTAAGGAATCAGACCGGATCAGTGCCGTCGTCGAGGGCCTGCGCGGGCTCGGCGCCACGATCGAGGCGACGCCGGACGGATTCGTCGTGCAGGGATCGGGCGGCCTGCGGGGCGGACGGCTGCAGGCGCACGGCGATCACCGATTGGCGCTGCTGGGGGCGGTGGCCGGCCTTGGCTCCGAGGATGGCGTAGAGGTGGTGGGCATGGAGGCCGCGGATGTCTCCTACCCCGGGTTCGGGCGCGATCTGGCCCGGCTGGCGGCATGACCGTCGTGGCCATCGACGGCCCGGCCGGGGCCGGCAAGTCGACCGTGGCCCGGGCGGCTGGCGAGGCGCTCGGCTTCACCTACCTCGACTCCGGGGCCATGTACCGCTCGGTCGCCCTGGCCGCTCTGCGTCGAGGCGCCGAGCCAGCGGCCGTGGCGCCGGAGCTCCAGATCGAGGTGGGCGACCGCGTGCGCCTCGACGGCGAGGATGTCACCAACGCGATCCGGACGCCCGAGGTTTCCGAGGCGGCGTCACAAGCTGCCGCCGACCCTGCCGTGCGGGAGGCCATGGTGGCCGAGCAGCGCCGGTTGCTGCGGGCCGGAGACTGGGTGGTGGAGGGGCGCGACATCGGGAGCGTGGTTGCCCCCGACGCCGAGGTGAAGGTGTTCCTGACCGCGGATCCGCGGGAGCGGGCGGCGAGACGCGCAGCCGAGCTGGGCGTCGATCCGGAGACCGTCCTGGCCGAGCAGACGATCCGCGACCAGCGGGACGAGGCGCGTGAGCACTCGCCGCTGCGACCGGCCCCGGGCGCGGTGATCATCGACACGACGGGTCTCGGCGTCGACGCGGTGGTGAAGCGAATCGTCGAGCTGGTGCGAGGGGCGGCCCACTAGCCTCGACGGCGATGAAAGTCGCCATCGTCGGCTATCCCAACGTCGGAAAGTCCTCCCTGGTCAACCGCCTCACGCAGTCGCGGGAGGCGGTCGTGCACGAGGTCGCCGGGGTGACGCGGGATCGCAAGGAGCTTGAGACGGAATGGAACGGTCGCAGCCTCACCCTGGTCGACACCGGCGGGGTCGATCTCCACGACACGGCGGAGTTGGCCGGGCTGGTTCACGATCAGGTCCGCGCCGCCCTGGCCGACGCCGACGTGGCGGTCCTGGTCGTCGACGCCCGGGCCGGGCTGCGGCCGGGCGATGCCGAGCTCGCCGAGCTGCTCCGCCGCGGCGGCCGCCCCGCGATCGTCGCCGCCAACAAGGTCGACAGCGCCGCCGACATTCCCCTCGCGGCCGAGTTCTACCGCCTTGGACTGGGAGAGCCGACGCCGGTGTCCGCCGCCCAGGGTCTCGGCACCGGTGATCTCCTGGACCGGATCTCCGCCCTGGCGCCGGAGGTAGCTCAGGAGCTCATCGACGACGCCGAGGTCGTCCGCCTGGCCGTGATTGGCCGGCCCAACGTGGGCAAGTCCTCGCTGGTCAACCGCTTCTTAGGTGACGAGCGAGTGATCGTCTCCGACCTGGCCGGGACAACCCGGGACGCCATCGATCTGCGCATGCGCTTTGAGGGACGGGAGCTTGTCCTGGTCGACACGGCGGGCCTGCGTCGCCAGGCCAAGGTGGGGGAGTCGCTCGAGTACTACACCGCGCTTCGCTCTCGCCGCGCGGCCGAGCGGGCCGACGTCGCCCTCGTCGTGTGCGACGCCTCGGACGGGGTCACGGCACAGGACTTCCGGGTGGCCGAGTTGGCCATGCGGAGCGGGTGCGCCACCGTGATCGTGCTCAACAAATGGGACCTCGCCCAGGAGCTTGATCTCGAGCACGAGCGGGCGCGGGTCCATCAGAAGCTTCGCCTGCGCCCGAGGGTGATCACCGCGAGCGCCCTCACCGGCCGCCACGCCCAGCGCCTCCTCGTCGAGGCCGCGGCGCTGGCCGACCGGCGCAGCGTGCGCATCCCCACCCCGCAGCTCAATCGCTTCCTGTCGGACGTCGTGGCCGCGCGCCAGCCCCCGGTGGGGTCGGCCCCGCGTGGGACCGGTCATCGCCTGAGGCTCCTGTTCATGACCCAGACGGCGACGCGGCCGCCACGCTTCTCGATTCAGGTCAACTCCCGGACGCGGGTGACGCGGGACTACGCCTACTACTTGGAGAACCGCCTGCGCGAGCGCTACGGCTTCGAAGGCGTGCCCGTCGTGATCGATTTCGTGGAGCGAAACCAGCGAAGGGAACTGGCGCAGGCGCAGCGTCGAGATGGTTGACTCGCCGCATGGCGACCCTGACCGATCGCCCGAAGCAAAAAACCCCTGCACAGCGAGAGCCCGCGGAGACGCCCCGGCGGTCGCCGGAGCCGCCGATCTGGACGGACAGTCCAAGCCGACCGCCGGAGCCCAATCGCCGTCGCGACCGGCTGCTCGCCTGCCTGTACCTGTTCGGCCCCGGCGCCGCCCTCGTACTCGCCGCGCTGACGGTGATCGCGGTAGCGCTGGCTCTCGCCCTCGGCGGCTCAGGCGACACGCCGCCGGCCACCGGGGCCGCGGAGCTGGTGCCGGGTAACGCGCTCCTCTACGTCCATTTCTCCACCGACCCCGCCCGGCCCGCCGTCAGCCAAGCCCTGGCCTTGAGCCGGCGGGTCCCCGGATCGCCGCTTCTGTTCGCCGCCCTGACGACGCGCCTCGACGCGATCCTCGGCGGCTCGGCGAACCCTCCCATCAGCTTTGCCGACGATGTCAAGCCGTGGCTCGGCAAGGAGGCGGCCCTGGCCGTCCTCGATACGCCGGGAGCCAGCGCCGGCACCCTGATGGTCCTCGACGTGCGCAACCACCCGGCGGCCCGGCGTTTCCTGGCCCGCGTCGGTGCGCAGCCCGACGGGAGCTTCCGAGGTGTGGCGCTGTTCGCTCAGCGCGGGGGAACCGTGCTCGCCTTCGTGCGCCATTACCTGGTCCTCGGCCAGCCGGGGAGCGTCGAGAGCGCGATCTACGTGGCCGACGGAAAGGCGCCCTCGCTGACGGCGAGCCGCCAGTACCAGGGAGCGGCGGCGAGTGAGCCTGCCGGCCGCGTATTCGACGCCTACGCCTCGGCGGACGGCGTCAGCCGAGCTCTGGCGCCACGCTCGGGTCTGCTCGGGGACCTGGGTGCGCTGCTCGGTCGGCCGGGGCTGAGCGCGACGGCGCTCTCCGTGTCTCCGGTAAGTGGCGGCCTGCAGGTCGAGATCCACTCGAGCTTGATCCCGAAGCTCGCCCGGGGCGCCTCCAGGGCTCCGGCCCCATTCACGCCCACCCTGTCCGCGGTGCTGCCCGCGGGCTCGATGCTGCTGCTCGACGCCAAGGGCCTGCGCACCAGCGTGCCCAGCCTGCTCGGCGTGGCGACCCGGGCGGGGGCTCTGACCAGGGTGGCGCCGCTCCTCTCCCGTCTGGGCGGTGCTCTGGCCGCTGCGGGGGTCAACCTGCGCCAGGTCCTGGGCGTGTTCTCCGGGGAGACGGCGATCGCCGTCACGCCGGCGGACAAGGGCAGTGGCCCGGTGCCGGTGATCGTCACCCGCACGGCCCACATGGCCAGCACCCGCGCCATCCTGGCCAACCTCGAGGCGCCGCTCACGCAGGTCTTCAGCCCGCCCGCCGACAGCCCCGGCCAGGTGCCTGAGGTGACCGACACGAGCACCGCCGGGGTGTCCGTGCACGAGCTGTCGCTGGCACCCGGGTTCGGGCTTGATTACGCGGTCGCCCGCGGCCTTGTCGTCGTCTCCACCGGGCTCAGCGGGATCACCCAGGTGTTCCGCCACGCGGCGGCCATGAACACCTCGCCGAGCTTCCAGTCGGGCCTCGCCAATACCCCGAGCCGGGTCACCTCGCTAGTCTTCTTCGACCTAAGTCAGCTCCTGCGCCTCGGAGAGCAGACGGGACTCATCGCTAGCGCGCAACCGGTGACGCTGGGGCCCGCGCTGGACAAGATCCACGCGGTCGGTCTCGAGTCGTGGCGGGGAGCTGACGACACCACGACCCAGATTCAGATCCAGATTCCATGAATGCGCTTGCAGATAACGAGTTCCTCTTCACCTCAGAATCGGTCACCGAAGGCCACCCGGACAAGATTGCCGACCAGATCTCCGACGGCGTCCTCGACGCCGTCCTCCGTGATGACCCGAGCGGACGTGTGGCCTGCGAAACCCTGGTCAACACCGGCCTGGTGGTGATCTCCGGGGAGATCACGACCGAGACCTACGTCGACATCCAGGAGATAGCCCGAGACACGATCAAGAGGATTGGCTACACCGACGCCGAGTTCGGCTTCGACTACCACACCTGCGCGGTCATCAACGCGATCGACAAGCAGTCACCCGACATCGCCCAGGGCGTCGACCAGGCCTGGGAGGCCCGCACCGACCCCGGCGATGACGACGAGTTCGACCTCGCTGGGGCAGGCGACCAGGGAATGATGTTCGGCTACGCCACCCGGGAGACCGACGAGCTGATGCCGCTCCCCATCTCGCTGGCCCACAAGCTGTCCAAGCGGCTGGCCGATGCCCGCAAGGCGGAGTTGATCCCGTACCTGCGCCCGGACGGCAAGACTCAGGTCACGGTCCGCTACCTCGACGGGCGGCCCGTCGAGGTGGTCAAGCTCCTGATCTCCACCCAGCACCGTGACGGCGCCGAGTCGCTCCTCAAGGACGACCTCTGGGAGCACGTGGTGGAGCCCGTGTTGCGTGAGAATCCCGACCTCTACGAGCCGCGCCAGCTGCACAAGAACTTCCTCGTCAACCCGACCGGGCGCTTCGTGATCGGCGGGCCCATGGGCGACTGCGGGCTCACGGGGCGAAAGATCATCGTCGACACCTACGGCGGCATGGCCCGCCACGGCGGCGGCGCCTTCTCCGGCAAGGATCCGTCGAAGGTCGACCGCTCGGCGGCCTACGCGGCTCGATATGTGGCCAAGAACGTGGTCGCGGCCGGTCTCGCCGACCGGGCCGAGGTTCAGGTGGCGTACGCCATCGGTGTGGCCCATCCCGTGTCGCTGATGGTTGAGTGCTTCGGCACCGAGAAGATCAGCCGCTCGCAGATCCTCGGCCTCATCTCCGAGCACTTCGACCTCCGTCCGGCGGCGATTCGCCGCGATCTGAACCTCCACCGGCCGATCTACCAGAAGACGGCCGCCTACGGCCACTTCGGGCGCGAGGACCACGACTTCACCTGGGAGCGGACCGACAAGGCGGCCGCGCTCCGGGAGGCCGCAGGGCTCGACGCCGAGGCGCTCAGCGTCTGAGGCTCGGGTCGCCGGGGGCGCGCTGGTGGAGCGCGTCGTCGACCATGCGCACGATCTGGCGGGGGCGAGCGACGCCCCGGAACGAGAAGTCAAACGCCGCCCCGCCGGCCGTGTCGAACGACACGTCGCCGACGTCGAGCGCGCGCTCGAGCACTGATTGCGAAGCCCCCACGTTCTGGATCTGCTCGATCCGCGTCTCGTGGAGCTCCCGCCCCAGGAGCCCCAGCTCGATGGTCAGCCGCCGGCTCGTGATCGTGTAGGTGGTGCGCCGGCGCCGCAGGACGCCTCGGACGATCACGATCACGAACGCGACGAGGACGGCGAGGACGACCCACCCGGCGACTACGTGGCCGTCGGCCACGGAGCTCAGCACGCCGGCCAGGACGCCTGCCGCGACGGCGAGCAGGAACCCCCGGGCGTGGAAGGTGAGCATCGAGCGCCAGGAGGGATGGCCATGGAAGATGATCGATTCGCCTTCGCGCAGGTCCAGCAAACCCGGCCCAGCCTACCGGGCCATCGGAAGCCGGCTCTAGTCTCGCCGAGATGCCCACAGGCCCTGAGACGACGATCGCCAAGGTCGAGCCCCTGACGCTGGCGCGGGCGGTGCGCGGACCTTTCGATTACCGGCTGCGTGACGACCAGAGCCCGGTCGAGGTGGGGACACTGCTCCGGGTTCCCTTCGGCCGGCAGAGCACGCTGGGGGTTGTCGTCGCGCTGGCTGAGAGCTCTGAGCTAACGCCCGAGCGGCTGGTCGAGCCCCAGGCCGTGCTGCGCGACGGGATGCCCGGCGACCTCGTGGAGCTGGCCCGGTGGATGGCGGCCGAGTACTGCTCGACACCGGCGCGAGCCCTCACCCTGATGCTCGCCCCAGGCGCCAGGAGCGGAACCCGGAGCAAGGAGGTCCTGGTCGCCGAGCTGACGCCGGCCGGCCGGGCGGCGCTGGATGGGGCCGAGCGGCTCACCGACGCCCAGCGGGCGGCGCTCGAAGCCGTGGCTGGCGGCCCGGTGGTGGCGGCTGAGGTCGGAACGGCGAGGTTGCGCGGCCTCGAGCGGAGGGCGCTTGTGAGCCTCAGTCGGCAGGCCCAGCCGCGGCGGCCCACGATCCCGGCGGTCGGGGCGCGCTCGGCCAGCCCGCCGCCCCTGACCCCCGATCAGGGCTCGGCGCTGGCGGAGATAGGCGCCGCGCTGCGCTCCGGCACCTCGCAGCACTTCCTCCTCCACGGGGTCACCGGCTCGGGGAAGACCGAGGTGTACCTGGGTGCCGTCGAGGCGACGCTGGCCGCCGGGCGCGACGCGATCGTGCTCGTCCCGGAGATCGGGCTCACCCCGCAGGCCCTGGCTCGCTTCGAGGCCCGGCTCGGGCCGCTCGTGGCCGTGCTCCACTCGGGCCTTGGCGAGGGTGAGCGCTACGACGAGTGGAGACGGCTGCGCAGTGGCGAAGCGCGGGTATGCGTGGGCCCGCGCTCGGCGGTCTTCGCACCGCTGCGCGACGTCGGACTGATCGTCGTCGACGAGGAGCACGATCCCTCCTACAAGCACGAGGGCGACCCGCGCTACGACGCCCGCGGGGTCGCGCTACACCGGGCCGAGCAACAGGGCGCGGTGCTGGTGTGCGGTAGCGCCACCCCGCGCCCAGAAAGCATCTCGACCCTGCGCCGGCTGTCGCTCCCGGACCGGATCGATGCCCGTCCCTTGCCCCCGGTGCACGTGCTCGACATGCGCTCCCAGCACCATCCGCTGCACCCCCGCACCCAGATGGCCCTGGCCGAGCTCCGCGGGTCCCAGGGCAAGGCGATCATCCTGCTCAACCGGCGCGGCTGGTCCAATTTCCTCTCCTGCCGAGCCTGTGGCCGAGTCTGGAGCTGCCCCAACTGCGACGTGGCGCTGGTGCTGCACCGCTCGGATGGATTGGTGGCCTGCCACCACTGCGGACACCGTGAGGCGGTGCCCTCGCGGTGTCCGGACTGCGCCTCGGCGGCGCTGGCCCGCCACGGCGCGGGAACGGAGCGCCTGGAGCACGAGCTGCGCGCGGCGCTGGGCGACGCGAGCTTCCCCGTGTTCCGCCTCGACGCCGACAGCGCGCAGGGCAAGGATCAGGCCGCCCTCACGCTGAGCCGGTTCGAGGCCGCCGGCTCGGGGCTGCTCATCGGCACGCAGATGGTGGCCAAGGGCCATGACTTCCCCGACGTCTCCCTGGGGATCGTCCTCGACGCCGACCAGACGCTCCGCTTTCCCGACTTCCGCGCCGAGGAGCGGACGTTCGCCCTGATCACCCAGCTCGCTGGGCGGGCCGGACGAGGCGCCGCGGGCGGGGTCGTGCTGGTCCAGACGCTGGCGCCCGAAGCGCGCGCCATCCTCCACGCTGCCCGCCACGACAGCGACACCTTCCTAACCGAGGAGCTGGAGCGGAGGAGGATCCTCGGCTATCCGCCCTTCGCCTCGCTGATCCGCGTCGTCTGCTCGGCGACCGAGGCCGAGAACGCAGCCGAGCTGGGCCGGTCACTGCATGCGCGGATCACCTCCGGCGGTCTTGATGCCGGAGCGCTGCTCGGCCCCGCGCCCCTGTTTCGGCTCCGCGGCCGGGCCCGGGTCCAGCTCCTGATCAAGGCCGTCGACCGGCCCCGGGCCATCGCCGCGGTCGGCTCAGCCGTCGACGCGGAGGCGGCGCTCGCCTCACGCCGGAAGGTCAGCCTCAGCGTCGACGTCGATCCGCAATAGGCAGGCTGCTGCGTAGACTCAGATGGCCTTGCCTGACGATCGGTTATCCCCCCCTATGAGCGAGACCGACCCCGAGCGTCCGCCGGACGAGGAGACTTTCGAGGTAGAGCCGGAGGAGGACCTAGAGGGGGAGGAGGAGCCTGAACTCGATCCCGAGACCGCGGCGCGGCGCGCGGCCGCCCTCGCCCACGTGCGCAAGTTCGGCGATCCGGTGCTCCGGACCCGCGCGCGGCCGGTACAGGAATTCGACGCCGCGCTGCGGTCCGAGGTCGAGCGGATGGGGGAGCTCATGGGGGACGCCCTGGGCGTCGGTCTCGCCGCCACCCAGGTCGGCGTACTTCACCGCCTGCTCGTCTACCGGGTCCAGCAGGACTCGCCGGTCTCGGCGCTCGTCAATCCGGAGATCGAATGGTCGGGCCGGGACCTGGAGACGATGGAGGAGGGTTGCCTCAGCCTCCCCCGGGTCCTCGTCGACGTGGAGCGCCCGGTGCACGTCCGCGTACGCGCGCTTGACGAGCAGGGGGAGCGGATCGTAATCGAGGCCTCCGGGCTCGAGGCCCGGGTGATCCAGCACGAGATCGACCATCTCGACGGCGTCTTAATTCTCGACCGCACCTCCCGGGATCAGCGCAAGGAAGCCATCCGCATGCTGCGCGAGGCCGAGGCCGCCTAGGCCCGGGGATGCCGGCGCCAGCGGCCAGCGACTGACGAGGGCTTGCGCACCGTCTATCTCGGGACGAGTGAGTTCGCCGTGGCGGTGCTACGGCGCCTCGCCACCTCGCCCCACCGCCCCGAGCTCGTGTTGACCCGGCCCGACCGCCCGCAGGGGCGGGGCCGACATCCCGGGCCACCGCCCGTGGCCGTGGCCGCGCGTGAGCTCGGGATCGCGGTGGAGCAGCCCGCCTCGGTCAATGACGAGGCGACGGCGCGCCGTCTGGCCGAGCTGGCTCCGGAAGCGATCGCGGTCTGCGCCTTCGGGGCGCTGATCAAAGAGCCTTTGCTGTCCGACTACCTGATGCTGAACGTCCATCCCTCGCTGCTTCCGCGCTGGCGCGGGGCGGCGCCAATCGAGCGCGCGATCATGGCCGGGGATGATGAGACCGGGGTCTCGATCATGCGGATGAGCGCCGGTTTGGACAGCGGCCCGGTGTGCGCCCAGCAGCGAGAGCCGATCGGTCCCGACGACGATTACGGGCGCCTCGCGGCGCGCCTGGCCGCGACGGGGGGCGAGCTACTGGTGGGCGCGCTCGACGAGCGACCGGAGTGCCGCCCCCAGGACGAGACCGGCGTCACCTACGCCGAAAAGATCACCGCCGAGGACCGCCGGCTCGACCCGGCGCTCAGCGCCGAGGCGCTCGAGCGGGTGGTCCGAGCTCTCAGCCCTCACATCGGAGCCTGGGTGGAGATCGGAGACGGAACCCGTCTCGGGGTGCTCCAGGCGCGGGCGCGACCCGGTAACGCGCCAGCCGGGAAGGTCGTGACCGAGGGGGCTAGCGCTCCGGCCATCGCCTGCGCCGAGGGGGAGCTTCAGCTGCTGGAGGTCAAGCCGCCGGGGCGGCGGGAGATGGCCGGGAAGGATTGGCTTCGCGGCTGGCGCGGATGAGACCCGCCCGGGCCGCCGCGCTGGCCACCGTGCGGCGCGTGTTTGAGCAGGGCGCCTACGCCGACCGGGCGCTGGCCGCCGAGGCCGAGGGGCTCGACCCCCGCGAGCGGGCTCTGGCGATGCAGATCGCCTACGGGACGGTGCAGCGCCGCCGCACCCTGGACCACGTGGCCCAGGGACTCGTCCGTCGCCCCCTGGCCACCCTCGAGCCCGCGGTCCTGGCCGGGATCCGGATCGGTCTCTTCCAGCTTCTCTACCTGGCCGGGATCCCCGACCACGCCGCGGTCGGTGAAACGGTCGAGCTTGTCAAGCGCAGCAGTCCTGGAGGGGCCGGGCTCGTCAACGCCGTACTGCGCCGGGCGGCGCGCGAGCGGGCGCCGTTGCTCGCCGGGCTGCCCGACGACACGCCTGCCGGGGCGGCGCTGAAGCACTCGGTGCCGGACTGGCTGGCTGAGCTGTGGTGGGAGGAGCTCGGTCCCGAGCGAGCGCGCCGGCTGCTCCGCGCCGTGAACGAGCCCGCCGAGACGGCCGTCCGGGTCAACACGCTGCTGGCCACGGCCGACGAGGTCCGCGCCGAGCTGCCGGTGCCGAGCCGAGGCGCGCCCGAGCTTCCGGAGGGCTTGGTGCTGGACGGCGCCTTCGACATCCCGGGCTCGCCCCTCTTTCGCGGCGGCCTGATCACGCCGCAGTCGCGCGGCTCGATGCTCGTGGCCCGGGCCCTCGATCCCCAGCCCGGCGAGGAGACGCTTGACCTCTGCGCCGCCCCCGGCGCCAAGACCACGCACCTCGCGGCGCTGATGCAGCGCCGGGGGCGGCTCGTGGCCGTCGAGCGGCAGCCGGCACGCGCCCGCGTGCTGGTGGAGACGTGCCGCCGGATGGGCGCGAATGACGTGGAGGTGCGGGCCGAGGACGCACTCGCGCTCCGAGACGAGGCCCAGTTTGACCGGGTCCTGCTCGATCCCCCCTGTAGCGGCCTCGGCACGCTCCAGTCGCGTCCCGACCGCCGTTGGCACGCCAGCGCGGAAGCGCTCGGCGAGCTGGCCGAGCTCCAGGCCGGCCTGCTGGGCGTCGCCGCCGCCGCGACGCGGCCCGGCGGCCACCTCGTCTACTCGGTGTGCACGATCTCTCGCCGTCAGGGAGGAGACCTGATCGACGCCTTTCTGGGGGCCGAGCCGGAGTGGGAGGCGGTCGACCTGGGGGCGAGATACCCGCACTGGCGCCAGGACGACCGCGGCCGCTACCTCCAGCTCCTGCCCGATCGCGACGGCACCGACGGCTTCTTCATCGCCTGCTTGCGCCGGACCGGCGCGTTAACCTGACCCCAGTGAGCGAACCACAGGTCAAGCTCGGAGCCGAATGTCCCAGCTGCGGAGAGCCGTGGCTCCGGCCCACCGCGGTCCCCGGCAACTACCGGTGCGTCAACTGCCTGCAGCGGTTCGAGCTCGTCTCCGTGTGCCCGAATTGCGGGGAGCACTCCACCATCGTGCGCATGTCGAGCACGGCGATTCTGGAGTGCAATCACTGCCACAGCAGCATGCTGCGGGCGGTTTAGTTGGACCCCACAATCCTGCGAGAGCGCCACGTCGCGCCCTCGATCCTCTCGGCCAACTTCTCACGGCTCGGAGATGAGGTCGATGCCGTGATCGCGGCCGGGGCCCGGGTCATCCACGTCGACGTGATGGATGGCCACTTCGTCCCGCCGATCACCTTCGGCGCCGCGGTGATGGGCTCGATCGCCGACCGTGTCCACGCCGCGGGGGCGATCCTCGACGTGCACCTGATGATCGAGCGCCCCGAGCGTCATATCGCCGAGTTCGCCCAGGCCGGCGCCGACAGCATCACGGTCCACGCCGAGGCGACGCCCCATCTGCACTACGCCCTGAGCATGATCCGGGACGCGGGATGTACGGCCGGCGCCGCCATCAACCCGGCCACACCGGCATCGTTTCTGGACGAGGTGGCCCGCGAGTCACTCGATCTCGCCCTCTGCATGAGCGTCAATCCCGGCTGGGGTGGCCAGAGCTTCATCCCCGCCTCGCTCGATAAGCTCGCGCGGATGCGGAAGGCGCTGCCCGACCATGTCGCGCTGGAGGTTGATGGCGGCATCCACGAAGCCACCGCCGCCGCGGTGGTCGCAGCCGGGGCCAACCTGCTCGTCGCCGGCTCGGCTGTGTTCGGCTCAGACGATCCCCCGGAGAGCTACCGGCGCCTGTCCGCCGCGGCATGGGGATCGTGACCCACAGCTCTCGCCGCCTCGTCCTGGTCGGACTGCTGGGGGTGATCCTGCTCGCCGGCTGCGGTGGCGGTTCGTCCTCGGTCAAGCCGTCGGTGTACGTCAAGTCGATGTGCACGGCACTGGGCAACTGGAAGAACACGATCCAGAGCGCCGGCGTGGCGCTCCAGTCCTCGGGTGCAGCCAACGCCTCGCGCCCGGTGGCCAAGGCGGACTATCAACGCTTCGTGGGTTCGCTCGTAACGGCAACCCAGCGGGCGGCCAGCTCCTTGCATTCAGCCGGCACGCCCGCGGTGTCGGACGGAAAGCAGCTGGCCGACCGGCTCGCCCATGCCTTCGACACCGCCACGAACCGGCTCACCCAGGCCGAGTCTCAGGCCAAGTCGATCAGCACCGATAGCACCACGAGCTTCCAGCTCGGGGCCAGCTCGGTGACCTCCGAGATCAAATCGGCGCTCGAGGCGATCGCCGCCGTAGCTCCAGGAAAGAGCGCCCAGTTGCGTCAGGCGGCGGCCAAGGACCCCACCTGCCGGGCCCTTCAGTCCTGATCGGCGCTCGCCGGCCCCCCACGGCGGTAGAGCGCCCAGAGGAGCCCGCACAGCACCAGCGTGGAGGTGAAGTAGCTCACCTCGACGCGGGTCACCTGGTTGGCGATCGAATGGGTCGCCACCAAGACGATGAAGAGGGCCGCGGCGCTGAGCCAGGCCACCGCAGCGAACCTCGCCTGGCCACGCGCCAGCGCGGCCTGATTGAGCGTCCCAGAGATCAGGTGAAGGCCCATCCCCAGCCCCACCACCGCGAGCCCGACGCGGCCGTATTGGTGCCCCTTGTTGCCAAACAGCGCGGTCATCACCGGCGGCCCGATCAGCAGCAGTCCGAGCGCGACCGCCCCGGCGAATGCGGCGATCACGCGGATCGTCAGCGAGATCGCCCGGTGGAACTCCTCGGCGCTCTCCCGCGCCTCCAGTCCGGTCAGATGGGGCAGGATCGAGGTCTGGATGGCCTGGAAGAGCTGGAGGGGGGCGCGCACGATCAGCATCACGTTGAACACGAACCCCACCAAACCGGTGGTGATTCCGACCGTGCCCGACTGAGTCGCGGCGATGATCAGCACGCCCGCGTTCAACAGCGCCTGTTCCGCGAACATGATCCCGACGACGGAGACCGCAAACCCGGCTCCCTGCTTCAGCGTGAGGTCGGTGGCGGCCTCTTCGATCTGCCCATGCGCGGGCCCCTCGCGGGCGGCATCGGCGACCTCAATCCCAGCCGGCGCATTGGCGCGGATCCGCGAGAACGCGAACGGGATCACCGACAGCGAGACAAACGGGGCAACCGCCATGCCCAGTCCCACAGCGTCCTGACCGGAGCCGATCCCAACCGCGACGGCGAGCGCGAACATGAATCGACTCGTCGACTCGAGGAACACCAGCCCGCCATAGAGCTCAAACCGCTGGTGCCCGGCCAACCAGCCGCGCGCGAAATAGCTCGCCGCGTACGCCAGCACCCCGATCACGAGGATCCAGTAGAGCGCCGCCGAGCCATCGAAGACCCCGTTTTGGATCTGGTCACGGAGGGCCAGGGCCACACACAGGAAGAGCAGCGCGAACCCGACCTGGATCCCGGCGGGGACTCGGAGCGAATGGTCCTTCAGGCCGCGGGCGCGGCGGTCGGCGATCGTCCGCGAGAGCAGCTGCTCGATCGGGCGATAGATCACCGACAGGATCACGAACATGATGGCCCAGCACAGCGAGATGCGGCTGTAGGCCGAGGGGCTGAGCTCGTGGCTGGCAAAGGCCAGGTAGAGGAACGTGAAGATGCCGGTCGAGGCGATCCCGATGGTCAGGATCCGCGCACCCGACGCGTAGGAGCCCTGGGGCGGGGGAGGGGAGGGCTCGGGCGAGGCCGTCGTCTCGGCGGGGCTTTCTGTAAGCGACATCAGGTGACGGTCACGAGGGCCATCGTCCACGGAAAGGGGGTGCGGATCTCGGTCACCTCGCCGTACCCCGAGAGGAGCCGCTCGAACCCGCGTCGAGACCAGTGGTTGAGGTGGCCCGGGGTGTTGCCCAGATCTCGGACGTAGGCGCCGCGGGCCAGGTTGAGTCCCCGCCACAGCGGCTCACGAGGCACAGAGACGAGCAGATGCCGGCGGGCCACACGGGTCATCTCGCCCAGGGTGAGCCCGGGATTCTCGACGTGCTCGAGCGTCTCGACCGCCGCCACGAGGTCGAACTCCCCGTCGGCGAACGGGAGCTCCTCGCCGCGCCCGACGACGAAGGTGAGGTTGGGCCGCGTCCGCCGCTGCCATTCCGCCTCGAGCTTGGGATCGGCGAGGTCGAGCCCCACCACCGGACGCTCTCCGAGCGCCTCGGCCCACTCGAGCGTGAGCACGCCCTCGCCGCAGCCGATGTCGAGCACCGAATCGGGCCGGGCGCGCTCGAACAGGAGGGTCAGCGCCTGCTCGAAGCCCGTCATCAGCCGCCGGACGACCGGGTTGCGCGAGCCGTACTTGTCGAACGTGTTGCCGGTGGGAACGGGGGCAACCGGGGGGGCCGGCTGCGCGCTCATACTTTGAGCGCCTCGCGGTCGGGCTCGCGCTCGCGGGAAGGACCTCCGCCGACCTCGTAGTGCGAGGGCTCGACACCGAGTTGGAGCTCGATGCGCCGGACCCGCTCGAACGTTCTCTGGGAGATCATCCGCTGAGCGTCGAGGAGGTCGCCGATGACCCCCAGGGCGCCCAGGAGCATGGCCGCGATGAACAGCACTGCCCCGAAGATCAACGACTGGATGTGCCCCCGCGCCGCGGTGTGCGGGCTCTCGATGAAGATGACGAGGAAGCGGATGAACAGCGCCAGGGCGGGGATCCCGACGACCAGCGCTCCGCCCCAGAACACCTTGAGCGGCTGATACTGCGAGTAGACACGGAAGATCGAGAGCGCGTTGCGACGGACGTAGGCCGTGGTTGAAGGGAAGAGTCGGGACTCCCGCGTCTTGGGGTTGGTCCGGATGGGGACGTGGTCAACGGCGACGAGCAGCTTTCCCGCCTGGATGATCGTCTCCAGCGTGTAGGTGAATCTCGAGACCGCCTGGACCTGGAGGGCGGCCTCGCGGTTGTAGGCCCGGAAGCCCGAGGTCGTGTCCGGGATGTGGGTCGATGAGGCCTGACGGACGACCCAGGAGCCGAGCCGCTGGAGGACTTTCTTGGGGCCTGAGAAATGCTCGATCTGGTCGATCTGCCGGTCGCCCACGACCATGTCGGCGGCCCCGGCGACGATCGGCGCGACCAGCTTGGGGATATCGGAGCCCTCGTACTGGTTATCGGCGTCGGTATTGACGATCACGTCGGCACCGAGCTTCAGCCCGGCGTCGAGGCCGGCCTGGAAGGCCGCGGCCAGGCCCTTGTTGTTGGTCAGCCGGACGATGTGATCGACGCCGTGCGCCCGCGCCACCTCGATCGTCCGGTCGGTCGAGCCGTCGTCGACGACAAGCCATTCCACCACCTCGAACCCCGGCACCTGCCGAGGGAGACGGCTGAGCGTCAGCGGCAGCTGACCCTCCTCGTTGAAGCAGGGGATCTGGATGATCAGCTTCACTGGGCAACACGGTACCGGGAGACCCGCGCTTGGCGGTAGCGGGAGGCAAGGCGGCCCCAGGGGGAGCCGAGCGGCCGACGAGAGCGGGATACTCGGATTTCGTGGACGCCGCGATCGTCACCGAGCCCGCACCGGCCACGGCCGTGGGGGCCCGCTCACCCGAGCGTTGGGGACGGCCCCGGGCGCTCTGGGCCGAGGTGAGGGCACGGCCCCTGCCCCTCCACGGCCTCGCGCTCGGCCTGCTCCTCGCCGTGTGCTTGGCACTCCGCCTGTGGGGGATCAAGCAGGGGCTGCCCTACAGCTACAACTCGGACGAGGCGACCCACTTCGTGCCCCGGGCGATCGGCTTCTTCGGCCACGATCTGAACCCGCACTACTTCCTGAACCCGCCCGCCTACTCGTACCTCCTCTACATCGTCTTCGAGCTGTGGTTCGGCAGCGCGGACGCGGTCCGCCACGTGTACACGACCAACCCGACCGCGGTCTTCGTGGTCGCGCGGGCGGTCGCGGCGGGGCTGGGCACGATCTCCGTGCTGCTCCTGTACCTGGCCGGCCGCCGTCTCTTCGGCCGAGACGTGGGGCTGCTCGCCGCGGCGATCCTCGGCCTCGCCTTTCTGCCCGTCTTCTACAGCCACCTGGCCCTCAACGATGTTCCGACGCTGGCCCCGGTCGCGCTCTCGCTCTACGGGATCTCGGGGGTGCTGCGGCGCGGGCGGACCCGGGACTACGTGCTCAGCGGGTTGGGGATCGGTCTGGCCGCGGCGACGAAGTACACCGGCGGGGTGATGCTGTTCTGCCTCGTCTTCGCGGCACTATGCGACGGCGCCGAAGACTCGCTCGTGCGGGCGCTGCGCCGGCTCGTCCTGGCGGGCGGCGTCGCGGTGCTGGCCTTTGTGGTGGCCAATCCCTACGCCCTGCTCGAGCCCGGCACCTTTTTCTCTGGGCTGAGCCAGCAGGCGTCGCTCTCGGCAGGCCCGGATCCGGTCAAGCTCGGGACGCGACCGGGCACCGGCTTTGGCTACTACCTCTGGACGTTCACCTGGGGCCTCGGTTGGCTGCCGAGCCTGGCTGCGGTGGCGGGAGCGCTGCTGCTCGTCCTGCGGCGGCGCATCGGTCTCGTCCTGGTCATCTTCCCGACCCTCATCTTCTTCCTCATCTACATGGGAGGCCAGCCGCGCTACTTCGGGCGCTGGGTGATGCCGATCTTCCCCCTCGTGGCGCTACTCGGCGCCTACGCCGTGGTAGAGGCGATCCGCTGGCTGCGGGGGCGCGGGTTTCCCGCTCCACCGATCATCGCGCTCGCGGTCGTGCTGTTGCTGGGGCAGAGCGCGACGGCGGATGTTCACAACGACGCGGTGCTCTCCCGCCCCGACACACGCAACCTGACGCGCAACTGGATGGTGGCCCACGTCCCCGCCGGCTCGAAGGTCGTGATCGAGCCGCTCGTGCCCGACAACTGGTCGGAGGACATCGGGAGCTCGCTGCCCGCCACCCCGACGGGCGAGCGATGGTGGCGCTGGCCGACCTGGCTGACCACGCTATCGAGGTCGGGCGCGCAGCTGCCCAAGGGGGAGCATCGCTTCGTGCTCGTCGATCAGTACGAGAAGAACCTGTACCCGGGACTCCTCGACAGCTATGTCAACGACGGCTACTGCTGGGTCGTGCTCGGCTCGCTCCAGGCGGGGCGCGCCTTCGCCCAGCCCCAGGACGCTCCGGAGGCCATCGCCTACTACGCGCTGCTCGCGCAGCGGGCCCGGCTCGTCTACCACGTGAGCCCGTTCGCCAAGGCCGCCCACCCAGTGCCCTTCGGCTTCGACTGGTCGATCGACTACTACCCGCCCCAGTACCACCTCCCGGGCCCGGAGATGAGCGTGTACCGCCTCACGGGTGGCAAGTGTGGCTAAGCCCTCGCCCGACGGCTTTCGCCGCCCTATGCTGAGGATTCGAGCATGTCTAGTGTCACTGAAACCGATCGACGCCACCTGGCGCGGGCGATCGAGCTGGCCGAACGCGGGCGCGGTTTTGTCAGCCCGAATCCACTCGTAGGCGCGGTCATCGGTCGCGATGGCGACGCCATCGGGGAAGGCTTTCACCGCGCCCTCGGTGGCCCGCACGCCGAGGTCGAAGCGATTCGGTCCGCCGGCGAGTCGACGCTAGACGGAACCACGCTGTACGTGTCGTTGGAGCCCTGCTGCCACCACGGACGCACGCCTCCGTGCACCGAGGCGATCCTGCGCGCAGGCATCGGCCGAGTCGTCGTGGCGGCCGATGACCCGAGCACCCACGCCTCCGGGCGGGGTCTCGGGATCCTCCGCGACGAGGGCGTGGAGATCGTGGTGGCCGATGGTGAGCTCGCCGAGCGGGCCCGGCTTCAGAACCAGCCCTTTCGCAAGCGGGCGCGCACCGGGCGCCCCTGGGTGCTGTTCAAATCGGCCATGACCCTCGACGGCAAGGTGGCCACCCACACGGGGGACTCCCAATGGATCTCGGGTGAATCGAGCCGCCGCCGTGCTCACCGCTGGCGCGCCGAGTGCGATGCCGTGGCCGTCGGGATCGGAACCGCGCTCGCCGACGACCCGCAGCTGACGCCCCGCCTCGAGGGAGTCACGCGCCACCCCCGCCGCGTGGTCTTCGACTCACTCGCCCGGCTCCCGCTCACCTCGCGACTGGTTGAGGACGCCCGTCGGTATCCGCTCACCGTGGTCGTCTCCCGCGCCGCTCCTCGAGCGGCCACCGACACCCTGATTACCCACGGGGCCGACGTGATCGTGGCTACTGGCGAGAATGAGCCGGCCCGAGTGCGTTCGGCTCTCGATCAGCTGGGGGCGGCCGGCGTGAGCTCGATGCTCCTCGAGGGCGGTCCGCACCTGGCTGGTGCCTTTCTCGACGCGGGCGAGATCGACGAGATCCGTCTCTTCCTGGCTCCGCTGCTGCTCGGCGGGCGGACGGCCAGGGGCGCGCTAGAGGGCGAGGGCGTCGAGGCCATCGCCGACGCGGCGCACGCGCTCTCGCTCGAGTGCGAGCAGATCGACGGCGACCTGCTGATCTCAGCTCGGATGCGGGAGTGGTGAGGTGTTCACCGGGCTCGTGAAGGACCTGGGGCGCGTGGCCGAGGTCGAGCGCTCGGGGGGCGGTGCCCGCCTGCGGATCGACACCGCGCTGGCCGGCGAGCTGCGCCAAGGCGACTCCGTGGCCGTCAACGGGGTGTGCCTGACCGCCACCGCCGTCGACGGGAGCTGGTTCGACGCCGAGGCGATGAACGAGACGCTCACGCGGACTTCGCTGGGCGCTCTGCGCGCGGGGGCAGCGGTCAACCTCGAGCTCCCGCTGCGCGCCGGAGAGCCGCTCGGCGGCCATCTGGTTCAGGGCCACGTCGATGGAATGGGCCGGATCGCCGAGCTCGAGGACGACGGCTTTGCCCGTCGCCTCCGGATCCAAACCGGGGCCGAGATCCTGCGCTACGTGGTCGAGAAGGGCTCGATCGCGGTCGACGGGATCTCGCTCACCGTGGTCGACGTGGCGGCGCAATCATTTACCGTCTCGCTCATACCCGAAACCCTGGAGCGGACCAATCTTGGCGCCAGTGGGATCGGGTCCACGGTCAATCTGGAGGTCGATGTGCTGGCCAAGTACGTCGAGAAGGCGGTTCGAAGATGAGCACTCTGAAGAGCGCGTATTCGACCATCGAGGAGGCACTCGAGGACATCGCCGAGGGCAAGATGGTCGCCGTCGTCGACGACGAGGACCGTGAGAACGAGGGTGATCTCGTCATGGCCGCACAGTTCGTGACTCCCGATGCGATCAACTTCATGCAGCGCCAGGCCGGAGGCTGGATCTGCCTCGCCCTGACGCCCGAGCGCTGCGATCAGCTGGGTCTGGAGCTGATGACGCTGAAGAACGAAAGCGCGCATCAGACGTCCTTCACGGTGACGATCGAGGCCCGTGAGGGCGTGACCACCGGGATCAGCGTCTCCGATCAGGCGCACACGATGCAGGTGGCAGTCGATCCCACCAAGGGCCCCGGCGACATTGTCAAACCGGGTCACGTCCGCCCGCTCAAGGCCAAGCCCGGTGGCGTGCTGGAGCGGACCGGGCATACCGAGGCTTCGGTCGACCTGGCCCGGCTCGCTGGGCTGAACCCGGCCGGGGTGATTTGCGAGATCCAGAACGAGGACGGCTCGATGGCCCGCGGCGAGGACCTGGCCGCGTACTGCTTCAAGCACCGGCTGAAGATGATCACGATCGCCGACCTGATCGCCTACCGGCGCCGGCACGAGAAGCTGGTCGAGCGGGTCGTGGCCACGCAGCTGCCGACCGCGTTCGGAGAGTTCACGGCCGTCGGCTACAGGTCGCTGGTCGACAACAAGCACCACGTTGCGCTGGTCAAGGGCGAGGTTGATGGCGTCGAGGACGTGCTCGTGCGGGTCCACTCCGAGTGTCTGACCGGGGACGTGTTTCATTCGCTGCGCTGCGACTGCGGCGAACAGCTCGAGTCCGCGCTGTCGATGATCGAGCGGGAGGGTTGCGGCGTCCTCCTCTATCTCTCCCAGGAGGGGCGCGGGATTGGGCTGCTCAACAAGCTGCGGGCCTACAAGCTCCAGGAGGAGGGGCTGGACACGGTCGACGCCAACCTCAAGCTCGGGCTGCCCGCCGATCTGCGCGACTATGGGATCGGGGCCCAGATCCTGTCCGACCTGGGGCTGACCTCGATCCGGATCCTCACCAATAACCCCAAGAAGATCTCCGGCATGGCCGGGTACGGCATGTCGGTGACCGACCAGATCCCCATCGAGCACCTCCCGAACCCTCATAACGAGGCCTACCTGCGCGCCAAGCGGGACCGGCTGGGGCACACCTTGCATCACCAGGGGCTCGACCTGGATGAGGAGATGCTGCGCGGCGAGGCGCGGCTCGACGAGGCCCGGCGCGGGGGTCCAGACGAGTGAACGGGCGAGCCGAAGGCATCCGCTGTGCGATCTGCGTGGCCCGTTTCTATCCACAGCTGGCGGACAGGCTCGAGGCGGGTGCGCGGGAGGCGCTGAGCGAAGCCGGGATCGACGACATCGACCGGTTCGAGGTGGCGGGTGCCTTCGAGCTCCCCCTGGCGGCCAAGTACGCCGCCGAATCGGGCCGGTATGAGGCGGTCATCTGCCTCGGCGCGGTCATCCGGGGTGAGACCGACCACTACGAATATGTCTGCCGGGAGGCGGCCCGCGGGATCCAGGACGTGCAGCTCCGCACCGGGGTGCCGTGCGGGTTCGGGGTGCTCACGGTGTCCTCGATGGAGCAGGCGCTCGACCGCGTCGGCGGCGGTTCCAAGCGTGACACGGGTCGAAACGCGGTGGAAGCCACCCTGGCCGCGATGGAGATCAAGCGCCAGCTCTCAAGCCGCCGCGCGGCGGCGGGCTTCCGGGCCTAGCGGTTCAGTCGCCTACGTCTGCTGGCCCAGCGCCCGGAGGGCCAGGGTCAGCTCGGCCCGGACGGCTGAGGTTTGATTCGGGATCTGGAGCCGGCGCCAGAGGACCGGCACGGCGGCCCGCGGATTCCCAGCCAATCGCAACGCGCGCCCCAGATCGAAGAGGGCGTAGGCGTAGGTGAGGCTGGTGGGCGTCGCCGCCTGGACGGCTTGGCGCAGAATCGGGATCGCGCTCTGATAGCTGCCCGCCGCCAGCAGGTCGTGGCCACGGGCCTCAAGTGCGTCGGCGCTAGGCGCCGGGGCGCTCGGTGCCGGGCTGCCCGAGGGAGGAGCGGGGGCAGGCGCCGGCGCGGTGGTGGGCTTGGAGGGCTTGGCGGCTGAGTGGCTGGCCGTGGTGCGCGTGCTCGAGGATCGGCTGGCCAGGGTGCTCGCCCTCCTCGGTGCGGACCGCGACGACGCTGGCCCGCCACTGGTCGCGGCGGCGATGGCCACGCCGAGAAGGACGGCGGCCAGGGCGGCCAGGACGGCGATGCGGCCCCGGCGATGTGACCGCCGGCGGACAAAAGTGGGCTCGGCTGCCGGGCGCCCGCGGGGGGGCGACGTGGGACGGGCGCCGCGCGGGCGGACGGCCGCCTCAGGGGGCAGCCGGCGCGTGGGCACGGTTGGAGCCAGCGCGTCTTCGATCGCATCGGTGAACTGGAGTGAGCTGGCGTAGCGATCCTCGGGCCGCTTGGCCATTCCGCGGGCGAGCACCGCGTCGAGCGCCGGGGGCAGAGCGGGATTGCGACGGCTGGCCGCGGGCGGCGGATCCTCCACATGCTGACGGGCTTGGGCGGCAAAGTGCTCGGCTGTGAACGGCCGCTCTCCCACCAGCAGCTCGAATGCGGCCACGGCCAGGGCGTAGCGGTCCGAGGCTTCGGTGGCCGGGTGACCGAGCGCGCGCTCCGGAGCCAGGTAGGCCGCGGTTCCCAGCACCTCCCCGCTGACGGTCAGCGTGTCCTCGGTGCCGAGTTGGGCGATCCCGAAGTCGGCCACGTGGAGCACGCGCTCACGGTCGAGGAGAAAGTTGGCCAGCTTCACGTCACGGTGGATGACTCCGCGACGATGCGCGTAGTCGAGCGCCGCCGCCGCCTGCTGAAGCCAGGCCAGGGCGCTCACCGGGTTGACGTTTCCGGTGCGCAAGGCATCGGCCGCGGTGCCGCCCGCGTGGTACTCCATGACCAGGAACGGGCGCGCCTGCGCCCCGTCCTCGGCGGGCGTCTCGCCCACGTCGTAGATGGTGACCACGTTGGGATGGCCGGACAGCCGCGCCGCCGTTCGAGCCTCGCGTTTGAAGCGTCGGCCGGCCAGCTCGTCGTGGGCATAGCGGTCGGCCAGCAGCTTGATCGCCACATGGCGGTCCAGCGTGCGGTCCTGAGCGCACCACACGGTGGCCATCCCGCCCCGCGCGATCCTCCGAATCGGCTCATAGCGGGATGGCAAAACGACCCCCGAAAGCAGCGCGGCGCCCCGATCGGCTCTGGGTTCCATTTAGGTGGCGACTACCCCCACGGCCTGATTTCAATCAGACCGCGCCCCTCCTGTGGGGAGCTTTGGACGGACGTATGGCCCTGGGCAACCGGGTCGATTTGAGCCCTCGTTCTATACTCGCCGCCGTGAGGAAAGTCTGTCATGTGTGCGGAAGGCAACCGGCGTTCGGTCACAGCCGGAGCCACTCGATGGTGGCCACCAAGCGTCGCTTTGACCCCAACCTGCAGCGGGTTCGGATCAACGACGGCGGTACGCCGCGACGCGTCTATGTCTGCACCCGCTGCCTCAAGGCTGGCAAGGTAGTCAAGGCGCCCTAGGGCGTGGCTCTGCGGCCACCCAACCTCGGACACGAGGCACAGGCTGCCGGGGATCGGCGCGTCTCGGATCCCAGCATCGTGCGCTTCCGCACGGTCGTGGAGGCCGGGCTGGCGGCGCTCGAATCCCGCCGCGAGGAGGTCAACGACCTCAACGTCTTCCCGGTCGCCGACGGTGACACCGGAGACAACATGGTCCTCACCCTGCGGGCCGTGTTGCAGGAGCTCGACCGGCTGACCGGCGCTTCGGAGGACCACACGATCGACGACATCGGACGGGAGGAGATCGTCGCCTCGGTGGCTCGAGCGGCGCTCTTGGGCGCTCGTGGCAACTCCGGCGTCATCCTTTCGCAGCTGATCCGTGGCGCGGCCGAGGAACTGGCCAGCCGGCCCGGCGAGCTCGTCGATCCGGTCCTCATCGGAGCGGCTCTGGCCCGCGCCGCCGATCAAGCCTACGGGTCGGTCCGGGAACCCGCCGAGGGCACGATTCTCACCGTGGTCAGGGAGATGGCGGCGCGCGTCGCCTCCGAGCTGGCCCACATGAACGACGCCCGGCTGGGGCCGAATGCCACCGTGCTCGAGCAGGATGCCGTGATCGCGGAGATCATTGAGAGCGCGCTCGAGGCGGGACAGGAATCGGTCAAGCGCGGTCCCGACCTGCTCCCAGTACTGCGCGAGGCGGGAGTGGTGGATGCCGGCGGTTACGCCCTCACGGTGCTGCTGGCCGGAATCGTCGGCGCGCTCCGAGGGAGCGCCCCCCCGCCCGTCGAGCACCATGCCGCCGCGCGGGTGACGCACCCCCAACACTCCTCGAGCACCTACCGCTACTGCACGAACTTCGCCGTCACGGGCTCTCGGTTGGAGCAGCGCCGATTCGTCCGCGCTCTCGAGCAACTGGGCGATTCGGTCCTTGTCGTCGGCGACCAGACGACGCTCAAGGTCCATGTGCACACGGACGACCCGGACTCAGCGACGGCGCTGTTCGCCGACGTCGGGACCGTCTCGCACCTCGACGTGGCCGACATGCGGGTTCAGATCGAGCAACGCGAAGAGCGCCTGGCCGGCGAGACTCGCCTGGCCACCTGCGGCGCCCTCGCCGTGACCAGCGGCGACGGGATGCGTGCCCTGTTCGAGAGCTTCGGCGTCCGTTCCCTCGACGGCGGGGCCAAGCTGAACCCCTCCACCTACGAGCTGCTGGCGGCGATCCACGCCGTCCCGGCCGAACAGGTTGTCGTTCTCCCCAACAGCCCCAACGTGACGATGGCAGCCGAGCGCGCCGCCGCCCTGTCGGAGAAACGGGTCACGGTCGTCCCGTCCCGCTCGCCGCAGGCCGGGCTGGCGGCGGCGGTTGGACTGGACCCCCGGCGAAGCGCCGAGGACAACGCCCGCGTGATGGCGTCGACCCTCGAGCGCGTTCACACCGGCGCGGTCGCGCCGGCCGCCCGCGACGACGCTCAGGGCCGGTTCAAGGAGGGTGATGCGGTGGGCTTCGTGGAGGAGGAGATCGTCGTCTGGGGAACACCGCGGGAGGCGCTGCGAGGCGTCTTGGAGCGGCTGGCCGCGGGCGCCGAGCTGATCACCTGCCTGCGCGGGTCCGAGGCACCGCTGGACGACGAGACGGTGCAGGCGCTGGCCCACGGCGACGTCGAATTTGAGCTCTCAGAGGGTGGACAGCAGAGCTACTGGTGGCTGCTGGCGGCTGAATAGCGGAGCGGCCGACTCGGCGGGTGACCGCGGGGACAGTCATCATCCGCCGCCGGGTGGCTCCGACTGCATTTGCCAGCTCTGAGGTCCTTGAGGCGGCGGCGCTCGACGCGGCGCCGGTTCACTACCCGCGCCCGTCGCGGCTGGACGCGCCCTTGGTGGTCCGGGGGCAGAAGGCTCAGGAGGCGGCCCAGGCACTCGGACTGATCACCGTGGGCGACCTCCTGGGTCACCTGCCCCGCGATCGTCGGGAGGCGCGGACGGTGGCCGAGCTCCGGCAGGGGGAGAGCGCCACGGTGGTGGTAGAGGTGCGTTCGATCACCTCCCGTCCGGTCAGGCGCCGCGGTATGCGCCCGCTTGTTGAGGCGACGGTGGGCGATGAGTCCGGCGTCATGAAGGCGACCTTCTTCAACCAACCGTGGCTGGTCAACCGCTACCCGGCCGGCACCCGGCTGGCCCTGCACGGCAAGTACCAGGCCCGCAACCGCTTCGCGGTCCAAGCTCACGCGCCGACCGGAGAGGCGCTCGCCGGCGCTGAGGCGGTAGCCCACTATCCCGCCACGGAGGGAATCTCCTCGACCCAGATCCTCACCCTGGTCAAGGAGCACGCGGCGGCACTGGATGACGTGTTCGATCCTTTGCCCGCCGCGGTTCGTGGCGATGAGCGCCTGCCCGACCGGGCCGCGGCGCTCGCGGCAGCGCATTTCCCGCTGCGTGAGGAGGAGCTCGAGGCGGCCCGGACCCGCCTCGCCTTCGACGAGCTGCTTCTGGCCCAGCTCGCGCTGCGTCTTCGCCGCCGAGCTCACGAGGAGTCGGTCAGCGCTCCGGTCCTCGACGCTCCTGTCGAGCTGAGCGGGCGCTGGCTCTCCGATCTCCTGCCCTTCGAGCTGACCGGCGATCAGGGCCGTGCTCTGGAGCAGATCGACGCCGATGTGGCCGCCAGTAGGCCGATGCAGCGGCTGCTCATGGGCGAGGTCGGCAGTGGAAAGACGGTCGTCGCGCTGTACGCCTTGCTCCGCGCCGTCGAGAACGGCTACCAGGGGGCGCTGATGGCGCCGACCGAGACGCTGGCCGAGCAGCACTTCGCCACCCTCCAGGCGCTCATGCCCGGCGAAGCGGTCCCGATCGGGCTCCTGACCGGGTCGACGCCGGCGGCCCGCGCCGCCGATCTGCGGGGCAAGCTCGCGTCAGGCGAGCTGGCGCTGGTCGTGGGGACCCATGCCCTGATCGAGGAAGCGGTCCAGTTCGCCCGCCTCGGCCTGGCCGTCGTCGACGAGCAGCATCGGTTCGGGGTGCGTCAGCGGGCGGCGCTCGACGCCAAGGGAGCCGACGGGCTCAGCCCGCACATCCTCCACATGACGGCGACGCCGATTCCGCGCACGCTGGCTCTGGCCGCCTACGGCGATCTCGACTTCACGCTCCTGCGCGAGCTTCCCCGGGGCCGGCGCCCGATCCAGACCTTCGTCTGCGCCACGGTGGCTGAGCGCGAGCGGGCCTACGACCGGATCCGGGAGGAGCTGCGGGCCGGGCGCCAGGCCTTCGTCGTGTGCCGGCTGGTCGAGGAGTCGGAGGTCCTCCAGGCCCGGGCGGCGACGGTCGAGTTCGAGCGCCTGCGCAGCGGGGAGTTCGCCGACTTCGAGGTCGTCCTCCTGCACGGGCAGATGCCCTCCTCGGCCAAACAGCGGGCGATGGCCACCTTCGCCGCGGGACAGGCGCACGTGCTTGTCGCCACCTCGGTGATCGAGGTCGGCATCGATGTCCCCAATGCCACCGTGATGCTGGTCGAGGACGCCGAGCGCTACGGCATCTCGCAGCTCCACCAGCTGCGGGGCCGGATCGGGCGGGGCGAGCACGCGTCCCTGTGCCTGTTGTTTGGGGCGAAGGAGTCACCCCGGTTGCGCGCGCTGGCGTCACACGCGGATGGCTTTAGGCTGGCCGAGATCGATCTGGAGCTTCGCGGGGAGGGCGAGTTGATCGGCACGCGACAGCACGGGCAGGTCGTCTTCAAGGTGGCCGAGTTACCGCGTGACGCCGAGCTGCTGGAGCACGCGGCCGGGCAGGCCCAGCGCCTCCTCGCCGCCGATCCGCACCTGGAGCTCCCCGAGCACGCGCTGCTGCCGGATGCTCTCCTGCGGGCCTACGGCGCGGAGGCCGAGGCGCCGATCCCAGCATGAGGGTCGTCGGCGGCCGGCTTGGGGGTCGCCGGCTCATTGCCCCCCGGGGGCGTGGTACGCGTCCCACCCCCGAGCGGGTCCGCGAGGCACTGTTCTCGATCCTCGGTTCGGTGGACGATCTCCGCGTCCTCGACCTGTTTGCGGGCTCGGGTGCGCTGGGCATCGAGGCGGTATCGCGGGGAGCGGCCGCGCTGACGCTGGTTGACTCGTCGCGAGCCGCCGTCGAGGCGATCAGGCGCAATCTGGAGGCCCTCGAGGTCTCCGCCGAGGTTCGAAACCAACCCGCCCTGGGCTTCCTGCTGCAGGCACGGGAGGAGCGCCGTGAATACGATCTCGTCTTCCTCGACCCCCCATACGGCGAAACCCTCCGGCTCGGGCCACCGCTCTCGGCCGCGCTGGTTCCGGTGCTTGCGACCGGTGCCACCGTGGTATTTGAAAGCGACCGGCGCGCACCCGGCGAGCTTTCGCTGAGGCGCGTCGATGAGCGCCGTTACGGCGACACCCTGATCCGAATCTACGCAAATGCTCCCTCCTGACAAGCGCGTCGTTGTCTGTCCAGGCACGTTCGACCCCGTCACGAACGGCCACCTGGACGTGATCACGCGCGCCGCGGCGATGTATGACCAGGTCATCGTTGGGGTGGTGAACCTGCCCTGGCGCAAGGGAGGCACGGTCTTCAGCGTCGAGGAGCGGATTCAGTTTTTGGCGAACGCGACTCGCGACGTTCCGAACATCACCGTTGAGCCGTTCAGCACCCTGCTGGTGGACTTCGCCCGAGCCAAGGGAGCCATCGCCATCCTCAAGGGGCTGAGGGCAATTTCAGACTTCGAATACGAGATGGAGATGAATCAGCTCAACCATCGGCAGGCCCCGGAAATCGAATCCGTTTACCTGATGGCCTCCGACAAGTACAGTTTCCTGAGCTCAAGCGGAGTCAAGGAGCTCGCCACCTTCGGCGGCGACATCGACGAACTCGTCCCCAGCGAGGTCGCGAACGCGTTGAAGGAACGGCTCAGCCGTTGACGAAACAGAGGTGCGCGATATGGATGTCCTGGTACTGATAGACAAGCTCGACGATCTGGTCCACAACGCCAAGCCGGTCCCCCTGACCGACCAGGTGCGCGTGGACAAAGAGGAGATCTACGACATCCTCGACCAGATGCGCGCCACGATCCCCGAGGAGATCAAGCAGGCCCGGTGGATCGTCAAGGAGCGTCAGGAGATGCTCGCCGAGGCCAAGCGCGAGGCCGAGCGGATCGTCCAGGAGGCGCGTGAGCGCCAGGACCGCCTGATCTCGCAGGAGGAAGTGACCCGGCAGGCCGAGCGCGCCGCCGAGGACATCATCGAGGAGGCGCGGGCCCGGGAGCGGGAGATCCGCCTCGGCGCCGAGGACTACGCCGACGAGATCCTCAACACGCTTGAGGTCAACCTGTCGAAGTTCATCGCCGCTGTGCGGCGTGGGCGGGAGCGGTTGGCGGGGAAGGAAGAGCCGGCGGAAGTGGGGTAGTCCCGGCGTGGGACGCCACCCGCGTCCCGACGCCCGCCTATCGCAGGCCACGGCTGTCGCAGTCCACGCGAGGGACGCGTCGGCGGCAACCGTGCCGCCTACCAGGCCCACTTTCTTGAAGCGTGGCAATTTCCGCCCACCCCTCGGGACCAAATCGCCACACTTCGCTCATGACCGCGATCGAGGTCCTTGACACTGACATCACCCAGCTCGAGGTGGATGCCATTGCCAACGCGGCCAACACGCGGCTGATCCATGGAGGAGGGGTGGCCGGGGCCATCGCCCGGGCTGGCGGACCCGAGGTTCAGGCCGAGAGCGAGCGGGTCGCGCCGATCGGGCTGGGCGAGGCCGTGGAAACGACCGGCGGCGCGATGCCGTGCCGGTGGGTCATCCACGCCGCCACCATGCACCTCGGCGGGCCGACGTCGGCCGAGATCATCACCGAGGCCACCGCGAGCACGCTGCGCAAGGCCGACGAGCTCGGCGCACGGTCGGTGGCATTGGTCGCCTTCGGGACCGGCGTCGGCGGCTTCCCTGTGCAGGAGGCGGCCCGCATCGAAGTCGCCGAGGTCCGGCGCCACCTCGAGGGTGGCAGCGGGCTTCAGCGAGTGGTGTTCGCCGTCCGGGGCGACGCCGCGCGTGAGGCCTTTGAGCAGGCCCTTAGTGGGTGAGAGAAGGGCTTGTGCGAAGGCGCACTTGGCGGTATAAAAGTTCTACTTTGGGGCAGCGGAGAGGGCTCAGGGGGCATCGCGTAGGTCTAGGGCTGCTGTTGGCCTCGCTCCTGGTGCTCCTGGGCGCTTCCTCGGCGGGTGCGGCCGGCGGCGCATCCACGTTCACGGTCACCGGCTTCGGAGACGGGAGCGGATCGTGCGCCCCCGTGGACGCCAACGGGAATTCTGTCTGCCCGACCCTGCGGGCGGCGGTCACCCAGGCGAACCTGCAGTCGAACACTCCGACCATCGAGCTTCAGGCGGGCACCTTCCAGCTCACGAGCGGTCAGCTCGGCCTGGGCGAATCGATGAACATCGTGGGGGCCGGCCCTGGCGGTCCGAACGGCACCACGATCGAGCAGACCGACGGACAGCACCGGGTTTTCGAGGTGGACGGGTCGACGACGCTCTCGGGCCTCGAGATCACCGGGGGCCACCTGGCTCCGTCGTGGACGTCAGGCGCGACCGAGGAGGGCGGCGGGATCCTTGTCGAAGGCAGCCTCTCACTCCAGGATGCGCTCGTCACCGGCAACCAGGCGATCGGCGCCGCCGGACCCGCCGAGCCGGACGCCGGCGACAGCGCCGAGGGCGGTGGCATCGCCTACGGAGGCGGCGCTCCCGCGGGCAGCGCGATCAGCGACAGCACGGTCAGCGGGAATCAGGCGCTCGGCGGCGCGGGCGCGATCGCTGGCGCCGGGGGAGGCGCCTACGGAGGCGGGATCGCCTACGAGGGAACCGGACCGCTCACCGTCCAGAGCAGCACCATCGCCCAGAACAGCGCGACCGGTGGAGCGGGGGGTGGCAACGCCGGCTCTGGCACCGACGGAGGGCTCGCTGAGGGCGGCGGCATCTTCAATCCCAGCAACCTCACCATGACCGCATCGACGATCGCCGGCAACACCGTCACTGGGGGCGCCGAAGGGCCGCCAGGGTCGAGCACGACGTACGGCGGAGCCGGGTGGGGCGGCGGCGTCTTCAGCCAAGAGGGAACGGACACGATCGTCAACACGACAGTCCTAGGAAATACCGCCCAGGGCGGCGCTGGCGCGACGCCTGGCTCAGGCCAGGGAGGCGGCGTCCTCGCCGAAGGGTCGGACGGTGGCGCGACCCTTCAGAGCGACACGCTCGAGAACAACCAGCCGGTCAACCTCTACGTCTACGTGGGGATCAACCCGCCCTACCCATACGCGATTCACGACACGATCGTCGCGGGCGAGGGGCAGGACAGCTGCGTCATCCACTCGCCCGCCGCTTCCGAGTCCTACAACCTCGAGGACGACGCGGCGGACAGCTGCGGCTTTAGCTCCGCCAACCACGACCTGGTCGGCGCCAACCCGGAGCTGCCGTCTTCCCTGGCCAACAACGGCGGCCCTACGCAAACCCTCGCCCCCGCGCCCGGGAGCCCGGTGCTCGGCGCCGGGGGCCAGTGCATGGATCCGACCTCAAACCCGCCCAACCAGCCGCTCACCGTCGATCAGCGCGGAGAGCCGAGAGCGACTCCCTGCGACATCGGCGCCTTCCAGGCCCAGCGGCCCCTGAATACGGTCCGCCCGACGTTCACCGGAACCGCGAGCCGCGGGCACACGCTGATCTGCAGCCAGGGCGACTGGACCGGCGACGGGTCGCTCCAGTATTCATTCGCGTGGCTGCGTAATGGGGTCCCTATCTCAGGCGCCACGACCAACTCATACGTCGTCGGGAAGCACGACCCGGGCCAGAGCCTGGCCTGCCGGGTAACCGCGACCTACTACGGCTCCGTGGCCGCGGTCAGCAAGTTCGCCGTCGTTACGAGCTACCCGCTGACCATGCTGCTCAGGGCGCGGGTCAGCCACGGCACGGTGATCGTGGACCTCAGCTGCCGGGGCGTGAACGGCCAGCGGTGCAGCGGCCGAATGCAGCTGACGGTGGTTGAGAAGCTCCGCGGGTCGAGGGTCATTGCGGTGGCGGCCCGCGCGAAGACGAAAACGGTGACCGTGGCCCAGCGCAAGTACTCGCTTCTGGCCCGGCACACGGCCACCATCAAGCTCACCGTCAACGCCAACGGCGCCCAGCTGCTCAGGCGATTCAGGGGCCTCCCCGTGCTCCTCAAGGTCAGCCAGACCACCGCGCTCCGAACCGCCACCGTGGCGTCTCGCAAGCTCAAGCTCCGGCCGGCCTAGCCCCCTCAGCGCACCTCGAACCCGCTCAGGCCCTCGGGCGCCTCGTCGCGGATCCCGATGTCCTCAACGCTGGCGCGGGGCGGCCCTTGGGCCAAGAAGTCGAGGACCCGCTCGACCGCCTCACGGGGGCCCTCCAGCACCACCTCGACCGCGCCGTCGGATCGGTTCGACACCCAGCCCGCGACGCCGTGCTTCTCGGCCTGATCCCGCGTCGAGTCGCGAAAGAACACGCCCTGGACGTTGCCCTCGACGATCGCCCGGCGCCGGATCACATCCTCTGCCATCGCCCGATTGTCGCTCAAGAGATCCTTTCCGTCCGCCCCGCGCGCGATCCTGATCGACTGCATGATTGCCCTCTGGCTCCTCATCGGACTCATCGTCGGCGCCGTCGCGGTCGCTCTGGCCCTGCGACCGCGTCTGCACGCGCTCACGCTCGAGACGGCCCGGCTGGGCCCGCTTGAACGTGAGCTGGACCGCGCACGCTCGGACCTGGAGCACGAGCGGGCCCTGGCCGAGGAGCGCCTGACCACCCTCAAGGACGCCCAGGAGCGTCTGTCGGTGTCGTTCAAGGCGCTGAGTGCCGAGGCGCTGCAATCCAATATGACCCAGCTGACGGAGCTGGCCCGGGCCCAGCTCCGGGCGACACAGGTCGAGGCCAAGGGCGATCTCGACAAACGTCAGCAGGCGGTGGAGCAGCTCGTCGCCCCGCTCAAGGAGCAATTGGGGCGCGTGGATGCCCAGCTGCTGAAGCTCGACCAGGATCGCCGTGAGTCCGGCGGGCGCCTGACTGCCCAGCTCCGCGCTCTCACGGAAACCGGCGACAAGCTGCGCACCGAGACCGGAGCGCTGGTCACGGCGCTGCGCAAGCCCAACGCGCGTGGCCAGTGGGGACAGATGCAGCTACGCAACGTGGTGGAGTCGGCCGGGATGCTCAAACACTGCGACTTCGTTGAACAGCACTCGTTCGTCGGCGAGGACTCGACGCTCCGGCCCGACATGGTGATCAGCCTGGCGGGCGGCAAGCAGGTCGTCGTCGACGCCAAGGCGCCGCTGCAGGGCGTGCTCGACGCATTCGAGGCGCGCGACGAGGCGGAGCGTGAGCAGCATCTGCGCGATCACTCGCGGCTGCTGCGCAAGCACGTCAAGCAGCTGGGCGACAAGGCGTACTGGTCACGCCTGGATTCGACACCCGACATGGTGGTGATGTTCCTGCCCGGTGAGTCGCTGCTGGGGCCCGCGCTCGAAGCTGATCCGAGCCTCCTCCAGGAGGCGATGGCCCATCGCGTTCTGATCGCCACACCGGTCACGCTCTTGGCGCTCCTGCACTCGGTCGCCTACGGGTGGCAGCAGGAGCGGGTGGCCGAATCGGCGCAGGCGGTATCCGAACTGGGGCGGGAGCTCCACACCCGGGTCGTCAAGCTGTCGAGCCTCCTGGCGACGCTCGGTTCTCGTCTCAACAGCACGGTCAAGGCGTACAACGAGACAGTCGGCTCCTACGAGCACCGGGTTGTCCCAGCGGCCCGCCGCCTCGAGGATCACGGCGCGGCTTCGAGCGGCCGGGAGCTACCGGAGCTCGAGCAGGTGACGACGAGCGCGCGGCGCGTCGAGGTCGAGGCTGTGCTCGAGGAGGACGAGCATGAGCTCGGCCAGCTGAATCTGGGTCGTCTGCGCGCCGCCGGCTGAGGCCGTTGGGCACCGGGGCGCGGCCCACCCCCGCCGCTAAGCTCGAACCATGTCGCTGCGTACCGACACGTTCGATCTCGGCGGCCTTCATCTGAGTGCGGGAGAGGGGCGCCGGTTGACCCTCCACGTGGCGGTCGAGCCCTTCTCGCTCGGCGGTGAGCGCTATCCCGTGGAGCCGAAGCTCATCGAGGCCCAACTCGACGTCTCGCGCACCAACGCCGCCGGATACGCCCTGCGCCTGCGGTTTGAGGCCCGCCTCACCGGACCCTGCATGCGCTGCCTCGAGGCCGCCGAGCCGACGTTCGTAATCGACGCCCGTGAGGTGTGGCAGCCGGGTGGGGGCGAGGAGCTGAGCTCGCCCTACGTGGAGCACGAGGTGCTTGACGTTCACGCGTGGGCCCGGGATGCCCTCGCTCTGGCCCTGCCCGCCACGCTGCTCTGTCGCGAGGACTGCGCCGGCCTGTGCGGCGTGTGCGGGGAGAACCTGAACCGGGCCGAGCCCGGGCACCACCACGACGTGGGTCCCGACCCGCGCTGGGCCAAGCTCTCGGAGATTCACTTCGAGTAACCGGGCTGCTGGCAAGCCTCTGGTTACACTGCCCCCATGGCTGTCCCCAAGCAGAAGCAATCCCACGCCCGCACGACCAAGCGCCGGGCGCAGCACAAGGCCGCCTCCGCCGCCTACAACACCTGCCCGCAATGCCACAGCCCGCGCCTGCCGCACCGGGTGTGTCCGACCTGCGGGTACTACAAGGGCCGCGAGGTTGTCTCTCCGGGGGCGGAGCCGAGCCTCTGAGCCGCTGAGCGATGATCACCGTCGCCGTTGACGCAGGCGGGGCGGACCGGGGGCCCCGTGAGGTCGCCGCGGGAGCGGCACGGGCTGCGAGCCGGGGAATCGGCGTCCTGCTCTTCGGTCCGGCCGAAGAGATCGGTCAGGTGCCCGACGGCGTCGAGGTGGTCGACGCCCCGGTGTCGATCGCCAAGGCGCCAGATCCCGCCTTCGCCGTCAGAACCACCCCCGAAGCCTCGATCGTCCAGGCCGCCCGCTCGGTGGCCGAGGGACGCGCGCAGGCGCTTGTCTCCGGGGGGTCCACAGGCTCGGCCCTCGCCGCGGGACTGTTCAACCTCCGCCGCGACCGCGGGATCTACCGCCCCGCCCTGGCGCTACCGCTGCCCGTCCCGGGCGCGACGCCGGTCCTCCTCCTTGACGTCGGCGCCAACGTCACCTGCCGACCCGAGCACATGATCCAATTCGCGCACATGGGCTCGGCCTTTGCCCAGGCCATGCTCGAGCGTCCGGCGCCACGGGTAGCCCTGCTCTCCAACGGCGAGGAGCCGGCCAAAGGGACCCCGGAGCTCGTCGCCGTGCACGAGCAGCTCGCCGGCTCGGCCGGGGCCGGGCTCAACTTCATCGGCAACATCGAAGGCACGCAGCTGACCGAGAACGTCGCCGATGTCGTCGTGATGGACGGATTCACCGGCAACATCACCCTGAAGCTCACCGAAGGCGTGTCGGCACGGACCCTGCGGGCGGTCAAGGAGGCGGCGCTCTCCTCCTGGCGCGGGCGCCTGGGCGGGCTGCTCCTCTCGAGTTCCGTGCGGGAGCTACGCGCGCAGATCGACCCCGAAGATCAAGGTGGGGCGTACCTGCTTGGCCTAAGACGGCTCGGAGTGATCGCCCATGGCCGCTTCTCGGCCCGCGGTTTCGCTCGCGCCATCGAGGTGGCGGCGCTCGGGGTCCAGGAGGACGTGATCGGCCGTACGCGCCAGGCGCTGATGCAGGCCGGGGCATTGCGCCCGGCACCCGGCCAGGGCGATGGAGAGGACGCTTCCGCCGAGGAAACCGCGGCCACAGGAGGCGATGGGCCGTCCGGTTCCGCGGCTACGGTGTCCAACCGATGAATCGGCAGCAGGTTTTCTCGCTCATCCAGGCCCATCTGGCCGACGAGCTGGAGGTCGATCCGGAGATCATCTCCGAGGCGACTCGCTTCAAAGAGGACCTCGAGGCGGACTCGCTCGACCTCTACACGCTCGTCCAGGAGCTCGAGGACTCCTACGGAGTCAAGATCTCCGACGAGGAGGCGGCTCGGATCCTCACCGTGGGGCAGGCGGTGGACTTCGTGATGGCGAGCGGTGCCGTCGATTCACGTTCTTCGGCAGCGGCGAGCCAGGGCACCGACGCGGAGTGATCGAAGAGCCAGCGCGGACAGAGTCCGGCTCTGCGACGGGCCTGTGGGAGCTGCTCGACCGGCTCCCGGAGGATCTCGCGACCCCGGTGTTCACCCATGCCTCGTGGACCGAGCGCCGGTCGGAGTCCTATGAACGGCTGGCCTTCCTCGGCGACAGCGTCCTGGCGCTGGCCGTGACCGCCTACCTCTATCCCCGGCTTGAGGCGGAGCGATTCGGGGCGGGCCGGCTGACCAAGATCCGGGCCCAGGCCGTCTCTGGGCGGTCCTGCAAGGAGGTGGCCGAGCGCCTGGGCATTCCCGAGCGGCTCGAGACGGCGGCTCCCGCCTCGGCGGCCGCCAGCGTCCAGACGCTGATCCGAACCGAGCGCGTGCTCGCCTCGGTGATCGAGGCGGTGATCGGTGCCTGCTTCCTCGCCTTCGGCTATGAGCGGACGGCCGCCGCCGTCGTCGACGCCTTCACGCCGGAGATTGGCGACGCCCTGGAGCACCCGGTCGACTTCAAATCGGCCCTCCAGGAGCGCCTGGCCCGCCAGGGGGCGCTCGTCACCTACGACGTGATCGAGGAACAGGGGCCGCCGCACGACCGGACGTTCTCGATCCGGGCCACGATTGGCGGGGTCGAGATGGGACGCGGCACGGGGCGGAGCAAGAAGGATGCCGAGCAGGAAGCGGCCCAGGCCGCCCTGGAGATCCTCGAACAATGAGAGCCACGCCGTGTACCTGAAGTCGATCGTCCTCAAGGGCTTCAAGTCCTTCCCTGATCGCACGCGTTTGGAGTTCGGCCCTGGGGTCAGCGTGATCGTCGGACCCAACGGCAGTGGGAAGTCGAACGTCACCGATGCGGTCCTGTGGGCGCTCGGGGAGCAATCGCCCCTCGCCGTACGCGGCCAGTCCATGCAGGACGTGATCTTCGCTGGGGCGCCCGGGCGCCAGGCCAGCCGCAGCGCCGAGGTCGAACTCATCCTCGATGACAGTGACGGGGTCCTGGGGTTGGGCATGCCCGAGGTCTCGATTCTCCGCCGCCTCGATCGCACCGGCGAGGGCGAGTACCGGCTCGCCGGCGCCCGGTGCCGGCTCGTCGACGTGATCGAGGTTCTCTCCGATACCGGCCTCGGTAAGGAAATGCACTCGGTCATCTCGCAGGGACGGGTCGAATCGATCGTCACCTCGAAACCGCGTGACCGGCGGCTCTTGATCGAGGAGGCAGCCGGTCTGGGCAAGCACCGCAAGCGGCGGCGCCGGGCCCAGCTCAAGCTCGCGCGGACTCAGGACAACCTCGACCGCGCCCTCGACGTCGAGCGGGAGGCCCGCAGCCGACTGCGTCCGCTCAAGCGCCAGGCGGAGGCCGCGGAGCTGCATGAGCGCCTGGAACGGCAGTCGCTCGAGGCGCGCTGGGAGCTGGCTCGCGATGATCTGAGGTCCCAGCGAGCCCTGCTGGCCGGCGCCCAGGCCGAAGCCGCGGCGACGCGAGCCCAGCGCGAGCGGCTGGAGCAGGAGCTCGAGGGCGTGGCGCGGCGCCGAGAGGCCGCCGAGGAGGCCCTGGCCGGCCGGAGCGCCCAGCGCGAAGAGCTCTCTCGCCGCTGCTTCGTCGCCCAGTCCGTGGCCGAGCGCGTGGCCGACCGGCTCGGCGCCCTGCGCGCGTCCGCCGCGAGCGCCGAGGACCGCCTGCGCCAGACCCGCGCGCAGCTTGCGGCGCTGGATAGCGAGGGGGAGGGCGAGGCGGCTGACCCGGAGGCGGAGGGTCGGATCGCGAGGCTTGAGGGCGAGCTCGCCGAGCTCGAGCGTGACCGCGAGGAGCGGTTGGCCGGGCAGCTCGCGGCTCTCGAGGCCGAGCTGATAGCCGCCCGGGAGATCGTCGCGGAGCGCTCCGCCGAGCTCGAGACGGTGACCGCGCTCCGGGCCCAGGCCGAGGAGCGCTCGGAGCACGCGGCCACCCAGCTGCGCCAGGCCGAGCGGGGCGTCGAGGCGGCCCGTCGCCAGGCCGCTCGGGTCGGCGCCGAGCTGGCCGTCGTCAACCAGTTTCTGCGCACCCAGGCCGGGCGGCCGGGTGACGCGGCCATCCTGGCCGACCAGCTTAAGGTCGATCCCGGGTACGAGCACGCCGTGGCTGCCGCCCTCGACGGGCGGCTCCGGGCCGCTGTCGTGCGCGACCGGACGGCGGCCGAGACGCTGCTCGACTCGGCCGGGGCTGACGGGGCGCGGACGCTTCTAGCCGGCGCCTCGGCGAGCCCCGCGGCTGGGCGCGAAGCCGCCCCCACCGCCGGGGCAGAGCGCTTGAGTGATCACGTCCGCGGCCCCTCGGAGGTCGTCGAGCTCGTGCGCACGCTGCTTGCCGGCACCTGGGTCGTGGATTCGCTCGACGGGCTCCCGGCGTCCTTCGCTGGTGTCGCTGTCACCCGCGGGGGCCGCGTGTGGTCGGCTCCGAGCCGGGAGATCCGCCAGGCGCCAGCGGTGGGGGAAGAGCGCGTGCTCGCCGAGCGCAACCGCCGCGAGCAGCTGATCGCTGACAGCGAAACGGCGGCGCAGGCCGAGCAGGCAGCTGCGTCGGCGCTGGAGCGGGCCACCGCCGAGTTCCAGGAGGCTGAGACAGGGCGTGAGGCCGCGATCGTCAGGCAGCGAAACGCGCTCCGGGAGCGTGACGAGGCCGCGGAGCAGGAGCGAAGGACGGCGGCCACCATCGAGCGCCGTCGGGCCGCCCCGGAGGAGGGTCCGGGCGAGGACCGGCGCCGGCTTGTGGTGGCGGAGATCGCCGCCGAGCGAGACAAGCTGAGTCGGGCCGCGGCCGAGCGCGCCGAGCGCGCCCGCCGTACGGAGCGCCTGCGCCGGGCGGTGGCGAGGGACGAGGCGCTCTCACCCAGCCTTGAGCGGACGATCGAGACTCTGGGCCGCGTCGCTGAGGCCATCACGCTTCAGCGGAACACGTTTGACGCGGCGCTGGCCGCCGACCGCGAGGCCGGTGAGCACGTGGCCGCCGAGCTCCGGACCTGCGCCCGGGAGGAGGCCGCCCTTCAGGCCCAGCTGCACACGTCGACCGAGGCGGTGACGAGGACCGAGGTCGCCTTCCTCAGGGCGCGCGACCGTGCCGCCGAGGTGGAGGGCGAGCTCAAGCAGCTGGCGGGGCGGTTGGAGCTCGAGGCAGCGGCGGCCACGGACGAGCTGGCGGCCGAGCAGCGCGCGGCGCTTGAGGGACGGCTCGAGCGTCTGACCCGGCGTCGTGAGCAGCTCGGCCCGGTCAACCCGCTGGCCCAGCAGGAGTACGCCGAGGCGGTCGAGCACGTGGAGGAGCTGGAACGCCAGCGCTCAGACCTCGAGGCCGCCCTGCGTGAGCTGGAGAAGCTGATCTCCGACACCGACCGCCAGATCCGGGAGACCTTCGAGCAGACCTTGGAGGCGGCGGCGCGGAACTTCGAGCAGGTGGCGGCCCAGCTCTTCCCCGGCGGTCACGGCCGCCTCCGCCTGGTCGCCGATGCCGAGGGCCAACCGCGGGTCCTCGGCGGCGACGGCGCCGGCGGCGATTCCGAGCCCGCCGATGGGGACGAGGCGGGCGAGGCCGAGGCGACACCAGAAGAGGATCGCCTCGGGGTGGAGATCGAGATCAACCCGGCGGGCAAGGAGATGAAGCGGCTAACCCTTCTGTCGGGCGGCGAGAAGTCGATGACCGCGCTCGCCTTCCTGTTCGCTGTGTTCCTGGCCAGCCCGTGTCCCTTCTACATCCTCGACGAGGTCGAGGCGGCGCTCGATGACCTCAACATCGACCGCTTTCTCGGCCTCCTGCGGGCCTACTCCCAGCAGGCCCAGTTCATCGTTGTCACCCACCAGCGGCGGACGATGGAGGCGGCCGACATCCTGTACGGGGTCTCGATGGGCTCGGACGGCGTTTCCAAGGTCATCTCGCAGCGACTCCCGCGTGAAGCCGAAGCTGCGGCCTAGCGTCCGGGTAGGCCAGCCGGATGGCGCGTAACTGGACGGACCTCTTCATCGTCGACGGGACGGCCGGCGAAGGAGCCCCGGCCGAGGCTGATCTCGGCCGAGAGGAGCCTCCGGTAGGCCGCTTCCGGCGCCTGCGCGAGAGCCTCCGTCGGACCCGGCAGGCGCTCAGCACCGAGATCCAGGCCACCCTGTTCGACGAGCTCGATGAAGAGACCTGGGAGCGGCTCGAGGAGGCCTTGATCTACGCCGACGTGGGGGCTCGGACCACGGCTCAGGTCGTGCAGGAGCTCGAACGCGAGGCCACCGAGGGAACCGTGAGCGGCGGCGAGGCGTTGACTGAGCGGCTCACGGAGCTGCTCGCCGACATCGCCCGCACGGGCGAGGACCGGATCGACCTCCGGGCCCACCCGACGGTGATCCTGGTCGCGGGAGTCAACGGAACCGGCAAGACGACGACCGTGGGCAAGCTGGCCTGGCACCTCAACCGCCAGCTCGGCCGCTCGGTCGTCCTCGGGGCGGGCGACACGTTCCGCGCCGCGGGCGTGGAGCAGCTCGAGCAGTGGGCCGAACGGGCCGGCGCGCGGTTCGTCAAGGGTGCGCCCGATTCCGATCCCGGCGCCGTGGCCTACGACGCGATCGCCACCGCCCGGCGCGAGGGTGACGACGTGGTGATCGTCGACACCGCGGGGCGCCTGCACACCCAGGATGACCTGATGGCCGAGCTGGCCAAGGTCCGGCGCGTGATCGCCAACCAGATCCCCGACGCGCCCCACGAGACGCTTCTCACCGTCGATGCCACGACCGGGCAGAACGGGCTGCGCCAGGCCCGCCTGTTCTCCGAGGCGGTCGGGGTCGACGGGCTGGTCCTGACCAAGCTCGATGGCACGGCCAAGGGCGGCATCGCGCTGGCGATCGCCTCCGAGCTGGGGATCCCGGTCAAGCTGATCGGGGTGGGAGAGCAGCTCGAGGACCTGCGGCCGTTCGAGCCGCTCGACTATGCCCGCGCGCTGGTGAGTTAGCTCTACTCGGTCAGCGGAGGGTCGCTCAGGTTCGCGTTGATCCGCTCGGAGAGCGCCTCCGATGCGGCCTGCAGGGCAGCCCGCCGCTGCTCCTCATCGTCGCTGGCGATGAGCGCCCGCTCGTAGGCATCGTTCGCGACCTCGAACTGCTCCCGCGCCTGCCGGGTCGCGGCCGCCGCCTGGCGGCGCAGAAGCTCGGCTCGCTCGGTCACTTCCGCCGCGGGCTCCTCGGCAGGATGCACCTCGCGGCTCGCGAGCTCCCGGGTGAAGCTGAATCTCCGCTCTCCACGGGGCACCGGCCGGTAGACGACGGTCTCGATCGTGATCTCTCCGCCCGGATCGGCCCGGGTTCGCACTTCCCAGCGCGGATACGGCTCGATCTGCGAGAGCCAGTGCTGGCGGCGCTCGTCCAGTGAAGCGTGACGGCTCGCCTCGATTCTGTTTCCCGTCAGCTCGGCGACGTGCACCCAGCCCCAGTGCGTGGTCACGAGGATGAGGCCGAGCACGAGCACGGCGACCCATCCGAGGCCTCCGTCGGCGATCGTCTCGATCAGCCCCAGCAGCGCCAGCGCCACTCCTCCGACCAGCGTGACGCCCGTCATCGTCGCCCCGAATCGGACCACCTGGCGGCGCGCCTGGCTCTCCGGAAGCGGTTGGGGCGCCGGATCCATGCCGGCAGGGAGGTGACCGCGGTCCTCGCCGAGCAGGCGCTCGTCGGCCTTAGAACCAATCAAATCCAGCGGATCCGCTTCCCGCGCCATGGTCCTGAAGGTACTCTCAGTGGTCTTACACCGCGACTCACCGCAGGGGTTTGATTCATGCCACTTTTCTTCTTCACCGTCGAGCAGCAGGAACGCGCAATCGTCGAGCGGTTCGGGAAGTTCGTCCGCGTGGCCGGTCCCGGCCTCCAGACCAAGACGCCGTTCGTCGAGCGCGTCGCGGGCCGGGTCAGCCTCCAGGTCGAGCAGCTCAACGCGCAGATCGAGACCAAGACCAAGGACAACGTGTTCGTCGTGGTCAGGCTCGCCGTTCAGTACCGGGCCGGCGCGTCGGACGAGCAGGTACAGGATGCCTTTTACAAGCTGGACGATCCCGAGGTCCAGATGCAGGCCTATGCCTTCGACGTCGTGCGCTCGCACATTCCGAGCATGGACCTGGACGAGGCCTATGCGGACGCGGACACGATCGCCAAGCACATTCAGGACACGCTGCACAGCCAGATGGCGGAATACGGCTATGAGATAGTCAAGGCGCTGATCGTGAACATCGAGCCTGACCAGCGGGTCAAGGACGCGATGAACAACATCAACGCCTCCCAGCGCAACCAGGTGGCGGCGGCGGCCCAGGGTGACGCCCAGAAGACGCTGGCGGTCAAGAAGGCGGAAGGGGAGAGGGAGACGATGCGCCTGCAGGGCGAGGGTGTCGCCGCCGAGCGCAAGGCGATCGCCGAGGGGCTCCACGAGTCGCTCGAGATCATCGCCCAGCACGGTCTCGATCCCAAGGAGGCGATGGCGCTGGTGGCGCTGACCCAGTACACCGACATGGTCCGCGCGCTCGGCGAGGCCTCGAACACGAACACGATCCTGCTGCCGCATTCGCCGAGCTCGGTGGGGGACATCATGTCCCAGATCCGAGACGGCATCCTGATCGCTGACGCCGCCACCGAACCCCAACCGGGTCCTCGGCGGGCGATTCAGGGCGGCTCGGGCGGATCCGGAACCTGAGCGCCGGCTCAGCGCTGAACTAGGCTCGAGATCTGATGTTCGATTCCCTGGGCGAGAAGCTCCAAGCCACGCTGGCCGACGTCCGCGGGCGCGGCACCCTGACCGAGGACGACGTCAAGGCGGCGATGCGGGAGATCCGGCTCGCGCTGCTCGAGGCCGACGTCAACTTCAAGGTCGTCAAGAGCTTCACCGATTCGGTGCGCGAGAAGGCGCTCGGGGCGGACGTCATCGGCAAGCTCAATCCCGGCCAGCAGGTGGTGAAGATCGTCGCCGACGAGCTCACCGAGCTGATGGGGGGCGAGGCGGGCGAGCTGACGTTCTCCTCCCGGCCGCCGACGGTCGTCGTGATGGCCGGCCTTCAGGGTTCGGGAAAGACGACGGCCACGGCGAAGCTGGCGCGCTCTCTCAAAGAGCAGGGCTCCTCGGTGGCGGTGGCGGCGTGCGACGTTTACCGCCCGGCCGCGGTCGACCAGCTGGTCAAGCTGGCCGGCCAAGTGGGGGTCGACGTCTACGAGCAGGGCACGGATGCCAACCCGGTGAAGATCGCCGCCTGGGCCCGCGACCGGGCGGTCTCGGAGGGGAAGGACGTGCTCATCGTCGACACCAGCGGTCGCCTCCACGTCGATCAGGAGCTGATGGCCGAGCTGGCCGAGATCAAGAAGGTCACCCAGCCCCAGGACGTCCTGCTCGTGGTGGACGCGATGACGGGCCAGGACGCCGTCGCCGTGGCCGAGCAGTTCGCCGAGACGGTTCAGTTCGACGGCGTCGTCATGACGAAGCTCGATGGCGATGCCCGCGGCGGCGCGGCGCTGTCGGTCAAGGCGATCACCGGCAAGCCGATCCTGTTCGCATCGACGGGCGAGAAGCTCGACCAATTCGAGCGTTTCCACCCTGACCGCATGGCCCAGCGGATCCTCGGGATGGGCGACGTCATGACGCTGATCGAGAAGGCCGAGGGCGCCTACGACGAGGAGCAGGCGGCCGAGCTCGAGCGCAAGCTGCGCAAGCAGGAGTTCGGGCTCGATGACTTCCTCGACCAGCTGCGCCAGGTCCGGCAACTGGGCCCGCTGCAATCGCTGCTCGGCATGATCCCGGGCGTTGGGAAGGAGCTGCGAGGGGTCAAGGTCGACGAGCGCGAGTTCGACCGCCTCCAGGCCATCATCCTCTCGATGACCCCGCAGGAGCGCCGTCACCCGGAGCTCATCAACGGGTCGCGGCGGCTGCGCATTGCCCACGGCTCGGGCACCAACGTCCACGCGGTCAAGCAGCTGATCAAGCAGTTCGAGCAGATGCGCAAGGTCATGCGCCAGGTCGCCCAGGGGCGAATGCCCGACCTGGGCGCGCTGATGCGCGGTGCTCGTTGAGCGGCGGCACGCTAACCTCGTCGCGGATATGGCAGTCAGGCTGCGACTAAGACGAATCGGTTCCCACAAGAACCCCATCTGGCGCGTGGTGGTCGCCGACCAGCGCTCGAAGCGCGATGGCCGCGTGATTGAGACGGTGGGCCACTACAACGCGCAAACCAATCCGTCCACGATCGTCCTCGACGAGGAGCGGATCAAGGATTGGCTTTCCCGCGGGGCGCAACCGTCCGAGACGGTTCGCAAGCTGCTCCGCACCCAGGGCATCAGTTAGCTCCGTCGTGCGAGAGCTGCTCGAGTACCTTGCCCGGGGCCTCGTCGAGCAGCCCGACGCGGTCCGAGTCAACGAGGTCGACGAGGGCGACGCCATCGTGCTCGAGCTCTCGGTGGCCGACGACGATTACGGCAACGTGATCGGTCGTGGTGGGCGCACCGCCTCGGCGCTCCGTGCCGTGATCAAGAGCGCGGGTAGCAAGCGCGGCCGGCGCGTGTTCGTGGACATCGTCGACGACGACTGATGGCGCCGGAGGGCGGCCGCTGGTTGCGCGCCGGCCTGGTGGGGCGCCCGCACGGGCTCGACGGGAGCTTTTACGTCCGGGAGCCGACGCCGGCGCTGCCTGAGCAGGGGGCTCAGGTGGTGCTGGGCGAGGAGGAGCGAACCATCGTCCGCCGCGCCGGGGACGAGCGGCGGCCAATCATCCGTCTCGGAGGTTGCGAGGACAGGGAGGCGGCCGAGGCCCTCCGCGGCGAGCCTCTGATGGTGCCCCGCACGGAGGCGCCCGAGCTCGAAGAGGACGAATGGTGGGAGGAGGATCTGGTGGGCTGCGTGGTCCGGGATGGTGAGCGGGTGCTCGGAAGCGTGCGCCGGCTGCTTGGGCTGCCCTCGGTCGACGTGCTCGAGGTGGTCCGGACCGACGGCGAGCCCGACCTGCTGGTTCCCCTGGTCAGCGATGCCGTGCGCAGCGTTGACGTAGAGCAAAAGCTGATCGACATCGACCTTCGCTTCCTCGGCGGCGAGTAGGTGGAGATCGACGTCTTCACGCTGTTCCCCGAGGCCTTCGCCTGGTTTGAGGCACAGCGCCACGTCCGGAACGCACTTGAGCACGGGCACCGCCTGGGCTACGTCAACTACCGTGACCACACGCCGCTGGGTGCGGGTCAGGTCGACGACACTCCATTCGGCGGGGGCGCCGGAATGGTCTTGCGCGTCGATGTGGTCGAAGCGGCGCTGCGGGCGCGCTACGGACGTGATCCGGTCGAGCTGAAAGATGATCGCCGGGTCGTCGCGCTCACCCCGGCCGGCCGTCTGCTCGATGATCGGCTGGTCACCGAACTGTCCCGCGAGCCTGCCCTGACCCTCCTGTCCGGCCGGTATGAGGGCTTCGATCAGAGGATCGTCGACCATTTCACGACCGATGAGATCTCGATCGGCCGCTACGTGCTGGCGGGGGGCGAGCTGGCCGCGATGGTGCTGTGCGATGCCGTCCTACGAAAGCTTCCTGGTGCCCTGGGCCATGAGGACTCGGCGAGAGAGGAGTCGTTCAGCGAGGCGCTGGAGGGGGCACCGGAGTATCCCCACTACACCCGTCCGGCCGAATACCGAGGATGGTCGGTCCCGGAGGTGCTGCTCTCCGGCCATCACGCCCGGATCCGAGCCTGGCGGGCCGAGCAGAGCCGCCGACGCGCCACGGACGCGTAGGGGCGAAACGCCTTAGCAAGCCACCAACAGGGCGTCCGCTACCATGGCCAGTCGCGGCACGGGCCAGATCGCTTAGCCGTGCCACCACTCCTTCGATCGCCGGTGCGCCGGCGGCCAGCATCGTTGATGAGCACCGTGATCGACACTCTGGAGAGCGCTCAGCTCCGTCGTGCGCCGGCCTTCGCCGCCGGTGACCGCGTGCGTGTCCACTTTCAGGTGGTCGAGGGAACCCGGCGGCGGACTCAGGTGTTCGAGGGCGTCGTGATCAAGCGCCAGGGTCATGGCGTCCGTGAGACCTTCACCGTGCGTAAGCAGTCCTTCGGCGTCGGCGTCGAGCGGACGTTTCCGCTCCATTCGCCAAAGATCGAGCGGATTGAGGTCGCGGCGCGGGGCGACGTCCGGCGGGCCAAGCTGTACTACCTCCGCGGCCGCGTCGGCAAGCGGGCGCGGGTCCGGGAACGCCGGAACGTGGCTCCCGAGGAGGCGATCGAGCGCGGTCTCGTGCACGAGCCCGTCGAGGTTCCCGTGGACGGTGCCGACCATCCCGACGCCATGCCAGATCCCGAGCTCGAGGCAGAGGCCGTAGCGGCCGAGGCCGAGGCGGCGCCTGAGACGGGCGCCGAGGCGGCTCCTGAAGCCGAGGCCAGCCCGGAAGAATCCTCCGAGACGCCCTCGGAGACGGACGGCGGCGCCGCGCAGCCTGAGGCTGCCGAAAGCGACGCCGGCGAAGAGCAGGAGTGACGACGGCCACCTCGCGCAGCACGTCGCGGAAGTCCCCGCTGAAGTCGGTCGCCGAGCTGATCCTGACGGTCGTCATTGCCGTCGGGCTCGCACTCCTGATTCAGGCCTTCATCGTGAAGCCGTACCGGATCCCGAGCCCTTCGATGGTTCCGACCCTGATACCCACCCAGCGAGTTCTCACCAACCGGCTGAACACCCACCCCAGCGTCGGCGACATCGTCGTCTTCCACCCGCCGCACGGCGCCGACCCCCTCACCCCGGACTGCGGCAACCCGCTCCAGGGCGCCGGCCACTCCCAGGCTTGTGATCAGGCGACGGCGGCTGAGTCGAGCCAGACCTTCATCAAGCGCGTCGTGGCCGTCGGCGGCGACACGATCTACATCTCCAACGGCCACGTCTATCGCAACGGCGTGCCCGAGAAGGACAGCTACATCGAGCCCTGCGGCGACGATCCTTCCTGCAATTTCCGCACCCCGATCAAGATTCCGCCCGGCGAGTACTTCATGATGGGCGACAACCGTGGAGCCTCCGACGACAGCCGGTTCTGGGGACCCGTCCCACAAAAATGGATCATCGGGGTCGCCTTCTTCACCTACTGGCCGCCCGATCGCATCGGCTTCCTCTGATCCGACGGCCACCGAGGGCGGGTCGAGCTCCAAGCGGCGGGCTCGCCGCCCGCGGGGCAATCCGGCCCGTCGGCTCTTTCGTTTCGACCGCAGCCTGGGCGCCCGCTTCGTCGCCGGGGCCGACGAGGCCGGCCGAGGCTGTCTCGCCGGTCCGCTCGTAGCCGCCGCCGTTCTTTTCGACCTGGAGCGCATCGGCCCGCGCGAGGTCCGCGCGCTGAGCGGCCTCAACGACTCCAAGCAGCAGCTCCCCGAGAAACGGGCCGAGGTGTTCCCGGTCATCCTCCGCACCGCGGCCAAGGTGGTGATCGTCTCCCGGTGCGCGCCGGGCATTGACTCGCGTGGCCTGCACAAGACGAACCTGGCCGCGCTCCGAGACGCGCTGGCCAAGGCCGCCCGCCCAGGCTGCATCTGTCTGAGCGACGGCTTCCCGGTCGCCTCGCTCGCCTACGACCAGATGGCGGTGGTGGGCGGAGACGCAAAGAGCGCCGCCATCGCCGCCGCCTCGGTCATCGCCAAGGAGACCCGCGACCGGTACATGCGCCGCGCTCACCTTTCCCATCCCGGTTGGGAGTTCGCCACCCACGTGGGCTATTCGACGCCGGAGCATCGGGAGGCCATCGAGCGCCTGGGGATATCGCCCCTACACCGCCGCTCCTTCCAATCGGCGGCCTATCTCCAGCTGGGCCTGGGGTTCTCAGCCGACGGAGTCATCCCGGTTGACGTCCTCGACGAGCTGGAGGAGCTTGAGCCGCGGAGCGCAGCCTGAGCCGACCTCAGAACGCGCCCTCCAGGTGCTCGATGGAGACGAGCCGGCCGGCGCGGTCAAAGATGACCCCGATGGCATCGCAGCGGATCACCGGGGCATACGCCCGATCACGCCGATCCCGCATCCAGCTTCCAGCCATCTTGCGCACTTGGGAGCGCTTGCGCGTCCGGATCGCCTCGAGCGGAGCGACGCTGCCATCGCGTCCGAGCCGTCGCGTCTTGACCTCGCAGAAGGCGAGCGTGTGGCCGTCGAAGGCGACGATGTCAAGCTCGCCCCAGCGGGTGCGGTAGTTCCGCTCCAGGATCTGGAAGCCGCGCCGGCTCAGGTGTTCAGCGGCGAGCTGCTCGCCGAGCCTCCCGAGTTGGTGACGGGGGTCGCTGCTCACGCCGCGGGAAGCGCTGCTCACGCCCGCTGACGCTACGCGGCAAGCCGTAAGACGTGGGTGACGCGGCGCTACAACTCTGCTCCAGTTACGGCACGGGTCCGTGACACTTCCTTGAGCGGGGCCGCAGTGCCCGTAGCGTGGCCTGGATGCTCGCCCGCCTCGTCACCTTCGCCATCGACGGCGTCGATCCGCGTCAGGTCTGGGTCGAGGTGGACATCCACTCGGGGCTGCCGACATTCACGATCGTGGGGCTGGGGGATATCGCGGTGCGGGAGTCCCGCGACCGGATCCGGGCGGCCATTCACAACTCCAACTTCACGTTTCCTAGCGGTCGGATCACGGCCAACCTGGCGCCGGCCTTTCTGCGCAAGGCCGGTCCGGGCTTCGATTGCGCGATCGCGCTCGGTGTGCTGGCCGCCAGCGACCAGGTGCCGGCGGAGGCGCTCACCGATTACGCCGTCTTCGGCGAGCTCTCTCTCACCGGTGAGGTTCGGGATTCGCCCGGCGCGCTCGCCGTAGCCGAAGGGGCGCGCCGGGCTGGTCTGAAGCGGCTCATCGTCCCGCGCGAGCGGGCCCGGGAGGCGGCGGTGGTCGAGGGGCTCGAGGTCGTCGCGGTGAGCAGTCTGCGCGCCGCCGCCGAGGTGGTGATGGGCGCGGATCCACCCGCCCTGCCGGACCGCTCGCCGGGTCTCGGCCGCATCAACGCCGGACCGGATCTGGCCGACATCAGAGGTCACGCCGGGCCGCTCCTGGCCATCGAGATCGCCGCGGCTGGGGGTCACAACCTGCTCCTCGAGGGGGCCCCGGGCACCGGGAAGACGATGCTCGCGCGGCGGCTCCCCTCGATCCTGCCCGCGATGAGCCGCGAGGAGGCGGTAGAGGTGACCCGGATTCACTCGGTGGCCGGGCTTCATGCCAACGGACTGATCGAAGCGCGTCCCTTCCGCGCCCCCCACCACACGATCTCGGCTCCGGGGCTGGTCGGCGGCGGGGCGCCGCCGCGGCCGGGGGAAGCCACCCTGGCCCACCACGGCGTCCTCTTCCTGGACGAGCTGTCCGAGTTCCAGCGCTCGAGCCTCGAGGCGCTGCGCCAGCCGCTCGAGGACGGACAGGTGACCATCGTCCGCGCCCAGCGCGCCCTCGCCTTCCCGACGCGCTTCATGCTCGTAGCCGCCACCAACCCATGCCCGTGTGGATTCGCCGGCGTGGATGAGCGCTGTCGCTGTGGCGAAGCTGAGCTCCGACGCCACCGCCGTCGCCTGAGCGGACCGCTGCTGGACCGCATGGACCTCCTGGTCGCGGTCGAGCAGCCGACCGAGCAGGACCTGCAGGCCCCTGCGGCCACCACCTCGGCTCGGGTGCGAGAGCGAGTGGCGGAGGCGCGTGAGCGCCAGCGGGCGCGGTTCGCCGATGAGCTCGTCAGCTGCAACGGTCAGCTCGACGGGCGCCTGGTCCACCGTTATGTGCATCTCGACGAGGACGCGACGGCTGTGCTTGCCCGCGCCTACGCCACCGGCACCCTGAGCGCGCGCGGTCGTCAGCGGGTGCTGCGAACGGCCCGGACTGTGGCCGACCTGAACCAGCGCGACCGGGTGAGGAGCCACGACCTGCTGACGGCGCTGAGTCTCCGCCAGCGTGCATCGACCGAGGAGGCGATCGCGGCATGACCGGCGCCTGCGCCGACTGCCTGCGGCGGACGGGGCTGCTCAAAGAATTGGCCGGTCACCTCGAGCCGGTCCGCTCGGAGATCGCCGAGATCCTGGCCCTCGACGACGAGGATCTCGTGGCGGCGGTAGGGGGCCGGCATCGTCAGCGGCTGGCCGAGCGCCGACTCGTGTTCGACCCAGCCGAGGCGCGGCGCGAGGCCGAGCGAGCCGGTCTGGAGATGATCTGCCGTTGCGATCCGGAATACCCCAGTGGGTTGGAAGATCTGCTGAGTCCGCCGGCGGTGATCCACGTGGCAGGCGGGCTTCGCCGGTTCCTGGCCGCGGTGAATGCGGAGCCGGTGGCCGTTGTGGGCTCCCGCCGAGGCTCCGCCTACGGCACCGGGGTGGCCCGGTCGCTCGCCTCCGGACTCGCGACCGCCGGCGTGCCGGTGATCAGCGGCCTGGCCATGGGCATCGACTCGGCCGCCCATCAGGGCACGCTCTCAGCCGCCGGCGATGTCGGACGGGCGGTCGCCGTCCTTCCGGGCTCGGCGTCTGAGCCCTATCCCCGCGGGGCCAGGAATCTCTATCGGCAGTTGGTGAAGGGTGGCGTGGTCGTCTCCGAGCTTCCCCCGGGTGTCTCGGTCCGCAGGTGGATGTTCCTGGCCCGCAACCGGATCATCGCCGCCCTGGCCGCGATGACGATCGTCGTGGAGGCCGGTCCCGGTTCAGGCGCCCTTCTCACCGCGGACTACGCACGCGCGCTGGGGCGCCACGTGGGGGCGGTGCCGGGCCGGATCACCAGTCCTCAGGCGGCCGGGCCCCACGAGCTGATCAGCGCAGGGGCGCATCTGATCGACGGTCCGCAGACGGTTCTGGATCTCCTCTTCGAAGCGGGTACACGGACTGCCGTAGTCGACGACAGGCCACGACTCTCAGACGACCTACGGAGGCTGCTGGATGTGATCGGGGCGGGCCACGACACTCCGGCGGCCCTGCGCCGGCAGGGCATCGGTCCGGAGCACAGCCTGGCGGCGTTGGCCCTGCTGGAGCTTGCCGGCTACATCCAGCGTGGAGCGGGGGGCAGGTTCATCCTCCTACCGTGACCCACGGTCCGTAAGTAAGCTCGAGGCCATGGCCGCCGACCACCTTCCGCGAGTCCTCTCGATTGCCGGTTCGGACTCCGGCGGGGGCGCCGGCATCCAGGCTGACCTGAAGGCGTTCGCGGCCTGCGGCGTCCACGGAATGACCGCTGTCACCGCCCTCACGGCCCAGAACACCGTCGGGGTCACCGCCGTCCACCAGGTTCCTCCCCACCTCATCGAGGCACAGGTGAGCGCGGTCCGCGACGACATCGGGATCGACGCGGTGAAGATCGGGATGCTGGGCGACGTTCCAACCATCGCGGCGGTGGCCCGGGCCTTGGACGAACTGTCCGAAGGTACGCCGGTCGTCCTCGATCCGGTCATGGTGGCCGAGTCAGGAGCCCAGTTGCTAGATCCGGGAGCTCGCCGGGCGCTCATCGAACTGCTGCTCCCCCGCGCCACCGTTCTCACCCCGAATGTGCCGGAAGCCACGGCCTTGGTCGAAGCGGGTCCCGAGGCGCCTCCGGAGGAGCTCGCTCAAACCATCCACCGCCTCGGCCCCGAGATCGTCGTGGTCACCGGCGGTCACCGCGACGACGCGGTCGACATCTACTTTGACGGTGAGCGGCTTGAGGCGATCGCCGGCGAGCGCCAATCGGTCGCCGCGGCTCATGGTTCCGGTTGCACCCACTCGTCGGCGCTAGCGGCCCGCCTGGCCTGGGGCGATGACCCGCTAAGCGCCGCCCGCTTCGCCAAACGGATGGCCGAGGCGGCCGTCCGCGACGGGCTCGAGGAGGTGGGAGCCGGCCCGGGTCCGGTGGATGCCCTGGGCATCCGCTCGGGCGCGAAGGCTGACCCACCGGGGGTTCGCACGCCGGCGCGATCTGATGCACCCCTTTTGACATAATCCTGATGTGCGTTTTCTGCGGATGAAGCCAGGTCATGGCGAGGTGCTTCTGGCCGAGGGGGACATTGAGGCAAGCGAGGATGAGGAGCGTCTGATCCGCGAGTTCCGCCGCCAGCTCGATGCCGGACTGTGGGCCGCGGTGCCGCTGGCCGACCCCCAGGGCCGCCGCGAGTCGAAGATGGTCCGCTCGTTCGAAGAGATTCCCCGTGACGCCGAACGCGTGATCTTCTTCCCGCGTGCGGCGGGCGGCCGCTAGGACTGAAGGCCGCGGTGCTGCTGGCGCTGGCCGCTACCGCGCTAGTCGCCATCGCGCTGCTCTCTGACCTGATCGTCCCTCGCCTCGAGGAGGGCTGGACGCGCCTGCGGTCGCACCGTAAGAAGGTTCCGGAGATCCTCTATGACCCGGGTCGGGAGCGCCGGGCCGAGCAGCGAGCCCGAGAGCTCCTGCGCTCCTGTGTCAACGACGAGGAGTGGGGGATGTACCGGGACCTCGGGTTCGTTCGCGTCTGGGGCAGCCAATCGGACGCACCCAACGACGGGGTCGCCAGTCATGGTGCCCCCTATGCCTACCTGATCTACCCCCACCGCCCGATCATCGCCTACCTCGCCCAGACCCACCGCCTGCTGGGCGAATACTGCATCGAGTTCCCGGACGAGACCCGCCCGTACGGAAGCGCCCGCCTCCCTGACTCAGATGACGTGCTGGCGAAGTGGATGGCCCTCACGGGCGACGAGCGGCGACTCTTGGAGACCGCCAACATGCACCTTCCAGGGCGCCAGCTCGATCCCGACCAGGTGCGCCGGGACCTCTGGCGGCTGGCCCAGTGGGAGCGCCGCCGGATGCGCCAGAGCGCCTTCGGCATCAGCCCGGCCGGAGCCGACACCGCCGGCTGATCAGCATTCCGGGTCCCCGCTACAGTCCGCTCGCCCATGTCCGGCTTTGACCCCAAGCACCGCAGCCGCGCGCTGACCGACGGCCCGGAGCGGGCGGCCGCGCGCGCCTTCCTCAAGGGCATCGGCTACGACGACGAGGCGATGAGCAAGCCGATCGTCGCCGTCGCGCACAGCTGGATCGAGACGATGCCGTGCAACTTCACGCACCGGGCCCTGGCGGCCAAGGTCAAGGACGGGATTCGCGAGGCGGGCGGTACCCCGATGGAGCTCAACACGATCGCGATCTCGGATGGGATCACGATGGGGACGCGAGGGATGCGGGCCTCGCTGCCGAGCCGCGAGGTCATCGCCGACTCGATCGAGCTCGTCTGCGACGCGCACATGTTCGACGCCGTGGTGGCGATCGCGGGCTGCGACAAGACGATTCCGGCCACGGTGATGGCGCTGTGCCGACTGAATGTTCCCAGCCTGATGCTCTACGGGGGCTCGATCCTGCCCGGTCACTTCCATGGCCAGAACGTGACCATCCAGCAGGTGTTCGAGGCGGTGGGCGCCTATGACGCGGGCAAGATCGACGAGGCGGAGCTCCACGAACTCGAGGAGGCGGCCTCGCCCGGCGCCGGTGCCTGCGGTGGTCAGTTCACCGCCAACACGATGGCCATGGCCTTCGAGGTGCTGGGCATCAGCCCCGCCGGGTCCGCGATGGTCCCGGCCGTCGACGGGCGCAAGTCCGAGGTTGCACTCGCAGCGGGGCGGATGATCATGGACGTGCTCGCCCGCGGGCAGCGCCCCAGCGACATCATCACCCGGGAGAGCCTGGAGAACGCGATCGCGGCCATCGCCTGCAGCGGCGGCTCCACCAACGGCGTCCTGCACCTTCTCGCCGTGGCCAACGAGATTGGGGTGCCGCTTTCGATCGACGACTTCGACCGGATCAGCGAGCGCACCCCGCTGCTGTGCGACCTCGTGCCCGGGGGCCGGTTCGTGGCCCCTGACCTGTATGAGGCGGGAGGGGTGCCGCTCGTGCTCAAGCGCCTCAAGGAGGCCGAGCTGCTGCACTCAGACGCCCAGACCGTGACCGGCCGCACGATCGGTGCGCACGCCGACGAAGCCAAGGAGACTGAGGGCCAGGAGGTGGTGCGGCCGCTCGATGACCCCCTCAAGCCCACCGGCGGCCTGGCCATCCTCAAGGGAAACCTCGCCCCCGAGGGCTGCGTGGTCAAGCTGGCCGGGCACGAACGGCGCCGGCATAGCGGCCCGGCCCGCGTGTTCGAGTCAGAGGAGGACGCCATGCGGGCGGTTCGCGCGCGGGAGATCGAGGCCGGTGACGTGGTGGTGATCCGCAATGAGGGCCCGGCCGGCGGCCCCGGCATGCGTGAGATGCTCGCGGTCACCGCGGCTCTGGTCGGAGAGGGCCTGGGGGAGGAGGTCGCGCTCCTGACCGACGGGCGGTTCTCGGGTGCGACCCATGGTTTCATGGCCGGCCACGTCGCGCCCGAGGCCGTACGCGGAGGCCCCATTGGGCTGGTCGAGGACGGCGACCGGATCACGATCGACGTCGACTCGCGCCGGCTCGACGTCGAGCTGGACGAAGAGGAGCTCGCGGCGCGCCGGCGCGCCTACGAGACCCCGGAGCGGCCGTACGCCGGGGCGGCGCTCGAGAAGTACGCGCGGCTGGTTTCGAGCGCCTCCGAGGGCGCGGTCACGCGCTGAGCGGTAAGCGAGAGCCTAACTGCAACCGCGGTTGCAGTTAGGGGGGTGGTTGTAAGAGTGTCACCGGGCCGACAAACGCAATCGGTACCCTGTTTCGAGATCGCTCGTGGCGCTTGTCTCTGAACCCCGGCATGACAGAGCGGGTGGTGGCACCTACCACCTGTACCGCAGGCGGCGACGGACGCCATGGGTGGTTGGCGGGATCCTGCTCGTCATCGTCCTCCTGGTCGCGGCGGCGCTGGTGGCGCTGGCGTCGGCCAGCGCCAGCGTGACTGCCGGCTCCTCTTCGCTGGCCAAGGTGGGACTGCCGCTCGGCGGGGGCCAGATCGAGAGCGTCTCGGTGTTCGCCGGGGCGACCAACCAACCCGTCCCGGTCAGCCTCAGGGGCCAGGAGATCTGGCCTCAGCGCACGCTCCGGGCGGGCGAGAAGGTGCTGATCCAGGTCGTGGTCAAGCGCCCGGGCTGGATCGCGTGGCTGACCGGAGCCCGGCAGCGGGTCAACCTCACCCTCACGGCGCCGAGCGCCTCGCCAAACCAGACCTTCCTCACCCTGCACCGCGGCGCCCCGCTCCAGGTGAGCTTCGACCATCCCGTGGCCGCCGTCTTCTACGGGCCGACCGCCGGAGGGCTACACAAACACGTGTTGGACAGCCCCAGCACCCAGGTCACCCTGCCTCGCACCGCCTCCGCCGGCACCATGTGGCTGGCCGCGACGCCGCGGACCTGGGAGACCGCCCGCGCCGCCGCCATCAGCTGGTTCCCGGCGGGAGTCGCCACCTCGGCGGTGGCCAGTCCAGCGGCCGGAAGCCGGATCGGCACCTCGACGCCGATCTCGCTCACCTTCTCCAAGACGGTCTCAGCGGCGCTCGGCCGCTCCCGGCCCGGCATCTCCCCGCAGACGAGCGGCCACTGGCAGCAGATCTCGAGCCACACGATCGTCTTTCATCCCTCCGGCTACGGGTACGGCCTCGGCGCCACAGTGAGGATCGGGCTTCCGGGCGGGGTGAGGTTGGCCGGCGGCGCACCGGTGTGGCATGTCCCGCCCGGCTCCATGCTCCGGGTCCAGCAGCTACTGGCCAACATGGGCTACCTGCCCCTCCGGTTCAACGTGACCGGCACCCCGCCGGCGAACACGCCGCAGGCTCAGGAGGCGGCGGCGATCCATCCGCCCCACGGGAGCTTCACCTGGCGCTACGGAAATGTCCCGGGAGCCCTCCACAGCATGTGGCAACCCGGGAGCACCGGCGTCATGACCCAGGGCGCGCTGATGGCGTTCGAGAACGACGAGGACATGACCGCCGACGGGGTCGCCGGCCCGCAGGTCTGGAAGGCGCTGATCACCGCCCAGCTCGCCGGGCACCGGTCGTCCTTCGGCTACACCTTCGTGACGGTCAGCGAGGGTTCGCCGGAGACCGAGAGCACCTGGCACAACGGGCGCACGGTGGCCTCCGGGCTGGTCAACACAGGGATCCCGGCCACGCCCACCGCGCTTGGCACCTTCGCGGTGTTCGAGCACTCGCCCTCGGTCACGATGGAGGGCACCAACGCCGATGGCAGCCACTACGACGATCCCGGAGTCCCGTGGGTCAGCTACTTCAACGGCGGCGACGCGCTGCACGGGTTCATCCGCGCCTCCTACGGCTTCCCGCAGAGTGACGGTTGCGTCGAGATGCCCTACTCCGAGGCCGAGTCCGTTTACCCGTACACACCGATCGGGACGCTAGTCCACGTGGTCTAGCCGCGGCCGGCCGGCAGGCATGGCCCCCTCGACGGCGAATAGCGCTCACGCGATGCACTCGGAGCCGTGGACAGCCGCGCTGGACGCCTTCGATCAGGATCTGCGCCGCCGTGCCCTCGCCGCCAAGACGCGGCGGGCGTATGGCATCGACGCGGGCCAGTTCGCGGACTGGGCGAGCGCCCGCCAGCTCGAGCCGAACGCGGTTGGCGTGCGCGAGCTGCGCCGCTACCTCGCCGAGCGCTCCGAAGCCGGCCAGGCGCCGAGCACGGTGGCGCGGAAGCTCGCCGCCCTGCGGGCGCTCCTGCGGGTGCAGATCGAGCTCGGTCGCCGGCGCGAGAACCCGGCCGAGCTCCTGAGCTCACCCAAGCGGCCCCGAAATCTGCCCCGAGTGCTCAGGCCCGACGAGGTGGAGGTGCTGCTCGACCGGATCCCGGCCACGACGCCGCTCGAGCTCCGCGACCGCGCGTTGTTCGAGCTCGCCTACGCGTCAGGCCTGCGAGCCGAGGAGCTCGTCACCCTAGACGTCGATTCGCTCGATTTCGATGCCGAGACGGTGCGGGTCGAGGGCAAGGGCGGCAAGACCCGGATCGTTCCCGTGGGTGAGCACGCGCGTGGGGCGCTTGAGCGCTACCTCGCCGCCGGACGACCCGCGCTTGACGGGCAGGAAGAACCGGCGCTGCTGCTTTCGAAATCCGGACATCGCCTCTCGACCTCGGATGTCAGGCGGCGGCTTCGCCTCTGGGCGCGCCGCGCCGCCCGGAGCGCCCCGGCCCTCGTGGACGCCCATCCGCACGCGCTGCGACACTCATTTGCGACCCATCTGCTCGAGGGCGGCGCCGATCTGCGCTCGATCCAGGAATTGCTTGGTCACGCAACGATTTCGACAACCCAGGTATACACTCGCGTGGAGTCGCGGCGGCTGAGGTCCGCCTATGCCCGGGCACATCCTCGGGCCTAGAGAGAGAGTGGGGGAGGAGCCCTGGAGACCAACGTCAAAGCGATCGAACTCCAAGATCTTTGGAGGCGGTACAAGAGCACAGGCGACGAGCGCGCCCGCGAGCGGCTGGTCATCGCCTACTCGCCGCTGGTCAAGTACGTGGCCGGCCGGATGAGCTCGGGGCTCCCGGGCCACGTGGAAGAGTCCGATCTCATCTCCTACGGCCTGGGCGGCCTGATCTCGGCCATCGAGCGCTTCGACCTGAGCCGCGAGATCAAGTTCGAGACCTACGCGATCACACGGATCCGGGGCGCCATCATCGACGAGCTGCGCAACCTCGACTGGGTCCCGCGCTCGGTGCGGGCCCGGGCGCGGGAGATCGAGAAGATCAATCAGAAGCTCGAGGCCAAGTTCCAGCGCGCGCCCACGGACGAGGAGATGGCCACCGAGCTCGGCGTCACCATCGACGAGTTTCAGGAGACTCTGCTCCAGATCTCCAACTCCACGATCGTGGCCCTGGACGAGCTCTGGAACGTCCAGGACGCCACGGGCGACCAGGTCTCACTGCTCGACACGCTGCCTGACCGTGAGGCCCCCGATCCCCAACAACTCGTCGACCAGTCCGAGCTCCGGGACCGCATCGCCGACGCGATCGCGCTCCTGCCCGAGCGTGAGAAGCTCGTCGTCGCCCTCTACTACTACGAGAACCTGACCCTCCGAGAGATCGGCGAGGTGCTCGGGGTGACCGAGTCACGCGTCTCGCAGCTCCACACCAAGGCAGTGCTGCGTTTGCGCTCAAAGCTTCAGGGGGAGCTGGACTGACCCTGTAACTTTGCCTCTCCGAGGAATCGACGGAGAGGAGAACTGCCGTGCACAAGCCCGCGGATCGCATTCGCAACGTGGCGCTCGTCGGCCACCGGGGTAGTGGCAAGACCTCCCTGCACGAGGCGCTCCTGTTTGAGGCGGGGGCGATCAACCGGCTGGGGTCGGTGACGGACGGGACGACCACCTCTGACGCCGACGCCGACGAGAAGGCCCGCCAGCTGTCGATCGCGGCCACGCTGTCGTCGTTTGAGTGGCAGGAGCGCAAGGTCAACCTGATCGACACGCCCGGGGACTCGAGCTTCATCGCCGACGCGCTCGGGGCCCTGCGAGTATGCGAGTCGGCGGTGTTCGTCGTCAACGCCGTGATGGGGGTCGAGGTTCACACCACGCGTCTCTGGCAGCGCGCCGCCGAGCTCGACCTGGCCCGGCTCGTCTTCGTCAACATGCTCGACCGCGAGCGGGCCGACTTCTTCCGCACGCTCGAGTCGCTCAAATCCGCCTTTGGTGGCCACGTCGTCGCCACCGAGATCCCGATCGGATCAGAGCACGAGGTGCGCGGCGTGATCGACCTCGTCGACATGAAGGCCTTCGAGTACCAAATTGAGGGCCCGCCCACCCGCGAGAACTGCCGGGAAATCCCGATTCCACCCGAGCTCGCCGACCAGGCCCAGGAGTACCGCGAGAAGCTGATGGACGAGGTCTCGGAGTCCTCGGACGCGCTCATGGAGCGCTACCTGGAGGGCGAGGAGATCGCCCACGAGGAGATCGTCACCGCGCTCAAGGAGGGAACCAACCACGGGGCGCTGTTCCCGGTCACATGCGGTGTGGCGACCCGGAACCTGGCCACCAACCGTCTGCTCGACGCGATCGTCGAGGACCTGCCCTCGCCGGTCAAGCACGGCGGCCTCGACGTGGGCGAAGTCGTGCTCGAAGCCGACGAGGACAAGGAGCTCTTTGCCTACGTGTTCAAGACCCGCGCCGACCCGTTTGCCGGGCGCATAAACCTGTTCCGGGTCTACCAGGGCCAGATGAAGCAGGACTCCCAGGTCCTGAACACGCGCAGCCACACCAAGGAGCGAATCGGGCAGCTGCTCGCCTTCGAGGGTGGCGAGACCCGGCACGTAACCGAGTTCGGTCCCGGCGACATCGGGGCGGTGGCCAAGCTCAAGGAGACCCGAGCCGGAGACTGGCTGGCGGCGCGCGACGAGCCGATCTCCATGCCGCAGATCAAGCTCCCCGCGCCGGTCATGGCCTTCGCCGTCGAACCCAAGAGCAAGGGCGACGAGGACAAGGTGTTCACCGCTCTGCGTCGCCTCCAGGAAGAGGACCCGACGATCGACCTGCACCGCGACGAGCAGACGGGCGAGCAGATCGTGGCCGGCCTCTCCCAGGTCCACGTCGAGGTGATCGTCGAGCGGCTGAAGTCACGCTTTGGCGCCGAGGTCAACCTCAAGCCCCCGCGCGTCCCCTACCAGGAGACGATCCGCAAGCCCGCCAAGGCGCACGGCCGCCACAAGAAGCAGACGGGCGGCCGCGGCCAGTTCGGCGACTGCCACATCGAGATCGAGCCGCGCGAGCCGGGCGACGGGTTCGAGTTCGTGAACGCGATCAAGGGCGGGGTGATCCCGACCGGGTTCATCCCCGCGGTCGAGAAGGGCGTGCTCGAGGCGATGCAGTCCGGGGTCGTGGCCGGCTATCCGGTCAAGGACGTCCGGGTGCGGCTCTACGACGGCTCCTACCACACCGTCGACTCCTCTGAGATGGCCTTCAAGGTGGCCGGCTCACAGGCCATGAAGCAGGCCATGGAGCAGGCGGGTCCGGTCCTGCTCGAGCCGATCATGGAGGTCACGGTCAGCGTCCCCGAGGACGCCGTGGGTGACGTGATCGGCGATCTCAACTCACGCCGGGGACGTCCGCTCGGCATGGAGCCGGTCGGCGCCGGGATGACCGAAGTCAAGGCCGAGGTCCCGATGGCCGAGATGCTCTCCTACGCGCCGGACCTGCGTTCGATCACCGGTGGTCAGGGCGAGTTCACGATGGAGTTCCTGCGCTACGAGGAGGTCCCCGGTCACCTCGCGGGGAAGGTGGTGGAGGAGGCCCGAGCCGAGAAGGAGGCAGTTAAGGCCTAGCCGCGTGCAGCCTTCCCTGCAAATCGGGGCCTAGGCGTCCGCTACCCTCGGCGGGTGAGCACCAAGGCGATACGGACCTCGCCGGCGGGCGTCGACCTCTCCTGTGACGTTTGCGGGCGGACACTGTTGCGCGGCGAGCGCGCCCACCCCTACCTCGACCGCGGCGCCCACCGTACGGTGTGCGAGCTGTGCACGGCGCGAGCGGAGCAGGAGGGCTGGCTTCGGGAAGGCACGGTTCCTGACTTCGACGGCGCCGACACCCAGCGTGACCGGCGGCGTTCGCTGTTCGGGCGCCTGCGCCGGCGACGGGACTACCCCGCGGCCGCTCCCACCGAGCCGGAGTTCGATCCGCTGGCGGTGGCAGAACCGATCCCTGCCCCTGCCCCTGCCCCTGCCGCCGCGCCGCCCCCGGAGCGTCCCCGCCCCCGCTCGCGAGAGACCCGTCACGTCCGGGCCATCCCGACCAGCGCCGAGCATCGGATCGCCTTCGCCATCGAGGCCTTCAACGCCTCCGAGCACCCCCGCACCGTGGCCGGGGTCGGGCGCTCGCTCGGGCTCCCGTCGGTCTCGGTCCGTCCCGTGCCCCGCCACCCGAGCGTGGTTCATCTCGTGATCTCCTGGGAGCTGTGCTGGTATCGCTACGAGTTCGACCTCGCTGACGAGGACGGGGGGGTGCGGCTCGAGGCACAGGGCCAGGAGCTCTCAGAGCTCACCCCGCTCGAGCAGGAAGCCAACGCCGCGTGTGACGAGCACGGCCGCCTTAGCACTGTTTAGCGAAACTGGACGAACGTTCGATGGTCCTCGTCCTGCGCGTGGAATAGCATCAACGCCGTGATCTACTGCGTCGTCCCAGAACCACTGGCCGGTGAGTTGTTCGACAAGCTCAACGACTACTACGCCGACGATCCCAATGTGACCGTGATCGTCGATCGCCGCAAGGCATCGCGACGCGATCGTGGCGCCTCGCACGCCGAGGGCCGTGAACGCCGTGAACGCCGGGACCGCCGGCGTGCGCGGGTGACCGGCGAGCTCCCGCCGCTCGCCGTCGAGTAGCTTGCTCAGGCGGTGACGCCTGAGCCCCAGCGCAAAGCGCTCGTCTTACACGTCGACGGCGGAGCCCGGGGGAACCCGGGTCCGGCGGCCATCGGGATAGTGATTTCGGCTCCCGACGGTGAGCTCGTGGACGAGGTAGCCGAGCGGATTGGATCGGCCACCAACAACGTGGCGGAGTACCGTGCCCTACTGCGGGGCCTCGAGCGCGCCCGCGAGCTTGGGGCCTCCGAGCTCGAGATCATCGGCGACTCCGAGCTCGTGGCCCGCCAGGTGACCGGCGTCTACAAGGTCAAGCACCCAGCCATGAAGCCCCTCCACGATCAGGCTCAGGCCGCCCTCCGGGGATTCGACCGCTGGCATATCCGGACCGTTCCCCGAGCCAAGAACGCACGGGCGGACGCGCTCGTGAACGCGGCGCTGGATGGGGCATGAGGCGCTGGACGCGGCATGATTAACCCCGTGATAGGCGATCGTCGGTGAGCAGCGGCCTCGAGGAAGCCAGGCGCCTCATCCAGCATCGGGGCGAGCATCAGGTGATCAGCCTCTACCTGGACCTCGACCCCGAGCGCTTTGCCACCCCGCCCGCCCGGGCCTCCCAGATCCGCTCGCTCCTCGATGACGGCCACCGGATCGTCGATGGGCTCGACGGCCTGGGCCACGAGGACAAGGTCGCCCTGCGCGAGGACCTCAAGCGGATCGATGCCTTCCTGTCTTCGCCCGATGCGCCCTTCAAAGGCGCTCGATCGCTGGCCCTGTTCTGCTCAAGCCTCGACGACCTGTTTGAGGTGGTCCAGCTGGCCCGGCCCGTCCCGGGGCGGATGGTGATCGAGCCGGCTCCCTACGTGGAGCCGATGATCGCCGCCCTGGAGACCCGCCAATGGCTGGTGGCGCTGGTCAACCGCCGCACCGCCCGCCTGCTCTCGGGATCCCCCGAGCGTCTCCGGGAGCATGAGCGCGTCGATGACCGCGTGCGCGGTCAAAGCGAGGTCGGCGGTTGGTCTCAGGCCAACTACGAGCGCAGCGCCGAGGAGGATGCTCTGCACCACCTCCGGGGCGTGGCCGAGGACGTGAATCGTCGCTGGCGGGCCGAGCGCTTTGACCGGATCGTGCTCGGTGGCCCGCAGGAGGCGGTGGCCCGTTTTGAGGAGATGCTGGCGGACGAGGTGCGCTCGCATCTGGTCCCAGAGAAGGTCGACGTCGATATCACGAGCGCCACCGAGGCCCAGGTTCGCAGCGCCGTGGAGGAGATCGTCACCGAGGACGAGCGCCGTGGCGAGACCGAGGCGCTCAGCCGGCTGTCTGACGCCGTCGGCGCCGGACGCCGCGGCGTCGTCGGGCTCGAGGGCACGCTCGAGGCGCTCAACGAGCGCCGCGTCCAGACGCTGCTGCTCTCACCCGGCTTCGACGCGCGTGGCCGCCGCTGCCCCAGCTGCGGCATGCTCGTGGCCGAGGACATGAGGCGGTGCCCGGCTGACGGGACCGGCACCACGGAAATCGAGCACGTGCGCGAGGCGGTGGTCGAGGCGGCGGTCACCCAGGACGCCGAGGTGATGGTGCTGCGTCATCACGATGACCAGCCGCCCCACGGGATCGCCGCGATCCTGCGCTTCTAGACCGGCGCGACAAAGACCCGCTTAAGCTCACGCCGCTAGTCTCTGCGGCGTGAGCGATCAACTGATCGAGCTCCGGGAGCGGCTTGACGAGGTCGCGGCCGAGCTCCGCTCCGGACAGCTGTCCGGAGAGCAAGCACTGGCGCTGATCGAGGAGTGTGCGCGGCTGGCTGCCGAGGCGAGCATGCAGGCTGATGCGTGGGCACGGGCAGCTGTGGAGCCGCTGCCCGACCTCCCAGGCCAGCTGCCGCTGCCGGCCGGGTGACCTCGAGCTCCGGCAGCGCAGCCGTGCCCGAAGCCGCGATGGTGGCGGAGTTTCCTGACCCCCTGAGGCTTGAGGTCGAGGGCTACCTGGAAGCACTGCGCTTCACCGCGGACCCGGCCATCGACGGGTTGCAGGAGGCCATGCGCTATTCGCTCCTGGCCGGGGGAAAGCGGATCCGCCCCGTCCTAACGCTGGCCACCGCCGAGGCCATCGATCTGGAGCGCTCGGCCGTGCTTCCACTGGCCGCGGCGATCGAGCTGATCCACACCTATTCGCTCATCCACGACGACCTGCCCGCGATGGACGACGACGACCTGCGCCGGGGGCGGCCGAGCTGCCACAAGGCATTCGGAGAGGACGTGGCGATTCTGGCCGGCGACGCGTTATATGCCGAGGCGTTCCGGCTGCTCCTCGCCGACCCGGGGAGCCACCCCCGCAACCTGCTCGCCGCGGCGTGTGAGCTGGCGGCGGCCACGGGGGTCGAGGGCATGGTGGGAGGCCAGTACATCGACATCGCGGAGAAAGCCCCTCCGGGGCCAGAAGGGCTGCGCCGCCTGCACGAGCTCAAGACGGGCCGGCTGATCGCGGCTAGCATCGAGTGCGTCCTGCTACTCGACGGAGGGCTCGGACCTGACAAGATTCAATTTTTCAGCACCTTTGCACGCGAGCTGGGCGTCCTCTTCCAGATCGTCGACGACATCCTCGACGTGACCGGATCCTCCGAGACGCTCGGCAAGCATCAGGGCAGCGACGAGCGGTTGGGCAAGCGGACATACGTCACCGAATTCGGACTTAACGGTGCCCGCGACCTGGCGCTTCAGTCGCGGGATCGAGCGCGGACCGCACTCAAGCGCGCCGCCCCGGGCGGAGCGCTTGAGCTTGAGCAGATAACTGACTTCATCGCCAACCGGACCTACTGATGACACGCCTACTTGACTCGATCGACGGCCCGCAGGATCTCCACGCCCTCGACGACGACCAGCTGCAGCTCATCGCGCAGGAGCTGCGCGAGCAACTCATCGACACCGTCGGGGAGATCGGCGGTCACTTCGGCGCCAACCTCGGGACGTGCGAGATCGCGGTGGCGCTGCACTCCCTGCTCGACTCCCCGCGGGACAAGATCCTCTGGGATGTTGGCCACCAGGCCTACCCGCACAAGATGCTCACCGGCCGACGGGATCGGCTGCGGACGATCCGCCAATACGGCGGCCTGGCCCCGTTCTGCTCGATGCAGGAATCCGAGCACGACATCATGGGCGCGGGCCACGCCTCGACGTCGATCGGCTACGCCGTCGGGATCAAGGAGGCCATGCGCCATGGCTACGCGACGGACGCCAACGTCGTGGCCGTGGTCGGCGACGGGGCCCTGACCGGCGGCGTCGCCTTCGAGGCCGTGCACCAGGCCGGGGGCCTGGGCACGCCGCTCGTCGTGCTCCTGAACGACAACGGGATGTCGATCGCCCCCAACGTCGGAGCTTTGTCTCGCTACTTCAACCGCGTGCGGTTGAACCCGAAGCTGTGGCACGCCCGGGAGGACATCGAGGGCGGCCTGACCAAGCTTCCGGTCGGACTCGGGTCGGCCTTCGAGCAGCTGGGCCCCCAGGTGAAGGAAGCCATCAAGGCCTTCTGGGCCCCCGGCCTGTGGTGGGAGGAGCTCGACTTCGCCTACATCGGCGTGATCGACGGGCACGACGTGCGCGAGCTGCGTTCGGCTTTGCGCGACGCGCTGGCCGCCGAGCGCCCCGTCGTCGTCCACGCCGCCACCGTCAAGGGGAAGGGCTTTGCCCCGGCCGAGGAGGGCGGACTCGAGGGCATGGAGAAGTGGCACGCCGCCAAGCCCAAGTCGATCTCCGGTGGCGCCCCGGCCAAGGTCGCCGCGCCGGCGGCCGGCGCCAAGCCGAGCCCCCCGGCCTACACCGAGGTATTCGGCAAGGCGCTCGTCTCGGAGGCCCGGCGGGACGACCGGGTCGTCGGAATCACGGCCGCTATGAACTCGGGGACGGGACTGAACATCCTCCAGCGTGAGCTCCCCGATCGCTACTTCGACGTTGGGATCGCCGAGCAGCAGGCGGTCCTCTTCGCCGCCGGGCTCGCCCTGTCCGGGTGTAAGCCGGTGGCGGCTATCTACTCCACGTTCCTGCAGCGCGCCTACGACCAGATCGTCCACGACGTGTGCTTGCAGAAGCTGAACGTCGTGTTCGCGATGGACCGGGCCGGACTGGTCGGCGATGACGGGCCGACCCACCACGGCGCCTTCGACATCGCCTACCTGCGCTGCCTGCCCAACATCGTGCTGATGGCCCCGCGGGACGAGGCCACGCTGGTCGACATGCTCCACACGGCATTGCGGTATGACGCCGGGCCGGTTGCGCTGCGCTATCCCCGCGGGTCTGGGACCGGGGTGCCGCTCCCGACGCGACCCTCGCTGGTGGAGATCGGCACGGGCGAGATCCTGCGCGAGGGCGACCAGGTGGCGCTGCTCGGGTACGGGACGGGCGTGGGCAAGGCCCTCGAGGCGGCCGACATCCTCGAGTCGCACGGCATCTCGGTGACCGTCGCCGACGCCAGGTTTGCCAAGCCGATCGACGCCGGCCTCGCGGCTCAGCTGGCGGCCGAGCACGACCTCCTGGTGACGGTCGAGGAGGGGGTCCTGGCCGGGGGGTTCGGCTCCGCGGTCTGGGAGACCCTGTCCGACGCCGGCCTATCACCGCGGATCCTCCGGGTCGGCCTGCCCGATCGCTACGTGACCCACGGTGCCCCGAAGCTGTTGCACGAGGAAGTCGGCTTCACCGGCGCGCGGATCGCCGAGCGAATCGAGGCAGCGGTGGCCGAGCACTCGGGAGTCGCGGGGTAAGCCCTCGGGCTCCCCGTCGGGGGAACCGGGCAAGAAACGGGAACATACGTCCCGTTTACGCCCAGGCCCCGACCAAAGTGAAACGCGTGCGCATCGACAGCCTCCTGTCTGAACGTGGGATCTTCCCGTCACGCGCACGTGCCGCGGCGTCGGTGATCGCGGGCGACGTGCTCGTGTTGCCTGAGCGACGCCGAGCTCAGAAGCCCGGCGAGATGGTGTCCGAGGACGCCGAGTTCGAGGTGACGCGGGCGCCCGAGTACGCCTCCCGAGGCGGTGTGAAGCTGGCCAATGCTTTGGACGCCTTCGGTGTTGGTGTGACCGGTCGCCGTGCGCTCGACGTCGGCGCCTCGACCGGCGGCTTCACCGACTGCCTACTCCAGCGCGGCGCCGCCCATGTGGTGGCCCTCGACGTGGCCTACGGAGCGCTGGACTGGCGGCTGCGCTCGGATGAGCGGGTGACGGTGATCGAGCGGCGCAACGCGCGTCAGCTCGGTGCCCACGAGCTCCCCTACCGGCCGGAAGTGATCGTGATCGACGTCTCGTTCATCTCGCTGAGCAAGGTGCTCCCGGCCGTGCTCGGCGCGGCCGCCGAGCGCTTCGACTGCCTGGCCATGATCAAGCCGCAGTTCGAGGTGGGCCGAGCGCACGTCGGCAAGGGCGGCGTGGTGCGTGACGCCGGGCTCCGGCGCCAGGCCCTCGTCGAGGTCGGGCGGGCGGCTACCGAGTGGGGGGCGGCCGTGCTCGGCTACGCCAGCTCCGGGCTGCCGGGGCCGAAGGGCAATCTGGAGAGCTTCGTGTGGCTCGCCGAGGGTGCGCGGGGCGGGATCGCCGATCTCGAAGCCGCGGCCCGGAAGGTCGAGCCGTGAACCCGATCCACACCGCCACCGTCCTCACCCACCGCCGTCCCGCCGAGACGGCCGAGGCGCTGCGGGAGCTCATCGCGATCGCCGAAGCCCACGGGGCGGTTCTCCGCTTCGACGCCGAGGAGACGGCCAAGCACGAGCTGACGGCCGGGCCCTCGGTTGAGCTCGACGCGGAGCTCCGCCTCGATGTCGATATCTGCTTTGCCCTCGGCGGTGACGGGACGATCCTCGGCGGTCTGCGCACGTATGCGGGAACGCCGGTGCCGGTGTTCGCGGTCAACTTCGGCGAGGTTGGGTTCCTGGCCACGGTCGATCGGGACGAGACGGCAAGCGGGTTCGAGCGGGCGTTCGAGGGGAACTTTGAGGTGCTGGCGCTGCCCGGGATCGAGGTCGGAGGCAGCAACGGCGGACCGTGGCTGGCCATCAACGACGTCTCTATGCATCGCCAGCCTGGAAAGCGGGTGGCGGACCTGATGTATTCGGCCAACAGCGACGAGGTCGGCCGCGTGCGCTGCGATGGCCTGGTCGTGGCCACCCCGGCTGGTTCGACCGGCTACAACCTGGCCAACGGTGGCCCGATTATGGCCTGGGGGGTGGAGGGCTACGTGGTCTCGTTCATCGCGCCGCACTCGCTCAATGCGCGAGCCTTGGTCGTTTCCCCCGACGACGTGCTGACAGTCAGCAACTGGTCCCGGGATGAGCCGGTCGACGTGACCGTCGACGGTCAGCCGGTGTGCATCCTCCCGGCGGGAGAGGAGATCAAGGTGGGCTTCGTCCGGGCCCGAAGCCACCTCGCGCAGGTTGCCGGCTCGAGCTTCTACAGGCGGCTGCGTGAGAAGTTCGGGCGGCTGGCCACGGTGCCGTAGAGCCCGTCTCCGCAGCGTCGGGGCGCCGATCCGTCGGCGGCGCCTGGTAACACCAGCGCCGTGTTGCACGAGCTGCGAGTCGAGAACCTGCTCCTGCTGGAGCGCGCCGAGATGCGGCTGGCGCCGGGGCTGAACGTGGTCACGGGCGAGACCGGGGCGGGGAAGACGCTCCTTGCCCATGCCCTGGATCTCCTGTTGGGGGGCAAGGCTCGTCATGGCGTCGTCCGGGGCGGCGCCGCCGAGGCCTACGTCGAGGGGGTCTTCGCCCTGCCCGACGAACTCCGGAGCAGTGAGATCATTCCGGCCGACGCCGAGGAGATCGTGCTCGCCCGCCGGGTGTGGCCCGACGGCCGGACGCGGGCGTACGTGTGCGGCCGCTCGGCCACGGTGGGCGATCTCCGTGACCTGGGGAGTCGGCTGGTCGCCTTTTACGGTCAGCACGAGCATCGCAAGCTCATGCTCGGAGCGGCCCAGCTCGACGTCCTCGATGCACACTGCGGCCCAGAGCAGCTGGTGCGGCGAGCCGGCGTTGCCGCCACCTACGACAAGGTGCGCCGGCTCCAGGCGCGGGCGGATGAGCTGCGGGAGCTCGCCGGAGCCCGGGAGCGCGAGCTGGATCTGCTCGGTTTCGAGCTGCGCGAGATCGAAGCGGCGGCTCCGAGTGAGGAAGAGGCGGCCGCTCTGATCCTCGAGCGCGAGCGCCTGCAGCACCTCGACGCGCTGCTCCAGGCGGCGAGCGGGGCGGCCGAGGCCATCGTCCCGGAGTCCGACGGCGGCGTGGGCCAGCTCCTGGCCCGGGCGGCCCAGGGGCTCGAGGCGGTGGGGGAGATCGATCCCGCGCTCGGTCAGCTGGCCGAGCGCGTGGAAGCGCTCCGCTATGAGGCTGAGGAGGTGGGGCGGGAGCTCCGCGCCTACGCCCTCGACACGGCCGGGGGAGGTGAGCTCGACGCGGCCGGCGCGCGGCTCGAGGAGGTCGAGGAGCGCCTGGCGGCGTTCGCGCGGCTGATGCGCAAGCATGGGGGGTCGATCGCGGATGTGATCGAGCACGCTGAACGCTGCCGCGCCCGGATCGAGGAGCTTGACCACGCCGAGGTCGCGCTTGAAGCCGCCGAGGCGGACCTGGGCGAACGCCGGTCTCAGCTCGAGGGCTTGGCGGCCGAGCTGAGCCGCCACCGCTCCGAGGCCGCTCCCAGCCTGGCCGAGGCGGTGCGGAGCCGGCTGGCCGAGCTGGCCATGCCCGAGGCGGACTTCGCGGTAGTGGTCGAGCCGCGCGCCGACGGCTGCGGACCCCGCGGGGCCGACGCCGTCGAGCTGCTGATCTCGACCAACGCGGGCATGCCCGCCGGGCCGCTCCGGGAGATCGCCTCGGGCGGAGAACTCTCCCGGGTCATGCTCGCGCTCCTCAGCGTGGCCCACGCGGGGGGCCGCGCGGCGGATTCCGCCTCGGCGCCGCTGCTCGTCTTCGACGAGATCGACGCCGGGATCGGGGGGCATACGGCCCGGGCCGTGGGGGAGCACCTGCGCGACCTCGCTCAGGGAAGGCAGGTGCTCTGCATCACCCATCTGCCCCAGGTGGCGGCGCTGGCGGCCAGCCACTTCACGATCGCCAAGGACAGCACGACGGCTCCGGCCACGACCGCCGTCACCGCGCTTGGTTCCGACGCCGTCGTGCAGGAGCTGGTGCGGATGCTCGGGGCGGCCGAGGGAGACCGGGCGGCATCTCAGCACGCCCGCCAGCTGCTCCGCCAGGCCGCCTGAGCCCGGCGAGCATGCGCCGCTTCCCGCAGCGAGCGGGAATCCTCCGGTAGGTGTCCGCCCCGGGCGCTACCGTCAGGGCAACGGTAAACTCCTCTCAAAGGTTGACTTGATGCCCGCAGGCGAGACTCGCTTCATCTTCATCACCGGCGGCGTCGTCTCCTCTCTGGGGAAGGGCATCGCGGCAGCATCGATCGGCCGACTTCTCGTCGCCCGCGGGTTCGATGTCCAGCTCCAGAAGTTCGACCCTTACATCAACGTCGACCCCGGGACGATGTCGCCCTATCAGCACGGGGAGGTATTCGTCACCGAGGACGGTGCCGAGACCGATCT
>DATJQY010000020.1:0-189474 GCA_035505215.1 Solirubrobacteraceae bacterium | reverse complement strand
AACGGCTGTTCGGACAGGTACGGGCGTTACCGTGAAGCTTCATCCGGTGTCCTCCTTTGGACTGAGGGGCTTGAGCACCACTCAGCCTCCAAGGAGGCCCGGATGTCTTTACTGACGAACGTCCCTAGGAACTACAGCTAGCGGCTCAGGCCGCTGGTTGCCCAGAACCCGCCGTTCAGGGCGGAGCGCAGATACCGCAGCGCGCGCGAGCGGGCACCGAGCCCGCGGAAGCGAGCCAGCTCACGGCCGTCGGTCAGGCACACGGCCCACCCGCCGGGGACGGGCTTCAGGGTGATGGCAAGGGCGTTCATCGGACCTGATCATGGTCTGCCCGTCGAAGAAGCGGCTTACGCGCGGTGAAGAAAATGCATAGGGCGTTGCCTGGGCATATGAAAACGGCGGGCCCCGTCTTTGAGACGGAACCCGCCGTTTTTCTCCAATCGGGCCGAGAGTTGGGAGGGTCAGCGGCCGCGGGGTGGGTCGACGTAAGAGCTATGGAGCCGGCGGTCGCCGTCAGCGGCCTCGTCCAGCGAGAGATGTGTCTTCCTGAAAGGGCGCTTCATGGCTGTGCTCACCGCTCCGTGGTGCGACTGGCGGCCGAGCTATCTCACCCGTGTGAGACCTCTAGCTTTGCGTCCCCGGCTCGCGCCGGGTTTGCCCTTTTCAGTTTTTGGTCTGGCCCCTTATCGGGCCCTAATGGAGACGACCCAAGCGTTTCTGGACGCTCGTCTGATCGATGTGACGCTAGACCCGGCTGCCGCAGTCGGCGAGCTCGTAGCCGCCGAACTGACGCACTCGGCTCGTGAAAGCCGCGCTCGAAATCACATCGCCGAAGGCGGCGAAGGCCGGCTGAGCCGTCCACCGGTCCGCCACCCAGACCTGGACGGTGTGCTCCTCCAGGGGCATGAAGCGCAGACCGAAGGCCCTTGCGGCCGACTCCGTGGTCAGGGCGGCGCAGCCGAGGATGGCGGCGGTCCGGGCCGCTTCGAGGTGACCAGCGGCCGCGGGGCCGGCGGGCGATCGCTCGTGGCCACCTCGCCTCAGCGCCCGCTCAAGTGCCTGCTGGCTGCTGGCGGCCGGCTCCCGCTGGACGACGGCGAGTCCGCTTTCCAGAAGGCCAGCGAGATCATTGAAGGCGAGCTCGGGCGGGTGGGCTATCCCCACCCGCCAGCGCGCCAGGTGCAGCCGGAGAACCGGCACCGAGGCCTCGGGCAGCGCTTCGCCAGGCCCGTGGACGACGGCGGCGTGGATGCGCCCCGAGCCGAGCGCTTGCAGGGCAGGCCCCGTGGACGCGGGCAGGGCCAGCACGCTCCGCTCCCCGAGCCCTGCCAGCATCGCCTCGGCGATCCCCAGGGCCGGATCACACCCGGCGAGCACGAACCCGGCGGGAGCGGCGTTCTCGAACAGGACCAGCTCCCCGGCCTCGATCCGGCCGTCGGGCCGTGCCCAGGCCGCCCCTGCGGCACCATGGTCGGCCAGCTCCGCCGCCACCAACCGATCCCCGACACGTCCCACGCGCAGCGGCCTCCCCTCGCGCAGATCCTCGGTCACCGCCGGCAGGACGCGGGGCGGGGCTGGCGCGAACAGGGCCTCAACCGTCGTGGCCAGGGCGCGGGCCAACCGCAGGGCAGCATCCACCGACGGGACGTTTTGACCACCCTCGACGGCAGCAATGAGCTGCCGGCTCACCCCCGCTCGGGAGGCGAGCTCCCCCTGGGTGAGCCCGGACGCGCGACGTCGGGCGCGTAGAGATGTTCCCGACGGTGGCCCTGATTCCATGATCCCGGTATTCTGCCAGGATCTTGGCGTTCCTCCGATCCGCCTCCTTCCGCCGTCCGGCTGCGCTCGTGGCGCTGTTCGCCGCCAGTGCCGGGCTCGCTGCCTGCGGAGGCAGCGGCGGTAACTCCTCCACCTCCACCACTTCGACCTCATCGGCGGCGTCCTCCGCCCCACCGACCGTGCTCGCCGCCGCTTCCCTGACCAAGGTCTTCCCCCAGATCGACTCGAGCGCCAAGTACACGTTCGGTGGCTCCGGAGCGCTCGAAACCGACATCGAGCAGGGCGCCCCGGCCGACGTGTTCGCGGCCGCCAGCCCCAAGCAGCCAGCACAGCTGTTTGCCAAGGGACTGGTCGACAAACCGGTCGAGTTCGCCACCAACACCCTGGTCCTGATCGTTCCCACCAACAACCCGGCGCACATCAACTCCGTGGCCGACATCACCAAGCCGGGAGTCAAGCTCGTGATCTGCAACGCCACAGTTCCCTGCGGGGACTACGCCCGCACGGCGTTCAAGAACCTCGGCATCACCACCGCAGCGATGAAGAACGTCGTCAGCCAGACGACCGACGTCACCCAGACCGTGGCCGACGTGGCGCTCGGCCAGGCCGACGCCGGGTTCGTCTACATCACCGACGCCAAGGCAGCCTCCGGGAAGGTCAAGGTCATCCGCCTTCCGGCGGCCGCCAAGCCCGGGGCCAAGGACTTCATCGCCGTCGTCAAGTCAGGTAAGAACCAGGCCGCGGCTAAAGCGTTCGTGGCGCAGGTGCTTTCCGCCGACGGACAAGCCAAGCTGAAGGCGGCCGGTTTCGGTCAGCCGTGATTGCCGCTGCCCGCACGCGGACGGCGCTCAGCACTCCCGTCGTCCAACGGATCGCCCTGGCGGTCGGGGCGGGATCCGTGATCACGGTCGTGCTGGCTTTCCTGCTTCTGCCGATCGTCGCGCTGGTCACCTATCAGCCCCTGCATGACCTGATCCACGGGTTCGGGACGAAGGTGGCAACCGATGCCATCCTCGTGTCGCTGAAGACGAACGCGATCGCCTTCGCGCTCATGGTCGGTCTTGGAACCCCCTTCGCCTACATCCTGGCCCGCTCGCGGTTTCGGGGTCGCAGCCTGATCATCACGATCGTCGAGATTCCTCTTGTCCTGCCTCCCGCCGTGGCCGGGCTGGCCCTGCTCGTGGCCTTCGGACGGTTCGGCCTTCTCGGCCACACCCTCACCGCGCTCGGGATCGACCTGGCGTTCAGCCAGGCCGCCGTCGTCTTGGCCATCCTGTTCGTGGCCAGTCCGTTCTACCTCCGGGGCGCGATCGCCGCCTTTGCCGCCCTCGACCCGACCCTGCTCGACGTCGCCGGCACACTCGGGGCAGGACCGATCCGGCGTCTCGTCCGCGTCGCCGTGCCCCTCGCGGCAGGTGGCATGGGCGCCGCCGCCGCGGTCGCCTTCGCCCGCGGCCTGGGCGAGTTCGGTGCCACGATCCTGTTCGCCGGGAGCCTCGAAGGGAGCACCCAGACCCTGCCGCTGGCCGTCTACTCGCTGTTCGACGTCAACCTGGATCAGGCGATCGCGATCGGCGTACTGCTGATAATCGTCAGCGCTGCCATCCTGCTCACCGCCAAACTGGTGGCACGTTCATGGAGCTCAGCGCCAACATCACCCTCCCGCGGCGGGCGTTCGATCTTCGCATCGGGCTGAGGCTTAGCGAGGAGACGCTGGCGCTCGTCGGGCCCTCGGGCGCGGGCAAGACGTCGCTGCTGCGTGCCATCGCCGGACTCGAGCGGCCGACGGAGGGACGCATCGCCCTGGACGACGAGATCTGGCTGGACGCCGGGCGCGGCGTCGATCTGCGGCCCGAGCGGCGCCGGGTCGGCTACCTGCCACAGGACTACGCCCTGTTCCCGCACCTCACCGTTTCCGGCAACGTGCGCTTCGCGGGACGGCGCGACCGACCTGATCTGCTTGCGAAGGTGGGCATCGAGCACTTGGCGGGCGTGCGTCCCGGCGAGCTCTCGGGGGGCGAACGTCAGCGCGTCGCCCTGGCCCGCGCGCTGGCTCGCGAGCCGCGCGTCCTCCTCCTCGACGAGCCATTCGCGGCACTGGACGCGATCACTCGCGAGCAGGTCCGCTCAGAGCTCGAGGACGTCCTCCCCGGGCTGCGACTGCCCACGCTGATCGTCACACATTCCTTCGAGGACGCGGCGGCGCTCGGTGATCGGGTCGGGGTGCTCGCCGAGGGGCGGATCCTCCAGCTCGCGACGCCGGCCGAGCTGATGCGCGAACCCGCCCACGCGCTCGTCGCCCAGCTGAGCGGCGCCAACACGCTGGCTGGCATCGCCCAGCCAGACGGCTCGGGATCGCTTGTCCGACTCGATGGCGGTGGAGAGCTTCGAAGCTCGGCTCCGGCCAGCGGGCGCGTTCAGGTGGCCATCCAGCCCTGGGCGGTCGAGCTCACCGATGCCCACGGCAGCTCGCTGACCGACACGGTGCTGAGCGTGCATCCGGAGCGTGGCGGGCTCGTCGTACGCCTGGGCCGCCTCACGGCACGGATCAAAGCCGGGGAGAACGGGGGCACCCCGGTCGAGGAGGGAACCCTCGTCGGAGTCCGGGTGGCGCCTGGAGACGTCCGGGTGCTCGCCCCGTGACCCGGCGTCGCTGGCCGTTCTGGGCCCTGCTTCTGGCCGTGGTTCTGCTCGGAGTCAACCTGCGCATGACCATCGCCAGCCTTCCACCCCTGCTCCCAGAGATCCGGCGGGACCTGGGGCTCTCGGCCACGGTGGGGGGACTGCTGACCACCGTTCCGGTCCTGTGCTTTGGTCTCCTGGCGTTGGTCGGACCGCGCATGGCCCGAGCCAGAGCGATCGAATGGTTGCTGGTCGGCTGCATGGCCACGGTCGCCGTCGCCGCCGCCCTGCGCGGGGTGGACGGCGTGCTCACCGTGTTCGCCGGCAGCCTCTTCATCGGGATCGCCATCGGCCTCGGGCAGACGCTCCTACCCATCCTCCTGCGTAGCGCCCACGCGCCTCGAACCGGGGCCTTGACGGCCGGCTTCTCGATGTCGCTCACCCTGGGCGGCACGATCGCCGGTGGCGTCGCCGTGCCGCTGGCCCACCTGTTCTCCGGCTCCTGGCATGCCTCGCTCGCCTTCTGGGCGCTGCCCGCGCTGCTCGCCTTGGTGGTCTGGGTGGCGCGCGCACGTATCTCGACCTCACGGCTCGAGGCGCCGGCGCCACAGCCCCTGCGAGGGGAGCCGCTGGCCTGGCGCGTGGCGGCCTACTTCGGGTGCCAGTCGATCGGCTTCTACGCCGGCCTGGCCTGGCTCCCGACGATCCTTCAGTCCCACGGCTACAGCGCCGCGTCGGCGGGTTGGCTGCAGGCGCTGGCCAGCCTCGTGTCGGCGCTGCCTGCCCTCCTGGTGCCGCTGGTGGCGACCCGGGTCGCCCACCAGCGCGGTCTGCTGGCCGCGGTCGTATCGATGGCCGCGGCCGGCGTGATCGGACTGCTGAGCGATCCCAGCGTGGCCCCGCTCTGGATGGTCATGATCGGCCTGGGCCAGGGCGGCGCCCTGGGGCTGGGGCTGATCCTGCCCGTGCTGCGCGGACGCGAGCCCCACCACGTGGCCTCGCTCACCGCGATGAGCTTTTCTCTCGGCTACGTCATCGCGGCGGCGGGGCCGTGGCTGCTCGCCGCCGTGCATGACCTCACCGGAGGCTGGAGCGCCGCCCTGGGGGCGCTTCTCGGCCTGACGCTGCTCCAGCTCGTCCCCGGCATCGGCGCGACGGCGCCGCGGGTTGTGGGCGCGCCCTCCGCCAAGGCGGGCGTCCCGTAACCGCTCCGGCCCCGTCGCTTCTAAGTCGGCGACGCCACGACACACCCGAGCCCAGCCGCGGCGGTATGTCGTGCCATCGGCGGGCTCGGCCTCGGATCCCATTCGGCCCGTGGCACACCCACGACACACCTCAGCCGACACGGTGGGGCGTGCCGTCGCCGTGACGCTATGCGTCACGCTGGCGACCCACCGCCCTGACGTGGGGTGGGTGTGTCGTCCCCGTGCCACCTTCCCGCCGGCGCCAACTGGCCCCGCCCGGGCCGAGGCGGGCTAGCCCCAGACCTCCTCGGCCACCTCGACGATCCGCCGCAGCTTGGCCGCCTCCTCGTCCATGCTGAGGACGTTCCCCTCCACGGTGGAGGAGAAGCCGCACTGGGGCGAGAGGCACAGCTGGTCGAGGTCGACGTACTGGGTCGCCTCCTCGATCCGCCGCTTCAGCGTGTCGGCCGCCTCGAGCTCGCCCCGCTTGGTCGTGACCAGCCCCAGCACGACGATCTTGCCCTTGGGCACGAAGCGCAGCGGCTCGAAGCCGCCGGAGCGCGCGTCGTCCCACTCCATGAAGAAGCCGTCGACGTCGAGGTCGTTGAACAGCGCCTCGGCGACGAAGTCATAGCCGCCCTCGGCCACCCACGAGGAGCGGAAGTTGCCCCGGCACATGTGGGTGGTCACCGACATCCCGGGCGGCCGCTCGGCCAGCGCCTCGTTGATGTGGCGGATGTAGGCCTCGTGCTGGTGCTCGGCGTCGCCGCCCAGCTGCTGGATGTACTCGCGCTGCTTGGGGTCGTTGAGGTAGGCCAGGCTCGTGTCGTCGAACTGGAGGTAGGTGCAGCCGAGCTCGTTCAGGCGTCGCACCTCCTCGCGGTAGGCCGCCACCAGGTCAGACCAGAACGCGTCCATGTCCGGGTAGACCGACTCGTCGATCGAGGCCCGGCCGCCCCGGTAGTGGACCATGCTCGGCGAGGGGATGGTCAGCTTCGGCGTTTGGTCGTCCGAGACGACGCTCTTCAAGAACTCGAAGTGGTCCCCGAAGATCGTCTCGCTCACCCCCAGCCGGCTGTCCACGTGCAGCGCGGCCGGCGTCCACTCGAGGTCCCCCTGCTCGTTGTGGAACTTGACGCTCAGGTTCCCCGGCGCCTTGTTGACACCGTCGAGGGAATAGATGAAGTCCATGTGCCAGGTGGCCCGGCGAAACTCGCCGTCCGTAGCGCTCCGCAGCCCGACGTCGCGCTGGAGGGCGACCGCCTCCCGGATGGCCTCGTCCTCGGCCGCCCGCAGCTCGTCGTCGTCGATCTGGCCGGCGGCGTGCTGCTCACGCGCTTTGAGGAGCGCCGGCGGGCGCAGGAGGCTTCCCACATGGTCGGCCCGAAAGGGTGGGGTGTCACGAAGGGTCATGGTCTCCTAACTCGTCGAACGTCTTCTGGGCGATGGCAAAGGCTGCGTTGGCGGTGGGCACGCCGGCGTAAATGGCGGTATGCAAGAGCACCTCGCCGATCTCCGCCTCGCTCAACCCGTTGCCCAGCGCCGCCCGGACATGCATGGCGAGCTCCCCCTCGCGGCCGAGCGCGGTCAGCACCGCGAGGGTGATCGCGCTGCGGGTGCGGCGGTCGAGTCCGGGGCGATCCCACACGCCGCCCCAGGCGTAACGCGTGATCAGGTCCTGGAAGGGCTCGGTGAACGGCGTCGTGGCCTCGATCGCCCGGTCGACGTGCTCGTCTCCCAGCACCTCCCGGCGCACCCGCAGGCCGCGTTCGTACTGCTCGTCGCTCATGCCAGGTGCTCCAAGATCAGATCGTTGACCCTAGCGGGCTGCTCGACCGCAGCGAGATGAGCCGCCGGGCCCACCGTCTCGTGGCGGGCACCCCTGATCCGCTCGGCCAGGACGAGCTGATGCTCGACCGGTGTGGCGAGGTCCTCGGAGCCGGTGATGACGAGCGTCGGCGCGCTGATCGCGCCCAAAGCGTCGCGGAGATCCATGCGCTCGATCGCGCCGCAGCATCCGGCGTAGCCCTCGACCGGGGAGGCAGCGAGCATGGCCCGGAGGCCGGCCCGCACCTCGGGGTGCTCGGCGGCGTAGGCGGGCGTCAGCCACCGCTCGACCACCGGGTCGGCGATCGCCTCGACTGAGCCCGCCTCGAGCACGGCCCGGATGCGCTCCTGCCACGCCGAGGCGGGTGGCATATACGCCGAGGTACAGATCAGGACCAGCCGCTCGATGCGCTCGGGTGCGTTGGCCCCCAGCCACATCCCGATCATGCCGCCGATCGAGAGGCCGCAGAACGAGGCACTCTCCAAGCCGAGCGAATCCATCAGCTCAAGCACGTCCCGGCCCAGGTCGGCGATCTCATACGGCGGCGGCGGGACGGGCGAGCGGCCGTGGCCGCGCGGATCGAAGCGCACCAGTCGCAGGCGCTCGGCCAGCGCCTCCTGGCCGTCCCACATCCGCAGCGTGGTCCCCAGCGAGCCGCACATCAAGAGCACCGGCGCGTCCTCTGGGCCCGTTATCTCGTGATGGAGCGCCGTCACCGCCGGTGCGCCTCCAGCGCCCGATCGATCAGCTCCGCGGAGGCGCCCAGATCGGGATCGGCGCCAACGTCGGCGCGCATCGCCTCGACATCGACCTCAAGGTGCTCCAGCATGTCGCGCTCCCAGGCGGCGGCTGAGCCGGTCAACCGGAGCAAATCTGCGAGCGTCCCCCACTCGGCCTGCCAGGCCCCGGCGGCCCGCTCCAGCTCCTGCTCCATCGAGGCGAGCATCGTGGTCACGAGGCCGGGCACCCGCCGCGTGCAGGCGAGCACCGAGACCGCGGCCACGGGGTTGTGCTTCTCCGCGATCGCCGAGGAGCCGCCGCGCCCCGGAACGCCCTCGCGCACTCCCTCCCCCAGTGTGACGTCGCGAGCCGGCTTCGAGAAAGCGCCGGCCAGCACGCCGAGCGCGCCGGCCAGCCGCGCCGGCCTGACCCGATCGGTGTGCCACGGCTTGACCGGCGCCTCGAGCCCCAGCCGCTGCGCCACCTCCGCGGCGACCGCTGGGTCGCGCTGGCCCACGGGGCCGCCCATCTGAACCGCCAGGGGAACCCGCTCCAGCTCGCGGCGCGCCTCGTCGATGCCCGTCATCCACCCCGCCGCCCGGAGCCCGAACGACGTGGGTATCGCGCCCTGAAGCAACGTGCGGCCGAGAACAGGCGTCTCGCGATGGCGCTCGGCGAGGTCCGCGGCGGCGTCGGCCGCCCCGGCCGCGTCCTCAAGGATCGGGACCAAGGCGCGCTTGGCCACGAGCATCATCGCCGTGTCGAGGATGTCCTGTGAGGTGGCGCCGGCGTGGGTGTCACGAAACCGCTCGGCCAGCGGCACGACGACCGAGACGTGCTCGGCCCCCTCACGCCCCAGCTCACCCACGTCGATCTCCGAGGCCGACAAGGCGGGCCCGCCCAGCGCCGCCTCGACGTCGAGCATCGCCTGCACCCAGGCGATGTCCGACACCGCAGCGGCCGCTCCGCCCCGGGCGTAGGTCCCCGCGAACAACCCCTCAGAGCGTGAAGAAGACAGTCTCCTGCGGCCCCTGGAGATGGACGTCAAACCGGTAACCGCCGTCCTCCGGCTGGGCCAGCAGCGTCGAGCGCCGCCCCTCCGGAACACTGTTCAGCACCGGATCGGCGGCGTTGGCCTCGCCCTCATCGGCGAAGTAGATCCGGGTCACGCAACGGTTGAGCATCCCGCGCGCGAACACCGAGACCGCCACATGTGGCGCTTGGACGGAGTCGGCCGGTCCCGGCACCGGGCCCGGCTTCACGGTGAGGATCTCGAAGCTCCCGTCGCCGTCCTCCACGCCGTAGCGGGCAAAGCCGCGGAAACCCTCGAGCTCGGAGGAGCCGCCGTAGCCATACAGGTCGGCGAAACGGCCATCGGGGTCGGCCTGCCAGAACTCGAGCAGATGGTCGGGGACCACCTCACCCTGCCCGTCGTAGACGGAGCCGGCGATCCAGATCGTGCCGGGAGTTCCCTCGGGCACCGCGGACGGTCCGCTCGGCCAGGGCAGGCCGATGGCGAAATACGGTCCGACGGTCTGCGAGGGCGTGGTGGCGAAGATCAATGCGCCTCCTCAAACGGTGTCGACCCGGGACCCCGCAGGTAGATGTCGAACCGGTAGGCGGCGGCCCAGTTCGGCACCGTGTCGTGGATCTCGAAGTTGGCGACCATCCTCTGCTGCGCGGCGGGATCGCGCACCGAGTTGAAGATCGGGTCGTAGGGGAAGAACGGGTCGCCGGGGAAATACATCTGGGTCACCAGCCGCTGGGCGAAGGCGCGGCCCATGAGCGAGAAGTGGATGTGGGCCGGCCGCCAGGCGTTGTAGTGGTTGCCCCACGGGTAGGGGCCGGGCTTGACCGTCGTGAACTGGTAGCGCCCCTCGTCGTCGGTCAGGCAGCGGCCCGCTCCAGAGAAGTTCGGGTCAAGCGGCGCCGGCCAGTTGTCCCAGCGGTGCAGGTAGCGACCGGCCGCATTGGCCTGCCAGATCTCCACCAGCGTCCCCCGCAGCGGCTTGCCCTCGGTGTCGAAGAGGCGCCCGGAGACGACGATCCGCTCGCCGATCGGCTCACCCTCGTGCTGGCGCGTGAGGTCGTTGTCGAGCTCGCCCAGCTCCCCCTCGCCGAGGCGTGGGCCGGTCACCTCGGTGGCCGTCTGGGGCAGGTAGATGAGCGGCTGCTTGGGATGCCGGAACGCGGTCGACTTGTACGGCGGGTAGTCGAGCGGCGGGTGGGCCTCCGCTGGCTCGCGCCGATAGCTGGTCGGCGTGTCGTTGACGTCGTCGTAGATGCGACGCGGCTCGATCGCCTCCTCGGTCATGGACTCTCCTCCTGCAGTGATAGGCGGGACTCTACGACGCCGGGCATGCGAGTATCCGCGCGATGAACGTCCGGGATCAAACCTTCGAGGTCATGCGCCGGCTTGGCATGACGAGGATCTTCGGCAACCCGGGCTCGACCGAGATCCCGTTCCTGACCAACCTGCCACCCGATCTTGAGTTCGTGCTCGCCCTGCACGAGGGATCCGTGGTCGGGATGGCCGCTGGGTACGCGCTCGCCACCGGCCGGCCGGCCTTCGTGAACCTGCACACCGCCCCCGGACTCGGCAACGCCGTCAACGCGCTGGCCAACGCCCGGACGGGCCGGGCGCCACTGGTTGTGGTCGTCGGCCAGCAGGCGCGCCGCCATCTGGCCGACGAGCCGTTTCTCACGGGGCGGGAGCTCGAGCGGATGGCCGGGGTTTACCCGGTGGCCAGCGAGCTCCCGGTGCGCGCCCAGGACGTCCCCGGAGCGATCGCCCGCGCCTACCACCAGGCCGAAACCGGGCGGGGTCCGGTGCTCGTCGTGGTGCCCATGGACGACTGGTTCGAGGAGGCCGATCCGCTGGCTGCGGTGGCGCCGGAGCGAGTCGTCAGGGCCGAGGCGCCCGCCGACGTCGGCGACCTGGCCGAGCTCGTCGCCGCGGCTCGGAATCCCGCCATCGTCGTGGGCGCCGGTTCCGCCACCGACGCCGGCTGGGCCGCCCTCATCGAGCTCGCCGAAAAGCTGCGTGCGCCGGTCTGGCTCGAGCCGTTCTGCTCGCGGGCCGGCTTCCCGGAGGCGCACCCGCAGTTCGCCGGGCACCTGCCCTGGATGCGCCAGCGTCTGCACGACACCCTCGCCCCGCATGACCTGATCCTGACCGTGGGAACGAGTGCCTTCCGGACCTACCTGTTCGACGCTGCCGTGCCGCTGCTGGAGCCGGACACGATCGTGGCCGTGATCAGCGACGACCCGGCCGAGGCGCACCGTAGCCGCGCCCGGCTCGCCGTGCTCGGCCCGGTCGCTCCGAGCTGCCACGCCCTGGCGGCGGGGCTCGCGGACCGCTCCGACGCCGAGCCGCCAGAGCCGATGCGCCGCCCCGCGCCCCCGGCGCCCCCGGGGCCCGGCGAGCCGCTGCGAGCCGCCCACGTCCTCGCCGCCGTGGCCGAGTACCTGCCACGGGAAGTCATTCTGGTCGAGGAGGCGCCGTCCTCGCGCCCCGAGCTGCTGGAACGGATCGCCACCCGCTCGCCCCTCGGGTTCGTGAGCACCGCCAACGGGAGCCTCGGCTTCGGACTCAGTGGCGCGATCGGGCTGCGCATGGGGCTTGGCGACCGCCCGGTCGTCGCCGTGCTCGGCGACGGCTCGGCCCTCTACGGAATCCATGGGCTGTGGTCGGCCGCCCATTACGGAATCGGGGTCCTGTTCATCGTGATCGGCAATGGGACGTATGCCGTCATGGACGCCCAGGCGCGCGCCCGCGGCGCGTCGCACCCATGGCCGGCCTTCACCGGCGTTGATATCGCGGGCATCGCCCGCTCGCTGCGTTGCCCCGCGGTTCGCATCCACAGCTATGAGGAGTTGACCGCCACGCTCGCCGACGCGCTGGGAACGCTGGCCGGGCGGCGCGAGCCGCTGCTGGTCGAGGCCGTCGTCGCTCCGGACAGATAGCCGCGTTCGTTGCGGTCGAGATGGTCGGCCAGCCGGGCGGCCAGCGCCATGATGGTCAGCGACGGGTTGACGGCGGGCGTGCGCGCCATCACCGAGCTGTCACCCACGAACAGCCGTCTCACGTCGTGCGACTCGCCGTGAGCATCGAGGACCGAGCGCGCCGGATCACTACCCATCCGGCACCCACCCTGCAGGTGCGTGCTGAGGACGTCGGTGTGAAACACGCGGCGGGCCCCGGCGGCCTGGAGCACCTCCTGGGCGAACTGAAGCGAGCGCTGGTTGCGCTCCTGCTCGGTCTCGCTGAACGCGTAGGAGTAGCGGTCGCGTCCGTCCGCGTCGACCCAGGCCGCGCCGTGGTTCTCGTCTGAGACCATCGTCAGCAGGCCGCTTATGTAGCGGTAGCGGCGCACCGTTTCCACCAGCTCCGCCCCCCACATCGGCCGCCCGGTCTCGTCACAGAGGCCGGTGGCGAACCCGATCGGGTCCTGGACGGTCGAGGCTTCGACGACAAACCCACCGTCCTCGTCGTGGCGGAAGTCCATGCAGTGGGCGCTGATCGGATAGACCATGTGCGCGTCCTGGATCTCGTCGAACAGCCCCTGGACCAGGCGGGCCGGGTGAAAGCCCAGGTGCTGGCCGATCCCGCCGCTGGAGGGCGAGCCGCCCGCCGCCGCGGCGATTCCCGAGCGCAGCAGCAGACCCGGGGTGCCGAGCGCCCCGGCCGCGACCACGACGGCATCGGCACCGGCGCTCTCACGCGTGCCGTCAGGCCCAATCCACTCGACACCGGTGGCCTCGGGGCCCTCCCCGCCCTCCTCGATCACCACTCGGGTGACCGTGCAGTCGGGCCGCAGGTCGAGCTCTCCCCTGGCCCACGGGGGGTGGATCCACGTGTTGGCGGTGGACTTGCCCGCGTTGGTCGGGCAGCCCTGCAGGCACGAGCCGCAGCGCATGCAGTTGGCGTCGGTGTAGGACATGACCGGCTCGAGGCTGGCCCCCAGGGCCTCGAAGCCGGGAACCACGGTGAGCACGCAGCGCTGCCAGTCGCTGCGCTCACGCACCCCGAGACGGTCCTCGACGTGATCGAACCAGGGGGCCAGGTCCGGCTCGCCGAAGGGTTCGCCGGAGTCCCCGAGGAGGCCGGTCGCCTCGTGCCACTTGGCCAGGTCGTGAGCATCCGGGCGGAGCGCCACCTTGGTGTTGATCGCGGTCGTGCCCCCGACGCAGCGGCCGCGGAACAGGAGCAGCGGGGGCCCGGCGCCGTCGGCGGGCTCGGCGAAGCTGAGCGGCCACCAGATGTCGTGGTTGGCCTTGGCCTCCCAGCGGGTGAAGTCCGCCGCGGTGCGATGCGGCCCCGCCTCCAGGAGGAGGACGCGCCGGCCTCGCTCCGCGAGCTCGCCGGCGACCACGCCGCCGCCGGCTCCCGAACCCACCACGACGACCTCGTAGCGCTCGGCACTCATGCCTCGATCCCCAGGTAGGACCAGTCCTTGTTCAGGCGCTGGGCCAGGGGCGAGTTGAAGTCGATCTCCTCCCAGGCACCGGGGCCCGGCGCGCCCGGGGCCACGAAGTCGCTGTAGAAGGCCTCACAGGCCAGGGCCCGGGCGGTCATGAACTCGGGCGTCAGTGCGTGCTCGCCCAGCGCTTCCGGACCCTCCGCGGCGGGCTCGGCCAGGGTCTCGAACGCGTCCAGCGCCAGCCCGCGCTCGGCCTCGGGCATGCGCGCCAGCAGCGCGTCGATGTAGACCTCGGGCCCGACGCGCCCCGAGCCCGGGACGATCACCTCGCAAACCGTGCGGACGGCGACGGCCTTCTGCTCATCCAGAACCTGCATCGGCTACCCCCGATCTATACGCCCCGCAGAGCGCCGGAGCAACCCGGTCTGCACTCTGGAGCAAGCTTCGCGTCATCGGCTCAGAACACGATCGTCGTGTTGGAATGGCGGAGCACGCGATCCTCGCAGTGCCACATGACCGCCCGGGCGAGCACATTGCGCTCGATGTCGCCGCCCAACCGGGTCAGCATTCCTACGTCGTCGCGGTGACCCACCCGGATCACGTCCTGCTCGATGATCGGCCCCGCGTCCAGGTCCTCGGTGACGTAATGGGCGGTGGCGCCGATCAGCTTGACGCCACGCTCCTTGGCCCGCCCGTAGGGCTCCCGGCCGGCAAAGGCGGGCAGGAACGAATGGTGGATGTTGATGATCGGCACGCCGATCCGGTCGAGGAACTCGGCCGTGAAGATCTGCATGTAGCGGGCCAGGACGACGAGATCGCACTGGCCGTCCAGCAGCTCGAGCAGCTCCGCCTCGGCCCCGGCCTTGTTCTGCGGATCGACGGGGATGTGGTGGTAGGGCAGCCCGAAGCCCTCGACCTCCCCTCGCAGATCGGGGTGGTTGGAGACGACGAGCACGACGTCGGCCCCCAGCTCCCCCCGCCGCCAGCGCCACAGCAGCTCGAGCAGGCAGTGGTCGTAGCGGGAGACCATGATCGCTATCCGCTTGGGCTGACTGGCGTTCCAGAAGCGCCAGCGCATCCCGAACGGCTCCGCCACCGAGAGCCCGAAGCGCTCGGTGAGCCCGTTGTAATCCGCGGCCGCGATCGTGAACACCATCCGCAAGAAGAAGGCGCCGCCCTCGGGGTCGCTGGAGTACTGATCCGAGGTCACGATGTTGGCGCCGGCCTCGTAGAGGAAACGTGAGACGGTGGCCACGATCCCGGGCCGATCAGGGCAGGAGATGAGCAGCCGGAGTAGGAGGTCGCTCCCCCCATCCAAGTCCGAGGCCGTCACGTCAGCGTCGGGACACGGCTCGTGGGTGGGATCGGCGGCCCGGGTGGGCCGTCGCCAATATCGGGCGTCCCGTAGGTGTGGAAGGTCTCGATCGTCTTGACTCCCCAGGCCTGTCCGCGCGCTCGCTCGGCCTGGCTCCAGACCACCGGCTCGTAGGCGGGGTCGAAGATGAAGTGGGTGCCGGTGGTCACCTCGACCCGGTTGCCACCCGGCTCGTAGACGTAGAGGAACATGCCCTGGGCGATCGCGTGCTTGGACGGCGCCGCCTCGATCGGGACATCGGCGTCGAGGAACAGGTCGGCCGCTCGCAGCACCTCCTCGCGGGTGTCGACAAAGAAGGCGAGATGATGCAGGCGACCGCGCGCGCCGGCGTGGTCGGCCACGTAGATCAGCTCGTGCGCGGCGATGGTCAGGCTCATCCACGCGCCGGCCTCGCTGCCGTCGTCCAGGATGACCTGTTCGTAGAGGCGAAAGCCCAGCTCCTCGAGCGCGAACAGACGGTTCGGCGTGACGTCGGCCGCGAGCAGGTTGACGTGGTCCAGGCGCTTGACCGCGGCTCCCCGGCCGACGTTGCGCTGCGGCACGTTCTTGAGCGCCGGGCGCAGATGGTCGGGGGGCTGGTAGCGCTCGGTCTCGAAGTAGATCTCAAACGCGTGGCCGTCCGGGTCGGTGAACTGATACGCCGGTCCGTGGCCGACGTCGCCCTCGATCCAGCCCACCCCGAGCCCGGTCCGCTCGATCGACTCGACGCGGCGCTCCAGCGCCTCGGGGCTCCAGGCACGCAGCGCCATGTGGCCGAGTCCCGGCAGCTCGGACTCGGTCAGCTTCAGGCTGTAGCGCTGGTAATCACCCCAGCCCCGCAGATAGACCGAGTGGCCCTCGCGCGCCTCGACCTCCATCCCGAACAGCTCGACGAAGAAGCGCAGGCTCTCCTCCGGATACGGGGTCAGCAGCTCGGCGTGGCCGATGTGGGCCAGATCGTGAAGCGGCTCGCCGCTCATTGCCTACGCAACTCCTCCAGCTGCTCGCGCAGCCCGTCGAGCTCGAACGACAGCTCCCCCGCTGCCAATTTGGCCCGCTTGACCCGTTCGCGGCGCTCGCGCTCGCGGGCGGCCTCAAGCACCTCCTCCACGCGCTCGGCCTCGATCAATACGGCGCCGTCGGCGTCGAGCACGACGACGTCCCCCTGGCGGATGAGCGCGCCCCCGACCTCGACCGGCTCGCCGATCGACCCGGCGATGTCCTTGGTGGCGCCCTTGACCCTGACCCAGCGCGCCCAGATCGGCAGGTCGAGCTCGGCCAGCGTCTCGACATCGCGCACCGAGGCGTCGATCAGCAGCCCAGCCGCGCCATGCGCCTTGGCCTGGGTGGCCAGCAGGTCGCCGACCAGGGCGACCGGCCGCGGCTCAGGCATGGTCAAGACGAGGACCTCGCCCGGCTCTACCTCGGCCATCACGGCGTGGACCATCAGGTTGTCATCCTGCCCGCAGCGCACGGTCCGCGCGGGTCCCGCCACGCGTGAGCCGGGGAGGATCTGGATCAGATCGGCCTCGACATAGCCCCCGCGGCCCCCCGCCTCGTACACGGTCGCGCTTCCCAGGTCCGCCAGCTCTTGGTAGCGGTCGCTCATAGCGCGTCCACCACGTTCGGGATGACCCGCTGGAAGGCCTCGGCCTGTTTGATCTCCGATCGCCCCGACGCGCGCCGTGCGTGGTTGCCCCGGTGCCCGGCGCGCTCGGTGTAGTAGCTCTGGAGGTACTGCTGCGCCTTCATCTCCGCCATCGCTGCGCGCTTTTTGTCCATCACGCCGGTGATGTCGACGAACGTGCTGGGGGTGAAGTTGCAGAGCTCCGGCTGATGGGGCTCGAACAGGTAGAACGCCGGCGGGCTGATGGTCTTGAAACCGCTCGCCACCCCGGCGCCCGCGGCCAGCGTCCGCGCGCGGGAGACCGCGTGATAGGCCACCGGGTGGTCCGGGTTGAAGGGGTCGGTGTCGGTGTGGGTGATCAGCACCTGAGGGGCGAACTCCCGGATCTGATCGGAGATCGCCATCAGCGCGTCCTTGTCGATCTCAAGCGGGTAGTCGCCGAGGTCGAGGCACTCGAACTCGGCCCCGAGCGCGGCCGCGGCGCGCTCGGCCTCGCCATGGCGGATCTCCTTCACCCGCTCGATCGTCTGCCCCTCCTCCTTCCAGAGCTCCCCGGACTCGCCGCGCTCGCCGTAGGACAGCGCGATCACCTTGGCGCTGCCGCCACCGGCGGTGCAGACGGCGACAGCGCCGCCCGCGCGCCAGACGAAGTCGGCTGAGTGGGCGCCGATGACCAGCATCCGCTGGGCGCTCACAGCGGCTCGACCCCCGCTACCCGGCGCGTGTTCACGACCGCCATCACGTGCACCTCCTCCTCGCTGAAGCCGGCTTGGAGCAGCCGGTCGACCATCAGGGCCATCCCGTCCTCGACGGGCGGGTTCTTCACCTGACCGAGGTCGGTCGAGAGCACCGAACGCTCCGGGCCCACGGCGCGGATGTTCCGCGTCCACACTTCCCATTCGACCTTCCCGGTGTGCGGGGTCGTAAAGCATCGCTCCAGCAGCGCTCCCCGCTCGGCCAGCGCCTGCTGGTCCTCCACGCTCAGGTTCTGAGACGGAAATTCGGGATGCGTGATCACGATCTCGCCCACCCCCTCCTCCCGCGCGGCGTCGACCACGGCGAAGATCTCGTCCCGGCTGAGATGTCCGGTGGCCAGCAGCATCTCGTGGCGGGCGATCATGCCCAGGACCTCCCGCGTCACGGGTAGCACCTCGCCCTCATCATCGACCACGGGCACCGGCTCGATCTCGATCCCCTGCTCGCGCAGCTCGCGCTGGAGCTTGACCCACACCGGCACCGCGGCGCCGGGTGGCGCATCGCGCTCGTGGGACTCGTTGACCGAGTCGACCGTCGGCATCCACACGGTTCGGGCGCCCTCGCGCGCCGCGACCTCGACCGCCAGCGGGTTGACCCCGCCGACGCCTCGATTGAGCGAGATCGCGCCCAGGGCCTGGATCCCGGGGACGGCGGCCCGGACCACGCTGGCCCGCTCTGCGGTGGAGCCGTAGTGGGACTTGAGCACGAACCCGTCCAACCCCAGCTCCTCAAAGCGCCGGGCCAACGTGATGTCGTCGATCCGGCGCTCAACGACGTCCGGGGAGACATGGATGTGGGTGTCAAAGGCGCCGAAGAGCAACTCGCGTGCCCGCGCCGACGGAGCGTCCGCCACGGCTCAGCGGGCCCCCGTGCGCCAGCCCTCGGCGTACTCCTGGCGGGCCGTGACCGAATACGGGACCGGGCTGACCACCGCGCGCACGGAGATCTGCTGGTGGGGCTCGACGGTCAGCTTGCGCGTCCCCCCGTCGGGCTCGCCCCACACGACGTGGACCTCGGTGCCGATCTCGACGTCTGGGTCGATCGTGGCCAGCGACAGCGCCCGCTTCTCGTTGGCGCTGTAGCCGCTGAACATCGAGAAGCCGACCAGGTTGCCGTCGGGGTCGAGCACCGAGTCATAGCCGGCTGCGCCGTAGTTGGCGATCGGCAGGTCGAAGGACTGGTAGCTCTCGCCCTCGACGTCGAACATCGAGTCCATGATTTTCGAGACGTCCTCGGCCTCCCAGGCCAGCGTCACCTTCTTGCGGTGTGGCCGTGGCTCGATCCCCTGAAGCGCCTCACGCCCGATGAAGTCGTGGTCGAACTTGACCATGTGCCCGTAGCCGAGCTCCCAGGGATTCAGGTAGTAGTCCTCGATGTCATCGGAGACGAAGCTGCCGTAGAGCGAGGCGTTGGCCTCATAGCCGGCCGCGGGCAGCCATTCCCGGTAGCCGCGTAGCGCCTCGCCGGTGTAGACGGCGGGCAGCGGCGAGGGAATCCAGCCCGACTCAAGCGTGTTCGAGGCGTAGGCGCGGGCGCCGCACATCTCAAGCCCGAACTCGCGTCCCGCTTCCAGGATCGTCTCCCGGATCTCGTCGTAGTTCTCATACGGGCCCCACACCTCGAGCCCCGGCTCGCCGGCCATCCCGTGGCGCAGCGTCCGCACTCGGCGTCCCTCGAGGTTCATCTCGCCCATGCGGAAGAACTTCACCTGCTCCATCGGCCCGCCGTTGAGCTTCTCGATCACGTCCCAGGCGTTCGGCCCCTGGATCTGGAAGCGCCAGAGCTTGCGCTTGACCTCGTGCCCGAACGTGCGGCCGGGCGGGCGCTCGTCCTCCTCGAAGTCGAGCTTGTAGTCGCCACTCTCGCAGTGGTAGCGCAGCCAGTTGGCGGCCGGGTTGCGCCCCACCCAGACGAACTCATCCTCGTCGAGGTGAAAGAGGATGCCGTCGCCGATCACGTGACCGGCCGGCGTGCAGGGTACGAACTGCTTGGCCATGTTGACGGGAAAGTTGGCCACGCTGTTGATGCCGGTGCGCTCGACCAGCTTGAGCGCGTCGGGCCCCTTGAAGAAGAAGTTGACCATGTGGTGGGACTGATCGAAGAGCACCGCCGTCTCACGCCACGCCTTCTGTTCGCGCCGCCAGTTGGAGAACTCGTAGGGCACGACCGGATAGATGTAGGCGCCGATCTGCGAGTTGCGCAGCAGCTCGACGGTGTTATCCGTCTGATCGAGGACGTCCTGGAGGCTCTGGGCACTCATCTCTGTCTCCCTTCCGCCGCCGCGGCGGCAGCGCTCTGTGGTCGATTCATGACCCCACGACCAGCCTCGATTGTTCGCGCTTCTGGCGTTCCCAGTTCCACGTATCGAGGAGCTTGTTGAGGGTGTAGAAGTGAAATCCGCTCACGTTCAGCGAGCGGTCTTCGACGCTGGGGGCAAGTGCGTCGTACAGGCGCTCGGCGGTATGACTCGAACGGCGCAGGAGTTCGAGCAGCCCGCGCTGCTTGCGCACATACGCCAAAGACTCGCCGACCCCAATCCGGACCGAGACCTCCAGCAGCCGGCGGCGCTCGACCAGTCCGGGCATGCCGAGGTTGACCGGGAGGGTCAGCCCCTGCTCACGGGTGGTGTGCAGCCACCGCAGGAGCACCCGTGGGTCGAAGCACATCTGAGTCGTCATGTAGTCGGCCAGCGGGCTCTTCTCCCTAAGCGCCCGATCAAGCTCGACACGATCGATCCGGGGATGGCCCTCCGGATAGGCGGCGATTCCAATCGTCCGCACGCCGTGCGGGCGGTTCCTGATCAGCGGGAGCAGCTCACCGGCCGAGGAGAACTCCCCCACCCGCTCGTGGTTATCGCCACCGATCACGAAGACCTCGTCGATCTCTGCGCTGGCCAGGCGGCCGAGCAGCTCGTCTAGGTGGCGCTCGTCTCGGATCGCCCGCGCCGCCAGGTGGGGCGTCACGCGGTGGCCCAGGGTGGCGAGGCGCAGGGCGAAGTCGACCGTCCGCTCGGGACCGTGCCGGGGGGAGCTCGTCACTGTCAGCCGCGTCGGCTCGGGGAGCTCTCGCGCCTCGGTCTCGGCACGCTCGAAGGGCAGCACCTCGAACTGTGGGCCGCCTCCCGCCGGATGTCCGCTGCCAGCGATCTAGGAGACCTCCACCGCCGCCGGGGTGGCACTGGCGGCTCTGATCAAATCGGCCGCGCGCTCGGCGATCATGATCGTCGCGGCGTTGGTGTTGGCGCGCGTGATCGCCGGCATCACCGAGGCGTCGGCAACCCGTAGGCCCTCGAAGCCGTAGACCCGCAGCTCCGGGTCGACCACCGACCCGATCGAGCAGGTCGAGGTGGGATGGAACACCGTCATCGTCTCGTCTCTGACGAACTCCCTCAGGTCGGCCTCAGAATCGGACCGGGGTACCCGGAAGGGGCCGGTGATCGCCGAACGCAGCGGCTCCTGCTCGGCCACTTCGAGCGCCATCCGCAGCCCCGCCAGCATGCTCGCCCAGTCCTCGTCGGTGGTGAGGAAGTTCGACAGCACCCGCGGCTTGGAGTCGGGCAGCGGCGCCCGCAGCATCACCCGGCCCCGGCTGGAGGGATGGATGACCACCGGGCCGAAGGCCATGCCGCCGGCCTCGGGCGCGGTGAGACCGCCGTCGTAGAGCATCGACGGGGCGAAGTGGAACTCGATGTCCGGGGCCTCGAGGCCGGGACGGGTCCGGAAGAACCCCGCCGCCTCGGGGATGTTCGAGGTGAGCGGGCCGCGCCCTTCCTCAAGCAGGGCGAAGTTCTCCGGCGTCGCCGCCCCGAACAGCGACGGCTCATCGGTCAGGTAGTTGAGGTTGATCATCGCGTGGTCCTGCAGGTTCTCCCCCACCGGGAGAACCTCGCGGACCTCGATGCCCAGCGGAGTGAGCTGGTCCTCGGGCCCGATCCCGCTGAGCATCAAGAGCACCGGCGACTGGTAGGTGCCGGCCGAGATGATCACCTCGCGCCGCGCCCGCACCTCCTCCAGGTGGGCGTCGCGGAAGATCTCGACCCCGGCGGCGCGGTTGGCGTCGAACAGGATCCGCGTGGTCATCGCCCGCGTGATCACATCGAGGTTGGGGCGCTCCATGGCCGGGCGCAGGAAGGCGTCCGCCGTGCTCTCCCGCATGCCCCCGCGCTGGGTCAGCTGCCAGCGGCCCACGCCCTCCTGGCGGGCGCCGTTGAAGTCGGGGTTGTACTCGTGGCCGGCGTTGTGGGCCGCCTCGACCATCAGGTCGACCAGCGGCGTCATGGCGCGGCTCTCGGACACCCGCATCGGCCCCCCGACGCCGTGATAGGCATCCTCGCCCCGCTCGTTGTCCTCCGAGCGCTTGAAGTAGGGGAGCACCTCGTCATAGCTCCAGCCCTCGGCCCCGCCTGTCGCCCAGCCGTCGTAGTCGGCCCGGTTGCCGCGGATGTAGATCATCGCGTTGATCGAACTGCAGCCCCCGAGCATCTTGCCCCGCGGCAGGTACAGGCGGCGGCCGCCGAGCCCGGGCTCGGGCTCGCCAAGCAAATCCCAATCCCAGCTCGACTTGAACAGCGCCGGGAAGATGGCGGGGACGTGGATCTCGGGCTGCGTGTCCTCCTCGCCCGCCTCCAGCAGCGCCACCCGGGCGTCGGGATCCTCGCTGAGCCGCGCCGCCAGCACGCATCCGGCCGACCCCGCGCCAACCACGATGTAGTCATAGACCTCGGAACTCATTCGCCGATCACCACCTTCATCACCCGGTTCGGGTTCTCCATCGCAAAGCGGAGTGCGTCCGGCCCCTCGCTGAGCGCGAAGCGGTGAGAGATCATCCGGGCCACACTGCGGGCGTTTCGTTCCACGACCGACACGGCTTCGCGGAACTCGTCCGCGTTGGCGCAACTGACGCCGCGGATGTCCAGTTCCTTCTCGGTCAGGTTGCCGATGCGCAGCGCGACCTCCTCGCCGGACATCCCCACTTGGATCGCACGTCCGGCCGAGGCCACCATCTCGATCATCGCCCGCACCGCGTCGCCGGCGCCGGTCGCGTCGATGGCCACGGGCGGCCCCGCCTCACCCGCCCAGTCACGAGCCCGGCTCACCGTCTCCTCGACTCCGCGCCACACGAGCGTGTCGGCTCCGAGCAACTCACCGAGCTTCAGCCGGGGCTCCTGGAGGTCGACCATCAACACCTGGGCTCCGCGCTCGACCGCGACCAGACACAGGCTCTGACCGATCGGGCCGGCTCCGAGCACGACCACGCGCTCGCCCGGCTCGAGCTGAGCACGGTTGATGGCCCGGACGGCAATCGACACGGGCTCGGCCATCGCCGCCACCCCGGGGTCCTCGGCCGCGATCGGCACCACCTGGTCCTGCGCAGTGGCCAGGAGCTCCTGCAGACCCCCGTCTGAGTGGATTCCGATCAGGCTGAAGTTGTCGCAGGCGTTGGGGCGGTCGACGCGGCAGGGATAGCAGTGGCCGCAGGCCAGTAGCGGGTAAAGCGCGACCCGCTGACCGGGCTCGAGCTCTGGACGGCAGTCGGGCCCCAGGGCGACGATCCTCGCCGCCACCTCATGGCCGAGCACGCGAGGGAACTGCGAGCCACCCGCCTGCTCGGACAGCTCGCCGGCAATGAAGTGAAAATCAGAGCCGCAGATCCCAACCGCCTCGGGGCGGAGGAGAACCTGGCCGGGCCCGGGATCCCCGGGCTCAGGACGCTGGCGCAGGGCAATCCCCTCGACGTCCTCTGCGACCACGGCCAGCATCGCGACGGGTCACCCGCTCCAGTTCATGGGGCGGGTGTCTGCAACCCCGCCGGAAGTCCCGCGCCGTCCTCGGCCGTCGACCCCCGCAGTAGGTAGGCAGCGCTCAGCAGGTCCGGCTTCTGACGCAGCTCCTCGGCGGTGCCGGAGTATCTGATCGTTCCGCCCTCCATGATGTGCGCCCGGTTGGCCAACGCAAGTGCGACCGTCGCGAACTGCTCGATCAGCAGCACTCCGATTCCGTCCTGGGCCAGCGACCGAATCGTCGGCAGCAGGCGATTCAAGACGACGGGTGCCAACCCCAGCGAGAGCTCGTCGATCACGACGTAACGCGGACTGGTCACCAATGCCTGGGCCAGCACGACCATCTGCTGCTCGCCGCCCGAGAGCGACCTGCCGTTCTGCCCCAGGCGCTTCTCGAGTTCGGGAAACATCTCGAGCGCACGCTCCCGTGCCCGCGCGGCGTCGCCCCGCGGGAGCGTGTAGGTGGCGATCTTAAGGTTGTCCTCGACCGTCAGCTCGGGGAGCAGCCGTCGACCCTCGGGGACGATCGCCAGGCCAAGGCCGCGGATCTTCTCGGGGCGTCGGCCGCTCAGTACGGTCCCGTCGAGCCTGACGCTTCCCGAAAGGGGTTTCAGCACGCCACCGACGGCCAACACCAGGGTCGACTTCCCCGCCCCGTTCGGACCCAGTAGCGCGGTCACCTCGCCGGCCGGAATCTCCAGCGAGACCTCCCGCACGACGCGCCGTCCGCCGCGCTCGACCGACAGCGCCTCGATCGCGAGCTGGTTTCCGTTCTCGCTCAGAGCTTCACCTCCTCGGTGCCGAGATAGGCGCGGATCACCTGCTCGTTGCGCAGGACCTCAGCCGTTGGTCCGGAGGCGATCAGCTTGCCGAAGTCGAGTACCGCGGTTGTTTCACAACAAGCATGGACGAGGCTCATGTCGTGGTCGACCAGGATCACCAGCGCGCCGGTGTGCTCAGGGATCTTGCGGATCACCTCGCGCAGCCGCGCGGTCTCCTCGTCCGGGAGACCGGCCGCGGGCTCATCGAGCAACACCACCCTTGGCTTCCCCACGATCGCGCGCGCCAGCTCGACCAACCGACGCTCTCCGGCGCCCAGCGTTCCCACCCTCGCGCTCGGGGGGCTGCGAATTCCCGCCAGGTTGATGGCGCCCAGCACGTCGTGGCGGCGCGTGGTACCGGAAAGCTTGGAGTGCTCGTGCACCATCGCCACGTTTTCGTACACGGAGAGTTCCTCTATCGCCTGCTCGGTCTGGAAGGTTCGCCGCAGCCCCCAGCGGGCGCGCCGGAAGTGGGCCATAGCGAACAAATCCTCGCCGAAGGCCTGAACCGTTCCCGCCGCCGGGCGCACGAATCCGCTCAGCACGTTGAAGAAGGTGGTCTTGCCCGCCCCGTTGGGGCCGATCAGCCCGCACGTGCCCGCGTCGAACCTGACCTCCATCCCGTCCAGCGGGACGACGCCGCCGAAGCGGACCGTGAGCCCTCGGACCTCGATCATTCCGCCGGGCCCTCGGTCGCCGGCTTGCGAACGAAGACGCCGCGCACCAGCCGTCCCAGTCGCGCGAGGTCCTTCGGAACCTGCTCCACGAGTCCACGCGGTGCCGTCGTCAGGACCTGCAGGACGCCTATCCCGAACAGGATCGTCAGCCAGTCGGGGGAGACGCCCCAGTTGTTGAGCAGGGCCTGGAGGAACTTCAGCAGGAAGGCGGCGATGATCGCCCCCCACATGCTGTACGCGCCGCCCATCAGGACCACCGCCAGCAGCGTGATCGAGTCCACGGTTGAGAACGTGAGCGAGTTCAGATAACGGAAGCTGCCGGCGACCAGCCCGCCCGCGACACCCGTGATGAACGAGGCCAGCGCGAACGCCCAGAGCTTGTAGAAGGTGGTGTTGATGCCGGCCGCGAGCGCGGCAGACTCGCTCTGGCGGATCGCGGCCCATGCCCGCCCTGGCCGGCCCCGGATCTGTAGCAGCACGAGCAGGAACATGATGATCGCCACGATCACCGAGTAGCGGAAGAACGCCGGGTCGGTGGTGGCGATGCTCGGCCGGCGGATGGGCGGTATGTGGACGCTGGCGCCGTTGTAGCCGGTGAAGCCGCGACCGCCGTTGGGGAAGTTGATCGCTGCCAGCACAACCGTGATCGCGCCCGCGAGCATCAGCGTGATCAGCGCCAGATATAGCCCTCGGAACCGCAAGGCGGGAAGTCCCACCAGGGTCCCCAGCACCATCGTGATGATCCCGGACCCGAGGAGCACGAGTGGAAACGGAAGCGAGGTGGCAAACAGCAGCCGGGCGGCGACCCAGGCGCCCATGGCCACCACCGCGCCCTGCCCCAGCGACACCATCCCGACGCGTCCGACCAGCAGCGCCAGCCCCAGCGTGACGATCGAGTAGATCGCCACCTGGGTCCACGCGTCGAGGTAGTAGACGCTGAACAGCGACGGGAACACAAGCAGCACGAACAGCAGCAGCGCAGCGATCACCACCGGACGCACGAGCTCTCGAGGCTCCGGTCGGGGCCGCCGTCCGAATGCCCGCTCCCTCAGGGCCGGCGCGGCGGCGTCTGCGGAGGGTGCGGTGTCATCTGCGGTCTTCACGCCGGCAGATTCCAAGCCTAAACCCCCTGACGTCCGACCGAAATACCAGCTCGCCGGTTGAGCACGAACAGCGCGATCGCCGCGAGCACGAAGGGCGTCGCGTCGCGATAGTTGCTGACCGAGTTGATCGGGGTCAGCTCGGCGTCCACGACGCCGATCACGATCGCGGCCCAGAAGGTGATCCAGATCGAGCGCAGGCGCCCGATCAGCGTCGCGGCGAGGGTCGAGATGACAAGAAACGTGAGCGTCGTCGCGTCGAGCGCGACGAGGTCGCCGAGCAGCACTCCCGCTAGCCCCGCCAACAGGCCGCAGCCGAACCACGCCGCCGCCGTGACGCGCCTCACCGGCACGCCAAGCGTCGCTGTGATATCGCGGTCGTTGGCCATCGCCCGCATCGCGGTGCCGAGCTTGGTGAAGCGCAGAAACGCTGACGTCAGCCCGGCGATCGCGAGGCCGAGGCCGAGCGCTATCACGTTCGTATAGGTGACCGAAATATCGCCGATGTTGAACGTGTTGGAATCGGTTGGGACCGTGATTGAGCGGGAAGCGCCCCCGCTCGAGGGCCACAGCAGATCCATCACCCCGAGCAGAATCAACGTCAGTCCGAGCGTGGCGGTGGCTTTGACCAGGGGATCTCGGTTTGCCAGTGCCGGACCGAACACCATGCCGTAGGCGAGCGTCACCACCCCCCCGACGAGGATCGCGACGATGAACGCGGGCCAGAACCCAAAGCCCGAGCTCGTGGTCAGCTGCCACGCGACCAGAGCGCCCAGCGCGCCAACGGCGCCGAAGGCCAGATACAGCACTCCGGTGGCCTGGAACAGGACGACCATGCCGACCCCCGACAGGGCGTAGATCCCGCCGAGGGTCAGACCTGTGACCAGGAACTGCTCGAGGTCAGTCAGGCTTGGCATTGGTCGTTAGAGCGCTCTGATCGCGTGTGCGTAACTGCTCCTACGAGGTTGGGGGATTGGTGATCGGCGCCTGCCCCGCGAGCTTGCGGTACTGCGCGATCTGCGGGTCGTTCGAGGACACGTAGAAGCATCCCTGTGCCGTGATCATCTTTCCGTTATCGGGCGTGACCGTGAAGTCGGCGTTATTGGGAATGTGCATCGAATAGTTCCCGTACACCCACGGCTGGCAGAGCATCTCCGACTTGTAGTCCTTGATCCCCTTGATGGCCGCGTTGACCGTCTTGATGGTGTATCCGTCCTTGGGATTGATCGTGTCGACCGCCTGCACGAAGAACTTCGCCAGCAGGAAGCCGAACTGGCTGAAGGATCCGACGCCGCCAGCCACGGCCGAGCCGTACTTGGCCAGGATCGCCTTGTACTCCTGCATCTCGGGACCGTTGTGGTCATCGGCGTTGGTCGCCTCGGCGTTGACGAACAGCTTGTGGTTCCACTTCGGTCCCAGCGCCTTGGCCAGGAAGTCGGTGTCGCACGGCGTCGAACAGCCCCATCCCTTGACCCGGTCCTCGACGCCGAGCTTCTGCGCCGCCTGCAGGATGACCAGAGCCTCAGGCGGGGTGAAGTTGAGCACCACCCAGCCGTTGGACCCGGCGTCGTCGACCAGGTTCAGCGCGACCGAGCTGGCGTCGCTGATGGGAACGTTCTCGGTCAGCTCGGTGATCGGGACGCTGGCTGCCTTGGCCAACGCCGCGGGACCCGCGGCGATGTAGCCGGTGCCCGGCACGTTCGACTGGACGAACACGATCTTCGATGGCTTCTGACTGAGCCCGTACTGAACGGCGCCATCGGAGCTGTAGCGCGGTCCCATGTTGACCGCCGAGCTGTTCGGGGTCGACCAGCACTCGGGAGCGATCCCAGCATCCATCTCGTAGATCCCGAGCGACTTCCAGTAGCTCTGGTCGATCGTGCACTCGAGCAGGTCGAATACGCCGTCGATCGCCACCACATGGTCGGTCTGGATCAGCTGCTTGGCCGCGGCCGCGATCTGCGCAGGCTGCGTCTGGTCGTACTCGACGTAGAGCTTGAGCGGGTGCCCGTTGACCCCGCCGTTCGCGTTCACACACGCGAAGTAAGCGTTGATCATGTTCGGGCCGTCCGAGAAGTCCGTGCCCGGTTGCTTGGTGTCGATCGTGCCGACGTTAATCGGCGTGCCAGTTGCCGGTTGGCCCGGCTTCGGCCCGCACGACGAAGTGTTGGTGCTCGCGGTGCTGGTGCTGCTGGAACTGCCCGAGCTGCTCGAGCTTGATGTAGTGGTGCCGGTCGACGACTTGCTGCTGCCGCAACCGGCCAGGACGATCGCCCCGGCGAGTGCGGTCAGGACAAGTACTAGCCGCACGCGCGGCACGTGCTGGAACATCCTCACCTGTCTCCTCCTCCGAATGATGAAGGTACACCCGCCCCGGTTGGCCAGGTTGGAGCGGCATCTTATGTCTGAGTCAGGTTGCATGCAACTCTGGCTAACACGACCCACAAGAAGCTCTTATGTTGGGGCTTCGATTCGTTTCTGCATGCAATGAGCACTCCGGAGATACACTCCGCGACCGGGTAACGACGTGGCCAATCGAGCCAACCGGACGCAAATCATGCGAGCGCTCCTGCGCCTGCGTGAACTCATCCTCAGCGGCGAGTTCGAGCCAGGGCAGCGACTGTCCGAGTTGCCGCTGGTCGAGCGGCTCGGCGTCTCGCGCACGCCGCTGCGGCTCGCGCTGGCGACGCTTGAGCACGAGGGACTGCTGCGAGGACTCCCCGCCGGCGGCTACGTCGTGCGGGAGTTCACCGAGGCCGACATCAGCGACGCCAACGAACTGCGAGGCGTACTCGAGGGAACCGCGGCGCGGTTCGCGGCCGAGCGCGGGGTCAGCGCGCGCGAGGTGCGGGAACTGCGGACGATCAATGACGGGATCGAACGGCTGCTGACCCGCACCGACTACGAGTCGTTCGTCTCCTATGTCGACCTCAACGAGGAGTTCCACGCCAAGCTGCTCGAGCTCGCCCGCAGCCCGATGCTCGAACGCGCGCTCGAGGGGATTCTGTCGCTTCCCTTTGCCAGCCCTAGCGCGTTCGTGCTCACCGAGGCGCTGCTTCCCGAGTCGCGGACAATCCTGGTGATCGCCCACGGGCACCACGTCGCGCTGATCGAGTCGATCGAGCGACGCCAGGGCGCGCGGGCCGAGAGCATCGCCCGCGAGCACGCGCGGATCGCGGTCCGCAACCTCGAGATCGTCTCCCACCACCGTGAGATCCTGGACGGCATCCCGGGCGCATCGTTGATCGCGCTGCCGACGCCCTCCGACCGTGAGCCGGCGGAGTCTCATGCCGGCCCGTCTCCCCGGCGCGCGTAGCGCACCCCCGCCGGCTTGTCCCATTCGACCGCGTCAAGCGCCGCGGAATGGATCTGCTCGGCACCGGGCCGGTAGGCATCCTCGAGCGGTGGGCTGACCGGGACCGGTGTGAAGGGCGCACCGACGCGCTGGATCGGCGCCTCGAGGCACTCGAACGTGGCTTCACCAATCCGGGCGGCGATCTCCGCCCCAAACCCACCCGCGGTCACCGCCTCGTGGGCCACAACCGCGCGCCCCGTGCGTCGCACCGAACCGGCCAGCGTCTCGAGGTCGAGCGGGACCAGCGCGCGGGGATCGATCACCTCGGCCTCGATCCCGTCCTCGGCCAGCCACTCGGCGGCTCGGAGCGCCTCGTGGCGCAGCCGCGAGGTGGCGACGATCGTGAGATCCGTGCCCTCACGCAGTACCCGCGCCTCACCGATGGCCACCGGCGGAGGATCCTCGGTGAGCTCCTCGCGGCGGAAGTAGAGCGCCTTGTTCTCCACGAACACGACCGGATTGGGATCGGCGATCGCGGTCATGAGCAGACCCGCCGCGTCGGCCGCGCAGCCCGGCATCACCACCTTCAGCCCCGGGATGTGGGTCAGCCACGCCTCGAGGCTCTGGGAGTGCTGGGCGCCGCTGCGCTCGCCGGCTCCGCCCTGGGTGCGCAGGACGAGCGGGACCGTCAGCTGCCCGCCGGACATGAAGTGGGCCTTGGCCGCCTGGTTGGCCAGCTGATCCAGGGCCAGGGTGATGAAGTCGATGAACATGATCTCCACCACCGGCCGCAACCCGGACTGGGCCGCGCCGATGGCCACGCCGCACACCGCGCCCTCGCTGATCGGCGTGTTACGCACGCGGCCGACCCCGAACTCCTCCGCCAGCCCGGCCGTCACCGTGTACGGGCCGCCCTCGGCGACATCCTCGCCGAGCACGATCACGCGCTCGTCCTCCCGCATGGCCCGGGCCAGCGTCTGGTTCACCGCCGTAACGAAGGTGGTCTCGCTCATGCCGGGGCGTAGACGAGCTCGGCCGCCAGCTTCGGGTCGGGCAGCGGGCTGGCCCGCGCGAAGGCCACGGCCTCCTCGACCTGGGCTCCGGCGTGATCGGCGATCGCCTTCGCCGCGGACTCATCGAGCCAGCCCTCGTCGAGGGCGCGCCGCTCCAGCCGGGCGAGGGGATCGTGGGCCTGCCACTGCTCCTCCTCGAGGGCTTCGCGATACGCCTGGGCGTCGCCCTCGTAGTGGCCGCGCCGGCGATGGGTCAGGCACTCCAGCAGCACCGGCCCTCGCCCGGCCCGGGCCGCCGTCAGAGCCCCGGCGAACGTCTCCCACACCGACGCCGCGTCGCCGCCGTCGACCGTCTCAGACTCGAAGCCGTAGGGAGCGACCACATCGCTGACCCGCTCGACCACGGTGTGCGCCGAGCGGGGCGTGAACTCAGCAACACCGTTGTTCTCGCACACGAAGATCAGCGGTGCCTGCCACAGCGCGGCCAGGTTGACCGTCTCGTGAAAGTGCCCGGACTGAACGGCGCCGTCGCCGAAGAACACCACCGCGATCTCATCGCCGCCGCCCAGCTCCGCCGTCAGAGCCGACCCCAGGGCCATAGGCAGGTTGCCGCCCACCACGCCGGTGGCGCCGAGGAACCCCTGGTCGCGATCGACCAGGTGCATCGACCCGCCGAAGCCCTGGCAGCACCCGTCGGCCTTCCCCATCAGCTCGGCCATCACCGCGTTCATCGACACGCCCTTGGCGATCGCGTGTCCGTGGGCGCGGTGGCCGGAGTAGACCACGTCATCGGAGCGGAGCTGACGGCAGACACCGGCGGCGACACCCTCGCCGCCGATGCTCAGGTGGATCAAGCCGTGGACCTGGAGGCTCCGCTTGAGCACGGCCACCCGCTCCTCGAAGGCGCGGATCCGCCACATCGTTTGGAGCAGGTCGAGCGCGACCTCGCGGCTGAGCGCCACGGTGCGGATCTACGCCGCGACCGGAGCCTGCCCCAGCACCTGGCGGACGGCGGCCTGGATCTTCTCCTCGTTGGGCATCAGGTAGGCCTCCATCGGCTCGCTGTAGGCGACCGTGGCATCGAGCGCGGTGACCAGCTTGATCGGGGCCTTGAGCGACGAAAACCCGTGCTCGGCGATCTCGGCCGCGATGATCGAGGCGGCGGACGCGTGCCGGGTGCCCTGGTCGACCAGCACGACGTGTCCCGTCTTTCCAACCGAAGTCAGGATCGCCGGCATGTCAAGGGGGGCCAGCGTGCGCGGGTCGATGACCTCGGCCTCGATTCCCTCCGCGGCCAGCGCCTCGGCCGCCGCCAGGGCGCGCCCGACCGTCCATCCGGTGGCGACGATCGTCACGTCTGAGCCCTCACGACGGATCGCGGCCTCACCGAACGGAACCACGTGCTCGCCCTCGGGTACATCGCCCGGCTCCAGCACGAGCAGGTAGTTGATCAGGTAGACGACCGGGTTGTCGTCGCGGATCGCGCTCGTCATCAGGCCCTTGGCGTCGGCGGCCGTGGCCGGGAGCGCCACCTTCAACCCCGGCACGCCGGCGAACAGGCTGTAGATCGAGCCGGTGTGCTGGCCCGCCCAGCCGGCGGTGAACCCGTAGCCCGCCTTGAGCACGATCGGGACCTTGACCCGGCCCCCGCTCATGTAGCGAAGGCGCGGCGCCTCGTTGACCACCTGGTTCATCGCCACCAGCATGAACTCGGCCATCAGCAGCTCGACCACCGGCCGGTAGCCGGCCAGGGCCAGCCCGACCGCCATCCCGATCTCCGCCGTCTCGGAGATCGGCGAGACCCGGACCCGTTCCCGCCCGTAGGCCTTGACGAAGTCGTGATCGTCACTCGGGGCCACGTCCTGGCCGTAGAAGAGGACGGTGTCATCGCGGCCCATCTCCTGGAAGATCGCTTCCTGCGCCGCCGCGATGTAGGGAATCTCTCGTGCCATCGATAGCTCCTAGGCGTAGACGTGGTTGAGGGCGGCTTCGGGCTCCGGGAACGGGCTGTTAAGGGCGAACTGGACCGCCCCGTCCATCTCCTCGCGCGCCTCCTGCATGATTTCGTCGGCGCGCTGGGGATCCAGGACGCCCTCCTCGACGAGCCGCATCCGGAACCGGGGCACAGGGTCGCCCCGCAGGGCCGCCTCGTATTCCTCGCTGTTGCCGAACACCGTGATTGCCTCGTGCTCGGGGTAGTGCAGCGGCACCCCGGGCGGGGCGATGATGTTCCCGTGGGCTGACAGGCGGTAGACCTTGGACTCGACCAGGGTCGGCCCCTCGCCGGAGCGGGCGCGCTCGACCGCCGGCTCGACCGCGTCATACACGGCCACCGGATCACCGCCGTCGACCGTCACGCCGGGCATGCTGTACGCCTTGGCCTTGACCGACAGCGGCTCGCCGACTGCCGCGTTGGCGTCCTCCTGCTCGACCCGGGTGCCGACGTTGTAGTTGTTGTTCTCCATCACGAAGACGATCGGGAGCTTCCAGAGGGAGGCCAGGTTGAGCGACTCGTGAAAGGCGCCCTGCTTCGAGGCGCCGTCGCCGAAGAAGGCCAGCACGACCTGGCCCTGCTTGCGCAGCTGCGCCGCGAAGGCGACGCCGGTGGCCTGGGGGATTCCCTGGCCGACGATCCCCGAGGTGCCGAGGAAGCCCCGCTCGGGGTCGGCCAGGTGCATCGAACCCCCGTAGCCGCCGCACAGACCGTCCCGGCGGCCGTAGATCTCGGCCATGATCGCCTTGGTGTCGGTGCCGAGGACGATCGGGTAGCCATGGCAGCGATAGGTGGCGATCAGCTGGTCACCGTCGCGCAGCGTGGCCAGCGAACCCACGATCGACGCCTCGGCCCCGTCGGCCAGATGGGTGTGGCCGCGGATCACCCCGGGGTGGTCCTCGAAGGTCCGCTTGACCCGCTCCTCGAACTCCCGCACGCGCACCATCTGGGTGAACATCCAGATCAGGCGATCGTCATCCAGTTCCGCCATCACGCCCTCCTCTCGCTCATGCGACGCCGGCGCGGAATTGCGCCCTCGTCGTCTCGTAGGCCCGGTTGAACTCCTCCTCGATGGGGAGGTTTCGCAGCTCTTCGGACAGGACCTCGACTCCCCACGGTCCGGGATAGCCGGCCCGGCTCAGAGCCTCGACGTAGCCGGGGATGTCGAACTCGCCCTCTCCGGGCAGCCGCCGGTGATTGATGACCTCGTCGATCGGGTCCTCCATGTACTCCACCGATGGGGCGTCCGAAAGCTCCACCCAGGCCAGGTACTCGCCGGGAACCCGTGTCAGCTCGTCGGGTGAAATTCGGAGCTTGCCCATGTGCCAGGTGTCGATGGCGAGGCCGCCGTTGGGGCGGTCGGCCTGGCTGACCAGCCGCAGCCCATCCTCCAGCGTGTGCACGTTGGGGTCGAAGGGGATGATCTCGTAGGCCACCTTGGCGCCCGTGTGCTGCGCGGCGTCGTCGCACAGCGCCGCGTACTCCTCGACCAGCCGGTCGAGCTCGCACGGCGTCTCGGGGATGTTGCCGACCTTGATGTGATGGGCGCACTCGCCGAAGGCGGCGGCGGTCTCGTAGAGCTGGCGGCGCAGCCGATCGGACTCCTGGCGAGCCGGCTCCCCCGCCGGCACGAAGAAGTCGGCCAGGAACTCGACCTCCAGGTAGCGCAGGCCCGCGTCATCGAAGATCGACTTCATCTCCTTGAGCGTGCGCGTCTTAAGCTGGTGCGCCACGTCGGCGTGCCAGAGCCCGAGCCCCCGGAAGCCGACGCGGGCGGCCTCGGCGCATCGATCGCGCCAGTCGAACAGGCTCCATTCTCGGCCCGTGTGGACCTGGACCGGTCCTGACACGGTCCAGTAGAGCGCCACCAGCTCGATCTCGTCCATCACTCCCTCCTAGGAGATGTTGCCACGGACGCGACGATCCGATTCAGCGCCCGGTTGAACTCCTGCGTGCGTGAGACCCACGGCCAGTGATCGGCGGCGATCTCGATCACCTGATCACAGCCGCGCTCCTCGAGCATCCGCCGCTGCATGGCGGGTGGGATCGCCCGGTCCCGGGAGCAGAGGATGTACGCCCGCGGGAGGGCCTCGAAGGCCTCTCGATTCGCCTCGGGGACCGTCACCTGCCCGGCGAACGGAGCCACCGGTTGCGGGCCCAGCCGCGCCGTCGCCCAGACCACCTGCTCCGGGGTGCAGCACCCGAGCATGGCGATCCGGTGTCCATCGGGCGTGAGCCGTCCCACCGGCGGGTCTCCCTCCACGATCAGGTTGGCCTGCACCTGGTCCTCGGCCGCCTCGGGATAGGACACGAGCTCACCCAGGCTCTGGCCCTCGGCGGGGAGGAACGCCGCCACGTAGACGAGGGCCAGGACTCGCTCCGGGCAGCGCGCCGCCGCCTGGGTGATGGCCATCCCCCCCATCGACTGGCCGGCCAGCACCGCGGGCTCGCCCGCGGCCAGCGTCTCACAGATCCGCGCCGCGTAGGCGTCGAGGCTCACCTCTTCGACCGGTGTCCGATCCTCGCCCGCGCCCGGCAGGTCGATCGGCTCCGGCTGATGGCCGCCCGCTTTGATTCCCGCCAGCGCCGGCTCCCAGCACCAGGCCCCCGCGAACGCACCGTGGACAAGGACGATCCGCGTCATCAGGTCTGGAGCACAATCTTGCCGCGCAGTCCGCCCGCCTCGACGAGACGGTGGGCCTCGGCGGCCTCGGCGAAGGGGAGCGTACGGTCGACGCGGGTCTTCAACCGCCCCTGGGCCACCTGATCGGTGAGCAGCTGAAGCATCTCCGGGTCGCCGTGGACGAGGGGCGTCTCGACCCGCAGGTCGGGGCGATCGGGGAGTGCCACCCCCCGGGTAAACAGCGCGACGCCCCCCTCCTTGACCGGGGCCGCGGCGTCCGGTCCCACGGGGACGGCGTCGAGCACGCCGTCGACCGGTTCGAGGCTGGCCAGGTCGGTCGAGCGCGGCAACACCCGCGCGGCGCCGAGGCCGGCGACCCAGTCCTCGTCGCCGTCGGAGGCGACGGCCAGCACCTCGAGGCCATCGGCCACCGCGATCTGGGTGGCGAAGGAGCCGACGGCGCCGCTCGCCCCCGTGATGAGCAGCTTCGCGCCGGGCGCGAGCGCCATCAGGTCGAGCGCCTGGCGCGCCGTCAACGTGTTGAGCGGCACCGTGGCGCCGGTGACCTCGTCGAGTCCGTCGGGGCGCGGCGTGAGCCAGTCCGGATCGACCGCCGCCGCCTCCGCGTAGGCGCCCACCCGCCCTCCGATCCGCCCCCACGGGATCATTCCCACCACGGGGTCGCGGGTCCGGTACGCCCCGAGGGCGGCGACCGCCGAGCCGACCTCGGCCACCGTGCCGGCGAGGTCCCAGCCGGGCACGAAGGGAGGCGTTAGGTCGGGCATCCGGCGGCGGGCGGCTCCTGAGCGGGCGGACAGGTCGGTCGGGTTGACGTTCACCGCAGCGATCGCCACCACCACCTCGTACTCGGTCGGCTCCGGCCACGGACGCTCGGCGATTCGCAGCACCTCCGGGCCGCCGAACTCGCTGACCTCGCAGACGTGGATCGTGCCCGCCACGGCCGCGATCGTATGCCGTCGCCTCCGCCCGGTCCAACTACCAGCGCCGCCTGGCAAGCCGTGGCGCGCACACCGGCAAGCCGGCCGCGATCACGCTGCCCGGGATTGACTTTGCCTACTCCCCGCCATACCTTGCCGCCACGGAGCTACCCAGCCGTGCCACGGGCCGAGAGGAGATTCGGATGGCCAGCACCGCACCTGCGCTCGGCGCCTTCCCCAGTCCGTATTCGATCCCGACACCGCCGGGGTGCGAGGGCTGGGAGGAGATGTACCCCTACTACGCGCTGTTCGCCGAGCCCCGGCGCGCCAAGGACGAGAACCGCTTCTGGTTCTGGAACTCGATGCATTTCCCGCTCCCCATGCCGGCGTTTGACGTCATCTGCATCGACTCGCCCTACCAGGCCGTGGGCTCGTGGCAGAACCGGGTGTTCGCCGTGCCGCCGGCAATGGGCATCGACTACCGATGCGTGAACGGCTACATCTACATCTCCGGCAATCCGGTGACCGACCCCGAGAAGATCGGCGAGCGGGCCGAGTTCTTCCAGAGGCGGGCCGGCCACTACTACCAGAACTGGCCTGAGCTCTACGGCAAGTGGCGGAGCAAGATGGAGGCGCTGATCGCCGAGCTTGTCGAGCTCAGCGTCCCCGACCTCCCGGAGTACGAGTCCGATGAGGTCGCCCTCGGCGAGGACCGCAACACCGCCTTCTACGAGCTGCTCGACGCCTATGGCCGGGTGCTGCGGATGGGCGATCTGATGTGGCAGCACCACTTCGAGTTCCTGCTCCTCGGTTACGGCGCCTACGCGACCTTCGCCGAGCTGGTCAAGAGCAACCTCCCCGACGTGCCCGACCAGCACATCGCCCAGATGGTCGCCGGCATCGACGTGATCCTGTTCCGGCCTGACGCCGAACTCCGCCGGCTCGCCGCGCTGGCCATCGACACCGGCGTCGACGGCGCCTTCGTCCAGGGCCACACACCGGCCGAGATCGATTCAGAGCTTGAGCAGAGCGAGGCCGGGAGGGCGTGGTTGGCCGAGCTTCAGCAGGTCAAGGACCCGTGGTTCAACATGGCCACGGGCGACGGCCTTTACCACTACTACGGGAGCTGGCTCGATGACCCGAGCATCCCCTACGCCTCGCTGATCGGGCACGTCGCGGCGCTGAGGTCAGGGGAGGAGATCGCGCGGCCCACGGCGGAGATCGAGCACGAGCGAGAACGCCTGGCCGCCGGCTACCGGGAACTCCTGGACAAGGACACGCGCCCCGCCTTCGACGACCTGCTGGCCCTCAGCCGGATCGTGTTCCCGTACGTCGAGGAGCACAAGTTCTTCTGCGACTACTGGTTTCTGACCCGCTGGTGGAACAAGATCCGCGAGTTCGGGGCGCTGCTCGCCGGCCACGGGTTCCTCCAGGACGCCGAGGACGTGTTCCAGCTCTCCCGCTACGAGGTCGCCTCGGCCCTGGACGAGCTCGTGCTGACCTGGGCCACCGGCGGCGACGCGCTCGGGCCGGCCCACTGGCCGCCGATCGTGGCCCGGCGCAAGGAGCTGCTTAAGCGGCTGGCCGACTGGACGCCGCCACCGGCCCTGGGCGTCACCCCCGAGGCGATCACCGACCCGATGACGATCATGCTCTGGGGGGTCACCACCGACCGGGTCAAGGAATGGGCGCGCCAGCAGGAGGGCGGCACCGAGCTGACCGGCGCCGCCGCCTCGCCGGGTCAGGTTGAGGGCGTCGCCCGGGTCGTGCGCTCGCCCCAGGAGCTCGCCGACGTCCGCGACGGCGAGATCCTGGTCTGCGGTTCCACCTCGCCGGCCTGGGCGCCGATCTTCTCGAAGATCAGCGCCACCGTCACCGACGTGGGGGGCGTGATGTCGCACGCGGCGATCGTGTGCCGCGAGTACGCGCTGCCCGCGGTCGTCGGCACCGGCCGCGCCACGTCTCAGATCCGGACCGGTCAGACGATCAGGGTCGACGGGAGCGCGGGGGTGGTCACGCTGTTGGAGCGAGACGGCGGGTAGTGGCGTACAGCTCTCCGCTTGAGACACTGCGGCGAGGCGATGAGCCCCGGTTCGGCGCCAAGAGCGCCAACCTGGGTGAGCTGCTGGCGGCGAAGATCCCGGTGCCGCCCGGGTTCGCCATCGCCGCCGGCGCGGACGAGTCCGTGTTCTCCGACATCGCCGGCCACTACCGGCAGCTCGGCGACGATCCCCCGGTGGCGGTGCGCTCGAGTGCCGTGGGCGAGGACTCGGCCGAGGCGACGTTCGCGGGGCAGTACGAGAGCTACCTGTGGGTCCACGGCGCGGAGGCGATCTGCGACGCGGTGCGCAGGTGCTGGGCGAGCGCCTCGAGCACCCGCGCCAGCGCCTACCGCGAGCGCCTCGGCGGAGGCGCGGTCGAGATGGGCGTGACGGTCCAGCTGATGGTCGATGCTGCCGTCGCGGGAGTGATGTTCACCTGCAACCCGGCCAGCGGCGACCGAAGCATGGTCGCGATCAACGCCAGCTGGGGCCTCGGCCTGGCCGTGGTCGGCGGCGAGGTCAACCCCGACGACTACCTGGTCAGCAAGGTCACCGGGGAGATCCTGCGTGAGCAGCGGGGGAGCAAGGCGATCGAGTACATCGCCGGCGCCGTCCGCCGGGACGTACCCCCGGATCGCCGCGACGCCCCGTGCCTGACCCCGGAGCAGATCGCCGAGCTCGTCGACCTCGCGCGCCGCGTAGAGCGCCACTTCGGCGGCCCCCAGGACATCGAGTGGGCGCTCGATGGAGAGGGCAACCCGTTCGTGCTCCAGACAAGGCCCGTGACAGGGCTTAAGAAGCGGGAGCGGGGCACCGTAGCGACTGACGCGATGTCGCTGGTCATGAAGCAATTCGGAGCGAACGCCAAATGACCCTGACCGAAGAAGATGTCCGAGAGATCCTCCGGATCATCGACGAAACCCCGCTAGCCGAATTCCACGTCGAAACAGACGACTTCACCCTCCACGTAACAAGAAACATGGATGGGGGTGAGGCCTCCGCGCCTCCTCGCGCGAGCACAGGAGACGCGGAGGCCTCACCCCCGTCCGTGAAAGACGAAGTCACGATCGAGGCCCCAATGCTCGGCGTCTTCTACGCCGCGGATGCCCCGGGGGAGCCGCCGTTCGTACGGCCGGGCGACAAGGTCGACCCGAACACGACGGTCTGCATTATCGAGGTCATGAAGATGATGAATTCGGTCCCGGCCGGCGTGTCCGGAACCGTGATCGAGGTCTGCCAAGAGAACGGCGCCATGGTCAAGGAGGGCGAGCCGCTGTTCCGGATCGCCCCATGATCGAGTTCGTCGACACGACGCTGCGCGACGGCAACCAGAGCCTGTGGAGCGCGACCGGCCTGACCACGCCGGACGTGATGGCCATCGCCCCCACGCTCGACCGGGTCGGCTACCACGCGCTCGACTTCACCTCCAGCACACACATGGGCGTTTCGGTCCGCTTCCACCGCGAGGACCCGTGGGAGCGGATCCGGCTCGCCAGTGAGGCGATGCCGAACACGCCCCTGGGCATGATCACCACCGGGATGCGTTTCATCTCGTGGGTTCCGGCGGCCGAGGATGTGATGCGACTGTCGTTCAGGCTCGTGGTCCGCAACGGACTGCGCCGGCTCCAGATCGCCGACCCCTCCAACCACCCCGACCGCCTGAGGCGGATCGCCCGGATGGCCCGCGAGGAGGGCTTCGAGGAGATCGTGATCGGTCTCACCTATTCGATCAGCGAGGTGCACACGCACGCCTACTACGCCGACCGCGCGGCCGCGCTGGCCGACTGCGCCGACATGGACCGGCTCTACCTCAAGGACCCGGGTGGGCTGCTCACGCCCGACGCGGTCGGGGAGCTGGCGCCGTCGCTGCTGGCCGCGGCGGGCGAGCGCCCGCTGGAGCTCCACAGCCACTGCACGATCGGGCTGGCCCCGCTCGTCTACGTGGAGGGTGTGCGGGCGGGGTACGGCACCGTCCACACCGCCTCGGGTCCGCTGTCCCGCGGCACCTCGCAGCCCGAGGCGATCAGCACCGCCCGCAACCTGGAGGCGGCGGGCTTCGAGCACCCCCTCGACCTCGAGGCCCAGGCCGAGGTCACGGCCTACTTCGATGAGCTCGCCGAGCGCAAGGGCTTGGCACCCGGTGCCCCACGCGAGTTCGACGCCGCCTACTACCGCCACCAGCTCCCGGGCGGGATGGTGACCACGACGCGGCGGATGCTCGAGGAGCTCGGGCGCGGCGATCGCTTCGAGGAGGTGCTGGAGGAGGTCGGGCGCGTCCGCGCGGAGATGGGCTACCCGATCCTGGTCACGCCCGTCTCGCAGTTCATGGCCAGCCAGGCCGCCCGCAACGTGATCGACTCGGAGCGCTGGGCCAACGTCTCGGATGAGACGGTGCGCTACTTCCTCGGCCATTACGGCGAGGCGCCGGCGCCGGTCGACCCTGAGATCGCGGACCGGGTGCTGGCGCGGCCCCAGGCGGCCAAGCTCCGCGACCTTGAGCCGATCACGCTGGAGGGCGCGCGCCAGCGCTTCGGATCCGGCATCTCCGAGGAGGAGCTCCTGCTCCGGCTGACCATGCCGGAGGAGCAGGTCGATGCCATGAAGGCGGGGTCGCATGCGACCCCGCCCCGGGAGGCGCATGCGCCTCCCGGCGGGCCGGTGCATGCACCGGCCCGAACACCCCTGATCACCCTGCTTCGTGAGCTCCAGCGCCGCCAGGACATCTCGACCTTCTCCCTGCAGACCGAGGACGAACGATTGGTGTGGCGGCGTGCTTGACGGCGCCCGGGGGTTCATGTTCGACGTCGACGGGACGCTGGTTCATCGCGGAGGAGATGGTCGCGCCGAGCCCCAGCCTGACGCGGTGGAGGTGCTGGAGCGGATCCGCAACTCGGGACGTCCGCTCGTCCTGTTCACCAACGGCAGCCACGTTCCCTCGGCGGCGATCGCGAGCGGTCTACGTGACGACGGCCTGCCGATCGCCGATCAGGAGATGCTCACCCCCACCGACAGCGCGGTCAGCTACCTGCGCCGCCGCCACCCCGGCCAGCCCGTGTTGCTGTTCGCCTCGCCTGCGATCACCGAGTGGATGGCCGCGGCCGGCGTCAACGTCACCGAAGGCGAGGACGCCGAGGCCGTGTTCGTCGCCCACCTCGACCACATCGAGGTGCCTCGGCTGGAGCGGGCGGCCCGGGCGGTGCTGCGAGGCGCGCCGCTTCTGACCTCCAGCTATGCCCGGGGCTACGCCGGCGCCAATGGGATCATCTTCAGCCGGGGCGCGATGATCACCGCCGCCATCGCCAAGGTCACCGGCGCTCGGCCCAAGGTCCTCGGCAAGCCGTCCCGCGCCGCGGTGCGCGAGCTCTCCGAGCGCCTCCGGGCGCCGGCCGATCAGCTCGTGGTGATCGGCGATGACCTGGGGATGGACATCGCGCTCGGGCGCCTCGGGGGCTCCCGCACGATCCTCGTGCGGAGCGGGATCAGCGGTCAGATCGACCTCGACCGGGTGCCGGAGCGCCGCCGCCCGGACGCCGCGATCGACCGCGTGGGGGATCTGCTGCAGTGGCTCTAGTGGCGGTGAGCCGACACCCAGGCCACCGACCCGGCGTCCACCGGGAGGGCGACGCCGGTGATGAACGAGGCCTCCTCCGAGCACAGCCAGACGACGGCGGCGGCCACCTCGGCCGGATCGCCGAACCGGGTCATCGCCTGGGGGGCCAGGATCTCCGCCTGGCGCTCCGGGGGCTGGCCGGTCATCAGCGGCGTCATGATCGCTCCCGGGCACACGGCATTGACGCGGATCCCGTCGTTGGCGTACTCGACGGCGGCGTTCTTGGTCAGCCCGAGGATCCCGTGCTTGCTCGCGGTGTACGCGCTCAGCATCGTCACCGCGCGCAGGCCAGCGTTGGACGACGTGTTGACGATCGCGCCCCCGGTTGGCTCCGGGTTGGCGAGCATCTGGCGGATCTGGTGCTTCATGCCCAGGAAGGTGCCGCGCAGGTTGACCCCGATCACGCGGTCAAAGTCCTCGTCGGGCGTCTCGTGGAGGAGGCGGTGGACGCCGATGCCGGCGTTGTTGTGGGCGAAGTCGAGGCGGCCGTGACGGCCGACGACGTGGGCCGCGAGCGCCGCGTTGTCCTCCGCGCGGGACACGTCGCAGGCGAAGAACTCGGCCTCGCCGCCGGCGTCGCGGATGAGCCGCACCGTCTCCTCTCCCCCGTCCCGCGCCGACTCCAGGTCGGCCGCGACCACCGCCGCCCCCTCGGCGGCGAACCGGATGGCGCAGGCGCGGCCGATTCCGCTCGCCGCTCCGGTGACGAGTCCCGCCTTGCCGGTCATCATTGCCGCGAGCCTATCTCGTGACCGCGACCCAGATCTACGACGAGCTGACCGACGGCGGGGCGCGGCACCTCCGCCTTGAGGAGCTCGTGTACGCCGGCGTGCCCAATCTGCCCACGCGCGAGCAGATGGAGGCCGAGCGGGCGCGGCCGCTGGCCGAGAAGGAGGGGCTCGAGCTCGCCCAGGGCGACTTCATCGCCGCGGTGCTGGCCGATCCGCGCACCGGGACGCACCTGCTTAAGTCGATGCTCCGCCCGACCGAGGAGGCACTCGAGCGGGTGGATGAATTCCGTTCCCGCGGGGAGGTCGACCTGGGTCCGGCCTATGTGCGCCGAGAGGGCCGGGCGGGGATCCTCGAGCTGCGAAACCCCGGCCACCTGAACGCCGAGGACGGCGCCACGCTCGGGCCCACCGAGGTCGCGGTCGACCTGCTCCTGCTCCATCCCGAGATCGAGGTGGCGCTGTTCCGCGGCGGAGTCGTCGACCATCCTCGTTATCCGGGCGAGCGGATCTTCGGGGCCGGGATCAACCTGACCCACCTCTACGAGGGCCGGATCGACTTCCTCTTCTACCTGGTCCGCGATCTCGGCTACGTCAACAAGATCTATCGGGGGTTGTTCCCGGACACCGAGAAGCTGTGGGTGGCCGCAGTCGAGCGCTACGCCATCGGCGGCGCGTGTCAGCTCCTGCACGTGATGGACCACGTGATCGCCGCCCGCGGGGCACGCCTGTACCTGCCCGCCCGGCGGGAGGGGATCATCCCCGGGGCGTCCAACCTGCGCCTGCCGCGGTTTGTGGGCGATCGCGCCGCCCGCCAGGCGATCCTGTCCGGACGCGAATGGGTGGCCGGCGAACCCGACACCGAGCTGCTTGTCGACGAGACGGTCGAGCCCGGGGAGGTTGACGACGCGATTGCGGCGCGGATCGAGCTGTTGACCAGCAGTGGGCTGATCAATGCGGCCGCCAACCGGCGGGCCATCCGGGTCGGGCAGGAGCCGCTTGACCTGTACCGCCAGTACATGTCGACCTACGCCGCCGAGCAGGCGCGCTGCCATCTCAGCCCCGCCCTGGTGGCCAACCTGGAGCAGCACTGGAATGCCCGCCGCGGCTGAGCAGACGCTCCCCCGCCCGGAGCTACAGCGCCTCCAGCTGGAGCGACTGCGGGAAACGGTGGCGCGGTCCGGGCTGGGCGAGGAGATCGACTCGCTGGATGACCTGCGCCGGGTCCCGTTCGCAACCAAGGCCGACCTGCGTGAGAACTATCCGTTCGGACTCCTCGCCGTCCCACGTGAGGAGCTGGTGCGGCTCCATGCCTCGAGCGGAACGCACGGCAAGCCGACCGTCGTCGGCTACACGGCGGACGACCTCGAGACCTGGACCGAGCTGATGGCGCGGTGCATGACGATGGCCGGGGTCAGGCCGGGGATGCTGATCCACAACGCCAACGGCTACGGCCTGTTCACGGGTGGGTTCGGGTTTCACCAGGGCGGCGAGCGGATCGGGGCGACGGTGGTGCCGGTGTCCGGCGGGTTCACGGCGCGCCAGGCGATGCTGCTGTCCGATCTCGGCGCCGACGTGCTCGTGGCGACGCCGTCCTATGCGCTGGCCATCGCCCAAGCGCTCGAGGGTGCTCCGACCCGGTTGAAGCTAGGGTTGTTCGGGGGCGAGCCCTGGAGCGAGGCGCTGCGGGGAGAGATCGAGTCGGCGCTGGGGCTACAGGCAGTCAACTTCTACGGCCTCTCGGAGATGTGCGGCCCCGGAGTGGCCGCCGAGTGCCTGGAAGAGCGCGACGGCCTCCATGTCCAGGAGGACCACTTCCTTGTCGAGGTGGTCGATCCTGACGACGGGACGCCTGTGGCACCCGGCGAGGAGGGCGAGCTCGTCTTCACGACGCTGACCAAGCAGGCGATGCCGCTGCTCCGCTACCGGACGCGGGACTTCGGCCGGCTCGTGGCGGAGCCGTGTCGCTGCGGACGCACGACGGCGCGCATCACCGGACTGCGCGGCCGCGTCGATGACATGCTGATCGTGCGCGGGGTCAACGTCCACCCCTCGAACGTCGAACAGGTGGTGCTGAGCGTCGAGGGCGTGGGCCCCCACTACCAGCTCGTGCTGGAGCGCCACGGCCCGATGGATGAGCTGACGCTGGAGTGCGAACCGGCCGGCGAGCAGGATCGCGACGATTTGGCCAAACGCCTGGCCCACGCGCTGCGGGAGCAGACCGGCCTACGCATCGGCGTCACCGTACGCGACCCGGGTGCCATCCCCCGCAGCGAGGGCAAGGCGGTCCGGGTGGTCGACCGGCGAGGCTGAGCAAACAATGGCGATCTGGTTGTCAATACGTCAACCGGAGGGCCATCGTTCCGGCGCGAGGGTCCGGTCCGCCTGGTGGCGGGCTTCGCTCGGAGTCACGCCGAACTCCCGCTTGAACACGCGGGAGAAGTGAGCCGCGTCTGAGAATCCCCAGCGGAAGGCGATCTCGGTCACCGGGCCGCCGTTGGGCCGCCGGAGATCCTCCATGCAACGCGCCAGCCGCTCACCCCGCACGAGCCCGGCGACCGATTCATCGGCGTCCTCGAACAGCGCGTGGAGCGCCCGGACCGACATCGAGTACGCGCGCGCGATCGAAACCGGGCCGAGCGCGGGGTCGCGAAGGTGAGTGCGCACATAGCGGCGGATCTCGGCCCGCGTCGCCGCCCGAGCCGTCGCCCGGCTGGTCGGTAGCGTCGGCTCGATCGCGCCGCGCAGGAGCTCGAGCGCGGCGTCCGCCGCGGCCTGGCGGGCCGACGCGTCGAGCCGCGGCAGCTCGTGGACGAGTGCGTTCATGTACCGGGCCAGGAGCCGGGCCGGGCCGTTGCCGTCGAGGGCGGGAAATGCGTCCTGCTCGCCGAGCCGGGGGCACACGGCCAGAACGCGATCGCGGGGGAACATCAGCGTCCGCTTGTAGAAGGGCTCGACGATCTCGATGTCGGTCGGTTGCAGGCCGTCCCACAGGACCACGTCACCGGCCTTCAGCGCGAGCGCGCGGCCGCCCTCACGGACCGTCTCGACTCCCCGGGCGACGAACTGGAAGCCGAGGATGTTCTCGTGGTCGTGCTGATCCCGGCTGCCCTCGATCACCGCTCTCGAGCGACTGCCCCGGAACGGCATCGCCGCGCAGTCAACCAGCGTCAGGTCACTGAACTTCCGGCGGGTCACCGCAGCCTGGAAATCTGTTGGCGTCCCGTCAGTGGGTTGCACGTCGAAGGCCAGGTGGGTGGCGGCGAGCACGTCGCTCCAGGACGCCAGCCGTCGTCCCAGCGTGGCCCCCGTGATCCGCCAGCGCTCTGTCTGTTCGCAGCCTGCGGCCAACTCCACGCTCATCCGGCGCTCTCTCTCCTCTGGTGCCTGCGTGCAGGGATTATCTTAAACGGGCCGGGCTCTGGCCAGTTCTACGAACACGTCCAGCGCCCCCGGGTTGGCCAGTGAATCGCGGCTGGTCAGGCGTTCCGGCGCCTCGCCGCGCATGATCCGCTTGACCGGAACCTCGAGCTTCTTGCCCGTCAGCGTGCGCGGGATGTCCGGCACGGAAACGATCCGGTCCGGGACGTGGCGGGGCGAGAGCTGGCTCCGCAGCGCGCGGACGATCTGGTCGCGCAAGGCGTCATCGAAGACCACGTCCGCGGCCGGCACGACAAACAGCGTCAGCTCCCCCGCACCGCCCTCGGGATCCTCCAGGTGGATGACCAGCGCCTCGCGTACCTCGGGAAGCTCCTCCACCACGGCGTAGAACTCGCCCGTGCCGAGGCGCACCCCACCCCGGTTGAGCGTGGCGTCGGACCGCCCGGCGAGGATGCAGCTGCCGCGCTCGGTGAAGCGGATCCAGTCGCCCTGACGCCAGACGCCGGGATAGCGGTCGAAGTAGGAGTCCCGGTAACGCGAGCCGTCCGGGTCGTTCCACAGACCCACCGGCATCGAGGGCATGGGCTGGCAGACGACCAGCTCGCCCAGCTCGCCAATCACCTCGTCACCCGCGTCGTCGAAGGCCCGCGCGTCGACGCCCAGACAGGGCCCGGAGATCTCGCCCTCGTACACGGGCTGCATGAGCGAGCCGGAGACGAGCCCGGTGCACACGTCGGTGCCGCCGGAGCCGTTGTTGAGCAGCACGTCGGGCATCTGCTCGTAGATGTAGCGGTAGCCCTCGGCGGGCAGCGGCGAGCCGGCGGTGCAGAACACGCGGATTGAGCTCAGGTCGCACTCGCGCCCGGGCTCGAGGCCGGCCTTGCGACACGCGGTCAGGTACGGCGGCGCCACGCCCATCACGGTCGGCTCCAGCGCCTCGGCGAGCCGCCACTGCTCGAGCAGGTCCGGCCAGGTGGGGTCGCCGTCGAGCATCACGATCGAGGCCCGCAGGAGCAGCGCCGAGACGAGCGCGTTCCACATCATCCAGGCGGTGGTGGAGAACCACAGCAGCCGCCCCCCCGGCTTCAGATCCCAACCAAGCCCCTGGTTCTTGTGATGCTCGATCAACTGGCCGCCGTGACCGTGGACGATCGCCTTGGGGAGCCCCGTGGTGCCAGAGGAGAAGAGCACGTACAGGGGGTGGTCGAAGGGAACCGCCTCGAACTCGAGGTCTCCCGCTTCGGCCTGCAGGTCCGTCCAGGCGGTGGTGTCGGGAATCTCCGCCTCCCCGTAGGGAATGCTCACGACGTGCTCAAGGCTCGGGAGGGCGGCGCGGATGGCGGCCACCTCCGAGCGACGATCGACGTAGCGGTCACGGAAGCCGTAGCCCCCCACGGCGAGCATCACCTTGGGCTCGATCTGGGAGAAGCGGCCGATCACGCTGCGAGCGCCGAACTCGGGCGCGCAGGTGGCCCAGATCGCCCCCAGGCTGGCCGTGGCGATGAAGCCGATCAGCGTCTCGGGGATGTTGGGCGCGTAGGCCACGACCCGGTCGCCCGGACCGACGCCGAGCCGTTGCAGGCCGGCCCGAGTGCGAGCGGCCTGCTCGCGCAATTCGCCGAAGGTCAGCTCCAGCGGCGGGCGGGTCTGTGAGCGAGCGACGATGGCCACGCGGTCGCGGTCCTCCTCCCCACCCACCAGGTGCTCGGCGTAGTTCAGCTGGGCGCCGGGAAACCACTCCGCGCCGGGCATCTCCCGGCGGCCCAGCACCCGCTCGGGCGGCGTCTGTGCCCGCAGTCCGTAGAAGTCCCACACCGAGCCCCAGAAGCCCTCAAGGTCGGTGATCGACCAGCGCCAGAGCTCGTCGTAGGTCTCATGGTCCCGCCCGCGGTTGTCCCGTACCCATTCGGTGAAGCGGCCGATCTCGGTGCTCTGCCGCACGTCGGGCGGCGGAGTCCAGAGCACGTCACCGACCGTCACTGGCCTCCTGTATGGCCCGCCACACTCGCTCGCCGTTGCACGGCATGTCGATGTTGCGCACCCCGAGGTGGGCCAGCGCGTCGATCACCGCGCCGTGCACGGCCGGCGTGGCGCCGATCGTCCCCGACTCGCCGATGCCCTTGGCGCCGAGCTCGTTGATGGGTGTCGGCGTCTCCATCTCGACGAGCTCGAACGCTGGCAGCTCGGTCGCCGCCGGCATGCAGTAGTTGACCAGGTTGGCGCTCGCCGGATTGCCCTCCTCGTCGTAGGCGATCTCCTCGAACAGCGCCTGAGCGATCCCGGCCGCCACACCCCCGTGGACCTGGCCCTCGGCGACGAGGGGGTTGATGATCGTCCCGGCGTCATCAACGGCGATCAAACGCTCCAGGTCAACATGACCCGTCTCGGTGTCCACGTACACGACGGCCACGTGGGCGCCGAAGGGGAAGGTGGGCTGCGAGGCGGTGAAGTCAACCTCGATCTTGAGCTCCTCCAGCTGGCCACCGTCGTCCAAGCGCGCCGCCAGCTCCTCCCAGCCCAGCGCCGGGGCAGGCGCGCCGGTGACGTGGAACTTCGCCGCCTCGACGTCGAACACCATGTCCTCTGCGCTCGCCTCGAGCTCGGCCGCGGCCAGCTCCTTGGCCCGCTCCACGAGGTCGACCGACGCCTGGGCGGCAGCCGAGCCACCGATCTGGGTCGACTTCGAGCCGTAGGTCCCGGTGCCTCGGGGGACGGCGTCGGTGTCGCCCTTGAGGACCTTGATTCGCTCGATCGGCAGGCCCAAGCGCTCGGAGACGATCTGGGCAAACGTCGTCTCGTGCCCCTGCCCCTGGGAGAAGGAGCCCGTCCGGACCAGCGCCTCGCCTCCGGCGGTGATCTCGACCCCGCCGTACTCGGTCTCGTTCACCCCGTTGGTGATCTCCACATACGTGCTCAGGCCGATCCCGAGCTGGCGGCGGGTGCAGTCGCGGCGGCGGCGCTCCTGCTCGGCCCGGAGTTCCTCGTAGCCGGCGTGCTCTAGCGCCCGCTCGAGGGCGGCCCCGTAGTTGCCGACGTCGTAGGTGGCGCCCGTGACCGTGGTGTAGGGGAAGGCGTCCGGGGGGATGAAGTTCCGCCGCCTGACCTCGGCCGGGTCAAGCCCGCACTCGGCGGCGAAGGTGTCGATCGCTCGCTCCAGGACCTGGCTCGCCTCCGGCCGCCCGGCTCCCCGGACCGGACCCGTGGGCGTGGTGTTGGTCGCCACCGCCACCACGTCGCACTCGATCTTCGGGATCCGGTAAACGCCACTGCCCATCAGCGCGGTGAGGTTGGGCAGGAACGCCCCCAGCCCGGGGTAAGCGCCGGCGTCCTGAAGGATGTCCAGACGCAGCGCCTGGACCTCGCCGTCGCGCCCGCCGCCGATCTGGAAGTCGATCGTCTGGGCGCGGCCGTGGTGCATGGCCACGAGATGCTCAGAGCGCGTCTCCGTCCACCGCACCGGGGTGCCGGTGTGGCGGGCCAGCCAGGCCACGATCACATCCTCCACGTCAAGTCCCTTGCCCCCGAAGCCGCCCCCGACGTCGGGCGCGATCACCCGGACCTGGTCGGGCTCCATCCCCAGCAGGAGGCCGAGCACCATCTTGTCCTGGTGTGGTGTCTGGGTCGAGAGCCAGACCGTGACCCGTCCGTCCTCGAAGTGAGCCGCGGTGGCTCGCGGCTCGATCGGACACGCGGCCAGCCGCTGGCTGATCACGCGGCCTGAGCTCACCACCTCACAGCCGTCGAACAGGTTGGGATCCGGCTGCTCGGGCGGATGCCGCAGGGCGACGTTCGTCCCCACTCCCTCAAACAGCAGTACCTCGTCCTCACGCGCCTTGAGCATGTCGGTGACATGAGGCAGCGGTTCGTAGTCGACCTCGACGAGCTCGGACGCGTCGACGCTGGCCTCCCGGGTGGGGGCGATGACCGCGGCCACGATGTCGCCGGCGAAGCGCACCTTCTCGGAGGCCAGGATCGGCCTGAACATGCGCTCGTCGATGGGGATGAAGGGCGGCGGCGGGCTGACGGCCAGGTCGGTGTCACCGGCGGTGAAGACCTGCGCCCCCGGAATCTCCGCTATGGCGCTCGACTCGACACCGTTGATGCGCGCGTGGGCCCAGGGCGAGCGGATGAAGGTGACGTGCAACGCACCCTCAAGGGCGATGTCGTCCACGTACTGTCCCCGGCCGGTGAGGAAGCGAGGATCTTCGACCCGGCGGACCCGCTGTCCGATCATCGTGGCCATCGCGCGGGGAATCCTAATCTGACGCCGAGGGGCGGTTCGGGACGGAGGCCGCGATCACGCGCGCCCTGGAGGTCAATCCTGCGCCTCACGCAGGCCCAGCAGCCGCGCGGCGTTCTCTTTCAGGACCAGCGGACGCACCTCGTCCTTGATGGCGAGGCGTTCGAAGTCCGACAGCCACCGATCCGGGGTGATCAGCGGGTAGTCGGAGCCGAACAGCATCTTGTGCTTGAGCTGGCTGTTCGTGTAGCGGATCAGGTTCTCCGGGAAGTACTTGGGCGACCACCCGGACAGATCGATGTACACGTTGGGCTTGTGCACGGCGATGGCCAGCGCCTCGTCCTGCCAGGGAAATGACGGGTGCGCGAGGATGATCTTCAACTCCGGGAAGTCGGCCGCCACGTCATCGACGCACATCGGGTTCGAGTACTTGAGGCGGACCCCGCCACCCCCCGGCATGCCGGCGCCGATGCCGGTGGTGCCGGAGTGAAACAGGCTGATCAGCCCGGCCTCGGCGATCGGCTCATAGAGCCGGTAGTGCTCACGATCGTTGGGCCAGAAGGCCTGGGTGTTGGGATGGAACTTGAACCCCCGGGCGCCCGCTTCGATCAGCTCTGAGATCTGACGCACGGCCATCTTGCCCCGGTGGGGGTCGACGCTGGCGAACGGGATCAGCACGTCGGGGTTCTCCCGAGCCGCGGCCAGCACCTCGTCGTTGCCCAGGCGCGGGCGGCCCATCCCCGCCTCATCGTCGACGTTGAAGATCACCGCCACCATGTTGCGCTCCCGGTAGTAGTCGGCGAGATCGCGCGCCGTCGGCTGGACGGGAGCGGCTCCGAAGTAGCGTGCGGCGGCGTCGAGTAGCTCGGTCGTCACCTCGTCCTGAGGCTGGTCCTCGTTGCGCTCGGCGTGAACGTGCACGTCGATCGCGGCCAGCTGGTCGACGTCGATGCTCACACTCCGCCTCCCGCAGCGAGGTCCCGCTCGAGTATCTCCGCCGCTCCGCGTAGCGGCGGGAGCAGGTCCTGGCGGATCGACTCTGGGGTCCGGCGGCTGGCGTGAGTCGAGAGGTTCATCGCCGCCACCACCCGGCCGGATTGGTTGCGGATCGGCACAGCAAGCGCACGCAGGCCGCACTCGAGCTCCTGATCGACCAGCGCCCAGCCCTGGCGGCGCACGCGTTCGATCTCCGCTCGGAGCGCACGCGGGTCGGTAACCGTCGTCGGGGTCAGGGGTTGCAGCTCGACGCCGGTCAGGAATGCCTGCAGTTCATCGTCGGGCAGCCCGGCCAGGAGCACGCGGCCCATCGAGGTGGCGTAGGCGGGGAAGCGAGTCCCCACCGAGATGGCCACCGTCATGATCCGCTGGGTCGCCTCGCGAGCCACGTAGACGACGTCGGCGCCATCGAGCACCGACACCGAGGAGGACTCGTGCACGCGGTCGACCAGCTCACGCAGGTGAGGCTGGGCGATCTCGGGCAGGCTGAGGCTGGACAGGTAGGCGTAGCCGAGCTCCAGTGCCCGCGGCGTCAACACAAAACGGTTCTCGTCGCAGCGCACGTAGCCAAGCTGCTGGAGAGTGAGGAGAAAGCGCCGTGCCGAGGCGCGGGAAAGTCCGGTGGCCCGGGCCACGTCCGACATCGTGCGGCCGGGTCCGGGGCCGCTCAGGGCCCGGATCACGATCAGCCCCCGCTCCAGCGATTTGACGAATCCCCGGTCCTCCGAGGACGCGACCGCTTCCGAGACGGTCATCGGCTCACCAGCTCGCGTAGCGCCGCCAGCTCCTCGCCGGTGGGCGGTTCGGTCTCGGCCAGCGGCTCGGCCACTCGGAGCTCCCAGCCGGTCTCCTCCCTCACCGACCCGGCTTCGACCCCCGGGTGCAGGTGGGTCAGGACCAGCTCCTTGGTGTCGGGGTCGGGCTCCAGCACCCCGAGGTCCGTGATCACCGCGGTGGGGCCTCGGCCCCGGAAGCCCAGGCGCTCACGGGCGCCCGGACCGTCGCCGTAGCCAACCGTGGTGCAGAAGTCCAGCTTTTCGACGAACGTCCGCCGGCTGTGAGGCGCGATCACGATCACCTCGTCACACGCCGCGGCGATTTCGGGCGCGCCCCCGGCCCCCGGCAGGCGGGTCTTCGGATGCGCGTAGTCGCCGATCACGGTCGAGTTGAGGTTGGCGTGGCGATCGATCTGGGCGGCCCCCAGGAAGGCCACCTCGACCCGGCCCGCTCCGATCCAGTAGTTGAACATCTCCGGAACCGAGACGACGAAGTCAGCCGTTGAGGCCAGCTCCCCGTCTCCGATCGAGAGCGGGATCCGCCATGGCTTGGCTCCCACCGTCCCCGATTCGTACACCAGCACCAGCTCCGGGTTGTGGAGCATCCGAGCCAGGATCGCCGCCGTACTTGGACGCCCGACGCCGATGAACACGCTGCGGGCATGGGTGAGCCGGCGTGCCGCGACCACGGTCTGCACCTCGCCCGCGCTCGGAGGAGCGTCAGTGTCGGTCGGCGCGCTCAGCGGGGCGCTCCTTGCGCGAGCACGTTCTCCTCCATCCAGGCCGTGAACTGGTCACGGTCGCGGCTCACCCGGTCCCACTCCTTGTAGAAGTCGTTGTCGCGATCGGTGATCCCGTGCGAGTAGGAGGGCCAGGAACCTCCTGGCGCCTCGACCACGGCGTCAACGGTCCATCCGGGCAGCAACACCGCACCGGGCCGCGGCTCGAGCTCCTCGACGATTCGCTCGACCGTGACCAGCGACCGCCGGGCCGCCAGCACCGCCTCCTTCTGCACTCCGGGGATGCCCCAGAGCTGCACGTTCCCGTCGCGGTCCGCCTCCTGGGCGTGGATGATCGCCACATCCGGGTTGAGCGCCGGGACGGCGACCAACTTCTCGCCGGTGAAGGGGCACGTGACCGGGGCCACGCGGGTGTGCTCCATCAGGTCGGTGCCGACGTAGCCGCGCATGACCGCGCACGGCAGGCCCGCCGCGCCAGCCGCGTAGGCATTGGCCATGCCAGCGTGCGAATGCTCTTCGATCTCGATCGCCCGCGGCCACCCGTGCTCGATGGCGTCCCGGAAGCGGTGCAGCGAGCCGACACCGGGATTGCCACCGTAGGAGAAGACGAGCTTGCGCGCCGCCCCCGTCCCGATCATCTGGTCATAGAGCAGGTCGGGGGTCATTCGGATCAGCACCAGCTCACGCCGTCCCTGGCGCAGCACCTCGTGCCCCGCGGCGAAGGGAATCAGGTGCGTGAAGCCCTCCAGCGCCACGCTGTCACCGTCAGCCACAAGCTCACCAACGGCCTCACTGAGCGACAGGACGTCAGCCATTTCTGAGCGACAGGACCTCAGTCATTTTGTGCGCTATGCGGACACTTGACTGCGATGCGCACGAGGCTATACGCTGGCCGCGGCCGGCGCAAGACTTACACGAACGGGCAGCGCGTGTCACTCGATCAGGCCACATCGACCCAGCAACTGCTGATTGGAGGGGACTGGACCCCAGCTCGATCCGGGCGCGAATTTGAGCAACGGTTCCCCTTTACGGGGGACGTCGTAGGCCGCGCCGCCGCCGCGGGACGCGAGGATGCCGAGGCGGCGGCTGCGGCCGCGCGAGCCGCGTTCGGGGAGTGGTCGCAGAGTGCACCCGGGATGCGCCGGGAGATCCTGCTCAAGGCCGCGGACCTGCTCTCGGAGCGAGCGGAGGAGATCGCGGGGATCGTCACCGAGGAGACGGGCGGCGTCTTCGGGTGGGGCATGTTCAACGTCCAGCTTGCCTCGGGCATGCTCCGCGAGGCGGCCGCGCAGGCCTACGGCCTGGTCGGCGAGGTGATCCCATCGGATGTGCCCGGCAAGCTCGCCATGGGGGTGCGCCAACCCGCCGGCGTGGTGGTGGCGATTGCGCCCTGGAACGCCCCGGTGATCCTGGCCACCCGCGCCGTGGCCACCCCGATCGCCTACGCCAACACCGTCGTCCTCAAAGCCTCCGAGCTATGCCCAAGAACCCACGCGGCCGTCGTGAGAGCGCTGGTCGACGCCGGGCTGCCAGCGGGTGTGATCAACCTGATCACCAATGACCCGGGCGACGCCGCCGACGTCGTCGACGCGCTCATCGCCCACCCGGACACGCGCCGGATCAACTTCACCGGGTCGACCAAGGTGGGACGCGTCATCGCCGAGAAGGCCGGCCGCCACCTGAAGCGGGTCCTCCTCGAGCTGGGGGGCAAGGCGCCCATGGTGGTGCTGCGTGACGCCGACCTGGATCGAGCCGCGGCGGCGGCCAGCTTCGGCGCCTTCTTCCACCAGGGGCAGATCTGTATGTCCACCGAGCGGATCGTCGTCGACCGGGCGGTGGCCGACTCGCTCTGCGAGAAGCTCGCTTCCCGTGCCGCCGCGCTCCCCGTCGGCGACCCACGTGACCAGGGGACCGCGATCGGCCCCTTGATCAACGAGGCTGCGGTCCGGCGGGTTGGCGAGCTGGTCGACGATGCCGTCTCGCAGGGGGCCGAGGCGATGACGGGCGGAGAATCCGACGGCCCGTGCTTCCCCCCCACCGTGCTCAAGGGCGTGACCCCGAAGATGAGGGTGTACGCGGAGGAATCCTTCGGGCCACTGGTGACGGTCGTCCCGGTGGACGGACCGGACGAGGCGGTGACGGTGGCCAACGACACCGAATACGGCCTGTCAGCGGCGGTGTTCAGCGAAAACGTGCCCGCCGCGCTCGAGCTGGCCCAGCGGATCGAAAGCGGGATCTGTCACGTCAACGACACCACCGTGCACGACGAGCCGCAGATGCCGTTCGGCGGTGTCAAGGCCAGTGGCTGGGGCCGGTTCGGCGGCCGGGCCGCCCTGGAGGAGTTCACCGAGCTGCGCTGGATCACGGTGCAAGAGGAACCGCGCGAGTACCCAATCTAGGCCAGCCGGGGAAGGATCCGATCTTAGATGCGAAGGCAGGTCGCGATCATCGGTGCCGGCCCGGCCGGCCTCACCCTGGCGCTGCTGCTCCAGCGCGAGGGGATCGAATGCGTGATCCTCGAGGACCGCAGCCGGGAGCACGTTGTGCGACGGGCCCGTGCCGGCCTGCTGGAGCAGAACACGGTCGATCTCATGCACGAGCTGGGCGCCGGCGAGCGACTGGCCCGAGAGGGGCTCCAGCACCGGGGGATCAACCTGCGCTGCCAGGGCGAGACGATCTACATCGCGATCACCGAGCTCACCGGACGCCACGTCACGATCTACGGCCAGCACGAGGTGCTCAAGGACCTGATCGCAACCGCTCTGGAGCGCGGGATCGATCTCCGGTTCGAGGTGTCGGACGCCGCCATCCATGGCCTCGCAGGCGATCGGCCTCGGCTCAGCTGGAAGGAGAACGGCGCTACTGAGGAGGTCGAGTGCGACTTCATCGCCGGGTGTGACGGCTTTCACGGCATCAGCCGTGGGGCGATTCCCGACGACGTGCTCACCCTCTATGACTTCACCTATCAGTTCGGCTGGCTTGGGATTCTCGCCCGGGCCGCGCCCGCTACCGACGAGCTGATCTACGCCTGGCACGAGCGCGGGTTTGCTCTCTACTCGATGCGCTCCCCAGAGGTCAGCCGCCTCTACCTCCAGGTGCCGATTGACGAGCAGCTCGAGAATTGGTCCGACGAGCGGGTCTGGCACGAGTTGCAGATCCGTCTTGGCACCGAGGGTTGGCGGGTCAACGAGGGCGAGGTGTTCGACAAGGGGATCACGCCGATGCGGAGCTTCGTGTGCGAACCCATGCAGTTCGGCCGGCTGTTCCTGGCCGGCGACGCGGCGCACATCGTTCCTCCAACGGGAGCCAAGGGGCTCAACCTCGCCGTCAACGACGCGCGCTTGCTCGCCTCGGCGCTGGGGTCCTGGTATCGCACCGGCTCCTCCGAGGCCCTTGACGGCTACACCGAGACGGCGCTGCGCCGGGTGTGGCGGGCCCAGGACTTCTCCAACTACATGACGCAGCTGCTGCACGACCTCGGCGGTGGCCCCTACGAGGCCCGGCTCCAGCTGGCTCGGCTCGACTACCTCTCCCGCTCCGAGGCCGCGGCGCGGAGCCTGGCCGAAAACTACGCCGGACTGCCCGCGGAGCCGGATTTCTGAGGCGCCCGGTGCGGAGCTAGCGCCGGGGGGCGGACGCGTGCGGTTTCAGGGGGCCCTTGGGGTGCAGCGAGAGGTGCTTGGGACGCTCAGCCGCTGGTCGCGGCCGGCTGGCGGAGGGTGCGGGTGGCACGCTGCCGAGGCGGCCTGGACTCCGGGGCCGGTGTGCGCGGACTCCGCGCGCGGGCCGTCAGAGATTCGTCGCCGGCGCGGTCGGTCAGGATCGCCTTGGCGTGGAGGGCGACGATCGCGCTTACGATCATGAGGGCCAGGACCAGGTTCAGAATCAGGACGAGCGACATTCGGGCCTCTTTCTCGCGGGGCTTGCACTGCTTATGAGTCCAAGCTTCAAGCCCCGGTGAAAGACGCCCGTTGGATCGCCGTGTGAGAGACCTAAGACCGCTCAGAAGGTTGGTTCTGGCGGCGCCGCCACGGGGATCGGCGGCGCCTGCGGGACCGCCCTGGCCGGTCCAAAGCTCACCGTCACCATTGCTCCTCCATCCGGTGCGTTCGCGGCGCGGGCATACCCGCCGTGGGACTCGGCAGCCTGCTTGACGATGGCCAGGCCCAGCCCGGAGCCGGGCATGCGCCGAGCCCGCGTGGCCCGATAGAAGCGATCGAATACATGCGGCAGGTCGGTTTCGCCGAAGCCGGGGCCGTGGTCGCGCACGCTCAGCACTCCGTCGCGGAGCTGGATCTCCACCTCGCCGTCGGGCGGGCTCCACTTGCGCGCGTTATCGATCACGTTGGTCACGGCACGGCCGATCCGCTCCGGCACCCCGGGCACGATGGTCGGCTCGAGCTCTAGGTTGAACCGCAGTCCCGGCGCGCGGCGTTGGGCCCGCTCCACCGTCTCTCTGACGATCGTGTCGAGCTCGACGTCCTCGGAGTGGAGGTCCGGCCCCGAGCCGCGGGCCAGCTCCATCACATCGGCGACGATCTGCGTGAGCTCGTCGAGCTCGGCCAGGATCGAATCCTGCAGCTCAACCCGCTCGCCCACCGGCAGCCGCTCGGCCTCGAGGAAGATCTGGATATTGCTGCGCAGGGCGGCGATCGGCGTCCTCAGCTCGTGGGAAGCGTCGGCAACCAGGTGACGCTGGGCCTCGATCGAGCGCTCAAGGGCATCGATGGTCTGGTTGAAGCTCGCCGCGAGCCGCTGCAGCTCGACGGCGTCGGTGGCCTCGAGCCGGGCGGGACGGTCGAGCGTCTGCGTGGCGCGCTCGGTCTGGGCGACGAAGCGCTCGATCGGGCGCAGGGCGGAGCGGGAGATGGCGAACCCCAGCAACGCGGCCAGGGCGACCCCGCCCACGATGAGCAACCCGTAGGTCAGGAGCAGGCCGTCGAGGACCGAGTCGGCGTCGGTCAGCGGCTCGGCGACCATGACCACGTGCTGATCGCCCGGGTCCCAGACGGCATAGACCTCCTCGTGATGACCGCCGACGGTGGTCGAGAAGTAGACGCTCCCACCCCGGTCAGAGACGATGTCTCGGACCTGGCTCGTCACCGGCAGGTGGTAGGGCCCGCTGGCGTGGACGGTCCCGTCGGGGTTCACGACCTGGATGTAGCCGGCCGCCCCGCCCGGCCCGGGGGGCCCCGGGAAACCGCCCTGTCCCCCCTGGTTGGGCTCGCCGAAACCGCCGTGGTCGAGCGGTTGCCCCGCTCGCTGGACATAGCGCTGGGCTTGATCGCGCAGGTCGGTGCGAACCTGGTTGATGAGCGCCGACCGAGTGCTGAAGTAGCCCGTGATCGACAGCGCCACCGCCACCACAGCGACCGCCACCGCGGCTGCCGCTCCAATTCTCCGGCGCAGGCTCATCTAGGGCTCCCGGAGCACGTACCCCACACCGTGGACGGTGTGGATCAGCCGGCGGCCGCCGTCGGCCTCGAGCTTGCGCCGCAGATACCCGATGTAGACGCGGAGCGCGTTGCCCGAAGGCCCGAAGTCGTACCCCCACACCCGGTCGTAGATCAACTCCGAGGAGAGAACGCGCCGGGGATTGAGCATGAACAGCTCGAGCAGCTGGTACTCGGTCCGGGTGAGCTCGATCTCCCGCTCGCCGATGCGCGCCGCATGGGCGTCGGCGTCCAGCTCGAGCTCAGCGAAGCGCAGCACCCGCCCGTCGGCGCCTTCGACGTGGCGGCGCATGATCGCCTTGAGCCGGGCCTGGAGCTCGCGGACGTCGTAGGGCTTGACCAGGTAATCATCGGCGCCCGCCTCGAGCCCGTCCACCCGGTCCTCGATCGCCGCCCGCGCGGTGAGCATCAGGATTGGCGTTCGGTCGCCGGAGCGGCGCAGGGTTCGGGTGACCTCGACGCCATCGATGTCGGGCAGCCCGAGATCGAGCACGATCGCATCGGGCACATCCTTCTGCGCCCGCAACAGCCCCTCCTCCCCCGTCGGAGCCTGAAGGACCTCGTAGCCTCCGAGCAGGAGGGCACGGCGAACGGCTGCGCGGACGGCGTCGTCGTCTTCGATTACGAGGATTCGCATCGTCCCTCCGCCAAGAAGCTAGCGCCCAGATCCACGCTTCTAAGCCTGGCCGGCGGTTCGAAGCGACCGGCAAGACGGATGTAAGGAGAATGTAAGCGGCATGGGCTCGCGAATAGCTGTGATCGGCGCCGGCCACCATGGGCTGGTGGCGGGGATCCGGCTCGCCGAGGCGGGGTGCGAAGTCACGGTGCTCGAGGCCTCGGAGGGCCCCGGGGGCGGGGTTCGGAGCGAGGCGCTCACCCGGCCGGGATACGTGCACGACACATGCGCCGCCTTCTTCCCGCTCGCCCTCGCCTCGCCGGTGCTTCGCGAGCTTGAGCTCGACGTCGAGTGGGTGAACCCGCCGCTGGCCATGGTGCACGTCACCGACGAGGAGGGTGGAGAGATCGCGCTTCACCGCGATCTCTCCGCCACGGTCGAGTCTCTCTGCCGTTACGGGCCGGAGGCCGGGCGGGGCTGGCAGGAGCTCGTGGAGACGCTTTGGCCGCAGCGTGAACGGCTGGTCGAGGCGGCGCTTGGCCCGATGCCACCGCTGGCGGCGACGGCCAAGCTCCTGACCGGCCTCCGGGCCCGGGCGCTCGACTTGGCTCCGATGGCCGTGGGCTCTTCGGCCGCCGTGGGTCGCCAGCTCTTCGGAGACGACCGGGCCGCAGCCTGGTTGGCCGGATCGGGCGCGCACGCCGACGTGATCCCGCAATCCGCCGGCAGCGCCGTGTTCGCGCTGGGATTGAACTTCCTCGCCCACCACGTCGGGTGGCCGCTGGCCCGGGGCGGATCGCAGAGCTTCACCGATGCCCTGGTGAGGCGTCTGCACGGGCATGGCGGAACGGTTCGCTGCGGGGCGGGCGTCGAAGCGATCGAGCTCAGCCGCCGGCGGGCGACCGCGGTCCGCCTCCACGGTGGCGAGCGGCTCGCCGTCGATGCCGTGGTTGCCACCGTCAGCCCTCGCGTGCTGCTCCGGCTCCTCCCACCCCGCTCGCTTCCGGGCCGTCTCGAGCGACGGCTCCAAGGCTGGCGCTACGAGATGGGCACCTTGAAGCTCGACTGGGCGCTCTCGGCGCCGGTTCCCTGGCGCTCCGGAGCGGCGCGTGAGGCGGGAGTGGTTCACGTCGGCGGAGCGCTGGATGAGATCTCGCGCTCGTTGAGCGAGGCCGCGCTGGGGCGCGTCCCGGAGCGTCCCGCCCTCGTGGTCGGCCAGCAGTCGCTGCACGATCCCACGCGTGCCCCCGACGGTGGGCACACGCTCTACGCGTATGCCCGCGTCCCCCCGCACCCGGCGCTGCCCGAGGCGGACGTGACCGAGCGGGTGGAGCGGCAGATCGAGCGCTTCGCGCCCGGGTTCGGAGACCTCATCCAGGCCCGTTCGGTACGGACCCCGAGCGGCCTCGAAGCCGTGAACGCAAGCATGGTCGGCGGCGACCTGGCCAGCGGGAGTTGCGAGCTGAGCCAGCAGCTGATCTTCCGCCCCGACCCCCGCCTGTGCCGGGGCCGGACCCCACTCGGCGGCCTCTACGTCGCCGGGGCGTGGGTGCATCCCGGACCCGCGGTCCATGGCGTCTCAGGCGCTCGCGCGGCCGACCTCTACATGCGCGACCGGCGCAGGCGACGGTGGCCCCGGGCCACGGCCCGGTGGAGATAATCCCGCCATCAGCCGGCGCCTAACACCAGCAATCCTGAGCGCCGCCGCGGTCCTGCTGGCCATGGCACCCGCGGCGCTCGGTCGCGAGCGCTCGCGGCTGAGCATCGGCGCGGGCCAGATCGTCATCACCACCCCGGGTGGGGCCAGCGCCGTCATCAACCGGATTCCCTTCGCGCTGCGCTTCCGCGACGCAGAGGGACGCACCGTGCTCGCCGAGACGGGAACCTCAGCCCTCCCGCTCCCCGTCGCGCCGATGCCGCAGCTGGAGTTCGGGACGATCAGCCCGCCCTCGCCCACCCTTTACGCACCCCTGTCGTTCCTCGTCGGGAATTACTCGGTCGCGCAGGAGCCGGCCTCCGAGTGGGAGGGAAACCTAACCTCGGTCACCGAGGGTGGAATCGAGTACTCGGCTCAGTCCGTGCTCAGCGCCCAGGCCCAGGGGAACGGTGTGGCCCTCACCCTGTCGACCAACGACCCCACCGGGCGGCGGCTGCTGGTCAGGATCTCGCCGACGGGACCAAGCGACGCCCTCACCGTGAGCGTCCGGCCCAGCGACCCAACCGGCGTCGCCGCCATGGCTGACTCCTTCGCCTCCGGCCCGGACGAGGCCTTCCATGGCTTCGGGGGCCGTCACAACTCCCTGAACGAGCACGGCGCCGAGTTCTACAACTGGCTCCAGCAGGAGAACGTCAGCTCCGGCAGCGGACAGGGATTGACCGCGCCAACCTCGCCGGGCGGTGATACCTACATGTTCCCCAACGGGCCCGAGGCCGCGTACTACGTCCAGTCGTCGTTCGTCTCCTCACGCGGCTACGGATTTCTCCTCAACCGCGATGAGATCTCCCACTGGCGCCTGGACTCAGATCGTCCCGATGCCTGGCAGACCGAGGTGGCCGCGCCCGGGCTTGACTACGTGGTTGTCCCGGCCAGCTACCCGCAGGCCATCGCCCAGCTGACCCAGGTCACCGGACGCCAGCCGGTCCCCCCCACCTGGGCCGCCGGCTCCCTGTTTGACCGGCTCGTCAAGTTCCCCTCCGATCCCACCTCCGAGTACGAGCAGGAGGTGCAGTCCGACATCGACAACTTCAAGCGCTACCACCTCCATGTCGACGGCTACCGGATCGAGGGCTGGGCCGAGCTGCCGAGCCCGGTCCTCAAGCACTTCATCGCCGAGCTCAAGCAGCTGGGTATCCACCCGCTGCTCTACTTCCGCGCCTTCGTGGGCAGCGACACGACCGGGACTGACGATCCCGCGGACTACGACTACGCCATCTCCCACGGCTACGTGGCCACCCACGCCGACGGCAGCCCCTACACCTTCATCTCCAACTTCAACGCCCCGGCGGCGGTGATCGACTTCACCAACCCGGCCGCCGTGGTCTGGTGGCAGGGCCGGATCCGCGCCGCCCTCGACCTCGGCGCCGATGGCTTCATGCAGGACTTCGGCGAGCAGGTGCAGTCCGACATGCACTTCCACGACGGCGAGACCGGGGCGACCATGCACAACCGCCTCCCCGTGCTCTACGACCGGGACACGCGTGAGGTCGTGAACCAGTACGAGCGCCAGCACCCGGGTCGCCAGATCTTCTTCTATACGCGGGCCGGGTACACCGGCACCCCCGGGGACGCCGCCTACGAGAGCGCCAACTTCCCCGGTGACGAGACAACCGACTGGAGCCGCGCCTCGGGCCTGGCCTCGCTCACCACGGACATGCTGAATCGCGCCATCGGCGGCGCCTTCGGTTACAGCACCGACATCGGCGGCTACTTCGACGTCGGGCCCTACCAGGCGACAACCAAGGAGCTCTTCCTCCGCTGGGCCGAGTGGGCGGCTCTGTCTCCGCTGTTCCGCCTCCACGGCTCGGCGGCCGCCGGCACTCATGCACCATGGGACTATGACCTGCAGACGGTGAAGATCTACGAGGCCCTCGTGGCTCTCCACCTGGCGGCGAGGCCGTTGATCCTGAGGCTCTGGCACGCGGCCGACGTCACCGGGATGCCGGTAACGAGACCGCTGTGGCTGCAGTATCCCGCTGATCCCGCGGCGGCCCAGCAGGACCAGGAATGGCTGCTTGGACCCGACGTGCTCGTCGCGCCCGTGGTCACCCAGGGCGCGAGCTCTCGCAGCGTGTACTTCCCGGCTGGCTGCTGGCAGAGCCCCGTCACCGGCCGTCGCTACCAAGGTCCGCGCTCGGCCACGGTCGCCGCTCCGCTCAACCAGCTCCCCTACTTCTTCGCCTGCGGAACCCGCCCCTTTGCCGTTCCGGCCGCTCGGCACAAGACGACGCGGCGGCGCCGGGTCGTCCGGCGCCGCGTCCACTTCACCGGCTGACCCGTCTCAGCGCGGCGGCCGCCGATGGACGGGGGCGCGGCCGGGAGGCTGGGTCGGCGCCTCGTGCTCGGTCAGGCGGGGGATCGGGCGTTCGACCGACTTGCCCGCCTCGACCTTGACGTCGTGGTCGTAGTGACGGATGGTCAGTGGATCGCCTGACAGGAGCGAGTATTTCGCGCTCTCATGCTTGACCTCGACGCCCAGCTGCCGGCCCCGGAAAAGGAGCTTGAAGGCGATCCGGCTGAGCGCCCCCGGAAGCCGGGGGCGGAAGCTGTAGTTGCCCCAGTGGTCACGCGCCCCGCCGAAACCGGCTATGGCCGCACCGGCGGCGCCGGCCAGCGAAGCGATGTGGAGCCCGTCCCGGGTGTTGTGCTCCAGATCCTCGAGGTCGATCAATGCCGCCTCGGCGAAGTAGTCGTAGGCCAGGTCCATGTGGCCCACCTCGGCGGCCAGGATGGCCTGGACCGACGCTGAGAGCGAGGAGTCCCGGACCGTGAGCTGCTCGTAGTAGTCGAAGTTGCGGTGCTTCTGCTCATCGGTGAAGGCATCGCCGCGGGCGAACATGGCGAACACGAGGTCAGCCTGCTTGACCACCTGCTTGCGATAGAGATCGAAGTAGGGGAAGTGCAGGAGTAGCGGGTACTGGTCTGGCTTGGTGGCGGCGAAATCCCAGCGCTGGTGTTCGGTGAAGCCCTCAGCCTGGGGATGGACACCCAGCGCGTCGTCAAACGGGATCAACATCCTCTCGGCGGCGTCGCGCCAGCTCGCCATCTCCTCCGCATCCACGCCCAGCTCGGCGGCGCGATGGCCCTGGCGCTCCGCCGCGTCGGCCGCCGCGCGCAGGTTTTGCTGGGCCAGGAGGTTCGTGTAGACGTTGTTATCCGCGATGGCGCTGTACTCATCAGGGCCGGTCACGCCGTCGATCCGAAACGCCCCCGAAGCATCGTGATGGCCGAGCGAGCGCCACAGCCGGGCCGTCTCGACCAAGAGCTCCACGCCGATGTCCCGGTCGAAGTCCTGGTCGTTGGTGGCCAGCTGATACCGCATCACCGCGGCGGCGATGTCGGCATTGATGTGGAAGGCCGCGGTCCCGGCCGGCCAGTACCCACTGCACTCCTCGCCGTTGATCGTGCGCCAGGGAAACGCCGCGCCGCGCAGGCCCAGCGCCTCGGCCCGCTTGCGGGCCAGGTCGAGCGTCTCATGGCGCCAGCGGAGCGCGTCGGCGGCAGCGCGCGGTGCCATGTAGGTCAGCACGCCGAGGACGAAAGCCTCCGTGTCCCAGAAGGTGTGTCCGTCGTAGCCTGACCCGGTGAGGCCCTTGGCCGGGATGGCTCGCCGCTCGCCCCGGGCGCCGGCTTGAAGCGTGTGGAACATGGCGAAGCGGACCGCCTGCTGGAGCTCGGGGTCGCCGTCGATCTCGATGTCCGCCCGTTGCCAGTAGTCGTCCAGATACTCCTTCTGGTCTGCGACGAGCCCGTCCCAACCCCGGCGCTTGGCGCCGCCGATCGCCGCCGCCACCTGGTCCCGCACCGCCTCCACGGATCGCACCTGCGACCACCCGTAGGTGACGAACTTGACGATGCGCAGGGGCTGGCCCTTACGGACGGTGGTCGCGACCGTGAAGCGCGCGATGTCCTCGAAGGCCTCGATCGATACCTCCACTCCGTCCTGGCTCTCGACCACATGGTCCATCACCGCCGCCATCGTCAGCTCGCTCGCCTTGGTCGTATGCACGAGGAAGGCGCGCTGCTCCACGGCGCCGAACAGCCGCGATTGGAGCGGGGCGGAGAGCATCGCCGAAACCCGCGGATCCCCTCCACCGCCTGGAAGCGATTCGTTGGCCACAAGCTCGGACTGGACGACCACATCGGCCTCCCCGTCCAGCGGCTCGACCTCAAACGAGATCGCCACCACCGCGCGCTGGGCGAACGAGACGAGCCGCGTCGAGGTGACCCGCACGAGCCGTCCCGCCGGGGAGGCCCAGTCCGCGGTCCGGCTCAGCAGTCCGCCGCGAAGGTCGAGCACCCGCTCGTGCTGGCGGAGCTCGCCGTAGCGGACGTCGAACGGCTCGTCCTCCACCAGCAGGCGCATGATCTTCCCGTTGGTCACGTTGACCACGGTCTGGCTCGATTCGGGGTCGCCATAGGCGGCCTCGGCGTACGGCAGCGGGCGGACCTCGTAGAAGCCGTTCAGATACGTCCCCGGGAGCCCGAATGGCTCGCCCTCATCGAGATTCCCGCGCAGGCCGATGTGGCCGTTGGCCAGGGCGAAGACGGACTCGGTCTGAGCCAGCCGGTCGAGATCGAGGTGAGTTTCACGCACCACCCACGGCTCGACCGGAAAGGCGGGGTGCTGGACCGGCACTACAGGAGCTCGGCCAGGTCCTGGACGACGATGTCGGCGCCGTGTTCCTTGAGCGCGTCGGCCTGTCCAACCCGGTCGACTCCCACCACAAACCCGAAGTGCCCCGCCCGCCCTGCGGCAACTCCGGCCAGCGCATCCTCGTAGACGCACGCGGCTTTGGCGTCGACCCCGAGTTCCCGCGCCCCCTCCAGGAAGGTGTCCGGCGCGGGCTTGCCCTTCAGGTGCTCACGGTCGGCCACCACGCCGTCGACGATCTTCTCGAACAGGTCGATGATCCCGGCCGCCTTCAGGACGTCCCGCGCGTTGGTGCTCGATGACACGACCGCGCGACGCAGACCGGCCTCAGCCGCGGCCTTCGCGTAGCGCACCGATCCCTCGTAGGGCTGCACGCCGTTGTCGTGGATCAGCTTCAGAACCAGCTCGTTCTTGCGGTTGCCGAGGCCGTCGATGGTCTCCGCGCTCGGCGGATCATCCGGCGTTCCCTGCGGCAGCTCGATGTGCCGGGATTCCAGGAACGAGCGCACGCCCTCGTAGCGCGGCTTGCCGTCCACGTACTCGTCGTAGTCGGCGTGCTCGTCGAAGGGAACGAACTCCTGGCCGTGCTGGTCGGCCCAGCCCTTGAGGAACTCGTCGAACATGGTCTTCCACGCCTGCGCGTGGACCTTGGCGGTTTGGGTCAGCACCCCGTCCAGATCGAACAGGCACGCGGTAACCCCCTCAGGTAAGCCCAGCATGGGCGCACAGGATACGGTGCTGAGACACAAGCCCACGAACCCGGAGAGTTAGGACATGGCTACAGACAAACCGATGCAGCTTGGAATGGTCGGACTGGGCCGGATGGGAGCCGGGATCGTGCGGCGCCTGATGGCGGATGGCCACCGGTGCGTCGGCTATGACCACAGCGCCGACGCGGTGGGCGCGCTGGAGGGCGAGGGCATGACCGGCGCCCGGTCGCTCGAGGAGTTCGCGTCCAAGCTTGAGAAGCCGCGGACCGCCTGGATCATGGTGCCCGCGGGTGAGATCACCGAGGAGGTGATCCGCCAGGTGGCCGAGGTCTTCGAAGCCGGCGACGTGATCATCGACGGCGGCAACACCCACTATCACGACGACATCCGTCACGCCGCCGAGCTCCGCGAGCGCGGAATCCACCATGTCGACTGCGGAACCAGCGGTGGCGTGTTCGGCCTCAAGCGCGGGTTCTGCTTGATGCTCGGAGGCGAAGACGAGGTCGTCGAGCGGCTCTATCCGCTGTTCGGCTCAATCGCTCCGGGGGTCGGCATGGTGCCGCGCACCCCGGGGCGCACCGGCGATCCGAGCCCGTCCGAGACGGGGTTCCTCCACTGCGGGCCCAACGGCGCGGGGCACTTCGTCAAGATGGTCCACAACGGGATCGAGTACGGGATCATGGCCGCGTACGCCGAGGGACTGAACATTCTTCACAACGCGGACGTCGGCAACCGCCAGCAGGACTCGGACGCGGAGACGGCTCCGCTCGAGGACCCCGAGTTCTACCGCTACGACATCGACACCACCGAGGTGGCGGAGGTCTGGCGCCGCGGGAGCGTGATCAGCTCCTGGCTCCTGGATCTCACCGCTCAGTCCCTGTTCGAGTCCCCGGACCTGAACGACTTCTCAGGCCGCGTGTCCGATTCCGGCGAGGGCCGCTGGACCTCGATCGCGGCGATTGAGGAAGGGGTCCCCGCCCCGGTGCTTACGACCGCGCTCTACTCACGCTTCTCCTCGCGCGGCCTCGACGACTTCGCCAACAAGGTGCTCTCCGCCATGCGCAAGCAGTTCGGCGGCCATGCGGAGAAGCCCGCCGGCGGAGGCTGAGACTCGCTAGGAGGGGCGCGACTTAGAGCCGCCCGCGCCGGCCCCCCGGTCCGCGGCCCATAGCGCCCCGCCCGCCGGTGCTACCCCAGTGCGTGCGCCGGTAGATCCAGACCACGAGCATCGAGAACAGGACCGAGAGCACGAGTCCCGCGCCGTGGCGATGCAGCACGTACCACGAGAACAAGCCGGCGCTCAGGGTCCCGCAGACGCGGTCATCGGGATGCTCATCGGATCAGGTCCCGGCAGCAGCAGACGAGCCAGCGCGCCGACGAACAACCCGATGATGAAGAGGAAGATCAGGTAGAGGACGAGGCTCACGGGCGGATCGTACCCCGCCTCCCAGCGCCCACGCGCAACCTGATTGGATCCGGCCGTGGAGCTGATCGAGTTCGGAGAGCTCACCCCGCAAAGGCGCGACGAGCTCCAGGGCCAGGAAACAGATCCCTTCGATGTCGGCGAGATCACGGTCCAGTTCCGCGGCAAGGATCGGCACGTCGCCCTGGTCGATGCTGACGGAACCGCGGTGGCCTCAACCGGCTGGGTTCTGGGCCACGCGCAGGTGGGCGACGAGCGCTTTGCCGTGGCGGGGATCGGCGGCGTCATCGTCCGCCCCGAGTTCCGGGGACGCGGCCTGGGCCGGCTGATCGTCGAGGCCGCGGTCGACAGAGTGCGGGCGCTCGAGGCCCCCTTCGCCCTGCTCTTCTGCCGGCCCGACCGGGCCGGTCTCTACCGGCGGCTGAAGTTCACGCGGGTGACGGCCGAGGTGCTCGTCAAGCAGCCCCGCGGCTACGTCGTGATGCCGCTCGAGACAATGTGGCGCCCGCTCACGCCCGGCGCGACGTGGCCGGAGGGGCCGCTCACGCTCCACGACCTCCCGTTCTGAGACGAGGGCGCCCGCCGGGGCCACGAAGCCGGCCCACAGGTGATCGGAACCGCCCCTAGCTCGCCAACCACCGCCGCGCTTAGCGCCGCAGGGCGAGTAAGGGTCGTTTTTCGGCCCCGCGAAACCGGAATTCGCGCCGCCATTTAGGATCGCCCCCCGTGGATGTCATGTCCCTCGCCGATCGCTCCTGGCCCGTCCTCCGGCGGATGATGGGGCTGCACACCCAGGCCTATCGCCTGAGCAATGGGCGGATCGGGCACCGCTTCCCCGGCGCGCCGGCGATGCTTCTCCTCGATCATGTCGGGGCCAAGTCCGCCGTCAAGCGCACGATCCCGCTGGTCTACGTCAGGGACGGCGACGACATCGTGCTCGTCGCCTCCAAGGGTGGGCACCCCAAGAACCCCGCCTGGTACCACAACCTCCGCGCCCACCCCGACACGACGGTGCAGATCGGGAGCGAGCGCCGACCCGTCCGGGCGCAGGTGGCGACGCCGGAGGAGCGTGAGCGTCTCTGGCCCAAGGCGGTGGCCACCTACGGCGGCTATGCCGGTTACCAGGAGCGCACCCAGCGGGAGATTCCGCTCGTCGTCCTTAAGCGGCGCTAGGCCCGGGCTCAGTCAGCTTGGCGTAGGCCTCCGGGCGTCGCGTGCGCAGGAACGGGAACAGCTCGAGCCAGTCCTGGCGCTGATCCAGGTCCAGATCGGCCACGAGCACCGCGGGTTCGTCCCGGGGCGCCTGGATCAGGACGCGCCCGTATGGGTCGGAGATGAAGCTTGAGCCGTAGAAGGTGATCGGATCCTCGGTGCCGATCCGGTTGACCGCCACCATGAAGGTGCCGTTGGCAATTCCGGCCGCGACGATCACCTGCTGCCACAGCGGTTCGGTGTCAAAGTCGGGGTGGTCAGGCTCGGAGCCGATCGCGGTGGGATAGATGAGCACCTCCGCCCCGCTCAGTGAATAGGCCCGGGCGAGCTCGGGAAACCACTGGTCCCAGCAGGTCGGCAGGCCCAGGCGGGCCTCGCCCTCGGCGTCGGGAACCGTGACCACGGGAAACGGATCCTCCTCGACCGGTCCGGGCCGGAAGTAGCGATCCTCGTAGTAGCCGGCGGTCACCGGGATGTGGAGCTTGCGGGTACGCGAGACGAGCTGCCCATGAGGCGAGACGAGCACCGCCGTGTTGTAGCCGAGCCCGTCCTCGGCGTCGGCGCGCTCGTAGAGCGAAGCGTGGACGTAGGCCCCGGTCTCCCCCGCCATCCGGCGAGCGAAGCTCACCGTCGGGCCGGTCTTTAGCTCCTCAGGCTCGGCCCCCACCGCCTCGGGGCCGTCCGGGGTGATGGCGAAATACCGAGACAACGTGAGCTCCTGAAGACAGACGATGCGCGCACCCTCCCGGGCCGCCGCGCGGATCCCTGCCGCCAGCGCCTCCTCGTGCTCATCGGGATCGGGATGCCAGCGCTCCTGAACCGCCCCCACGCGCAGCGGCCGGCGCTCCGAGGAGCGGGTGCGCGCAGGTGAAGGCGGCGGCGGATAGGCGGTGAGGACGCGGGCCTCCTCAGCCATCACGACCGTCCACGTTGACCGGCACCTGTTGGGTGATGCAGTGGGGCCCACCGCCGCCGAAGGCCAGCACCGCTCCGGGCACGGGCACCACCTCACGCTCCGGGTAGGCGGCGCCAATGATTGACAGCGCCGCGGCGTCGGTCTCGGCACCGATCACCGGAACGATCACCGCCCGGTTACAGACGTAGAGGTTCAGGTACCCGGCGGCGATCCGCTCTTCTTCCACCGTCGTGTAAGGCAGGAACGGCAGCTCGGTCACCTCGATCCCCGCCGCCTCCAGCCGACCGCGGTTCTCCTGGCAACGCTCGTAGTTCGGGTTCGCCTCACCGACCATCTGGAGCAGGACGCGCCCGGGCGCGGTGAAGGCGGCGATCAGGTCGACATGACCGTCGGTATCTCGGTCCTCGATCAGGCCCTGCCCCAGCCACACGACTCGCTCGACGCCCAGGTACAGACGCAGCACCGCTTCGATCTGGCTCCGGTCGAGGTTCGGGTTGCGGTTGGGGTTGAGCAGGCACTCCTCTGTGGTCACAAGCGTCCCTGTGCCGTCGACGGCGATCGAGCCGCCCTCGAGCACCATCGGCGCCTCGATCACGTCATCGCCTATCGCCTGCGCCACGAGCGCTCCAACCGCGGCATCCTTGTCCCAGGGCGGGAACTTCTCGCCCCAGGCGTTGAAGCCAAAATGGACGGCACAGCGGTGGCCGCGGTCGTCCCGGACGTAGATGGGGCCGCAGTCACGCAACCATGAATCGTTGAGCGGCAGCTCGACGATCTCCACGCCGGAGCCGCACGCCGCGCGAGCGTCGGCGGCGTCCTGGCCGGGGTTGGCGATCATCAGCACGGGCTCGAAGGCGGCGATGGCATTGGCCACCGTGGCGTAGTCCTCCCGCGCCTGACCCATCGTCCCGACCCAGAGCTCGGGCCGGCACGGCCAGCCCATGATGGTCCGCTCGTGCTCCTCCCACTCGGCGGGCATCCGAACCGGACCAGACGGCGCCGTGCTCATGCCCCGCCCGCCGCTCATGCCCCCACCGCCGCGCGGATCCGTGCTGCGCGCACCTCTTTGGAGAGGGTGTCGACGTCGTAGGCCCCGTAATGGCGCATGCCGTTGATGAAGAACGTCGGCGTGCCCGAGACGTTGCTGGCGTCGGCCGAATCGACGTCCTCTGAGATCCGCCCGGCGCCCTTGCTCTTGCGGAGGAACTCTCGGAACCGGTCGACGTCGAGGCCCAGCTCCTCGGCGTCTCGAACCAGATCGCGCAAAGTCAGATCCTCCTGCCGGGAGAGCAGCAGGTCATACATATCCCAGAAGCGTCCCTGATCGGTCGCGGCCTCGCTCGCCTCGGCCGCAAGCTGGGCGTGGGTGTGGACATCGTTGAGCGGCAGGTGTCGCCATACGTAGCGCAGGTCGCCGAAGTCAGCCAGCAGCTCGCGGATGGCTCCCTCGGCCCGCCCGCAGTAGGGACACTGAAAGTCGCCGTACTCGACCAGGGTGACCGGGGCCTGCGCGGGCCCGCGAATGTGGTCACGCTCAGGATCCACAGGCACGGCCAAATCCACGATCGTCCGCGGCATCCCAACCAGGGCCCGGAGCCTGCGCTCGCGGGGAAGCCACTTGGTCACGCGATAGACCAGCAACGTGAGCAGGGGCGCCGCGACGGCCGCCGTGAGCACGCCCAGCTTGGCCTCCTGAAGCTGGACACCGGAGAAGGCGAGGGTGGCGATCAGGATGGAGACGGTGAAGCCGACCCCGGCGATGGCGCCCCCCCCGAGCACCGAGGCCCAGCCGACCGGAGGCCGTAGCCGGCCGCGGCTGAGACGCGTGATGAGCCAGGTCAGACCGGTTATCCCCACCGGCTTGCCGATCACGTACCCGAGGATGATTCCCAGAGCGATCGGCGAGGCGTAGGCCAGCGACAGGAAATGGCCGGTGATGACGATTCCCGCGTTGGCCAGGGCGAACAGCGGGACCACCACGTAGCTCGAGATTGGGTGGTAGATCTGCTGAAGCCGCTCGTTGGGCGAGATTGCCGTCCGCACCCCCTCCCGGACCGTGCGGGCGGCCTCGGATGTCGGCTGCTCGCGGAAGAGCCGGAACAGGTCGGTGGCGTGTTCCAGGTCTTCCCGGCCGGCCGGATAGGCGATCGAGAGGAGCCCGATGACGACGCCCACGGTCACCGGGTCGACGCCTGACTTCAGGAGCGCCACCCAGCTCACGAGCGCGGTCCCGAAGTAGACGACACCGTTGCGTACCCGGCGTAGGCGAAGCAGGAACACGAGCCCCAGGACACCGATCGCCACCGCGAGAGGCACGGCGCGGATCGACCGGCTGTAGACGGTCGCGATGACGACGAAGCTGACGAGGTCGTCGGCCACGGCGACCGTGAGGATGTAGGTGCGCAGGCTTTGGGGAAACCGGCGGCCGACCAGCGCGAGCATGCCGAGGGCGAACGCCGTGTCGGTCGACATCGCCGTCCCCCAGCCGTGGGCGCTCGAATGCCCTGCGTTGAACGCGAGGTAGATCGCGACCGGGAGGACCATGCCACCGACGGCCGCGGCGGCGGGCAGGAGGACCCGGCGGCGATCGCGTAGCTCGCCGAGGTCGAACTCCCGCCGCGCCTCGAGCCCGACGGAGAGAAAGAAGAACGTCATCAGCCCGTCGTTGATCCACTGGCGCAGGTCTTGCGAGACGCCGCCACCACCGATCTGGACGCTCAGCGTCGTGCTCCAGACGTGCTCGTAGGAGGCGGTGTCGACGTTGACCCAGATGAGCGCAAGGACGCTGGCGGCGAGCAGGATTGCCGCTCCACCCGTCTCGGTGCGCAGGAACACCCGTACCGGCTCCTCGAGGTTGCGCGCCCACGCCGTGCGGCCCGTGAACGACGCTGTGGTGGCGGTCGAGTCCGTCATCGGGCCCTCAGCCCAGCCGCACCGCGAAGGTGCCCATCGCCCGGGCCACGTTTCGGCCGTTTGCGCTCAGCAGGCAGCTTCCGTGGATCAGCGCGCGGCCGATCCGGTCGACGCTCGGCACCGCTTCGAGCCACTGATCCTGACCCAGGGCCTCGAGGAAGGCGACGTGCAGGTCGGCGGTGGCGAACGTCGCTCCGGACGGCACCTGCTCTCGCACCGCCCGGCTGAGCGCAATATCGGCCAGGGTCATAAGAAGACCGCCGTGCGCCCGCCCCGCGCGGTTGGCGTGATGCGGCGCGATCCGGACCCCGATCACGGGGACCGAATCACGCCAGTTCACATATAGGGGCCCGATCCGCTCCGAGAACGGGCTGCTCGGCAGGAGTTCGAAGTGCTCTGGGATCTCCAACGAGGGGAGCTTACGTCCCCTACGCGGCCGACCTCAGAGCCTCCGCGTCTGAGCTCCCGGCGAGGCGAGCCAGTCCCTTGGCCTCGAGCTGCCGTGCTCGCTCGGTCGTGATTCCGAGCTCCGAGCCGGTCTGTCGCAGCGTCAGGGGCTCATCGCCCGTCAGTCCGAAGCGCAGGCGAATCACGCTCCGCTCCTCGTCGGGGAGCTGGCCCACGAGCTCCGCCACTTGGCGGTCTCGCTCGGCCACCGCGACCTGCTCGACGGGTTCCGGGGCATCGCTGGCCAGGAGTTCGCCGAAGGCGGTCTCGCCGTCCTCGCCGACCGGCTGGTCCAGGCTGGTCATTGCCCGGTTGAGCTCGCGGAGCTCCATGACCTCGTCGACTGGGAGCTCGGCTACCGCCGCAATCTCCTCGTCGCTCGGCTCGCGCTGGAGCTTCGCGCTCAGCTCTGACTCGAGCTTGCGCACCTTGACCTGGCGCTGAGCCACATGGACGGGGACGCGAATCGTCCGCCCATGGTTCTGGAGTCCGCGCTGGATGGCCTGCCGGATCCACAGGGTCCCGTAGGTCGAGAACTTGAATCCGCGCCGCCAGTCGAACTTCTCGACGGCCCGGATCAGCCCCAGCATGCCCTCCTGGACCAGGTCCTCCATCGAGAGCCCATGTCCCTGATAGCGCCGGGCCTGTGACACGACCAGCCGCAGGTTGGAGTTGATCATCCGCTCCTTGGCTTCGAGATCACCGCGCTCGATTCGCTTGGCGAGCTCGATTTCCTCGGCCGCGGTAAGCAGCGGGTGAACGCGCGCCCGACGCAGGAAGAGCTCAAGAGCTTCCGGCGTGCCAACGGCGCCGTGCAGCTCCGTCGCCTGCAGACGCTCGCCGGCGTGTGCTCCCCGCCGCCGGGTCTGCCTGGCGCTGGCCTTGCCCGCGTGGGCCCGACGGGTCCGCTGCGGTTCAGTTGTATTGGTTTCGTGATCGCGTCGCACGCGTGGGGCGCCGTCGCGATGAGTTTCAGAGGAGTTCAGTTCTGTCTCCGGTTTCTCGACAAGGTTCGATACACGTCGAATTATAGCATTGTTCGATGGACGTCGAACCTTTGTTTTGATGAAAAACTTACGTTCCTATGGACGAGCCTGGAGCCCCCGGACGCGACGAGACCGAGCCCGAGCGCTACGACCGCAATCTGACCGAGCTGATGGGCGAATTGCGGGTTGCCCTGCCCGGCGTCCAGGTTCTGTTCGGGTTCCTGCTCGTGGCGCCCTTCAACGCCCGCTTTGGTCACACTACCCACTTTGAGCGTCGGCTCTACTTCGCCGCGCTGCTTTTGACCTTGCTGGCCTCGATCCTCCTCATCGCGCCGACGATGATCCACCGGCTCGAGTTCCGCCAAGGCCGCAAGGCCTACGTGGTCGAACTGGGCAATCGGCTGACCATCTCCGGCCTGACCGTTCTCGCCGCAGCCATGACCTGCGCCATCGCGCTGGTTACCCACTACCTGTTCGGCCAGGCCACGACGATCATCACCACGATCGTGACGGCGTGCGCCTTCGCCCTCGTGTGGTTCGCTCTGCCGCTGCGGCGCCGGCACCACGCCGGCGGCTGAGCTCACGTCTCCGCCAGGCGCCGGAGCAACTCCACCGCTCCGAACAAGATCGCCTGCTCCCGCTTGGAGAACCCCTGGCTGATTGCCTGGGCCAGCCAACCCTCGCGCTGTGCGCGGTCGGCCCCGAGGACCACCCGGCCCTCCGAGGTGAGATCCACCAGGGCGCGGCGGCCATCGCTCGGATCAGGCTCTCGGCTCACCAATCCGGCCGCCTCGAGCTCGCCCACCGTTTGGGCCATGGATTGGGGACGGACTCGCTCGGCCGCGGCGAGGTCGCTGACGCTCTGGGCTCCGTGGCGGTCCAATCGGCCAAGGACGGTCCCGTGTGAGATCGAGAAGCGGTGCTCGGCCCGGAGCCTGCGCATCAGCTGCCCCAGCACCACCCGGAGGTCGCTCGCCAGCTGTGCGGTGTCCGGCTCAGGGGCGGCGGTCCGGCCGGGAGGCGGGGCTTCGGTGCTCTCACTGGCTCGGGCCGCGGTCATGAAAGGACAGGAAAACTGAACAGGTTGCCTGTATAATACCGCTGTGTGAGCGGGAATGGAAGGGCCGATAGCGACGCCTACAAGTGGATCGCCCTGTCCAACACGACGCTGGCCGTCCTGCTCGCGACGCTGGACCTGTCGATCACCCTGATCGCCATGCCGGACATCTTTCGGGGGATCAAGCTCGACCCGCTGGTGCCCTCCAACAGCTTCTACCTGCTGTGGATGATCCTCGGCTACATGATCGTGGGAAGCGTGCTGATTGTGAGCCTGGGGCGGCTCGGCGACATGTTCGGCCGGGTGCGGATCTACAACCTCGGGTTCGTGATCTACACCGCGGCCTCGCTGATCCTGGCCGTGGACTGGCTCAGCGGCCCGATTGCGGCCGACTACCTGATCGCCTTCCGCATCGTTCAGGGCGTGGGCGGCGCCTGCCTGATGGCCAACGCGGCCGCGATCATCACCGACGCTTTCCCGGAGAACCAGCGCGGGATGGCGCTGGGCATCAACAACATCGTCGGAGTGAGCGGCATGTTCGTCGGCCTCGTGCTCGGCGGTCTGCTGGCTCCCGTGAGCTGGCGCCTGGTCTTCTTGATTTCGGTCCCGGTGGGTCTGTTCGGGACGGTATGGGCATATCTCAAGCTGCGTGAGATCAACGAGCCTCGGCGAGCCAGGGTGGACTGGTGGGGCAATGTCACCTTTGCCGCAGGGCTGATCTGCCTGATGGTCGCGGTGACTTACGGGATCCGCCCCTCCGGGGGTCACTCGACGGGATGGACCGCCCCCCACACGATGGCCCTGCTGGCGACCGGCGTAGTCCTCCTCACCGCCTTCCTGATGATCGAGCGTCGGGTCGCTGACCCCATGTTCCGCCTGCCGCTGTTTCGGATCCGCGCCTTCACGTTCGGGACAATCTCGACCTTCCTCTCGGCCGTGGCCCGCGGCGGCCTGATGTTCATGCTCATCATCTGGCTCCAGGGGATCTGGCTGCCTCTGCACGGGTACAACTTCGTCGACACCCCACTCTGGGCGGGCATCTACATGCTCCCCCTGACCATCGGGATGCTGATCAGCGGCCCCGTCTCCGGGTATCTCTCCGACCGGTTCGGGGCGAGAGGCTTCGCCAGCGGCGGAATGGTGGGCACGGCCCTGAGCTTCGGGCTGCTCATCCTCCTCCCCATCGACTTCGCCTATCCACTGTTCGCGGCGGTGCTCGCGCTGACCGGGATCTCGATGGGATTGTTCGCCTCTCCCAATCGGGCTGCGGTGATGAACAGCCTGCCCCGGGGGGACCGCGGTGCCGGGGGCGGAATGAACCAGACGTTCCAGAACTCGGCCCAGGTGATCTCGGTGGGGATTTTCTTCACCCTGATGGTGCTGGGGCTGTCGACCCGCCTTCCTGCCGCCCTGACCTCCGGGCTCACCGCGCACGGTGTCGGTGTCGGCGCGGCCCATCGGGCGGCCGCGACGCCTCCGATCTCAGTCCTGTTCGCCGCCTTCCTGGGCTACAACCCGATCCAGCACCTGGTCGGGGCGCATGCCGTGGCGAGCCTGAGCGCCCACAGCCAAAGCCTCCTCATGGGCCGCTCCTTCTTCCCCCACCTGATCGCTGCGCCGTTCCAGAATGGCCTGCACGAAGCGTTCGCCTTCGCGATCGTGGCCTGCCTGATTGCAGCGGCCGCTTCGCTCCTACGTGGGGGTCGTTACTACGCCCAGAACGAGCAGCGCCTCGAACAGCGCGAGGCCGCCGAGCCGACCCCTCGCGTCGCCCAGGAAGCGCTCACGCGGACCTAGGGAATTCGGTTTACCTCGTCCGAGACGGCCACGCTTGGCCCGGGATCCGCCACGGGGACGTCCGTCCCCTGGCCGGGTTGGGTGGGCGGCACGGCGTCGGCTCCGGTGGCGCTTTCGGGAACCTTCCGGATGACCGCCAGGTACCACCACACGAGCGCAATCAGGAGGCCGGCCGGTATGAGCAGGCTGAGCAGCGAACCGGTCAGGAAGCTGGCGATGAGCGTCATTTCTCTCTCTCCTCCTCAGGTCGTGAGCGCCGCTGAGCTGGCATTGGTCGACGAGTCGGGCTCGAGCCACTTGTAGAACCCAATGATGAAGGTAACGGTGTAGCTGATCGAGCCCAACACCCACATCACCCCTGCCGCCAGCTGCTGATCGGTCAGGGCGCTGATCCCACCGGGCCGGGTCACCAGGTCCGCGTAATGGCCGTAGATCGGGTGCTGCAGCACGACGAAGGTGATCGATAGCGCCCAGGACACGACCATCGCACCGGCCACGTAGCCGATCCGCACTGGCCAGACGAGCCGCGGCCGCAGCGGCCCGGGATCGATCACCCGGGCCCAGAAGAGCAGGCCGGTGAAGAAGAACATCGCGTGCTCGATGACGTGCACCGCGCCGTAGTTGAGGGTTGCGTCGTAGGCGCCCGGGAGATGCCAGCCGACGATCGTGGCGTTGTAGAGGATCCAGGCCGGCAGGGGTCGAGCCAGCATCCGGAGCGGCTTCGTCCAGCCTGCGCTGGCGATCGTCCGCGCCACCGCGGTGCGCGGCTCGAGCGGCAACGCGCGCCACATCCTCGGCCATGGTCGGCCAAGGAGGAACAACGGCGGCGCCACCGTCAGGAGCAGGACGTGCTGGAGCATGTGCACCCAGAACAGCTGGTCGGCGTAGCGATCGATCGGCGAGTTGAGGGCGATCACGATCGTGAGGAGGCTGGCGGCAAACGCACATGCCTGGCCCCGCGTGGGTGGACGCCCCCGGCTGCCCAGGATGTAGAGCGACGCCGCCAGGACCACGTAGACCAGCGACGGGTCCAGCGACCAGTCGCCGAGGCTCATGGTCCGATCGGGTAGAGGAGGAGGTAGGCGAGGAAGCCGATCGCGGCGAAGTAGAGCCAGTAGAACGACGAGGTCTCAAGCCCCGCCCGGAGCAGCGCTGCCTCACTCGTCGGTACCTCGGTCGTACGCGTCTTTCCTTCGCGACGGACGCGCCAGAGGCTGGCCGCCTGGATCTCGATCCAGTAGGCGCCCATCAGAGCGACGATCGCGTAGGCGGTGGTGAAGCCGAAGAAGACCGCGGCGTATCCGCCACTGGAGGCGCCGAAGTCAAGCACCGTGTACTCGAGGAACTGCAGCGCGACCGCCGCCAGCGTGAACAGGACGGCAATCGCGGCGCCCCCCAGCTCGTCCACCTCACCGCGCCGAGCCGAGAGGCGGTAGATGATGGCGCCGGCCACGTACAGCGCCATGATGGTCAGGCCCAGCCCCTGCGCGGGGTGAACCGGGGGGATGACCCAGTTGTGGTTGGTGTTCAGGGCCCGGAGATAGAAGTAGGCGAAGACAAACGAGGCGAAGAAGAAGGAGATCACCCCGCACAGGAGCCGTCCGCTGATCCAGATGACGCGGGGCTGCCACTCGGGCGGCTCCGGCTCGATGTGCCTGGCCTGGGGTGCTGATGCGGAGCCTTCCATTTAGGTGCTACCTCCCACCGGTGCCACGGTGGCCGACCCGGCGGGTACCGGCTCGACGCCGTAGGGATACGGGTCCTCGTCGAAGATGGGGGTCCGGTCGAAATCGTGGAGCGGAACCGGCGTCGGCAGCTGCCACTCGGCCGATTTTGAATGCCACGGATTGACCTCGGCCACCTCGCGCTTGACCAGCATGGACCAGCACACGTTGAATAAGAACACCAGCATCGAGAGCCCGAGCACGTAGGCCGAGGCCGAGACCCAGTCGTTCAGCCCTTGCCACGATGGGTTGTAGGTGACCACGCGCCGGGGCATGCCCAGGAACCCGAGACCGAACAGCGGCGCAAAGGTCGAGTTGAAGGCGATGAACATGATCCAGAAGTGGACCTTGCCCAGCGTCTCGTTCAGCTTCACGCCGTACATCTTCGGAACCCAGTAATAGATCCCGGCGAAGAAGGCGAACACCAGGCCGCCCATGATCGTGTAGTGGAAGTGGGCCATGACAAAGAAGCTTCCGTGCGTGGTCGTATCGCTCGGAACGTCCGAGTTGAAGACCCCGGAGATACCGCCCCAGAGGAAGTTGAACGCCCACGCCATGCAGAAGAGCATGGGCACCGTGAACCGTATTCGCCCGCGCCACAGCGTGCCCATGAAGCACAGGAAGATGAAGCCGGTGGGCAGCGAGATGAGCTCCGTGGAGAGCATGAAGAACGGCCGTAGATCGGCATTGATGCCGGACACGAACAGGTGGTGCTGCCAGACGAAGAAACTCAGGAAGGCGACGCCGAGCATCCCGGAGACCGCAAGCCGGTAACCCCACAGCGGCTTGCGCGCAAACACGGGCAACAGCTCCAGCACGATCCCGAATCCGGGGAGGGCCAGGACGTAGACCTCGGGGTGCCCGAAGACCCAGAACAGGTTCTGGAACAGATAGGCGCTTCCCCCCTGGCCCGGGATGAAGAACGCGGTCTGCACCGTCCGGTCCATGCCGGCCATGAACAGCGCGGCGATCAGCATCGGCGCTGCGAGCATCATCAGCGCGGCGGTCGAGAGCGTTGCCCAGACGAAGATCGGGAGTCGCGACCAGGTCATGCCCGGGGCGCGCATGACGACGATCGTCGCGATCAGGTTGAACCCGAACAGGGTCATCGACAGCCCCACCAGCGCGAAGAAGCCGATGTACGCGTCGTAGCCGGCCGTGCCCTGGGCGCCCAGCGGCTGATATCCCGTCCAACCGGTTTGGAACCCGCCAAAGAAGATCGTCGTGATGAGGATCACGGAGCCGGCCATCAGGAGCCAGAACGTGAACGCCTCGATCCGCGGGAAGGCGAAGCGGCGGCTGCCGATCATCAGGGGCACGAGCCAGTTGGCGAACGGACCCAGGATCCCGCTCGTCATGATCCCCATCATCATCGACCCGTGCATGCCGACCAGGGTCAGGTACTGGTTGGCTCCGAACACGTGAGTGTTGGGCTGCAGAAGCTCGGTGCGGATCAGCATCGCGTTCAGGCCGCCGACGAAGAAGAACACCCCGATGCCGATCATGTACTGCTTGGCCACGACCTTGTGGTCGGTGCTCAGGGTGAAGTAGCGGAAGAGGCCCTCTTCCTCAGACTCGTGGGCGGCCAACGAGGGCGGATGACCGAGGAGGCGGCGCATGGGGTAGTTGGCGAACCCCAGGCCGATCAGGAACCCGATCACCCCGAAGATGTAGCCGAGCACGATCGCGATGTCGTTCTGCCCCGACTCGCTGCTGTAGTAGGCGATGCCCGCGCCGTGAAGGTGGAGGCCGATGGCGCTGTAGCCGATGAACCAGCCGACAACGCCAAGGATGATTCCGGTCAGAAGGTTGAAGCCCATCAGTTGGCGCCAACCCGTTCGCCGAGCCGGGGGTGAAGCTGCGATCGCGGTCATCCGCCTCTCCTCAACGGCTGTGGGAAATAGGACCTCGAGTACGGGGGAAGGTTCTTCGTGGCCGGTGCGTATTGCGCCCGCTGCTGAGTGATCCAGGCCGCGAATTGGGCCCTGGGCACGACGGTCCCAGTGCCGAACATGTAGCCGTGCCAGACCCCGCACAGCTCCGCACAGCGCACGTGGAACGTGAGCGGCCCCTTGGTCGTCACGAAGGCGACGTTGTTGACGCCCGGGTTGGCATCCGCCTTGACGCCAAGCTCGTAGGCCCAGAAGGAGTGGATCACGTCGAGTGACGTGACGTTGAATCTGATCAACGTGTTGGCGGGGAGCTCGATCGCCCGGGTCTCCACGCCGCCGTAGGTCGGCCAGCGATACGTGAACTGCCACTGCTGCGCGATCACCTGAACGGGGAGGACCGTGGTGCCATGAGGTGCCTTGGGGATGGCGATCGGATTCGGTCCCTGGCCGCCGCCGGATCCGTCGGCGAGCAGGCGCGCGGATCCGTAGCCCGCCAGGACCAACACGAGCGTCGTCGTCACGACCAGCCACCAGAACTGGATGCTGGCGTCGCCGCGAATCGCGGGGCCGTCCAGGACCGTCTCCGGATTTCGTTCCCGGAAGAAGACGATCGCGTAGCCCAGGTAGCAGAGCACGAGCAGGGCCACCGGAGTGGCCATCGCCACGAGCACGGTGTTGTCGGTCACCTGCCCCGAGGCCTCGACGCTCCCGTTCCCGGGCGGGAGCCCCGGACCGATCAGGAAGATCATGATTGGCGTCACGATCACGGACGCGACGATCCAAAGCACGGCGAAGTTGCGGAAGTGGTGGCGCTCGTCCGTCATTCGCGCATCCTCATACGACCTTGATGAAGCCGCCCATGTAGCCCACTGTCTGCATGGGTCCGCCGTTGCCCTGGATGAACCCGGCGGCACACGGAACGAAGCACTGCCAGCGGTAGAGCCCAGGACCCGGCGAGCGGAACGCGAACGAGACGGTCACGTGCGCCTCGCTCAGTGAGCAGGGCGCATTCGCACAGAGGTTCTTGGCATTGGCGGGTGCGCCTGGAAGCGGAACCGAGAGGCCGATCTGGGGGATCGCGAACGTGTGCCCCGGACTTGTCGGATCGACGACCTGGGTGACCTTGCCGTTGATCGTCACCGGCCCGGCCGTCCCGGCCGGTTGGGAGAAGAACGGGTTGCGCAGCCCAGTCGCGGTGTCGTACTGGTAGATCGTCACGTGGATCAGACTGTTGGCCGGCACCTGAAACGTGGTGTCGTGGCGCCAGTTGCTCGAGCTGCTGCTCACGGCGTAGTAGGACACCCACGTGGGGTGTGGGTCACTCAGCTCGGCCGCGGGCACGGTGGCGAGATACAGGTGGATGCCGGTGGGCGTCGACGTGGCTGCTACCGAACCCGGCACATTGACCAGGTAGAGGCCGACGTAAAGGGCGATCGCGACGCAGACGAGAAGCGCCCCGACGATGGCTCCGATCGCTCCCTTAGTGGCCGCGCTCACTGCAGCCCTTCCCCGCCCCCGAAGTCCGTCTCTTCAGCGAGCTCATGCTCTGATCGCTCCTCTCAGGCGGCTTTATATCGGGGGCGTCGGACAGCTAAAAGCAAGATGACGTCAATGTCATCCATCTGTCATTTACAAGTCATCTCCCGCGAGCTAAGGTGCCCTCGAATCGTCGTAGCAAGGGGCTTGGTTGCGCATTCTCATCGTCGAAGACGAACCGCGGATTCGGGCTTTCCTGGCCAGCGCCTTCGAGGCGGAGGGATTTGCCGTCGACGTCGTCGAGGATGGCGAGAATGGGCTCTCCCGCGCGATCAACGGCAACTACGTGCTCGTGATCCTCGACCTTCTCCTGCCCGGCCGAGACGGGCTCGACGTGCTTCGTGAACTGCACGAGGCTCGGGGCGATGTTCCCGTGCTGATCCTCTCGGCCCGGGGCGATCTGTCGACCAAGCTGCGTGGGTTCGAGCTCGGTGCGGTCGACTACGTGGCGAAGCCGTTCTCGCTCGAGGAACTTCTTGCTCGCGCGCGCGTGCATCTGCGTCACGCCCAGGTGGCCGAGGACGGGGCTCGGATTCGCGTCGGGGGGCTCGAGCTGGATCTCACGCGGCGGCAGGCGAGCTACGGCGTCACCGTGGCCGATCTCTCCGATCGCGAATTTCATCTTCTTCACTTCTTGATGCGACACGTGGGCGAGGTCGTGAGTCGCGAGCGGCTCCTGGCCGAAGTCTGGGGATATGACTTCGATCCGCGTTCGAACGTCGTCGATGTATGTGTGCGGCGGCTTCGCCGGCGGCTGGGTCCCGATACCCCGATCGAGACGGTCCGCAATGCCGGCTATCGCGCCGCCGCCTGACCTCGCCGCCTGTCTCCGTCGCTATCGCGTCGAGCTGCTCTGGGTCGTCTTCGCCCTGGCCAACTCGGTCGCCATGCTCGTGGCGCCCGGGCTCCGAACGCTGCCCTTCTACTTCACCTGGATCAGCCTGACGCTCCTCTACGGCTTTCGGCTTTGGCGGCTGCCGGTGACGCTGCTTGTGCTGGCGTGCGTCGTCGCCGTGACGGCCGCACCGATGGTCTACGAGGCCATCGACCGCGAGCACCACTGGGACAGCATCCTGCCCGTGCCGCTGGTCGCGATGATGTTCCTGGCCATGGTCTGGCACGCGCGGCGGCGGGTCGATGCCCTGCGCGTCGCGGAGGACCGAGCCGCGGAGCGCGAGTCCCTGCTTGAGCGTCACGAGCGCTTCATCCACGACGCATCACACGAGCTCCGCACGCCGGTGACGATTGCCACCGGCCACCTGGAGCTGGCCCGGGCGGGAGGGGCGGCTGATGACGGGATCGACATTGCGCTCGACGAGCTCGCCCGGATGAATGCGATCATCGAGCGCCTCCTGGTGCTGGCGGCGGCCGATCAACCGGACTTCCTGCGCACCGAGGAGATCGACCTCGAAACCTTCCTGGAGGACGTGTTCATCCGGTGGTCCGAGGTGGCGCCTCGGGCCTGGCGGCTGGGCCCAGTCGTGCCGGTGCGACTCACGGTCGACCGTGAGCGGCTGCGTGCCGCGCTCGATGCGCTGCTTGAGAACGCCGTCAAATGCACCAACGAGCACGACGCGATCGAACTACGCGCCCAGACCGCGGCCGGGGGAGTCTCGATCGAGGTCGAGGACGAAGGGTGCGGGATCGCCCACGAGGCACTCGAGCGGATCTTCGACCGCTTCGCGCGCGCCGACGCCGCGCGCACACGCTCAGCCGGGGGCGTGGGCCTGGGCCTCGCGATCGTGGATGCCATCGCCAAGCGGCACGGAGGCAGTTGCCGGGTCCAGAGCACACGCCAGGGCACCATCTTCTCGCTTGTCCTCCCCGCCGATTTGTCCCGGTACGGACTTAAGCGCACTCCGCAGCCGGTGGCAGGAAGGCTCTGAAGTGGCAGGAAGGCTCTGAGACTCAGAAGGTGCCGTCGATGGCCTGGACGACCGTTGCCGTATCGGCCACATCGTCCCCGTAGGCGACCCCGCAGCCAAAGTTGATGGCGTTGATCACAGCCGCGGGCGTGCCACCGTACTTGGGGACGGAGCCGTGCTCGGTCACGTACAGGCGGGCGTAGGCGGTCTGGCGATTCTGGTTGGCGTTGCCCCACTGGGTGCACGTGGTGGCATCGTTGAGGGGCCCGGCCTTGCCGCCAAGCGCCACCAGCGCCAGGGTCCCGACCAGCAGGGCACACAACGCGGCCGCGACCAACGCGGCCATCCGGTGCTCGGCAATCAGACCCCGGATCGTCCACAGCTCGATGCCGTCCAAGCCGTCTTCGTTGCGTGTGGAGGCGCTCATGCTCATGGAGAACAGTGTTTCCGTGACCGGCGCGCCGCCCGTGCATCAGCCCCGAAGGGCTCACCCCATGGCCCCCGCTCAGGAGGCGGCCACCGAGACTTATAGCCCGGCGATCCGCCTCCGTCAAGCTGATGGGACTACGACGCCGCCGGCCAAGTCTGGCCCCGGCGAACAACCCACGCGCGCCTAGGGCCGGCGTGCGGCCGGGCGTCGCGTGACCACACCCGCCGACGCAGCAGCGAGCCTGAGGACTTCACACCATGGTCGCGGTGCTGGGTCGCGATCGCGTGCAGAAAGTGCACAAAGGCTCCGCCGACCACGAGGACGGCGAACAACAGATTCAGGGCAATCATCACAGGTGACATCTAATCGCTCCTTGGTGTCGTTGACGGGGCGATAACCAGGGTCTACCCAAGCTGTCGGAAACGCATCAGGCCGATGTATGAGAGTCCTATGAAGTGCTCGTGGCGTTTCGCACAAGCCAGGTACAAAGGGAACGCCCAGACTGGCGCGGTTAACTGCGCGGATGCTCCGTCGGGCCAGGCGCTGGCTCATCGCGCTGTCCGTGATCAGCCTCGCCGCGTGCGGCGGAGCCCGCCACGACCAGATGACCGTCGGTTCGGCGGCCCGGCCGCCTCAGGCGAGCAGCGCCTACCGCTGGCTGGTGCCGACGAGCGGGAGCCAACCCACGGTCGCGGCGGAGAACCTAGCGTCGGGGACGCGGGCGTGGCGGCTCCCCGGGCCGGCCGCCGACGTCGGCGGCCTGCGCAGCGGCGACGTCTCCGGCTACGTGGCCGAGGAGGCGCTCGGCCCCGGCCAGACGGAGCGGATCTATGTCAGCGCTCCCGGCTCGCCAAGCGTCCGAATCGGGATCTACCGGATCGGCTGGTACGGGGGCGCGGGCGGGCGCCAGGTGCTGGTCACAAGCTCGCTCCCGCTGGTTCCTCAGCCTCCCTGCAGCCATCGTTTCGCCACCGGGCTCACCCAGTGCGACTGGCATCCCACCCTGAGCTTCCGGATCCCCTCGGCGCTGCCGACCGGGATCTACATCGCCAAGCTCTCCGCCCGGAGCGGCGAGAGCGACTGCCTGTTCGTGGTTCTGGCCGCGGCCCCCCAACCCTTGCTCGCCCAGCTCCCCACCTCGACCTATGAGGCTTACAACGCGTGGGGCGGCGACAGCCTTTATCCGGGCGGTACCGATCGCGTCGCCATCACGGGCACCACCCAGGGGATCGCTGTCTCCTACGACCGCCCCTACGACAGCGTCACCGGAGCCGGCCAGTTCTTCGCCCGTGACGTGGCCATGGTGTGGTTCCTCGAGCGCTACGGGTATCCGGTGTCCTACACGACCAGCGAGTCGGTTGACGGCAACCCTGGCCAACTCCTGGGGCACCGAGCGATCATCGACTTCGGCCATTCCGAGTATTGGTCCGAACGCCAGGCCAGAGGCTTCGCGGCCGCCCTGCGGGCCGGCACCGACCTCCTCTTTCTGGGCTCGGACACGATGGCCTGGCGCGTTCGCTACGTCCGAGCCTCGGCCGCCGCCAGCCAGGCCGGCGAGCCCGACCACTCGATCGTCGCCTACAAGGAGCACGCCGCGCTCGATCCCGATCACACCAACCCGACCGGCCCGTTCCCAAAGGGGGGCGCGCCCCTCACCGGCTCTTCATATCTCGGGTGCATCGACCCGCGCCTCAGAGGTAAAGGACCCCCCCGGTACCGCTATTACCCATGGCGCCCGGCGCGCGGCTTGAAACCTGCCTGGCTCTTCGCCGGCACCGGGATCACCGCCGCAACCCGGATCCCGGGCATCGTCGGCTACGAGGTCGACATGCGAACCGCGGCGACTCCGGAGGGTGCGCACCTGGTCGGCTCGGGGGCGGTCCGGTGCATGGGCGCCGAGGTCGGCGAGCCGGCTCCGGGCCCGGGACAGAACCTGGCCGAGACGACGATCTACAGGGCGCCGTCGCGGGCGATCGTCTTCAACACGGGCACGCTGGGGTGGGAGCTCGGGCTTGAACCGGTCCCAAGCGCCTCGCCCAACACACCCAAAGCACCCGATCGATGGGTGGTGGCGATGACGCGGAACCTACTTGCCCACGTCCTCGGCAGTCCGGGCTGAGCCTCCCGGCAGATAGGGTGCGAGCGATGTCGGTCATCCCGCCGATTGACCTCACGCCGTTTCGATGGCGCGACGGTGAACGGCTGATCGTGTTCGGGCGCGGGCGCCTGAGCGAAGCCCCGGATCTTCTGGACGAGCCGTTCACGCTCCTGACCACGAGCCGCGCCCGGGCGCTCGTCCCTGACCTGGTTGGCCTCGCGGCCGGCGTCCACGAGGTGCCGGCGGGGCGGGTCGACGAGATCGCCGGCGAGCTCCGGAGCCGGGTCGAGGGGGCACTCCTCGTCGCCCTCGGGGGCGGGCGCGTGATCGACACGGCCAAGGCGCTCGCGGCGGCCGATCCACCGCGACGGGTGGTGGCGATCCCGACCACGCTGTCAGGGGCCGAGATGACGGCCATCCACCGCCACGCCGCGGGCGTTTCGCCGGAGACAGAGCGCGTGCGTCCGGCCATCGTGCTCAGCGATCCGGCGCTGTCCGCCTCCCAGCCGGTGCCTGATCTGGCTCAGAGCGCCGGTAACGCCCTCGGCCACGCAGTCGAGGGTCCGGCGACCAACCAGGCCCACCCGGTGTCTGCGCTGACCGGACTCGCCGCGGCCCAGCTGATCGCCCAGGCGTTTTCCGCAGGCTCGGTGGAGGAGGCCGAGCGTGACGCGCTCGGCCTCGGCGCCGTGCTCGCCGGCTACTCGATCGGCACCTCGGGCTACGGCCTGCACCACGTCGTCTCCCAGACCCTGGCTCGCTTCGCAGGCGTCCCGCACGGCGCCGCCAACACGATCATGCTCCCCCACACGATCGCGGCCTTGGCGCGCCGACGGCCCGAGTGGAATGAGCGGCTGAGCGCCGGCCTCAGAGCCAATCCCGCCGAGCTGGCCCGGCGGTTGCTCGAACTCGGCGGGCTGACTGGTCTCCAGGCGGCGGGTGTGAGCGAAGACGAGCTTGAGGTGTGTGCCGAACAGGCGGCCGAGCGCCCCGAGCTGGCCATGACGCCGCCGGCGGCGGACGCGGAGGAGCTGCGGGCGCTCTACCGCGCGGCGTACTGAATCGATCAGGAATCGAGAAGCGCCCACGCGCAGCCGGGCTTACAGTGGCTCGGCGGGTGAAACCACGACCTCAGGAGCGACCATGACCGACTCTTCCACCGAAGGCATCCAGACCGTGCTCCACCCCGTCTCCGACCTGGAGGCGGCGAAGGCTGTGTACACCGCCCTGCTCGGAGTGGGCCCTCAGTCAGATGCGCCGTATTACGTCGGCTACGAGGTCGCGGGCCAGCAGATCGGGCTCGTCCCGGGCGGCGGCCCTCAGGGCATGACCTCGCCGGTGGCCTACTGGCACGTGTCGGACATCGAGACCAAGCTGGCCGAGGTGACCGCCGCGGGGGCCAGCGTGAAGGAGCCGGCGCACGACGTCGGCGGCGGCCGCCTGGTGGCCACGTTCACGGATCCCGACGGGAACGTACTCGGGCTGCTGCAGGACCCGCAGGGTTGACCCGCGCGAGGCGTCGCTAGGCGATCTTGATCAGCACGATCGTGTTGATCGCGAACAGGATCGCGAACACGACCGTCCACCGGTTCAGGTTGCGCTCCACAAGCGAGCCGCCGCCCAGAGGCCCGGCCCCCGTGCCGACGCCGAAGGCGCCAGAGAGTCCGGAGTCCTTGCCTGAGTGCATGAGCACGAGGAACACGAGCACGACAGCCAGGAACACCTGGACGACACCGAGAACCGTGTACATGGACGCTGATGGTAATGGCTAGCGACCCGAAGCTGGCGCCGGCGCCGTCGCCGCGCGCTCCTTGACGTCGTCGAGCTGGCGCAGGATGACAACCGCCTCTGCCCGCAGCACGCTATCGAGCGCCTCGTAGTCGGCATCCGAGAGCTTGCCCGTGCGATGGTCGAGCTCCGCGTCACGGATCTCCCGGTACTTGGCCTCGCGGGCTGCCTCGAGCTCGGCGAGCTCGCCGGTCCAGGCGGCGTCGGTCTGGCGGGCTCGTCGCAGCGGCGCGGAGATGACGAGCACGACAACAAACAGGACCACCACGACGACGACGACGTCCATGGCCTAGGCCGGCTCGCGGACCGGCGCCACGGGCGCCGGGGCGGTCCGAGCCGGCGCCGCGGCCTTGGCTCGGCGCCGGACCAGCCGCGGCACCGGCCAGAGCGCGATCAGGCCGCCCAGGATGACGACCAGCGTCCCCAGCCAGATCCACGTGACCAGCGGGTCGACGATGAAGAGGAAGTTGATCGGCCAGGGGTGGGTGACGTAGCGCGAGGCGATGCCGACGATCGCCTCGTCGCGCAGTTGCCAGAGCTGGCTCATCGCGGTCTGGGCGCTGGCCGGCGGGAGATGAAGCGAGGCCGACTCGGTCTTCTTGATCGCGGCCGTGAACAGGGCATCGCCCTGGCTGATCCGGCTCTGGAGCGGGGTCAGGTCTGGATTGACCACGGTCCAGATGTCTCGTGTCAGCCCGGCTCGGAGTCCGACGTTGCTGTCGGCCTCGCCGTTGAAGAAGCGCCCGATCGGGCCCTGCGTCGGATCCTGGGAGGGATAGAAGCCACGCGTGGTGCGCAGCGTGGTCACCGGGTGGCCACCCTTGCTCACGCGCAGGACGGCTCCGAAGGACAGCTTCTGCGACGTGGCCGCGACCGTCGGCCGGACGTAGGCGATCTTGTAACCGTCCACGCTCGTGCTCTGCCCTGGCATCAGGGTCACGTTGCGCGAGTGCTGGAACGAGGATGAGGCCGCGACCCCGATGAGCAGCAGGGCGATGCCGGCGTGGACGACGTAGCCGCCGTAGCGGCGGCGGTTGCGGCGGACCAGGCTTACGAGCGCGACCGGAGGCAGCTCGTGGGTCATGGCCCGTCGAGCACCCACGCCGCGCCACAGCTCCTGCGCCACCGACGCCAGCACGAAAGTCCCCAGGCCGAACATGGCCAGCGCGAAGGGGCGGTCGTCGACGCCGCCGACGGCGATCAGGATCACCGTGCAGGAGATGCCGGCCAGCACCGGGATGAGGAAGTTCCGCCGGAGGTTGGCCGCGGTCACGCGGCGCCAGGCGATGATCGGGCCGATCCCGGCCAAGGCCACCAGCACCAGGGCCAAGGGCACGATGAAGGGCCGGAAGGCGGGTGGACCCACCGACACCTTGGTGCCCGTGATCGCCTGGGAGATGAGCGGGAAGAAGGTGACCCAGAAGATGACGAAGACCATGGCCACGAGGACCAGGTTCTGGAACAGGAACGCCGCCTCGCGGGAGAGCAGCGAGTCGATCTGGGCGTCCGAGCGGAGCTGCTCCCGGCGCCAGAGCACGAGCCCGATCCCCCCGCTGATCATGACCGCCAGGAGGATCACGAAGGGCACGCCGAGCGTCGAGGCGCCGAAGGCGTGGATCGAGTCGAGGATGCCGCTGCGGACGAGGAACGTCCCGAGGATGGCCAGCGTGCCGCTGGCCAGGACCAGTGACACGTTCCACACCTTGAGCATCCCTCGCTTCTCCTGGATCATCATCGAGTGGATGAAGGCGGTGATGCAGAGCCACGGCATCAGCGCCGCGTTCTCGACCGGATCCCAGGCCCAGTAGCCGCCCCACCCCAGCTCGGTGTAGGACCAGCGGGCGCCCAGCACGATCCCCACGCCGAGGAACAGCCACCCGGCTAGGGCGAACCGCCGCGTCACCGACAGCCACTCCGATCCGAGCCGGCCCGTGATCAGTGCGCCAACGGCAAAGGCAAAGGGCACCGTCATCAGGGTGTAGCCCGAATAGAGCATCGGCGGGTGGATCATCATGCTCGGGTGCAGGAGCAGCGGATCGAGGCCGGCGCCCTCGCTGGGCGGGTTGGCGCTGGTGGCGAACGGGTTGGCGAAGAACGCGGCCAGTGACGTGAAGAAGGCGCCGAAGCCGAGGAGGACGGCCGTGGCGTAAGGCGCGATCTCCCGGACGCGATGGCGGGTCAGGAACAGGATCAGGCTCGACCAGAGCGACATGAGCCAGACCCAGAGCAGAAGCGAGCCCTCCTGCGAGGACCACGGCGCGGCCAGCTTGTAGAAGGTGGGCGTCGTCGTCGATGAATGGGCGGCGACCACGTTGAAGCTGAAGTCAGAGCGCAGGAACGCCGCCTCCAGGATCACCCAGGCGACCGTGGTCACGCCGGCCAGGGAGTAGACGGCTCGCCGCCCTGAGTCGACCCACTCGCGCCGGCCGGTCCGGACGCCGTAGAGCGAGGCGAAGATGCCGTAGCCGGCGATCAGCAGCGCAAGGATGAGAAGCGTCCGCCCGACTGGCGCCATCGTCAACCCTCCCGCCTGGCCATCACGTCGCGCTGGCGCCGGCCGCGGCCTGGTACTTGGAGGGGCACTTGGTCGTGAGGGAGTTCTGCTCGCCGATGAAGGTCGAGGCGTCCACCCGCGGCTCCTCGACGGTCACGACGACGCCGCGCCCGGCCGCGAACGGGTCGGGCACGATGCCGGTGTAGCGGACCGGAACCGAGACGTTCCGCTTCGGATCCCGGACCCTGAAGTCGAGCACGTCGCCCTGACGGCTCACCGAGCCGGTGAGCACGGTTCCGGCCAGGAGGTAGGAGCGACCGGGCTGAGCTCGCGTGAGGAGTTGGCCCGCGGTGAGCTCGTCTCGGCCTGCTGTGAAGCTGGTGTAGATGAGCGCCGTGGCCAAGATCAGGGCGGCTGTGAGAGCGACCGTGAGGCGAATGGCGCGCTTGCGGCTGGGGTCCATCCGAGCCGATTTTCCCACAAGCGGCGCGCAAATCCGCTGCGAGGGGGGTTGGTCGGTTCATAGCCGGACACCGGATTATCCCTGCGCGCCTTGAGCTTTCGGGCCTCCCGCGGGAATTAGCGTCCGGTTAAAAATCGAGGATTCTCGGGGTCAGAAGCGAAACCAACCGTCTGTTATGCCGTTACTGGCTTCAGCGATGAAGGTCAAGCGCACCGACCAGCCGAGCCTCCTCCGGCGCCGGCGCCAGCGGAGCAACGAGCGCGCAGAGGCTCACCGGCGGCCGCCGGCAGCTACCGCCGAGACCACGATGGTGAGCTTTCCGGTCACGCCACGGCAGAGGCGCCAGGGTGGCCCTTCGCAGGACCGGGCCCTGTACGCCTGCAGCTGTGGCTCTGTCTTCGCGGCGCTGGTTTCGACCTCGGTCGACTGCCCCGAGTGCGGCGACACTCAGGCCTGGTAGCCCTCCTAGGGCAGGATCTTGCGGGCCGCCGAGGTCGTCGACGTGGTCAGGTCACGGATGAACTTGGCCTGTGCGGTGGCCAGGTTCGAGATCCACTCGACGTCGCTTGACCCCGGTCCACTCTGGATCGCCTTGGCGATCGCCTTGAGCGCTCGCTCATAGCTGGTCAGGGTCGTCTCGCCCGCCTCCCGGCTGGCTTCGATGATGCGCTCGTTGAGTTTGCGGATCCGCTTTGCGACCTCCTCGACGCGCGGGTCGACGCTGCCGGCGGCTGAGCGCGTCGTACGGGAGTTGCTCGTCGAACGGCTCCGGCTGCTCGTGCTTCGGCTGCTGGTGCTCCGCTTGCTGGCGGTCCGCTTGCTGGCGGTCCGCTTGCGGGGACTGCCTGAACCGCTTCGGCCGCTCGAAGTACTGCGGCCACTGGAACTGCTGCGACCGCTGGCACTACTGCGACCGCTGGAACTGCTCCCACCACTGCTTCGACTGCTGGAGCTGCGAGTGCTCCGCCGGCCGCTACTCGAGCCCGACCGTTTTCCTGAACCCGATCCGCTCGATCCCCCGCTCCTGGCCTGCGGCATGCTGCCTCCTTTTCAGTGAACTGGATTTTGGGAACGGCACCCTACATAGCGGGCGGGGCAGGATGCGCTGATGCGCAGGGGCGTCCCAGGCCGTCACGCCAAAACAGCAGTGTCACGGTCAGCAGCTAGCATGGCCAGCCACCTGGAACCGGAAAAGGACGGTCGCTCAGCATGCCTACGCTCACCGACTCGATGAAGAACGAATACGTCAAGCGGGTCCTTCGGACCACGGGTGTCAGGCCGCCCCAGCAGATGCCCCGCCGGGACACTCCGCACTACCGGATGCCCAAGCTGGAGGCCAACGGCGGCTGGCTGGCGCTCGAGCCATACCGCGGTCCTGAGATCCCGCGTGAGGAGTACGAGTCGCTCGAGTACACCACCTACCCGACCGACCAGCAGACCTACTTCGCTCCGATCACCTCGGCGACGGGTCAGATCGAGCTGGGCGCGTTCGGCAACTTCGGCAAGTGCGACCTGGATCGTGAGTGGACGCCCAACGCCGAGAAGTGCCCGACGATCATCAAGTGGCTCGAGTCTGTCGGCGCGCGCTTCGGGAAGGTGCAGCTGCTGCGCATGAGCCCCAACACGCTGCGCGAGTGCCGGTGGGGGCTGCACCTGGACAACAACAACAACGGCAACCCTGAGTCAAACGGATGGGCAGTCCGGGTGTGGCACGAGCTGACCGACGACAAATCGAGCCGGCTGGTGGTCCGCCAGGACGAGTTCGACAAGAACTCCGAGGTCCAGATCCCGCTGCCCCAGCACGCCCAGGTCGTGGTGGACTCGCAGTGGCTCTACCACGGGGGCTTTCACCAGGGAACGCACACGCGCTACGCGATGATCTCCACGTTCGAGAGCGGTCCCGACCTCGAGCGCTGGATCGACAGCCAGCTCCCGAGCTCGGCCGCCGCCGCCGCCTAGGCGGCCGCGCGGGCGGTCCGCCTCGGTGCGGCCTCGCCGATCAGCGTCTGCACGACGGCGGCCACCTGATCCGAGAGGTCCGGGTCGCTGAGGCGGTCGGAGTCGTCGAATCGGGTGTGGGCGTGGCCAACCGCCACCTCGCCCTCCACGACCCGCGCGCCGGAGGCAGCCAGCGTCTTGCGCAGCTCGGCCTGAGCCCAGACGGCCCCGAACATCCCGGTGCTGGCGCCGATCACCGCCACGGGCTTGTTGAGAAGAACGCTTTCGCTCTTCGGTCGTGAGAGCCAATCGATGGCGTTCTTGAGCTGGCCGGGGATCGACGAGTTGTATTCCGGCGTCGAGAAGAAGACGGCATCAGCGCCCGCGACAGCCGCGCGCAGTTGCGCAGCGGCTGCCGGAGCCTGGTCAACGTCGTCGTCCTCGTCGTAGGGCGGCACGAGCTTGAGGTCTGGATAGATCTCGAACTCGACCCCAGCTGCTTCGAACATCTCGCCGACTGTGCGCAGCAGCTTGGTGTTATGCGAGTCGCGGCGCAGGCTGCCGCTGATGCCGAGGACCTTCATGGCGCTAGGACTGCTTCGAAAGCTGCAGCTCGGCGATCAGCTTGACCTCGTTGGAGAGGGCCGGCTCGCCGTTGGGCAGCGGGTTGTTCCAGTCGATCCCGAACTTGGTGCGATCGACCTTGGTCTCCAGCTTGAGACCGAAGCGCTCGCCGCCGTAGGGGTCGTTGATCGGGTCCGAGATCGTGCCGGTGATCACCACGGGCTCGGTGTGGCCCTTGATCGTGATCTCGCCGTCGACGGTGAGCTGGTTGCCGTCGCGCCGCAGGTTCTTCGACTCGAAGGTGAGCTCGGGATGGCGCTCGGCGTCAAAGAAATCCGGCGCCTGGAGATGCGCGGTCAGGTTCGGGTCCTTGACCTGGACGCTGGCCACGCGGGCGCTACCGCGCAGGACGCCGTCGGTCAGCCCGGCGTCAAAGTCGGAAAAGCTGCCGCTGAAGGTGCCGGCCATGTAATCGATGGCGAAGGCAATGTCCGAATGGACCTTGTCCGCGGCCCACGTGCCGGCGGGTACTGCCTGAAGCTCGGTGGTGCTCATTAGAAGTCCTCCTGAGGCAAATGAGGGAAGTTGCTTGCTAGAGCAACCATCATAGCACATCTGTTGCGTGGTCAACAGTCGCGTGATCAACCAATATACCCAGGCGATCTGGAGGACTTTGCTGAATCGGTAGCTCTATGCCCACCCAATTCAACAAAGACCTCTCCCACGCGCCCGCGGCCGCGCCCTCCAGAACGAGTCGGGGAGGCCCCTACCCCAGAACCGGCAGCGTGCGCTCGTTATCCAGCCGGGTCAGCATCCGCTGCATCGTCGAGGTGACGAGTTTGTAGCCCTCGTCGACGTCCGGGCTGCCGCCGAGCCGCTCGCGCAGGTCGATGGGCGGGAGCACGCGGATGGCGATCTTGGCCGGGAGCGGAACCCGGACAGGGAGGTCGAGCAGGGTCGCCCCGAAGGGTGGCCCCAGCGCCGCCGGGAACACCTTGAGCCGGGCCAGGCGATCGAGCTGCAGGGCCCGGGCGATTCGCCGCCCCTGCCCCAGGAACAGCGCCGTCTCCTGACCCCCGATCGCCACCACCGGAACGATCGGAACTTGGTGCTTTAGCGCGAGCTTGATGAACCCGGTGCGGCGGGCGAAGTCGATCTCGCCGGATTCCCAGCTCGGCCGGAAGGTCTCGTGGTCGCCGCCCGGGTAGACGAGCAGCGCGGCGTTGCGCCGCAGTGCGCGGGACATGTTGGCGGGTGAGGCCGGAACCGTCCCGTAGCGCTGGGCCAGGACGCGCAGACCCGGGATCTTGAACAGCAGGTCGTGGGCCAGCTGGTGAAACCTGCGGTCGGTCCCAAAGTGGTCATAGAAGGCCTGGGCGAACACGAACGTGTCGGCGATCATGGTCCCGCCCGAGTGGTTGCCAACCAGGAGCACGGGCCCCTCGGCGGGAATGTGCTCGATCCCCCGCACGTCGGCCCGGAAGTAGTAGTTGGACCAGAGGCGAAGCGCGGGCAACGTCCGCTCGATGTACTCAGTATCCCGCTCGTCGAACGGATCCCGACTGCCACGGCGCAGCACCGTGCCGCCGAGATCCTCGGCCGCCTCGGTGAGCATCCGCAGGCTCGCCTCCAGTGGGGCCGAGAGGCTGCCCAAGACGTCCTCCCGGTGCCCGTTCTCCGACCGCGCCATGCTCCTTCCCTACCCGCCTGGCCGGATCCTCATACCTGATTTCGGTCCGAAGAGAGCTCGGGCTACCGCGCCTCGGTGTCAGCTCCTCGAACTCTTGAGGGTCGCCCGCAGCGCCTCGATGGCCGTGTATTTGGGCTCCCAGCCCAACTCCCGTTTGGCTTTGGTCGTGTCCATGATGGCCGGGTGGCTCGCCGCCTCGATCCAGTCCGCGGCCGGCGGCGTGAAGGGCGGCTTCGGCAACGCCGAGGCGACCCGAGCCGCCCGATGGACAAGTCGTGAGGGCATCGGCAACGGCGCGAGTCCGAGCTCGCGAACGATGTCGGCGCCTGTGAGCACGTCATCGGCGGCGATGTTGTAGGCGCCGGGAGGTCCCTCCTTCAGGACGCACTTGAGGAGCGCCTGCCCCACGTCGTCCTCGTGGATGAGCTGGACCGGAACGCCGGGCGCGAAGGCCGGAACCGGCACGGGCAGGCGGGCCAGTGCGTCCAGGAGCCGGCGCCCGGCCCCGGTTACCGGGGCGGGCAGTGCTCCCTTCGCCCCCATCGCGTTCGGGCCGAGCACGATCGGGGGTCGGACCAGGTAGAGCGCCGGCTTCGCTGCGCCATCGGCTTCCTCCCCCAGCAGGTGCTCGATCTCCGCCTTCTCACGCGCGTAGAAGAGACGAGCGGCGGGACGCACCGGCCAGTCCTCCTTCATGCCCACCGGGTTATCAGCATGAAAACCGTAGGCGGCGACCGACGACGCGTAGACGAACCGCTCGGCTCCCGCCTCCCGCGCGGCCCTGAACACGTTCAGCGTGCCGTCGACGTTGATGGCGCGGATCGTCTTCGCCTCGGCGTTACCGGTGATCATGAAGGCCAGATGGACGACGACGTCGCAGTCCGCGAAGGCCTCCTGGAGCGCCTCGGGATCGCGCACGTCGCCCTGGCGGTAGCGCATCTTGCTCCAGCCGTGGGCCGCCGGATCGAAGGGACGGCGCGCGATCCCGATTATCTGTGAGATCCGCGGGCTCTCCTGGAGCAGGGGGATGAGCCCGAAGCCGAAGGTCCCGGTCGGCCCGGTCACCGCGACCCGGAGGCGAGCTCTCGAGCTAGACACATCGGCGTCGTACCCGCGCGAGGCGTTCCTGTCACCATCGGGCGATGGATAAAGCGGGGATCTCGGGCACCCTGGCCGCCGCCGTGACGCCGCTGCGCGACCGGGGCGAGCGCCTCGACGAGGCGGCCTTCGAGTCGCTCTACGGCTTCTATCGCAGCAGTGACCTCAATGGAGTTCTGGTGCTGGGGACAACCGGGGAGGGGATCCTCCTCTCCCCCGGAGAGCGCCGTCGGGTGGCCGAGCGAGCGATCGCCCACGCTGGCCATCTGCGGGTGATCGTCCATTGCGGCGCGCAGTCGAGCGCCGAGACGAGCGCGCTCGCACGGCATGCCGCCGAGGCCGGCGCCGCCGGCGTCGCCGTGATCGCGCCCCCTTACTTCTCGTTCACGGCGCCGGAGCTGCTTGAGCACTTCGCGGCGGCCGCGGCCGCCTGCGCTCCTCTCCCCTTCTATGTATACGAGTACGCCGCGCGCAGTGGCTACACGGTCCCGGTGGCAGTGGTCGCGTCGCTCCGCGAGCGCGCTCCCAATCTGGTCGGGATGAAGGTCTCCGACGCGCCGTTTGACCAGGTCGAGCCCTACCTCCAGACCGGTCTCGACGTGTTCATCGGCGCCGAGGCGCTGATTCCAGCGGGCCTGGCCGGTGGCGCCGTCGGCGCAGTATCCGGCGTCGCCGCCGCCTTCCCCGAGGCCGTCTGCGCGCTGGTTTGTGACCCGACGCCGGAGCGCCTGGAGCTCGTCACAGGACTCAGAGACAAGCTTTCACTGGCACCGTTCCAGGCCTCGGTCAAGGCGGCACTGGGCCTGCGCGGAGTCTCGATCCGAGGCGATGTCCGCGCCCCCCTTCTCCCGCTCCGAGACGAAGAGCTGATGCGCCTGCGAGCCGAGCTCGCCCCTCTCCTTCAGCGCGAAGGGGCGCCAGCGGCGGCTGGCGAAGCGGCACACCGAGCGCCGTGAACTGGGCCGATCAGTGGCGGGAGGTCAACCGGGAGCACTGGGACGAGCGCGTCCCGATCCACGCCGAGGGCGAGTTCTATGACCTGGAAGGGTTCGTCGCCGGAAAGTCGAGCCTGCGGCCGTTTGAGCTGGCCGAGGTCGGCTCCGTCGCGGGCCTGACGCTGATCCATCCCCAGTGTCACATGGGAATCGACACGCTCTCGTGGGCCCGGGAAGGCGCCCGCGTCACCGGTGTCGACTTCTCCGAACCGGCCATCGCCATGGCCCGCGGCCTCGCGGCACGCATCGGGGTGCACGCCGATTTCATCCTCAGCGATGTCTACGACAGCGTCGCCGCGGTCGCCGGACGGCAGTTCGACGTCGTGTACACCGGCCTCGGAGCGATCAACTGGCTGCCCGACATCGAACGCTGGGCCGGGGTGATGACAGATCTGCTCGCCCCGGGCGGCCGCTTCTACCTGGCCGAGTTTCACCCCATCACCGAGGTGTTCGGCGGCGAAGAGCTGACTGCGGAAGGGTCCTACTTCGAGCGCGGACCCGTGCTCTACGACGAGCCAGGGACATACGCCGACCTAACCGCGGCGACGACCCACAACCGCACAGTCGACTGGATCCATGGCGTCGGCGACGTCGTCTCGGCCCTGAGCGACGCCGGCCTCAGCGTCGAATTCCTCCACGAGCATGACTACACCCTGTTCCCGCGCTGGCCCTTCCTCGAGCGCTCCGAAAACGGGATCTACAGGATGCCTCCGGGCCGGGCCAAGCTTCCGCTGATGTACTCGCTCCGCGCCCGCCGGCGATGATCAGCCGCTACGGCCGTTCCGGCTCGCCTTGCTGGGACGAGAGCGCGTGCGACGCGGTGCCGGGACCGGCTCAGCCGGTGCCGAGGTCGTCGACTGGAACAGCATCAGGCCTACCGTGGCCCGGTGCTCGTCGTCGTGGTCTGAGCGCAGGAGGCGCTCGTGGCTCTCGGCCTCGATCTCCTGGATCCGGGCCAGCATCGCCGAGAGCTCACGCGATATTTCCTTCCAGCCCTGGGCGTCAACCGTTACCGGGGTGCGCGTCAAGTGGCAGTCGGAGCGGTCGAAACCACCCCCGGCAAGCGCCGAAGTGGCCTGACTACCAAGCTCCGCCAGGGCAGCGCTGATCGTGGCCTGCTTGACGATCGTCGGCGTCGACATCCATGCCTCGTCGGTGATTCTTGGCCCGGCGACGGTGGTGTAGTAGTGCTCGACGGCCCCCCGCCGGGGAACGCGTTTGACCAGCTTGAGGAAGCGGAGGGCGTGTAGGCGCCGGACGTGGTAGCTGACGACCCCAAGCGGGGCGTCCATCTCCGTCGCCAGCTCGGTGGGGCTCGCCGTCCGGTTCTCCAGCGCCGCCAAGATGCGCGTCCGCAGCGGGTGCGCAAGTGCCTTCGCCACGGCGGGATCAGTGATGTCCTGATACTGCTTCACCTGACCTCCTCACAGCAGAGTTTCCAGACGTTTGTGGACGCGGTGCAGACGGACGCGCGCGGTCGCCTCGGGAATCTCCAGCATCGCGGCGATTTCCGAGTGCGAGTAATCATGGAGATACCGTAACGCAATCAGCTGACGTTCATGTGGTGGAAGGTTCTCCAGCGCTCGATGCACATCCACGCGTAGGAGCACCCTCCCCCGCTCCTGCCCCGCCCCGACGTCCTCCAGGTAACCATCTTCGTCGAGGGGTGCGTCGGCCCCTGGGGGCCGCCTTCGGCCGATCAGCCGGATCGCCTCGTTGCGCGTGATCTGAAGGCACCAGGGAATCGGCGCCTCGGGATTTCGGCACGCGTGGCGGCTCCGCCAGGCGCGGGCCAGCGCCTCCTGAACGGCGTCCTCGGCGTCGTGGGGCCGGCGCAGGATGCGCAGCGCTTCGGCCCGGCATCGCGTGCGGATCAGCGACCAATCCCAGTGCTCGGCCGTGGCAACCATCGGTCCCTGAATGAACGATTACTGAAAAAAACGACTGTGATGAAACGAAACTGACCGCTCGCGGGTCATCGATCCATGATGGCCGTGATTGCCGCCCTGGAGCCTGCCGCCACCAGCTATGACTGCCTGGCACCTTTTTACGACGAGTTCACCTCCGCCTACGCGTACGAGCCCTGGATCGACGCAATTGAGCAGCGGGCAGTCGCCTGGGGCCTGGAGGGCAAACGGGCGCTCGATCTCGCCTGCGGGACGGGCAAGAGCACGCTACCGCTCCTGGCCCGCGGCTACTCCATCCAGGGGTGCGACATCTCCGAAGGGATGATTCGAAGGGCCCAGGACAAGCTGCCGGAGCTCGCGGAGGCGTTCTCGGTCGCCGACATGCGCGAGCTCCCCGAGCTGGGGGAGTTCGATTTCGTCCTCTGCCTCGACGACGCGGTCAATTACCTGCTCAGCGACGAGGAGCTGGAAGCGGCGTTCGCCGGGGTGGCGCGGATCCTGGCGCCAGACGGGATCTTCGCCTTCGACGTCAATTCGCTCGCCACGTACCGCACGTCGTTCGCCGAGACGGAGGTCAGGGAGCAGGGCGGGATCTTCTTCGCCTGGCGTGGCGAGGCGGCGCCCACCCTCCAGGCCGCCGAGGGCGCGAGCGCGACGGTGGAGATCTTCGCCCCCAACGTAGACGGGCTCTGGGAGCGCCACACAATGCGCCACGTCCAGCGCCACCACCCGCGCAGCGCCATTGTCGCCGCACTCCAGAGCGCCGGACTTAAGTGCTGCGCCGTCTTCGGCCAGCGCCGCGGCGCCGTCCTGGAGGACCAGGCCGACGAGGAGTCCCACATCAAGCTCGTCTATCTCGCCAAGCCTCAAGACCCCCGACCAGGCAGGGAGGTGACCGGCATGAAGGTCGTGCAGCCTTGACGAAGCCGGGCACGGTGGGACGCTCATCGAAGCGTCCCACCGTGCCAATGGCGCGAGTGCGGATGCTGACGCCGCTGAGAAACCGGAACTTCGCGCTGCTCTGGGCGGGGATGACGGTCTCGCTGCTCGGCGACGGCATTTACTTCGTCGCCGTCATCTGGGAGACCCTGCGCCTCTCGGACACGGCGATGGCCGTTTCGCTCGTTGGTCTCGCCTGGACCCTCCCGATGGTCGGCTTCCTGCTTCTCGGAGGCACGCTCAGTGACCGAGTCGAGCGCCGGCGGGTGCTCCTGTGGGCGAGCCTCGTCCAAGCACTCGCGATCGGTGCCATCGGCATCCTCGAGACCACGGCGGCGATCCAGCTCTGGAGCCTGCTTTTGCTGGTCGCGCTCTACGGCGCCGCACAAGCCTTCTTCCTGCCCGCCTTCGAGGCCGTGATACCGATGCTGGTCTCCCCTGACCAGCTCGCCGAGGCCAGCGCCCTGGATCAGTTCGTTCGCCCCCTCTCGTTCCAGCTGGTGGGACCCGCCCTGGGCGGTGTCCTGATCGCGGTGGCGGGAACCGGCGCGGCATTTCTCCTCGACGCAGGCACGTTCGTGGTCGCCGTCGCCACGCTCCTGGTCATGCGGCTTCCCCGGAATGCCACCGCTCCCGCACCGGGCACGCTCGACGGATTGCGGCAGGGGATTCGGTTCGTCCTCGCCAACCCGTGGCTCTGGAGGACCTTGCTTGCGGCGTCGCTGACCGTGCTCTTGTTCTGGGGGCCATATCAGGTCCTGTTGCCGTTCCTGGTCAAGAACGAGCTCCACAGCGGCAGCGCCACGCTCGGGCTGATCCGCGCCCTCGGGGGCGTGGGCGCATTGCTGGCCGCCCTCGCGGTGAGCCAGCGAGGCTTGCCCGGCTGGGCGATGCGGGCGATGCTGGCCGGCTGGGCGCTTCAGTCGCTCACCCTCGCGGGTTACGCACTGGCCCGGGAGGCCTGGCTGTTTGCTGCGATTTCCCTGGCGGGAGGAGCGTTCAGCGCGCTGGCCAACGTCATCTGGGGGACACTGATGAAGACCCGCGTGCCCAACCATCTCCTGGGTCGAGTGGCCAGCCTCGACTGGCTCGTCTCCATCGCCCTCGTGCCTCTCTCGTTCGCCCTCACCGGTCCGGTGGCCGGGCTGATCGGACCCCGCGCGACGCTCCTCGGCGGAGGCGTGCTGGCCGCCGGGACGATGATCACCGTGATGCTCATGTCCGGAACCCGGCCCTCGGAGTCCCCCCCGCAGCGCAGAAGTGTGAGGACGGTCGCGGGGGCGTCGTAGACAGACCTCTGGACGGCGGACCACTGGGCCCGCGCAGATCGGGCCCAGCGGACGCCAGTTCACGTGTTCGCGGGATTGCTCATGTTTTCCTGAGTGATGAAGGGTATGATCGGCTCGCTCCTCGGCGATCTGCCAATCGCATGGATGATCGAAGGCCGACCGACATCCCCTTACAGCTGCTCACCCCGCGTGAACGGGATGTGCTGCAGCTTGCTGCCGACGGCCTCTCGACGCCCTCCATCGCCGAGCGCCTCTCCCTGAGCCAGGCGACGATCCGCACCCACTTCGGCCACATCTACCTCAAGCTCGATGTGAAGAGCCGTGCCGGGGCGGTTGCCAAGGGCATGCGGCTCGGGCTGATCACCTGAACTCCTTGTCTGGCGGGGCGCGTTTCAGGCGCCTCGGCCGAGGGAACACGGTCCACGACAACCGAGAGAGGACGCGATGGGCTTGCGGGTGGCGGTGGCAGTGATCGCTTCGGTATGCGTCGGCGGCTGGGCGACGGCGGCCGTGGCCCAAGCTGACCCGGTTACGGACGTGACCATGTACAGCGACACCGGCGACTACATCGGTCAGGGCGAGCAGCAGGTCTTCACCCCCGCCAACTCCACGATCGGCGTGGCCGGGGACTCCAGCGACTTCACGGTCAGTGTCGGTGGCTACACGATGGAGTTCGCGGCACCGCAGGGCCAGACCCTGCAAACCGGCGTTTACGACGGCGCGGCGCGGGCCAGCTTCAGGACCGGCCCTGAGCCCGGGATCGACATCTCAGGGGACGGTCGCGGTTGCGACACCGATCAGGGCCGCTTCGAGATCAAGGACATCGCCTTCAATACCTCCGGAGTCCCCGATCGGCTGTGGCTCGTCTACGAGCAGCACTGCGAGGGGGCGGTTCCCGCCTTGTTCGGGGAGGTCCGGATCAACGAGCCGGCCGACTCGGGGGCGGGGACCCTGATCCCCGGGCTGGTTCGCTGGCCGGTAAACGGTCCCGGGGTTCCGGAGACCGTGGTCCCCATGCAGTTCGTGGCCTCGGCCGCCACGCAGATGAGCGCTGCTTCGCTGGGCGGTGAGGATCCCGGCGACTTTGAGATCCGTGAGGATGATTGCAACGGCTCGGTTCTGACCCCGGGCGAGGCCTGCGATGTCTACGTCAGGTTCGTGCCCACGGCGCCGGGCCTGCGCACGGCGACCCTCAACCTGACTGACGGCACCGGGGCGGTTCATTCGGTTCCCCTCCAGGGCTGGACCTACGGTGGGACCACCCGCCTGGTCATGAACAGCGACACGGGCGACTACATCGGTCAGGGACAGCAGTACAGCTTCACCCCAAGCAGCGACACCTTCGAGGCGAGCGGCGACCGCAACGGCTTCACGTTCTCGGTCGGCACCGCTGACGGCGAGTGGACGGGGACCTTCAACCCCGGGCAGGGCGACATCTTCACCCCGGGCACGACGTACACCGGTGCCCAGCGCGACGCGTTCCGTGGGTCGGCGCCCGGGATGGAAATCGACAGCCCCGGCCGCGGGTGCAACACGCTCACGGGCGACTTTGAGGTCACCACGGCCACCTTCGCCTCCGACGGAACCATGCAGACGTTCGCGATCAAGTTCGATCAGTACTGCGAAGGAGCCTCAGCCGGACTGCACGGCGAATTCGACTGGCGCGCTGGAGACACCACGCCGCGGGCCCCGTGGATGGGACCCGGCGGCCCCTGCTCGCCCACTGACTGCAGCGCCTCCTCGGAGTCGAGTTCGGGCGGCTCCTCAGGGTCGAGCCAGACCGGCTCGTCAACCAGCACCGGCGCCACCAATTCGCCCAATCAACCGAGCGCCGGTTCCTCTCCAGGAGGATCCGGAAACGGCAGCGGGTCAAGCGCCACCGAGTCCACCAGCCCGGAGGCCAAGCTCCGCGGCCTCCAGGCCTCGGTCCTCGCCACTGACCGCCGGCTCGCCAAGGCGATGGCCCAGCTGCGCCGAGACCCCCGGAACGCCCACGCCCGCGGCCAGGCAGAGTCGGCACTCGGGACGCTCGCGCACGACATCAGCACGCTGCGGGAGCTGTTCGCCAGTGCCTCGCCGGCGGCGGCCAACCAACCTGAGGGGAAACGGATCCTGAGCGCCTTGAGCACGCTGGGCCAGATCCTGCGCGCCGAACGGAAGGCCTTGGCGCGGCATGGTGCCCGGGGTCTCGCGGCCGCGCTCCGCGTGGCGCGGCGGAACGCGGGACGTGAGCGCCGGGCCCTGGCAGTCCTTGCCGCCGCCGACTGACTACTTCGGCAGCAGCTGGTAGATCGTCGAAAAACCGATCAGAAAGACGGCCTTCCCGTCCGTGATCACGGGGCTGAATTCGCCGTCCGGGAACGAGAACACCTGCCGCCCGCTGCGTAGGTCGAGTCCCGCAGTCGTGTTCGAGCCGAGGTCTGAGTAGTAGACGACGTGGCCGAGCACGGTGGCCGAGCCGTCGATCCGCCCACCGGCCCCGTGACTCCACCGGACCCCACCGGTGTTGGCGTTGTACGCGTAGAAGGTCCCGTCGTAGGAGCCGATGTAGACGGTCGGGCCGACACCTGGGACGTTGGCGACGGCAGCCGAGGAGTAGACGTAGGAGCCGGTCGAGGCGGTCCAGGCCGTGGCCCCCGAGTTGGCCCAGAGTGCCACCACCCCACCGCCGGTGTTGCCGACATAGACCTTGCCGAAGGCCACCGCGGGCGTGGAGTAGACCTCGTTGCCCCCGGACGCCGACCAGATTTCGCGGCCGTCGGCCGCATCGAGGGCATACACGTGCGAGCCGTAGTCGCCGAAGTAGATCGTGTTGTGGGCGAAGGCCACCCCGCCCTTCACCGATCCGCTGGCCGAGAAGGCCCAGTTGACGTGCCCGTCGTAGGTCCGGAACGAGTACACCGTTCCGTCCTGGTCACCCACGAACACGCTGAGCCCGTGGACCAGCGGCGAGGACTCGCTGCCGCCAGGAAGGGCGTGCGACCAGACGACCTTCCCCGTCTTCATCGCCAAGGCGACGATCCGGCCGTTTCCGGGGACCGTCGCTCCGGGGGTGGCGGAGAGCAGCGTGAAGAAGACCAGTTGGTGGCGGACGTCGATGGCCGGTGACGCGGCGGCCAAGCTCCCGATCTTGTGCAGCCAGAGCATCTGCCCGGTGCCGCTGTTGACCGCCTTGGCGCGCCCGTCGGCGTCCTCGAAGTACAGCGTGTTGTCGTAGACCACCGGCGGGAACTCCAGGAGCGAGTGGTCGTGATAGCGCCAGCCCACGTGGAAGGGAGGGTCGAGCTTCGCGGTGGTGGGAAAGGCGCGGGTGCGGGCGAGGTTGTAGCCGTAGAACAGCCACGGGCTATCCGTCGGCGGGGGCGGCGGCTTGGGCTTCGGCGGGGGCGGCGGGGCTGGCGCCCTGTGGGCGACGGTGACCGCATGGCGATGCTTGCTTCCCGACAGCAGCACGACGACCGCCGCCGCGACCCCCATCGCCAGCAGCAGGCCCGCCACGGCCACGAGTCCGCGCCGCAGAGCGGGACTCGACATGGCGGCGGATGGTAGCCAACGCGGCCCCGGAATCCCGGAAGGCCCGTCCGGCGGGCCGGATCAGACGGGGACCGTCTCCAGATCGCCGATCACGAGCTCGCGATCCTCCCGTTTAGCCACTTGTTCGGCCGCCGCGCGAGCCTGCTCCAAATTGCGGGCAGCGGCGCCCGAATCGCCCCGGACCGCCTCGCTTTCTCAGCCCCCCGCCGGATTGGCCTGGAGCGCGGCGTGGAGTCTCTCGGCGTACTCCTGGGGGTCTGATCCCCGCCCCCCGTGGGCACCGGGGAGGTAGGTCACCTCTGTACCCAGCCGCTCGGCCAGCCGGATCGCCGCCCGGCGCGCCACCTGTTCACCTGACGTCTCGCCGGCAACGGTCACGATCCGCACCCCTGAGCCGGTCAGGGCGTCGACGTCGGGCGTGTAGGCGACAAGCGATGGAATCTCGTGGCCGATGAAGAGGTCGAAGTTGGCCGGCATTCGCTGCATCATCTCCTGGTCCTCCGGCGACTGCACCCTGGGAGGCTCCTCGCTGTACTTGGGACCACCCTCCTCGACAATGGCTCCGAATTTCGCCATGGCCGGGAAGGCTCCCTGGGTGCGATAGGTATCCGATAGCTCGGCGAATTCGGAGCGCCATCGGGGAGCGTCGGGAAGCAGCTCAAGCAGGGGCGGCTCGTGAACGAGCAGCGTCCGGACGAGCTCGGGGTGGCGCACCACCAGCTCCAGACCGATGCTCCCGCCACCGCTGTTCCCGTAGACGTAGGCCGGTTCATCTCCGATGGACCTGAGCACCTCAGCGGCATCGTCAGCGTGCAGGGCGACGCGGATGGCCTCGGGCCGGCCGTCGAGCCGGCTGCGCGAGTGGCCTCGCTGGTCATAGCTGACGACCGTGTAGCGGTCGGCGAGCCGGGCGCCCAGATCCCCGAACATGCCCGCGTCAGTGGGGCCGCCTGAAATGCAGAGGAGGACCGGGCCGCTGCCGCGAACCTCGACGTAGAGGGTTGCCCCCGGGACCCTCACCTCGCTCACCTTCACCTCCGCCAGCGGACTCACGATGCGTGCCTCCTGGTTGCGATCTGCCCGTCATGACTTCCTATTGGCCGGAAAGTCATCGCTGTGATCTTTGTCGTCTGAGGCCAGATTAGATCGCCCGCGTCCGGACGGATCGCCCGCCGCTCAGCGTCTGGTTTAGGTAAGGCGCAGTTTCTTAAGCCCCGGCTGAGTCGGTCCGATACGGGATCGTGACCAAGGAAGGAGCAGTGTCGTGATGGATCACGATCAGAAGACATGTCCACGTTGCGGTGAGCCGACGGCAAGCTACGGCTTCTGCCCGCCGTGCCGCGCGCACATCGACGCCCTGACCGGAGGCGAGACCCGCGCCCCCGATCTGTCCACTGCTCATGTGCTCCGAGAGGTCGTCCGCCTCGAGGAGGCACTCGCCGACGCCTCGAAGGGCATCGGCTCCGGCACCTCCACCGCTGCCGTGGGGGTTGACTCAGGTCCAGAGGAACTGGCCGAGGAGGCCGCCCCTACCGGCCTTGAGATCGCCAAGCTCCCTGCGGCCGATGATGCCCCGCAGCGCCCGGACGTCGCGCGGCTGGAGGACGTTCTCACCGTCCGGCCGCGACCGGAGTACCACGCCGTCGCCCCGAGGACCGCCGCCGCAGCGCCGGCCGAGGTCGAAGCTCCAAGCGAGGAAGAGACGAGCGCCCCGGACCTGCCCCCGGCCGCTGAGGTCTTGCCCGTCGAGCAGGCCGAGGCCGATATCCGGGCCAAGCTCCCGCTGGCCAACCCCAGCTACGTGGCCGCCCACGTCCTTCGCGCCGCCTTCTGGTTCGAGCAGACCTCAGCCTTCGAGTCACGCCCCGACCACGAGGTCGCTCCCGACCCGATCGAGGCCGCCGCCCCCGTGCTTGACCCGGCTCGGCATGCGGCGACAAGCGTTCCCCCGCCAAGCAGCGCCCCCATGTCGGTCAGCGCTCCGCCACCGCCCCCGGCGGAGCCGCTGCCGACATCTGAAGTCGAACCTCCGACGTCGCAGCGGAACTGGATCACCGCGCTGTGCCTGCTCGCGTTGATCGCGCTGGTGGTCGTGCTCACCGGCCGGCGTCCCTGCCGCTGCGACTGCCACAAGTCACGCTGACGGCCTGAGGGCCCCAGTCGCGGCTGGCCGTGTGCCAGGCTGTCGGCGTGCCCCACCGACAGCAGCACGCGAGAACCCTCGGTCGATGCCGAGGCCTGATCGCCGAGGTCGATCCGATGCGCCCATCCGGGCGCATCTTGCGCCAGGACGCGATGGATGCCTCTTACGTCGACCTCGCCGATCTCACCCACTTGGAGTTCGACTACATGCGCTGGCTGCGCATCGTGCTGCGAGTCGCCAGGGCAAGGCGAGTGCTCCACGTGGGAGGCGGCGCGTGTTCGCTGGCCCGGGCGCTGGCCGCCGAGGACCCGGGTGGCCGCCAGGAGGTCTGCGAGGTGGATGGGGATGTCCTCGCGATGGCCCGGGAGCATCTGGGGCTGGTCCGCGCGCCGGGCCTCCGGGTGAGGCATGTCGAGGGGCGTGCTCACGTTCGAGCGCAGCCCGATGCCAGCTGGGACGCGATCGTGATCGACGCTTTCGTGGGCGCCCGCGTGCCCACTCACCTCGTCACCGCCGAGGCTCTTAGGGACGCGGCGCGAGTCGCCCCGCTGACCCTGATCAACGTCGTCGACAATCGTTCGGCCCAGGATGTGCGCGCCGTCGCAGCGGCCGCGGCGCTTGCCTACCCCAGCGTCTGGTCCGTCGGTCAGCGAGTTGGAAACACGATCGTGGGCGGCTCCACCGGTGGCGGGCCGAACCTGAGCGCCCTCGCCACCCGCGCGGCCGTCGATCCATCACCCGCCCGCGTCACGCCACCCGGACAGATGGCACGGATTATCGCCTCCACGACGCCGCCCCGGGACGACAGCCTCAGTGCCGAGGCTGGCAGGCGGTTTGCAGTGGCCGGCATGTGACGAGGACTCCGAGGATCGAGCTCGCCGAGATCGGACCCCAAAAGCGACTGTCGTCGGACGCTCCCCGGTTGTCACCGAGGACATAGAAGTCACCGGCCGGGACGCGGATCGGCGTGGGAAAGTTGCAATCCGGGCCGCCACACGAGGCGTCGGGGGGCTCGTTCTCCGTCACGCCATCGACGACCGCCCGGCCATTTCGGATAAGCAGTTCCGCGCCGGGACCGGCAACGATGCGCTTGACGAAGATCGCCTTTGAAGGTCCGGCGCTCGAAAGGCCGCAGGCCTGCGGGAAACCCGCCCCTTGACCGGGGTTCCCGCAGACGGGCGTGGCGGGGACGGCTCCGGCCGGGGCGTGGAAGGCCACGATCTCCCCCACCTTGGGCGCCACCCCCGGCTCCACGGCCACTCGGCTGCCAATCGGCAGGGTGGGCGCCATGGACCCCGAGTCGACGCGGTAGTAGACGACCTGATCGTGGAGCGCCACGAGCACGACCGACAGGACCAGGCCGGCCACGAGCAGACCCGGCAGGGCGACCCGGCGTCGGACCGGACGCCCGTACGGGAGGCCTGCCGGCATCGTGGCGGCGGGGGCGACAGCAGGGGATGGCGGCGACTGCGACACAGGGAAAGACATCGGCAGCGACCCGGGTGCACTGGAGCCTCGAGGGAGTGCGAGTCGACCGTTCGCGGGCTGGCTCACATCGATGCATCAGCTTCTTGTAAATCGCGGAATTGCAGGATTTATTGCAAGAGCAGGCCTACGGCCGCTCTGTCGCGACGGCGTGTTACCGTGCCCGCCGTCCCACGTTCTCAGGTCCCCGTTCGGGGGCACGTCTGCGTCGCCGCCCGAACCTCTTGTGTTGCCAATTCGCCCCCGTTCATCCCTGGCCAGTCGCGTGCGCGTGAGCCGGCTATCCGCCGCAACGCGAGTTCTCGCCGTGCTCGGTGTCGGCGCGGTCATGTTGGGCGGGATGACGGCGAGCAGCTCCGGAGACCTCCAGAGCCAAATCGCCAGCGGGCGTTCGGCCGCCTCTTCCCTCCAGAGCCAGATTGCCGCCGACACCGCCCAGATCAACCAGACGAGCGGCAGCGTCCGAGCCGCCGAAGGCCGGCTGGCCAACCTTCAGCTTCAGCTCGATACCCGTGAGGCCCAGCTCGCCCAGGTTCAGACGGCGTTCTTGGCCGCTCGCAACCACCTGGTCGACCTCGAGAACGAGCTCCATCTGGCCACCAACGCGCTGGCCGCCAACCTGGTTGCCAACTACGAGAACCAGCCACCCGACCTGGCCACCGTGATCCTCGACTCGCATGGCTTCAGCAACCTGCTGGAGCAGGTCAGCTTCCTGGAGCGGATCGGGCACCGCGACGCCGCGGTGGTGCACTTCACGCGGGCGGCGCGACTCGCGGTCAAACGCCAGGTGGCGACGCTTGCCGAGCTGGAGCAGCGCGACCGCCAGCTCACCGATCAGATCCTGGGGGAACGGAACCAGGTCGCGGCCCTGCACCTGGCGCTACTGCGGCGGCAGATCGACGAGACGCAGGCTCGCCAGGGCCTGACGTCGCGGCTCGTCGCACTGAACTCTCACCTGCACAGCCTCGAGGCCCAGGCAGCCGCCCAGGCGGCGCGCGCGGCTGCCGCCCAGACGGTCAGTGTCCCTGGCGGAGTCGCCGTCGATACCGGTGGGATGGTGCAAGCGCCGCCGGGAGCGCCGGCCGCCGTGGCTCAGGTGATCGCCGCCGGCAACGCGATCGCCACCCTCCCCTACATCTACGGCGGCGGTCACGCCTCGTTCCATGCCGACGGCTATGACTGCTCCGGTTCGGTCAGCTACGCCCTGGCGGCGGCTGGACTGGTCAGCTCACCGATGGTGTCCGGGCAGTTCGAGGACTGGGGCGATCCAGGTCCGGGGCGCTGGATCACCATCTACGCCAACGCCGATCATGTCTGGATGACGGTCGCCGGCTGGCGCTTTGACACCGTCGCCCTCGCCGAATCCGGCACCCGCTGGGCGCAGGGCGGCGGCGAATTTGCGGGCTTCGTCGTCCGCCACCCGCCGGGCTTGTAGGCGCGGCCGGTCACGCGCCCATAGCCTGCGACTCACCTGGACAGGCCGCCCCCCGGCGTAGAGCTCGTCCCGACTGGCTTCAGCCGTCGCTTGAGTTGATCATCGTCGGGGCTCGGTCATGCCCGTCAATGTCGTAGTAGACCCCAGGGAAGGTCTGGAACTCTCCGCTCACGTCGTGGTGCAGCTGCGACTGATTGAACGTCAGGGCTCCCCAGCCGCTGTCCACGACATCGAAGACGGCACCGCCGCCCTCTCTGGCCCGGTTGCCGTCCATCACGGTGCCGGCAAGCAGGACGTTGTCGTCCGTGCCGTCGAGGTAGATGGCGCCGCCGCTGCCGCCGCCCGGCGTGCCGTGTGAGGCCGGGTTGGCCCCCCACCCGATCGCCCGGTTGTCCGTGAACTCGCTGTTGAGAACGTCCCACTGCACGCTGATGCTGCTCAGCGCTCCGCCGTTGGAGCAGCGGCCGCCGCGGAACGTGTCGCTGGTTATGTACACGGGACGGTTCTCGTACTGAGCCAGGGCACGGATCGCGCCGCCGCCGAGATCAGGGCCGTAGGCGTAGCAGCGGTTGTCGAGGAACCGCGAATTGACCGCTCTGAACTGGCCGCCCTCGACGTAGATGGCACCGCCGCCGTCGACGCCGCCGTACCAGCACGCCGGGGCGTTCGCCGTACAGGTGGCCTGCTGCGTGCCGTCATAGCCGTCCTCGAAGGTGATGTTCTGCACCACGATCTGCGGATATGGCTGGTTGACGCAGTCGTCGGTCGACCAGGTGCCGGCGCATGTGTCCGAGTAGAGGATCCGGCGTTTGCTGGCGCCGCTCAGGGTGATCCGGCCGCCGCCGTCCAACACGACCAGGCGCCGGGTCTTGGTCACGCTGGCGGTGGCCCTCATCACGATGGTGACCGGCCGGGGACCGCAGTTGAAGGCGATGATGCCCCCGGCAGCCACGTCGTGCACCACGGCGGCGGACGTACAGCTGCGCGGTGTGCCGTTTCCGATCACGTGGTTCGGGTGGCTGGTATTGACCGCGCGGCCCGCGGCCGGGACGTGGAAATGCCCACTCGGATTGCCGAAGTCCGGCCTCACCGCCGCTGATGCTCCTCCCGCGGACGCGAAGGCGAGCGCCGCGATCAGCGCTCCGGCCCCGACTGGAGCCCCGCCGTGACGTGTTTTCCTCACGCGCCTGAGCTTACGGCGATCCCCGGCTCCTATCCCGACACCGCGGCGAGCGGTGGGCCCGTCCCGGTCCCGTACGCCGCAAGCTGCGGGAAGGCGAGCATGATCAGCCCGACACCGACCAGACAGGCCAGGCCGCCGGAGGTGACTGAGATCCGGGGCGAGGTCAGGCCGGCGACGGTGCCTGACTCGATGTCGCCGAGCCGCGGGCCGCTCGTGACCACGAGGCTGAACACGGCGCTCATCCGGCCGCGGAGCTCGTCTGGAGTGACGGTCTGGTTGATCGTCGAGCGGCACACGGCGCTCACGCTGTCGGCAAAGCCCGCCAGGGCCAGCAGCGCAATCGCCGGCGCGATCGTGTCGACCAGGCCGACGAGCGCGATCGCCGCTCCCCAGACGAGCACGGCTCCGATCACGATCTGACCGAGGCGCCGCGCGTGACGGATCCAGCCCGAGGTCAGGACCGCGAGCGTCGCGCCCGCGGCAACCGCGGAATAGAGCGCCCCGGCGCCGGCGGCGCCGGCGTGGTAGACGGTCAGTGACAGCACCGCGAACAGCGCGCGAGGCATGCCGAACGTCATCGCGACGAGGTCGATCGCGAAGCTGCCCGCAAGAGCTCGGTTGGAGCGGACAAAGCGCAAACCCTCGGCGATCGACGAGAGCACCGGCGGGTGATCGGCCTGGACCGGCGGCTGCGGCGCGATCGCCAGCGCCGCCACCAGCATGGCCAGACACGAGGCCGCGTCGACGATGTAGGTCACGCCGACGCTGGTGGCTGAGATCAGCAGACCTCCAATCGCGGGGCCGATGATCCCGGTCACCTGGTAGATGCCGAAGTTGAGCGCCAGCCCGGTGCGCAGCCGCTCCGGGCCGAGCACATTGGGGATGATCGCCGTGCGAGTGACGCCGTCGAGCGCCGCGCCGCCCGCCAGCAGTCCGCCGAGCACGAGCACGAGCAGGACCGGCGGCTTTCCCACCAGCGCGGCCGCCGCGAGTGCTCCGGCCGCTGTGATCACCGCCAGCTGCGCGATCGCCAGGAGCATCCGACGATCGAGCCGATCGGCCAGGGCGCCCCCGAGGAGCGAGACCACGATCATCGGCCCAAGCTCGAACGCACCCAGCAACCCGACCAACACCGCCGAGTGAGTCAGGACGAAGATCTGGTAGGGCAGCGCCACAAGCGCCGCCTGCGTTCCGATGTTCGAGACGATCTGGCCGATGAACAGCAGCCGGTAGTCGCGCGACTCCCGCACCGGGGAGATATCGAGGGCAAGTCGCTTGAGTGGCTTCAGCATCTGGCGCCGGGACGGTAGCGGGAGTCCACGGGCATCCACGGCCGGGTCCCGCCTATGGCCAGCCGTGGACTCGGCGACATGTGCCGACTGTTCGCGTTGCACGCGGGCGAACGCGACGGTTACGGGGTGATTCCCGCGCCCTTACTAGGCTCATCACCACTACTCGCGACCACTGGAGGTCGACGTGAGCGGAGCCCAGGACAGAAGTCCCGACTACGACGTCATCGTCCTGGGTGGTGGCGCGCCGGGGGAGCACTGCGCCGGCGCCCTCGCGGAGGGCGGGCTCCGGGTCGCCGTGGTTGAGCGCGATCTGGTCGGTGGCCTGTGCTCGTACTGGGCGTGCATCCCTTCGAAGGCGCTCCTGCGCCCGGGGGAAGCGGTACACGGCGCGCGCGAGGCCGCTGCCAGCGCCCAGGTCGACGTTCAAGCAGCGCTCGATTGGCGCGACTTCATGGTGTCGCATTACTCCGACGCCACAGCTGCGCAGTGGCTGGCGGACCGGGGGATCACGCTGTTGCGCGGTCACGGCCGCCTCGCCGGGACAGGCGTCGTCGAGGTCGATGGCGCGCGCTACACGGCCGAGCATGTCGTGCTTGCCAATGGGGCCGATCCGGTCGTACCACCGGTCCCGGGACTGCGAGGGCTCGACGGCGTCTGGGGCACGAACGAAGCCACGGGGATGAAGACTGTCCCGAGACGGCTGATCGTGCTCGGAGGCGGTGCGGCCGGGGTTGAACTCGCCCAGGTGGTTCGTCGTCTGGGAGGTGAGGTGACGCTCGTCGAGGCGGCCGAGCGGGTACTCGCGCGGGAGCCGGAGCGCTTGGGCGAGGCGCTGAGCCAGGCGCTGCGTGAGGATGGGATCGAGCTCGTGCTCGGAGTGCAGGCGACCGCAGCGTCCCGGCATGGGCCGGACTTCATCCTGGGCTTGGAAGATGGCCGAGAGCTGCGGGGCGATCATCTGCTCGTGGCGACCGGTCGGCGCCCCCGCCTCCAGGGAATAGGGCTTGAGACCGTCGGCATCGACGCGCGCGCCCACGGAATCCCGGTCGATACCCACCTGCGTGCTGGCGAGCGGCTCTGGGCAGTGGGTGATGTCACCGGCATCTGGCAACTGACGCACGTCGGCGAGTATCAGGGGGAGGTCGTCGCCTCGAACATCCTCGGCGAAGCCCGTGAGGCCAACTACGAGGCGGTCCCGCGCGTCACCTACACCGATCCGCAGGCCGCGGCCGTGGGCGCGACCGAGGCCGAGTTCAGCGCCACCGCGCTGCTGTCGCAGGTCGCCAGAACTCCCACCTACACGCACGCGTACGCGAAGTCGAACGGGTTCCTAACGCTCCTGAGTGACGGCGAGCGCCTGACCGGCGCCTACGCGCTCGGGCCTGAGGCCGGCGAGTGGCTCCAGCAGGCCACCCTGGCGATCCGCGCCCAAGTCCCGCTCGAGGTGCTGCGCGACACGATCCAGCCCTTCCCAAGCTTCTCGGACATACACGCCGACGCGCTGAAGGCGCTGCGACGTGAGATCGCACAACATCGGAGGTCGTGATGAGCAACATCGACCAGGACCTGGTCCTAGCCCACTTCATCGTCTCGGACGATGTCGAGCGCTCCAAGCGCTTCTACAGCGAAGTGCTCGGCGGCAAGGTGGTCTTCTCGGGAGATGTGACCTACGTGGCCCTGTCGAACAGCTGGATCATCATCAACGTCGGCGGAGGCCCGACCGATGACAAGCCGACGGTAACCCTGGAGACACCCCGCGATCCCGACCGGGTCAGCAGCTTCCTCAACATCCGGGTCAAGGACATCGAGGCCGTGTATGCCGAATGGAGCGCCCGGGGTGCTGAATTCCTGACGCCGCCCAAGCATCACGAGTACGAGATCCGCTGCTACATCCGCGATCCCGACGGTTACCTGATCGAGGTGGGGCAAACCACGGACCCGAACGGCGACTGGTCGTACTGGCCCCTGAGTACGCCCGGCGAAGCGTCTGAGTGACTCTCGGGTTCGGATGACGACACCCAGCGAGGAGACGCCCACCAGGACGTCGCCATGGGCCCCGTTTCACTCGCCTGACTTCGCCAGGATGGCTTCGGCGCAGTTCCTGAGCAACGTCGGCGGCTGGATGCAGACCGTCGGGGCCCAGGAGCTGATGCTCACCCTGACCACCTCCGCGACGCTGGTGGCCTTGATCCAGACCGCGGCCGGACTTCCGATCGTGCTCCTGGCGATACCCGCCGGCGTCCTCGGCGACCTTGTCGATCGCCGCCGGCTTTTGATCGCCTCGCAATCGTTCATGCTCCTCGCCGCTTCCGCACTTGCCGGCCTGGCCTTTGCCGGTCTTGTCACACCCGCGGTTCTTCTGCTGTTGATCTTCGCCGTTGGGGTCGGCCAGACCCTTACCTCGCCGACGTGGCAGACGCTTCAGCCCGAGCTGGTCGCACCTGAGGATCGGCCCCAGGCGATCGCCCTGGGCGCCGTCAATCAGAACCTCAGCCGGGCGGTCGGTCCCGCGATCGGCGGCGCGCTCTATGCGGCGACCAGCGCCGGCGTGCTGTTCGTGATCAACGCGGCTAGCTTCGTGCCCGTGATCGGAGCGGTCGCTCGCTGGCGGGGGCACAGCCGCGCCGCCACTGCGACACCACCTGAGCACATCGTCCAGGGCATCCGCGCTGGAGCCAGGTACGTCGCCGCCAGCCCGGCGTTGCGCGTGATCCTTCTACGCGCCGGCCTGTTCATGCTCTTCGCCAACTCGATCTGGGCGCTCTTGCCGCTCGTCGCGCACACCCATCTGCACCTCGGCTCCGGTGGCTACGGACTCCTTCTCGGCGGCGTCGGCATCGGGGCGGTAGCCGGCGCAGCTGGGCTCCCGCGGTTGCGAGGGGTCATCTCTCTCGGGGCCCTCACCGGCATTGCCACGCTCACCTTGGCGGCCGTGACGGTGGCCCTGGCCTACGTCCGGGACACCGCGCTGGCGGCGGTCGTCGTCGTGGTTGCGGGCTTCGCCTGGATCCTCGTTCTCTCCATCTTCAACTCCCAATACCAGGGGACGCTGCCCGGCTGGGCCAAGGCTCGCGGGATGTCCTATTACCTGGTCGTCTTTCAGGGCGGCGGCGCGCTCGGTGCCGCCGCCTTCGGTGTCCTGGCTGAGAACGCGGGGCTCAGCTCGGCCCTCCTGATCGCCGGGGTCGGGCTGGCGCTCGTAGCCGGAGCCGGGGCAGTCTTGCCCTTCAAGGCGATCGCTCCTGCTGATCTTCTCCCGGCCGGCGATTGGCCAGATCCACAGCTCGTCGCCGAGAGCGCGCCCGGCGGGCCGGTCCTCGTCACCGTCGAGTACCGACCCAAGACGGGACGCGAGCAAGAGGTCGTCGAGAAGCTCTACGCCGGTCGCTACGCCAGACGTCGTACCGGCGCGATCAGCTGGCGCGTGTGGGTGGACGCCGCCGACTCAAGACGCGTGCTTGAGCAGTTCGTCGTCGGCTCCTGGGAGGAGCACCTCCGGCAACACGAACGGGTCAGCGTTCGCGACGAAGAGCGCCTCAAGCAAATCGCGGACCTGACCGATCCGAGCCAGCCGACGACGGTCACCCACTGGCTCGCGCCCGAGCGCCCCCACGCGCGCAAATCAGGCCCGAGGGCCTGAACCCCGGGAACGGCTCGCTACTGGGCGCGACCGTCGGCCGTGCGCCCACCTACTTTGTCCCCCCAGTGCGGGCGGAATTGGATGCTGATCCGCGCGCCCAGGCAGTTGGCCACCTTGGGGATGCCGTGCAACCAGGTTCGCTGGCAGCTTCCGCCCATAACCAGCAGGTCGCCGTGGCCAACCTGAAGGCGGAGTCCCCGGCCTCCCGCCTTCGGCCGTAGCCCGAACGGCCGGCTGGCGCCGAGCGAGACGATGGCCACCATCGTGTCGCCGGGGCTTTCCCGGGCGATGCGGTCGCCGTGCCAGGCGACGCTGTCGTTTCCGTCCCGGTAGAGGCACATTCCGACGCTCACGAACCGCTCGCCGAGCTCCGACGCGTAGTGGGCATTCAGCGCCGAACGCGCCTCCTCGAGCACCGGATGAGGCAGGGCCTCGCCCTGCCCGTACCCGGCCAGGAGCCGTGGAACACGGACAGTGCTGTCGTAGATGTGCATCCGCTCCTCGTGCCAAGGCACCGCGTCGGCCAGCACATCGAAGAGCTCGTCCGCCGCCGTGATGAACCCGGGCCGCAGGTCGAGCCAGGCGCCGTCGGACAGCGGTCGGCGCTCGACGGCCGCGCCGAGCTCGGCGACGCCGAGCTCGCCCGAGGAGCCAAACAGTGAGGGTTGAACGATCAACGACACCACATCGATTTTACCCCGCTCGCGAACACGTGTTCGTGGAGCGTTTTGGATCCCAATCGGGGACACTCGCTCACCGCAAAACCCTGAGAAACGCGCCGCCCGCGGGCCAGATCAGAGCCGTCTTTGCGGGATGACACTCTTAGTCGTAGCGTGGGCCCAGTGGCTTTTCAATTCGTCGTTCCCAGAGAGCTGGGCGCGGAGGCGCTGGCAGAGGCCCTGGCGTCATCGTTCGCCCTGCGCGCCGGGCCGCGGCAATCCACGGAGCGGATCTTCTACGACACCTTCGATGGCCGCCTGCACCGAGCCGGGATGTCGCTGATTTACGCTGACGGGCGGTTCACGTTGGGCAACGGCAGCATGAGCGAGATCGCCCGGCTGGACTGGCCCCGGGCGCCGGACGAACTACTTGCCGGAACGCTGCCGGACAGCCGGCTCCAGCAGGCCCTGCAGCGGTTGGCGGACGTCCGCGCCGTCGCCCGCCTCGCCCACGTACGGGTCCGCCAGCAACCGTTGCAGGTACTGGATCGGCGGCGTAAGACGGTGGTTCGGTTGACGCTCGAGGAGCCGGTGCTGCTCGGCCCCGGCGAGGCGGAGCTCGTGCCCCGCCTGGTGGCCACCGGCATCCGGGGTTACGACAAGGCGCTGGAGGAAGTTCGCCGGCTGCTGGCCGGCGAGCTGGGTCTGGAAGCGACCGATGTCTCGCTCCAGGATGAGGCGGTCACGCGCTCCGGTCATGCCCCTGGCGGGGTCAGCTCCGACGTCGCCGTCGTGCTCCGAGCCGACGAGCCGGCGCCGGTGGCGGCGGCGAGGATCGGCCGGCGTTTGCTTGAGGTGATCAGGGCAAACCTGCCCGGCGCCCTCGCCGGCCGCGATAGCGAGTTCCTGCATGACCTGCGGGTCGCCGTGAGGCGCACCCGCGCTCTACAGAAAGGTCTGCGGGACTCGTTTCCCGCCGAGTCACTCGCGCATTCCCGGTCGGAATTTCGCTGGCTCCAGCAGGTGACCGGAGGCGCCCGCGACCTCGACGTATACCTCCTGGAGTTCGAGGCCCTCCGCTCGACCCTCCCTGAACGGAACCGGGACGGGCTGGACCTCCTCCTCGGGGCGCTGCGGAAGCGCCGCAGTCGCGAGCGGCGCCGGATGCGAAACGCCCTGCGCTCGCCCAGAGCCGAGGCCGCCTTGCGGGGCTGGGAGAAGTTGCTGGCTGAAGCATCCAACACCCCGGGCGCCGATACGGCGCCTCCGCTGTCCGAAGTCGCGGGTCGGCGGATAAAGCGGGTCTACGTCGCAATGGTGAAGGCTGGCGACAAGATCGACGAGGCCACCCCGCCGACCGCTCTCCACGAGCTGCGCAAGCAGGGGAAAGAGCTCCGCTATCTGCTCGAATTCTTCGCCAGCCTCTACCCGGCCGAACAGGTCAAGCCGATGGTCCGGGCGCTGAAGGCGCTCCAGGACAGCCTGGGGCGGTTTCAGGACCGCCAGATCCAGGCCGATCTCGTCCGCTCGCTGGGAGAGGAGGTGCGTGAGCAGCCCGATGGCGTGAGCGCGCTGATGACGATGGGACAGCTGGTCGAGCGCCTCGATGAGCAGCAGGCGCAGGCGCGGGCGGAGTTTGCCGCCCGCTTTGCCGACTTTGCCTCGCCTCAGAACCGGGCGCTCGTGCGACAGGTCTTCAAGTGACGCGCGTATTTGCCACCTACAACATCAAGGGCGGCGTCGGCAAGACCTCCGCAGCGGTGAACCTGGCCTACCTGGCGGCGAGCGAAGGGGCGCGCACGCTCCTGTGGGACCTCGATCCCCAGGGAGCGAGCACCTATCTGTTTCGGATCAAGCCCAAGATCAAGGGCGGGGCGCGCAAGCTCGTGCGCGGACGCAGTCATGCGGACCGGCACATCAAGGGGACCGACTACGAACGTCTCGATCTGCTCCCGGCTGACTTCTCCTACCGCCACATGGACCTGGCCCTGGACGCGACGAAACGGCCCACACGCCGGCTGTCACGCGTTCTGGCCCCGCTGCGAGACGAGTACGCCTACGTGGTGCTCGACTGCCCGCCGAGCATCTCGCTGGTTTCGGAGAACGTCTTCCGGGCTGTCGACGCCCTGCTCATCCCGCTCATCCCAGCCACCCTCTCGGCGCGCACGTTCGAGCAGATCGAACGTGTCGTCAATCACGACACCCAGCTGCTCACGTTCTTCTCGATGACCGATGCCCGCAAGCGAATGCATCGAGACGTGATGCAGCGCATGATCCTTGAACATCCCGAGATCCTGCGCACGGCGGTCCCCCTCGCCGCCGACGTCGAGCGGATGGGTTCTGAACGGAAGGTGCTGGAGGAGTTCTCGCCGCGAGGGCGCGCCGCCGAGGCCTACCGAGAGCTCTGGCAGGAGGTTCGCGAGCGGCTCAACGGCGGCACCTGAAGTAGTCCTCCGGCCGGGGGACCACCCGGCAACGAGGCGAACTCATATTGGTTCGACGGCCGAGCCGGCCGCCGCAGCCTCCGGCACCCGGGCGGCGTCCGGTTCCGGGTCCTCCACTATCTCCTGCGGCTCAACGCGCCCCCGCGGGAGTCGGCGGACCGCGACGATGAACGTCGCCGCCATCACGCCGGCCATGATGTAGAACACGGTCTGGGTCGAGTGCGCGTTCGCCAATTGGACGGCGTGCACGATCGCGTGCGGCTCGCGGGAGCTGGAACCGCTCGCGCCGGCGGACCCGAACGACGCGGCGACCCTCTCCGCCGCCGAGCGCGGAACCCCGTGGCTGGTCAGCGCCGCCGTCACGTTGGTCTTGTTGCGGCTGGTGAAGATGGTGCCGAGGACGGCGAGGCCGAGGCTGGCCCCGAAGTTGCGCGAGGTCTGGGTGATTCCCGTGACCTCGCTGTAGCTGCCACTCGGCGCGCGGTTGATGGCGTCCGTGCTCGATGTCCCGAGCATCAGGCCGAGCCCGCCGCCGGCGATCGCGATGTAGAGCTGCTGGGCGCTGAACGAGAGGTCGGTCAGCTTGCCGGCGAGCAGGAAGAAGCCAACCGCCGCGAGTGCAGCCCCTCCCACGACCGCGGGCTTGGCGCCGCGGCGGTCGAGGATCCGGCCTCCCACCTGGGCCATGATCACGAAGCCGATGAAGAACCAGAGCAGATACACGCCCGCGTTAGAGGAGTTCTTGGCCAGCGACACCTGGGCGTAGACGCTCCCGAAGAAGAAGAACGGCACGAACACAATCGACATCAGGAGCAGGACGAGATTCTCCGCGGCGAACGCCTGGTTGCGGAAGATCTGCAGGCGGAGCAGCGGGTGCGGGATGCGAAGTTCCTCCCGGACGAATACGACCCCCAGCGCCACTCCGGCGATGATGCAGACCCACGTCGCCGGGCTGCCCCACCCCCACACGGCCGACTGCTGCAGGCCCAGCACGAGCAGCCCCATCGCACCGGTGACCAATGCCGCGCCGCGGTAGTCGAGCTTCGTCGGGCGCCGTGTGTCATCCGGGCGCGAGACCCGGACCAGGATCAGCGCGATGATCGCGACGGGGATGTTGATCCAGAAGATCGAACGCCAGGTCCACTGCACGAGGAAGCCGCCCGCGATCGGTCCGATCGCGGTCAGGCCACCGGAGATCCCAAAGAAGACGGCCATCGCCCGGCCACGCTCCCGCAGGGGGAACGACGAGACGACGATCCCCACCGCGGCCGGGAACATCAGCGCCGCGGTCGCACCCTGGATCACCCGGAAGGTGATGATCCAGGCCTCCGCGATGCTTCCCTTCGGCGTAAGCCCACAGCACGCCGACGCGATCGCGAACCCGATGACGCCGACCACGACCATGCGCCGGCGCCCATAGACGTCGGCCAGCTTCCCGCCGAACGCGAACAGAGCCGACAGCGAGAGCAGATAGCCGTTGATAACCCACTGGGCACCCGTCGCCGAGAGCGACAGCTCCCTCGAGATTTTCGGGATGGCGATCGCGACGATCGTCTGATCGATGAACGTCATCGCGACCGCGAACACCATCGCCGCCAGGACGAGGTTCTTGTTCGCCACACCCGTCGCTCCGGTCTTCGCCCCAACGGAGAAGCTCATCTGATGCCCCTTCTGACGTACGTTCCGCCGCGGCGCAGGCGGCGCTCAGCGAATCATCGCCCATTCTCCCGTCCCCGGCGCGAAAGTCGAGAGACGGGGCGAATCAGCTCATCCGGGCGCCCAACGGCCATCCCTCCTAGCCGCGTGAACAGCTCCTCGGGCTAGCCGGTGCGGTACGCCGGATGGCCGGCATAGGGGTGGGGTTTGCCCATCTCGTGTTCGCGCGGGCACCCGGCCTTCGCAGGTGGGCCGCTAGGGGACAGGCTTCGAAGCCGCGCGCCAGAGCCGGTCAGCCCACCTGTCGCCCGACGGCGACAGGTTGGTCACATCTCGAACACGCCGCGGTAACAAGCCGCCACCCGGAGCGGATGTAGCGTCCCGGCGCCGCCGTCCTCGGTGGCCCCATGTCCAGGAATCCACTCAGGGAGGCCCTTCGAGGATGCGTCGTCGCACCCGCCCGATAGCCCTATCCGCCGCGCTCGCTGCGCTGGCGCTTCCGATACTTGCCCTTGCTCCGGGGGCGCAGGCCCAGACCGTGCCCACATATGCCTCGGCGTCGCCGTCCGTGGACAGCGTCTACGGCTCGAGCGCGAACCCGGCGCCGTGGAACCTCACCCAGGGTGACCTGGCGCTCAACGGCGGGGCCCTCTATGGCTCGTTCCTGCCGACCTTCAACTTCGGCGGCTCGAACCCGACGGTGAGCGTGCCGGCCTACACGAACGGCACCACCAGCACCCCCGCGGGGACCTACCCGAACTACTCGATCTATCCGGGGGCGTCGACCAATAACAACCTGTCCGGAAGCTTCCCCTACGCGACCGGCTATGCCGGCGACCCGGGCCCGGTCGACGGCTACTGCTCCTCCGGCGGCCCGAACCCGGAGACCGGCGCCGTCGTGAACCAGCCGGCCGGAGCGCAGCTGCCGATGTCGCCGTACTACTTCCCCTTCGTGATGAGGAACCCGTTCCAGTCAAATGTCCTCACGGGCATCTTCGACTACCGGCCCAAGGACTCCGACGAGGCCATGGTGGTAGCCAACTCGTTCGACGGCGGGAAGACCTGGGAGTACGCGGACAAGGGGCTTGAGCTCAACCCCGGTGTCTGCGCCGACGGCATCCAGAACGACAACAACCAGGGTCACGCATACATCGCCCAGATCGGCGGCAGCTACTACCTGTACACGCTCAATCGCGTCTCCGGAGACACGCTCGGCCAGGGCTTGATCGTCCACAAGCTGAACTGGACCGCTGGCAACGCGCTTGATCCGCTCGCCGGACTGCCGGCGATGGAACAGGTCGACGTCGGCCCCAACCCGACGAACCCGTCGCAGGGCACGCTGGGCTACGACCCGCAGGTCAACGACGCCGCCAACGGCAGCGCGGGCGGTCCGGCTGCGACGACCGCGAGCGCCACAATCAACGTGCCGTTCTACAACGCGAACAGCGGCTACACCGATAACGACGGCGTCCTTGAGGCGGCCAACAACGTCGGCGCGACGATCACCGTCGGCTCGACGGCGAACTTCACGAACTACACCGGCGGCCCCGGTGGCGTGATCTACGACCTCGGCCAAAGCGGCGATGCCGCCCCCGGCGGCACCACCGCCTACAGCAATGCCGAGGACACGTCCTTGGCCTCGATCCACTGCTCCGCGAATGACACAGTCACGGCCAACACGCCGACGAGCACCACGTTCGTCGACTGCTTCGCGTTCCCGGCCCCCGGCCAATCGATCCCGGCCTCGGGCTACCTGACCGTCACCAGCGGCGACAGCATCGTTGCGCCCCCGGAGGTTCCCGACACCGCCGAGGTGACGAACCCCACCTCGGAGGGTCAGCCGCTGTCGGCCGGCACCCAGCCGGGCCTCCAGGCCCCCGACGGCATCATCGGCCAGGTCCCGGCCAGCGCACTGCCAGCTGGGGACAACGTGCCATCCGGCGCGACGGTGTTCCTGTACGGCGAGAAGCTGCTCAACTACTGGAGTCCCGCGACGGTCAACGCCGGCTCCTCGACCACGTTCGTCGTGCCGACGAGCGGGGCCGGCGTCTCGATCCCCGTGAGCAGCTTCGGCTACACCGGCTCGGGCGCGCAGGAGTACGCGAGCCTCGTCAACAACACCAGCCCAAGTGGCGCCGGCGCTGATCCCGGCACCTACACGGTCTACATCGGGTATGGCAAGTCGAGCAGTTCGACCAACGGCATCGCTGAGATCCAGTGCACGGGGGCCGACACCGCCGGGACCAACAGCAGCACCGATGAGCTGACCGGCTGCACGGCCAATCCGGCCAACAGCATCTACGGCAACTCGACCGCGACATCGAGCGCGCCCTACGGCACCTACAACAGCGGCCTGAACGGCGCCCCGTCGGTGACGATCTACGGCGGCTACGACGTCGGCGCCACCCAGCCCAACCAGCCGACCGAGGGCGCGTGCATCGCGTCCGAAGAGGCACTGGCAAACACGGGCGAGGGTTCGACCAACCCGAAGACGCTGTTCAAGAACAACGAGGACTACACGGTGGTCCGCTCCGCCTACACGACCGACGGGATCAATTTCACCGATCTCGGCACCGTGGGGGGCATTAATGATCCCGGCTACCAGGGCAACGCGGGCGACACCACCGGCGTCGGCCAGACCGGCACCGACCAGCTGCACTTCGTCGGCTCACGCGGCTCGATCGTGGCCAACGGCGAGGGTGGCTACACGATGTTCATGTCCGGTGCGGACTGCCAGGACGGGGACTCTGACTCCTTCCAGCAGATCTTCACCTCCACCTCGACAGACGGGGTCAACTGGACCACGCCGGTGCCACTGATCACCGACGATCCGACGTTCAACGCGTCGGCCGAGCAGGAGACCGCCCTGAGCGCCGGCCAAGACGTGCCGTTGGCCCCCAGCGGCTACTACAACGGCCGGGCGTACGACCCGGTCGCGGTGCCGGACGGCAACAATCAGCTCACCCTGATCTTCTCCGGCTACCGCAGCGCCAAGCCGCTGCCAAAGGCGGGTGCGAATCTCGGCTCGAACTACTCCTACCAATACACGGTCGGGAGCACCGATCCGGACCTCTACCGGAACATCCTGACCGCGACGATCACCGAGACCGACGCAAACACGGGTCCGCAGGGCAACCCCGGCCCAGCCGGTAACACCGGTCCTCCCGGCCCGGCGGGCGCAACCGGTCCCGCAGGTCCCGCAGGCCCGGCAGGCCCGGCAGGGCCGGCGGGTCCCGCAGGCCCGACAGGTCCCAGGGGCCCGGCGGGGCCGAGGGGCAAGTTCACCGGCCGCATCGTCTGCACCGCCAAGCAGTCGCACGGGAAGATCGCCGTGAGCTGCAAGGTGGTCGGCCCGAAGAAGGCCAAGGAGGAGTTCGACTCCGCCAGGGCCGTGCGGGTGTGGGTCAAGCAGGGCAAGCTCCGCAGGAGCGGGGCGGCCCTGACCCGGAACGGTGTCGCGACCACCAGGATCTCGCTGCGTCACACGCTGCGCGGCAAGTACGAGATCGAGGTGAGCTGGCCGAACGGGTTCAACTACACCGTCCGGCTCTAGATCGATCAGCGCGGGGCGCCGGCCATTCGGCTGGCGCCCCCGCTCAAGCGGCGAACGGGTCTCGAACCCGCGACCTCAAGCTTGGGAAGCTTGCGCTCTACCAACTGAGCTACCGCCGCGTCGAGGGCGATTCTAAGGTGTGTCGCTGGCCCCCGGGGGCGCGGTGCTGATTGTCGCCTGCCGACGCGCCAAATGACCGCTACGACGTTCGTCCACGATTGACCGAGGCTCACCGTCCGCGGGTAACTAGTCGGCACATCGAGTTCATACATAGAGTCCGGTCGTCCGAGCGGGATCCCGGGCTCACTCCATACCATCGCAAGCGGAACGCGGCCCCGAAGTTTGGGGCCGCGTTTTTCTTCTGCGGGGCCCCGAGCCACCGGGATCAGCGCTACGGTGCTCCAGACGGTGTGGGCGGCAGTCGGCAAGTCTCTAGCAGCAGCGACGGTCCTGGCCGCGCTCGCTCTGCCGGCGGCGGCCAGCGCACAGCCGAGCTTCCAGATCCCGGCCACTGCCGACCAGCTGATCCTGGTCTCGAGCCCGACCTACCACCCGGCGAACTATCTGGCCACACTGCGCGTCTACCGTCGCGCCAACCCCGCCTCGTCCTGGCATCTCGTGTTTGGGCCGTGGCAGGCCGAGACCGGCTACAGCGGCCTGCGGGACAGCCGGCATGAGGGCGACGGCTCGACGCCAACCGGCGTGTACGGGATCGGCGCCACCTTCTACGGCACCCGCCCCAACCCGGGCGCCCTGCACTACGCCTACCACCAGCTCAGATGCGGCGACTGGTGGGACTCCGATCAGTACACGCGCCGGTACAACCGCTTCGTCCACCTCCGCTGCGGCGTCACGCCCCGCTTCGCCACGGAATCCGATTCCGTGGGGCTGTGGACCGAGACGCTCGCCTACCCGTACTTCGCTGTCATCCGCTTCAACGTCGACCCCACGATCGGGGGCCGTCACGCCCCGGGCTCGGCGATCTTCTTCCACAGCTGGGTCTACGGCCCCACCGCTGGTTGCGTCGCCCTACCGGAAACTCGACTGCTTGCTGTGCTGCGCTGGCTCAGACCCGCCGATGATCCCGTGATCGAGATCGGTACCCATCAAGAGGTGGCTAACAGCCTCACCGGCTGAGCGAAAGTCGTGTCGCGGCACTGGCCGCGCCACCGGAACCCACCGCCTTCAGAGTCACCTTCATCCGCGCGCGGCGTCGGAGCTTGACCGTGAAGCTGTGGGCGCCCGCCCCCAGGTTATGACGGCGGGTCGCGCCGCCCACTGTCACGCTCAGCACGTAGGAGCGCGCCCCGCTGACTGCGCTCCAGGTGAGGAGAATGCCTCCGCGAACCCGGTGTCCCCGGAGGTTCTTGGGCGCCGACAGCTTGTGTGCCGTCACGAGCTTCGCCGTCCCGGCGGCCACGACCTTCCACGTCTCCTCCGCGTGTGAACTTCCGCCGGCGTTCTCCACTTCCACAGTGAACTGGTGCGTGCCGTAGCTCAGCTTCGGGAGCACGGCATGGGTGGTGTCACACGGGATGTACTTGCCATCGAGATTGCACAGGGTCCAGTTGACGGTCCCGGACTCCCGGTAGTAGATCGTGGGAGTGGTCGAAGTGGCTGACGGCGTCCCCTCCAGGCTCACCGTGGGTGGCGCGGGCGGGGTTCCTGGCGTCGTCGAGGTGGAGGAACCGTCAACGATGTCCTCGGTCAGCGAAGAGGTCGAGGCGTTGAAATGGGGATCGCCCGAGTAGGTGGCCGAGATACTGATCTCGCCCGTGGCCCCCGCCGTCCCGCCGCAGGTGACGGTCTGGGTCGAGCCGCCGACCGGCATCGCCTGGCACCAGGTCGCTGGGTCACCGTCCTGGCTGAAGCTGACCGTGCCTCCGTCAACGCTGGGCGACATCGTCGCAGTGAAGACCACGGAGTTCCCGACCTTGACCGGGTTAACCGACGAGGTCAGCCTCAGCGTCGTGGCATCGGTCGGCACGGTTGACGTGGGCTGGGAGCTGGCCGAACCGGCACCGGCGGGATTGACCGCCGTGACCTGCACCTTAAGCTGCGATCCGATGTCGGCGGCGGTCACGGCGTATGTGCTCAGTGTGGCGCCGCTGACCGGGCTGCAGGAGCCGCTTTGACAGCGGAGCCACTGGTAGGAATAGCCGGTCGGGTTCCCGTTCCAGCTGCCGGGCGACGCGGTAAGGGTCTGACCGTCGGCGGCTGTGCCGCCAATCGTGGGCGACTGGGAGATCGTCGGCGGCGCGACGATGGCGTTGGATGGCCCGGACACGACGGCGCTCGACGTCCCGCTGGCGTTGGTCGCGGTGACGCTGACCTCGAGCGCATGCCCCAGCTGTGCGCTCGTCGGCGTGTAGGACTCGGTGTTGGCGCCGGTGATGTCTGAGCAGGTGCCTCCGTCGCAGTCCAGCCACTGGAACGTGTAGCTGGTCGGCAGGCCACTCCAGGTTCCGACATCGGCGCCGACCGGCTGGCCGACGACAGGGGTCCCGACGACGGAGGGGCCCGTGCTTTCGGTTGGGGTCCCGCTCCCGACATTGGCGCCCGTGAAGGCCACGAGCTCGCTTCCCGTCGGGACGATGAGGGTCCCCTCGCCGGCCGCCAGCCCGGTGAGGGGCTGCGACGACTGTCCCTCCTCAGGAGCCGGAACCCCGCTGGCCAGGGTGGTCGACCAGTCAGTCGCCCCCGACGCGGCGTCCAGCGCGTACAGATTGCCGCCCGAGGAGCCCGCGAACACGAGGTTCCCCACCACGATCGGCGCGCTGTCGATCTTGCCATCGCCGGTAAATGTCCACGCCGTGTTACCCAAACCGGAGCCGGCGACGGCGGTGAGAGCGCCGCCGCTGACGGTGTAGGCGTCGCCGCCACCGACGGCGGGCGCCGGGCCCGCCGTGAACGAGCCGAGGGTGGCTCCGCTGCTCGCCGAGAGGACGACGTTTCCGTTAGTTGCGTCACGGCCGAACACGTCGCCGCCGGCCAGAACCGGGGTGCTGCCACCGCCGCCTTCGCACGAGCTCGTGTGGTGCCAGATCTGGGCACCGGTGAACGGATCGAAGTCGTAATCCTGATCGCAGGCGTACGTCACATAGACGTCGCTTGAGTCGACCGCCGGCGAACTGTCATCGCCGTTCTCCACCGGCTCCTCCCAGACGAGCGCTCCGGTGGCTTCCGAGACCGCGTAGACGTCGCCGCCGCCTCCGGCGCCACCGGTGTAGACATAGCCGTCGAAAGCCGTGGGCGGGCTGGTGAACAACGTCTGTCCGGGCAGGCTGAGGCTCCAGACGCTCGCCCCGCTCCCGGCATCGAACGCCGTCAGGGTCCCGTCGCTGTTGACCGTGAACACCAGCCCCGCGTCATAGGCGAGACCGGACCAGGCGTAGGTGCCCCCGAGCGCGTGCGACCACAGCGTCGCGCCCGTCGCCTGCTCGATCGCGTACAGCGTGGTTCCACCCCCGGACCCGGCCGCGGTCACATACACGATGCCGTTGACGATCAACGGATACGAGATCGAGCCGCCAAGATTCACCGACCAGGCCTGGGAGAGGGGCGTCGTGATGGGACTTGCGTCCTGGTAGCCGTCGTGGGCCGCATCGAGCTGGTAGGCGACAGCCTGGTCTGAGCTTGCCGCGAGCGCAGACGGCGCCATCAGCGAACCCCCGGCCAGCGCGGCCACCAGCGTCAGCGCCGCTACTCGTACCCTCATCTCACCCCTCCGCCTGTAGTGCCTGGACAACACAGGCGTATCGGCACTCGCCGGGGTTTACTTAGGCTTTTTTCAGCGTCAACTGGACGCTAAACGGACGCGGGACAAATCCGATGGCGGTGGCCTCCGCGCAAACTCGGAACCAATTCTCCGCCCCCGTATTACATTTGAGCGGCCGTATGCGCCGCCTCGCCGTCCCCGCCGTGATCGTCGCCGTCGCGATCGGCCTCTTGGTCCTGCTCGCCTTCGGGGTGAGCCACCAGGGGGTCAACACCTCCCTCGATTCCTCACTCAGCCGAGGCATCCACCCGCTGCCCCCCAACACACACATGGCCCTCCCCGTGCTGGGATCCTCAGGCCACGAGACGCTGACCCGCTTCCGGGGCAAGATCGTCGTCGTCAACGTGTTCGCCTCCTGGTGCTCGCCGTGTCGAGCCGAGGCGCCGATCCTCGACCGTGAGCAGCGCATCCTCGCCCAGCACGACGGGACCGTGGTCGGGGTCACCTACAAGGACGACACGGGGGCCTCGGAGTCCTTCGTCCACCAGGAGCACATCAGCTATCCGGTCCTCCGAGACGTCTCAGGCACCTTCTCGCAGTCCTGGGGGATCAACGGCGTGCCGGAGACGTTCATCATCAACCGTCAAGGGCGGGTGGTTGCCCTGCGCCGCTACGAGCTTGGCGGCACCTGGCTTCAGCAGACCGTCGCCCCGCTGCTCACGGCGAGCTCATGACCACTCGCTCCCGTCGCACAAGCGCGGCTTTGGCCGTTCTCGCCCTGGCCCTGTTCTCGGCGCTCGTGGTCCCCGATGCCGCCGCGGCGGCCACCACCCGGGCCCGGGCCTCGCTCCTCGACATCGAGAACGACGTCATGTGCACCGTGTGCAACGAGCCGCTGGCCGTCGCCGATTCCCCCGAGGCCTATCAGGAGCGCGGTTTCATCCGTGCTCTCATCGCCAAGGGCGAGACCAAGGCCCAGATCGAGCGCCAGCTGGTCGTCCAGTACGGCCCCGCCGTCCTCGGCCGCCCGCCCGCCCACGGCTTTAACTTGACCGTTTACGTGCTGCCACCGGCGATCGTCGTCCTCGGCGTCGTGGTCCTCCTCATCACCCTGCCTCGCTGGCGCCGCCGAGCCCGGGCGGCTCGCGCCCAACCCTTGGCGGGCGCGCCGCCGCTCGATCCCGCGGAGGAAAGCCGGCTCGAAGAGGAGCTCAGCCGCTACGGCGGTTGAGAGGGCCCGCTACATCGACTCGGGAGCGCTCACCCCGAGCAGGTGAAGGGACAGGGCGATGGTCCGTTGCGCGGCCACCGATAGGGCAATCCGGAAGGCCTCGGCGGAAGCCGGGGTGGCGCCGATGACCTGGCAGGCTTCGTAGAAAGCGGTGAATTCCCGGGCCAGCTCGAGGGCGTACTGGGTGATCCGGTGCGGGGCGCGACGGAGGGCGGCCTCGGCCAGCTCCTCCGGGAACGAGCCCAGCTTCTTGACCAGGTCTCGCTCCTGGCGCTCAAGCGGGTCGAGGCCCCAGTCGGCCCCGGGCTCGAGTGCCTCGGCGACGCGCCCCTCGGGCAGGCGGCGGAGCATCGAGGCGATCCGCGCGTGGGCGTACTGGACGTAGTAGACGGGGTTTTCCTTCGACTGCTGGCGGGCCAGCTCGAGATCGAGGTCGAGGGTCCGGTCGTGGGAGCTCCGGAGCATGAAGAACCTGGTCGCGTCGACGCCGATGGCGTCGAGCAGATCATCGAGGGTGACGAAGTCCCCCCGGCGCTTGGACATGGCAAACACCTCGCCCTCGTGGACGAGGTGCACGAACTGGAGGATCGGGACCTCGACCGTGTCGGGATCGCCTCCTAGGGCTGCCATCGCCGCCTTGAGCTCCCGCGCGTAGGCATCGTGATCGGAGCCCACCGGGATCATCTGCCGGTCGAAGCCGCGCCCCCGCTTTTCGTCCAGATAGGCAATATCGGCGGCCAGATAGGTCGGCTCCCCGTTGGAGCGGATCACGACCCGATCCTTGTCGTCGCCGAAGGTGGTCGTGCGCAGCCATCTCGCGCCCTCGGACGTATAGATGTGGCCACGCTCCTCGAGCCGTCCCAGCGTCCGCTCGAGCGCGTTGGGCGATCCCGCGTGCAGCGTCCGCTCACTGAAGAACTGGTCGTAATGGACCCCGTAGCGCTCAAGCGTCGCCTTGACGCGGTCGAGCATCAGGGCCACCGCCCGGGCCGCCAGCTCAGGGCCCGGGAGCTCCGCCGCCCCCGGTATCTCGGCCGCGAGCTCTGCGATGTACTCGCCCTGGTAGCCCCCTTCGGGCACCTCCTCGCCCCGCGCGCGGGCCCGAACCGATTCGCCAAGGAGCCGGATCTGGTTGCCGGCGTCGTTGAAGTAGTACTCGCGCCAGACCGCATGGCCTCGCCGCTCGAGGATCCGCCCCAGGGCGTCGCCGTAGGCACCGTGCCTGGCGTTGGCGGCGTTGAGCGGTCCGGTCGGATTGGCCGAGACGAACTCGAGGACGATCCGCTCGGGGCGCTGCGCTCCGCCGGCGCCGAAGCCGTCGCCGGCGGCGAGGATCGAAGCCAGCGCCTGGCGGTACCAGGTGTCCGAGAGGAACAGGTTGAGAAAGCCGGGACCGGCGACCTCGACGTGCTCCAGGTTCTCCCCCATCACGGTGGAGAGCTCGGCCCCGATTCGCTCGGCGATCTCCCGCGGCGGACTGCCCAGCGCCGGAGCGAGCAGCATCGCGGCGTTGGTCGAATAGTCGCCCTGGCCCTCGCGCCGCGAGCGTTCGAGTCGCAGCTGCGCAGAGGGCTCGCCGGCCGGACCCCGCACGACCGTGACGGCCGCGCGGACGTTGGCATCGAGCTCCCGGAGCGGGTCGGTATCGGCTTCAGTAGTGATACGGCTCACCAGCCAGGATCTTATGGGCGCGGTAGAGCTGCTCCAGCAGCACGACGCGGGCCAGCTGGTGCGGCAGCGTCACCCGGCCCAGCGAGAGGCGATGATCCACGCCGTCCAGATCGAGCCCGTAGGGGCCGCCGACCACGAAGCACAGCTCCTGGCCGCTCTGGCGCCGCTGCTCCAGGAAACGGCTGAAGCCCACCGAGTCGAGCTCCTCGCCACCCCGGTCAAGCAACGACACATAGGCGCGCGCCGGCAGCCTCCTCCCCACCTGCTCGTCCTCGCGAACTTCGACCAGTTCGACCCGGGCATGGCGGGCCAGGAGCTTCTGATAGTGCTGGACGTCATCGGCGAACGGCGGCCGCAGGCGACCCACGGCGACGACGATGATTCGCACGGCTGAGATACTACGGTCGATATGAACGACGCGGATCGCAACGAACGCCGGATCAACATCCACTTCTCGCCCGAGATCATGGCCGGCTCCTACGCCAACTTCGCGAACGTGAGCCACTCCGATTACGAGTTCACCATCACCTTCGCGCGGGTCGACCACGAGGTCGAGGACGAGGAGATCCCCGGCGTGGTGGTCAGCCGGATCAACCTCTCGCCGAAATTCATGCGGGAGCTGATCGACGCCATGCAGGACAACTACTCGAAGTGGGAGACTCGGGAGGGGATCAAGAACCTGCCCGAGTACGGAGGCACCGAGACCCCCCCGCCGCCTGAGTACGGCGGCACCGAGACCCCACCGCCCGAGGTCTAGACCCGAGCCTCGGCCCGAGGGGCCTCACGCCGGGCGTAAGCCACGGCGGCTCCGATGCGCTCGAGCGTGGGGGGATGGGTGGCCAGGAGCGCGCTTGCCCACCGCGGCGGGGTGATGTCGGCCACGTTCTGGAGGGCCACCGCCCGCTCGAAGGAGACGAAGGCCTCCGGAGCATCCGCGAGCTCCAGCGAGTAATCGTCGGCCCGCCGCTCAAGCGCGCGGGAGAGACGGTTCCCGATGAGCGCCGTCGGGGCACTGACCAGCACGGCGGCCAGCGTCAGCGCGGGGAGCGCCTCATCGGCCTCACGCCGAGGCGTCAGAGCCCAGCTCAGGCGCTGGACAGCCAGGGCCGCGGCCGGCGCCACCAGCGCCCCGTAGAGAACCCCCCGGAGGACATCACGGTTACGAACGTGGGCCAGCTCGTGGGCGACCACGACCTTGATCTCGTCCCGGCTGTAGCGGTCGATCAGGGTGTCGAACAGAACCACGCGCTTGGTCGGTCCGAGCCCGGTGACGTAGGCGTTCGCGCCGGTCGTCCGCCGGCTGGCGTCGATGGCATAGACCTCCCCCACCTCGACTCCGGCCGCCCGCGCCAGGGCGAGCACATCGGAGCGCAGCTCGCCTTCGGGCAGGGGCTCGAAGTCGTTGAACATCGGATCGAGGAGGACCGGGGCCAGGGCTCCAAGGAGGGTTCCAACGCCCACTGAGCCGAACGCCGCGGGGAGCCACCAGCTTCGGGGGTAGCGCCGAGTGAGCGCCGTGACGGCGGCGCCCGCGCCCCCGGCCAGCACGCTCTCGATCCCGAGCTGCTTGGCCACGTCCCCCGCCCAGCCCCGCCAGGACTGCGTGATCAACCCCACCGCCATCGCGCGCCGCCGAGCCACCGCCGAGAGCGGCAGTCCGAGCACGGTCATGCCCACGGCCAGCCGGGCGGCCGCCACGGCCCCTCCGGCATAGGGGCTGTCGATCAACCGCTGCGCCGCCGACCGGCGTCTCCGCCGAGGTAGACGGAAGCGCGATGAGCGGGGCGCCGGCCGGCGCTGGGCGGCCACGAGGCCCGCCAGGGCGGCCAGTTCAACACCGGAACGGACCAGGCCGAGAGCAAGCTGGGGCCGCGCGAAGGCCGCCCCCCGGTGCACTTCCTCGCGGCTGAAATAGCGCTCGACGTCCACCGAGGCGGGCTCGATCGGCGCCTCGCGCGGGGTCAGCAGCCGGACCCCGGCCTCGGCGGTCGCGGCCGCCGCCAGAAGCGGCCAGAGGACCTCTGAGCGTCTCACCGGGGAGACTGTAGCCACCATGCGGGTGGCCATCGTCTCAGACATCCACGGGAATCGGCAGGCCTTTGAGGCCGTTCTGGAGGACATCGAGGCCTCAGACTGCGAGGAGCTCTGGTGCCTCGGCGACCTCGTCGGCTACGGCGCCGATCCCGACGCTTGCGTGGAGCTGGCCCAGCGGCACGCCGCTCTCTGCCTGGCCGGAAACCACGACCTCGGCGTCCGCGGCGACCTCCCGCTGGAGGACTTCTCACGCGGAGCGGCGCTGGCTGCGCGCTGGACCCAGGAGACGATCTCCCCCCAGACGCTCGAGTTCCTTAAGTCGCTCGAGCCGCTCAATCTTGAGGAGGCGGTCGGGCTCTACCACGCCAGCCCCCGGGACCCGGTATGGGAATACGTGCTCTCGGCGCTCCAGGCCGAGCTCTGCCTGGACGCGCAAACCCACCGCGTGTGCCTGATCGGCCACTCGCACGTCGCCCTATCGTTCACCCGGCTTCCCGGGGAGACCACAACCGGCCAGACGCGGACCGCCGACGAGGAGCTGGAGCTGCCCTCCGGTGAATGGCTGATCAACCCTGGAAGCGTGGGTCAGCCGCGAGATGGCGATCCCAGGGCCGCCTGGCTCGAGCTCGATCTCGACGCCTGGGAGGCCGTCTACCGCCGGGTCGACTACGACATCGACGGGGCGGCGGCGGCGATCCGCGCCGCCAAGCTTCCCGATTCGCTCGCCGAACGACTCCTTTACGGTCAGTAGACCCTCATCCCCGGCTAACCCGATGCCAACGGCACCAATCTCTAAAGTCAGGTCTCGGATGCGCAATTTTCATCGCGCGCTCCTGGCTGGAAGCTTGAGCCTTGTCGTCGGCTTCGTCACCGGATGCGGCGGTAGCGGGGCGGGGCTCCTGACGGGCAGCCAGGCCAGTGCGCTGCAAAATCAGCTGAATCAGGTCTCATCCGCGCTCGGCGCCGGCCATTGCGCCGACGTCCAGACCGCGACTCGGAGCCTGGCCGGCCAGGTGGCGAGTCTCCCCGGCACGGTCAACGCCAACCTGCGCCAGGCCCTGATCAGCGAAGCCAACCAGGTGATCAACCTCTCCGACTCGCAATGCCACCCGGTCTCGACGACCACGACGACCCAGAGCACCCCCACGACCACCGCCACCACAACCACCACGCCGACCACGCACACCACCACGACGACGACCACCACAACGAACACCAACACGACCCCCACCAACACCAACACGACGCCTGCAACCACGACGACCACCACGGGTACTAACAGCGGTGGGGGTGGGCTGACCGGAGGCTCGGGTGGCCTCCCCGGAACCGGTGGCGGAGCTAGCAACGGAAATGGCAATGGCCAGTAGTCAGACGATCGCGGGGCGCTATCGCGTCGAGCGACGGCTCGGCGTCGGCGGCATGTCCACCGTCCACCTGGCCTTCGACCAGCGCCTGGAGCGATACGTGGCGCTGAAGCTGCTCGCCGAGCACCTGGCCGACGATCCCACCTTCGTCTCGCGCTTTCGCCGCGAGGCCTTGGCCGCGGCCCGGCTCATCCACCCCAACATCGTCCAGGTGTTCGACTTCGGCTTTGACGAGGGGCAGCATCAGCACTTCATCGTCATGGAGCACGTTCCGGGGCAGTCGTGCGCCGAGCTCCTGCGTGACCACGGCCGGCTCGAGGTCGACGAGGCGATCGAGATCATCAGCCAGGCCTGTCGCGGCCTCGACTACGCCCACCGCAACGGCGTCATCCACCGAGACGTCAAGCCAGGCAACCTGCTCGTGTCCGAGGCTGAGGTCGTGAAGCTGGCCGACTTCGGTATCGCCCGTGCCGCCGGCCAGTCGAGCATCACCCAGGTCGGTTCGGTGCTCGGGACGGCTGCCTATCTGGCGCCCGAGCAGGCGCGCGGCGAGGAGGCCGGCCCCCAGGCCGACATCTATTCGCTCGGCGTCGTCACCTACCAGCTTCTCTCTGGGCGCCTTCCCTACGAGGCCAACTCGCTCTCCGAGCTGACGCTCAAGCAGCAGCGCGAAGCGCCAGCGCCGCTCGATCAGGTCAATCCGGCGGTTCCGCGTGAGTTGGCCCGCGCCGTGTCCTTTGCGCTGGCCCTGGAGCCGGAGCGGCGGCCCGCGGACGCGATCGCCTTCGGCGAGGCGCTGCGCAAGGGCGCCCACGGGATCGAGCCGCCGCTGGCCACGGCGAGCACGGCCGCCCTAGGCACGGGCGCGACCCGGGTCATCTCCGGGCGAGACGACACGGCGGCGACACGAATGGCCACGCAGGCCCGCCCGGCACCGGCGACGGCCGCCACCGGCGCCCGCCCGGTTCGCCGCCTGGAACCCCGCCCCTATGCGACCGATCCCTATCAACGCCTTCCACCCACGTACGTCGAGGAGCCTCGGCGTCGCGGCCGGGCGGCCCGCCGTGTCCTGCTCGGCCTGTTCATCGGGCTCCTGTTCGCGGCCGCGGTGGTCATCGCGCTCGTCGTCTCGACCAGCACCTCACCGACGGTTACCAATATCCGCACGACGGTGTCTCACGACGCCCACAGCGCAATCAATTCGCTCTCGAACCTGATCAACCAGTACACGAAGTAGCGGTGCCGGGGGCGGCACCCGCTCTCAGGGCGGCCGCGACCTCGCGCAGACGCCCCTCGTCGATGCCGGCCCGGAGATCGTCCATGAGCCGGGCCATGAAGGTCAGGTTGTGGAGCGTGACCAGCCGCAGACCGGTCATCTCGCCCGCCCGCAGCAGGTAGTGCAGGTAAGCGCGGGTGAAGCCGCCTGAGCACGCCGGGCAGCCGCAGCCATCGAGGATTGGCGCCGTGGACTCGCGCCAGCGGCCCTTGGCGAGGTCGAGCCGCCAGCGGCCCTGCGGATCCGGGACAAGCGCGACCCCGTGGCGGCCGAGCCGGGTGGGCAGCGCACAGTCGAAGGTGTCGATCCCGAGCTCGACCCCGCGGATCAGGCCGGGTATGTCGCCGATCCCCAGCAGGTGGCGTGGCCGCTGGGGGGCCTGGCGCTCGAGCTCGGCTGTCGTCCACCCCACGACCTCGTGCATCTGCGCCTCGTCCTGCCCGAGCGACCCGCCGATGGCGATGCCCGGGCAACCGCTGCCCGCCACCGCTGCCGTTGACTCGAGCCGGAGGTCGTGCTCCACGCCGCCCTGGACGATCCCGTAGACCGCCTGGTCCGCCGGCCCGTGCTCGGCGTGCCAGCGCAGGCACCGCTTAAGCCATCGGTGGGTCCGCTCCATTGAGCGCGCGGTGTAGTCACGGGTGACGTGAAACGGCGTGCATTCGTCGAACACGAGCGCGATGTCCGATCCCAGCGCGGCCTGCACCGACATCGAGACCTCGGGCGAGATGAACTGCTCGCTTCCGTCCAGGTAGGAGCGGAGGCGGACGCCCTCCTCCTCGATGGTCAGGATCGTGCCGTCTGACTGACGGGCGTCGCGGCGGCGACCCTTGATCTCGTCGGCGACGCCACCATGGCCCATCGAGAAGACCTGAAACCCACCCGAGTCGGTGATGATCGGCCGCGACCAGCGCATGAACTCATGAAGCCCCCCGAGCCTCGCCACCAGGTCCGGACCGGGGGCGAGGAAGAGATGGAACGTGTTGCCCAGGACCATCTCGAAGCCGATCGCCTCGACGTCGCGAGGCTCGAGCGTCTTCACCGCTCCTCGGGTGGCCAGCGGCACGAACGCCGGGGTGCGGACCTCACCGTGGGCGAGGTGGAGGATCCCGGTGCGCGCGAGCGAGCCGGGAGCGCGAGAAGTGATCGTGAACACGGCGCTGATCAGCCTACGCGGGCCGGTCCCGGGCGCGGTCGGAACGGTTCCCCCGATTGGCGAACCGACCCAGCGGGGTAGTAGTGGGGCGTCACCAATCGGATCGGAGGATTAGATGATTCGCGATCTGCTGATAGCCCTGCTGATAGTGGTTATCGCCGTGGTGCTCGGCGTCGCCGTTCACCCAGTGCTTCTGTTCCTGCTCGTTCTGGCCGCGGTCTGGCTCTTCACCCGGCGAACGGCCTGGTAGCAACTGAGGCAGACGGGGACGGACCGCACCGGGCGATCCGTCCTCGACTGCGGCTTTACCTTCGGCTAGGCGGTGGCGCCGACGGAAGCGTTTGAGTTCTCGCCCGCGCTGTCGGTGCTCTTCGTGCCCTCGGTCTCGGTGCCCTCGAGCGTCTGTGAAGCTCCGCCACCGGCGGAAATCGTGACCCTGCGGGGCTGGCGCTGCTCGGGCTTGGGAATCCGAATCTCGAGGACGCCCTTGTCGAAGCTCGCCTGGACCTTCTCGGGATCGACGCCGTCGGGGAGGGTCAGCGACCGGGAAAAGCTGCCCGAGGCGCGCTCGAGCCGGTAGTACCCGTCCGTGTGCTCCTCGTGCTCGGACTTGCGCTCGCCTGAGATCGAGAGGACGTTGTCCTCGACCTCGATGTTGACGTCGCTCTCGTCGACGCCGGGCAGATCGGCCCGCAGGACGAACTCGCTGCCGGCCTCGACCAGGTCCATGGCCGGTAGCCAGCGGCGCGATGCAGCTGGGCTTGCGCCCCCGCTGGCCGGGGCATCGAAGAACGTGTTGAAGAGCCGGTTCATCTCGTTCTGGATCGTGTTGAGCTCTCGAACGGGCTCCCATCGAATCAGTGCCATGTCCTCAAACCTCCTTACGGTGAGGCTTACGTATTGCAGTCTGGTCAAAGTATGAAATCTAAGTGACCCTGTGTCAAGTATATCTGGGCACGGTGGAGCGACGGCGGGCGCGAGGGGACGCATAGTCCACTTCTTCGCCCTGGCCACCCTGTCGGCGGGCTGGCGGACCCCAGCCGCCGGCCCCTACTCCTCGATCAGCGACTTCCCCGTCATCTCGGGCGGCTGATCCACGCCCAGGAGCTCGAGCACCGTGGGCGCCACATCGGCCAGGATCCCCTCTTCGCGCAGCCCCACTCCCGAGACGGTGACGATCAGCGGCACCGGGTTCAGGGAGTGCGCCGTGTTGGGACTCCCGTCCGGCTCGAGCATGTTGTCGGCGTTCCCGTGGTCGGCCGTGATCACGCAGGCTCCGCCTGACTCGTGGACGGCCGAGACCACCTCCCCCAGGCACCCGTCGACGGTCTCGATCGCCTTGACTGCCGCTTCGATCACGCCGGTGTGGCCGACCATGTCCGCGTTGGCGAAGTTGATGATCCCGAAGCTCGGCGTGTCCTCCCCCCACGCGTCGACGAACGCCGCCGCCGCCTCACGAGCGCTCATCTCGGGCTTGTGGTCGTAGGTGGGGACGTCGCGCGGTGAGGCGACGAGCTCGCGCCGCTCGCCGGTCACCGCGTCCTCATTACCGCCGTTGAAGAAGTACGTCACGTGGGGGTACTTCTCCGTCTCCGCCACGTGCAGCTGGCTCACCTTCTGCGCGGCCAGCACGGCCGGCAGCGTGGTCGCCGGATGCTCAGGCGGGAAGGCGACCGGGTAGGGCCACCCCGCCTCATACTCGGTCATGGTCGTGTAGCGCTCGACCGGCGGCGCGTCCCCGCGGTCGACCTCGTCGAAATCCGGCTCGGCCAGGGCCTGGGTGATCTCCCGCATCCGGTCGGGGCGGAAATTGAACGCCAGCACCGAGTCACCGGCGCGGATCGAAGCCTCCTCGCCCACGCGTGTGGCGGCGATGAACTCGTCCGTCTCATCTCGCTCGTACGCGGCGCGAGCCGCCTTCACACCCGACGCCGCCTCGTGCTCGGCCTTTCCGTGCACGAGCAGGTCGTAGGCGCGCTGGATCCGGTCCCAGCGGCTGTCGCGGTCCATGGCGAAGTAGCGCCCGATCACCGAGCCGATCCGCCCCACCCCGGCGTCCGACATCCAGCCCTCCACCGTCTCCAGGTAGCCGGCGCCGGAGGTCGGGAGGGTGTCGCGGCCATCGGTGAAGGCGTGCAGCACGAGATCGGGGACCTCCAGCTCGGCCGCCATCCGGATCAGCGCCTCCAGGTGACCGAAGCCGGAGTGGACGCCGCCGTCCGACACCAGCCCGATGAGATGGACGCGCTTGGCGCCGGAGAACGCGTCTCTGAGAACCGGGTTCTCGACCAGTTCGCCGCCCGCCACCGCCTGGTCGATCCGGGTCAGATCCTGGAGGACGACGGCGCCGGCACCGAGGTTGAGATGCCCCACCTCCGAGTTGCCCATCTGGCCGTCGGGCAGGCCCACGGCCTCCCCGCCCGCCCGCAGCTGGGTGTGGGGGTAGGCATCCCAGAGCTCGTCGAACACCGGGGTCTCGGCCAGCGAGACCGCGTTTCCCGGCCCGTCGGGAGCCAGGCCCCAGCCGTCGAGGATGATCAGCGCCACCGCCGGGGCGGGCACCGAATCAGCCCCGGGCGGGATGGCCACTACGCCGCCGCCGAGACGATCGCCGCGAACGAGTCGGCGGACAGGCTCGCGCCGCCGACCAGAGCTCCGTCGACGTCTGGCAGCGCGAGCAGCTCGGCGGCGTTCTCCTCCTTCACGCTGCCTCCGTAGAGGACCCGGGTGCGTTCGGCCTGCTCTCGCGAGCGATCGCCCACCAGGGCGCGGATGAACCCGATGGCCTCCTGGGCCTGCTCGGGAGTGGCCACCTTTCCGCTCCCGATGGCCCAGATCGGCTCATAGGCGATCACCACATCGCCCAGCTGCTCGTTCTCGATCTTGGCTAGGTCCTCGCGAACCTGATGGCGCAGCTTGCGCTCGGTCTCGCCCGCCTCCCGCTCCTCCTCGGTCTCGCCGACGCACAGGATCGGGGTAAGGCCGTGGCTCAGCGCCGCCGGCACCTTCTGTTGCAGCGCCCGGTCGGTCTCGCCGAACAGCTCGCGCCGCTCGGAATGGCCGAGGATCACGCCGTGGACGCCGAGCTCGACGAGCATCGGCGGCGCCACCTCGCCCGTGAACGCTCCCTCGTCTTCGGAGTGCATGTTCTGGGCAAACACCTGAACCCGGGAGCCCCGGGTCGAGTCGACGAGGGGGCCAAGGGCGGGAAAGGGAGGGCACACGGCCACGTCGATCCCGCTCACTGAGGAGAGCCGCGGGAGCAGCCCGGCGATGAACGCCTCGGCCTCGCTGACCGTCTTGTGCATCTTCCAGTTGCCCGCGACCAGGGGGGTGCGCTCGGCGGTGCTCACGACAGCGCCTCCACCCCCGGCAGCGGCTTGCCCTCGATCAGCTCGAGCGCGGCGCCACCCCCGGTCGAGAGATGGGTTACCCGGTCGGCAAGCCCGAACTCAGCCAGCGCGGCCGCCGAGTCGCCTCCGCCGACCACCGTGGTACCCGACGCCGAGGCCACCGCCTCGGCGACGGCCCGGGTCCCGGCGGCAAACGGCGCGAGCTCGAACGCGCCCATCGGGCCGTTCCAGAACACGGTGCCTGCCTGTTCAATCTCGGTGTCATACGCCTCGGCCGTGTTGGGCCCGATGTCGAGGCCCATCAGCCCGTCGGGCACGTCGACCCCGTCGATGAGTTGTGGCGTAGCTTCGGCGGCCAGGCGATCGGCCACGACCAGGTCCCGTGGCAGCTCGATCCGCGCCCCCTCAGACGCCGCCAATGTCCGCCGGGCCAGCTCCACGTCCTCGGCCGCACACAGCGAAGCCCCGACCGAGTGGCCCTGGGCGGCCAGGAAGGGAAAGCACATCGCGCCTCCGATCAGCACCGCGTCGGCGACCTGGCGAAAGCGATCGATGACGGCGATCTTGTCCGATACCTTGGCGCCCCCGAGCACGGCCACGAGCGGTCGCTCCGGGTTCTGTAGCACCTGCGAGAGTGCCTCGACCTCGCGCTCGAGCAGCCGACCCGCGGCGTGGGGCAAGAGCCGGGCCACGCCCTCGGTTGAGGCGTGGGCCCGGTGGGCGGCTCCGAAGGCATCGTCTACGTAGACGTCCGCCAATGACGCCAGCTCGGCGGCGAGGTCCGGATCGTTCTCGGTCTCCCCCGGCTCGTAGCGGACGTTCTCCAGGATCAGTACCTGGCCGGGGCTGACGTTCTCCGCGAAGGCGGTGACGTCCTCACCCACCACGCCAGGCGCCAGGGTGACGTCGAAACCGCCCAGCTCGGCCAGGCGGTCGGCGGCGGGCCGGACCGAGAGCTCAGGCTCGCGATCCTTGGGACGCCCGAGGTGCGAGACGAGCACCAGCCGCGCGTCCCGTTCCAGCAGCTCGGTCAGGGTCGGCAGCGCGGCGCGGATCCGGGTGTCGTCCGCCACCGCTCCGTCCTTCAGGGGAACGTTGAAGTCGACCCTGACGAGCACCCGCTTCCCCGCTATATCGCCGAGGTCGTCGAGCGTCCTCAAAGCAGCCTCTGAACCAGATCGACGATCCGGTTCGAGTAGCCCCACTCGTTGTCGTACCACGAGATGAGCTTGACCATCGTCCCGTCCATCACCGCCGTGAGCTGCGAGTCGACGATCGAGGAGGCCGGGTTCTTGACGATGTCGGTCGAGACGATCGGGTCCTCGACGTAGGTGAGCAGCCCCTTCAGCGGCCCCTCCTCGGCAGCGCTGCGCATCGCGTCGTTGACCTCCTCGACGGTCGTCTCGCGATTGGTCTCGACGGTCAGGTCGACCACGCTGCCCGTGGGCACGGGGGCGCGGACGGCCATCCCGCCCAGCTTGCCGTTGAGATCGGGGATAACCAGGCCGATCGCCTTGGCGGCGCCGGTGGAGGCCGGGATCAGGTTCACGGCGGCGGCCCGGGCCCGGCGCAGGTCCTTGTGGGGCATGTCCTGGAGGCGCTGATCGGCCGTGTAGGCGTGGATCGTCGTCATCAGCCCGTGCTTGATGCCAACCGTGTCGTTGAGGACCTTGGCGATCGGGGCCAGGCAGTTGGTCGTGCACGACGCGTTGGAGATGATCTGGTGCTGATCGCGGTCATACGCCTCGTCGAAGTTGACTCCCAGGGCGACGGTCACGTCGGGGTCGGTCGCCGGGGCCGAGATCACGACCTTCTTGGCCCCCGCTTCGAGGTGTTTGGACGCGTTCGGTCGATCGGTGAACAGGCCGGTCGACTCGATCACCACCTCGGCTCCCAGCTCCTCCCAGGGCAGCTCGGCGGGATCGCGCTCGGCCAGTACCTGGATCTCCCGGCCGTCCACCCGCAACCCCTTGTCCGTGGCCTCCACCGAGCCCGGGAACGGCCCGTAGTTGGAGTCGTACTTGAGCAGGTGGGCGATCGTCTTGGGGTCGACGAGATCGTTGACGGCCAGCCATTCGATGTCGGCGTCGCGCTCGTAGGCGGCGCGAAACACGTTTCGCCCAATCCGCCCGAATCCGTTGATCCCAACGCGTACCGCCATGCGAATGACTCCTTCCCTTTACCGCTGAAAACGACGAACGCCGACCGGCGCCCTGCAACCGTTCGGCGGACAGAAAGGCTATCCGGTCTCGGTCTGCGACACGTGGTCTCGCGCTACGGCGAGGCTCGTGGCCGTCGTGACCGGGTCATCTTCGAAGTACTCGGCATGGCACGTCGAGGCCAGCTCGGGCGCCGCGCCAACTCCGGCCAGGGCCAGCCTCCAGCGCGCGCCGATTTCGCCCAGGCACTCGACATGCGGCTCGAGACGGCCTGGCATCGAGGCGCACACCATGATCAGGTCGGGGCGCAGCGCGGCGGCGGCCATGCGCAGCGTCGGCACGGGGGTGGCCGCGCCGAAGAAGGCGATGCGCCATCCGTGCTGACGCAGCGCGATGCCGAAGCACATGAGACCGATCACGTGCTGCTCGTCCGGAGCGCAGGCCAAGAGTGCCAGCGGCCCCAGCCCGCGATCCCAGCCGCGGCTCAGGCTGGCGAGCCGAAACATCACGAAGTTGCTGGCGAAATGCTCCTGGGCCACCGTGGCGTGGCCGGTGGCCCACCGCTCACCCACATCGCGAAGATAGGGGAGGATCACGTCCCGTAGCACGACCAAGGTCGAGTACTCGCTCACCATCTGCTCGAGTGCCTGATCGGCGCTGGCTTCGTCGAACTCATCCAGCGCCCCGCGAAGCTGAGCCCTGGCCCGGATCACGTCGTCGCGTTCCGGAACCTCGCGAGTCCCGGGTTTCAAAGTGAAGCGCGCTCCCAGTGACAGCTGGGCCGCCTGCGCCGGCGGAACCCGCTGAGCGATGTAGCGCTGCATGAGGCGAACCCGAGCCTCGTCGACTGCCGAGTAGAGGCGAGCATTCCCGGAACTCCGGCGGGGCTTGAGCACCCCGTAGCGCCGCTCCCAGACCCGCAATGTGTCCGTGCTCACGCCCACCCGCCGGCTCAACTCGCCGATGCGCATCCAAGCGGAGGTGGGAGGTGGCATTCGCTTCTGCAATCCGAAAGCGGCGTCTAGCCACGGTTTCTCCCCCACAGCGGCCGAGGCAACACATCTTGGCCACGCGCAGACAGCGGCCCGGCCCCGCCTCATCCGACCTTATTGGGACAAAGTTGGACAAACCTTGGACATATGTTGGCCCCGGCGCGGGCCTGGGTATCCCGGCCTAGGACACGATCGCGGCAAGCGGGACATGAACTGTCCCGGCGGCCGCAAAACTAAGACAGAGGAGGAACTGCATGCCCGTTGCCGCGGTACAAATCGCCCAAAGCCTCCAGAGAGGCCTCGACTCCCTGCTCGGGTTCATCCCGAACATCCTCGGATTCCTGGTCATTCTGGTCATCGGGTACCTGATCGCCCGGGTGGTGCGAACCATCGTCTCGAAGCTGTTGGAGAAGCTTGGAGTCGACCGGGCGCTGCACGACAGTCAGGCGGGTCAGTACGTCGAACGCGTCAGCCCCGACGCCCGCCCTTCCCGACTGATCGGGGCGGTCGCGTTCTGGTTCATCTTCATCTACGCCATCGCCGCGGCGATCGGGGCGCTCAAGATCCCCGCGTTGACCAACTTCATGGCCAACGTACAGAACTACCTGCCGAATGTGGTCGCGGCGGTGCTGATCTTCGTCGTTGGCGCCGCCTTGGCCGGTGTTGCCGGGGCCGCGGCGCACCGCCTGATGGGCGATACGTCCACGGGCCGCGTCGCCCGCACGATCGCCCCGGGCCTGATCATGGCCATCGTCGTATTCATGGTCCTCACTCAGCTGAAGATCGCGCCCGTGATCGTGACCGCCACTTACATCGCGCTCATCGGGATGCTTGCCCTCGCAGGCGCCCTCGCCTTCGGCCTTGGTGGCCGTGATGTGGCGGCCGAGATGACGCGCAACGCCTACAGCTCGGCTCAGGACAACAAGGATCAGGTCAAGCAGGACGTGCAGGTGGGCCGTGACCGAGCCCAGCAGAGGGCCGACGAGGCTCAAACCCAAGCTCAGGACGCGCGCGGAGGTTCGCTACCGGGTGCGCGCCCGAGTACCGCCTAACCCTACGAGGAGAACCAACCATGACCACCATGACAGACGCATACACCTGGCAGGGCCGTGAGCTCGTCGGCACCGACGGCGAGAAGATCGGCACGATCAAAGAGATCTACGAGGACACCGCTACGGGCAAGCCCGAGTGGGCGGTCGTCACGAGCGGTCTGTTCGGCACGCGCTCTCATTTCGTACCCATCGCGGCGGCCGAGCCGAACGGCGAGCAGGTCCGGGTAAACGCCACCAAGGACCAGGTCAAAGACGCCCCCAGCATCGAGGGGGACGGCCAGCTCTCGGAGGCTGACGAACAGCGCCTGTTCGAGCACTACGGAGTCCCCTACACAGCCGAGGGCAGCACCACCGCCCAGGGCGCTGGGGGCCGCAGCACGGCCGCGGGGGCTGGCACCGAGGGTGGTGACATCAGTGGTCCCACCACCGACGACGCAATGACCCGCTCCGAGGAGGAGCTCCGCGTGGGAACCGTCGGTCAGGAGCGCGGGCGTGCCCGTCTGCGCAAGTACGTGGTGACCGAGGAGGTCCAGCAGACGGTTCCGGTCCAGCGCGAGGAGGTCCGGGTCGAGCGTGAGCCGATCACCGATGCGAACGTCGATCAGGCCCAGGACGGCCCCGAGATCTCCGAGGAGGAGCACGAGGTCGTCCTCCACGAAGAACAGCCGGTCGTGGAGAAGCGCACCGTGCCGAAGGAGCGGGTCCGCCTACAGAAGGACACGGTGACCGAGGAGCGGGAGATCTCCGAACAGGTGCGCAAGGAGCAGATCGAGCCGGAAGGCACTGACCTGTAGCTGTCCTCTGATCCGGAGGGCCGGAGGGCCTGCCGCGCGGTGGGCCCTCCGGTGCGTCTAGTCGACCGCCATGACGACCACCGTGCCATCGTCCTCGAGCGGCTCGCGCCAGCAGTTGGTAACCGCCTCCTGGATGGCCAGCGCGGTACTGGCAGCGGTTCCGCTTTCGGCCTCGGCGACGGCGTTCCGGATCCCGTCCACTCCGAAGGTCCCGCCACCCTCCATTCGGCGCTTCGTGATTCCGTCGGTGACGAGCACCAGCCGCTCTCCGGAATGAAGCTGGCGCTGAGTCGTCTGGAAGGACGGGGTTCGGCGCGAGGTTCCGAGGGCTGGACGCTTCGGCCCGGTCAGCTCCTTGAGAGCTCCATCGGCGTCGACTAGAAACGGCGCCGGGTGCCCGCAGTTGACCCAGGTGAGCGTCGAGGAGACAGCGCGCCACCGGGCCAACCACACGGTGAGGGAGAAACTCTCGTGCTCGAGCGAACGCACGGTCTCATCCATCGACTGGAGCGCTTCGATGAGGTTCCCACCGCTGCGCCGTGCCGCCCGCAACGCTCCGAGCGCCGCCGCCCCTAGCCCGGCTGCGGTGGCTCCCTTCCGCGCGGAATCGGCGATGGCAAGCCAGGCGCCATCGCGGTTCTCGACGAAGTCAAACCAATCGCCGCCGACCTCATAGCTCGGCAGGAGAACTCCCGCCAGCTGCGCGCCGGCGATCCGCGCAATCCGGGGTGGAAAGAGGTGCTGCTGAATCTCCGCAGCGGGGGTGGTTGGCTTGCGCCTCCGGACGCCTTCAATCACGTCGGTGTAGTCGTTGGCCAGCTCGAGGGCGGCCGCGCCCTGCTTGGCGATCTCGGCCAGGGGCCAGGCCGGCGTCCCAACACAGAGCAGCAGGGCGGTGACCCGGCCCCGTAACCACAGCGGCTCACAGACGCAGCCGGGAAGTTGGTCCTGCAGGCGATCCTGAAACTGCATCAGGCCCTCAGGAACGATCTCCGGGCCGATCGCGGGCGGGGCGTCGAGCTCGTCAGGGAACTCCTCGGAGCCCGCCAGACGAAATAGCCTCGATCCGTCGATATCGACCACGTAGAGAGCCACGGCTACGCCGGAGGCACGTCGCGCTTCGGCAACCAGTTGGTCCGGCACGAGGTGCGGCGGAACCTCATCCAGGATCCGTGTGACCTCGAGCGCCAGTGGGGTGGAGCGGCCGAGCTGTCCGGGCGCTTGATAAGGCAGTGTCTCCACCCGCCCGCTAATCCGGCCGCCCCCTGGGGTCAGCTGCTGGTCGGACCTGAATTGCTCGAGTTCCTGCTGAAGAGCAAGCCGGCTGGGGAAGTGGCGGTAGAGCGTGGAGCGACTTACGCCCGCCGCCGCGGCGACCTCGGCCATGGTCACGAGCCGGTGGTCCAGCATCGTGGCCGCGGCACGGAGAATCCGCTCGCGACTGAGCAGCGCGTCACTGCGTAGGACCGCGTTGGAAACTAGTTCATCGTCCGGCTCAGCATCAGCCGCCGCCATTCTCGTGTCTCTCCTTGCCGATCCGTCAGCCCACGAAGGATTGCATGCGGTGTCTTAGCGTCGTGTAGGCCAGCGGTGGAGACGTGACTCACACGGGCCGGTCGACGTCCCGGTGGGCGACCTCGATCAGATATTCCTGGTCTGAGCCGTAGCGCTCGGCCAGGTGCCGGGCGATGGCCACGGAGCGGTGCCGGCCCCCCGTGCAGCCGATCGCCACCACCAGGTGGGCCTTGCCCTCGGCGAGATATTGCGGCAGCAGGTAGTCGAGCAGCGGGTGCAGGCGCTCGTAGAACTCGTCCAGCTCGCCGTGCCGGTTGATGTAGTCGATGATCCGCTGGTCCTCGCCCGTCAGCGGCCGCAGGTCCCGCTCGTAGTGGGGATTGGGCAGGAAGCGGACATCGAGGAGCAGATCGGGGTCGCGAGCCGGGCCGTACTTGAAGCCGAAGCTCTCAAAGCTCACGGCGAGCCTTCCCGGCGTGGAGGTGGGCAGGAGATCGGTGGCGAGCTTGCGCCGGAGCATGGCCACGGTCAGCCCGCTCGTGTTGATCACCACGTCGGCGCGGTCGCGGAGTGGGGCCAGGGCCTCTCGCTCCCGGGCGATCCCGTCGGCCACGCTCCCCGTCGGGGCCAGGGGATGGCGGCGCCGGGTCTCCTTGTACCGGGTGAGGAGCGCCTGCTCGTCGGCCTCCAGGAACAGGACGCGGTGCTTGATGCCGGCCAAGCGCAGGTCATCGAGCATCGCCGCCAGCCCCTCGAAGTAGCTCCCACCGCGGACGTCGGAGACGACCGCCGCTCGGGCCACCTTGGATCCCTCGTGCATGAACAGCTCGACCAGCGAGCGGATCATCTCCGAGGGCAGGTTGTCGACGCAGAAGTAGCCCTCGTCCTCGAAAACCGCCATCGCGGTCGATTTCCCAGCCCCCGAAAACCCGGTGATGATCACCAGGTCGGTGAGGGCCGAGGCGGGTTCTCCACCGATGACGGCCTCCTGGGCCTCCTCGGTGCGGCTCGACTGCATGAACACAAGCTTACGAACGCGGTGTGACACGATCGCCCCGTGCAGGGCTTCCGCTTCAGCAAGTTGCTCCTGACCGCGGGCGTCGCGCTCGTGTTCGGGGCCGTGGGCGCGTTCGTAGCCGCGCTCGATACCGACGGCGCGCGGGCCGATCCGCTCGTCTCAGCCAGCCTCGCCGCGGCCCCGACGGGGCGCCCGCAGCCGGGCGGCTTCGTCGGTCTCTCGTTCGAGTTCAACTGGCTGCACTTCTATACCGGCCGCAATCCGAAGCGCGTGAATCCGGTGCTCATCGGGCTGATTCATGGCCTCGCCCCGGACAGCCAGAGCCCGGTCCTGCGCATCGGCGGGGAGAGCACCGACGCCACCTGGTGGCCGATCCGCCACGAGGCGACGCCCCCGGGGATCAGCTATTCCCTCACCCCCCGCTGGCTGGCCACCGTCAAGGCCCTGGCCAGCGACACGAACGCGCGCCTGATCATGGGCGTGAACTTCGCGGCCGACCGCCCGGACCTGGCCGCCGCCGAGGCCCGGGCCTACCTGGCCGGCGTCGGGCGGCGCTACCTCGAGGGCGTGGAGATCGGCAACGAGCCGGACAACTACGGCATCTTCCCCTGGTATCGGACCGAGAACGGCCGGGGAAAGTGGATCTGGGCTCGCCCCAGCGACTACTCCCTGAGCGACTTCATCACCGAGTTCTCACGCTTCCGCGCCGCGCTGCCCGCGGTTCCCGTCGTCGGCCCGGCCTTTGCCGAGCTCACGTGGCTGGACGGCCTTGGCCAGTTTCTCTCCGCCGAGCCGGGCCTGGCGGTGGCCACGGTGCACCGCTACCCCCTGCACGGCTGCCTGACCAACCCGGACCAGGCCGGCTACGCATCGGTGACGAACCTGCTGGCGGACCAGGCCTCGGCGGGCCTGGCCCAGGCGGTGGCCTCCGCTGCCACGGTGGCCCACCAGCACGGGGTCCCCTTCCGACTCGATGAGCTCAACTCGGCCAGCGTGGCCAGCTGCCTCGGCAAGCGCGGGGTGAGCGGCACCTTCTCCTCGGCGCTATGGGTGCTCGACACGCTGTTCAACCTGGCCGACGTGGGCGTCGACGGGGTCAACATCCACACGCTCCCCACCGCGGCCTACGAGCTGTTCACCTTCCGTTGGGTCCATCGGCACTGGGAGGCCTTCGTCCACCCCGAGTACTACGGCCTGCTCATGTTCGCCCAGGCCTTCCCGCCCGGCGCGCGGCTCATCCCGGTCTCCGTCTCCCCCACCGGCCCGCTCAAGGTCTGGGCGACCCGCGACGCGCACGGGACGGTCCGGGTGGAGCTGATCAACAAGGACCCGGACAACTCCTACCAGGTCCAGCTTCAGGCCCCCGGAGGCGTTGGGCACCTCGAGCGCCTCGAAGCGCCGAGCGTCAACGCCCGCGGCGGCGTCACCCTGGGCGGCCGGACGTTCGGTGGCGAGACCCGCACGGGCGTCTTGGCCGCCCCGCAGACCGAGACCGTCACCCCGGTGCGCGGGACCTACACGGTCACCCTGCCGGCGGGCAGCGCGGCGCTCTTGACGCTCTAGCCGCAAAGTTGGCGCGCTCTTGTTACCGGCGCGTCTTGTTCCGTGACGCGATCCTGAGGACGATGCTGAATCAGGTGGTCTATGGGAAGGCAATTCAGCAAAGTCCAACTGGCGCAGCTGGCAAGCCGCCAATGGGGACGGGTCACCTGGGCGCAGATCAAGGCCCTCGGTGTCGACAACAAGGCGGTAAGTGCATGGCTCAAGCAGGGCTACCTCCATCGCCGCCTCCCCGGCGTCTTCGCCGTCGGACACAGCGCCGGCGACATCAAGGCGGATCTGTCAGCGGCCCTCCTCTACGCCGGGCCCGGCGCGATGCTCAGCCATGCCACCGCCGCGTGGTGGTGGGGCCTGCTCGATGACCCGACGCGGCTGATCCACGTCAGCACGCCCCGTCAGTGCCGCTCCCAGCCCGGCGTCAAGGTCCACGCCCGCCGCACCCTCCCCCGCATCCGCCACAACGGCCTCCCCACCACCACCCTTCCCCAGACCTTCCTCGATCTCGCCGCCACCGAACCCCTCCGAACCGTCCGCCGCGCCCTGGCCAAGGCCGACTACGCCAGGATCCTCAACCTCCCTGCGATCCAGGCCGCCCTCGGACCCGGCCGCCTCGGCACACCCAAGCTCCGCACCGCGCTAAGAGACCACGACCCCCGCCTCGCCCGGACCAAGAGCCAGAACGAGGTTCTCTTTCTCGAGATCATCGAAGCGGCCGGCCTCCCGATGCCAGAGACCAACGTCTACATCGCGGGCTGGGAGGTCGACGCGCTGTGGCGCGAGCAACGCATCGCGGTTGAGATCGACGGCCCCGGCAACCACCGGAGCCCGGCCCAGGTCAGGCGCGACCGCCGCAAAGAGCTCGCCCTGCGAAAACACGGGCTCACGCCAATCCGCTACTCCGACGAACAGCTCCGCGAGAGCCGCGGCGAGATCATCGCCGAGCTCACCGCGCTCCTCTAGACCCCCGTCTTGTGGAGCTCCCGGTAGACCCGGCCGGCGAGCTTCCCGGGCATTCCCGGTACCGCCTCGAGCTCCTCGCGTGACGCGCCCAGGATCGCCTCCGGGGACCCGAAATGGTTCAGGAGCGCTCGCTTGCGCGCCGGCCCTACTCCCGGAAGCTCATCCAGGATCGACGCCGTCATCGCCCGGTCGCGGCGGATCCGGTGGTGGGTGATGGCGAAGCGGTGGGCCTCGTCGCGCACGCGCTGAAGCAACTGGAGCTCGGGCGTGTCGTGCGCCAAGAGCAGCGGATCACGCCGCCCCGGGATGAACACCTCCTCGATCCGCTTGGCCAGCGAGATCACGACCACTCCGTGGTCCCGCCACCCCTCCAAAGCCCGCAGTCCCGCCGACAGTTGGCCCCGACCCCCGTCGATCACGACCACGTTGGGGAGCGCGGCGAACGACGGGTCATATGCCTTGTCGTGGGGTGAGACCTCGCGCTGAGCCTCCCACTGGGCCAGGCGCCGCGAAAGCACCTCCTCCATGGCCGCGAAGTCGTCCGGCTCCCCACCGTTGCCGGATTCACGAATGCGAAACCGCCGGTAGTCGGACTTCTTCGGTGCCCCGCCCTCGAACACCACCATCGACGCCACCGTGTTCGTGCCCATCAGGGTCGAGATGTCGAAGCACTCGATGCGCAGCGGGATGGTGTCGAGACCCAGCACGTGCTGGAGCCCGTCCAGCGCCTCGACCCGCTGCTGCCGGCGACGCTCGGAGCGGAGCTTCTCCTGGTCCAAGGCCAGCCGGGCGTTTCGCTCGGCCAGCTCGAGGATCCGCCGCTTGTCCCCGCGCTCGGAGGCCCGGATCTCCACCGGGCCGCCGCGTCGCGAAGCCAGCGCCTCGGCCAGGTCGGGCCGGGGACCCAGCTCGCGCTGGACGATCAACAGCGGCGGGACCATCATCGCACTGGCGTAGTACTGGAGGATGAAGGCCTCGGCCACGTCGCTCACATCGCCGCCCGCTTCGTTGTCCAAGTAGAAGCTCTGGCGATCCGACAACACCCCGTCGCGGACCTGGAAGACCTGGGCGTTGGCCTCGGTCTCCGACACCGCGACGGCGATGGCGTCCAAAGTACCGCTGTCGTGGGCTACGCGCTGGCGCTCCAGCAGCGAGCGCACGGCGCGCAGGCGGTTGCGCTCGCGGGCCGCATCCTCGAAGCGCTGCTCGGCCGCCGCGGCCTGCATCGACTCCTCGAGTTCGCGCTCGATCTCGCGGTAGCGCCCGGACAAGAAATCGATCACGCCGTCGATTCCCCGGCGGTAATCCTCACGACTCACGTAGCCCACGCACGGGGCCTCACAGCGCTTGATGTAGTAGTCGAGGCACGGTGATCCGCTGCGTCGACCCGGCGTCGGCCCCTCGCACGAGCGGAACATGAACACCTTGCCGAGGACCTCCAGCGTCGAGCGCACCCGCTTGGCGTTCGAGTACGGGCCGAAGTAGGCCCGGTCACGGCGGTGGCGCTCCCGTGTGAAGTAGACCCGCGGAAAATCCTCGTCCAACGAAATCGCGATGTACGGATACGACTTGTCGTCGCGCAGGCGGATGTTGAAGCGCGGTTTGTACTGCTTGATGAAGTTCTGCTCGACGAGCAGCGCCTCCGAGTCGGTGTGAACGACGAGTGCCTCGATCTGGTCGATCTGGTCCACCAGACCTCGGCCGCCGCGGGTGCTCGGGTTGGAGAAGTGCGACGCGACGCGCTTCTTGATCGACTTGGCCTTCCCGACGTACTGCACCTTCCCGCGCGCGTCGCGGAACAGGTAGACGCCGGGCTCGTCGGGAAGCTCGCGGCGGCGGTCAGCGGGAACTACGGACACGCTTCGAGGATAGGTCCCAGCCCAGCGAAGCCAGCAGCCCCGCCGCCGCCACCGCCAGGGCAACCAGGGCCAGCGTCTCGCCGGCGCCGGAGGTGGCGTCGTGGGGCAAATAGGCCGACGGGTTGCTCGGGTCGATGAGGAGGACGCCATTGGTGGGGGCGACGCCGGAGGCGTGAGCGGTGAAGGCCAGGGCCAGGCCGACGGCGACGAGCGCGGTCACCCGGGCCCCGCGTGAGCGTCCGCGGAGCGCCACCGCGACCAGCGATCCCGCCAACAGCGCCAGCAGGACGTCGGCCACCGAGTAGACCTGCCAGGCCGTGGGATCGGCGGGCACTCCTTGGAGGGCGGGCGATCCGGCGTACTGGGCCAGGACGGGCGGGGTGAGCTGGTGGCTCCAGGTGAAAAACAGGGAGACGAACAGGCCGATGCCGCCGACCAGCGTGAGCCAGTCGGCGAGCCCCTGGATGCGTCTCAATATCTGCGGGCCGTCCAGACCACGGCGATCACGGCGTAGACGGCCGCGCCCAGGAGGACCAGCCAGGCCACCGATCCGCCGCTGGACTGCCAGAGCTTCGACGTGCCCGTCAGCACCACCACGGCCACGCCGAGAGCCACATAGAGGATGGCGCGCCGCCGGTCGCCGAGCGAGTACAGAGTCGTGCGGTGCTGGCGGTACATGATCGAGGCGAACCACCCGATCGTGGCCAGGAAGACGAGGTAGACGGCCTGGAGGGCCACGCTGGCGCCCGTGCCTCCGCCCGGGATGAGCACGACGAGGGCTGCGAGCACCAGGATGATGAGGATGTTGCGGGCGGTGGCCAGTGACATCAGCCCAAAGAGTACGCCGTCGCTACCCGGCGATCTCCTCGAGTTGGCGGTAGAGCTCCTCGACGGTGCGCCGAGCCGCCTCGTGACGGGCGGTCGATTTGGCGCTGACCTCCGGGCCGGCCCAGGCGGCCGGATCCGCGAGCTCGTCCTCCAGGGCGCCCAGCGCCGTCTCGGCGCGCTCGATTGCCTGCTCCAACCGGTCCTGTTCGGAGGCGTTGTCGCCGGCGCGCTGGCCGGACCGGGCCGGCTTCGCGGGGCGCGCCGGCTTGGCCGGTTTTGCCGCCGCCTCGCGGCGCCGCGCCTCCCGGACCCGGAGATACTCGGGCCAGCCCCCCACGTAGCTGCGCAGCGTCTGGTCCTCGAAGGCCACGGTGCGTGACCCGACCCCGTCCAGGAGCGCACGGTCGTGGGAGACGAGGATGAGCGCGCCCTGGAATTCGCTCAGGGCCTGCTCGAGCGCCTCACGGCTCTCGAGATCGAGGTGGTTGGTTGGCTCGTCGAGGATCAGGACGTTGGCCCCTGAGGCAACGAGGATGGCCAGCGAAAGCCGGCGGCGCTCGCCCCCGGAGAGCACGTCGAGCGCCTTCTCCGCCTCCTCGCCGGAGAAGAGAAACCGCCCGAGCAGAGCTCGCGCCTTCCCCGGGGTGAGCCCCGTCGCGTGCTGCGCCGCCTCGAGCACGGTCCGCGCCGTCGCTGACCCGAGCTCCTCGGCATGCTGGGAGAGGAAGCCAACCTTGACGTTGTGCCCGGTGCCCAGCTTCCCCTCGACGATGGGGCCCTCGCCGGAGCCATCGAGCGGACGGAGACCGGCCAGCGCCTCGATCAGCGTCGTCTTGCCGGTGCCGTTTGCCCCCACCAGCGACACGTGCTCGCCCCGCTCGAGCCACAGCTCGCCGTCGTGCAGGAGCCGGCGCTCGCCGACGCTGATCCGCGCGCCGGTGAGCTCGAAGACGACGCGGCCGCTCCGCTCCGGGGGCTTGAAGGCAAACTCCAGGGCCGCGCCGTCCACCGGCGCCCGGGACACCCGCTGCATCCGCGCCAGCTGCTTGGACCGGGCCTGGGCCTGACGGGCGCGGGTGCCGGCCCGAAAGCGCGTGACAAATCGCTCCAGCCGCTCGATCTCCGCCTGCTGGCGCTCGATCGCCCGGCCCAGCGCCAACTCACGCGCCGCCCGCTCGCGCCGCCAGGCGTGCCACGGGCCGGGGAAGAAGCGCCCGCGACCCGCCTCGAGCTCCAGCACCGAGGTCCCCACCGCCTCGAGAAACCAGCGGTCGTGGGCGACGAGCACGACGGCGGCATCGAGCGCCGTCAGGTGCTGCTCGAGCCATTCCAGCGACTCGATATCGAGGTGGTTGGTCGGCTCATCGAGGAGCAGCAGGTCCGGGCCGCCGGCGAGGGCACGGCCCAGCGAGGCCCGGGTGAGCTCGCCTCCGGAGAACGTGGCGAGCGGGCGGTCGAGCTCTGACTCCTCCCGGAAGCCGAGGCCATGCAGGGTGGCCAGGGCGTGCTGGCGCCAGCCATAGCCGCCGGCGTTCTCAAGCCGGGCCTGAGCCTGGGCGTAGCGCTCGAGCGTCGCCTCGTCGTGGGCCCCCTCGGCCATCGCCTGCTCGAGCGCGGAGAGCTCGGCCTCGATCGCCACCAGCTCCTTGGCGCCGGAGAGGACGTACTCCCGCAGTGTCAGGTTCCGTTCCCGCGGTGGGCGCTGATCGTGCAGGGCCACCTTGACCCCCTTGGAGAAGACGAGCTCGCCCTGGTCGACCGAGGCCTCGCCGGCGAGCATCCGCAGGAGCGTCGTCTTCCCGGCCCCGTTGCGCCCGGAGAGCGTCATCCGGTCCCGGCGCTCAAGCTTGAACGAGATGCCGCGCAGCAGCGGCTCGCCGGCCACGTCCTTGCCCAGATCCGATGCGATAACCACCGCCATTTCAGGCCAGATGGTAGGAGGGTGAGACACCTCGATCGGCTGGGTACGATGGCCTGGATGCGACGTCCCTGGCGCGCCCCTCAGCCTCCCTGGCCCCCCGTGCCCCCGTTCGAGATGCCGCCCGCCCGCACCGTCCTGGTGCCCGGCCGGGGCGAGTTCTTCATCCGCGACACGGGCGGCGAGGGGCCTGTCGTGATGCTGCTTCACGGCTGGATGGCCAGCGCCGATCTCAACTGGGCCGGCGCCTACACCGCGCTGAGCGAGGCCGGCTACCGCATTCTGGCCATTGACCACCGCGGGCACGGCCGCGGGCTGCGTCCGTTGGTCCCCTTCCGGCTGGCCGACTGCGCCGCCGACGCGGCCGGCGTGCTGCGTACGCTCGGCCTGGCCCCGGCGCTCATCGTCGGGTATTCGATGGGCGGCGCCATCGCCCAGCTCGTGGCCCGTGACCATCCCGACGTAGCCCAGGGTGTGGTTCTGAGCGGGACGGCTCAGCACTGGCAGGACCCGGAGTCGCGCCGGGCCTTTCGGGCCATGGGCGCGCTTGGTCTCAGCCTCTCGCTGGCACCGCGCGCCTTCTGGCGAGCCGGCTTCCGCCGCGCCGGTCTTCCCAGCAACCAGAACACGGTCTGGGCCCAGTCGGAGATGATGCGCCACTCGGCCCGGGAGATCGCAGAGGCCGGTCGGGAGCTCGGGCGCTTCGACTCGCGTCCCTGGCTGGGCAGCGTCCTTCCGCCCCTCGCCGTGCTGATCACGAGCCGGGACCAGGTTGTGCCGGTGCGCAAGCAGCGCGAGCTGGCTGCGGCGGCCGGCGAGAGGACGTTCGAGGCGCCGATCGACCACCTCGACATCGTCAGCAGCGCCGCCGACTACAACCCCTACCTGCTTCAGGCGCTCGAGGCCGTGAGCCCGCCTTCCGGCGTGGAGGCTGCCGAGGCGGTCAGGTAACCTCCGGCCGGCATGCGGCGAGCCAGGTTCTTCAGCGCCCTGATCGGCTTCGGCGTCACACTGCTCGTGCTAGCGCCGGCTGCCCTGGCAGACAAGGCCTACAGCGGCGAGGGCTGGTACGGCGAGACCACGGACAAGGGGATCACCTACGCCATGTACGTGGTGATCATCTTCTTCCCCACGATCATCGTCCTCTTCTCGCTCATCCAGTGGCGCCTTGACCGGCGCAAGCACGCCCGGATGGACGCCGCGAAGCGTCGCGCCGCCAGCGCCGATTGGCGCGGCGGCTGGTAGCGCCCGGCCTAGCCCTGCTCGATACGGAGGAAGTTGCCCGCGGGGTCGCGTACGGCCCCGTCGCGGACGCCCCAGGGCTGACTCGTCGGCTCTTGCACCACCTCGGCGCGTGGTGTCTCGGCGATCCGCTCGAAGGTTCCGTCGAGGTCATCGGTGCTGAAGTGCAGGGGGCGCAGCTCTCCCTTGGCGAGCAGCGCTGCCAGGGCGTCGCCATCCGCCTGCGAGCGGCCGGCGTGGGGCTCTGAGAGCACGATCTGGATCTCCGGCTGGGTGTCGGTGGTCAGCGTGATCCAGCGAAATCCGGCGCGCCCAACCTCGTTGCGCACGGTGAGGCCCAAGGTGTCGCGATAGAAGGCGAGGGCGGCGTCCACGTCGTCGACGAGGACGTGGACGGCACTGAGGGAAACGCTCATCGACGCGACCCTAGCCGGGTGCGCCTGTGGTTGCTTCTTCGAAACTGCTCGGCTTGCGCGGCCGGGTCAGCACCATCACCTCGCACCCGGGCATGACCTCCAGCTCGCGGTGATCTCGGGCGCGGTACGCGCTCGGGGTCTCACCCAGGACCCGTGTGAAACGGGCCGAGAACGAGCCCAGGCTTGTGCAGCCAACCGCGAAGCAGGCCTCGGTCACGCTCATGTCCCCGCGCCGCAGCAGGGCCGCCGCCCGCTCGATCCGCCGCGTCAGCAGGTACGAGTACGGCGTCTCGCCATAGGCCTCGCGGAAGCGCCGGCTGAAGTGCGCCGTCGACATCAGGGCCGTCCGGGCCAGCGCCGGCACGTCGAGGGGGCGGTCGTACTCGCGGTCCATCCGGTCACGCGCGTGGCGCAGTCGCCGCAGCTCGTCCAGGTCGAGGCCGCCCACGCTCCCCATTGTGCCGTGGCCTAGATGCGGAACACCGGGAGCAGGCGCTGCTCGTGCTCGGCCTCGATCCGGGCGATCACCTCGATGTGCTCCTCCAGGCCGGAGCCGCGGAGCTTGGTCGCGAGCAGCTCGTCGACCTGGAAGATCCCCGCGCTGTTGGACATGTTGATCTCGACCCTGACGGCACGGTCTCGGCCGGGCGAGATCTTCACCTCCTCGATGGCGTACGCGGAGAGTGAGTGGATGTTCTGGTGGCCGGACTCGAAGGGCACGCGCGAGCGCCCACGGGCCATATCCAGCGCGTCGGCCACGCGTACGATCCCTGCCTCGACGGTGAACGGGTGACCCTTGCGCCGATGGCCGATGATCGCGTGCAGAGACTCGGCGGCGATGATGGTTCGCTCCGGTTCTTCGTACGCTCCGGCCAATAGCGCGCCCAGCTTGTCCGCGCTCAGGAACAGGCTGAAGCGTTCGTGGTCCTCACGATGGATGGCCATCCCGACGCAGTGCAGGAGGCAGCCGGCGGCGATCACCACCTCGGCGTCTCGCTCGTTCATCCCGTAATCGGACACCACGCTCGGGATCACGCCACGGCGAAACAGCAATCGTCCCAGGCGCAGGCCGATGTTGAGGACGATCTGGATGTGGACCCAGGAGTGGTCCGACATGCCCAGGCGTCGCGTGGCGTTGACCGCCGAGACGTGCCAGAGCGCCTTGATTTGGGGATCGTCGTTGACCGCCGCGAGCAGCGCCTCGAGCTTCCGGTTCCCCCGCGTGGGTACCCGGACGCGCATGTCGGCGATCGCCTCCCGGGGCGGGAGCGGTTCGTCGGCCCGGGTGACCGGGAGGTCCTCTTCGGGAGGGGAAGCGGCGTCGCCCTCAGCCACCCGCGACCTCCATGAGAACACCCTCTCGGAGGCCCCCGCCGGCCACGGCCAGAGGTGCGCCAAAGCGCTCCGAAGCCGCCTGGAGGATGACCAGTCCGGCCGGGAGCAGGCGCACCCGTTCGAGCTCGACCCCGAAACGCCGAGCCACCTCCTGGCCGGGCGCCGCGATCAGATCGGCCAGGGCACGGGCGAACGCGGCGGCGTCGAGAAGCCGCCCCGCCAGCCGCGAGAGCGAGGCCGCGCTGCCGCCCACAGCCACCGCCTCAGCGGGCTGGGGTACGTCGATCTCCCCCAGCGTCTGGTCGACCTCACGGCGGGCATCAGCGATCTCCGCTGGTGTGGGGGGATCTGAGACAAGGTGCCGGCGCGCCAGGTCTCCGGAGCCGAGCGGGAACGAAGCCGACCATGCCACCTGATCCGGCGCCTGCCCGACCACCAGTTCGGAAGATCCGCCCCCCACGTCAACCACGCCGAGGGCCCCGGCGCCGACGTGCCCGTGGGTCCGCGCGGCGCCGATGAAGGCAAGCCGGGCCTCCTCCTGGGCGGTCAGGATCTCCACCTCGAGCCCGCACGCCTCGCGGACCACGGCGGCCAGCTCGGCGCCGTTGGGGGCACGGCGGATGGCCGCGGTGCCGACCGCGCGCACGAGCTCGCATCCCAGACGCCGCGCGGTGAGGAGCTGTGCGCTCACCACATCGGAGACCTCCTGGAGCTTCCCGGGCGCGATCGCGCCGTCGGGCAGGCCGCTCCAGGCCAGGTAGGTGAAGGCGCGCTCCTGGTGCACCTCGGAGATCCCTTCCGCCGCGCACTCAGCAACCAGGAGTCGCGTCGTGTTCGAGCCGATGTCGATACAGGCGCAGCGCACGGAAGCAACCGGCACTCTATTCGCTCCGGCCGAAGCCGGCCCGGTCCTATCCCTCAGACACGAGGGTCGGATGGGCCGGCTCGCCACCCAGGTGCATGGCGGCGGGGACGCCGAGGAACAGACAGGTTGCGCAGGCGATCAGGAGCGTGGTGTGGACGGTCGAGTCGGTGACGCCGGCGGCCAGCGCCACCCCGGCCAGCCCGGCGCCGACGGCCGCCCCGAGCAGGCGTCCCATCGACAGCAGGGCGGATGTCCGGCCATGGGAGGCGGCCGGGGTCGCATTCAGCGCCGCCCGCGAGGTGGGAACGAAGAGCATCCCCAGCCCAAGCCCGATGGGAATCAGAGGAAGGACGGTGACGGGGCTGTGCAGAGGTACACCCGGGATTCCCAAGATGAGCAGCCCCAGCGCGGCGGCCAGGAACCCGGCCACCGCCGGGACCCGCTCGCCGTACCGGTCGACCAGCTTGCCGGCGACCGGAGCTGCGATGCCCACGAGCAGTGCCACCACGACCAGCACGGCCGAGGCGCCCAGAGCCGAGAAGCCGGCGGCGCGCTGCAGGTACTGCTCGGCGAGGTAGAAGCTCCCGATCATGACCGCGAACGTGAGCGCCGCGACCAGGGACGCAGTCACGACGATTCCGTTCAGGACCGGATGGCTGGTGTCCTCGCCGTGGACGGTCGGAGGCAGGAAGCGCATGATCCCGGCCGCCGCGATCAGCGCCAGCGGCACCAGGGCCCACCAGTCGGCGCGCCAGCCCAGCGCCACGGTGAGGATCCCCCCCATGAGCGGGCCCAGCAGGTTCGAGATCCCCGCGCTTGCCCCCCAGATCCCGAGCGCGCCCCCGCGCCGCTCGGGCGGAAAGCCACTGACCGCGCCCGCCAGGGCGGCCGGACTCACCAGCCCTGCCCCGGCTCCCTGAACCACCCGAGTCACGACAAGAAAAGCGATCGTCGGCGCCAGCGCACCGGCGGCGGCACCGACCGCGAACAGACCCAGCCCAAACAGGGCCAGGCGGCGGGCGTCGAAGCGGTCGACGAGCGACCCCCCGGGCAGCAAAGCCAACGCATAGGCGAGGAAATAGGCGCTCAGCACGATCGCCGTGGAGCCGCCCGAGACGTGCAGGTTCCGCGCCACCGACGGCAGCGCGACCGTGATCAGGGTTCCGTCCAGTTGCAGCAGGGCGGCCGCGGCGGTGCACGCCCACAGCCGGCTCCACGCCCCCGGGGGGAGCGGCGCCCGCGCCGGTCGAGGAGACCGACCGCGCCGCCGGCGGGCCGCGTCGCCGCGCTTGACGGCAAACGGGGGCAGGCGAGACTTCACAGACATGCCCCGCTGACGATAGAGGTCGCGGCCTGGGTCAGCCGGTGCGGGCGAGGGCGTAGAGCCGCCACTCCCCGGGCACGCCCTTCAGCTCCCGCGTGCCCCGGTCCTCGAAGCGGAGCTCGGAGCCGACCACGAGGTCCTTCACGGTTCCGGACACAAGGACCTCTCCAGACTCCGCACACGCCCCCACCCGAGCGCCAATGTGCACCGCCATGCCGGCCAGGTCGCCATTGCGAACTTCGCATTCACCGGTGTGAACGCCGGCCCGCACCTCGATCCCGAGCGGTCGCACACCGTCGGCGATCGCCGCCGCGCACTCGACGGCCCGGGCGGGGCCGTCAAAGGCAGCCAGAAAGCCGTCTCCCAGCTGCTTGATCTCTCGCCCCCGGTACCGGCTCAGGTGGCGCCGAACCAGCTCGTCATGGCGCTCGAGCAGGCGCCGCCACTCGCGATCGCCGGCGTCAGCGGCGCGTTCGGTCGAGCCGACGATGTCGGTGAAGACGATCGTGGCCAGCATCCGCTCGGGTTCACGCTCGCGGCGGGTACCGGTGACGAACTCCTCGATCTCGTCGACGAGGTCGTCTGGATTCTGCGTCCAGGGCAGGTGATCGGCCCCGTCGAGCTCCACATAGCGGGCGCCCGGAAGGTCGCGCGCCAGGGCCTGGGCCATCGCCGCCGGCACCACGCGGTCATCGCGCCGGTGGAGCACTAGCGCCGGTGCCGTGACGGCGGGCAGGGCCGGCCGGACGTCGATGTCGTAGTACATGCGGATCAGCGCGGAGGCGGCGGCCGGGCTCGTGCCGGAGCGGACCAGGCGCCGCCAATGGCGCTCGGCCTCCTGGTCCCCCGCGGCACTGGGGGCCCACAGGGCGAATGCGCCAGGGCCGCCCCAGTCGGTCTGTACCGAGGCCAGGAAACGATCCAGCGCCTTCCGTGGGATGCCCTCGGGATAGTCATCGGCCCGAGTCATCCTGGCGTAGGTTCCGTAGAGGACGAGGCTGCTCACCCGCTCCGGGAAGCTGGCGGCGAACAGCAGCGACATCGGCCCGCCCTCGGAGACGCCGAGCAGGGCCGCTCGCTCCGATCCCACCGTGTCGAGCACGCAATGCAGGTCGTCCATTCCCTGCTCCAGCGTGGGCGGCTGGCCGAGACGATCGGAGAGTCCCTGCTCCCGCTTGTCCCACAGGATGACCCGGGAGAAAGAGGCCAGCCGGTCCAGGAACCGAGCCGCGGGCGGCGAGTCCCAGAGAATCTCGAGATGCCCGACGAACCCGCCAACCAGGGCCAGGTCGAGCGGCCCGTCGCCGACCGTCTGGTAGGCGATGCTGACCTCGCCATTGCGCGCGTACCTAATCTCGCTCGCCCCCACGCCAGGGAGTCTAAGCCGCCCCGGCTGTCATCCTGTGTTCGATGTCCCTGCGCGCGCGGACCTGGCACCGCAGCCACACCTTCAGCCACAGCGAGTTCCCCGCCCAGCGCCTGGCCGCCGAACGGGAGACGACGATCTCGCTCTGTCTCCCGGCCCGGAACGAGGCGCGGACGATCGGCGCGATCCTGGAGCGGCTGCTGCCGCTGTGCGAGCTCGGTGCGGTCGACCAGCTGGTCGTGGTCGACGATTCGACCGACGGGACCGCGGACATCGCCCGGCGCCTCGGGGCCGAGGTCTTCGAACAGGAGCAGCTGATGCCGGAGCTCGGGCCCGTGCTGGGCAAGGGCGACGCGATGTGGCGCGCCCTGGCCATCCTGCACGGCGAGCTGGTCTGCTTTCTCGACGCCGACTCCGAGAGCTTCGGCGAGCACTTCGCCTGCGGGCTCCTGGGGCCGCTCGTCTGCCGGCCTGAGATCTCGTTCGTCAAGGGCTGCTACCGGCGTCCCTTCCGGGTTGGCGACCGCGTCTTCCCTGACGGCGGCGGCCGCGTGACGGAGCTGACCGCGCGGCCCCTGCTCAACCTGTTCTATCCCGACCTGGTGGGTGTCGAGCAGCCGCTGGCCGGTGAGGTCGCCGCCCGCCGTGAGCTGCTCGAGAGCCTGCCCTTTCTCACCGGCTACGGGGTCGACGTCGCGCTGCTCCTCGATGCCTATGAGGCGGTCGGACTCGAGGGGATCGCCCAGGTCGACCTTAAGGTCCGCCAGAACGCACACCAGCCGTTGCGCGACCTCGGACCAATGGCCTTCGCCGTTCTGCGGGCGGTGGCCTCGCGGCTGGAGCGCGAGGGACGCCTGGAGGGTCCGCTGCCGCTCGGCTTCACCGCCCCGGAGACCTCAGACCTTGAGACCCGGGCGACAGAGCAGGTGGAGCGACCGCCACTGGCCAGCCTTCGCGCCGCCGCGTAAGCCGAGCGCAAATTGGGGATAACTGCGGCATGAGCTTCACTGAACGGGGCGCCGAACCGGCCGAGCAGCCCACCACGGGCACCGAGGAATCTCAGGCCCCGCGCGGGAACATGCTCCCGGGCCGCCAGGGACGACGGTTTGTCGTCGAGCGGGTGCTGATCCGGCTGGTGGCCACGGGTGGCATCGTCGGGATCGGCGTGCTCCTCGGAGCCGTGCTCGGCTCAAACAACGTTCAGGGCTGGATCGTGGGCCTCGTCGTCGCCCTCGTCACCGTGGTGCTGTCGGCGCTGCTCTGGTCATCACGCCAGCTCTGAGGCACGGCTCGGCGGCAGGCCGCGCTAGCACTGGATGCTGATCTGATCGAGCAGCCAGCCCGAGGACCCGCGAATCAGGTTGACCGGGCCGGAGCAGTGCTGGGTGCCGGTGTCGCGAACCGATGTCGTCCGCACGTAGACGGTTGCCGCGTTGCCGGACTGGTTGGTCACGCTGGCGCTGTTGAAGGTGATCGAGCGGTCGCCGGACTGACCGTTCTGGAAGCTCTGATAGCCGCCGAGCTGGTTGCGGAACGCAGGGTCGGCCAGCGCCCAAGCGGAGGCGTATTGGTGGGCCGCGGCGAGGTGGTAGAAGCTCTCAACCGCGGACACGGGCGAGCCCGTGCTCGCCGCCGTGCCGCTCGCCGCGGCCGCCGAGCTCCCGCTGCCCCGGTGGGAGCTCTTGCCGCTCGCTGTCTTGGGCGTCGACGCCGTCCCCGAAGTGGGGGTGCCGCCCGAGCTCGTGGCGATGATGATCCCCGCCACGGCCAGGACCGCCAACCCGGCCAGAGCCAGAACGAGCCCGCGTGATCGGCGCCGACGGGTCGGGGCCGGTGGCGGAACCCGCCGCGGCCGCGAGGCCGAGCGTGCGGCCGGTGTGGGATTTGGGCGCGGCGCCGCAGGCGCGGCACTGGGGCGCGGTGCCGCCGGCGCGGCATTGGGGCTCGGTGGCGGAGGTGCCGGAGGGTTGATGCGCTCCGTCGTCTCAGGCTCAAGCGCTGCCTGAAGCCGCGTCGTCAGCTCGCCCGCGGACCGGGGTCGGGCGTCCGGCTTGCGCGCCATCCCGCGTCTCACGACGTCGGCCGCCGCCGGGGGCGCTTCCGGCCAGACGCTGCGCAGGTCCGGTGGCGGCTGGGTGGAGATCGCGTGGGCGAGCGCGACCGGGTTTGACTCGGTGTGCGCGCGTCGTCCCGACAGGACCTCAAAGGCGACCGCCGCCAACCCATAGACGTCGGCTGCCGGCGTGGCCCGAGCGCCCTCCAGCTGTTCCGGGGCCATGTAGCTGAAGGTGCCCAGAACGGCGCCGTCCGTGGTGATCCGGGTCCGGTCCGGGAGGGCGGCGATGCCCAGGTCGGCCAGCTTCACGCTGCCGTCGATGCCGAGGAGGATGTTGCCCGGCTTGACGTCACGATGGACGATTCGCTGGGAGTGGATTGCGTCCAGAGCGGCGCTCACGCCGGTGAGGATCCGCATCGCATTGGCCGTATCCGGCTTGCCGCGGCGGATCAGCTCGCCCAGCGTCCCCCCCTCCACGTACTCCATGACGATCACGTCGTCGCCGTCCTCAGAGGTGAGAATGTCGAAGATCGAGACCAGGTTCGGATGGGTCAGCGAGGCTCCGATCAACGCCTCGCGCCGCAGCCGCGCTGGACCTCTCATGCTCTCTTCCTGGTGGAGGCGCTTGAGCGCGACGCGACGGCCCAGGACGGTGTCCTCGGCGAGCTCCACGGTCGACATACCCCCGGCACCCAATCTTGCTATGGGCCGGTAGCGGTCGAGATCCGAGGTGGCAGCCACAACCCCTCCGACATACCCTAATCGGCCAATTAATCCACGTCTGGCCGCGTAGCTCGAGCCAGCTGTGCCGCTAGAGTCGAGCCATGTCTGCGCCTGCCAGTCCGGCCTTCTCACTCGGCCGGGAGTCCTCCGACGACGGCTCGTTCCGGCGTCAGGAGAGCGCCTTCCGGCGCTGGATCTGCGACGATGGATCGACGGATTTCCCGCTCCAGTCCGGTCGGTACCACCTCTACGGCGCGCGCGCCTGCCCGTGGGCGCACCGGACGATCATCACCCGGCGATTGATGGGCCTCGAGGACGCGATCGGCATCTCCTACCTCGATCCGATCCGCGACGAGCGCGGCTGGGCGTTTACGGGCGGTGAGTACACCGACGCTGTCAACAGCTTCAAGTTTCTCGGCGAGGCCTATGCCGCCACCGATCCCCGCTTCGACGCGCGGGTGACCGTCCCAGTGCTGTGGGACAAGCAGACCGGCGTGATCGTCAACAACGAGTCGGCCGACATTCTGCGTATGTTCGACACGGTGTTTGCGCCGCTGGCTGAGCACCCAATCGACCTCTATCCGGAGTCGCTCCGCGATGAGATCGACAGCTTGAGCGAGTTCATCTACGACAACGTCAACAATGCCGTCTACAAGGCCGGATTCTCCAGACGGCAGGAGATCTACGAGCGTGAGGTGCGCTCGCTGTTCGCCGCCCTCGACGAGCTCGACGAGCGGCTTTCCGACCGCCGCTTCCTATTCGGTCCCGACCCGGTGGAGACCGACATCCGCCTGTTCACGACCCTGCTTCGCTTCGACGCCGTCTACCAGATCCACTTCAAGTGCTCGCTGCGCAAGCTGATCGAGTACGAGAACCTGTGGCCCTACACGCGCGACCTCTACCAGTGGCCGGGAGTCGCTGAAACCGTGAGCTTCGAGGAGATCCGGCTCCACTACTACCGGACCCACCCGATGATCAATCCCAGCGGACTCGTCGCCCTCCAGCCGCTGGCCAGCTTCGAGGAGCCGGCAGGGCGCGAGGGGTTGGGTTAGCGCCCGAGCGCGGTCGCACCTAACGGTGAGAGTGATGGTTTTTCCGCCATATAGGCGGAAAAACCATCACTCTCAGCGCCGGCGCCACAGAATCCGCAGGAGCAGCAGGCCCCCGGCGGCGGCGATCAGCGGCTTCGGGTTCTCTTTGATCCGGTCAATGAGGACCGAACCGACGAGCGGACCGGCGTCGAGCGGCTCGTTCGCTGGCGGGGGCGGCGGAGGCGGCGGCGGAGGTGCCGCGGCGGCTGGAGGCGGTGGGGGCGGCGGCGGCGCTGGCTCAGCCGGCGCCTCGGGCTCAGCCGGCGGTGCCGCCTCCTCCGGCGCACCAGGCTCGGCGTCGACCTCCGGCGCCGGGGGCGCGGCGACAGCCGCGACCTCCGTGGGAGGCGGCTCGGCGGCGGGCTCGTCCGCGGTTTCGGCGACGGGCGCCTCCGACAAAGGCGGGGGAACGACCTCATGCACCTCGGTGGGTACCTCATCGACACCGCCGGATGTGTCATCCGGCTGCGGCGCAGGACCGACCGCCGCGGCGGCCGCGCCCGGAGCCGCCTCAGCCGCCGCTGCGTTCGGAGCGCTCGCCGCTGCGCTCGGAGCGTCCGGAGCGCTCGGAGCGGCCTCTCCCCCTCCCTCCAGCGACGACTGCAACCGCCCCGCGAACTCACGCAGCAGGCGCTCCGAGATGTCCTCGATCATCCCGCCGCGCCCGAACCGGGCCAGCCGGCCGGTGATGTGGTAATCGGTCACGACCTGGACGCGGGTACCGCCGTTGGCGGGCGACAGGTTCGACACGATCGTCGCCGTGGCTCCGCCCTGGCCCCGCTTGTCGGAACCCTGGGCGTGCATGGTCGCGCTGTGGACGGACTCATCCACGTTCTGCATCTCCAGCTTGCCCGTATAGGAGGCAGTGGTGGGGCCGATCTTGATCGTGAACGTCCCGTTGTAGGTGCCGTCGTCATTGCGAGAGGTCACCGCCGCGCCGGGGAGGCAGGGGGCCACGCGCTCGACGTCGACCAGTGCCTGCCACACCCGCTCAAGCGGGGCGTCGACCTCAAACGATTGCTCTAGCTTCATCGCGCATCCTCTCCAGGTCTTCTTTGGTGTCCACGTCCTGCCCGGCTTTGGCTTCGCCGAGCTCGATCTTCGGGCCATCCCCCAGCACGTCCCGCGCGCCGCGGTCCCCATCCAGCGCCATCACGCGCCGAATCTGATCAGGCCCGAGGACCACAGGATGTCCGGGCCGACCGTTGTACACGGCCCGGGCTCCCGGTGCCTCCGCCACGAACCGGGCCACCAGCTCGGATGTGATCAGCGGCTCATCCCCCAGGGTCACGATCACCTTTGCCGCGTCGTGCAGCTCGGATAACCCACGGCGGAGCGAGGCCGACTGCCCGTCGCTCCAGTTCTCGCAGACGACCACCTCCGCGCGGCCAAAATCCACCCGGGAGCGCAGCTCATCGGCGTGGGCGCCAAGCACTACCGCCACCCGTTCGAGCTCAGCGACACCGCACTGGGCCCGGATCGCGTACTCGACGAGCGGGCGCCCGTCGAGCTCCGCCAGGAGCTTCGGCTCAGGCCCGAAGCGGGTGCCCTCGCCGGCGGCGAGGATGAGGCCTGCGATCACGCAGGCACCTCATGGATCCGGCCGCCCCCGAGGGCCAGCCGTCCACCCTCACGCCCATGCCGCGCGGCCACAACCTCGGCCAGGATCGACAGCGCTGTCTCCTGGCGGGCGATCGCGCCCAGATCCAGGCCCACCGGCGCCGAGAGGCGCTCCAGCTCGTCCTCGCCCAGTCCGGCCGCGAGCAGCCGCTCCCGCCGGGCCGCCTGCGCCCGCCGGGAGCCCATGGCGCCGATAAACCGGGCCGGGGAACGCAGCGCCACCGTCAAGGCCGCGTCGTCGAGCTTGGGGTCGTGGGTGAGAACGACGATCGAGGTGGCGGGGTCGATCCCGCCCAGGCGGGCGAACGCCTCCTCGGGCCAGGCGGCGATCACCTCCTCAGCATCCGGGAAGCGCTCGGAGGTGGCGAAGCGGCCCCGAGGGTCGACCACGTAGGCCCGCCACTCGAGGTCACGGGCCAGGGTGCACAAATGAGCCGCGATGTCCACGGCCCCGAACAGGATCAGCCGGGGCGACGGATACACGACATCGATGAACAGCGGCCCGCGTCGCTCCGAGGCATCGGTCCAGAGCAGCTCGCCGGCCACCCGGGCGGCCTCGTCGTCGATCTCGGGCGCACCAAGCGATCCCCGCCGCCCGCCGTCGGCCTCAATCAGCAGCTTGGCGCCGGGCTGGCCGCCTTCGAGCAGCGTCACCTCCGCCGCGCGTCCCCCGGAACGCGCGATCTCCTCGAACCGGCTCGGCGCGTACTCCTGCACCCACACGTCGATCTCCCCGCCGCAGGGCAGGCCAACATCCCAGGCGTCGGAATCGGGGATCCCGAAGTGGGCCAGCTGCGGCGGCGCTCCGGCCATCACCTGCTCGGCGATCTCGACCACCGCGCCCTCGACGCAGCCCCCGGAGACACCGCCGGAGATCTCGCCGGTTGAGCTCACGGCCATCTTCGCCCCCGGGGCCCGGGGGGCCGACTTTTTCACGCTGACCACCGTGGCGACGGCGATCCGGTCGCCGCGTTCGCTCCATCGCTCAATGTCAGGAAGTACGTCGCGCACAGATCTACATCTCCTCGAGAATGCTCGCGAGCTCCTCCAGCGAGGCCAGCGAATTACCTGCCAGGAGCTCATCGGTATGTGGGACCGCCGCGCGCATTCCGCGCGTCAGCGGCTCAAAGTCAGGGTGCGCGGCCAGTGGGTTGAGCCAGACCAGGCGGTGGGCACTCCGGCGCAGGCGCGCCATCTCGGCATCGAGCAGCTCCGGCTCGCCGCGGTCCCAGCCGTCGGACAGGATCACGACCACGGCCCCGCGGCCGATCCGCCTCCCGTGGACCCGGTTGAGCTCGGCCAGGGCAGAACCGATGCGGGTGCCGCCGGAGAAATCGGACACCGCCGCGGTGGCGCGGGCGAGCGCGCGATCGTGGTCGCGTCCCTCGAGCTCGTGGGTGATCCGCGTCAGCCGGGTCCCGAAGACAAACGCCTCGACGCGTCGCCGGGCCGCCACCGAGGCATGCATGTACTGAAGGAGCATGCGCGCGTAGGGAGTCATCGAGCCGGACACGTCGCACACGAGCACCACCTGGCGGGGGCGCCGCTGGGGGGCCCGCCAGTGCCGGTAGACCGGCTCGCCTGCCGTGCGCAGCGAGGCCCGCAGAACCCGCCGCAGGTCGGGCTGGTGCCCGCGCCGGCGGCGCACGGGACGGGTCCGGCGCGAGAGCCGGCTTGGCCCTCGGCGGGCGAGCCGAGCGATCAGCTCGCGGGCCAGCGCCATCTCGGCCTCGGTGTAAGAAGCGAAGTCCTTCTCGTGCAGCAGCTCGGCATCGCTCCAGGCCGCGGGCACCGCCTCCATCTCGCCCATCTCCACCAGCTCGGGCGCCACCGCCCCGGGGATCGCCGCGTGCGGCAGGGCCTCGCGCTCGATCGTTCCCAGGTCGGCCAGCGGCCCGCCGAGCTCCCCCACTGTCTCGCGGCCGAAGACGGCCGCGAAGGCCAGCTCAAAGCGCAGCAGGTCGACCCGGTCTGAGCACATGACCGCGCGCAGGGCCAGCCGCGTGTCCTCGCGTGAGCTGGCGTCCACCGCGGTCAGCGCCCGGTGGGCGGCCAGGACCTCCCCCAGGCCAACCCGGGTTCCCTGCGCGCGCATCGCCGCCGCCAGCGAGCTCAGCCGGTCAACCAGCACATCCGTCTCAGACACCTTCGAGCACCTTCCGGTCACGCACTCGGACCACGTCCTCGTGGACCTTCAGCGCCGCTCCCAGCGTCTCATCAAGACTGGCTCCGTCACCAAGGGCGAGCAGGGCCTGGGCCCAGACCAATGTCTCCCCCACTCCGGGCAGCTTGTACAGGTCGCCGTGCTCGCGCAGCCGCCCTACCGCGGCCACGACGCGCGCCGCCACCGCCTCGGGGACACCGGGGACCCGCTCCTCCACGATCGCGCGCTCGCGCTCGGGCGTCGGGTAGTCGATCCAGTGATAGAGGCAGCGACGCTTCAGCGCGTCGTGCAGCTCCCGGGTTCGGTTCGAGGTCAGGATGACGACGGGCCGGCTCTGCGCCCTGACCGTCCCGAGCTCGGGGATGGTGACCGCGAAATCGGACAGGAACTCGAGCAGGAAGGCCTCGAACTCATCGTCGGCCCGGTCGACCTCGTCGATCAGAAGGACGACCGGCTCCTCCGATTCCAGCGCGTCGAGCAGCGGCCGTCGGAGCAGAAACCGGCGAGAGAACAGCTCCCCCTCGTCGACGCCGCCCTCGGCGGCCCGGAGGGCCAGGAGCTGGCGGGCGTAATCCCAGTCGTAGACGGCATGGTGCAGGTCGATCCCCTCGTGGCACTGGAGCCGGATCAGCCGCGCGCCGGTGGCGCCGGCCAGCGCCCGCGCCACCTCCGTCTTGCCGACGCCCGCTTCGCCCTCCAGCAGCAACGGCTGCCCGAGCACGACCGCGAGGTGAACGGCCAGCGCCAGCGGCCGGTCGGCGAGGTAGCCCTCGCTGGCCAGGGCGGCACTCGTCTCCTCGGCGGACGCCAGCTGGGAAAAGGTCACCTGTTCATGATGACAACCCGGCGGCCTGCTCCAGCGCACGCCGGGTCAGAACACGAGCGAGATGACGCTTGTACTCGGCGCTGGCGTTGAGATCCGCCGGAGGATCGGTCCCCTCCGCCGCCTGCTCGGCCGCGCTGGCGATGGTCTCAGCGCTCAGCGGCTGGCCGCGCAGCGCCTCCTCGACCGCGGACGCCCGCAGCGGCACCGACCCCATGTTGGTCAGGCCGATCCGGACGTCCTCGCACTGGCCATCGCTGGCCTTGACGACGGCGCTGACTCCGACCATTGCCCAGTCCTCGCTGCGGCGATTGAACTTCTCATAGCCGAACCCCCAGCCGTCGAACGAGGGGATGTGAACCTCGGTCAGGACCTCATCGGGGCCAACCGCGGTCTGCAGATAGTTCTTGAACAGGTCCGCGGCGGCGACCGAGCGCTCGCCCCCGGAACCGCGCAGCGTCACCGAAGCTTCGGTGATGAGCATCACCGCCGGAAGATCCGAAGCCGGATCGCCGTGCGCGAGCGAACCGCCGATCGTCCCGCGGTTGCGCACCTGCGGGTCGGCGATGGTCCCCGCGGCCACCGCGATGACGCCCAGATCGGGCGTGTGCTCGAGCTCGGCGTGAGGAGTCAGGGCGCCGATCCGCCAGCCGCCGTTCGCGCGCTGGATCCCGGTCAGCCCGGAGACCTTGCGCAGGTCGACGAGCAGCGACGGTGCGGCCAGGCGGAGCTTCATCAGCGGGAGCAGGGAATGACCACCGGCCAAGAGCTTGGCGTCCTCGCCACCCTGGCTGAGCGCCTGAAGGACGTCCTCCAGGCTGTCCGGCGCCACGTAGTCGAACTCGGCGGGAATCATGCCGATGCACCTCCTTTGGCCTGCTCTATGGCCTCCCACACCCGTCTGGGCGCGAGCGGCATGTCGATCCATTCCACCCCCAGCGGCGCCAACGCGTCGAGCACCGCTGAGGTGACCGCCGGCGTGGCGGCAATCGTCCCCGCCTCGCCGATCCCCTTGACCCCCAGCGAATTGACCGGCGAGGGGGTCTCGGTGCGGTCGGTCTCGAAGCTCGGGAGCTCGGCCGCCGTCGGCAACGCGTAGTCCACGAACGTCCCGGTGACGAGCTGGCCTGAGTCGTCGTAGGCCACGCGCTCATACAGCGCCTGGCCGATGGCGTGGGTGATGCCGCCGTGGACCTGCCCGTCGATCAGCAGCGGGTTGACGGCCGGGCCGCAGTCGTCGACGGCCACGTAGCGGACGACCTTGATCTTCCCCGTCTCCGGGTCGACGTCGACGACGCAGGCGTGAGCCCCAAACGGGAACACGAAGTTCTCCGGGTCGTAGGCCGCCGTGGCCTCGAGGCCGAGCTCGATGTCGGTCGGGAGCTCCTGGGGCGGGATGTGGGCGGCGCCCGCGATCTCGGCCATCGTCTTGGCTTTGTCGGGGGAGCCGCGAACCCGGAACTTTCCGTCCGCCAGCTCGATGTCCTCGGGCGCCGCCTCCAGCAGCGCGGCGCAGATCCGCTTGGCCTTCTCCTGGACGCGCTCGGCGGCGCGGGCCACCGCCTCGCCGCCCACCGACAGCGAGCGTGAGCCATAGGTGTCCCAACCCCAGGGCCCCTGGTCGGTGTCGCCGTGGATGACCTCGATCTGACCGGGCTCGATCCCGAGCCGGTCGGCCGCGATCTGGGCAAAGCTCGTGTCCAATCCCTGGCCGTGGGGCGAGGTCCCGGTGAACACGAGCGCCGAGCCCGATGGGTGGACGCGAACCATCGCCGACTCCCAGAATGCCGCCTGGAGGCCGACACCCTGGGGACCGACGATCCGTGAGGGTGCGAGCCCGCACACCTCGACCCAGGTCGAGAAGCCGACGCCGCGGTAGATGCCCTTCTCGCGCAGCTCGGCCTGCTCGCGCCGGAAGGCGTCGAGATCGAAGCGATCGAGCAGCTTGTCCAGCGTGCCCGCGTAATTGCCCGAGTCATAGGCGATGCCGAGGGCCGTGGTGAACGGGAACTCATCCGGGCCGATGAAGTTCTTGCGCCGCAGCTCGAGCGGGTCCATGTCGAGCTCGCGCGCCAGCTTGTCCATCATCAGTTCGATCCAGTAGGTCGCCTCGGGGCGCCCGGCGCCGCGGATCGCGTCCGTGCACATCTTGTTCGTGAACACACCCTCGAATGCGACGTGGATGGCGGGGATCTTGTAACAGCCCCCCATGACCGGGAAGCCGAGCTCCGGGATGAATGGGGTGAGCAGGAGCTGGTAGGCCCCCAGGTCGGCCACGACCCGGACCTTGCAGCCGGTCAGCGTCCCGTCACGCTTCGCGCCCAGGGTCACGTAGTTGATCTGGTCGCGGCCGTGGTGGGCGCTGGCCATGTTCTCTGACCGCGTCTCGATCCACTTCACCGGTTGACCCAATCGGCGCGCCAGCGCCAGGACCAGGGCCTCCTCCGGATAGACCTGGAGCTTGGCTCCGAAGCCGCCGCCCACGTCGGGGGCGACGATGCGCAGCTTGTCTTCGGCGATGCCGGTGATCAGCGACAGGATGAAGCGCGCGATGTGCGGGATCTGGGTGGCCGAGTAGAGGGTGACGTTGTCGCCGTGAGGATCGGCGAGGACGCCGCGGGTCTCGATCGGCGCGCCCGCCGTCCGGTGGTTGACCAGCCGCTGCTCTACGACCACGTCGGCCTCGGCCAGCGCCGCGTCGATGTCGCCGCCGGACACCGCGTAGTCGTGTGTCTTGTTGGTCCCGAACTGCTCCCAGACCAGCGGCGAGCCTTCCTCGAGGGCCTTCTCAGGATCGACGACCGCGGGCAGCGGGTCGTACTCGACCGCGACGTCCTCGGCCGCGTCGACCACCGAGTAGCGGTCGGTGCCCACGACCACGGCCACGAGGTCGCCCACGTGCTTGACCTGACCGCGGGCCAAAGGCCAGTACTCGGGGGTCTTGATCTCGACTCCGGGGGGGCTCCAGGCCATGGCCATCGGGCCGGCGAAGTCGCCGGCCAGATCCTCGCCTGTGAAGACGGCGACCACGTCGTCGCGGGCCGTGGCCGCCGACGCGTCGATGGAGACGATCTTGGCGTGGGCCTCAGGCGAGCGGACGATGGCCGCCCACAGCGTGCCGGGGACGACGATGTCGTCGATGTAGCGGCCCCGGCCCCTGACCATCCGCGGATCCTCCTTGCGCCGCATGGCCTGGCCGACATAGCCTGAGCTGGACTTGCCGTCGCTGGTCAGCGTCGCGCTCATGAAGCCACCTCCGCGGGAGCCTCCACACTGCCGCCCTTTGTCTTAGCGGCGTCGAGCACTGCCTTGACGATGTTGTGGTAGCCGGTGCAGCGGCAGAGGTTGCCCTCGAGCCCGTGCCGGACCTCCTCCTCCGTGGGGTTGGGGTTCTCGGCCAGCAGCGCCGCCGAGGCCATGATCATCCCCGGGGTGCAGTAGCCGCACTGCAGGCCGTGGTCGTTCCAGAACGCCTCCTGCACGGGATGCAGCTCGTCCTCGCCGGCCAGCCCCTCGATCGTCGTGACCTCGGCGCCATCCGCCTGGACGGCCAGGACCGTGCACGACTTGACGGCCTTGCCGTCGAGATGGACGGTGCAGGCGCCGCAGTTCGACGTATCGCAGCCGATGTGGGTGCCGGTCAGGCCCAGGGTGTCGCGCAGCGCGTGCACGAGCAGCAACCGCGGCTCGATCTCCACCTGGTGCTCGACGCCGTTGACGTTGAGGCGCACCGAAACGGGTGTGCTCATTCTCACTCCCTCCAAGTTCGCAGTGGGCGTCCCGAGGGGACCCAGGCCGACCTTACTCCTTGGCCCTGAGCGTGTGAAGACCGCGGGCACGCACGTCCAGGGAAGTTTGCGCGTAAGCCTGCCGAACACAGGCTCGCGCGGGTCCCAGGGGTCGGGCCTAAGGCCCGCGCGGGCGCTAGCCGACCGTACCGACGCTCAAGCTGGGCTGGTTGGAAACCGCTCGTTGGTGCCGCCACGCCGCGAGACCGGCCGCGGCGACGATCAGGCAGGTGATGGAGCCCAGGCCGAGTCCGGCGCGGGCCCCCAGCACCCCCATGAGCCAGCCGACGATCGGGCCGCCGATCGGGGTTGAGCCCTGGAAGGCCACGAACCACAGCGACATGACCCGGCCGCGCATCGAGGGCTCGGTGCCGAGCTGCAGGGTCGAATTGCCGGTGGACATGAAGGTGATGCTGGCGGCACCCACGAGGGCGAGCGCGATCAGCTCCAGGCCCAAGCCCGGGGCCAGCGCCGCCAGCGCCATCGCGCACCCGAAGGCCGAGGCGGCGATGATCAGGGGCACCAGACCGGTCCGTCCGCGCGCGGCCAGCCACAGGCCTCCGATCACGGCGCCGATGCCCATGGCCGCGGTCATGAAGCCGAACCCGGTGGCGCCGACATGGAGACCGCGGCTGGCCATCACGGGCAGCGAGACCTGGAACTCGTAGGTCAGGCAGCCGACCGCGGCCATCATCAGGAGCGGGATGGCGAGACCGGGGGTGCGGCGGATGTAGGCGAAGCCCTCGCGGAGCTGGCCACGTTCACGCGGCGCGGGCGGGCTTGGCCGGAGCGCCCGGCGATCCATCGTGAGCAGTGAAGCGACGACGGCGACGAAGCTGGCGGCGTTGATCAAAAAGCAGACGCCATCGCCGACGGTGGCGATCAGGATTCCGGCCACCGCGGGACCGACCGTGCGGGCGCAGTTGACCAGCACCGAGTTGAGGCTGACGGCGTTGCGCAGGTGCTCGGGGCCAACCATCTCAAGCATGAAGGACTGGCGGGAGGGATTTTCAAAGGCGTTGTTCAGCCCCAGGAGCAGGGCCAGGACTCCGATCTCCCAGAAGCGGACGTTCCCAGTGACCACGAGCAGGCCGAGGATCAGCGCCTGCACGCCCATCGCGCTCTGGAGCGCGATCATGATCCGGCGCTTGTCGCTGCGATCCGCGATCACCCCGCCGTAGGGCGTGAGCAGGAGAACCGGCAGGGTCTGGAGGGCGATCACCAGGCCAAGGGCGGTGCTCGAGTGCGTCAGGGTGAGGACGAGCCACGCCTGGGCCGTCATCTGCATCCAGGTGCCGATCAGCGAGACCGCCTGGCCGCTGTAGTAACGGCGGTAGTTGGGTACCGAGAGCGCCGCGAAGGTGGTTCGGCCGACTCGGATCACCCGAGTCAAAGCGACCGTCCCTTGAGACTCTCGGACAGCGCCTCGAGGGCGGGCAGCGCCCGCTCGATGCGCCGCCGATCCGCCTCGGGCAGCGTCTCCAACGCGTGGTTCACGGCGCTCGTGCGCTCCCGGCGCATGCGCTCGGCGAGTCGACGTCCCGCCGCGGTGGCCTCGACCCAGGCCGCCCGTCGGTCGCCCTCGTCGCTCACGCGTGAGAGCAGGCCGTCCTGGACCATGCCGGCGATCGCCCGGGAGAGCATCGTCGGGTTGATCCCCTCGCTCTCAGCCAGCTCCGAGAGGCGGACCCGGCCGATGCGCGCCACCGTCAGGAGCAGCGAGATCGCCGTCGGGGTGAGGCCGGCGTCGCGGGCGGCGGCGGTGCTCCGCAGACGCCGCGAGAGGCGCCCGATCACCGTCCGCAGCTGCGCCGCGGTCTCGAGTTCGTGGGTGACGGTCAGAGTCGGCATAAGAGTCAAATTACTTGCCTGCTGGCAAGCAATAGTTTAGCAGGCTAGCAGGCGCTCCTGGGGCGCCTGACGCCGGCGTCACTCGAATTCCAGCGCCTCGAACTCTGGGAAGACGTCGGGCAGGCCATCGCTCACCCGGTCGCTGAAGCGGGGCGGGCGCTTCTCCAGAAACGAGGTCACCCCCTCGACCACATCGGCCGACTGACCGCGGGAGAACATGGCCCGCGAGTCGACCCGGTGCGCCCGCATCGGATGCTCGGCCCCCAGCATCCGCCAGAGCATCTTCCGCGCCAGCGCGACCGACACCGGCGCCGTGTTATCGGCGATCTCGCGGGCCAACGCGTGCGCCGCATCGAGCAGCTCGTCGGCCGGGTGCACGCTGCGCACCAGCCCGCCCTCGTGGGCTTCCTGGGCCGAGAAGACCCGACCCGTGCTCACCCATTCGAGGGCCTGGCTGATCCCGACCACGCGAGGCAGGAACCAGCTCGAGGCGGCCTCGGGGACGATGCCGCGGCGGGCGAAGACGAACCCAAACCGAGCCTCCTCGGAAGCCAGGCGGATATCCATGGGCAAGGTCATCGTCACCCCGACACCCACGGCGGGCCCGTTGACGGCCGCGATCACCGGCTTGGTCGACTCGAACACTCGCAGCGTGAAGCGGCCGCCGTTATCCCGCGGAACGGCGTCTGCGCTCTCTCGCGTCCGCCAGTCGAAGGTCTCTCCCCCGCGCTCCAGGTCGGCCCCGGCACAGAACGCCCGCCCGGCGCCGGTGATGATCACGACCCGCACGTCATCGTCGGCGTCGGCTCGATCGAAGGCCGAAATCAGCTCCTGCGCCATCGTCTCGGTCCACGCGTTGAGCCGGTCGGGCCGATTGAGCGTGATGGTCAGGATGCCGTCCTCTAGCGCCTCGATGATGTGCTCGCGCTCCATCGGTTTCTTCCTTTCTCCAGGCTAAAATTGCTAGCGCAAGCATATGTCAGCCACCGCCCCCACAGACACCGGAAAGTGCGCTTACGCCCTCGGGGAGGATGGCCTGGCGAGCTGGGACCAGGTCCATGCCGACGCCTGGATCGGCCTGCTGGAGACGCACAAGCGGCTGACCCGGGCGCTCGAGGCCGAGCTTGAGGCCGAGCACGGCCTCACGATCAGCGCTCTGGAGCTCTTGGCCCGACTGGCCGCGGCTGAGAACCAGAGCCTAGGGCTGTCGGCCCTGGCCGGCCTATGCGGCCTCAGCCTGAGCCGGGTATCTCGGATCATGGATGCACTCGAGGCCCGGGGGCTGGTCGAGCGCCGGCCCGTGCGCGGCGATGCCAGAGCCGTGGAGGGCCACCTCACCGACACCGGTCTGGATCTCGTCCGGCGCGCCCAGGCGAGCCACTTCGCGGCGGTCCAGCGGCGTTTCTTCGAGCCCCTGAGCCAGGAGCAGGTGAGCGCCCTGGCGGACATCTTCTCCCGCTTCGTCCCCCGCGCGGAGGCGTGTCCCGCAGCTTCTCGTGAAGATCCGCCCGCCGGTCGGTGAGTACGAGCCTTCTGAGGCTGCTTCGAAAACCGGTGTTTTTTGGCTGATGTTGGTTAGCAGCTTGGCCGTCGTAACCAGACTTGGCACGCGGGTATGAGTGTGGGCACGATGACCACCAATACGAGCTCCGCGCTGGACCAGCTCGTCGCCCGCTTCGACGCGCGGGTGTTCGATGTCGGGCGCGCCATGGCGAGGATCCGGATCGAGGGGGCCGCCCCGGAAGCCCAGGATGTCGTCATCGAAGACGGAGTGGCCCGGCTTGAGCCTGCGACGGGTACCGCCGACGCCGAGCTCCTCGCCGACGAGAAGACCTGGGCCTCGGTCGCCACCGATCTCCGCGACGGGATGGCCGCCTTCCGCGCCGGCCGCCTCCGGGTGCGTAAGGACCTCCACCTTGGCGTCGGCTTTCTCGCCGCCACCGCCCCGGAGGGCGGAGCCGGCCGCCTGCGGATCCGGGGCGTCGCCACCGATGTGGGGCGGATCTCCATGTTGGATGCCGGCGACGGTGATCCTGTCCTGCTGATCCACGGCCTCGGTGCCACCAAAGCCTCGTTTCTGCCCACCCTGGCTGCCCTGGCCCCGGAGTACCGGACCATGGCCGTCGATTTGCCCGGCTTCGGCGATTCCGCCAAGCCCCTGCGCGGTGCCTACGACGCCGCCTATTTCGCCCGCGCCATGGTCGCGCTGCTCGACTCGCTCGAGATCGAGCGCGCCCACATCATCGGCAACAGCATGGGCGGGCGTGTGGCGATCGAACTTGGGCTGAGCTTCCCGGACCGAGTCGGCCGCCTGGCCTTGCTGGCCCCCTCGCTGGCCTGGCTGCGATCGCGTCCGTGGGCGCCCTACCTGCGGTGGGTTCCGACCCAGCTGGGGGCGATCCAGCCCGCCCCGCGGCCGATCGTGGAGGCGATCGTGCGACGCGTCATCCCGGGCTCGGATGAGGAATGGACCTCAGCGGGAATCGATGAGTTCCTCCGCTCGTATTTGAGCCCCACCGGCCGGGCCGCGTTCTACGCCGCGGCCCGGAATATCTATCTGGAGGAGCCGCACGGCCCCGACGGGTTCTGGACCCGTCTGCCCGAGCTGCGCGTCGACTCCCTGTTCGTCTGGGGCAAGCAGGATGCGATCGTGCCGGCCGCCTTCGCCCACCACGTCGAGCAGGCCGTACCTACGGCCGAACATCTGTTTTTGGATTGCGGACACGTCCCGCAGCTTGAGCAGCCGCGGCGCACCCACGAGGCGATCGAGCGCTTCTTCGCCGCGTCCCGGCTCGGCCAGAGAAGCGCTTAAGCTCGGCGTCTAGGCTGACCTGACATGCGCCGCACACAGCAGCCGGCGGGCGCGCCCTGATGACCGGCGCCGAGCTTGGCCTCGCCGTCTCGGTCTTCCTGGCCTGCGCGGTCGAGGCCGTCGAGGCGCTGACGATCGTCCTGGCCGTCGGCGCCACGCGAAGCTGGAGATCGAGCCTCACCGGGGTCGGCGCGGCAGCGCTCGTCCTGGCGGCGCTGACGGCCGTCCTTGGTCCCGCTCTCACCGCCTTGCCGATCAACGTGCTGCGGGTGATCGTGGGAGCGCTGCTTTTGATCTTTGGGCTCCAGTGGCTGCGCAAGGCGATACTCCGGGCCACCGGGGCGAAGGATCTCCACGACGAGCGGGCGGCCTACGCGCATGAGACCGACGCGGCGCGGCGGGCCGGTGAGACCCGCCCCGGGTTTGACCCCTACTCATTCACGATCGCCTTCAAGAGCGTGCTGCTGGAAGGTCTCGAGGTCGTCTTCATCGTCCTCACCTTCGGCGCCAACCAGCACGATGTCGGCCTCGCGGCAGCCGCCGCGGGAGCGGCCGTGCTCATCGTCCTAACGGCCGGCCTGGCCGTCCACGCTCCCCTTTCGCGCGTGCCTGAGAACACGATGAAGTTCGCCGTGGGCGTCATGCTGACCTCGTTTGGCACCTTCTGGGGCGCCGAGGGCGCGGGGGCGCACTGGCCGGGCGGGGATGGTGCGTTGCTGGCACTGATCCCAGCCGTGCTCCTCTTCGCGCTCGCGCTTGTCGCGCTCGTGCGCCGGCGCCGGGTTCCGGCCCGTGTTGCCCTGTCCGATGAGGTGGCACTCCGGATATGAGCCGCCTCGCCTCCTTCGGCCGGCTTGCCTGGGACTTCGTCGTCGGCGACGACTGGCGGATCGCCGCCGGAGTGGTGATCGCCCTCGGCGCGACGGCGCTGATCGCCGGCACCAGCCTCGCCGCCTGGTGGGTCCTTCCCATGGGGGTCGCCGCCGTCCTCGTTCTCTCCGTCTGGCACGCCGGGGTGCCAGGACGCTGACGGAAAGCTGGCGGCCATTCCTCCGAGCAAAATCGCCGCGATCCGCGGCCAGATCCGTATCCGGCCCCTCGTCGGCTCAGCCATCGCGACGGGGATCGCCGCGATCGCCGTCCTCCTGATCGCGCGGATCACGGGCGCCGACGCCGTCGGCCGGGCCTTCGATGACTTCAACCCGGGATGGATTGCGCTGATCGCCGGCGCCGAGCTGCTCGCCTACCCCGCCTATGTCCTGGCCTACCGGACGCTGGCCAACATGCACGGCCGCACGGTGGCGCTGCCCCTGGTCGCCCGCGTCGTCGTCGCCGGATTCGGTCCGTTCGCGCTGGGTGGCGGCTTCGGGATAGACAAGAAGTTCCTCGAGACCATCCACCAGGACGAGCGGAGTGCCCGGGTGACGGTGATCGCGCTCGGAGTGCTGGAGTGGGCGGTGCTGGCGCCGCTCACGTGCGTGGTGGCAATCGTCTTCCTGGTCACTGGAGCCAACATCCTCCCGTCCCTGCTCTGGCCGTGGGCGATCGCGGTCCCGGTGGGGTTCGCCCTGGGGCTATGGCTGAGTGAGCCGCGTCGGGTCGAGCGCTTCTCCTGGCTGCGGCGGGGCAAGCGGCGCCAGTGGCTGGCGCAGCTTCTCGAGGGAGTGAGCGTGCTCCATCATCTCGGCCGCAGCCCCCGGCGCTACGCCGGGGCCTGGCTGGGCACGGCGCTCTACTGGGCCGCCGACATCGGCGCCTTCTACGGGGGCCTGCGCACCTTCGGGCTCGACCCCAACTTCGGCAAGGTGGTCATCGCCTACGCGACGGGATACGCGGCCACCCGCCGATCGCTGCCGCTGGGTGGGGCGGGCGTCACCGAGTTCCTCATGACCTACTCGCTCTACTGGGTCCGGATGCCCCTGGCCCCCTCGCTGGCGGCGGTGGTGGCCTACCGGATCTTCAACTTCCTCCTCGCCGCCACCCCCGCCCTGATCGCCAACAAGCAGCTCAACGTGGCCATGGCGCGCCACGCCTCGTCGGAGCGCTGAGCGCCCCTACGGCTCGACCAGCGCGCCGGCCGCCCCCACGCCGGCACCGTAGGCCAGGTGGTAGGAGAGGTCGAGCGCCAGCTCCTGCGGCGGGTACTTCCAGGGCGGCTGGTAGATGCCCAGCGGAACGAGCTGGGCGTAGGACATGAGCCAAACGCAGGTTCCGAAGCCAAGCCCGCGGGCGAGCGGCCTCCGGTCGGCGGCGTTGCCCATCACGGCGCCGTAAACCGCTCCCCAGGTGGTCCCGTACCCCCAGTGCATGACGTTCGTAAGCAGATCGATCTTGTCCGCCGGCACCTCATAGCCGAGCGCCCCGAGGAGTAGCCGTCCGACCTTTGCCGGGGCCGGTGCCTGCGCCCACGGATCTGACTCGCCCTGCGAGCCAGCCCCCTCGCTGCTCTGCAGCTTGGCCGAGAGCTCCTGCCAGGCGGTCATCGTCGCCGTCCCGAAGACACCGGCCACGAGCCCGCGCCCAGCTCGGTGCAAAAGCGTCGCCTTGGCCATCAAGGGGCGAGCCTACCCCCGGAGTCAGTCGGGGTATTCGTCCTTCCGGGTCGCGCCGGGAGGGCCGTCGACGGCCTTCGGCGTCCGCTCGAGCAGGAACGCGTGATACGGCGCCACGAACGGGTCGGGCGCGGTCACCGTGTAGGTGTGAAAGACGCTCCCGTTCTCCCGCGCGAAGGCGATCCACGCCGGGGTCTCCCGGAGGCCATCGGACAGCTTGGCCCCGATCTGGCGGCCCCACGCCTGCATCCACTCCGGCGGGTTGTCGAGGATTTCCTTGAGCTGCGGGATCGACTCGGCCGCTCCGGGGCGCAGCGCGAGCCCGAAGTCGTAGGCGAATTCGGTCTCGTAGGTCGAGACGTACGGGAACTCCCAGCCCATCCGCTCCTTGTAGGCGATGAGCTCGTCAATCGGGGCCCGGGAGAAGCAGATGAGGGTCACGTCGTTGTGGGCCAGGTGTACCCGTGTCCCGCTCAGCTCGTCCCCCAGGCTGGTGCAGCCGGGGCAGGCGCCGAGCGTGTAGTCGGGACCGAACATGATGTTGTAGGCCAGCAATTGTGAGCGGCCCTCGAAAAGCTCGGCCAGCGTCTTCTTCCCGTCCTTGGTGTCGAATTCGTACTCCTTCTCCACCGGGACCCAGGGCAGCCGCCGCCGTTCTTCGGTGACCCGCTGTCCCAGCTCGGCCTGCTCAGCCTCGAGCTTCGCCAGCTCCGCGCGGGCGGCCTGCCATTCCTCCTGCGTGCCAACCGTATGTGCGGTCATCGTCCTCTCCTTTCTGCTTGTCAGAGGTTAGGACTTCGCTCCGCACCAAAACTCAGCGGAGGATCTCTTCCAGCCGCCGGGTATTGAGGACGTCCACCGCCTCCGCCCAGCCCCGTCGAGCCGTGGCCACCGACAGCGCCATATTTGCCAGTCCGCCCACGGAATGGGCATCGGTGGAACAGACAAGCTGGACCCCAGCGCGCAGCGCCTCGTGCGCATGCTCGCCGCTCAGGTCGAGGCGAAGCGGGAGACCGTTTACCTCGACGGCTACGCCCGTCTGGAGCGCGACTTCGAACACCCGCTCAAGGTCGAGCGCGTTCTCCGGCCGGCGATTGATGTACCTGCCCGTGGGATGGCTGAGACAGCGCACATACGGGTTGCGCAGTGCCGCCTCGACTCGCCGCGTCATCTCCGCCCGGGGCATCCTCTGGCCGCCGTGGACGCTGGCCTGGACCCAGTCGAGCTCGGCCAGCACTTCGTCGGGAAGATCCAGGCGCCCGTCCGGGAGGATGTCGCACTCGATCCCGCGCAGGATCCGGAAGGGCGCCAGGACGTCGTTGGCGGTGGCGATCTCCTCCCCCTGACGGCGGACGTCGTCGGGCGTGAGGCCCGGCACGGCGCCCACCGCCGGGGTGTGATCGCAGATGGCCACATAGTCATAGCCGCGCTCCCGCGCGGCCCGCCCCATCTCCTCAACGCTGAAGCGCCCGTCTGACCACGTCGTGTGGCAGTGGAGGTCGCCGCGGATGTCCGAGAGCTCGACGAGCGAGGGCGGCTCGCCGGCAAACGGCTGCTCCCGGAGCTCGGGGGGGCACCAGGGGATCCCCAGGCGGCGATACAGCTCGTGCTCATCGGGGACGTCCGGCAACCGGCCCAGGGCCTCGACGTACGCCCGCGTGCCCGTGCCCCGGACGAGTGCAGTCCCGAAGCTCTCCGGAGGCGCCACCACCAGTTCAACCGGCACGCCATCGATGGTCACCCCCACGGCTCGGCGCTCCTCCCGCTCGATCAGAGCCACGATCTGCGGAAGAGTGGCAAAGCGATCCAGCGCTGGACCGGGATCGGTCGTGGCGCAGACCACGCACAGGAACTCACACGAGTCCCGGTAGCGCCGCGCGTCCCCGGCCACCGCGCCGTCCACCGCCTCAGCGATGGCGCCGAGGAGCTCCCAGGCGCGGTTGAGGAGGAGCCCGCGCCGCGGCCGCGGCTCGGACTCCTGCGCCAGCCCCTCCAGCAGCCGGGCCTCGAGCTTCGGGCCCACCCCGGGTACCTCCCGGAGCCGGCCGGCCGAGGCCGCCTCGCGAAGCTCGTCCGCCGTCCTCACCCCCAGCGCGCGGGCGATCTCCATCGAACGGCGAGCGGTCAGGCCGAGGAACCGGCCCAGTCCGATCAGCTCCGGCGTGAGCTCACGCTCGAGCTCGGCCAGCTCGGCGATCTCGCCCGTCTCCACGAGCTCGCGGAGCCGGGCCTCGATGCCGGTGCCGATCCCGCGGAGCTCACGCACGCGCCCAGCCCGCACCAGCGCATCCACGTCAAGCGGCGCCGCCCGGATCGTCTCGGCGGCGCGGCCATAGGCGCGCGCCGTGTACGGGTTGGCCTCGGCGAGCTCGAGCAGCGCCGCAAAGGCCTCGAGCCGGTCGGCGATGGCGCGGTTGTCCACTCGCTGGAGTCTGAAGGCCCGCCCGACTTGGCGTAGAACTCTCAGGTATGCCCGCAACCGAGGCAGTGACGCTCGACGCCGGGGGGCGAGACCTTCGCGTGTCGAATCCGAGCCGGGTCATCTTCCCCGCCACCGAGCACACAGCTGAGGTCACCAAGCTCGACATCGTCAACTACTACCTGGCGGTTGACGACGGCATCATGCGCGCCGTCGAGCGGCGCCCGACGACGCTGGAGCGTTGGCCCAAGGGCGTCCACCCCGGCATCGTTCTCTCGACCCGGGAGAAGGGTGGCGGCGACGCGTTCTTCCAGAAGCGCGTTCCCCGCGGGGCGCCCGACTACGTGAGCACGGTCGAGATCAAGTTTCCCTCTGGCCGTACCGCCGATGAGATCTGCCCCACCGAGATCGCGGTCGTCGGCTGGGCGGCTCAGATGGGGACGATCACCTTTCACCCCTGGCCCGTCCGTAGTCAGGATGTCGACCACCCCGACGAGCTCCGCCTCGATCTCGATCCCCAACCGGGAACCGACTTCGAGGACGCCGTCCGCGTGGCCGGCGTGGCCCGGGCGCTGCTCGAAGAGCTCGGCTATCGCGGCTTCCCCAAGACCTCTGGCGGCCGCGGCGTCCACATCTACGTGCGCATCGAGCCCCGGTGGTCGTTCACCGACGTGCGCCACGCCGCGATCGCCTTCGGGCGCGAGCTCGAGCGGCGCCTTCCCGGTCAGGTGACGACCAACTGGTGGAAGGAGGAGCGGGGCGAGCGGATCTTCGTCGACTACAACCAGAACGCCCGGGACCGGACGATCGCCAGCGCCTACAGCATCCGGCCCAAGCCGGGCGCCCCGGTGTCGGCGCCGGTCGATTGGGACGAGCTGCCGGCGGTCTCTCCCGAGCAGTTCACCGTGGCCACGATGCCGGCGCGCTTCGCCGAGGTGGGCGACCGCCACGCCGCGATCAATGACGAGGCGTACTCACTGGCACCGCTGCTCGATATGTACGAGCGCGACGAGCGCGGCGACATGCCCTACCCGCCGGACTATCCCAAGATGCCGGGGGAGCCGAAGCGGGTTCAGCCCTCGCGCGACCGCGACCGCAAGCGCTGATCAGGGCGCCAGATCGGCCTGGGGGAGCTTGACCTTCGCACCCCGCCGGACCGGGTTGGAGGGCGGCGGCACCACCGGGCCGATGTCTCCGTCCGGCGCCTCGTCGAGGTCGACCATCACGGGTGCATGATCGCTCGGCCCCTTCCCCTTGCGCGCCTGCCGGTCGATCCAGGCTGCCTTGACCCGGGCGGCCACCGGCGGGCTGGCCAGGATCAGGTCGATGCGCATGCCCAGGTCCTGATGAAACATGCCGGCGCGGTAGTCCCAGTAGGTGAAGATCCGCCGCTCCGGCCAGTGCTCGCGGATCACATCGTGCAGGCCGAGCGCGGTGAGCTGACCCAGGGCCTCACGCTCGGGCGCGGTCACGTGGGTGTGACCGACGTAGGCCTCCGGATCGAAGACGTCTTCGTCGGTGGGGGCAATGTTCATATCGCCGCACACGATCGCCGCCTCGGGGCCCTCGGCCACCATGTCCCGGAGCGCCCCGAGCCAGGCCAGCTTGTAGGCGTAGTGCTCGGACCCGGGCGAACGTCCGTTGGGCACGTACACCGAGGTAACCCTGATCCCCCCGCAGGTGGCTGACACAGCGCGGGCCTCGGGGTCAGGAAAGCCCGGCGCGTCCGGAATCCCCGGGACCGGATCCTTAAGTCCGACGCGGGACAGGATGGCCACGCCGTTCCACGCTGCCTCGCCGTGAAGGGCGACCTCGTAGTCGCGGCGGGAGAGCTCGTCGCCCAGCGCTGCGGCGAAGGCGTCATCGGCCAGCTTGGTCTCTTGGAGACAGACGACGTCCGGCTCGCGCTCGTCCAGCCAGGGGAGAAACCGGGGCAGGCGCTGCTTGATCGAGTTGACGTTCCAGCTGGCGATCCGCATGCGTCGCCACCGTAGCGCGGCGTGGCTCAGCTGCCCGGCCGCCCGCTCCGGGTCCGCCAGTGCTCAGGCAGATCCGGGTGCTCGAAAAACACGATGTGGTCATCCGTCCCCGACGCGGCAACGGCATCCCAAACGCGCTCCAGCGCCTGCTCCTGGTCATCCGCCTCGAGGGCGATCTCGAACACGCCCACGTCATCGGGCTCGCTGGTCTCAGCCTCCGGCAGGGCGTCACGGAGCTGCGCCCAGGCTTCCTCGTCACGGGGCGTCCCGGGGTGCAGAAGGACCATCGCCACCCGGTGGCGCTCAGGCATTGGTCAGCGCTCGGTTGAGCGCATCCTCGATCGACTCCTCACCGCTATTGACGTAAAGGACACGCCGGCTGAAACGGTCATCCTCCAGCACCCGGGCGATCACGGCCGCCACGTCATCACGCGGGACCTCGCCCCGGAAGGGGTCGGTAGCGATACGGACGTGGCCGGTCCCCGGATCGTCGGTCAGCCGTCCTGGCCTGATGATCGTCCACGCCCCGTCGCTGGCCTGCACCGCCCGGTCGGCCTCGCCCTTGGCCCGCTGATACACGCTGTACACGTCATCGCCGTCGGGCGGGTTCTCGGCGCCGACGGAGCTGACGATGAGAAACCGCGCCACCTCGGCGCTCGTCGCCGCCCGCAGGAATTTCACCGCGCCGTCACGGTCCATCGTCAACTTGCGCTCAGCCCCGCTCCCCGGCCCGGCCCCGGCCGCGAACACGGCCGCATCGGCGCCTCGGATCGCCCCGGCGACCTCGTCGACCGTTGCCGCCTCGAGGTCACAGACGACCGGGGAAGCTCCGTCCTGACGAACGTCATCGGCCTGGTCCGGGTTGCGGATCAGCCCGATCACGGTGTCGCCACGGCCCGCGAGCAGGCGGCTCAGTCGCCTGGCGATCTGCCCGTGGGCTCCGGCAATGGCGATGACCACGGTCCGAGCCTACTCGGCTTCTCTAGTCTCGAACCTGTCCACAGCCACATCAGGAGGGTCGAATGCCACTACAGGGCGAGTACGAGCCGAGCTCGGCCAAATGGGTCCGTGATCAGGTCGAGGAGTACGAGAGCTCAGGCGGGACCCGAGGCACCGAGCTCCGGGGCGTCCCGGTTGTCGTCATCACCTCGGTGGGGTCAAGCTCGGGGAAGCTCCGCAAGAACCCGGTCATGCGCGTCGAGCACGACGGCGTGTACGCCGCAGTGGCCTCCAAGGGGGGGGCGCCCGAGCATCCGGCCTGGTACCGCAACCTCGTCGAGCATCCGCTGGTGGAGCTCCAGGACGGTCCGGACAAGGGGGACTACCAGGCCCGCGAGACCTCCGGAGAGGAGCGTGAGCGCTGGTGGGACCGCGCCGTCGAGGTCTGGCCGGATTACGCCGAGTACCAGACCAAGACCGACCGCGAGATCCCAGTGTTCGTGATCGAACCAGCGAGCTAGGACAATTCAGCCCGCAGCCAGGCCAGCGTGGCCGCGAGACCCGACGGGTAGTCCACGCGCGGCTCCCAACCGAGCCACTGCCTGGCCTTGGCGTTGCTGAAGTCCTGCTCGCGCCCCAGGACCCCCACGGCCTGACGCGAGAGCAGCGGCGGCAGGGTCAGCCGGGTTGCCCGGCGCAGGCCGCGGTATCCCTGCTCGAGTGAGAAGCCAAGCCCCTTCGCCATCCCGAACGGAACGCTCCACCGCGCCCGGGGACACCCCAGGCCATCCGCGAGGTCATCCAGGAACTGCCTCCAGGTGACCGGCAGCCCGTCGGTGATGTTGAACGCCTGGCCTGGCGCCCGCTCACGCTCCAGCGCCAGCACGGCGGCGTCGATCAGGTTCTCCACGTAGGTCAGACCGGCGACTGTGCGTCCGTGGTCGATCAGGAGCATGTGACGTCCCCGGAGGGCACGCGCCATCTCGCCCACCACCTCCTTGGAGCCGGGGCCGTAGACCGTCGCCGGACGCAGGGTCACGCAGGCGAGGGCGCCGCTCACCTGTGCGCGGCGAACCTCGGCCTCGGCCTCCCACTTGGTCTGGGCGTACCAGTTGGCGAAGCCCTGAGGCACGTACGTCTCGTCGACGCCGGGTTGGCCGGGATAGCCATAGACGTCGGTGGAGCTGAAATGGATGAAGCGCTCGACCGAGGCCGCGCATGCCGCGTCGAGCAGGTCCCTCGTGCCGGTGGCGTTGATCCGGCGGATCTCCTTGACGGTGCCCCAATCCGAGACCATCGCCCCGCAGTGGAGGACGTAGCGGCAGCCTTCGGCGGCGCGAGCCAGCGAGTCGCGATCGCCGAGGTCTCCCACGGCCAGCTCGATCCCCCGCGCCGTTAGCCGGCTCGTGTCGCTGCTCGCCCGCACGAGACCGCGGACCTCACGGCCGTCGCGGGAGAGCCGCTCCGCCAGGTGACCACCGATGAAGCCACTGGCGCCGGTGACGAGGCAGCGATCGCCGCGTGCGGAACCCGGCGCCGACGCCCCGGTCACCTAGAGCGCGACTTGCGCGACAGCGTCGTCAGCGCGATGTCCCGGACCACGGACCAGTTCTTCCCCTTCTCCCCCTGACAGTCGGCCAGCACCGAGTCGAGGGCGCTGAGGAAGCTCAGGGCCTCATCCTCGCTCAGAGTCAGCGGCGGGAGCAGCTTGATCACGTCGTTCTTACCGGCCGCCATCGTGATCACGCCGTGATCACGATGCAGTGGGATCACCACGAGCTGCGGGAACAGCCCCTCGCTGGCCAGCTGCATCAAGCGCCAGCTCAGACGGCCCACGCGTGAGCGCGGGGCGCTGAGCTCGATGCCCAGCATCAGCCCGCGGCCACGCACGCTGCCCACGATGTCGTAGCGCTCCTGCAGGGCCTCCAGGCCGGCGTGAAGCAGCCCCCCCACCCGCTGGCTGCGCTCGACCAGGCCATCGCGTTCGATGATCCGCAGTGTCGCCAGGCCGGCGGCCATCGAGAGGCGGTTGCGCCCGAAGGTCGACTGATGGATGTAGGAGCGCTCGAGCGTGCCCACCGCGCGGCTGTGGATCTCCCGCGTGGTCACCATCGCCGCCACGGGCACGTAGCCGCCGCTGAGCGCCTTTCCCACCAGCACGAAGTCCGGCTCAAGGCCCCAGTGCTCGAGCGCGAACCATTTCCCGGTTCGCCCCAACCCGGTCTGGATCTCGTCGAGTACGAACAGCGTGCCGTAGCGCCGGCACAGCTCCTGTGCCGCTTGCAGGTAATCCGGCGGTGGGAGCGTGACCGCCCGGCCTTGAATGGGCTCGACGATGAACGCCGCCACGTCCTTGCTCCGCAGCTCGGCCTCCAGCCGCTCAAGGTCCCCGAACGGGACGAGGCCGCAGTCCGGGACGAGGGGTCCGAAACCCTCTTTGAAGAACTCGTTCCCAACCAGCGACAGGGGTCCGAGGCTGACGCCGTGAAAGCTCTCCTGGCACGAGATGAGCCGCGGGCGGCGGGTGGCCGCCCGGGCGAACTTCATCGCCGAGTCGACGGCCTCCGATCCGCTGCTCGTGAAGAACACCGCGTCGAGCCCTTCCGGGAGCCGGCGCGAGAGCTCCTCGGCGAGCATCCCGGCCAACGGCGAGTAGTGGATCTGCACGCCGTCCACGAGGCCGGCCTCCAGCACCGACTTGAGCACCTCGCCGACGTCGGCGTGATTGTGGCCGAGGCTGGCGAACCCCTCGCCGGTGTGAAAGTCGAGGTACCGCCGGCCCTGGGAGTCATACAGGTAGGACCCCTGCGCCGAGACGTACTCGCGGTCGAAGCCGAGGATCCGCAGCACGTCGACGAGCGAGCTGTCCATGTACAAGGAGGCGAGCTCGAACGTCTCGTCCGCCCGCGCCGTCGCCTCCATCACCACCCCCAGAGAGTCGAGCGTGGGGATGGGCTCTGCGTCGACGTCCATGCGATCGACGGCGGAGAGTACGCAAGTCGGCCATCCGCCGCGGCACTCCTCGGACGAAGAGTACGCTCGGTGACGGGCGGTCCTGATGGGGAATGAAGGCAAACCCGGGGGAGGCGAGCACGAACCGAGCGAGCAGCCGATCGATGCGCTGCTGCTCGCACTCTGGGCCATCCTGGAGGGACTGCCAGACGCCGTGGTCGCGGCGGCGCGTGACGGCCGGGTCGTCTTCGCCAACGAGCGCGCCGAGCAGCTGTTCGGCTATCAGCGCGACGAGCTGATCGGAAACCCGGTCTCGATGCTGTGGCCGGAGCGCGTGCGCGAGGACTACACGCGGAACATGCGGCTCTACTTTTCCACCGCCCATCCGCTGCGCTTCTCGAGCGAAGCCTGGGGCCTTCGGCGGGACGGCTCTGAGTTCGTCGGCGAGATGAGCTGGGGGATCGCGCAAACGAACGGCGGGGCGCTCCTGCTCGCCGTGGGGCGAGATATCTCCGAGCGTCGAGCGGCCGAGAAACGCTTGCACGCGTTGCGTGAGATGGGAGAACGCGCCCTGACCGGGTCCAACCCACAGGATCTCGCCGCCGAGGCAGTTGAGCTCATCTGTTTCGTCCTGCCGGCGAAGGGGGCGGAGGTGCGGCTGGCGGATGGAAGCGCATTTGCCTCCAGTGGCCGGACCACGACGCCCGTCTTGCACCTGTCGATCGGCGGCGGTGACGAGCTGGTTCTCCACGCTGACCGGCACCCCAGTGACGAGGAGATGAGCTTCCTCCGCGCCATGGCCCAGATCCTTTCCACCGCGCTGGCTCGGCTTGCCGGCGAGGAGCGCATGCGCCATGACGCGGTTCATGATCCGCTAACTGTAGTTCCTAGGGACGTTCGTCAGTAAAGACATCCGGGCCTCCTTGGAGGCTGAGTGGTGCTCAAGCCCCTCAGTCCAAAGGAGGACACCGGATGAAGCTTCACGGTAACGCCCGTACCTGTCCGAACAGCCGTTGGCT
>DATJQY010000019.1:0-3169 GCA_035505215.1 Solirubrobacteraceae bacterium | reverse complement strand
CGGGCCCGCGAGCATCGCCCCCTTTCTCGCGGGTCTTCGGACGGCCCCCAGCCCTACCAGGGTCGTCCTTCGGTCGGGCCCGTACCGCCTTCGCGGTACGGGCCCGCCACCCTTTCAGGTGGGCATTTGACTCCCGATCTGGCAAGCTGCCGCGCCATATGAACTCCGTGGTCACCGGCGGCGCCGGATTCATCGGATCTCACGTGGTGGACGCGCTCGTGGCTCGTGGCGACCGCGTCACCGTGATCGACAACCTTTCGACCGGTAGGCAGTCGAATGTTGAGGCCGCGATGCGGGCGGGCGCCGAGCTCCACGTGGCAGATGTTACAAATCCGGCGGTCCTATCGGAGATCTTCGCCGCGGCTGGGCCGGAGCTCGTGTTCCATCTCGCCGCGCAGATCGACGTCCGCCATTCGGTCGCGGATCCTGCTGATGACGCCAGGATCAATGCGCTGGGAACAATCGCCGTGCTGGAGGCCGCGCGGGCTGCCGGGGTGCGCCGGCTCGTCAACACCTCGACCGGTGGCGCCCTGTACGGGGATGCCGATGTGATCCCCACCCCAGAGGACCATCCGATCCGACCGCTGGCCCCGTACGGCCAGTCCAAGTACGCGGCCGAGGGCTATTGCGAGCTGTACACGCGCCTGCACGGGCTGTCGACGATCTCCCTGCGCTATGGGAACGTCTTCGGCCCCCGCCAGGACGTCCACGGGGAGGCCGGGGTGGTCGCGATCTTCTGCGGCTGCGCGGTTGAGGGGCGGCGGCCGACCATCTACGGCGATGGGCGCCAGACGCGCGATTGGGTCGAGGCAGGCGACGTGGCCCGCGCCAACCTGCTCGCCGCTGAGTCCGCCGTCACCGGGCCGGTGAACATCGGCTGGGGCCGCGAGACATCGGTGCTCGACCTACTCGAGGCGTTGAACGAGGTCAGTGACCGTGGGCGGCTTCCGGAGCCGAACTTCGAGCCCGACCGTCCCGGGGAGGTCCGGCGCAGTTGCCTCGACGTGTCGCGGGCCCGGCGCGAGCTGGGATGGGAAGCCAGGACCGAGCTGGCGGAGGGACTGCACCGAATTCTTGAGGGGCTTTAGGGCTGAGCTGAATGCTCAGGCGGGGCGCAACACGACGACGCCCCCTACCGTTTGCGCTTTCCATCCGAGCCGCTCGAGGATGGGGATCCAGGGCGTTGCCTGCGGCAAGCTCGGATCGACCACCGCCACCGTTACGCGGTGTGTGTACAGGAAGCTCGCGGCCGCGCCCTCCACGTCCGGCACTCGAATGCCGGCGGTGAGGATCGGGTAGGCCGGCTCATCCTTGTAGGGATCAGGAGCCTCGGGCGGGACGACGTATCCACTGGCCATCTTGAAGCGGAGGCCGGCCTCGGCTTGCCACAGCATGCTGTAGCCCGAGATTCCAACCGGCAGTAGCAGCGCCGTGTCGTGCGGGGTGATCACATCGCGGTATCTGGAACTGGCGAACAGACTTGGGACGGGCGGGCTCCCGCGCCAGAAGCCCTGTCCGAGCGCGGGCCAGAGACAGGCGATCGACAGAGCGGCCAGCAACCACGGAGCGAAGCGCTTGGGGGCCTCCGCTAGCCACAGCGCGGCCAGGACCGCGCCGAGCAGGAACCCGTAGACGATGAAGCGCGACGGAAGCGCCAACCCAAGCACGGGAAGGCGCTGAGCGATCGCCCAGGGCAGCGGAACGCTCGTCGGGCCGTTCACGTGCAGACGGCCTCCGAGCGAGCACACGACAACCACCAGCAGCGTGCCGATCATGACCTTGCCCGCCACGGTGCGCCAGCGCCGGCGCGCGCCTAGGCAGATGATTGCGATCAGCGGAAGGCCGAAGTAGGCGCCCCCTTCGACGATTCCGGCCGTGAAGCGAGTGCTCGTCGATAGGAAATGAGTGCCGCCAAACTTGGTGACCTCTGTGGGAATCACGAACCCAAGCAGGTCGTTCGAGAACATGTTCGTGCGCCAAACGAGGATCGGCAGACCGCCGGGTTGGAAGGCGTAATAGAGGTACGGGGAGACGATCACCGCGGTCGCCACGTATGCAAGTACGATCGGTCCAAGCACGCCGCGCAGGCTCGCGCGTAGGCGCGCGTCGGCGAACGCGTATCCGATTGCCAGGGCGACGGCGCCGAAGAGCGTGAAGCTCACGAACACCTCCGCACCGAAGGAGAACTGCAGCGCGAGCGCGACGGTGAGGAGGACGAACAGACGGCGACGGCTGAGCTCGCCGGCCAGCCCACGGAGCACGAGATGCACGATTGCCGGGATCAAGAACACCAGCGTCATCTGCATGTGACCCATTAGCTGTCCGAGCATGTAGGTCGAAAAGCCGAAGAACCAGCCGCCGAACAACGACGGCCAGAACTGCCCCGTCAGACGCCGGCAAAGCAGGAAGGTGAAGAAGGCGGCAAGCACCGGGCATAGCAGCATCGCCAGGTTGTAGGCGAACAGCGGCCCCGCGATAGCGGTCACCGGCGAGAAGATCAGCGCGGCCCCCGGCACCAGCGCCCCCAGCGCGATGTTGAATCCCTCGGGCGCGTAGATGATGTTGCTGTGGAACGGATTGGCGCCGTGCAGCAAGGCGTGGGGCCACCAGGCGAAGGCCCAGATGAAGATGCCCTCGTCGGTACCGAGGCAAATGCACTGGTGGCTGTGAAACAGTGGGTTCCCAAACAGGACCAGCGCGCCGACCAGATAGACGATCAGGGCGAGGACGGCCGGCGGTCCGGCCAATGCCTCGCGGAGAGTCGTCCGGGCAGCGATCCCGGAAAGGTACGCGGTACCGTCCCGGCCTCCCTCTCTAGGACTCGCCATGACCAAGCTCGTAAGCGTCGCGATCCCGGTTCGCAACGGTGCCGACGTGCTCGAGCAGACGCTCGCCGCCGTCCGGGCTCAGCGCCTCGATCCGGCGGCGTCGCTCGAGCTGCTCGTGTGCGACTCGGCCTCGCGGGACGGTTCGGTCAGCATCGCGCTCTCCTATGGCGCCGAGGTCATCGAGATTCCCGTCGAGCAGTTCTCACACGGAGGGACCCGCAACCTCCTGATGCGACGCGCACAGGGCGAGCACGTGGCGTTCCTCACGCAGGATGCGGTCCCGGCGGATCCGGACTGGTTGGCGCGGTTGCTCGAGGGCTTCACGCTCGCTCCCGACGTGG
>DATJQY010000018.1:0-58354 GCA_035505215.1 Solirubrobacteraceae bacterium | reverse complement strand
GCGATCGCCGCTCCGGCGTCGCCCTCCAGGCTCCGCCTCCGCAACGACCGCCGAAACCCCCTAGGTGAGACCCATGTCCCGACTCATGAGCGACCTATCACCTGAGACACATGTCGTGAACCCACACACCCCCCTCTCCGCCTCACACCGGGGGCGCAGCTCCGGCCTAGCCTGCCGGCCGACGGTCGAACAAGCGCAAGGCGGCGATCGCCTCGGGCTCGCTGTCGAAGCTGAGCGCCTCGACGAGCTGTCGCTCGTGGAAGCGGAACAGCGACCACATGGTCGTGAGCTTGCCGTCCCTGACCCCCCAGGTCACGAGCACGTCGTGGCCAACCGTGGTCACGAGGTCCGGGGTCAGGGAGAAAGCGGGGCGCGAGTCCAGGTAGTCCTGGAGCTCCGAGGTCCGCAGCGGCTTGGCTGCGCCGAGCGGCTTCCATCGCGTGTTCTCGGGCGCGATCTTGACCACGTGCTCGCCTCCGCCCTTCTCGAACGCTTCCCACAGCCGGCGGACATAGGCGACGTTGCCAGCCGGGATGTCGGAGATCTCCCGGGCCCCCTGTTCCTCGACCTGGACGCGCTCGTCGAGGCGAGTCAGCGCGATGATCTCCCGCACCCGCGGGCGAGGCCCGCAGACGATCAGCCGGCTGCCGAGCTCCTGGGCGGCCCGCTCGATGGCGGCCAGCCCCGCGCCGTCGCTGAAGGTGAGGCCTTCCAGGTCGAGGAGCAGATGACCGTTGACACCGGGAGTCAGCTCATTGAGGGCACGCTCGAGTCTCGGCGCACTCGCCAGGTCCAGCTCTCCTTCGAGGGCCACCCTGGTGTTGAGGCCGTCGAAATGGATGCTGATGATCAGCTCTGTGCGATCTCCCCTGCCCATTCACCCCTGCCAGGACTACGAGGGCCCGGTCGACCGACGCTATCGCGCCGGGGGCGGCGGGTCAACCGCTTTGTCGGGCTTCCAACATGGCCGGCGCCCCGTAGGGCACGAGCGCCGGCGGCAGGACCACCGATCCGTCCTCCTGCTGGCCGTTCTCGAGCAGCGCGATAGTGGTCCGTGAGTTCGTGATCGCGGTCCCGTTCAAGGTATGGACGTGGGCCGGCCGCCCTCCGGCCGATCGATAGCGGATGTCGAGCCGCCGAGCCTGGTAGTCGGTGGTGTTGGAACACGAGGTGAGCTCGCGGTAGCGTCCCTGGCCGGGGAGCCAGGCCTCGATGTCGTACTTCTTGACCGCCGAGGCACCGAGGTCATTGACCGCGATGGCCACCACCCGGTACGGGATCGCCAGTTCCTGGCAGATGGCCTCCTCGATGGCCAGCAGCCGCTCGTGCTCGGCAGTGCTCTCCGACGGGTCGACGAACGAGAACATCTCCACCTTGTCGAACTGATGCACGCGGAAGATGCCCCGGGTGTCCTTGCCCGCCGCCCCGGCCTCCCGGCGAAAGCAACTGGAGAACCCGGCGTATCGAACCGGCAGCGCCTCGGCCTCGAGGATCTCGTCGGCGTGCAGGGAGGCGAGTGCCACCTCGGAGGTGCCGACGAGGTAGAGATCGTCCTGGGGCAGCTGGTAGATCTGCTGCTCGGTGTCCGGGAGGAAACCGGTCCCGAAGAGCGCCCGCTCCCGGACGAGCACGGGCGGGATCACGGGCTCGAAGCCCTCCGCCCCGAGGCGCTCGAAGGCGTAGCGGACGAGCGCGAGCTCCAGCAGCACCAGCTCGCCGCGCAGATAGGCGAAACGTGAGCCGGAGAGCTTGGCCGCGTGCTCGATGTCGATCCGCGGTCCCGCCAGCTCCAGGTGGTCGCGGCCCGTAGCGCCGGCTTCACCGACCTCCTTGAGCACCGTGTCCTCGGGCGGGGCGTCGTCGGCAGGCAGATTGGGCAGCGAGGCCAGGGCGCGCTCCCGTTCCGCCCGGACCGCGCTCTCTTCGTCGCTCAGCTCGCGCCCGCGCGCGGCCAGCGCCGCCAGCTGCTCACGCTCCTCCGGGGTGGGCGGTCCGCTGCGCCCGCGCGAGGCTCGGTTCTGCTCCGCCTGAAGCTCCTCGAGCTCGGTCCGGATGGCGCGCCAACGCTCATCGAGCTCCAGCACCCGGTCCAGGGTGCTCGCCTCCTCGGGACCACGCCGTGCCAGCGCCGCACGCACGGCGTCCGGGTCGCGGCGGATCAGATGGATGTCGAGAACGCGCGCGCTCCTGCTACCGGCGAGCCTTGGCCTTCGCGCGCACCTTGGCCTTCGCCTTGGTCGACTTGGCGCTTTTGACTGGCTGCTTGGTCAGACCGGTCGACTTGTGGAGCTGGGTAGTGGCGGCCGCCGCGCCGGCGCCCGTGAGGGCGGGGATTGTCCCGAGGGCCTTCTCCTTGCAGGGGGTGACGCCCGGGACGCTCGGAGCCTCCCGGCCCGAGTACGTGGCCACGAACATTGCCACGTCCCTGGCCTGCTGGCCGACGACGACGTTCTGGGGCATGATCGCGCCGGAGAAGCCGCCGTTCTCGATCGCGAAGAGGACACGCGTGACCGGGCGCTCGCAGCGCTGATCGAAGTTCGGCCCGTTGTTGTACTGGGCCGTGCGCACATTCGCCGCCGATCCGCGAGTGGCGGCAAAGGAAAACGTGTGGCAGCCCGCACACCGCTGGTTGAACAGCACCGCACCCCGATACAGGACCGGCTGCGACTTTGGAACGCTGATGGACTCGGTTCCGAAGCTCGCGCAGGCGGACAGGGCGGCTGCCGCAGCAACGACCGCGGTCGAGACCAGGAGGAGCTTGACTGGCCGGGCCATGCGGGGCCGGATCATACGCGGCAACTACGATCCGACGCGATGCGCAACCTGCGAGCGGCCACCCGCCTGCTCCTCGTGGGCGTGGGCCTCAGCGCGCTCGCCGGCTGCGGCCACACCGCCACGGTTCCCTTCGACCGGACGATCCGGGTCGCGGTGACCGAGTACCGCGTCGTCCCCCAGAGCATCGATTCACCCGCGGGCCAGGTGATTTTGGTGGTCGAGAACGACGGACGCCTCACCCACGACCTGGCGGTATCCAGGGACGGGGTGATCGTCGGCCAGACCCCGCCGCTGCAGCCCGGCACCCACACCGAGCTGGTCCTGACGCTCTCCCGCGGGAGCTATCTCATGACCTCGACCCTGTTCTCCGACCAGGCGCTCGGAACCTACGGAACGCTGAGGGTGAGATGACGGCAGGGTCCCCGTTCCGGGGAGAAGGTGCCCGCTCCCGGGCGCCGAACCAAGGCGTAACCCGGCGCCGGCCGATGAGACGTTCGCACTTGCAGTCATGCGCGAGCGTCCTCCGACGGCGGCAACCAGGAGGCCGGCGCCGGGATCCTAACCCCCAGCCGGTATAACGAGCCGCGATGGCCGCCCGGCAGGATCCCGAACTGTTCCGAGAGGTATTCGGGCGGTTTGCCACCGGCGTCGCGGTGGTCACGAGCGCAGGTCAGGGCGGAAGCGGCGGGATGACCGCCAACGCGCTCTGCTCGCTGTCCCTGGATCCGCTGCTGGCTCTCGTCTGCTTCGCCAACGAGGCCCGGACGCTGCCGATCGTCCGGGAGGCCGGCCGCTTCGCCGTCAACGTCCTCGGCGCGGACCAGGAGGAGCTGGCCGGCGTGTTCGCCTCGAAGCTCCCGGAGGCAGAGAAGCTTGAGGCCGTCGCCCACCGTCTCGAGCAGGGACTGCCGGTCATCGAGGGCAGCCTGGCCTGGGCCATCTGCGACCTGCGCGAGCTCATCCCCGGCGGCGATCACACGATCGCCATCGGCCAGGTCACGGCGCTGGGGCTGGGGCGCGGCGAACCGCTCGTGTGGTACGGCGGTCGCTACCACGCGTGGACTCCCAACGGCGGTCCCGCCGCCTGACTCAGCCCGTCTGCGCCGCCCGCAGCAGCAGCACCACGATGACCACCGCTGCGATCGTCATCACGCCAAGCTCGCGGCGCACGATGGCCAGAACCACTGAGCGCTGCTCCTCCGCGGGTTGCTCTCCAACCGCCTGGGCCGAGTCGTAGCCCCGGGAGTCGAGGACGTTCTGAGCCGACGCGGCGCGCAGCGCCTCCGCGATCAGCGACAACAGCAGCGGCAGGGCGCCGTATATGAGGTGCAGGTGCGGCGGCTTATGCCCCAGCGCAACCAGAACGCCGCCGAGCGCCACCTGGATCACGGTCAGAGCCTGAGCGAGGCGCAATAGGCGCCAAAACCAGGGACTTGAGTCGCTCCGCCACCAGGCCAGAGCGCCCCACAGGGCGGCGAGCACCCAGACGCCGATGGTGATGATCCCCACGACGAGGTGGACCTGCTTCACGAGAGAGCCATTTCAGTCACGCTACGACCGGAAGTTAGCCGCATTTCGCACTAAGTAACACTCTGTTACAAGCGACCCCCCGCCAGTGGTATAACGACCGACGTGCTCCGTGACTACCTCCCAGCGCTCGTGTTCCTCATCCTGGGCGGGGTCATCGGCCTGACTTTCGGCGTCCTGAACCTGTTCCTGGGTCGCCGTCACCCCTCGCGCTCCAAGCAGGAGCCCTACGAATGCGGCCTGCCGTCGGAGATCCAGCGCGGCTTCCGCTTCGGGATCAGCTTCTACCTGGTGGCGATGCTGTTCATCCTGTTCGACATCGAGGTCATCTTCATCTACCCGATCGCGGTCCAGCTGCGGGCCTTCGGCACCTTCGCGCTGCTTGAGACGGTCGTGTTCGTCGTCCTGCTGATGATCGCCCTGGTTTACGTCTGGAGACGTGGAGCCCTGCAATGGAAGTGAAGCGCGAGCGGGTGGATCCCGCACAGCTGCGGGTCAACAAGCTCCGCTCGCACGACATGCTGCGCGACGACCTCGAGGGCGAGGATCTCCAGCGCTACGTCGAGGAGCGGGTGATGACGACCACGATGGATCGGGCGGTCGCCTGGGCCCGGGGCAATTCCTTCTTCCCACTCACCTTCGGCCTGGCCTGCTGCGCGATCGAGCAGATCCACATCGTGGCCTCTCGCGTGGACATCGCCCGGTTCGGATGGGAGGCCTTCCGAGCCTCGCCGCGCCAGGCCGACCTGATCATTCTCTCCGGCCGAGTGTCGATCAAGATGGCCCCGGTCATCCGCCGCATCTACGACCAGATGCTCGACCCCAAATGGGCGATCTCGATGGGCGCCTGCTGCTCCTCGATGGGCGTGTTCAACAACTACGCGCTGGTTCCCGCGGACAAGTTCCTGCCCATCGACGTTCATGTTCCAGGGTGCCCGCCGCGCCCCGAGGCTCTGGCTCACGGGATCATCAAGCTGCGGTCGAAGGTCCAGCTGAACCCCCCCGCCGGATGGCGGGAGCGCTACGGCGCGGTCGGCACCGAGGAGGTGCTGCCCGAATCCACCGACAGTCCGGGCATCAACGTGTTCAAGCCTGGAGACACCGCGGGTGCCTGACGCGACGGAGCTTGAGCTCACCGCCCAGGAGCTTCGCGACCTCGACGGCGAATCGGTCCTCGACACGGAGTTTCATCGCGGGCGGGCGGTGCTCGTGATCGAGCCGGGGACCGTCAAGTCGGTCCTCACCCATCTCCAAGGCAAGGGCTACACCTTTCTGGCCAGCCTCCACGGCGTCGACTACTACCCCCACGAGCCGCGGCTGGGAGTCCTCTATGAGCTCCTCGACATGAACCGCGTCGACCGGATCAGCGTGAAGGCGCGCCTGGCGACAAGCGACCCACACATCGACTCAGTGGTCGAGCTGTTCCCGGGGGCGGAGTTCCCCGAGCGCGAGGTCTACGACATGTTCGGCGTCGTCTTCGACGGGCATCCGGACATGCGGCGGATCCTCATGCCCGAGGACTACGAGGGCCACCCCCAGCGCCGTGACTTCCCGGTCGGCGGCGAGCCAGTGCTGTTCACCTACAACGAGCAGCAGTCCTACGGCAAGGACGTCTGAGTTGAGCTCGCTCACCGAGGACTACCGCAAGCGCGAGCAGTCGGTCACGATCTCGTCCGAGCCCGCCGGCGTGGGAGAGACCCAGGAGCTGCTCACGCTCAACATCGGACCCCACCACCCGTCGACCCACGGCGTGTTGCGCCTGCTGGCGACGCTCGAGGGCGAGGTGGTGCGTGACGTCAAGCCGATCATGGGCTACGTCCACACCGGGATCGAGAAGACCGCCGAGGACAAGTCGTACTGGAAGGTGATTCCAGTCGTCGAGCGGATGGACTACGTCAGCTACTACTTCAACGCGATGGCGTACTGCGGCGCCGTCGAGACGCTGCTTGACATCGAGGTCCCGCCCCGGGCTCAGTACCTCCGCGTGCTCCACCTCGAGCTGAACCGGATCGCCTCACACCTCGTGTGGCTCGGCACGAGCGCGCTGGACCTCGGCGCGATCTCGATGTTCTGGTACTGCTTCCGCGAGCGGGAGAAGATCCTCGACCTGTTCGAGATGTCCTCGGGCCAGCGGATGCACACGCGCTACTTCCAGGTCGGGGGAGTCATCGAGGACATCCCACCCGGCTTTGCGCTGAAAGTGCGGAAGTTTGTCCGGGAGATGCCGAGCCGGGCCGACCAGTACGCCGATCTGCTGTCCAAGAACCAGATCGTCATCGAGCGCCTGCGGGGGACCGGGGTTGTCGATGAGAAGACGTTGCTCGGCCTCGGCGTCACGGGACCGCTGCTCCGAGCCGCGGGCAATCCCTGGGACCTGCGCAAAGCCCACCCCTACTCGAGCTACGAACACTTCGAGTTCAAGATCCCGGTCGGCACCGTGGGCGACAACTACGACCGCTACCGGGTCCGCCACGCCGAGCTCTACGAGTCGACCAAGATCATCGAGCAGGCGCTCGACGGCCTCCCCGAGGGGCCGTTCATCACGACCGACCGCAAGGTCGCGCTGCCTCCGCGCCACGAGCTGGCCACGAGCATGGAGGCCCTCATCCACCACTTCAAGCTCGTCACCGAGGGCTTCCGGGTGCCGCCGGGCGAGGCCTATTACCCGATCGAGGGGCCCCGCGGCGAGTACGGCTGCTTTGTCCGCGCCGACGGCTCGGCCAAGCCCGCCCGCGTCCATATGCGCGACCCGAGCTTCGTCAACCTGCAGGCGTTTCCCCACATGGTCCGCGACGAGTACATCGCCGACCTGATCGCCACGATCGCCATGCTCGACCCGATCCTGGGAGGCATCGACCGATGAGCGCCGTCCCCCGCTTCGGCCACGGCTCTCGCGTCCCCGGCTGGGATGAGTCGGTCGATCTGACCAAGGACCCGGCAGTCGTTCCGGACAAGGAGACGACACCGGTGCGGCCCGAGCTGCGGGAGGAGATCGAGGCCGCGATGGCCAAGTACCCGGACCGGCGCTCGGCGGTTATCCCAGCGCTGCATGCCGCCCAGGCGATTCACGGCTGGTGCTCCCCGGAGGCGATTCACCAGGTCGCTGCGGTCATGCAGGTGACGCCGGCCTACCTGACCTCGGTGGCCACCTTCTACGACATGCTCGAAAACCGTCCCGCGCCGGCCGGGCATCACGACGTCTACGTGTGCACGAATATCTCGTGCTCGCTGCGGGGCGCGGACGAGATCCTCGACGCCATGGTCGGGGCGGCGGCGCTGACCGAGCGCGAGGTGCACGTGCGTTCGTTCGAGTGCCTCGGCGCCTGCGACATCGCTCCCATGGCCTCGGTCGATGGCGAGTACGTCGGCCCCCTGACGCTCGAGGACACCCGGCAGATCGTCGAGGATCTGGAGGCCGGCCGTCCCGTGCTCCGCGACAAGCAGCTGCGCTTTCGCAAGTCGGCCGACCCCGGCGTGGCCGAGGAGGCGGGCGAGTGGTCGCCGCGCGACGACGCCCCCCGGGCCGACACCGCGGGCCTCACCGACGAGACGAAGGAGCTCGACCGTCCCGGACCCACCGCCGCCATCGAGATGCCGGCCGACGAGGCCGCCGAAGAGGACGGGGACGATCAGTGAAGCTGCTGCTCGACCGGATCGACGAGCCGGGGCTCAACACGCTTGAGGTCTACGAGCGCCGCGGCGGCTATGACGCGCTGCGCAAGGCGCTTCAGATGACGCCGGAGGAAGCGCTCGAGCAGATCAGCGAGTCGGGATTGCGCGGGCGCGGTGGCGCCGGCTTCCGGATGGGCCAGAAGGCCGGCTTCCTGCCCCACGGCGACATGGACAAGTACCTCGTGTGCAACGCGGATGAGTCCGAGCCGGGGACGTTCAAGGACCGCGAGCTCATGCAGAAGAACCCGCACATGCTGATCGAGGGGATCGTCATCGCCTCCTGGGCGGCCGAGTTGGGTCGCGCCTTCATCTACATCCGCGGCGAGTACCAGCTCCAGGCCGACATCCTCGAGGCGGCCATCGCCGAGGCTTTGGAGGCCGGCTACCTGGGCCCGCGGATCCTTGACTCCGAGCACTCGCTCGAGCTCGTGCTCCACCGCGGCGCCGGCGCCTACATCTGTGGCGAGGAGACCGGACTGCTCGACTCGCTCGAGGGCAAGCGCGGCAACCCGCGCCTGAAGCCGCCGTTCCCGGCCATCGAGGGCCTCTACCACGGCCCCACGTTGATCAACAACGTCGAGACGCTGTGCACCGTCCCCGCCATCATTCGGTTGGGCGGCAAGGACTACGCCAAGCTGGGCACCGAGACCTCGACCGGGACCAAGGTGGTGTCGGTGTCCGGCGACGTGCAGCGACCCGGCAACTATGAGGTCGAGCTCGGCATCCCGTCCCGCGAGCTCATCTACGACCTGGCCGGTGGACCGTTCGAAGGGCGGGAGATCAAGTTCTGGTTCCCGGGCGGTTCGAGCTCACCCGTCCTGACCGCTGAGGACCTCGACGTCCCCTACGACTTCGACTCGATGGCCAAGGCGGGGTCGATGCTTGGCTCCGGTGCGGTCATCGTCGTCGACGACTCGCACACGGTGCTCGAGGTGGCCAAGAAGGTGGCCGGCTTCTACGCCCATGAGTCGTGCGGCAAGTGCGTCCCCTGCCGCGAGGGGACCAACTGGACGGTGAAGATGCTGCGGCGGATCGAGGCCGGCGAGGCCACGCCGATGGACCTCGACATCATGGCCGGGGTCCAGGAGCAGATCATCGGCAACTGCCTGTGCGTGCTGGGCGACGCGATGGCGATGCCGATCGGCTCGATGATCGAGAAGTTCCGGGGCGAGCTTGAGGCCGAGATTGAGGCGGCGCGCCAGCGCGCCGACGCGGCCGCTCTGCACGACGTGGTGCCCCTTGGCGTCGCCGATCCCCACGCTGGCCCGATGCCCGTCCACACCGCGCGCTGAGACGACATGCCGAGACCTGAGGAGAAGAGGATCCAGCTGACCATCGACGGCCGTGAGGTCGAGGCCGTCGAGGGGACGATGCTGGTCGACGCGGCCAAGGAGGCCGACGTCGAGATCCCCTACTTCTGTTACGAGGCCAAGCTGGGCAACCCGGTGGGCGCGTGCCGGATGTGCATGGTCGAGATCGAGGGCATCCCCAAGCTCCAGACCTCGTGCTCGACGCCGGTCAAGGACGGCATGGTCGTCCACACCCAGACCCAGCGGGTGAGGCACGCCCAGAACGCCGTGGTCGAGTTCCTCCTCGTCAACCACCCGCTCGACTGCCCGGTGTGCGACAAGGGCGGCGAATGCCCGCTCCAGGACATCACCTTCGGGTGGGGGCTCGGACGCTCCCGGTTCATCGAGCCCAAGCGCCACTTTGTGAAGCCGCTCTCGCTGAGCCCGGTGATCGCCATCGACCGGGAGCGCTGCATCCTCTGCTATCGCTGCGTGCGCTTCTCCCAGGAGGTGGCCGAGGACTACCAGCTGGTCTTTTCCGAGCGCGGCGCCGACACGTTTGTCTCCACCCACGACGGCCACCCCTACGTGGCTCCGTTCAGCGGAAACATCATCGAGCTCTGCCCGGTGGGGGCGTTGACCTCCAAGCCCTACCGCTTCCGGGCCCGGCCCTGGGACATCGAGGGCGCGGCCGGGATCTGCACCCTGTGCCCGTCCCAGTGCAACGTCGAGTTCACCGTGCGTGACGAGAAGGTAATGCGCGTGCGCAGCCGCGACGCCACCGGCGCGGCCACCGGCGGCGGCCCTGAGGGCAACCCCGACGTCGACGATGGCTGGCTGTGCGACAAGGGCCGCTTCGCCTACCAGGCCATGCACGTCGACGAGCGGATCACCGCACCGATGGTCAGGGACGGCGGGCGCCTGCGCGAGGTCTCGTGGGAGCGGGCTTTGCAGGCGGCCGCCGGGCTGCGCTCGCACGCCGGGCGCGTGGGCGCGCTGGTGGGAGGCCAGGCGACCAACGAGGAGGGCTTCCTGGTCGGCCGCCTGCTCCGCGAGGGGCTCGAGTCAAACGATCTCGACAGCCGTGCCGACGGCGCGCCCGGCGTCGCCCTCACCCGGGCCCTGGCCGATCCCGCTCTCCAGGCCACGGTCCCCGACCTCGAGTTCGCCCACACCGTGCTCGTCCTCGGCACCGATCCCCTGGACGACATGCCGATCCTCGACCTGCGGATCCGCAAGGGCGTCCGCCGCCGGGGGGTCAACCTGGCTGTGGCCACACCCCGACCGAATGCGCTTGATTCAAACGCCAAGCGGATCATCCGCTACGCCCCGGGGGACGAGGCCGAGTTCCTGGCCGGACTGGCCGCCGCCCTGGGCGGACGCGACGCGCCGGCCGACGCCCAGGGGCTGGCCGAGCTCCTGCGTGACGGCGGCGAGGACGTCGTCATCGTCTGGGGCGAGGGCCTCGCCGCAGCGGCGCTCCCCCACCTGCTGACGATCGCCGACCGGCTCGGCCTGCGGGGCCGTGCCGGCGCCGGCCTGCTCGAGGTCCCGGCGGGATCGAACGGCCGCGGGCTGCGCGAGGCCGGCGTCCTGCCGGGCGCCGGACCCGGTTATGCCTCGAACGGGTCTGGGCGGGCGGCCAGCGAGATCGCCGAGGCGGCGGCCGAGGGCGAGATCACCGCTCTGTATCTGTTCGAAACCGACCCCGTGCGTGACCGGGGCGACCGGGCGCTGTGGGAGCGGGCGATGCACCGAGCTGCCGTCGTCATCGCCCACGCCTCGGTGCTCACCGAGGGGATCGCCGAGCACGCCAACGTCGTCTTCCCCGCCGACACCTACGCCGAGAAGGACGGCACCGTCGTCCACCCGGACGGGCGCATCCAGCGCCTGCGCACGGCGGTCGCCCACCCGGGCGAGGTCCGCGCCGGCTGGTCGGTGATCGCCGAAGTGGCCAAGCGGGTGGGACTCGACCTGGGCGTCCTGACCAGCAGCATGGCGTTTGCGCAGCTCGTGGAGGCGGTGCCGTTCTACAGCGGTTTGACTCTGGAGGAGATCGGAGGGAGAGGAGTGCGCTGGCACGAGCGGGAGGCCGCCTCGGCGTTCGCTGTGGGAGATCTTGCGCCAATAGCACACAAAATCACCCAAACATCGCCAGCCGCGAACGGCGCCCTCCGCGTGGGGACCTATCGCCCGATCTGGGCCTCGCCCGAGGTGGAGATCTCCCCCTCCCTTCAGTACACGATCGCCCGCCAGCAGGCCGAGCTCTCACCGGAGGACGCGCAGCGGCTGGGCGTCGTCAGCGGCGAGATCCTCACCGTCAGCCAGAACGGCACCTCGCTGAAAGCCAGAGCCGCCGTCCGCTCCGGCGTCCCGGAGGGGACCATCTTCCTGGCCACCGGAATCGCCGAGGACTCGGCTAACGCTCTTACTGACGCGACGGTCGAGGTAACCAAGGCCCCCATCACCCTCGAGGTGCATCCCGCGTGATCGCCCACGCCGAGGTCTTTTTCTACGAGCCATGGTGGATCCAGATCGTCAAGGCGCTGGTCATCTTCCTGGTCATCTTCCTGATCCTGCCCATCCTGATCGTCTACGAGCGCAAGCTGCTGGGCCGCTTCCAGGCCCGCTACGGGCCCAACCGCGTCGGACCCTTCGGCCTGCTCCAGCCGCTGGCCGAGATCGTCAAGTTCGCCACCAAGGAGCCGTCCCGGCCCACGACCAGCGTCGGCTTCCTGTACCGGATCGCGCCGATGATCTCGATCCTCACCGCGGTCGCCTCGCTGGCCCTGATCCCCTTTGGCGACGTCCAGCACATCTTCGGCCAGCGGGTCGGTCTGTACGGGATCGACGTCTCCGTCGGGCCGCTCTACGTGTTCGCCTTCGGCGGGATCGCCTTCTACGGGATCATGCTCGGCGGCTGGGCCTCCGGGTCGAAGTACGCCTTCCTGGGTGCCATGCGCGGCGCCGCGCAGCTGATCTCCTACGAGGTCTCGCAGGGGCTTGCCCTGGTCGGATGCGTGATCGCCGCCCAGACGCTGTCGCTGACCGGGATCGTCCACGCCCAGGGCAACATCTGGTTCTTCATCCCGCAGATCGTCGGCTTCCTCATCTTCCTCGTCGCCTCGTTCGCCGAGACCAACCGCGCCCCCTTCGATCTGCTCGAGGCCGACTCCGAGATCATCGGCTACTTCACCGAGTACGGCGGCACGGGCTGGGTGGCCTACGAGTTCGCCGAGTACGCCAACATGATCGTCGTCTCCGGGATCATGGTCACCTTCTTCTTCGGAGGCTGGCTCTTGCCTTTCGGCATCCATCCGCCCGGCTGGGTCGACCCGATCGTGGTCCTGGCCAAGATCTTCCTCTTCCTCACCTTCTTTATCTGGGTCCGGGCCACGCTCCCGCGCCTGCGCTATGACCAGCTGATGTCCTTCGGCTGGAAGATCCTTCTTCCCCTGGCCACACTCAACCTGCTCGTGACCGCGATCGTGGTGGTGGCATGACCTACGACCCCGGCGACGTCGTCGAGGTGGTGCGTGAGCCGCCGATCAATGCGGCGGCCAGCCTGTACCGGACCTTCGGCGAGACGCTCCGCGGGTTGAAGACGACCTTCGCCCGGATCGCTGAGGGCCCGACGACAATCCAGTACCCCGAGGAGAAGACGCCGGTCTACCCGCGCTTTCGCGGGCGGCACAAGCTTCACCGATTCGAGGACACCGGACTGGAGAAATGCGTCGGCTGCTCGCTCTGCGCCGCCGCCTGCCCGGCCGACTGCATCCGTGTGGTGGCCGCCGAGAACACGCCGGAGAACCGGATTTCGGCCGGCGAGCGCTACGCCGCCGTGTACGAGATCAACCTCAGCCGCTGCATCTTCTGCGGCTACTGCGAGGTGGCGTGCCCGTTCGACGCGATCACGATGGGCCACGACTACGAGCTGTCTGACTACACCCGCTCGGATCTGATCTTCACCAAGGAGATGCTCCTCGCCGAGCCGGTCGAGCGCACGCCGCTCCGCGCGGAGGGCGAGTGAGCGCCGTCTTTTTCTTCTTCGCCGCCATCGGCGCCATCTCCGGCGCCATCGGCGTGGTCACGCTACGCAACCCCTTCTACGCCGTGCTGTCGCTGGCCTTCCACCTCGTCATGCTGGCCGCCCTGTTCCTGCTCCTGCGGGCCGAGTTCGTGGCTGCCGCCCAGGTCGTCGTCTACGCGGGCGCGGTGATGGTGCTCTACGTGTTCGTCGTCGCCTACGTCGGGGGCGGGGAGTCGCTGCCCAGCGGCGCCGTGCTCCGGGTGCTGGGGCCGCTGTTCGCGCTTGCGCTCGTCATCGAGCTCTGCATCGCCATGCTCGGCTCAGGCCTCAGTGGGGTCAAGCATCATGGCGCGCCCTACGTCCTGGGCTTCGGTACCCCGCAGCACATCGGAACCCTGTTTTTGACCAAGTACCTCTTCCCCTTCGAGGCCGCCTCGATCCTGCTCCTGGTCGCCGCCATCGGGGCGGTCGTGCTCGCCCGCCGCCGGGCCGGCCTCGAGGACACGGACGAGCCCGAAGCCCCGGACGAGATCCAGATCAGGAGCGCGCAGCCCGGCTACGTCGGTTCGATGGCCGAGGGCGCCGGGGTCCGGCCGGCACCGCACGATCCGTCGATCGACCCCCACGTCGAGCCGGTGGGGGGCTCGGCCGAGGTCAAGCGAGGGGGCTGGTAGTGGCGATCGGCTGGTACCTCGTCGTCTCGGCGATCGTGTTCTGCATCGGCGCCGGTGGCGTGCTCGTGCGCCGCGATCCGCTCGTCATCCTGCTCTGCCTTGAGCTGATGCTGAACGGGGCCAACCTCGCCCTCGTCGCCTTCGCCCGCATGTGGGGCACCGAGAGCGGCCAGATCTTCGCCCTGATCGTGATGGTCGTCGCCGCCTGCGAGGTCACGGTCGGCCTCGGGCTGATCGTCGCCATCTACCGCCGGCGGCTCCCGATCGACGTCGACGAGCTGTCAGAGCTCCACGGCTAAGTGTCCGGATGAGCACCACGACCTTCGCCTGGCTGGTCCTGCTCTGCCCGCTCCTCGGGACCGTGGTCATCGGCCTCGGCCACCGCTGGCTCCCGGGGCGGAGCGCGGGCTGGCTCGGCACGGCCGCCATCGCCCTGGCCTTCATCTTCAGCCTCGTCGTCCTGATCAAGCTGCTCGGCCAGCCCGAGTCGCACCGCCAGCTCGTCTCCGCCCTGTGGGACTACAACGTCACCTCGGGCGTGGACGCCCGCATGCAGATCCTGGTCGACCCGCTGTCGGTGTTCATGATCCTCGTCGTCTCCGGCGTCTCGACGCTGATCCACCTCTACTCGGTCTCGTACATGAACGAGGACCTGGGGTACCGGCGCTACTTCAGCTACCTGAACTACTTCGTCTTCTCGATGCTGCTGCTCGTCCTGGCGGGCAACTTCATCATCCTCATCATCGGCTGGGCCTTCGTCGGCGCCGCCTCCTACCTGCTCATCTCGTTCTGGTACCGCCGGACCACGGCCACCCGAGCCGGCCTCAAGGCGTTTCTGATCAACGTGGTCGGCGACGTCGGGCTCGTGCTCGGCACCTTCTTCCTGTTCAAGCACACCGGGACCGTCGGCTTCCTGCGGACCTTCCACGAGGTCCGCCACGTCTTCACCCACAACCAGCCGGATCTCGTCGCCGCCTGCCTGCTCCTCGGCGTCGGGGCCTTTGCCAAGTCGGCCCAGGTCCCGCTCCACACCTGGCTCCCGGACGCCATGGAGGGCCCGACCCCGGTTTCCGCCCTGATCCATGCCGCCACGATGGTCACCGCCGGCGTCTACCTGATCGCGCGCATGCACCCCCTGTTCGAGCACGCCCCCACGGCCGCCGATGTCACCGCCATCGGCGGCGGCCTCACCCTTCTCATCGCGGCCACGATCGCGCTCGTCCAGGTCGATATCAAGCGGGTCATCGCCTACTCGACGATGTCCCAGATCGGCTACATGATCATGGCCGTCTCGGTGGGCGCGTACTCGGCCGGGCTCTTTCACCTCATGACGCACGCCTTCTTCAAGGCCTTGCTCTTCATGGCCGCCGGGTCGATCATCGGCGCCATGGCCGGGGTCCAGTCGCTCGATCGGATGGGCGGCTTCCGGCGCGCGCTGCCGTTCACGTTCGCGTGTTTCGTAGTGGGCGGCCTGGCCCTGTCGGGCCTGCCGCCTCTTTCGGGTTGGCTCTCGAAGGACGACATCATCGGTTACGTCCTTCACCGGGGTGGGCTGTTCGTGGTCCTCGCCGTCATCGCCTACATCGGTGCCCTGCTCACCCCCATCTACACCTTCCGGATGATCTTCCGCGCCTTCTTCGGCGAGGCGGTGGAGGAGGCGCGGGAGCTCGAGCACGGCCACCTGCACCATGCCGAAGTCCCGCGCAACCCGATGACCGGCGAGGAGGAGGACACCGAGGTCGGCTTCCCCGGCCCCGGCCACTTCATCGCCGAGCGCGAATGGCCCATGAAGATCGCCATGGGCGCGCTCGCGGTGCTGGCGGTGATCGGCGGCGTCATTCAGATCCCCGGCGTCGATGACGCGGTGACGAACTTCCTCAAGCCGACCTTCGCCGATTCCCGCCTCGCCCACGTCCAGACGCCCACCGGCGCCTCCTGGGTCGGGCTCATCATCGGGGCGGTCATCGCCCTGTTCGGGATCACCCTCGCCTACCGGGTGTGGGTGGCCATGCCCGGCACCGCGGCCTCGCTGGAGGAGCGCCTGCCCCGGCTCCACCGCTTCCTCATGAACAAGTGGTACTTCGATGAGCTGATCGACTTCGTCGTGGTCAGGCCGGTGCTCTGGCTGGGCGGCGTGACCAGCGGGATCGGCGAGCGGGTGGTGATCGGCGACATCGTCACCGGCGGCGCCACCGGAATCGTCCGCGCCGGTTCGGCCGCGGTCAGGCGGGCCCAGACAGGCTTCCTGCGCTACTACGCCGCCGGGATGGTGGTCGCCATCTCGGTCGTCGCCCTCTACTTCCTGGTGAGTAGCTAGATGACCCTCTCGATCCTCATCTGGCTTCCCCTCGTCATCGCCGTGGTCGCGGCGCTGATCCCGCGCCCGCTGGTCGGACGGACCGCCGCGATCGGGAGCGTGATCACGCTCGGCATCGCGATCTCGTTCCTCGTCCGCTTCAAGCTCCGCCATCCCGGGCTCCAGTTCAAGACCGACCAGGTGTGGATCTCCTCGCTGGGCATCCACTACAAGCTCGGGCTCGACGGCCTGAACGTGGCCCTGGTCGTCCTCACCTGCGTGCTCTTCACCGCCTCGCTGGCCTGGGCGGCCTTCCGTGAATGGGACCGGCCGCGGCTCTTCTACTTCCACTTCGGCCTCGCCCAAAGCGCGGTGCTCGGCGCCTTCTGCGCCCAGGACCTGGCCCTGTTCGTCGCCTTCTTTGACCTGATGCTGATCCCGTTCTACTTCGTGGTCGGGATGTGGGGCTCCGGCGACCGGGTGCGGGCGACGACCAAGCTCGTCGTCTACACGCTGGTCGGATCGTTCTTCATGCTCGCCGGGGCGATCGCCACCGGTGCGCTCGCCTCCTCGCGGCACGGGGCTCCGATCACCTTCGTGCTCTCCTCGCTCCAGCACATGCCGCTGTCGCACGCGTCCCAGGAATGGATCTTCCTGTGCTTTGCCGTCGCCTTCCTGGTCAAGATGCCGCTCGTCCCCTTCCACGGCTGGCTGGCCGACGGCTACAAGTCGATGCCGATCCCCGCCGTCGCCGTCTTCTCCGGCGTTGTCTCCAAGGTCGCCGCCTACGGCTTCTTGCGCATCGTGCTGCCGCTCTTCCCCTACGCGGCCGTGCACTTCCAGATGCTGATGCTGATCGTCGCCCTGGTCTCGATCCTGTGGGCCACGGCGGTCGCCTTCACCACGCCCGACGCCCGCCTCGTCGTCGCCTACTCGAGCGTGGCCCAGCTCAGCTTCATCACCCTGGGCATCTTCTCCCTGCGCCAGGTCGGCGCCCAGGGGGCGCTGCTCCAGATGGTCAACCACGCGCTGGTCACGGCGCCGCTCTTCTTCATCGTGGCCGCCCTGGCCATGCGGGCCGGCGGCTCGGAGCTCCTGCGTGACATGGGCGGGATCGCCTTCCGGGCCCCGGTGCTGGCCACGCTCTTCTTGATCGTGACCCTGGCCACCCTGGCCATGCCCGGGTCGGCCAACTTCATCGGCGAGTTCAACATCCTCCTGGGCGTGTTCGAGTCGAAGATCGTGATCGCGATCATCGCCTTCACCGGCGTCGTGGGTGCGGCCTACTACGCGCTGCGCCTGTTTATCGGGTCGATGCACAACCGCGTTGGTCCCGCGGTCGTCTCCCGGGACCTGCGCCTGGCTGACGCCGCCCCCCTGGTTGCCTTCGTCCTGCTCATCCTGGCCCTGGCCTTCTACCCGCAGTTCGGGCTGCGGCGCTCGCAGCCCACGGTGCGGACGACCCTTTCCGCCACCCAGGCCGTCAGCTCCCGGATCACCCTGGCCTCACGATGACGCTCCTCCTCGCCGCCGCTCACATCAAGGGTCCCCACATCGACTGGGCCGCCTTCTCGCCGCTGATCGCCCCGCTGGCCGGCGGTCTCGTGATCCTGCTCGTGGGGCTCCTGCGCTCGCCGGTCGTCCGCCGCCAGGTCGTGCCCGCGCTGACGATCGTGACCCTCCTGGCCATGATCGGGCTGGCCATCTGGCGCTTCCACCACCCGGCCTCGATCATCTCGGGCGCGCTGCGCATCGATGACCTCGCCCTGGAGGTCGACATGCTGTTCGCGGCGGCGGGGATCGCCGCCGTGCTCCTGTCCTGGCGCGCCTTCGCCCCCCGCGAGGCGGGTCAGGGCGAGTACCACGCCCTGCTCCTGTTCAGCATCTTCGGGATGGCCGCGTTCGTCTCGGCCCAGAACCTGATCTCCCTGTTCCTCGGCATCGAGCTGCTCTCGATCCCCCTCTACATCCTGTGCGCCTCGGAGACCCGCCGCGAGGGCTCGCTGGAGTCCGGGCTCAAGTACCTGATCATCGGATCGGTGGGGTCGGCAACGCTGCTCTACGGCCTGGCCCTGGTCTACGGCTCCACCGGGTCCACCGACTTCTCGGCCATCGGCGTTGCCGCTTCGGCGGGCAAGCTCGCCGGGGGAGCACTCGGAGACCCGATGTTCCTGACCGGGCTTGGCCTGATCACCGTCGGCTTCGCCTTCAAGGCCTCGATTGCCCCCTTCCACCAGTGGACCCCCGACGTCTACGAGGGCGCTCCCACCCCGATCACCGCCTTTATGGCCACGGCGACCAAGGCGGCGGCCCTGGTCGTCTTCTTGCGCTTCTTCGACGTCGCCGCGCTCGGCGCTCAGGACACATGGGCGCCCCTCCTCGCCGCCATCGCCGCGATCACGATGATCGTCGGCAACGTCGGAGCCCTGGGTCAGACGTCGCTGAAACGAATGCTCGGATATTCGGGTGTGGCCCAGGCCGGGTACATGCTCACCGGCGTCGTCGTGGGCACACAGCTGGGGATCCAGGCCACCGTGCTCTACCTGCTGGCCTACCTGGCCATGAACCTGGCCCCGTTTGCCGTGATCGTCGCCGTCGAGCGCGAGCGGCCCGAGCTGCGCGACGACATCACCTCTCTGAGCGGGCTGGGAGCCCGGAATCCGTGGCTGGCCTGGCCGATGACGATCGGGATGCTCGGTCTGGCCGGGATTCCCGGCACGGTCGGTTTCATCGCCAAGTTCCAGCTCATCAACGCGCTGGTCAACGGGGACTACACGTGGCTGGCCATCGTGCTCGTGATCGGCTCGATGATCTCGCTCGGCTACTACCTGCGCGTGGTGGCCACGATCTGGATGCGACCGGCCCTGGCCAGACAGCCGGTGATGGCCGGCGGATCCCAGGAGGCCGACGCCCAGGACGCCGCCCCGGGAGTTGGCGCCAAGGCACCGACCCTGCAGTTCGAGGTCGCCTTCGTGGCTCTGGCCTCCGCCGCCACGGTGATCGTCTTCGGCATCTTCCCCTCGCCTCTGTTCAACTTCGCCGCCCACGCCGCCCACGCCATCACCGGCCTCTTCTGATGCGCCTGTCCGGCAAGGTTGCGCTGATCACCGGGGGCGCCGGGAGCATCGGCCTGGCCAGCGCCCGCGCGCTCGCCGGCGAGGGCGCCAGGGTAATGCTCGTCGATCTGGATGCGGCCGCCCTGGAGCGGGCGGCGGGCTCGCTGGACGGCGATGGGGCGGCCTGGCACGCCGCCGACGTGACCCAGTCCGATCAGGTCGAGGCGGCCGTCCGGGCCACCGTCGAGCGCTTCGGCCGCTTGGACATCGCGTTCGCCAACGCCGGCGTGGCCGGCCCGATCGCTCCCATCACCGAATACCCGGTGGAGGAGTTCGAGAGGGTGCTGGCCGTCAACACGCTCGGGAGCTTCCTGGTCGCCAAGCACACGCTCGCCGTGATGGAGCCCGGCGGGAGCCTGATCATCAACTCGAGCGTGGTGGGGCTGACCTCGGATCGCGGCATCGCCGGCTATGCCACCTCCAAGCACGCCGTGGTCGGCTTGATGCGCACCGCGGCCAAGGAGATGGCACCCAAGGGAATCCGGGTCAACACGATTCACCCGGGGCCGACCGACAACGACTTTCAGCACGCGATCGAGGTCGCGGCGATCGGGGCTGACCGTGAGGAGTCGGCCCGGGTGTTCGAGTCGATGATCCCGCTGGCCCGCCACGCGACCCCGGAGGAGATCGGGCGAGTCGTCCTCTTCCTGGCCTCTGAGGACAGCGCGTTCATGACCGGGACGACGGTCGCCGTCGACGGCGGGATGAGCATCTAGCCGCGTATCGGCAGTCGTGTCCGGGTAGGCCAATGAGCATGGAAGATCGACGCAGTGACACAGCGGAGACGTTCGGCGATCAGCCGACGCCGGGAGACGCCTCCAACCAGAACACCGAGGAACCCTCGGCTCCGGCCGGCGGCAGCGGCGACGCCCCGGACGACGAGGGCAGCCAGCAGTCGACCGACGACCCCGGCTCCTCCAAGGAGGGCGGCCAGTCGACCGGAAGCCCGGACGCCGCGGGCTAACCCGGCCGACCCCTGACCCGCTCCGGCGACGCCGAGGGCGTCGCTACGATCAGCCGCCCGTGGAATACCCGGTCGAGAGCTTCACCGAGCCTGAGCGTGAGCGTCTACGCACGCATTTCACGAATCTCGACCGGCCCGTGTTCGCGCTCGTCAACCTGCCGGAGACGGTCAAGGGAGCGCTGTTCGCCCGGTATTCACGCTACCCGGGGACGCTCCGGCGGCTGTTCCTGGACGAGTTCGCCGCCAACCTTCCCGCCACCGGGACCTGGGACGGCGAGGAGGGCGCCCGGGCCGCCGAGCTCTACGAGCGGATCTTCGTCGGTTTCGGCGATGACTCGGTGGCGCAGCTGGGCGGTGCCCACATCGCCTGCGAATGGGTCTCGAACGTACTGACCAAGGTCCTCCAGCGCCCCCGGCTCGGCGCCTACCTCGAGCAGTCAACCCGCTACATCGCCTACGACGCACCCCTGCCTGAGCCGCCCGGCGGCTATCGCTACTACCGCGATCCCGAGCTGGGCCCGGAGTACCGAGCGGCGATGGACGAGCTGTTCATGATCTACTCGCGCTCGTTGCCCCGCGTCCTCGGCTGGGCGGAGAGCGAGTTCCCCCGCCGCGACGACGAGCCCGGCCCAGCCCACGCCCGGGCGATCAAGGCCAAGGCCCTCGACCTCCTGCGCGGCCTGCTCCCCGCCAGCTCGCTCTCGCACATGGGGATCTTCGCCACCGGCCAGACCTACGAGCAGCTGATCCTCCACCTGATGGCCCATCCCCTCCCCGAGGCCCGCGCCTACGGCGAGATGATCCTCGATGAGATCAAGGCCGTGATGCCGAGCTTCGTTTCCCGCGTGGAGCGTCCCGAGCGCGGCGGCGAGTGGGTGCGCTACCTGGAGGCCCGCACCCGCGCCGGCGAGCGCTGGGCCGAGCGGCTCGGGCTAGGCGAAGCGGCCGAGTCCGATCCGGGTCCTTCGGTGAAGCTTCTCCGGGTCGAGGGGGATGAGGACGACCTCCTCGCCGGGCTTCTCTTCGAGTCAAGCCAGGCCTCGGAGGACGCGATCCGCGAGGTGGTGGGCGGCCTGCACGCCGAGGAGCGGGAGGAGCTCCTGGCGGCGCTCGTCGGCCAGCGCTCGAACCGCCGCCACCGGCCTGGGCGGGGGTTTGAGGCGCTCAGCTACCGGTTCGAGATCGTGGCCGACTACGGCGCCTTCCGGGATCTTCAGCGCCATCGCATGCTGACCGTCCAGTGGCAGGCGCTCACCCCCGATCTCGGGGCCGGGGTGCCGGAGCAGGTCGATCTGGCCGGCTGCGGGGATGACTACCGGCGCGCGCTTGAGATCTCGGCCGCCGAGTACGAGCGGCTGCGTGAGGAGGGGCTGGCCACGGCGGCGCCCTATGCCCTCTGCCTGGGCTACCGGATCCGGTTCATCCTCGACCTCAACGCGCGCGAGGCGATGCAGCTGATCGAGCTCCGCTCAGGGCGCGAAGGCCACCCCAGCTACCGCGCCGTGGCCCACGAGATGCACGCCCAGATCGCCTCGGTCCACCCCGCGGTCGCCGCCGCCATGCGTCACGTCGACCGGGAGGCCGAGCCGCGCCTGGAGCGGATCCTCTCGGAGATGCGAAGCCACGCCCGGGCGGGCGGGGGCTAGCTAGAGCCCCCGGACCGCGGCCTGAGTCGTGACCGGCTCGATCCGCGGGCCGCTGAGCACAAGCGTGGCGTGCCAGCTCCCGCTGCTCGGGGCGATGAGCTCCGACAGGGTGACGATGGCGCGGCCGCGCACCACGCCGGCGTGACCGAGGCCGACGATTGTGCCGCCGCGGGAGAGGCGCATGCGGACCGTCCCCCGAACCTGCGAGTAGGCGGGAAAGCTCACCGTGCAACGGATCCGCCGCCCGCCAGAGTGCGCGCACCTGACGTTGGCCCTCGGTCCCGATCCGGGCCTGCCGCGCTGCTCGACGAACCGAGTTCCGATCAGCCGGGTATCGCCGTTGAAGTCGGTCAGGGTCCAGAGCGCCGCGTACCGGCCCGGCACCAGCGCCGGCACGACCGAGCCGCGGAGGGTGTCGACGTTGCGGAGCGTGAGGACCTTCGCGCCGGTGGCGGAGTAGATGGTCAGCGAGATCCGTGTCACCACGTCCGTGGGCAGGACGTCGCCCGTCGGCAGCGCGAGGCCGGACTCGGCCAGAGCGATGAAGTGGCCGTACATGGTCTCGCCCTCGATCGGCGAGGTGTCTTCGATGTCGGGCACCTCGGTCTCGGTCACACCGCCGCTCCGGTCGTCGGTCTGGGCGATGTTGGTGCTCGGAAGCCCGGCGGCGTGGCCGTTGGTCGGGCACACCTGCCCGGTCAGCGCCACCCCGCCCGTGGTCGGATCGGTGGGATCGCTGGGCAGGCCTGCCGCCACGGTCAGCGAGGGCGAGGCCAGCGGGGGCCCGAAGTAATCGCCGGCCTGGCAGGTTCCGCCGGCCACGGTCGTCTCCTCGCCGAGGATCTTCACCTTCAGGTGGGCCACATGCAGGGTGGTCAGGCTGCGTGAGCCATTGGAAAGCGACACCGAATCTCCCCGATGGATGCGGAGCGGGACCACCACCAGACCGGTGTTATCGGCGACTGACCGGAAGCGCTCGCGCCGGTCGATGACGGTGTAACGCTCGCCCGGCACGAGGCCCGTGCAGGCCACCTCCTGGAACTCCAAGTCCGCGATGCAGCTGGGGAAGCCGCCGGGGGTGAAGGTCGTCAGGGGATTCTGCAGGGCCGAGACCGACCCGGCCTCGCCCACCGGCACAGTGAGGCTGACGAGACCGCCGAGCAGGTTGGGGGTGGGAGCGGCGGGCGCGTTGAAGGCGCGGTTGTCGTTCGAGGTCCAGGTCAGGGTGTCACGCGGGCCGATGTGAGAGGTGGGGGTGCTCTCCGCGTCGGTCTCGGTGTCGCACAGCTGGTTGGGCGACGCGGGAGATGAGACCCCGTCGAAGGTGAAGCCGAGCGTGCCGGTCTGGAAGCAGGGGGCCAGGCTCAGGGTCGAGCCGCCTGGCCCGTTGGAGGCCAGGCTGCCCTCGTCCATCGCCGTCCACCCCAGCCAGCCGGCCTCGGTGAACGCGTTGCCGCCGTTTCCGGTCCGGATCACCTGGTGGCTCGGTGTCGGGGCGTTCGTGCCCGAGTAGTCGACATCGATCTCGTCCCGGTCGTCTCCCGGAGCGTGGTTGCCCAAGGAGACGCGCCAACTCCCGTCGCCCGCAGTGACGGTGCCAGCCCGGGCGACGGTCACCGGCCTACCGCTCAGGCCCACCCGCAGCAGTGAGACCTGAACGCGGATTCCGCCCCCGGAAGGACGGTTGACGTTGCCGGTGAGGACCGGGTTGAACTGCCGCAGGCTCACCTCGGGCAGCGGGAGCTGGGTGGTTGTGGTCGTGCTCGACTGCACGCACCCCTCGCTGGCGTCGGACCAGATCTCCTGGAGTAGATACTGGTGACCGTTGATCACCTGGTTGTAGGGGGAGCCATCGGAGGCGAAGCCCAGCGGCGTCCCGACCTGCGGGCCGGTCTCACACTTGTCGGCCACTTCCATCCCGTTCGGATCCATCCAGCCGTTGCCTTCGGGATCGGTGATCGCCTCGTTGGTCTCGTGGCTGATGGCATCGACCGTCACCTCGGCATCGGGGAAGCCCTCGGGGTCGGCGCCCGGTCCCACCGGGGTCTCGATGATCGGATCGATGGCCACGGCGTAGATGGTCACGCCGTGGGCCCTGAGGTCCGAAACGGAGTGGTAGGCGGCGAACGCGTTGGTGCCGCACTCCCCGGGACCGACGCATTCATCGACCCCGGGAGGTAGGAAGACGATCCACAGGTTGGTCAGTCCCCTCGGGGTTCCCGGCGTACCTTGGATGACGTTGTCGATCTCGGCTCGGACCTCCTGGTCGGTCAGGCAGACCGCGGTCCCGGACGGCGAGGCGCACTGGTCGGCCTGTGGGGGATACGGATTCGCGTCGTTGACCGCGTCGGTGGCCGGGTTGTAGCTGACGTTGTAGGCCCCAGGCGAGACCCCCCCGACGGTGGTCCCGGAGCCGTACTGCCGCTCGATCGTGAACACGTTGCAGTCCGAGCTCGTGCACGCGCCCGACGAGCCGTCGTCGGCGCCTACATCGGTGAAGAACTGCTCGATCAGCCCTGGATAGGTGGGGATTCCGGCGCCGGGCGAGCCCTGGAAGGGATGACCGACCGGGTCCCAGAAGATCGTGTGCACGGTGACCCCGCCCGACATCACCGGCCCGCCGTGGTAGACGGCGGGCGTCTGGGCGCCGCTGGCCACGTCGTGAGCGATCAGCTGGCCCTGTCGGTTGACCGGCGGCACGAGGCCCAGGGCGGGTCCGATCCGAGCGCGAAATGTGCTCGTAGCTCCCTGGGCGGGACCAGCCAGCGCGAGCAGACAGGCCGCCGCCGTCGCGATGAGGCCTAGCCTCGTGAACAGCATGAGACGCCCCCACGCCGTGTGCGTTGCTGTTTCTGGCATCTTCTCGCCGCCCGCCCCGGCGAGCAGTCCGGCGACGGTAGCTCACTGGGCGGACGCATGCAAGCTGGGTCACGGCGAAGAGGGGGCGCCTCCACACGCCCCCTCTCGCCTGCGGCTGTAGTGGCCAGTCCCCTAGATCCGCTCGGTAAAGCGGACGACGGTTGCCTGGCGGCCCTTCGTGATCACGATCGTGATCAGATAGCGGCCGTGCTTGATCGCGTGCAGGCTACGCAGCCTGACGCGGATCCGGCCACGCCCCACCGCAGCCGTCCTCGCCGCATACGTCGTGCGCCCGCGAGACACGATGACAGTCATCACATCCCGGGCCGCCGACAGCAGCGAGCAGCTTATGTGCTGCTTGGCCTTCTTGCCCTTGCCGGTCGTCGTCACCGTGCACTTGGACGAGCTACCGGCCGGCCCGCGCGGCCCCTGCGGACCTTGGAGACCCTGGGGACCTTGTGGCCCCTGTTGTCCCTGCGGTCCTGCCTGACCCTGGGCTCCGTTGGCCCCGTTGGTGCCGTTGGTGCCGTTCTTTCCGGCTGGGCCCTGTGGTCCCACCCCACCGGCGGGGCCCTGGGGTCCCGTCGGGCCGGTTACCCCGGTCGCGGGGCCCTGAGGACCTTGGGGTCCGGTGGCGCCAGTGGCGCCAGTCGCGCCGGCCGGGCCGGTCGATCCGGTGGCACCCGTCTTACCCGTCGGACCGGTTGGTCCGGTCGCGCCGGTGGCACCCATTGGCCCCGTGGGACCGGTCGGGCCCTGCGAGCCGTTCGTCCCGTTGCTGCCGTTCGCCCCCGCGGGCCCCGTGGGGCCGGTGGGGCCCGTCTGACCTTGCGGCCCGGCCGGACCCGTCGGGCCGGGCGGCCCCTGGGTTCCTCCGCCGCCCGAGGACGGCTGCGCCTCGAACAGGTTCTCGTAGGCGATCGTGTCGCCATGAGAATCGGTCAGGAGCCAGTCCGCCCAGTAGCGAGCGGTGCTCAGGCCGCTGACCACGACGTCGGCGAACGGACCCTGACTGTCACTGGTCATGGTCATGGCCGCCGGCCCGAACGCGGTCGCCGTGCGGTCGTGGCTGATCACCTTCATGGTGATCGACGCCACCTGCGAGAGGACCTGCGCCGTCGTCCCAGTCCCCGCGATGTCTCCATAGGAGGTGAAGCTGGTCGGTGCGATGTCGTCGTAGGCCGGAGTCAGGTCCGACAGCGACGGGATGTTGACCAGGGTGCTGCCGCCGCTGAGATCGTCGAACTCCGAGGTACCGCCATTGGTCGCGGACATGCTGCCGCTCGCTGGACATACGCCACCGTCGCCAAACCCACCGAACCCGATCACCTTGTTCGGCTGGCACGAGCCCGACACCACCTCTCCCGAGGTCGCGACGTCGGCGCGCAGGGTGGCGAGGTGCAGGGTCGTCAGCGTCCGGGCGATCCCGGTCTCCTCCAGCGCGAGCGTATCCCCGGCGGCCAATCCGCTGACGATCGCGGTTCCGGTGTAGTCAGGGGAGTCGGGGTCCTGCGTGGTGGTCAGAGCTACCGGCGAACCGCCGTTGTGCGAGACACCGAACGCGTGGCTGTTGAGATTGGAGCAGGTCACGGTCCCGCTGACGTAGTCGGCCGTACACGTGGGCGGCCCGGGGTCGACCCCGAGGAGTCCCACGTCGTCGATTGCGGTGACCAGCGACGTGTCGCCCGCCGAGTCGCTGGTCAGCTGGGTCGCCTCCGCCTGGACGTGGTTGTTGTCCGTCAACGCGGAGCTTGGCGTGAAGTCACAGGTCTCGCCAGACGGCGAGGTGGCGTGGGCCGCCCCGTCGATGAGGAACTCGAGGCCTGAGCAGGCCGAGCCGCTTCCGAGGGAGAGTTCCGGACCGGCGATCGTCTGGCCGTTGGCCGAGATCGTGCTCGATGAGCCATAGAAGAAGTCCGGCGAGTAGGAGAAGCTGGCCGGCAGAGCCGTACCCGACGGAGCCGATCCTTGGCCGTAGGTAAGGGTGAGTGCATCGTCCAGCGCCCCGAAGCCCACGTTGGACGGAGTCAGGCTGAGGCTCCAGGCTCCACTTGAGCTCGTGGTGGCCGATCCCGTCGCCACCGTGACGGTGCCGCCGGAGCCATTCGGGCGGTTGAGGTTGGCGGTGACGCTCACACCCCCGACGGCTTCGCCGATGTTCCCGGAGAGGGTGCCGCTGAACCGCGTGAGCGTCGCTGCGGCCTGGGGAAGAATCGTCACCGGCGCGCTGGTCGCGGTGGTGCTGCCGCCATCCGTCTCGTCCGTCTCGGTGACCACGCACACGATCTGGTGGTTGGCGTCGGCCGCTACCGGCGTGTAGTAGGGCTCATCCGCCGTGTCCGCAACCAGAGCACCTTTCGCGCTCCCGGTCCAGTAGTACCAGCTGGTGTCGGTGGTTTCGTCGTCGTCGCCCTTGGTGGCGGGCGTGTAGGTGCCCGGCGCGCAGTTGAGCTCGTTGCCGATCTCGCTCGGCCCCTCGAAGGTGCTGATGCTCGGAAGCGTGTTGGCGGTCGGGCCGGGGCCGGGCTGCACGGTGCTGGTCGCCGGACTGGCCGCCTCCCCATCGTCATAGCTCCCCGGACCGTCCTCCGATTCCGTCACCACGCAGACGATGCCGTGGCCCACGTCGGATACGGTGGGCTGATAGGTGTCGACGCTGCCGGTGTCAGCCACGAAGGTCCCGCTGCCCGAGTCCTGGTACCAGCTGTAGTCCGCAGACAGCATGTCCCCCGTGGTTTCCGGCGTCCAGGTCGCGTTGTTGCAGGTGAGCGTGCCGCCGACCTTGGGGGTACCGGTGACGGTCACGGATCCCGAAGTGGGCGTGAGCGTCGCCATGGCCACGCCGGGCACCAGCGCCAGCAACAGGACTGCGAGCAGCGGTGTGGACAGCAACCCCCGGATGCGCCGTGTGCGCGGCATATCGACTCCCCTTTGCGATCGTTCCCGCCGGCGCAGGCGCAAGCAAGCCCCGGCTTCAGCCCTATTTGCCCCACCAACGCGCAGGCGCTGGGAAAGCTTGCGCCCTTCGTTTAGCTGAAGAAGTCAGCCGTCATGCACACGCTGACGCAGCTCGATCCGCCTGATCTTCCCGGTCAGCGTCTTGGGCAGTTCATCGACGAACTCGAGGCGGCGCGGATACGCGTAGGCGGACAGGTGATCGCGGACGAAGGCCCGGATCTCCTCGCTCAGCGCATCGCTGGGCTCATGGCCTTCGGCCAGAACGACAAACGCCTTGACGATGTTTCCGCGCCGCTCGTCGGGCACGGCCACGGCCGCTGCCTCGGCCACCGCGGGGTGCTCCAGGCAGGCTGATTCGACCTCGAAGGGCCCGATTCGGTAACCGGCCGAGATGATCACGTCATCGGCCCGGCCCTCGTACCAGAAGTACCCCTCCTGGTCGATTCGGGCTGCGTCCTTGGTGTGGAACCACTCACCCCCGAATACCTCCTCGGAGTCCTCGGGCCGCTGCCAGTAGCCCAACGGGTAATGGGGATTGGTGCGCGCCCTGAGGCAGATCTCCCCGCGCTCACCCGAGGCGACGGGCTGCTCGTCCTCATCCAGGATCGACACCTCCCAGCCCGGCACCGGCCGCCCCATCGAGCCCTCGCGAACCTCCATGAAGGGATAGTTGGCGACCAGGGGATAGGACTCGGTGAGCCCGTAGTAGTCGAGCACGGTGATCCCGTACTGCTCACGGAACCAGCGGATCGCCTCGGGGTTGAGCGGCTCACCGGCCGAGCAGACGATGCGGAACTTCTGGGGATATCGCGTCCCGGCGTCGGAGATCGACATCATCGAGCGGATTGCCGTCGGCGTCCCGAACACGTTGGTCACTTCATGGCGGGAGAGGAAGTCGAGCTGCTTGTGAGGATCGAACCCGCCCTCGCGCTGGTACACGGCCTGCACCGCGCCAAGCCGCCAGGGCCCGAGGAGGGGGCAGATCCCGGCCGCCCAGGCCCACTCGCCCATGCCGTGGAACACCTCACCGTCACGGACGTCGTGGCAGTAGACGAACTCCTCGTGCGCGAGCAGGTATCGGTGCGCGTGGAGGATCCCCTTGGCCAGCCCTGTCGTCCCCGAGGAGTAGTAGAGCTGGGCCGGGTCCTCGGCACGGGTATCCAGGCAGTTGAAGCTCGGACCGCCCTGACCCAGGAGCTCGTCGTCCAGCATCAGCAGGTGCTCGACGAGAGAGCGTTCGATCCGATCGGCATTGGCGGCGTTGGTGAGGAGCACCTTGGGCTCTGAGTCGGTGATCCGGTGGCGGATTCCCTCGTCGCCGTAGAGCACCGACATGGAGAGCAGGATCGCCCCCGTCTTCCACGTCCCAAAGAACGCGGCTGCGGTCTCCGGCGTGGGCGGCAGCAGCATGGCCACGCGGTCGCCCGGCTCGACGCCGTGGGCAACGAGGACGTTGGCGAAGCGGTTGGACTTCTCCTGGATCTCGCCCCACTCGACCCGCCGGACCGTGCCGCCGAAGTCCTCGTGGATCATGGCCAGCTTGTCCGCCCGATGACGATCGCAGACGTCGGCGGCGATGTTGTAGCGCTCTGGCACTTCCCAGCGGTGCTCGTCGCGGGCTTGCTCATAGGAGGTGATGCGGGCAGTTGAGGTCATGCGCGGATGATTGCGCGCTCTGACCCGCGCCTCAACCGGCAGTAAGCTTCGTTGCTAGAGGAGATGGATTTCGCAATCGGAATCCTTTTAGGGGTAGGGCTTGCCCTGATCATGGCCGCCGCGTGGCCGGTCATCAAGGCTCGGCGCGCGCCTGAGGCGCCCGAGGCGCTGGGGATGCAGTCGGCGCTCCACGCTGCGACAGCGACGCTTCCCCACCTGCGGCGGGGGCTCACGAACCGCAGTGCCGAGAGGGCGGTGCCGCACCTGCGCGCCCTCACCGGCGCGGCAGCCATCGCGCTGGCCGACAACCGGGCCGTCCTTACCATCGATGGCGAGGGGCGCGAGCAGGTTCGCCCCGGTGACCTCCTGTCCCGCCTTCTCGCCCGCACCCCGGACCACCGGCTCCACGTCGAGCCGCGGCTCGTGTCGTCCGATCCCACCTGCCCGCTGCGTTCGGCCGTCCTGGCTCCGCTCATCGTCCAGGGCAAGCGGGTGGGGACGCTGATCGCCTTCTACCGCGCCGTGGGACGCCCCAGTCAGGCCGAGCTCCGGGTCGTCCAGGAGGCGGCCAGCCTGGTCTCGGCGCAGGTCGAGCTCTCGGTCGTGGCCGACCAGGAGCGCCGCCTCGCCCAGGCCGAGCTTCGTGCCCTGCGGGCTCAGATCTCCCCCCACTTCATCTACAACGCGCTGGCGGCGGTGGCGGGCGAGATCCACGACCGGCCCGACGAGGCCCGAGAGCTTCTGATCGACTTCGCCCAGTTCACGCGCTACCTGTTCCGCGACGGCCGCTCCTACGTGACGCTCGGCGAGGAGATCGACCATGTCGAGCGCTACCTCCGCCTCGAGCAGGCGCGCTTCCCCGACCTCAGCGTGTCCATCGACGTGCCCACCGAGGCGCACGGCGCCGTCGTGCCCGCGATGTCGATCCAGCCTCTGGTCGAGAACGCGGTCCGGCACGGCGTCGAACGCCGGGCCGGCTCCGGCCGGGTCGAGATCGTGGCTCGCGTCGTCGGCGGCGATGTCGAGCTCCGGGTGCGCGATGACGGAGCCGGCATCGATCCCGAACGCGTCCCCGCCATCCTCGCCGGCGCCGGCGGCGGGATCGGGGTCTCAAACGTCGACGCCCGGCTGCGAGCCTCCTTCGGGGAGCGCTACGCCCTTCAGATCGAGTCCGACGTCGGCGTCGGCACGACCGCAGTGATGATCGTGCCCAACCTGCAAGGCGGACCCGAGCGGGTGCAGCTGGCCCAGCCCGCGGCCGGATGAGTGCCGCCCTCAAGATCCTCGCCGTCGACGACGAGCGCTCTCAGCTCCAGGACCTCGCCCGGTTGCTGCGCGGCTCGGCCATGGTCGAGGAGGTGCAGCTGGCGGGCGACGGCCACGATGCGCTGGTCAAGGCCTCGGCCGAGCCCTACGACGCCATCTTCCTCGACGTGCGCATGCCTGATTTGGACGGGGTCGAGCTGGCTCGGGTGCTCCGGCGCTTCGCCACCCCACCCCAGCTCGTGTTCGTCACCGCCCACGACACCGCGGCGGTTGACGCCTTCGAGCTCCAGGCGCTGGACTTCCTGCTCAAGCCGGTGGCCCGGAGGCGGGTCGAGGAGGCGCTCGAACGGGTGGCCAAGGCCGTCTCGAAGTCATCCAACGGCGACGTCCAGGCGCGGGCCGCGGGGGCCGAGAGTGAGGTGGTGGCGCTCGACAACGTGCGCTCGGGGTCGACCCGGCTCGTCCCGCGCAGCTCGATCCTCTACGCGCAATCACACGGCGACTTCGTGCGCGTGGTGGTCGAGGACGGGCGCTACCTGATGCGCTCGACCCTGACCGACCTGGAGCACCGCTGGGAGCCCCACGGATTTGTCCGCGTGCACCGCCAGTACGTGGCCAACCTCAACAAGGCGGTCGAGCTCCGGCCCCAGTTCGGCGGCACGGCTGAACTCGCCTTCGCCGACGGAAGAACGATCCCGGTGGCCCGCCGGCACGTGGCGGAATTGGGACGGCGGTTGAGGGTGTAGGAGGATCGGATGTCGTTCATCCGCGGACCCGGTGGCGGCGCACCACCCTCACAACTCGGAATGCCGAACTCCGAGGCCAGGGAGCGGTACATGTCCGATGAGGCCGCGCGCTACGCCGCGCAGCACCCGCAACCAGACCGCCAACCCGGCCGCCTCCGCCGAGTGCTCCGGCGATTAGCTTCAAGGCTGGGGCACTCTGGCTAGGGCGACGCGCCCACAGGAAACCGAGGGTGAAAAAGCGTGCGTCGCTCGCTTGCGATCGTCGACCGACGCACGTTTTTTCGCCTCGCCGACTAAGGACCTGCGGGTCCGCTCCGAAGGGGTTCGCGCGCTCAGCGCATAAGCCCTTCGGAGCGGACCCGCATGGTCCAACCCGCTACTCGGACTGCGCCCCGAACTCCTGGATCTCCTTCTCCTCGTCCTTCGAGAGCTTCTGCGTGTCCTCGCCGCGCTCCTTCTTGGCGCCCTCCACCTGCTCCTTGATCTGCTCGACCACCTCGGAGTTCGCGAGGGTCGAGACGTCGCCGACGTCGGTCATGTTGGAGATCGCCGCGATCACGCGCCGCATGATCTTTCCGGACCGGGTCTTCGGCATGTCGGGCACGACCCAGACGTTCTTGGGCCGGGCGATCTTGCCGATGTCGTACTCGATCTGCTTGGCGACCTTCTCGGCCACATCCTCGTCGCTGGCGCCGGTGTTTGGCTTGAGCGCGATGTACATCTCCACGACCTTGCCGCGCGTCTCATCGAACACCGGGACCGCGGCCGCTTCGGCCACCTCGTCGACCTCGATCGCGGCCGATTCGAGCTCCTTGGTCCCGAGCCGGTGGCCGGCAACGTTGATCACGTCGTCGATCCGGCCCAGGATCCGGTAATAGCCGTCCTCGGCCTGCACGGCGCCGTCGCCGCACATGAACGGCCAGTCCTTCCACTCCTTGGAGTCCTTGTCCTTGTTGAAGCGCTTGTAGTAGGTGTCGATGAAGCGTTCGTCCTGGCCCCACACGGTGAGCATCCGGCCGGGCCACGGGTTGCTGACACAGATGTAGCCCGCCTTCCCAGAGCCCTTGGGGATCTCCTCCCCGTTCTCGTCGTAGATGACGAGCTGGATACCCAGCGCCGCCGGCCCACAGCTGCCCGGCTTCATCGGCTGCAGGAAGGGCAGCGTCGAACCCAAAAAGCCACCGGTTTCCGTCATCCACCACGTGTCGGTGACCGCGGCCTCACCCTTGCCCACCGTCTTCCAGTACCAGCGCCAGACGTCGGGCTCGATCGGCTCGCCCACCGTGGTCATGGTCTTGAACTGGAAGTCGTACTTGCCCGGTTCGTCCGGACCCACCTTGCGGAGCATCCGGATCGTCGTGGGCGCGGTATGGAAGATGTCCACCTCGAGCTTCTCGGCGATCCGCCACGGCCGCCCCGGGTTGGGGTAGGTGGGGACACCTTCGTACATCACCGTCGTCGTCCCCAGGGCCAGCGGCCCGTAGACGATGTAGGAGTGCCCGGTGATCCACCCGATGTCGGCGAAGCACCAGTACGTGTCCTCGGGATGGATGTCCTGGTAGTACTTCGACGTCCCGGCCACGTAGCTCAGGTAGCCGCCGATCGAGTGCTGCGCGCCCTTGGGCCGGCCGGTCGTGCCGCTCGTGTACATCAAGAACAGCGTGTCCTCGGCCTTCATCGACTCGGGCTCGACCTCCTGGCCCTCGTAATCGGAGAGGAGCTCGTCGACGAACTCGTCGCGTCCCTCGACCATCTCGGACTCGGAGTGGTACTCGCCCGGGATGCGCCGGAAGACGAGAATCTTCTCTACCTCGGTCCCCTCCTTCTTCGCCGCTTCGACCGCATCGTCGGCCTTGATCTTGTGGTCGATCAGGTCACCGTTGCGGTAGTAGGCGTCCATCGTGATCAGGATGTTGCTGTCGGCGTCGGCCATCCGCTGGCCCGCCGCCGCCCCACTGAAGCCGCCGAACACCTGAGAGTGGATGACCCCCAGGCGGGCGCACGCGAGCATGGCCACGGGCAGCTCGGGAACCATCGGCATGTGAAAGGTGACCCGGTCCTGCGGCTTGACGCCACAGTGGTCCTTGAGCAGCGCCGCGAACTCGTTGACGCGGCGGTGGAGTTCCTTGTAGGTGATGTGGACCGGCTCGTCGTCCTCGGGCTCGGCGACCCAGATGATCGCGTCCTCGTCGCCGCGTGACTTAAGGTGACGGTCGACGCAATTGACGCAGGCGTTCAGCTTGCCGCCGACCCACCACTTGAAGAACGGCGGGTTGCTCGTGTCGACGATCTCGTCCCACTTCTGGTCCCAATCGAGCAGCTCCGCGTAGTCGACGAAGGAGTCCGGGAAGTTCTCCGGCGCGAACTTCTCCAGGATCGACTTGTCGTTGGCGTTCGCCTGCTCCTTGTACTTCTCAGGCGGCTCGACGTACTCCTCTTCCTTCCAGTGGACGGCGATCTTGTCCTCGGAGTAATCGACCTCTTCCTCTTGGGTCGTTTCCTCAGTCGTGTCTGCCATCAGAGCCTCTCCTTCCCCTTCTCTGAGCTTTCGAGCCGACGTTGGCGACCGAGGGCGCCGGCCTCAGGCCGGCGCCCTGGCGCTACAGATATGCAGCGAATTTGCCTGTCTACGTTACTACCTGCAGCCAGGCCATATCGATCGCTGCGGTCGGAACTCAGACCCTCCTCAGCGGGACAACCGGAAGGAGGACCCGCGCGAACGTCGAGTTGATCACCGCTGCAAACGACGCGTACCAGGCCGCGATCGCAGTGGCGAGCCCGACGTAGCCGCCGACGTGGGTGATGCTGGTGTGGCCCGTACCCATGTCGCCGATGGCGAGGAATATGAATGTCGCCGCCAGGAGCAGAAACACGACCGCGATTGCGCCGGTGGTCTGCAGCGAGGCGAAGAACATGTAGGTGGTGAAGATTCCCCACATCCATAGGTACGCCGACAACGCGTGTGGGGTGATCAGTGAGACCGGCGTCAAGCGGACGATGAAGAAGAAGGAGATCCAGAACGCGCCGTATGACGTGAACGCCACGGCTCCGAACGTGTTTCCGGTCCGGAACTCCCACATGCCCGCCAGAAGCTGAGCCAGGCCGCCATACGCCAGGGCAAGCCCGAGCACGGCGCCAATCCCCTTGGCGCTGACCAGGTTCGCATTGATCAGGCTGAGCACGAACGTCGTGCCCGCGAAACCGGCCAGGCCCAGCGGACCCGGATCGGCAGGCGTCCAGCCGGCGAGACGGCCTGCCGTGGGATCCGCCGCCGCGGGTGCCGGCGCCACGTCGGCCTCCCGCGCCCCGACACCACCTGCTCCAGGACCAACTCGAGCAGCTTCCATCAAGTGCCTCCTGTCCCATCGTTGAACAGATTGGGAACGCAATCTGCTGCCCGCCGCCTGCTTCGGCAAGGAGGATCGGTCGAAGGCGGCGCGGCCGGGACGAGCGGTCGCCTGCGTACGACGAACGGCAGCCGTTGGCGGGGCGCTGGCGGAACCGGGCGCTACTTGCGCCGCTTGCGCTTGCGCTTGGGCGTCGTCGCCCGAGTGACTGTGGTCGCCGCCGCCACCGGCTCCGCGGGCGTGCGATCGGTCTTACGCGCGGGCTTGGCCGCCGCCCCGTTTCGTCCCGCGCCACGCTGGCGCTGCTCGCGCAGCTCGGCGTTCGAGGGCCACGGCACCGCCTGGCCGGTGCGCCAGGCGGGAGGATCGCCGTTCGGCCACCGGCCGCCGAGGAGATAGGCCAGCGCGAACAGCCACGCCACCTCAATCAACAGGCCAATGCCACCGGCACCGGCAAAGAACACCGCCGCCACGGCGGCGGCGATGCCGAGATAACCCAGGAACTTCGGCAGGAGCCCCACGCGCATCGCGTTCAGGCTGATGAGCACGAACCCAACCGCGAGGCCCAGCGCGCCGAGCAGGCTCAGATACTGAGGGACGGTCACCGTCGGTGTGCTCAGCAACGCGTTCGCCTGCGGATAGGTCTGCGCTCCGTGGGCGGCAAAGTCGTTCGCCTTGCTGACCAGGACCACCGACGAGGCAACGCCGGCAATCGCCGCCAGGCAGGCGCCGGCAACCGCGGCGATGAGCGTTCCCTGGGCCGTTTCGGGCCGCCGCGCCTTGGCCGCGGTGAAGAGGAAGGCAAGCGTCGCCGCGAGGGCGATCATGCCGAGACCGTTGACGACGCCGCCGAGGATCTGAAGACCGGTGCGGTCGTGGATGGCCAGGAGCTGGGCCGTGACCTCGTCCACGCTCGCGCGCGTGCCCACCGACTCGAGGACGATGGCTCCAAACAGGAGCACGCCGGCCCCTGCGGAGAGCAGCGCCACCCGGGGCCGGAGCCTCAGCTCACGGGAAACGTGGTCGACCGTCGTCATGCGGCAGCCAATGGTAGTGGCCAGGTGTCCTTCGCCCGGTCCCGGTGAGCGCACGGGCTACCATCTCTCCTATGGAAGGAAGTGGCTTCGAAAACCTCTTCGGCGACCCGGATGACCTTCATCGCAGGCTCGGCGAATTCGCGGAGCAGATGCAGGGAGCCCAGCGTCTGGCTTGGGCCGACAACGCGATCAAGCTGGCGGTCGACCTGACGGTGGCGGCGATGAACCGCATCAACATCCAGGGCACGACCGAGCAGCAGTCAGAGCAGTTGCGGACGGTCATGGCGCACGTGTTCCCGGAGGCCGTGACGCTGGTCCGTGAGGCCCGCGAGGGTCTCCAGTAGCTCTAGCGATCCTCGGGTGAGACATCGCCCACGGCCTCGTGGAGGCCGCGGGAGAGCGCGATCTCAAGCGCCGCCACCGACAGGTAGGCCCAGGTGGACAGGACGCCGCCGAGTATCCAGGCGAGCCATCCGCCGACGCCCCAACCGACGAGCGCGGCGATTCCCACCCCGACGCTGGTCGAGATGACGGCGAACGCAGTCGCCAGGGCCAGTACCACCGGCGGCTCCCGGTCCACGCGCCGGCGAAAGCCCTGGGTGACGAGTCCGCTGACGATGGCGAAGCCGACACCATTCCCGAGCACAAAGAGAAAGATGCGAGCCACGCTGCCCGGGGGGGCAGTGCGGTAGAGAACCCCGAATGACGCGGTCGCCGTGATCGAGTATCCGTAGGCCAGACCGTTGTTGCGCGTGGCCATGCCCAGGCCACGCACGTAGTGCTCACCGAAGCGCCGCATCGGCTTGCGCTACCCGCCTGTTGGGTCCGGCAGACAATATGCCGAAAACCAGTGTGACGGATCTAACTCAGCGCACCCAGGACCAGATCGTCGTGCTCGGCGGGCTTGACGTTACGCAGAACGTCTGCGATGACGCCGTCGGGCCCGATCACGAAGGTGGTCCGCTCGTTGCCCATGTACTTGCGGCCGTACATCGACTTCTCGACCCACACGCCGTAGCTCTCGGCCACCGAATGGTCCTCGTCGGCCAGGAGCGTGAACCCGAGATCGAACTTGTCGTCGAACTTGGCCACGTTCTTCACCGGGTCGGGCGAGACGCCCAGCACAACCGCTCCGGCGGCGTCGTAGTCGGCCTGATGATCGCGGATACCACAGGCCTGGATCGTGCACCCCGGCGTGTCCGCCTTGGGGTAGAAGTACACGACGACCTTCTGGCCCCTGAGATCCGACAGCTTGACCGGGTTGCCGTGCTGGTCGGGGAGCGTGAAGTCGGGGGCGGTGTCGCCGGGCGAAAGCATGCTCCGATCCTAGCCGCCGACACCGCCCCCCAGATGATCGACGCCTAGCCGAAGCTCACGTGCCCCGTACCGGTGACAACGTTGAACTGCGACAACGGCTTGGCTTTATTACTCATGTTGCACTTGCCGTTCTTGAGCCGGGGTCCGATCTCGGCGAACGTGCCGACCACTCGCAACGTACCGCTGATGCCCGCGTAGGAGCCGGTGCCATCGGACAGCGTGGCCGGTCCGGAGGCGCCAAAGGAGCCCGAGCAGCTCGCCTTGCTAAACGAGAACTTGGCGTGATTCAGCGCGTTGAAGAACCCCGTTGCGTTGGCGACGAACGTGCCGTGCTTGAGGGTGAACTTTACGTAGCTGCCGTTGGCATTCGGCGTCCCGTTCGCGTTCTCCCTCTGCGTCTGCCCGTAGTCGCCGATGGCACCGGTGAACATGAATGCGCCGCCGGCACCCTTGGGCACCCCGTACATCTTCACGGCACCGCCGGATTGCGTGCCGGCCGCCAACGCGATCGACCCGACTCCCCCCAGCGTGCCCAGGACCGCGAGGACAACCGCACTCGCTGCGATACGTGAACGCATGACTCCGCCTCCTCTGATTAATGATGTGCCGCCCGGCCCGGCCCCGGTGCGTGGGCGCCGATCATCTCACCGGCGGCGACGCCGGCGCAAGCCGGCGTTCAGGCCGCCTACTTCAGAATCCGGGACAGCCGCCGGTCCTTGAGCACCTTGCCCTCGGTCTGACAGCTCGGGCAGTAACACATCACGTAGTCCTCGTAGAAGACGGCCTCGAGCCGATCGCCGCAGCGGGGGCACGGCTCGCCCTGGTGGCGGTGCACGGTCAGCGGCATCGGCAGCTTGTCGGGAATCGGCAACGAGATGACCTGCTCGTAGTGGGCGATCGCGTCACCGAGCCGGCCCACCATCGCCTCGCGCAGGCGCTCGGCCTCGTCCGGCTCCAGATCGGAGCCGCGCTTGAACGGCGAGAGCATCGCGGTATGGAGGATCTCGTCCACCCAGGAGCGGCCGATCCCCGCGATCACGTCTTGGTCGCGGAGCAGTGCGTAGAGCGGCCGCGGCTGATCGAGCAGCTCGGCCAGCGCTGGCGGATCCGGCCACGCCTCCGGGCCGAGCGAGAGCAGCGTCTCGTCGTCGTCGAGCGCGGGCGTGCGCAGCAGCTTGACCCACGCCCGCTGCCGGGTTCCGAACTCCCGCAGCCGGAGCTCCCGTCCGTCGGTCAGGCGTATGAGCAATCGCGACGTCCGGTCCCGCAGCGACGCGCGACTGTCGAACAGCTGGAGCCGCCCGGCCGACATCAGGTGCACGATCAGCGAGAGCCCGCCGTCGAGTTCGAGCACGAACAGCTTGCCGCGCCGGTGGACCCAGAGAAAGCGCTGGCCCACCAGATCCGATAGGGGAGGATCGAAGCTTCGCAGCGCGTTGACGCCCGGAGCCAGCGCTGATTCCACCTCGACGCCACTCAGGGCGGCGTCCAGGTGACGCGCGGTGATCTCGACCTCGGGCAGCTCTGGCATGACTCCATATTCGAGGGTAGCCCCGGCCGATACTCTCCGCCCGGCATGACCGTTGCCCTTGCCCCCGATGACATCGTCCAGACCCGCGAGGAGGCGGCCGGGAACTCCCGCGAGCCGCTGCTCGTCATCGAGCCCTTGCAGCGGTTCCTGGCCGCCAACGGCCTTGACGCAGCTGAGGGGCTGACCGCCAAGCCCATCGGCGAGGGCCACTCGAACGTCACCTTCATTCTCTCCACCGGCGTCGTGCTGCGCCGCCCGCCGCGCGGGCCGCTGCCCCCAAGCGCTCACGACGTGCTCCGGGAGGCGCGGCTGCTGCGCGCGCTGGAGCCGACACCGGTCCGCCTTCCCCGTGTCCTCGCTGTCTGCGACGACCCCGAACTGATCGGTTCTCCCTTCTACATCATGGAGGAGGTCAAGGGCGAGGTCATCACCGACTCGATCCCGCCTGAGCTCGACAGCCCCGAGGAGCGCGGCCGGATCGCCGACCAGCTGATCGACGCCCTGGTCGAGCTCCACGCGGTCGACTGGTGCGAGGCCGGGCTTGACGGCTTCGGCAAGCCGAGCGGCTACCTCGAGCGCCAGCTCCGCCGCTTCGGCGGGCTGTGGGAACACAACAAGACGCGAGAGATCCCGGAGGTCGAGACCGTCGGTACGTGGCTGCGTGAGAACCTGCCCGAATCACCACCCGCCACCGTCGTGCACGGCGACTACCGGCTCGGCAACACGATGTTCGCCGCCCAGGCACCGGCGCAGCTCGTGGCCATCTTCGACTGGGAGATGGCGACGATCGGCGATCCGCTGGCCGACCTCGGCTACATGGTCATGCAGTGGGCCCAGCCCGACGATCCGCCGTCCAAGTTCAATCTGCACACGGTCACCCGGCTTGAGGGCTTCCCGACCCGCGACGAGCTCGTGAGCCGTTACTGCGCCCGTTCGGGACGCTCGATGAGCGCACTGAACTGGTACGTGACGCTCGCCCTGTGGAAGGCGATCGTGTTCATGGAGGGCAACTACAAGCGTGCGCTGGCCGGCTCCACCGACGATCCGTATCTCCAGTCGTTTGGTGAAGGGGTGATCGAGATCGCCCAGCGCGCCGTGGACGTCTCCCAGCATGGGCTCTGAGAACGGGCCGTACCAGGGCCTCCTCGTCGACTGGGGCGGGGTGCTGACGACCGACGTGTTCGCCGCCTTCCGGGCCTTCTGCGAACTCGAAGGGCTGGAGCCGGACACGCTCCGCCAGCGCTTCCGTGAGGATCCGAGCTCCCGCGATCTGCTCATCGCGCTCGAGACCGGGCAGATCGACGAGGACGAGTTCGAGCCTCGGTTCGCCGAGGTCCTCGGCGTGGATGCGCCCGGGTTGATCGAGCGCGTCTTCGCGGGGGCCGGTCCCGACGAGGACATGTTGGCGGCAGTGGAACGGGCCCGCGCCCAGGGGGTGCGGACCGGGCTCATCTCGAACTCCTGGGGCACCCGGCGCTATGACCGGGAGCAGCTCGGCCGCCTGTTCGACGGCGTGGTCATCTCAGGCGAGATCGGGATCCGTAAGCCGAGCCCCGAGATCTACGCCCTCGGGGCGGAAAAAATCGGCCTCCCGCCCGGCCGGTGCGTGTTCGTCGACGATCTGCCTTTCAATCTCAAGCCGGCGGCCGAGTTGGGGATGGCCACGGTGCGCCACAGCTCTTCCGCCGAGACGATCGCCGAGCTCGAGTCGTTGCTGGGCGTCGCGCTGCGGTGAGGCGTGGCCTCGTCCTGGTGCTCAGCGCGGCGTGCCTGACCGGCTGTGGCGGCGGCTCCTCGTCGGCCTCCAGCCGGCTGCAAACCCGGGCCGCCCGGATCTGCACCGCCGCCAACCGGCGCCTTGAGCAGGACAGGCCTAGGCAGAGCCATTACCAAGCCTTCCTAGGAGACGGGCTCGCGGTACTGGAGCCGGAGCTTCGGCGACTAAAGTCGGTTCGCACCGTTGCCTCCGACCAGGCCGTCTACGCCGATGCCCTCGGTGCGCTGGGGCGTGAGATCACGGAGGTGAAACGGACCCTCTCCGGGTTGGATCACCACCAGGATCCGGCGCTCGCCTTCGCCGCTCTGCAGCGGCGCCTGGCGCCGCTCGAGTCACAGGCCAACGCGGCCTGGCGTGCGCTTCAGATTCCGGCCTGCGTGAACCGCTGAAAAGGCGAAGGCCTGGTCGGATGGAAAGAGGAGAAAAACCATCCGACCAGGCCAACGGTCACCGGTCCCCGGCTGGGCCGTGGGCAGCTCGAGTCGCTACAGCGTCTTGAGGGTGACCTTCTCGACGCAGTGCAGATGCACGCTATCGACGCTCGTGCACGCAATCGTGCCGACCTTCTTGCCCTTGATTCCCTGGTAGACGCCCGTCCCCTTCAACACCTTCACCGTTCCCTGCCAGTCCTGAGCGGTGAAGGTCGTTGCTGAGAAGTTGGACTCCGTAGGAGTCAGGTCGAAGGTGCCCTTGACCGTGCCCGCGTTGAAGTACTGGGTGTACTTGCCCACGGTGTCGCCGCTGTCAGGCACGTTGAACTTAGTCGCGATGGTGCCGGCGCCGAAGCCCGCCGGCCCAAACGGACGGCAGTTGACGGGTCCGTACTGCGAACCCTGCGCCGGCGGCTGGTCCACCACGTTCGTTCCCTCCGGGGCGGCGGCGATCAGTTCTTCCTTACAGACCAGCTTGGTCGCCTTGCCGGTGCTGCCTGCGGTCTTGGCCCCGGCCGCCACAGCCATCCCAGCGCTTCCTGCGAATGAGGCCGCCATGACCACGGTCAGGGCGATCCAGGTGCGACGTCTCACGAATACCTCCGGATCTCTTGCGTAGAAAACAACGATTTCTGAGGGCGAAGGCCCGGCCGCCGAAGCGACCGGGCCCGCACAATTGCCCGCTTCATGTCCGAATCAGACCGCGTGCAGCTCGGCCTGGGCAGCGCGGAGAACGTCCTTTGGCAGCGGCGCGAAGCCGAGCCGCGGACCAAACCGCTGCCCTCCGGTGAGGGCGTAGCCGATGAACTCCTGCAGAAGCGCGCCCTGCGTTGCGCCCCGGTGGACGATCACGTACGTGTAGGTCGAGATCGGGTACGCGTTCTTGGCGCCCCGTCGCGGGTTCACGATCGTGAGCTGATCGTTGCTCGGCACCGAGTGGAACACCGACGCTGCGTTCTCGATCGCGTTCAGGTTCGGGACCTCATAGCGCCCGGCGTTGTTCCGCACCGCCGCCGCCGGAAGGCTGTTGGCGAGCAGGTAGGCCACCGAGATGTAGGCGATCCCACCCGGAGTCGAGGCCAGAGCCGACGCCATGCCGCTGTTGCCCTTGGCGCCCACGCCCTTCTTGAAGGCCGGCTGGGTCGAGGGCCCGACGGCGCCGCGGAAGGCACCCGAGACATCCGACAGCTCCGAGCTGAAGGCGAATGAGTCGCCGGAGGCATCGTTGCGCCAGATCGGGGTGATGGTCGTGCTGGGGATGTGCACGCCCGGGTTGAGCGAGGTGATCCGATGGTCAGACCAATTGGTGATCGTGCCGAGGTAGATCCCGGCCAGATCCTGGGGACTCAGGTGCAGCGCCTTACCCCGCTTCAGCCGGAGCCCGGGGATGTTGTAGCTCACCCCGGTCGCCGACAGCGCCCACGGGATCTGGACGCAGTTCGAGCAAACCGGGGAGGAGTACGCCGACAGCGGCGCGTCTGAGGCCCCGAAGTCATCGATGTTGTTGGCGATCCCCTTGTAGCCGGCGCCCGAGCCGTCGGCGGTGAAGGTGACCGTGTTGCCGGTCGAGCTGTCCCACGCCGCGGCCCACTCGGCCTCAAGCGGCGCGACGAGGGTCGACCCCTCGCCCACGAGCTTCGCCGACGCCGAAGCGGCGGTGGCACTCACGCCCAGCACGCAGCCCGCGAGCAGAGTCGCGGCACCGACACTGGTCAATCTCTTCAAGAGCAAAGCAATTCCTTTCATTGAGAACACCGGTTCAGCTCGGTGTAGCCCGGCCGCCCAACTCGAGCCAGGCGCAAGCATCGCGAGGTCGATCAGGCCCGCTGTGGCCGAGTTGTCACTGAGATGTTGATTTTTTGTAAAGCGGGAGGACTTGCCGCGTCTGGCGCCCTGCCCTCACGGGGTTCTTGTTTAGCCTTGCGACGCGTGGCATCGAGGGCGAGTTCACCACCGGGGCGGCTGCGCGCGCGGGTAAGCGCTGTGCGTGGAGGGGGCGAAACCGGCGATCTCGTGCTCTATGGCCTGTGTGCGCTGGCTGGTCTGGTCGTGCTGGCGACGCTCGTCGAGGTCGTCTACCAGCTGATCGGCAACTCCAACCTGGCGATCGGCCACTTCGGCCTCGGATTCCTCGGCCACCAGGAGTGGAACCCCCACTTCGGCCGCCTCGGCGCCGCCACGCTCATTTACGGCACCGTCGTCAGCTCGCTGATGGCGCTCGTGATCGCCGGTCCCCTCGGACTGTCGATCGCCATCTACCTGGCCATGCTGGCCTCTCCCCGCGTGCGATCTGTGGTCGGCCCCCTGGTGGAGATGCTGGCCGCGGTCCCGAGCATCATCTACGGGCTCTGGGGGCTGGTCGTGCTGGTGCCGTTCATCCACAGCATCGAGCCCGGCCTGCACAACGTGCTCGGATGGATTCCGCTCTTCGGACCACCCCAGACCACCGGGTTCAGCATCTTCACCGGCGGGCTCGTGCTGACGTTCATGATCCTGCCGATCATCTCGGCCCTCAGCCGCGATCTGTTCCTGACCGTCCCGCGGGAGCTCCGGGAAGGAGCCATGGCTCTGGGCGCCACCCAGTGGGAGGTCATCCGCGGGGTTGTCCTCCCCAGCACCATCTCAGGGGTGAGCGCCGCGATGGTCCTGGCCCTTGGCCGGGCGCTCGGCGAGGCCATCGCGCTGTCGTTCATCGTCGGCGACGTCAGCCAGATCAATGTGTCGCTGTTCGCGCCGGGGGCGACGCTGGCTGAGCGGATGGCCAATGAGTTTCTCGGCACCTCGAGCAACCTTGAGCTGGCGGCGCTCTGGTACTGCGGGCTGATCCTGCTCGTGATCGGCCTCATCACAAGCCTCCTGGCCCGCCTGATCGCGCGGCGGTTCGACGTGGAGCGCGCGTATGCCCGGGCGGTGGCGGTTTGACTCCGGGCGCTGAGCTCACCTCCCCCGAGGCGCCGCTGTTCGATCCGACGGCTCCGCTGACCGCCACGGGCAATCTGCGGCGGCGCGACGGCGTCGACCGCGCGGTCCGCGTCGGCGCAACCCTGGCGGCGGCCATCGGGGTGGCCATGCTCGCGCTGGTCGTCTTCTCGGTGGTGAGCAAGGGCGCGTCGGTGATCAGCCTCGGCTTCTTCATCCATAACCCGGTGGGGCTGGTCAGCGGCGGGATCGGCAGCTATCTGCTGGGGACGATTGAGATCGTCGCCATCGCGGCCCTGGTCGCCGCGCCCATCGGCATCCTCACCGGCCTCTATCTCACCGAGTTCGCCGGCAGCCGTTCTCGCACCGGCCAGACATTGAAGCTGGCGCTCGACCTGCTCCAGGGAGTCCCGACGATCGTGGTGGGACTCGTGATCTACGGGCTCATCGTTATTCCGCTTCACCAGCCGTCCGGGTTCGCGGCCGGAATCGCGGTGGCGATTGTGATGCTCCCCTTGATGGCGCGCTCCAGCCAGGAGGTGCTCCTGCTTGTCCCGGGGACTTTGCGAGAGGCCGCCGATGCGCTCGGCGTGAGCCGCTGGCGCACGGTGCTGACGGTGATCCTCCCTGCGGCGAGCGGTGGAATCCTCACCGGCGCGATCCTGGCCATTGCCCGGGGGGCCGGTGAAACGGCTCCGGTGCTGCTGGCTGACGGTTCAGGTTTCAACCCCGCGGTCACGGATCTGAATCCGTTCCACGCTATCCCGAGTATTCCCATCTACATCTTGACTATCGCCGACGAAGCGATCCCAAACGCTTTCGCGCACGCGTGGGGAGCGGCATTCGTTCTACTTGTGATCATCCTGGTGGCGAACGTCGTAGCGCGGGCGCTGTTCGTCCGTAGCCGTGGCAAGATGCTCGCGTCATGACGGTCTGGGGGTCAACCGAGGAGCGCGCGCCGGACGACCAGCCGGTTCCCGGTCGTGTCCGGCTGCGCACGGATGCCATCCCGGCGCCCACGATCGCCAGCCGGCGGACCCAGGGGGCGCGCATCAACGACGCGCGCCCGGTGGTGTTCGACATCCGTGACATGTCCGTCTACTACGGGAGCAACCGGGCGCTGATGGGGACGAGCCTCAAGATCCGCCGCAACCTGGTGACGGCGGTGATCGGACCGTCGGGATGTGGCAAATCCACCTTCATCCGCAGCCTCAACCGGATGAACGACGCGATCCCGAGCTTCCGCCTGACCGGCGAGGTCCTCTACCACGGACACGATGTCTACGGGCCCACCGTGAACCGGGCCGAGGTGCGGCGCCGGATCGGGATGGTCTTCCAGAAGCCCAACCCGTTCCCGAAGTCGATCTACGACAACGTCGCCTGGGCGCCGCGAAACCTTGGCCTGCGGTCGGGGCTCGACGAGCGGGTCGAGCGCGCGCTCAAGCACGCGGCCCTGTGGGACGAGGTCAAGAACCGCCTACGGTCAAACGCCCTCGGCCTCTCCGGCGGCCAGCAGCAGCGGTTGTGCATCGCGCGCGCGGTCGCAGTCGAGCCTGACGTCCTGTTGCTGGACGAGCCGGCCTCGGCGCTTGATCCGGTCTCGACCGCCGCCATCGAAGACCTCATGCACACGCTCAAGAGCCGCTACACGATCGTGATCGTCACCCACAACATGCAGCAGGCGGCGCGGGTCGCCGATCAGACGGCGTTCTTCAGCCTCGACCGCGTCGAGGGGGTGGGCACCCTGATCGAGTACGGCGACACGGAGACGATCTTCCGCTCCCCGCAGGACAGCCGGACCCGCGACTACGTCACCGGCCAGTTCGGCTGACGCGGCGCTACGTCCTGGCGATGGTGTCGCTGGGTACTTCCTGGAGCAGTGGCTGGCCGCATTGCCAGCAGTACGCGGCACCGGTCGAGTGCGGCGCGCTGCACGAGGCGCACTGCCCGGCAGTCGAGGTCTGCTCAAGGCGCAGGATGCGTTCGACCTCGTTGAGCTCAGCGTCCGCGTTCTGCAGCTCGGCGGCCCGGCGCACGATGACGTCGACGCGGATCGCATCACGGATGGCCATCTCGTAGACGAGGCCACCCAGATCCCACTGAAGCTCGGCCACCCGGGCGTTCAGCTGGTCGCGACGCCGCTGGAGATCGATCAGCGCGGCATCGTCGCTGGGCTCTCCGAAGCCGCCGCCGCGCTTGGCCGGCGGCTTTTCGGCCCCACGAGATCCACGCCGGAACGGCTTGGTCACGGCCCCGCTGGCTTTATTGAGCAGCTCGGGCACGCGTCAGCCGTTCGGGAAGAAGTTGCCGGTGAACTTGCCGCCCTGACACCCAGCGCCGCCGCTACACGACCCCCCCACCGACTGCTGCACGTTGTTGGACAGGTTCTTGCTGCTGCCGAGGACCTTTCCCGCCGCCGCCGTGGCCGCCTTCGCCGCCTTGGCGGTGACGTGGACGACGGTCGCCTTGGCCACCTTCTTGGAGGCCTTGCCGGTCGAGGCGGGGGTCGTGGTCGCGGGCGTAGAGGCCGAGTTGGTGGCGGCGCCACCGCCGCCCACGGTGATGATCGGTTGCGTCGGCGCCTTGCCCGTGTTGCTGTTGTGACCGATGAGGACACCCACACCCAGCGCGATGAGGAGCGTCGCCACGCCGGCCACCAGGGTGGCGCCGCCGGAGAAGCGGGAGCGATGGTGATGCGAGACCACGGTGGTCTCGGTCGTCCCGCCGGCGGCAGCGGCTGGAGCGGCGAAGGTGGTGGGCGAAAAGCGCGCCCGGCCGCGACGCTCGCCGCAGTTCAGGCAGTAGCGCTGATCGGCCGCCATCGGCGCCTGGCAGTTGGGGCACCGATCGCCCACGACGCCCGTGACGAGTTCCGTCGTGGGAGCGTCATCTTGCGCCGTGCTGGCACCCCTTATCGCGTCCGTGGACACGGGCGCCAGTATGGTCCGGCCACAGGCCGAGGATGTAACCAACGTGTGACTGAGCCGATCGGCGGAATCCCGAAATCTGGCTTGTGAACGGGAAGTTTCGCCTTTTCGCGGCTGTTCCGCCCCGGTCACACGGCGTTCACAATCTGGGCCCCCCGGCGAGCGAGACTGGTCAGTCGCGATGGCCGATCAGCGCGTTCACAAGTCCAGCCCCCTTCGCTGCGCGGAGTGCAATTCACGGCTGGCCCACGACCAGCGCTATTGCGTCGCATGCGGCGCGCGCCGGGGGGCGCTGCCGGCCTACATGTCAGGTGTCATCGGCGGGATTCGCGAGCGAGGGCACGGCGTCGCTGCGGGCGCGCCGTTGCCGGCGCCGGCGCCTCCACCCGAGCCCGGTCGTTTCGACGCCTGGCTCGGAGCCCCGCGGGCCGCTGCCGTGGCAGTTATGGGGATGCTCGGATTCGGGGTCATCGTCGGGTCGCTGGTCAGCGGCAGCGCGGCCGACAGCCTGGCTCCCATCGTCGTGGCTCAGTCACCGTCGGCTCCGCCGAGCACGAGCGCGTCCTCGGGCGGCAGCGCCGGCGGAGGTGGTGGTGGCGGCGGCGGATCGATCACCATCACCACGACGACCCCAGCTCCGGCAACTCCGGCGGGCGGTTCCTCGGGGTCGACGTCGGGGGCCTCGAGCTCGAGCGGCGGCACCACCACTTCGAGCAATCTGCCGCCGATCAAGCACGTATTCATGGTCGTGCTCTCCGACCAGGGCTACAACCAGACGTTCGGCCATGCCGCCAGCGACCCCTACCTGGCCAAGACGCTGGTCAAGAAGGGCGAGCTCCTGGTCAACTACTACGCGGTGGCGGGGAGTCCGTTGGCCAACGAGATCGGTCTCGTCAGCGGCCAGGGGCCCAACCCGGAGACGACCGCGGACTGTCCCAACTACGACATGCTCACGGCCAGCGGCCTGGGCGCCGACGGGCAGGTGCTGGGCAGCGGCTGCGTATTCCCGGCCAGCGCCCCGTCTCTGGCCGACGAGCTGACCGCCGACAACCTCAAGTGGAAGGCCTACCTGCAGACTCAGGGATCGCAGAAGCAGGCCCGCCCGGAGACCTGCCACCCCAAGCTGAGCGGCTCAACCGGCCCCTATCCCACCCCCTCTCAGCCCTACGCGACTTGGCGCAACCCGTTCCTCTTCTTCTCCTCGCTCGCGCTGGCCAGCGGGTGCCCCAAGACCAACGTCCCCATCAGCCACCTGTCGACCGATCTGAAGAAGGCGAGCACCACTCCGGCCTTCTCCTACATCGTCGCGGACACGTGCGACGACGGCAGCGACACCCCGTGCGCCCCGAAGGCACCCGCGGGCATGGGGCCAGCGGACGCCTTCCTCAAGAAGGTCATCCCCCAGATCATGAAGTCGCCCGCCTACAGGGCCGGCGGCCTGATCGCCATCACCTTCGACAACGCCCCCCAGACCGGCCCCGACGCCGACTCCAGCAGCTGCTGCTCGACACCCAACTACCCCAACATGCAGGGGGACTCCTCGACCGGCACGACGGGGGCCACCGGCTCGACGGGCGCGACCGGCTCCACGGGGTCGACCGGCGCAACCGGCTCTACAGGGTCCACGGGGTCGACCGGCGCAACCGGCGCGACGGGAACGACCGGTAGCTCAACCACCTCGGGTGGCCAGGTCAATCCGACCGGAGGCGGCGGCCAGGTCGGGCTCCTGCTGCTCTCCCAGTACGTCAAGCCGAACAACCCAGAGGTCACCGACTACTTCAACCACTTCTCGCTCCTGGCCAGCATCGAGAAGCTGTTCGGCCTCCAGCGTGTCGGCTACGCCGACTCCAGCGGGGTGACCCCGTTCGGGGCCAGCGTCTGGACCAACTACTCGGGCGGCGGCCTTTAGGCCTGCTCGCGGGCGCCTAGCGCGCCTAAGCCCGCTTTCCCCGCCCGTAGAGGAGCTTGACCAGCCCACGCAGCGCCTGGGTGCGAACCCGCGTGTAGGGGAACATGTGGAGGTCGCGCTTGGGGGCGAGCTTGGTCACGAGCAGCGACTGCACCTTGGTGTACTTGCGGATCCCGGCCGCGCCGTGGCGCGTACCGAGTCCGGAGGCCTTCCAACCGCCCATCGGCAGATTGAGCGCCGTGTAGTTGACCTGGGCGTCGTTGATGCAGACCACCCCGGCCTGGATCCGCCGCGCCAAGGCCTCGCCGCGCTCCGTGTCCCGCGTCCACACGCTGGCCTGAAGCCCATAGGGGGAGTCGTTGGCCAATCGCAGCGCCTCCTCGGCGTCGCCGACCTTCATGATCGGCAGCGTGGGGCCGAACGTCTCCTCACGCATGATCTTCATCGAGTGGTCGACATCGACCAGCACCGTCGGCTCGAAGAAGCGTCCGGAGTCGCGCCGGCTGTGACCGCCGACGAGCACCCGCGCCCCCTTGCTCACCGCATCCTGGACGTGGTCCTCGACGATGTCGAGCTGAGGCGGGAAGGTCACCGCCCCCACATCGACCGACGCCATGGCTCCTGGGGGGCCCTGCCGCAGCTTGCGCACGTTGTCGCTCACCCGCTCGACGAAGGCGTCGTACACCGGCGCCTCGACGTAACAGCGCTCGACCGAGATGCAGACCTGGCCGGCGTTGTTCATCGAGTAGAAGGCCGCCGCGTTCGCCGCACGCTCGATGTCGGCGTCGGCGCAGACGATCATCGGGTCCTTGCCCCCGAGCTCGAGGTAACAGGGGATGAGCCGATCCGCCGCTGCCCTCATCACCTTCTTCCCCGTCTCGGTCGAGCCGGTGAACATCATGCAGTCGACCTGGCTGACCAGCGCCGCCCCAGTCGAGCCGTCGCCCGTGGCCACCTGGAAGACGCCGTCCGGAAGACCGCACTCACGGAGCATCTCCTCCATCAGGAGCGAGCTGAGCGGCGTCTCCTCGCTCGGCTTGAGGATCACGGCGTTGCCAGCGGCGAGGGCCGGGATGCAGTCGCCAAACGAGTTCGTGATCGGGTAGTTCCAGGGCCCGATCACGCCGACCAGCCCCACCGGGGCGTAGCGGACGACCAGCTTCTTGCCGGCGACGAGCGGGTTGTTCCACGACGGGACGGACTCATCGGCCAGGTATTTCGGTGCCTGCTTGGCCCAGAACCCGAGCGCGCCGACGGTGTAGCCGTAGTCGGCAACCTGAGCATCCTCGACCGTCTTGCCTGACTCCGAGCAGACCACGTCGATGACCCGGCCAACGTTGTCGACCATCCACTTCTGGGCGCGCCGGAGCACGCGGCCGCGCTCCTCGAAGCCCGCCTGCTCCCAGCCCGGCTGAGCGGCTCGCGCTCGCCCGGCCATGTCGCGGAGCTCGTCCTCGCCGAGCAGCGGGACGGTGGTGATCAGCTCGCCTGTGGCGGGGTTCTCGACCCCGATCGTCGCCGCCGGCCTTGCCCGGTCTTCGGTCACGCTCGCCATGTCTTGTCTCTTCCTCTCCTCGGTCTCGGCTCAGAGCCTAGTCGAGCTCGATCGATTCGATGCTCGGCGGCTCCAGCGGGCGATCGCGTGAATCGGTCGGCAGCGCCTCGATCGCGTCCACCACCTCCATGCCGGAGCTCACCTGGCCGAACACCGTGTGCTTGCCGTCGAGCCAGGGAGCGGCGCCGGTTGTGACGAGGAAGAACTGAGACCCGTTCGTGTTCGGTCCCGCGTTGGCCATGGCCAGCGCACCTCGGACCACCTTGTGCGGATTGATCTCGTCCTCGAAGGTGTAGCCCGGGCCACCGGTGCCGGTTCCCTGCGGGTCTCCGCCCTGGATCATGAAATCGCGGATGATCCGGTGAAAGATCACGCCGTCGTAGAAGTTCTCCTGGGCCAGCTTCTTGAAGTTCTCGACCGTCTTGGGGGCATCCTCGTCGAACAGTTCAAGCTCGATCGTGCCCTGGGTTGTGTGCATCTTGGCTGTGGACATGGCTTCGAGCCTAGCCCAGCCGCGCGATCAGGTCCTTGCCGGCTCCAGCCGCAGGCGCTGCCCCCGGATCTCCGTGCCGCTGACCAGGTCAACCACGCGTTCGGCGTCCTGAGCCGGGACCTCGACGAAGGCAAAGCGCTCAAGCACGCGAACGTTGCGGACCGCCTCCCCATCCAGTCCGGTGGCCGCCGTGATCGCGTGGATGATGTCCGAGGGCTCAAAGCCGGCGGCGCGCCCCGCGGAGACGATCAGCTTGCGGGCCTCGCCGTCGCCGCTCGGCGGGTCGTGGGGCTTGGAGTGGCGCCGAGGCCGTTCCTTGACCGGAACCGGGGCTACGTGAGCGTCCGGGGCCCAGGGCGCGAGGGTGACCCCCGCGTGGCGCTCGATGGCCTGGATGTCGCGCTTCTGGCGCGGTTCATACAGCGTGATGGCCCGGCCGCTGCGCCCTACCCGGCCCGTACGCCCGATCCGATGCACATACACGTCCGGCGAGGTGGGGACGTCGTAATTGATGACGTGCGAGACCCCCGAGATGTCGAGGCCGCGAGCCGCGACGTCGGTGGCCACGAGCAGCGGGAGACCCCGTTCCTTGAACGAGATCATCACCCCGTCGCGGGCTCCCTGGGTCATGTCGCCGTGCAGGGCGCGCACATCCATCCCGCGGTCGCGCAGCTTGCGGTAGAGGTCCTCGCAGCGAATCTTCGTCCGCACGAACACGATCGCCTGCCGCGGGCGCTCGGCCTGGAGCACCTCGATCAGCCGCTCGGTCTTCTCGCGCGCGGGTACCTCCAGAGCGAATTGCTCCACGGTGTCCACGGTCAGCGTCGCCGCCTCCACCTTGACCGTCACGGGGTCGTAGAGGTACTGCTGGGCCAGCCGGCGGATGGGGGGCGGCATCGTCGCGCTGAAGAGCGCGGTCTGGCGGCTCGACGGAGTGAGCGAGAGGATCCGCTCCACGTCTTCGATGAAGCCGAGGTCAAGCATCTCGTCGGCCTCATCGAGGACGACGAAACGGCAGGAGTGCAGGAGCAGGCTGTGGCGAGAGATCAGGTCCTTGACCCGGCCGACCGTGCCGACAACGATGTGCCCGCCGGAACGCAGCTGGGACTGCTGGCTCCGGATCGGCGCTCCGCCGAACACGGCCACGACGTCGACGCCGCGCCGCGCTCCGTACGCCCGCAGGGCCTGGGTGACCTGGATGCAGAGCTCGCGCGTGGGGGTCAGGACCAGCCCCTGGACCTCGTCCTCCTCCGGGTCGACGTACTGGATCATTGGCAGACCGAAGGCCGCGGTCTTCCCGGAGCCCGTCTGGGCCTGGCCGATCACGTCCTTGCCCTCGAGCAGCAGGGGGATCGCTTGCTCCTGGATTGGGCTCGGCGCCTCATAGCCGACCTCGTGGAGCGCCTCGAGGATCTCGTCGTTCAGGCCGAGCTCGGCGAAGGTTCTCGTCGACTCGGTCGTAGTCACCTCTTGCACGATAGCCGTGCGCGGGAGCGCGCCCGCCGCACGCACTCCTCTCTGTGATATAGTTCGGATCCGAATGATTCGGAGCCTAACCAACACTCTCTCCGGCGAGCGAGCCGAGCGTAGCGATGGCTGAGGTCGGCGACCGCATCGAGCGCCACGTCTGGCTGATCTGCGGGGTCGTGATCCTGGGCTCGGCGATGTCGATCCTGGACACGACGATCGTCAACGTTGCGCTGGCCACGTTGAGCCGCGAGCTTCACTCGTCGATCAGCCAGATCCAGTGGGTGGTGACCGGCTACCTGCTCTCCCTGGCCGCCGTGATCCCGCTTAGCGGCTGGGCGGCCGAGCACTTCGGCACCCGGCGCATGTACCTGATCTCGCTGATCCTGTTCACGGTCGGCTCAGCACTGTGCGGGCTGTCCACGAGCACGACCGAACTGGTTATCTTCCGCGTCCTCCAGGGCGCTGGCGGCGGCATGATCATGCCCCTGGGGATGATGATGATGGCCGCGGCCGCCGGCCCCCAACGGATGGGGCGCGTGATGAGCGTCGTGTCGATGCCGATGATGCTGGCGCCGATCCTGGGGCCGACGATCGGCGGGCTCATCATCCAGAACCTGTCCTGGCACTGGATCTTCTTCGTCAACGTCCCCATCGGCGTGATCGCCGTGATCGCGGGACTGCGGTTTCTGCCCCACGGCAAGTCGAGCTCGCCCCGCACGCTCGACTTCCGCGGGTTCGCGCTGGCCGCCGTCGGGCTTCCGCTCTTCACCTACGGACTGGCTGAGATTGGAACCACTGGGGGTTTCACCTCTCCCAAGGTGATCATCCCTGGGCTCGCCGGCCTGGCCCTCATCGCCGCGTTCATCCTTCGCGCCCTGCACGTGCCCAACCCGCTGCTCAATCTGCGGCTGTACAAGCGCCCCACGTTCTCCACCGCATCTGCGGCCACGTTCTTCCTCGGGGCGGCGATGTTCGGCGGGATGATCCTGCTGCCGCTGTACCTCCAGGACGTCCGGCACGAGAGCGTCGTCGACACGGGTCTGCTCAACGCGCCCCAGGGGCTCGGCATGGTGCTGGTGATGCCGTTCGCGGGCCGACTGACCGACCGGATGGGCGGCGGCCCGCTGGCACTGTTCGGCGTCACGGTGACCACGATCGCGACCATCCCGTTCGCCCTGGTCGGCGCCCATACCTCGCTGGCCTGGCTGTCGGTGGTGCTGCTCGTGCGCGGGATGGGCATCGGCTTCTCCTTCATGCCCGCCATGACCGCCGCCTTCGCGGCGCTCGACAAGTCCGAGTTGCCCGACGCCAGTCCCCAGCTCAACGTGGTCCAGCGGACGGGCGGCTCGCTCGGCGTTGCCGTGCTCGCTGTCGTCCTCCAGCGGTCGCTGGCTGGCGCCCACACCCTGAGCGCCGCCGCGAGCGCATACGGAACCGCGTTCTGGGCCGCCACGGGCCTGACCGCGATCGCGATCATCCCTTGCTTCATCCTGCTGCAGGCTGAGCGGCGGGCGCGCGCCGCCCACCCGGACGTCGCAGGAGCCTCCAGCGAGGCCGCGCTCGAGGCGGTCGCGGCGTGAGCATCCAGACCGAGACCCGCGCCGAGGTCCTGGAGGCGGTCGGGCGCGCCTTTAAGGGAGTCAGCGCGGCCCAGCGCCGGCTGCGGGCCCACTATGCCCATCACCCCGGAGAGCTCAGCTACGCCCAGTACGGATTGCTCTTCGGCCTCTACTTCGGCGAGCCGATGTCCTCACGTGACCTGGCCGCCGCCGCCGACGTCTCGCCCGCCACGGCGGCCGAGATGCTCGACGCCCTCGCGGCCTCGGGGCTCGTCCAGCGGGTCCGCTCCGCGGAGGACAAGCGGATCGTCCTCACCTCGCTGACCGAGCGAGGGCGGGCCGTGGTCGACGCGCGCCGGGCTCAGTACGAGCCGCGCTTCCGGGCCGCGCTACAGGACTTCAGCGATGAGGAGCTGCACTCCGCCGTGGGGGTGCTGGAGGCGCTGCGCCAGATGTTCGACCACCTGGCCGAATCTGAGGGCTAAGGCTCAGGCGAAGCTGACGCGTCCGGCGAGGTGCGGCGTTCCCTTTCCCGCCCCGCGCACGGCGAAACGGATGCCCGAAGCCTCTGACTGTTCCTGAAACTCCACCGTGGCCGGGAGCAGGATCGGCTTCTTGAATTCGACCTCCACCGTGAAAGCGTCGGGCAGCTGCGCCTCCAGCGCGGCCAGGCACCTGGCCTTCGTCCACATGCCGTGGGCGATCGCGGAAGGAAAGCCGAACAGCCGCGCACTCACCGAGTGCATGTGGATCGGGTTCATGTCGCCCGATACCGACGCGTAGCGCCGCCCCAGATCTCCCGGCAACCGCCACGTCGCGGTGACCGGCAGCTCCGGCTCCTCGGCTCCGTTGCGGCGCTTCTCCCGTCCCTCTCCGGAGCCCCCTCCCCGTTTCAGGTAGGTCGACTCCTCCTCCCAGACCAGCTCCTCACCCACCCGCGTCTCGGTGCGAAAGATGAACTGCTTGCCCCGCGGGTGGTCCTTCAGGTCGGTCGCCCACACCTTGAGCTGAAGCTCCTCGCTGATCTGGATCGGGCGGTGCTGAGCGATCCGGTTGGCGATGTGGACGAGCCCGAGCGCGGAGAACGGAAAGCTTTGATCGGTCATCAGCGAGAGCTGCAGGGGGAAGGCGAGCATGTGCGGGTAGGTCGCCGGAAGCTGGTCGCGCAGCGGGAACTTGCACACGCGGTCGTAGCCGGCCAGGCGCTCGCGCTCGACCGTGGCGTCGTTAAGCACGAGGGTGAGGTCCGGGAGACCACCCCCTCCGCCGCCCGACCCGACGAAGGGAAGGTGCGAGACCCCGGGGATGGTCGCCGCCCCGGCCCGGGCGAAGAGCCCGAGCATGCTCGGTGAGCTGGAGAGAACTCGCTCGCCCACGCCTACGCCCCGATCAGGCTCTGCCCGCACACCCGGGTCACGTTGCCGTTCACCCCAGCCGAGGCCGGGTTGGCGAACCAGGCGATCGTCTCCGCCACATCCACGGGCAGACCGCCCTGCTGGAGACTGCTCATCCGCCGTCCCGCCTCCCGGGTGGCGATCGGCATCGCCGCCGTCATCTGGGTCTCGATGAATCCGGGCGCCACCGCGTTGATCGTGCAGGCGCGCTCGGACAGCGGTCCCGAGTAGGCCTCGACCATCCCGATGATCCCCGCCTTCGAGGTCGAGTAGTTGGTCTGACCGGCGTTGCCGGCGATTCCGCTGATCGAGGAGACGAGCACGACGCGCCCGTTCTCACGCACCGCCTGGCGCCGGAACAGCGCCTCGTCGATTCGATGGGGAGCGCGCAGGTTGATGTCGATGACCATCCGCCACAGATCGTCGGTCATCCGCCCGAGGGTCTTGTCCCGCGTAACGCCAGCGTTGTGCACGACGACGTCGACGCCACCGTGGTTGTCTTGCAGATGGGCGGCGATCTGCTCCGGGGCGTCCTCATCGGTGATGTCGAGGGTGAGCGCGGAGCCGCCGAGCCGCCCGGTGACCTCGCTGAGCTGCGCCTCCTGCGCCGGCACATCGACGCCGACGACGTGGGCACCGTCGCGGGCGAGTACCTCCGCGATCGACTCCCCGATCCCGCGCGACGCCCCGGTCACGAGCGCGACCTTGGCGGCCAGGGGGCGCTCCCAGTCGACGCCGTCCCATGTCGAGACGGCTTGACCGATCCGCACGACCTGGCCCGACACGTAGGCCGACTTGGGCGAGAGAAAGAAGCGAAGCGTCGACTCGATCTCAGCCTCGGCCGTCTCGGCCACGTAGACGAGCTGGGAGGTCGAGCCTCGGCGCACCTCCTTGCCCATCGACCGGGTGAGCCCCTCGAGCGCCCGCTGAGCCACATGGCGTTGCGGGTCCTCGATCTGATCCGGCGGGCGCCCCAGCACGATGACCCGGCCGTTGGCCCCGACGCGGCGGATCGTGGCGTGGAAGAACTCATAGGCCTCGACCAGATCGGCTGGGTCGGCGATCCCGCTCGCGTCGAACACGACCGCCTTGAACCGGTCGGCCTCGTCAGCCGTCTCTGGATTGAAGATCCCGGCTTCGATGCCGGCGTCCGCCGCCGCCTGACGCGCCTCCTCCTGGAGCGGCGTTCGCACCTCCGCCTCCGCTGAGGCCAGGGTCTGGGCAATCGCCGGGGTGAGCGTCGAGCCCGCGGCGGCGCCGAACAACACCGGCCCGTCGATCACCGGCTGGCCGGGCTCGTAGCGCTGGAGCGTCACCGGGGAGGGCAGACCGATCTGCTTGGAGAGGATCTTGCCGACCGGGGTGTTGATCAGCTGCTGGTAGCGATCGGCCATCACGCTGCCTCCATGATCGCGGTCACGCCCATGCCGCCGGCGGCACAGATCGAGATGAGGCCCCGGCTGCCGGGTCCCTTCTCCTGGAGCTCCTTGGCCAGCGCGGCCACGATCCGCCCCCCGGTGGCCGCGAACGGGTGCCCGGCGGCCAGGGAGCCGCCGTGGACGTTCAGTTTCGATCGGTCGATTGGGCCCAGCGGCTCCTTGAGTCCGAGCCGCTCCTGGCAAAACACGGGGTCCTCCCAGGCCCGCAGCGTGCACAGGACCTGGGCGGCGAAGGCCTCGTGGATCTCGTAGAAGTCGAAGTCCTGGAGGCTCAACTCGTGGCGCGCCAGGAGGCGCGGCACGGCGTAGGCCGGAGCCATGAGCAGGCCCTCACGCTTGTGGACGTAGTCGACTCCGGCCGTCTGGGCGTCGACGAGGTAGGCCTGGACCGGAATCCCGCGCTCGTTTGCCCACTCCTCGCTCGCGATCAGGACGGCCGAGGCGCCGTCGCTCAGCGGCGTCGAGTTACCCGCGGTCATCGTCCCGTCCTCGCCTCCGAACACCGGCTTCAGCTTGGCCATCTTCTCGACGCTTGTGTCCGGCCTCAGATTCTGGTCGCGCTCCTGGCCCAGGTAAGGCAAGACCAGGTCATCGAGCCAGCCGGTGTCGTAGGCCGCGGCCAGCTTGTGGTGGCTCTCGACCGCCAGCTCGTCCTGATCGGCCCGGCCGATCCCCCACTCCTTGGCCATGATCGCCGTGTGCTCACCCATCGAGAGTCCGGTGCGCGGCTCGGCATTGCGCGGGATCTCAGGGACGAGCTGGGTGGGGCGGATCTTGGTCAGGAGCTTGGCGCGCTCGACGTTCGACTTGGTTCGGTAGGCCTCGAGCAGGATCTCCCGCAGGTCCTCGTTGATGGCCAGCGGAGCGTCTGAGGTGGTGTCGACGCCGCCGGCGATCCCGGCCTCGATCTGACCCAGGGCCACCTTGCCGCCGACGGTGAGCGTGGTCTCAAGCCCGGTTCCGCACGCCTGCTGGACGTCGTAGGCCGGGGTCTCAGCCCCCAGCTTCGAGCCCAAAACACACTCACGGGTCAGGTTGAAGTCGCGGCTGTGCTTGAGGACGGCGCCCGCGGCCACCTCGCCCAGCACCTCGCCCTGGAGGCCGAACTTCTCGCTTAGGGCGTCGAGGGTGGCCGTGAACATGTCCTGATTGGAGGCCTGCGCGTAAGGGCCGTTTTGACGCGCGAAGGGGATTCGGATGCCGCCGAGCACGGCCACGCGGCGAGACGAGTTCATCTGCTGGTGCTCCTGAGGTTGGGTCTGACTGCGGGGGTCTAACCCCCATTATTTACAGTGGCGTAGTTTTTAGTCGCCCTGTCCCCCGGTATTCGGAGTGAAGCCTCCGCCCGCGATCATCCGGCGGACGAGCGGGGCGGCCATGATGCGGAGCGCCGCCGCCGTCCAGTACTTGCGTGGGGCGTAGCGCTCGGGCTTCCCTCCGGGGCCCGCCTCGACGATCGCCTCGGCGACTTCCTCGGGCCGACCTACGATCCAGCGGGTGGACGCCTTGGCCAGGAACTCCCGGGCCGGAAAGCCCTCGGTCTTGACAAATCCGGGCAGGACCAGGCCGACGTGCACCCCATGCTCTCGCTCCTCGGCGTAGAGGGCGTCGCTCCAGCCGATGAGGGCAAACTTGCTCGCCGAGTAGGCCCCCGCCCTGGGCCGGCTGACGCGCCCCGCCGTGCTGGCGATGTTGACGATCGCCACCCGCCGCTGCGTCGTCTGTGCCGTCCCGCGCAGCAGCGGCAGGAGGGTCTCGGTGAGCCGCAGCGGCGC
>DATJQY010000017.1:0-273628 GCA_035505215.1 Solirubrobacteraceae bacterium | reverse complement strand
GCAAAGCGCCGCGCCGGCGAGACCGCCGGCGCGGCGCATAGTGACGATGCGGCTGGATGGGCCCCGCTGGCCTTCAGCCGCGAGCTGTCACCGGGCTCGTCGTCCACCGGCGCCGGCGACGTTCTCCGTTGCCGAACGGCGGACTGACGATCGTGAAAACTGGTTACTCCTCCTTGAATTGGCTGCTGCGTGTCCCGATCCGTGGGCGCGTCGGCGAGTCTCTTTCGACTCGCAGTGAGGTATCGAGAACAATCGCGCCGAGGGTGAACGACAGACCCGGAATCGGACGCACGTACTGGACGCACGTACTAACCCGCGCGCGGGTGACGGTCAGGCGGTGGCTACCGCGGCGGCGTTCTGGAGCCCCAGCTCCTGAATCGCCGTCTCACGCATCTTGAACTTCTGCACCTTGCCGGTGACCGTCATCGGGAAGTCATCGACAAACTTGATGTAGCGCGGAACCTTGAAGTGGGCGATCTGTCCGCGGCAGAACTCGCGCACCTCGTCCTCGCTCAGGGAGGCGCCCGGGCGCTGGATGACCCAGGCCATCAGCTCCTCGCCGTAGCGCTCGTCGGGCACCCCGATGACCTGAACGTCGGCGATCTGGGGATGGGTGTAGAGGAACTCCTCGATCTCCCGCGGGTACACGTTCTCGCCGCCGCGGATGACCATGTCCTTGATCCGTCCCACGATCCGGACGTAGCCCTCCTCGTCGAGCGTGGCCAGGTCGCCCGAGTGCATCCAGCCACCCGGGTCGATCGCCTCGCCCGTGCGCTGTGGGTCGTTCCAATACCCGCGCATGACCGGATAACCCCGGGCACAGAACTCACCCGGTTCGCCGCGGCTCACAATCTGGCCGCTCCCGGGGTCGATGATCTTGATCTCGGTGTGCGGCATCACCTGGCCGACGGTCTCGCAGCGGTGCTCCAGCGTGTCGTCGACCCGGACCATCGTCGTCACCGGCGAGGTCTCGGTCTGACCGAAGGCGATCGAGATCTGCTCGATCCCCATCTCAGAGTTGACCCGCTTCATCACCTCGATCGGGCATGGGGAGCCGGCCATGATGCCGGTCCGCAGCGCGCTCAGGTCGTGCTCGGCGAAGCTCGGATGCCCGAGCTCGGCGATGAACATCGTGGGCACTCCGTACAGGCTCGTGCAGCGCTCCTCGGCACACGCCCGCAGCGTCGCCAGGGGGTCGAAGCTCTCCGCCGGATAAACGATGCAGGCACCGCGCGTCGTGCAGGCCAGGTTGCCGATGACCATCCCGAAGCAGTGATAGAGGGGCACCGGCACGCACACCCGGTCGGCCTCGGTGTAGGCGAGCAGCTGGGCGACGAAGTGGCCGTTGTTGAGGATGTTGTGGTGGCTGAGCGTGGCCCCCTTGGGAAAGCCGGTGGTGCCGCTCGTGTACTGGATGTTGATCGGGTCATCGAAGTTCAGTCCCGCGGCGACCGCGTTGACCTCATCGGCCGAGGCCCCGCCCGCGGCCATCGCGTCCCATTCGCCGGTCTCGAAGAAGATCACCTGCTCCAGCCCGGGCAGGCGGGGGCGCACGTCGTCGACCATGGCGACGAAGTCAGAGCCCTTGACGCTTGTGGCCGCGAACAGAAAGCGGCAGCCTGACTGGTTCAGGGCGTACTCCAGCTCGCTCGTCCTGTAGGCCGGGTTGATGTTGACCAGGACGACCCCGATCTTGGCCGTCGCGTACTGGACGAGCGCCCACTCGGCCCGGTTGGGACCCCAGACGCCGACCCGGTCACCGGGCTTCAGGCCGGCGGCCAGCAGGCCGCCGGCGAGCCGGTCCACGGCGGCGCCAAACTCGGCGTAGGTGTAGCGGATCCCCTGCTGGGGGCTGACCAGGGCCTCGGCTTGCGGGACCCGCGCCACGGTGCGGTCGAGGTTGGCTCCGATCGTCTCGCCGAGCAGTGGCTCGTCGCAGGCCCCGTGGGCGTAGGACAGCATTCGTGGTTCTCCCTCCACTCCGGCGCGATCCTACTCCGCTGTAGCGTGTCTTCGATGTCGCTCCTGCGCGCCAACCTTCTCCAGGGCAGGCGGATCGCGCTCGCCGGCGATCCCGCTGCGGCGCTGAGCGACGAGCTCGTGGGCCTCGGAGCTGAGATCGTCCGGCTGCCGCGCTGGGGCCTCGGCGAGGACGAGGAGCAGGTGGGGCAGTGGGCCGGCGGCCAGGCGCCCCTCAGTGCGCTCGTCTACCGCGCCGGGGCGAGCTTCGGTCAGGGCGGGGAGGAGGCCCTGCTGGCGACGCTCGATGAGGCGTGGGCGACGGTACGGGAGGTCGCGGTGGGGGCGCTGATCGATGCCGACGCGCCGGGCAAGGTGGTGCTGATCGCCCCCAGCGCGGGCGCCGGGCCACTCGCCGGCGCGGCCGCCGCGGGACTCGAGAACCTGGCCCGCAGCCTCTCCGTGGAATGGGCGCGCCATCAGGTTACGGCGGTGATGGTGGCCCCCGGTCAGAGCACCGAGGAGGAGCTCTCAATGCTCGTGGCGTTCCTGGTCTCGGAGGCGGGCGGATACCTCAGTGGATGCCGAGTGGAGCTCGGGTCAGCCGGTTGAAAAACAACCCGGGCGGATAGCCGTTTCATCTGGATAAAGACATCGGCCCGATCTGTCGATGTGTCACCCATGAGCGTTAGGACCGCGGCTTCAGCCGAGCCGACGGCTGAGGAGCTTGGCTACCCCCGTGGCCTCGTGCCACCGTCGCAGCGCGGGCGCTCCGAGCAACTGATCGGCGACGTGATCGTCGAGATGGGCTACGCCCGGCGCGAGGCGGTCGAACGGGCGGTCAAGCTGGCCCGCGACGCCGGAATCCCGACCGGCCGGATGATGCTCGAGATGGGCGCGCTGCGCCACGACCAGCTGGCGCGCGCGCTGGCCGAGCGCTTCGGCGTCGACTTCGTCGATCTGTCCGTGTACGAGATCGACATGGGCGCGTGCAGCCTGATCCCGGTCGACGTGGCCAAGCGCTACCAGGCCGTCCCGATCGGCTTCATGCCTGACCGGAGCGTCCTCCTGGCCATGGTCGACCCGAGCAACGTCCTCACGCTCGACGAGATCTCGATGATCACCGGGCGCAAGGTTCACGCCGCCGCAGCAGCCTCCGAGGACGTCCAGGCGCTGCTGGGCCGCCTCAACCGGCTCGAGGAGGAAGTGACCGAGTTCGTCGACGAGGAGCCCGACGTCGACATCAGCCTCCTTGAGGGCCTCGACGACGAGGCTCCCGTCATCAAGCTCGTCTACGCGCTCATTGCCCAGGCGGTCGAACAGGGCGCCTCGGACATCCACTGCGATCCCGAGGCCGGCGACATGCGCGTCCTCTACCGGATCGACGGCATGCTCAGCCACGCCGCCACGATCGCCCGCTCGATGGCTCCGGCGCTCGTCTCCCGGATCAAGATCATGTCCAACATGGACATCGCCGAGCGGCGGGTGCCCCAGGACGGGCGCCTGGCCGTGACGATCGAGGGACGCCGGGTCGATGTGCGCGTGGCGACGCTCCCGCTCGTGCGCGGCGAAGGGGTCGTGATGCGCATCCTCGACAGCGGGATCGTCCTGCGCGAGCTTGAGTCACTGGGCATGCGGGAGTTCGAACGCGGCCGCTTCCAGTCCGCCATCTCCAAGCCCCACGGCGCCGTGCTGGTGACGGGCCCGACCGGGTCGGGGAAGTCGACCACCCTCTATGCGGCGATCGGGCGGATCAACGACGGCCAGCGGAGCATCCTCACGATCGAGGACCCGGTCGAGTCGCCGATCGACGGGATCAAGCAGATGCAGGTCTCGCCCAAGGCCGGTGTGACCTTCGCCAGCGGGCTGCGCTCGATGCTCCGCGCCGACCCCGACGTGATCATGGTGGGCGAGATCCGCGACCGGGAGACCGCGGTGATCGCGGTCCAGGCGGCGCTGACCGGCCACATGGTCCTCTCCACCCTTCACACCCGCGATGCCGCCAGCGCGCTGACGCGGATGGCCGACATGGGCATCGAGCCGTTCATGGTCGCTGCCGCCGTGGACTGCGTGGTCGCCCAGCGCCTGGCTCGGACGCTCTGCCATCACTGCAAGCAGCTCGTGCAGATGCCCGAGGCGCTGCGCGAGGAGTACGGGCTCCTCGACGTCGAGCTGTTCGAGCCCGTCGGGTGCATCCGCTGCAGCCAGACGGGTTGGCGGGGTCGGACCGGACTCTTTGAGGTGGTGCCGATGAGCGATGGCCTGCGCCAGCTCGTGCTCGACCGCACGAGCCTGAGCGATATCACCACCCTGGCCATCGAAGAGGGCATGCGGACGATGCGCAGTGACGGCATCGAGAAGGTCCGCGAAGGCGTGACCACGCTGGCCGAAGTGGCTCGCGTCACGGCAACGCTGTAGCCGCCGCGAAGCTCTAGCGGCCGCGGCTCACGCCGAGCGCTTCTTCGCCGCACGCACGAGCGTGAGCGGCGTCGTCTTGCCCGGGACGACCGCCCCGGGGGCGATGGATTGGCCGGTGGCCCGGTCCTGATCCGGGTCGGTTGTGGCGGCCGGCATCGGCTTGGCGAAGAGGAACCCTTGGGCCAGCTCGCAGCCGATGGCCCGGACGCTGGCCAGCTGGCGTGGCGTCTCGATGCCCTCGGCGACGATCGTCAGATCGAGGTGATGGCCGAGGTCGACGATCCCCTGGGTGAGGGCGAAGTCCTGATCGTCGTGGCTGATCCGCTCGATGAACGGACGCGGGATCTTGAGGCTGTCGAAGGGGAGCTCGGAGAGACGGCTGAGCGAGGAGTAGCCGGTGCCGAAGTCATCCAGAGCCAGGCGTGGCCCGAGCTTCTTGAGCTCATGAAGGATCTCGCGGCCCATCGCGTGCTCGCGCATGACCGTGCTCTCGGTGATCTCCAGCACGAGCGAGTCGGGCGGGATCTCGGAGCCCTCCAGAGCGGCGGCGACGTCGTTGAGGATCTCGTAGTCCTTGAGGTTGACCAGCGACAGGTTGACGCCGACCTCGAGCTGGCCTTCGGTGCGCCGGCCCCACACGGCCAGCTGATTGCAGGCTGCCTGCAAGGCCCACCGGGTCAGGGGCACGATCAACCCGGTCTGCTCGGCCAGGTCGATGAAGGTGCCGGGGCCCAGGATGCCGCGGCTTGGGTGATGCCAGCGCATGAGCGCCTCGTAGCCGACCAGGTCGCCGTCGGAGAGCCGGAACAGGGGCTGGTAGTAGAGCTCGAACTCGCTGCGCTCGAGCGCCATGCGCATGTCGGTCTCGAGCTCCAGCTGCTCGAGCGCCGCCGCGTGCATCATCGGCCGGTAGAGCTGCGCTCGCCCCTTACCGGAGCGCTTGGCCTCATACAGAGCGAGGTCGGCGTCGCGGAGGATGTCCTGGGCGGTCTGGTTGGAATCGCCGCAGGCGATCCCGATGCTGGCGCTGGGGGTGATGGCGCGGCGCTCGAGCTCGATCGGCGCCGCCATCTCACGGAGGATCCGCTCGGCGATGCGCGGCGCCCGGATCTGGGCGTCGACGCCGGAGATCAGCACCGCGAACTCATCGCCGCCCATCCGGGCCACGACATCGCCGACGCGCACGCAGGTGCTGAGCCGGCGCGCCACCTCACTCAGGAAGTGATCGCCGGCCGCGTGCCCGAGGCTGTCGTTGACGGTCTTGAAGTTGTCCAGGTCGATGAACAGGACGGCCGTGTCGGCGTCACCCGAGGCCACGGCCAGGCGCTCCTCGAACCGCGCCCGATTGGCCAGGCCGGTGAGCGGATCGTGGAAGGCGCGCTTACGCAGGCCCTCGCTCAGCTTCTGGCGCTCGGTGATGTCACGGCTGTTGAGGACGACGCCGTTGACCTTGGGGTCGCCGAGCAGGTTCGAGAACACCGTCTCCAGCCAGCGCACGCTGCCGTCGGCGTGGCGCCAGCGGCATTCGACGGGCTTCGCATTGCTGTCGGTGCGGATGCGGCGGAAGCTCTCCTCCATCAGGGTGGCGTCGTCGGGGTGCAGGAGGTGGGTGACGGGGGTTCCCAGTTGGACGTCTGCCTGGAAGCCGAGCATCTGGGACATACCGGGGCTGTGGTAGCGAACCCCGCCGCCGGCGTCGACGATCATGACGAGGTCAAGCGATGAGTCGATCAGCGCCCGCATCCGCGCGTCGGCGCGGCCGAGGCTGATGAGCAGCCCCAGGCTGGCGATGAAGATGGCGACGGTAAAGATCGCCGCGATGGGGATGCCGGTGCTCGGTTCGCTGGTTCCGTCGAGACGGAGGACGATCCATGGCGCCACCAGAGCGAGCAGGGTCGAGAGGGCGAGCCAGCGCCGAATCGGCGAGTGCAGGGTGCTGCGCAGGACCGAGCCGCCATGGCCGTGAGGCTTCCTTCTGGGGCCGAATCGCTGCACTGTGGACGCCTTTCCTCGGAGAACCGGTAGCCGAGCTATCTCCCCCCGGTGGAGAGACCTCTAGCTTTGCGTCCTCGGCTCACGCCGAGTTTGCCCACTTATCGGCAGGTTCTATGACCTAGGTGACATCGGCGCCCCGGCGCGGTTCCTGAAGCCGTGGTGGACCGATATCCGAGGCCGGCTCAGGCCGGCCCCTCGGCCCAGGGCACGACGACCGCGTCCTCGGTGGGCGAATCCCGCGCCACCACATACTCCGCTGGGTCGGTGCTGGAGAGGTTTTCCAGCACGTGGGTCTCACGCGGGGGCACGTAGACCAGGTCCTTGGGCTCAAGCACGAGCTCGTGCTCCAGGTGATCGCCCCACTTCACCCGCAGCGAGCCGCTGAGCATGTACACCGCGCTCTCGCACCCCTCGTGGTAGTGCGGGCGCGATTGAGCGCCCGGCGGCACGCGGAACACGGCCATGTAGATGTTGCGTGCGCCCGCGGTGGCCTGGGAGATCTCCGAACCGCCGAGGACTCCGCGCGGGACGTCTCGGTCGGCTCCGGGCTTGATCACCTTCATCTGCCGAAGCAGTCTATTCGCGCCGCGCTGGCGCAACCTCGATTTGCAGCGGCCCCTGGGGCGCGGACTCATGGTCGACCTGGAGGGTGGTGTGGCCGATCCCAAAGCGTTCGTGCAGCACCCTTTGCAGGTGGCGGCGGCGCTCGTGGCAGTCGGCGCCGGCGCGCACGACGACATGGGCCGAGAGGGCCGGGAATCCCGAGGTGACCTCCCAGACGTGGAGGTCGTGAACCTCGACCACGTCCGGCTCGGCCGCCAGGGTGCGCCCGATCTGAAGCGGGTCAAGACCCGGGGGAGCGGCCTCCATGAACACGCGGCCCGAGGCCTTGAGCAAGCTGTAGGCGGCGCGGAGCATGAGCCCCGCGATCAGGAGCGAGGCGATCGGATCGGCGCGGTTAAAGCCTGTGGCCAGGATCACGGCGCCCGCGGCGGCCGTGGCCGCGAATCCGTACAGGTCGGAGAGGATGTGGCGGTAGGAGCCCTCGATGTTGAGGCTCCGGGTCCCGGCGCCGGGCGCGGCCAGGACCCGGGCGGCGGCCAGGTTGACCACCATCCCGACCAGGGCCACCCCCAGAACCAGCCCGCCTTTGACGGCGGGCGGCGAGACGAGGCGGAGGATGGCGTCGTAGACAATGACCAGGGCCAGGATCAGCAGCGTGATGCCGTTGGCCTGCGCGCTCAGGATCTCGGCCCGCCCCAGCCCGAAGGTGAGGGCACCCCGGGCCGGCCGCGCGGCCAGGCGGGCGGCCACGAGCGCAACGGCCAGCGCGGCGGCGTCGGTCAGCATGTGGGCCGCGTCGGAGAGGAGCGCCAGCGAAGAGGCGAGCGCCCCGGCCACGACCTCGGCGATCATGAAGCCGCCGATCAGGACCAGGGCCTGGGTCAAAGCCCGGCGGTCGGCGTGACGGTGGTCGTGCTCGTGGGCCATCAGTTGAGCGACGGGTCCATCGGCATCCGGGCCACGAGGGCATAGCTCCCGCCCTTGCGCGTGAGCACGTCTGACCACAGCTCCCGCGGAGAGGCGGAGAAGATGTCCTCGGGCCGAGCCGACTCGAGGATCCAGTCGCCGGTCTCAAGCTCGGCCTCGAGCTGACCGGGACCCCATCCGGAGTGACCCACGAAGCCCCGCGCCTGGACCACTCGGTCGGCCATGTCCTCGATCGGCGGGCCGCCCGTGCCCAGGACCCCGATGTCGGCGAAGGCAGCCAGGGGGGAATCGTCGATGTCGAGGAACCGAGCCACGGTGATCACCGTCGAGGGCTGGACGGGGCCGCCGATGAACAGCGGCTCGTCCGGATCGATCAGCGTTTCGAGCTCAGGTACCGCCTCACCGACGCTGGTCTCCGAGGGACGGTTGAGGACCAGGCCGAAGGCCCCGTCCTCGGAATGGTCGACGACCAGGACGACGGTGCGCCAGAAGTTCGGGTCGACGAGCCGAGGCCCGGCGATCAGCAGCTGTCCCTTGACCGATTCCACTAGAGCCCCAGCGCCCGGCCGAGGATCTCCTTCATGATCTCGTCCGTCCCGCCGCCGATCGGGCCCAGCCGGGCGTCACGGGCCGCGCGTTCGATCCCATACTCGGCCATGTACCCGTTCCCGCCATGGATCTGCAGGCAGCTGTCCATGACCTCGAAAGCGGCGCGCTGGGTGGCCAGCTTGGCGATCGTCACCTCGCGGGTGGCGTCCTCGCCGGCGACGTAGCGGCGGAGCGCGGCATAGGTGACGTCGCGGCCGGCTTCCGCCTTGAGGGCGATCTCGGCCAGCTTGTGGCGGATCGTCTGGAAGTGGCCGATCTCCCGGCCGAAGGCCTTGCGCTCAAGCGCGTATTTCAGCGTCCGCTCGAGGGCGACGTGCATCGCTCCCACGGCACCGAGCGCCATCAGCAGCCGCTCCCACTGGAAGTTGGCCATGATCAGATAGAAGCCGCGGTTCTCCTCCCCGAGCAGGTTCTCCTCCGGCACGAACACGTCGTCGAAGGTGATGAGGGCCGTGTCCGAGGCGTGCCAGCCGAGCTTTTCCAGCGGGCGCGATTCGACTCCGGGTCCGCGCTCGATGATCAGGAATGAGATCCCCTGATGGCCGCCGGTCTCGGTCGTCTTGACCGCGGTCACGAGCACGTCGGCCCGGACGCCGCCGGTGATGAAGGTCTTCGAGCCGTTGACGAGGAAGCCCCCGTCGACCTTGCGCGCCCGGGTGCGGAGCGACGCCACGTCGGAGCCGGCGTCCGGTTCGGTGATGGCGAGGGCGGCGATCGTCTCGCCCCGGATCCCGGGGACCAGGTAGCGCTGCTTCTGGGCCTCGGTCCCAAAGCGGTTGATGGGGGGCAGGGCGATCCCGCAGTGCGCGCCGATTCCCGCCGCCAGGCCTCCCGAACCGCAGCGCGCCAGCTCCTCGACGAAAACCGCGTCGGCTACCGGGTCCTCGTCACCGCCGTACTGACGCGGGAACTTGAGGCCGATGTAGCCGAGCTCGCCCAGGCGCGTGAAGACGTCGTTCGGGAACCATCTCGCCGCCTCCCAGTCGGGGGAGTGGGGGAGCAGCTCGCGCTCCACGAACCGCCGCACGGCCTCTCGGAACTGCTCGTGCTCCTCGGTGAACGGGGGGATCGGGTGGCGGGGTGCAGCGTCCCCGGCGCCCGCCTTCATCGCCAGATCCATTGCCTCCGACACCGTACAGGGGGCGCGCATGCGCGCCCGCTTCGGGTCTAGCGCGCGAGGCGGAAAGATCTGGTGGTGGTGACGGCTGCCCGGCCCGGGGCCGCGAAGGTGGCTTTGCCGGTCAGCTTGATTTTCTTGGCGTGGCGGAGCAGTTTCTTGCCCGTCGAGGTGAGCTTGAGGTGCATTGAGCGCGTGCCCGCGCCGGCAAACACAAGCTTCCCGGTGGCGACCAGCACCGGCTTACGCCTGCTGGAGAGATGGGCGCCGGGGGGAACCAGGTACCAGTTGATCGTCGCGGTTCCGGCCTCAAGGGCCTTGAACGGGAAGGTGGATCCTCCGCTCTTGAGGAGTTTCCCGATCTTGGTCTCGGTCGAGGAGGTGATGTCGGAGCGGAGCGCGGCCAGGATCTGATTCGTCGTCGGGCCGGTATTTCCGGGCGGGGGCGGCGGTGAGACCAAGATGATCGGTGGCGTGACCGAGACGCTCTGCTGCGCCTGAGGCGCGGCCTGGTACTCGCTACTCCCGGCCTGGTTGGCGTCGATTACGCAGGTCCCGGGGTCGGTGAAGCTGACCGTGCTGCCGGTCAGGGTGCAGGTGCCGGTCGACGACGGATCGACGCTGAAGACGACCGGGTTCCCCGAGCTGCCGCCGCTCGCCTGCGGCACATAGGAGCCGTGGACCGTCGCGGGTGACGGTGGCGTTGAGGTGAACGTGATCGTCTGGGGGGCGGGCGCGATGTTGACCAGCTGGACGCCGCTGGCCGTTCCCGGGTCAAAGCCGGTGGTCAGGGTGCTGGACCCGATCGCCTCGTTGATCTGCGCGAACCTCGCGAACGTGACCGCGGTGCCGCTCACCGTGCCGGTGACCTGACCCGGGCTGGAGGTGCTGTTCCCGGCGAGGGACAGCTTGAGGTTGCTGACCGGGCTCTTGAAGTTTGAGAGGTCGAGGACGCTGCCGCCGCTGTTGGCGTCTTCGCCGACAAACTCGACCGGGTTCGACGGCGTGCTTGCGAGGGTGGCGTCGGGTTGGAAGGTCGTCGGGACGGCCGAGGAGCCGTCGACGGTGTCGATGTCGGCAAAGCAGTCGGTCAATGACGCACCGGTCACGGAGCCGAAGCCGGATGGACAGCTCCCGCCGGACATGGCAACGGTGAGAGAAGCGAATCCAGACATGGTTGAGAGATCGAGCCTGTTGCCGATGCCCTGACCGGTGAAGCTCATGCCACCCGAGTTCCCCGCCAGGAAGGACGTGCCGCCCGCGCTCGAACCCTTGAAGGCACTGATCTCGCTGAAGGTGTCGGTGCCGCTCGGGGTGCTGGCGGTCCCCGCGCTGGCGTTGATCGACACCCCTGAGCTCGCAGGCGTGAAATCCAGCGCGTTGCCCGTGCCCGAGGCGGTGAATGAGAATCCGGCCGCGTTCCCCGCTATGAACGAGTTGTTGCCGCTGCTTGAGCCGACAAAGTTCGTGATTCCGCCGATGGAGTCGGTGCCGCCCGCGATGCTGACGGAGCCCGCGACGGTGTTGATCGTGACTGGTGAGGTCAGCACCGATAGATCGAGCTTGTTGCCTGTGCCCTGACCGTTGAAGCTCAGTCCGCCCGCGCTCCCGGGATAGAAGGTCGAGCCGCCGCCGCTCGAGCCGTCGAAGGTGGCAATGTCGCTGAAGGTGTCGGTCACCGAGCCGGCCGTGGCGGTGTCGTTGGCCGTCGGGCCGACTTGGGTGCCGCTCACGTTGACCGTCGGCGCGGTCAGAGATGACAGATCCAGAGTGTTGTTGTTGCCGTTCCCGGTGAATGTGGCGTTGCCGGACCCGGTCGTGAACGTGTTGTCGCCAGCGCTTGAGCCAACGAACTTGGAGATTCCGCTGAAGTCGTCGGTTCCGCCGGAAAGGCTGGCGACGCCCGTGCCGGCGTCGATCGAGACGGGTGAGGTCAGGGCTGAGAAGTCGAGGGTGTTGCCCGCACTCTGCCCGTTGAACGTGAATCCGCTGGCGCTTCCGGCCTCAAAGGTTGTGTTGCCTGCGCTCGCGCCGTCGAAGTCGGTGATGTCGCTGAAGGAGTCGGTCACCGAGCCTGCCTTGACGCTGTCATTCGCCACCCCGTCGGCTGGCCCGCCGGTTACGTTGACCGTGGCGGCTGAGAGGTCCGAGAGATCCAGTGTGTTGTCGTTCCCCTCGCCGCTGAACGTGGCGTCGCTCGGGCCCGCCGTGAACGTGTTGCCTCCGTTGTCTGACCCGGTGAAGTTGGAGATGCCGCTGAAGGTGTCGGTGCCGCCAAGCGCGGTGGCGGTGCCTGTGCTGGCGTTGATCGAGACCCCTGAGCTGGCGGCGGAGTAATCCAGCTCGTTGCCCGTGCCCGAGGCGGCGAACGAGAACCCGTTCGGGGTCCCCGCCACGAACGCCGTGTTCCCGGTGCTTGGGCCAACAAAGCTCGTGATTCCGCTGATTAGGTCAGAGGCAGCCCCGATGGTGACCTTGCCCGAGGTGGTGTCGACTGTGACCGGCGAGCTCGAGCTCATCGCCGAGAGATTCAGCTCGTTGCCCGTGCCTTGACCGGTGAAGCTCTGCCCGCCGGCGCTGCTGGGGTAGAAGGTCGAGCCGCCTGTGCTCGAGCCCTTAAAGGCGGTGATCCCGGTGAAGCTGTCGGTCACCGAGCCGCTTGTGGCGGTGTTGTTGGCCGTCGCGCCGACCTGGATGCCGCTCACGTTGACCGTCGGCGCTGTCAGTGCCGAGAGGTCAAGCGTGTTGGGGTTGCCCGAGCCCTCCCCGGTGAATGTGGCATTACCCGACGCCGGCGCCGCGAACGTATTGCCCCCGGTGTCGGAGCCGATGAAGTGCTGCTCCCCCGTGAAGTCGAGCGTGGTCACATTGCCGCCGGTAAAGCCGGTGACCGTCCCGGGACTGGCCGCGGCATCGATGCTCAGAGGCCCTGCAGCCCCTGAGAGGTCGAGCGTGTTGCTCGATGCCTTCCCCGCGACCACGACCGTCGTGACCCCTGTGCCCAGTGTGACGTCCGGGTTACAGGACTCAGACATCGCGAGCGTGCCTGAGCCGAGCGCCATCGTGGAGTCGGCTGAATCCGCAGGCGAGCTGTTCCCGTCGGCCTCAAGGGTTCCGGGGAAGCTGGCCGTGAACTGCGGCGCGCAGTCGCCGGCGGAGCCCGAGGACAGCGCACCGCTGCTGTCATCGAGGATCACGTACTGGGTCGAGGTAGAGCTGACGGTCACGTCCGGGTAGGTGGCGGTTGAGTAGGTGGTGCCAGCGCACTCTGACGTCCCACCCACGGAGATCGCGTAGTTGCCGCCGCTTACGCTGATCTCGAGCGGCTGGGTCGACGAAGTGCTCCCGTCCGTGACGGCGATCGTGAGATCGTTCGTGCTTGTCGAGCACGTGACGGTCGGCAACGGTGTCGCCGAGGCCGGCGCTCCGGCCAGCAGCGCCGCACCGAGCACGACGAGAAGTGTCGCGAATGCCCTCTTCATCCTGCCCCCAACTGGCCCCAGTAGTCGTTACCGCGGCATACGGTAGCCCAAAGCCCGGGCGGACACCAGCTTTTCTACAGCCCGTAGGAGCGGCCGATCACCTCGAGCATGATCTCGTCGGTGCCGGCGCCGATCCGGTTCAGGCGCAGGTCGCGCCACGAGCGCTCGATCCCGTACTCCTTCATGTAGCCGTTGCCGCCGTGGATCTGGATGCACTCGTCGGCCACCTCGACGGCGATTCGGGCCGAGTAGAGCTTGGCCATCGTGATCTCACGCACGGGGTACTCGCCGTTCTGAAAGCGCCACGCCGTCGTGTAGACCATCTGGCGCGCCGTCTCGATCTTGGTCGCCATCTCGGCGAACTTGTGCCGGATGACCTGGAAGTTGCCGATCGGCCGCCCGAAGGCGGTCCGCTCCTTGGCGTACTGGAGCGTGCGGTCGAACACGTGCTGGGCGCCGGCCACGCACCCGGCGGCGCCGATCAGGCGCTCGCCCTGGAGCTCCCAGGAGATGTGGTAGAAGCCCTTGCCGAGCTCGCCGAGCATGGCTGACTCAGGCACGCGAACGTCCTGGAAGGCGAGCAGCGCCGTGTCCGAGGCGTGCATGCCGAGCTTCTGGAGGCGCTTCTCCCGGATCACCCCGGGGGTGTCCATGGGGACGAGGAACAGGGTGATCCCGCCGTGGCCTTTGTCCGGATCGGTCTTCGTTACGAGGACGATGGCGTGGGCGCGGTGGCCGTTGGTGATGAACGTCTTCGAGCCGTTGATCACGTACTCGTCGCCGTCGCGGACCGCGCGCGTCTTGATGCCGGCGACGTCTGAGCCGGCGTCGGGTTCGGTGATGCCGATGGCCAGGATCGCCTTGCCCTGAATGGCGGGGACGGCCCACGCCTGCTTCTGCTCCTCGGTGCCGAACTTGAGGATGGGCGGCATCGCCATGTCGGTCTGGACCGCCAGGCCCATGGCCAACCCGCCGCAGTGGGCGTGCGCCATCTCCTCGGCCAGGACCAGGCTCGTGTAGTAGTCGCCGCCCTGGCCGCCGTACTCCTCGGGCTTGTCGAGGCCGAGGAAGCCGAGCTCGCCCATCCGCTCGAACACCCAGTCCGGGAAGGTCGTCTCCTCCCACTCGTCAGCGTGGGGCTGGAGCTCCTTGATCACGAAGCGGCGGATCGATTCCCGGAGCTGCTCGTGGTCGTCGGTGAAGATGAAGTGCTTGCGCTGGGAGGCGAAGTCAGGCTTGAGAACGTCGGCGGTGGAGGACATGAGCGCACCGTAACACGCCTTCGGGCTGGCGGATAGTAGGACGTGCTACTTCTTACTTCGAGGGTGAGCGGGGAGAACTATGTTGAATTAGGTGGTCTATGGGAAGGTGATTCACCAAAGTCCTGGAGTGGGGGCTGCGCAAGGTGGGTTCACGCCCGCGCGTTCCTATAGGTGGTCATCGCGATGCCACGCGGCAGGACCGCGCTCGCGCTGGGGCTGGCGGCGCTGTTGGCGGCCGGGTTCCTGGCCGTGTTTGTTGGCCCCGGAGGCCATAGCGGTGGCGTGTCGGCCGCGCCGGCCTCCGCCTCCGCGGGGGCGCCGGCCCTCGCCACCTACAGCGAACAGGCGCCGCACGTGGCCAGCATCCTCAACGCCTATGGCGTCGAAGGTGGAGTGCGCGGCGAGAGTGGCAACCCCGCCGACCCGCTGCCGCCGGTCTCGGCGGCCGCGTTCGCGGCCCCCGTCGCCGCCTACGAGCGGTTCTCGGTCCGGCAGCTGCAATCGATGCAGCCGGACATCGCGCAGCTCCAGGCCGCGCTGGCGGCGGGCAACCGCGGCGCGGCCGAGGCGGCCTGGCGGAGCGCCTATGCCGACTATCTGGAGCTCGGCGGCGTGTACCTGGAGGGCCCGGTGGCCTCGCTCAACCAGGCCATTGATGGCACGCCGGGCGGTCTGCCCGGTGGTGTCGCCTCGCGACGGTTCACCGGCCTGCACCGCCTTGAATACGGCCTCTGGACGGGTCAGGCGCTGGCGCCGCTGGTGCCGGTGGCTGAGCGCCTGTCCGCCAATGTCTCCCAGCTGGCCCGGCTCCTGCCCGGCACGACCATCTCGCCGCTCGACTATGCGACCCGAGCGCACGAGATTCTCGAGGATGCGGTCCGCGACCTCCTGAGCGGGACCGACGTTCCCTGGAGTGGCGAGGGCGTGCTTGGAACCAGCGCCGGCCTGACCGCCACCACGGAGATCGTCGGGACGCTGGCGCCGCTGCTGAAGAACCGGGAGGGAGTGCTCCCGGTCGTGAATACGGAGCTGGCCGGTCTGCGCAGCACGCTGTCCGGGCTGGCTGCGGCCCACGGCGGCCGGCTCCCCACCAACTCGGAGCTGAGCCAGGAGCAGTCAGAGCGCCTGGACGCCGCCACCGGGCAGGCGCTCGAGGCGCTGGCCCAGGTGCCGGGAGCGCTCGAGGCCGCGCCCGCCCAGGCCACCCCCCAGATCCCCGCCTCGGCGGCCCAGATCGACCCATGAAGCCGCTGAACCGCCGCGCCTTCCTTGCCCGCTCCACGATCGCCGTCGGAGGCGCTGCGGGCGTGACCGCCGGCCTGGCCAGTGCCGAGCGGGCCCGGGCGGCGCTCGTGCCGCTGACGGCAGAGGATGCATCGAACGACGCCGGCGCCGCCGCCTCGGCCACGGATCTGAGCACCTCGCGGCCGTTCGCCGGGGTCCATCAGGAGGGGGTCCTCACCCCCAAGCCGGCCCACGCCTCGTTGGTCGCGCTCGACTCCTTTGCCCCGGATCGCGCCACCCTCGCCCAGGCGCTCAAGGCGCTGAGCGGCCGCGCCCAGGAGCTCACCGCCGGCGGGCCCATCCCGCTGCTCGAGGTCGACGCGCCTCCAGCCGACTCTGGGATCCTCGGCCCCGTCAACGCACCGGATGCGCTCACGATCACGATCGGCTTCGGAGCCTCGCTGTTCGACGGGCGCTACGGGCTGGCCTCCCAGCGGCCGGCCGAGCTGATCCCGATGCCCTCGTTCCCGGTCGACCAGCTTGACCCCACGCTGACCCACGGCGACCTGCTGATCCAGATCTGCGCCCAGCACCGAGACACGGTGGTCCACGCCCTGCGGGAGCTCTTGCGCACCGTGCGCGGAACCCTCCAGCAGCGGTGGGCGATCGACGGCTTCGAGGGGGCGGGGCGGGGGCCGACGAAGCAGAGCAACCCGCGCAACCTGTTCGCGTTCCGCGACGGCACCGCCAACCCGCCGGCCGATGACGCCGCGCTCATGAACCAGCTGACCTGGGTCGGGGGCGGAGACCAGCGCTGGGCGGTCGGCGGCACCTACCAGGTCGTGCGGATCATCCGGATGCACGTCGAGTTCTGGGACCGGGTGGCGCTGCGTGAGCAGGAGAACATGATCGGCCGCTCGCGGGACACCGGGGCGCCGCTCGGGGGCACGAACGAGTTCGAGGATCCGCGCTTCGACCTGGATCCGAATGGCAAGCGGATTCCGCTGACCGCGCACATGCGCCTGGCCAACCCGCGGACGCCGGCCACGGCCAACCAGCGGATGATCCGGCGTGGCTTCAACTACCACCGGGGCTTTGACAAGGCCGGCCAACTCGACCAGGGACTGGTCTTCATCGCCTTCAATCAAGCTCCCAGTCGCCAGTTCGTGCCGGTCCAGACCCGGCTGAACCAGGAGCCGATGATCGACTACATCACCCCGATCGGGGGCGGCTACTTCTTCGTGCCACCCGGGGCCCAGAGCCAGGGCGACTGGGTGGGCAGCGGGCTCTTCCTCACGTAGCGGCGGGCCGCCTTTGTTTGCGCCCGGTTAAGGGATGAACAACCTCTTAGAAACCGGACGAAGATCCTGCGGATGGACACGGGTGGGGGTGAACCGGGGACGAGGGACGGATTACTCGAGCGCGAGGACGCGCGCGAGCGGCTGTGCGACCTGATCGCCGCCGCCGGCCGCGGTCGTGGCTCGGTCGCGGCCATCGTCGGCGGACCCGGCGAGGGTAAGACGGCGCTCCTGGGCGAGGCCGCCGAGCTCGGCGAAGAGATGGGTTTCCGGGTCGTGAGGGCCTATGGCAGCACGCTCGAGCGGCCGTTCGCCTTTGGGGTCGCCCGCCAGCTGCTCGTGCCCGTGGTCGGCGACCTGGCCGAGGAGCAGCGGCAGGCCGCCCTGAGCGGCCCCGCACGTCCGGCTGGCGCGGTCCTCGACCTGGGCGAGCGGGCCGAGGCGCTCGATGCCTTCAGCGCGCGCCACGGCCTCTACTGGCTGCTCGTCAACGTGGCCGGCGAGCGCCCAATGATGCTGGTGGTCGACGACGCCCACTGGGCCGATGCGCCCTCGCTGCACTGGCTGGCCTCACTGCATCGCCGCCTCGACGATCTCCCGGTGCTCGTGGTCGTGGCGACCCGGCCCCCGGCGTTCGATGGCACCGGCGACGCCCTGGCCGTGCTCCTCTCCGATTCCGGCCTCCCCCTGATCCAGGTGGCGCCGCTGTCGGCGCGCGCGGTGGGCGCACTGGCGCAGCGCGAGCTCGCCGACCCGGTCGATACGAGCTTCTCGGAGGCCTGCCACCGAGCCACCGGCGGGAACCCGCTGGCGGTGATCGAGCTCCTGCGTGAGCTCCGGCGCGACGGAGGTGCTCCAGCCTCACCCGACCGGCTCGGCGACCGAGCCCCGGCGACGATCGCCAGGCACGTCCGCGGCCGGCTCGATCAGCTGGGGCGGGAAGCGGTCGCGCTCTCGCAGGCGCTGGCCGTGCTCGGTGAGCGGGTGCCACTCCGCCTGGCCGCAGCGCTGGGTGGGGTTGAGATGGAGGACGCGGGACGGCTAGTAGATGAGCTCGTGGTGGCCGGGATCGTCGCCCCTGGGCATCCGCTCCGGTTCGAGCACCCGCTGATCCAGGCCGCGGTCCGTGACACGATCCCGGAGGGCCGGCGGGCCACGCTTCATGCTCGCGCGGCCCGGCTGCTGGCTGCCGAGGCGCGTGACCCGGAGGAGGTTGCGGCGCATCTGCTGGAGGCGCAACCAGCGGGCAGCGCGGACAACGTGGGCCTTCTGCGGGAAGCGTCAGCCGCGGCGCGGCGGCGCGGAGCCCCACAGAGCGCGCTCGCCTACCTGGAGCGCGCGCTGGCCGAGCCGCCCGCGCCCGAGGTCCGGCAGGCCCTGTTCGCCGAGCTCAGCCTGGCCGCGTGGACGGCGATGGACACCAACTCGCTGGACCGGGTCGAGGCTGCCCGTGAGCTGACGGCCGATCCCAGCGAACGAGTGCGCCTCGATCTGATGCTGGCCGAGATGTGCCACTACGCGGGCCGGCGTGAGCAGCTGTTTGCGGCTCTGGACCGCGCGCTCGGAGACGCTGAGCGAACGAGTCCAACGATGGTGCTGGCGCTCAGGGCGGCACGCACCGCTGCGCTCACCGGCCTCGACTCCGGATGGCCGGCCGCCGAGCAGCCGGCTCACGAGGCGCTGGTCTCCGAGGCCGGACCAGACACCCGGCTCGGCCGGGAGCTGCGGTTGAACATCGCCCTGGCCGGTGTAAGCCGGGGCACGGTCAACGCTCCGGAGACGGTGGCCGCCGTCGAGGATGCGCTCAGCGAAGAACTGCTGGAGAGCCAGGAAGTCGGCACCGTCACCGCCACGGCTCACGGGCTGTTCGCGCTCACCTGGTCGGGCCGGTTTGAGCGCGCCGCCGAGCTGGCTGAGCGGATGATGGCCGAGGCGACGGCCCACGGCCCGGTGGGCAAGTTCGGGCTCGCTCTCCACGTGCACGCGATGGCTCAGCTCGGGCGAGGCGCGCTCCCCTCCGCCGAGGCGAGTGGGCGCCTGTGTCTCGAGGTGGTGGAGCGAACCGCGACCGCCTTCGCCGAGCCCGTCGTCCGCAGCACGCTGGGCATGGTGCTGGTCGAACGAGGCCGCTTGGAGGAGGCCCACGACGTGATCACCGCGGTGGCGCCCGATCCGTCGCTGCCGGCCACCGGCTTCTACCTGCGCCCGGCGCTGGTCGCCCTGCACCGCGCCCGAGGCGAACGAGCGGCCGCGCTCGAGCAGCTGGCGGCGATCGGCGAGGAGTATCCGGCCGAGGGCTGGCGAAATCCGATCTTCTTGCCCTGGCGCTCCGAGCTGGCGGCGTTGATCGCGGGCGAGGACCCGGCTGAGGCTCGGGAGCTCGCCGAAGCGGAGCTGGCCGACGCGCGCCGGTGTCAGGTTCCACGCGCCATCGGGACCGCGCTGCGGGGCCGGGCCAGGGCCGAGGTCGGCGAGACGCGCGAGCGGACGCTCGTTGAAGCCGTCCGGACGCTCGAGCCCAGCGGGGCGCGGCTCGAGCTCGTCCGCGCCCTGATCGAGCTCGGGGCGCACCGGCGCCGCGACGGGCGGCGCGCCGCGGCCCGCGAGCCGCTGCGCCGCGCCCTCGAGCTTGCCCACCAGTGCGGGGCCGAGCCGCTGATCGCGCTCGCTGGGGACGAGCTCCGCGCCGCCGACGGCCGTCCCCGCCGTCCCTGGCTGAGCGGCCCGGCCTCGCTAACGCCAACCGAGCTGCGGGTGGCCCGGCTCGCCGCCAGCGGGGCCAGCAATCAGCAGATTGCCGAATCGCTGTTCGTGGCCGTGAAGACCGTGGAAATGCACCTGACCCACGCCTACCGCAAGCTCGGCGCCCGCGCCCGGGGGGAGCTGCCGAGCCTCCTGGCGGGAGAGGGCGAGGCGGCCTAGCCGGATCCCGAAGCTCAGCGGCCCAGCGAAATCAGCGAGTGCCCGATCCTTCCGAGCAGGCGGGTCTCGCTGATCGAGCGGATGTTCGCGCCGATCCAGGGGAGGCGGGTGACGGGACTGAAGTGGTCGAAGTTGGAGTCCTGAAGCACGACGCGGATGGAGCTGCTCGGATCGACGTCCGAAATGGTGATCATGTACTCCTTGGCCTGCTTGCCGGCTCCGATGCCGACCAGCTTGCCCACGGGCTGCAGGCGAGAGCCGCTGAAGGTCTCCTCCATCCGGATGCCGTCCCCGGTGGCCAGCGCGAGCTCGACCCCATTGGCGATGGGCGCGTCGCCGGGCTTGAAGTAAACCTGCACCGTTGACCCCTCACGCACGAGCTTGACGACCCGGGGCGTGGTCGGCGCCGCCGCGGCGGGCGGATTGAACCGGGTGAGCGTGATGATCTTGCTCGGCATCCCGGCGGTGTTGGCCAAGAAGGCCTGGACCGTCTGGCTACCGCCATTGGCCATCGGCTCGAACACCACCGGCAGCCCGCCGGAGGGCGTGTGGTCGATGCCGCTGGCGAGGACCTGGCTGCCGCCCGATCCCTGGTCGATCAATGTCACCGTGCCCTTGAAGGCTGTGGGGACATGAAGCAGGACAGCTCGCAGCCGCGGAACGTTGATCGACGGTACGTCGAAATCGGCGGCTCCCGGGTGGCGGTCGAGGCGGGTGATGGCCTTGGGCGTGGTGGGCGTGATCTCGGCCGAGGGCGCCAGCAAAAGCTTGCGGTCGGAGATGAGCCCGCTCGAGTACCTGTGTCCGTCGATTCGCAGGTCGAACCCGCCTGGCGTCGAGATGGTCGTCACGTCGTGGACGGTGTCGCCCAGCTCCGAGGCGGTGAGGTTGGGCTCCTGCTGGGCGACCGACACATCCACGACGGCGGGTGAGCCGTTCTCGACGGTCAGCTTCCACGGGCCGGGGCCGGGATCGCCCACGAACAGCGTGGTCGTCGTGACCTTCGTGCAGCCGGTCTGGTTCAGGAGCGTCGAGGATTGGCCTCCGGGACAGCTGCCCAGCGCGTCGTCGTTGACAGGAACCGGGTTCTGGTCGACCAGGGCCGTCCCTTCGGTCGTCTGGCCCGGATCGGTCCCGCCGCTCGGCTGCGCGTCAGCGTTGAATCCCCAGTAGCCCGCCGTGGGCGGCGTGGTGATCGTGCGCGGGTCGCCGGACGGCCCGGTGAGCGTGACCAGCGGCGTCTGCCCTGTGGCCTCCTGACTGACCTCGGAGTGGACCTGGATCGCGACGGTCTCGTTGGTGCACCCGAACGCCCGCAGGGGGGTTACACCCGTAATCTGATTCGAGGCAATGGACCCGTTGGGCGGGCACATCCCCGGCTGGTGCAGCGACAAAGTGGTGGACTGCCCCGCCGTCAGCGGGGCGGGTGGGCCGGTGGCCAGCCTGGGCGCTCGACCACCGGGGGGGTCGGCGGCGCTGAAGCCCTCGCCCTGAAGCTCCTGGGGGACGTAGGGCTCGAGATCACACCCGGTGAATACGTGCACGCCGCTGTTGGGCCCCTTCCACATCACGGCGACGCCGCCGCTGAAATCGACCACCAGGAGATCGATCGACCCGCACGCCGCCAGCCCGTAGTTGGACACGAGGCCCTTGACGTCGAGGCAGATGAACAGGCAGGCGCTGCCGTCGCCCTCGAGCGCGAAGGCGAAGGACGGGCTGAACGCCATCGCTCCGGTGACGCTCACGTTGACCGAGGCCGGGCCGAAGTCCTTGCTGATCGCGACGTGCATTTGCACGCCCTGCGGGTCGAAGTCGACCGAGAAGTCGCCGAACTGGATGCCGACGATCGAGACCGTGCCCTCGAAGTCCACCGAGGGTGTGGTGGCACTCTTATGGCCGTCGAACACCACGCCGGCCTCGACGTCGAGCAGGTCAACGATCGAGGCCGTGATCGCGCCCGCGACGACCGTCGGGTCGGTCTGGATGTCGAACTTCAGATCGTTGATGAACAACGGGCCGATCGGCACGTTGCCGGAGATCTCGCCCCCGGCATCGATCAGGTGTCCGTGGCCGATCTCGAACCCGACCTCGACGCCGTTGAGGGGCAGCGGGCCCGGAACGTCGACCTTCACGTTTCCGATGAAGTCGCCGGTCGAGGCGATGTAGCAGAACTGCGCGCCCGCGGGCATGGAAATGGGACCCATGTCGGTCCCCTGGGGGATGGACAGTCCACTGCGTCCGTTCGTCGAGGGCGGGCAGCTGGGGATCGGCGGGAACCCAAACAGATCCGCGGTGTGGGCTCTGACGGTGGGGAAGCTGCCGGCGATCACCGGCTTGGGATGGTGGAGCCGGGCCACGTTTCCGTACGTGCTCGTGGCCAAATCGCTGACGGCGGGAACATCACTGCCGTAGAGGACCACCTGCGAGGTCTCCTGCGGGGTGTTGCCACCGTTATTGAATCCGCTCGGGAGCTCGTCCCAGAAGGCGACCCGCGCCTTCCCCCCTTTCTGCGTGAAAGCGACACAGGGCTTGGTAGCCATTGGGAAGCCGTTGTACTTGGCGCCCCTCACGAGCCGCCACTGCTCCGAGTCGGGATAGAGCGAGCAGTCGCTGACGAAGGTCCCCTGACCCGGTGTGCTGCCGACCGCGGGCAGGCTCCCGCCCGCGGCCAGAGGCATGAAGTACTGGAAGAACTGCTTGGTCGTGAAGTCCGGTACCTGCGCGAGGCCTGGGGCGTTCCCGGCACCGGTTCCGAGAGCCAGGTACAGCGTGCCGTGTTTGTGGGCGGGGCATGGGTTGCCTGACTGCGTCAGCTGCCTCTGGCTGATCACACACCGCGTCACGTAGAACTGATCGCTGTCGGTATCGATCACGATCGCGTCGCCGCGCTCGGGGGCGAGGGGCACGCCGCTGACGTCGATCGGAGCGGTGCTGGCGTACACGTGGTCGTGGTACTTGCCGGCCGAGTTCTTGGTCGCGGTGACGGTCACGCAGTTGCCCGAGAAGGCAAGCGCCGTCTCGTGGACCTTGTGCGAGCCTGACGATGGCAGCGGCACGGCGATCGACTCCGAGCTCACGGTCTCGCAAGTCCCCGGCCCGACCGCATTCACGGCCAGGAAGCCGTCGATCCGCGTGATGGCGCCGAGCCCGGCCGTCGTGTAGGCGGCCATCGAAGTCGAGTAGGTGCCGGCCGCGGGGAAGGTGAAGTCCAGGCCGGCGGGGTTGGTCGTGACCAGGGTCGGGTTGGCCACCGAAGGCGCCGGGTCGAGCCTGCTTGGCTGCATCGCCTGGTGCACGTTGGCGTAGCTGTCGCTTGGGTCCTGCTGGGGCGCCGGCACCACCACGAGGTGGCTGCGCAGCTCGGCGTCGCCGGACGCGGCGTGGGTGTGCAGCGTGACGTTCGGGCCACTCTTGGGCACCGCGCCGGGCGGCGCCGATGCGGTGTCGGAGTTGACCGTGCGGTCGACGTAGCCCTGACAGTTGTGCGGCCCGAAGGCACCGGCCAGCAGGTCGCTGAACGGCGGCACGTAGGTCCCGGTGCTCTGCGGGCCGGAGCCCCCGCCGCCCGCGATGTGGTCTGCAAGCGCGTGGGCGCCGGGGCCGTTCTGGGGCGAGTGCGTGGACTTGATCGTTCCCGACGAGCTGCTGGTGTTGTTGGTCCCGGTCTGCGTGGTCGTGCTCGAGGGCGGTTTGGGGTTTGGTCCGTATTCCCAAGAGCCCACGTACGAGGGGACCAGGCAGTCAGACACCGGGCTCGTGCCGGTCGGGCTCTCGTCCGGATTCAGGCTGACGTTGGCGCTGTTGGGCTGGCCGACGGCGAGCGCGTAGTAGTCGATCGGGTCATCGCCGCCGTTTGAGGCCGTGAGCCTGTAGCGCAGGGTGTCACCGGTGTTGATCGTGAACGGCGCGACGCCATTACTCACGGGCGTGGTCACGCACGGCGTGTGGCGGCCTGCGCTCAGGTCCTGGACGCAGACGCTGAAGCTCGGGTTGTGGGCGGGCGTCAGCGGGATCGACTCCGTCGTCTCCTCCGAGGGTGTCCCCTCGGCGTTGTAGGCGACCATCGTGATCGTGCGGGGGATGGTCTTGTGCTGGAGGGTGGACCAGGTCGCTCCCGTGGCCGGCCCGAACTGATGGTCCAGCGGCGTGGACGCGCCGACCATCGTCGCGTAGTTGTAGAGGAAGTTCCACTGGTCCTCGAGCTGCTGGCGACTGTTGATGCCGTAATGCGAGAGGTCGTAGGGACCGAAGATCCAGGCGTGGTTGCCGGCCTCCATCGGCGCCGTCGCCCCGCTCGAGCCGAGGAAGATCTCGTCGTTGCAATCGCCGGGGGTTGAGAAGCCCGGGTTGTAGGGCGCGCCAGGCAGGCACTCGGCGTACGGGATCCCCTGCTCGCCCTTGTAGCCGTCGGCCTGGTCGAGGTTGATGGTGGTCAGGGGCGGATAGCCGATCGTCAATGGTGGCTGCTCCACCCCCGAAGACGTCTGCACCGCCTCCTCCTGGGGGAGGGTGGGGATTGACGGCGTCGAGGCGAAGCCGTTGCTGCCGGACCCGATCTGGGCCAGGGCAGCGTTCCAGAAGTTGATCGCGAAGGCCTCGAAACCGCCGCTGGCCGAGTAGGTGGTGCAGGCGGGGTGGGGCTTGCGGATCACCTCGAGGCAGTGAATGTGATCGAGGAAGTTGGTCTGGCTCCCGTCGGTGGTCAGCAGCCCGGTGCCGAGATCCTCCACCCCGGGGACGGGGGTCAGCGCGCTGGGGGGTGGGTTCAGCGCGTCGCCGGAGTAGTGGCCGCAGGTTCCATCGGGCAGGCAGGTGAGATCGGGGGCGCGGCCCGCGGTGTGATAGCAGCGGCCGCTGTTGCAGGTGTAGGTGCCGCTGACGTCGTTGCCGTCCAGCCAGAAATCCTCGCGGACGATCCGGTCCTGGGCGGTCGCGGCCGTCTGGGGCAGGGAGGCCTGCGGCACGATCGTGACCGGGTTGGTGACCGCCGTGGAGTTTCCGGTGCCGTTCAGCTGCTCGGCGCGCAGGACCGTGAAGGCTGCTGTGGGCGCGGTGTTCTGGACGACGACGACGTTCTGGGAGGAGGACGCCCCCGAGCCCTGCACGGTGACGGTGACCGTGAAGGCACCGGCGCCCGCATAGGTGTGGGTAACGGCCGGGCCGCTGGTCCCGGAGCCGTCGCCGAAGCTCCAGCTGTAGGTCACGCCCGCGACGGGCTGGTTCACCGCGAAGCTGACCTGCTCCCCCGTCAGCAAGGGGTCGGTGTCGGGCGTGATCGTGAACGACACCGTCCCCGGCAGCCCGGCGACCTGGACGCCGGCACTGGTCGCCGAACTCGACCCGTAGTCGTTGCTGGCCGTCACCGTGCAGGTCAGCGTCTGCCCGGCGTCGGGGCCGGTCACCGTGTAGGTGCTGCTGGTGGCTCCGCTGATCGGCTGCCCGTCGCGGTTCCACTGGTAGGCGAAGCCGGTGGGATTGTTCTCCCAGGCTCCGGTGGAGCAGGAGAGGGTCTGGCCCACCGTCGGCGTTCCCGGGGGCGAGATGACGGGCGGGGAGGTGTTCTGGGGCGGCGGCGGGGAGAACACGTAGGCGGCTCCCTCGTCGGTGTTTCCGTTCACGGTGTGATCAGGCGCGCCGACGGTGGCGACGGATCCCGAGACCGAGACGGAGGAGCCAAAGGCGTCGCCCGAGGCACCGTCCGCCGGCGTCAGCTCCTGCGATTCGGTGCTGTTCGACCAGCCGCCATTCGGCATGTCGTAGGTGTAGGCGGCGCCCTCGCTGGCATTGCTCCCGTCGGCGTGGCCGGGGGCGCCGGCGAGGATCGTGTCGCCGTCGATCGCCACCGAGCTACCCAGGGTGTCGTTGGCGGCGCCGTCCGAAGCTGTGAGCTCGGCCGACTCGTTCACCGTGCCCGACCACCCTCCGGCGGGCATCGTGAACACGAAGGCCGCCCCCTGATCGGTGTTGCCGTTCGGGCTTGCGTCGGGCGCCCCAGCGACGATCGTGTTCCCGTCGATGGCCACCGAGGTGCCCATGGCGTCAGCCCCGGTGGAGGTGGCCTCGACGAGCTCGGCGTTTGGAGTGGCGGTGCTCGTCCATCCACCCTGGGGCATCGTGTAGACGTCGACCTCCCCCGGCGGGGGCGGGGCACGGGTCTCAGGCGGCGTGGGCGGCGCCGCCAGCGGGGCTCCGCCGGCCACGGTGTCGCCGGAGACGCCCACCGAGGTCCCAAGCCCGTTGCCGCCGCTCAGCGAGGCGGTTTCGCTGGCGTCAGTCCACCCGCTCTGAGGCTCTGTGAACACGTAAAGCCTGCCGACTGAGCCGTCGCTGATGTCGGGAGAGCCGACGACGATCGTCCCGCTCGTGCTGTCGATCGCGACCGAGCTTCCGAAGTTGGCTCCCTTGGCCGGCGTGGACGGATAGAGCGTGGCGGTCTGGTTCTCACTCGACCATCCCCCCTGGGGCATGGTGAACACGTACGCGGCCCCGGATCCCGTGTGGTTGACGACGCTGCCCGGGGCTCCCACGACGATCGTGTTCCCGGAGATGGCGACCGACGCGCCGAACTCGCTAGGACTGGCGGAGCCGTTGGCGACGGGTGTCAGCACCGCGGTCTGGGTGGCGCCGCTCCAGCCAGAGCTGGGTCGGGTGAAGACGTAGGCGGCAGCGGTGTCGTCTCCCCCCACGACAGCGGTGTCACCGTCGATCGCCACCGCCGAGCCAAAGCCGTCGTTGGCCGCCCCCGAGTTCTCGGTCAGCTCCGCCACCTGAACCAGCGGGTCGATCCGGATCGGGTAGCCGGCGTTCCGCGCGTCGACATGCAGCAGGGCCACGCCGTGCCCGAGCGTCATCCACGCCCTTAGCGCCCGGCCGTGCGCGTCGCTCGCCTGAAGGTCGGTGTAGCGCAGCGCTCCGCCACGGCCGCTCAGTAGGAGGCCGTCGCGCGCGGCTCGTGCGCGCAGGTTCCCGGTCAGGCGAACTGCCAGCGTCAGCGGGCGAGTCTTGCTTTCAGTCGGGGGCGCCTGCACCGTGAAGCCCTGGTCCAGGCCGAGCGGACCGTTCGCGTACCACTCATCGACGTCTGCGTGGGCGTAGACGACCTTGCCACCGCGCACACGCGGCCTTGTCGCCGGCAGCCGCGTGAGCTTGGTTCCGCCGCCAATGGCTTGGAGACCCAGGCCGAGACTCGTCGCCCCCAGGCTGACCGACACGCCGCGGCGGCCAAAGGACGCGCTGAAGCGCTGGTGCGGGTTCTCCGCGGTCAAGCCGGCGGCCGACGCGTGGATCCGGTAGGCGGGCTGATCGCGCCCCAGTGCGTCCGATACCGGCGCCTGGGCGGCGGCAGGAAGCGCGAGCAGCCCGTGCTGGATTAGCGGTTGCGCCGGGGGTTGCGGGCGGGAAGATCCGGAAACCGACAGCTCCTGGGAAACGCCCCAGGCCGCCCCCACGGCCACCGCGGCGGCCAGGATCAACAGCCCCAGCCGACGGCCCGTCCGCCGGGCGGCGACCGCGCCGAGCCCCCGGGCGACGGCATGAGCGGCAGCACTCACCGGGAAGCTCCCAGCCCCCGACTGACCGCCCAGCCCCCGATCTCGTGTGCTCGCCCCAAACCTTCCCTAAGTCTTGACCTCCTGCTGGGTGCACCGCAACGGGGTTCGACCCTGTAATTAGTGCTGCCTCACGTAGGCTTCGCAGGCCGTGGCCTACGAAACCCTCCTCTACGACGTCTCCGACAAGGGCGTCGCCACCATCGCCCTGAACCAGCCGGACACCCGTAATGCGCTGTCAGACGAGCTGCTCGGCGAGCTGATCGCCGCGCTCGAGGCCGCCCGCGACGATGACGCGGTTCGCTGCGTGGTGCTGACGAGCACGCACGAGAAGGTCTTCAGTGCCGGCGCCAACCTGGCCGGCTTCGCCGCCGACGTGCCGCTCGTGCACAAGCACTTCGCCACCGAGCGCTTTCCCCGGCTCTTCCGGCTCATCGGCGAGCTCGGCAAGCCGACCCTGTGCGCGGCCAACGGCCATGTCCTGGCCGGGGCGCTGGGGATCGCGCTGGCCTGCGACCTGATCATCGCCAAGGAGGGGGCGCGCTTCGGGACTCCGGAGATCAATGTCGGGCTGTTCCCGTTCATGATCATGGCGCTGATCTACCGCAACGTCCCGCGCAAGAAGACGAACGAGCTGCTGCTGCTCGGCGAGCAGATCGACGCTCACGAGGCGGAGCGGATCGGGATCGTCAACCGGGTGGTGGAGCCGGATGGGTTCGAGGAGACCGTGCGCGAGTGGGCCGAACGGCTGGCCGCCAAGTCGCCCGTGATGATGCGACTGGGCAAGGACGCGATGTTCCGCCAGCTCGACATGGCCTTCCTCGAGGCGCTCGACTTCCTGCGCTCGCAGCTCACGCTCGCCTTCTCGACCGAGGACATCCAGGAGGGCGTGAAGGCGTTCTTCGAGAAGCGCGACCCCGAGTGGAAAGGACGCTGAGATGGTCAACGAGGCGCCGATGGAGAAGACCGAGTACGGGCTGCTGGCGGCGGCCGAGGGGTGGTTCGTGGTCAACGTTCGCGACGCCGCCTGGGTCACCAACGAGCGGCTCGGCGAGGCATGCATCTTCGAAGGCGACGCGGCCGAGTTCGGCCAGATCGGCTACACGCTCCAGGTGCTCCGGTCCGGACAGCCCAGCGGTCTCTACCACCGCGAGAAAGACCAGGAGGATTTCCTGGTTCTAATGGGCGAGTGTCTGCTGCTCGTCGAGGGCGAGGAGCGCCGCCTGAAGGCGTGGGATTTCGTCCACTGTCCGCCCGGCACCGAGCACATCTTCGTCGGCGCTGGCGACGGCCCGTGCCTGATCTTCATGGCCGGGGCGCGTGAGCACCGCGGCGACCACATCTACACGCGCTCGGAGGTGGCGATTCGCCACGGCGCCGGCCTGGAGAAGGACACGCTGCCCTCCGAGGATCCCTACGGGGCGTTTCCCGACTGGCGCCCCGGGCCGCCGGCGAGCTTCGAAGGCCTCCCCTTCGCCTGACGAGGGCAGGGGTCGGTGGCCGCGACGGTAACTGCAAACCGCACACGGCCACTCATCCGACCCCCAGCCCTATGCCGGAAATCAAGCTGCAACCTGGCGGAAGTGGAAGCAGGATCCCGCCAGGTTGGAAGGTAACTACCCATGGAAAAATAAGCCAAATCCAGGTGCATTAGGGAGCGGAGCCGAGAAACCCGTGGGCCTGGCTTGACGCGACCCACGCCGGCTGGCAGAGTAGGAAGTAGGACGTTTTACTTCCCGCACGGGGTCATCGGCCCGAGCGGGGCCTGATGCCCATGGCCACCGACGCTCCCTCCACCAGCCTGCTCCGTCCCCTCGCGGAGGATCTCAAAGCCAGGCGAGAGAAGATCCGGCAGGGCGGGGGTCCGGAGAAGATCGCCGCCCAGCACGAGCGGGACAAGCTGACCGCGCGCGAGCGGCTCGACCTCCTGATCGACTCCGGCACCTTTGTCGAGCTGGGGATCCACGGCCGACCCCACTTCTCCCAGCGCGCGATGGAAGGCCGGGAGGCGCCCGCCGACGGTGTCATCACCGGCTACGGCAAGGTCGACGGGCGCCTCATCGCCGTCGCGGCCTACGACTTCACCGTGATGGCGGGCTCGATGGGGATGACGGGTGAGCTCAAGGTCTCACGCCTGCGGGAGCTGGCGCTCTCCAAGCGCATCCCGATGGTCTGGCTCCTCGACTCCGCCGGCGCCCGGATCCAGGAGGCGGTGGGGTCGCTGTTCGCCGGCAGCGGCGCTCTGTTCCGGGAGGAGGTCGTGATGAGCGGCGTCGTCCCGCAGGTGGCGGCACTCATGGGACCGTGCGCCGCCGGCACCGCCTACATCCCCGGGCTGGCCGACTTCGTCCCCATGGTCAAGGGGCGCGGGTCGATGGCGCTGGCCGGCCCGCACCTGGTGCGGGCCGCGATCGGCGAGGACGTGACCCAGGAGGAGCTCGGCGGCTCCCGCATCCACGCGCGCAAGTCCGGCGTGGGCGACCTCGAGGTGGCCGACGACCCCGAGTGCATCGAGGCGATCAAGCAGTACCTGAGCTTCTTCGGATCCAGCAACGAGGACGCCCCGCCCGTCAGGCCGACCGAGGACCCGATCGAGCGCGCCGACGAGGATCTGCTCGACGTCCTGCCCGAGTCCAACCGCAAGCCCTACGACATGTACGAGGTGATCCGGCGAATCGTCGACGACGGCGTCTACTTCGACATCAAGCCTCAGTTCGCCAAGACGCTCATCACCTGCCTGGCCCGCTTCGGCGGCCGGCCGGCGGGGATCGTGGCCAACCAGCCCAAGCACCTGGGCGGGATCCTTGACAACGACTCCTCGGACAAGGCGGCGCGCTTCATCAACCTTTGCAACGCCTTCAACATCCCGCTCGTCTACCTGATGGACGTGCCCGGGTTCATGGTCGGGACCAAGGTCGAGGCCGAGGGGATCATCCGCCACGGGGCCAAGTTCCTCTACGCCACCGCCAACGCCACCGTGCCCAAGATCACGGTCGTCCTGCGCAAGGCCTACGGCGCCGGCTACTACGTGATGTGCGGGCGCGCCTACGAGCCCGACCTGATCGTCGCCTGGCCAAGCGCCGAGATCAGCGTCATGGGCGCCGAGGGGGCGGTCGAGATCATCTTCCGCAAGCAGGTCCAGGAGGCCGAGGACCCGGTGGCCAAGCGCCAGGAGCTGATCGAGAACTTTCGCAAGATCATCGACGTCTACGTCGCAGCCGGCAACGACATGATCGACGACGTGATCGACCCCCGGGAGACGCGGGCCACGATCTGCCGCGCCCTCGAGGTGTCGGCGCGCAAGCACGTGCAGCGGCCGTGGAAGCGCAACGGGGTCGTGCCCGTATGAGCCTCGACGATCCCGTCGTCATCACGTGCGCGATCAGCGGCGCGATCGCCAATCGTGAGCAGTGCCCGGCCATCCCCTACACGCCCGAGGAGTACGCGGCTGAGGCGCGGCGGATCGTCGACGAGGGCGGCGTCCACATCCACATCCACGCGCGCACGCGCGAGGGCGATCCGAGCTACGAGGTGGAGGACTTCATCGCCATCAAGGAGGCCATCCAGGCCGAGGTCGGCGACCGCGCGATCATCAATTTCTCCACCGGCACGGTCGGGGTCCCAGTGGAGAAGCGGATCGCCTACCTGGAGGCGGGGTGCCCCGAAGTGGCGGCGCTCAACATGGGCTCGATGAACTACGCCAAGTACTCGGCCAAGCGCCGGGACTTCGTGTTCAAGTTCGTCTTCGCCAACCCGTTCGATGAGATCATCGAGCTGCTTCAGGCGATGCGGCGCCTGAACATCAAGCCCGAGCACGAGTGCTTCGACCTCGGGCACGTGGGCTCGCTGACTCCGCTCGTCGACATGGGGCTGCTCGACGCCCCGCTGCACGCCGACTTCGTGATGGGGGTGGTGGGGGGCGTTCCGGCCAGCGCCCTGAACCTCGCCGCGATGGCGCGGAACCTGCCGGCCGGACGACACCACTGGGGCGTGATCGGGATCGGGCGTGACCAGTGGATGCTCGTCGCCGCCGCGCTCACCCTGGGCGGCTCGATCCGGGTCGGGCTCGAGGACAACTTCTATCTTCCGGGCGGGGAGATGGCGCGCTCCAACGGCGAGCTCATCGCCCAGGCCCGGAGGATGACCGAGGAGGTGGGACGGCGACCGTCGACGGTGCAGGAGGCGCGGGAGCTCCTCGGGGTGAGAGCGCGTGAGCCTGCCGCTTGAGGGCCTCCGCGTCCTTGACCTGACCCGGCTCTTGCCCGGCGGCTACGCGTCGCTGCTGTTGGCCGACTTCGGGGCCGACGTGGTCAAGGTCGAGGACACCGGGATGGGCGACTACATCCGCTGGTCGCCGCCCTACTACGAGGGCGCCGAGGCGACCGCGCGCGGGGCGCTCTTCTTGGCCCTGAACCGGGGCAAGCGGTCGATCCGGATCGACCTCAAGCACGACCGGGGCAAGGAGGCGCTCCGGCGCCTGGTCCGTGAGGCCGACGTCCTGCTGGAATCCTTCCGCCCCGGCGTGCTCGACCGCCTCGGCGTGGGTTACGAGCGCCTGCGTGAGGAGAATCCCGGACTCGTCTACTGCGCCATCACCGGCTACGGCCAGGACGGGCCGCTCAAGAACCGCAGCGGCCACGACATGAACTACCTGGGCCTGAACGGGTTGCTCGGGCTGACCGGCGAGCCCGACGGACCGCCCGTCCAGTCGGCGGGCCAGATCGCCGACATCGGCGGTGGCGGCCTGATGGCGGTCCTCGGCGTCCTCGTCGCCCTGCGCGAGCGCGAGCGCTCGGGCGAGGGGCAGCTCGTCGACTGCTCGATGTTCGACGGCGCGCTGTCGTGGCTCGCGCTGGTGGCGGCGGACATGCTGGCCGGAGGCCCGACCCCCCGTCGCGGCAAGCTCCCCCTGGCCGGCGGCATCATCTGCTACCGGCCCTACCGGTGTGCCGACGGCCACGTGACCCTGGGCGCGCTCGAGCCGAAGTTCTGGGCCGAGTTCTGCCGCGGCGTCGGCCGCGAGGACCTCGTGGAGCACGCCTTCGAGGCGCCCGGCTCGGAGGCCCACGCCGCGGTGAGCGAGATCTTCGCCGCGCGCACGCGGGAGGAGTGGCGCGCGTTTGCCTCTGAGCACGACTGCTGCCTCGAGCCGGTGCTCGGCCTAGACGAGGCGCTCGACTCCGAGCTCGTCGCGCACCGCGAGATGGTGGTCGAGCTCGACCAGCCGGGAGCCGAGCGGCCGGTCCGCCTCCTGGGCGCGCCGGTCAAGCTGAGCCGCACCCCGGCCCAGCCCACGCGGGCGCCGGGGCCAGCCCTGGGTGAGAACACCGACGAGATCCTCGCCGCCGCCGGCTACAGCGCCGAGGAGATCGCCGCGCTGCACGAGGCCGGAGCGGTGGCGGGAGCTGCGAGCCAGGTCCAGGGCTCGTTCATGAGCCCATGACGACGACCACGAACGGGATGCTCAAGATGTCCGAGCTCGCCGAGCGCTCGGGCGTGAGCGCGGCGACGATCAAGCACTACCTGCGCGAGGGGCTGCTCGGCTCCGAGGATGAGGTCGTGCGCACGAGCCGCAACATGGCCTACTACCCGCCGGCATTCGTGGACCGCGTCCGGCTGATCAAGCGCCTCCAGGAGGAGCGCTTCATGCCGCTCCGGGTGATCCGTGAGCTGATCGGCTCAGACCCGGAGCGGGCCTCGCGCCTGATCGAGCTCGAGGACCGGATCATCGAGCGGGCGATCGCGGAGCGGGAAACCGGGCGGGTGAGCGGGGCCAAGGTGCGGGAGACCTACGACGTCCCGGCCAACGTGCTTAAGCGCCTCGAGGAGCTCGGCGTGCTCACCCCGACGGCTCGCGGCTACGACGCCGATGACGTGCAGATCATCGAGGCCATCTCACGCTTTCGGGCCGGCGGCTACGAGCAGTCGATCGGCTTCACCGTGTACGACACGCTGCGCTACCGCCAGGCGCTCGAGCCGCTGGTCGAGGAGGAGGTGCGGGTCCTACTCGACCGCCTGGCCGGCAAGGTCGAGGTCGACCGGGCGGCCGAGATCATCTCCTCCGGCGCCGAGCCGCTGCGCGAGCTGATCGGGGCGATGCACTCAAAGCTGCTGCTGGCCGAGTTGCGCCGGCAGCGGGGGCCTGGTTAGCAGGGAATTACGAGGACCGGCGCGTGTTGCCACGGCCGGCGCCTGGTGCTATCACGGCTCAGAAGAGGCGTTCTCGGAAGGAAGAAGTCGCAATGAGCAGCAAGCGTGGCAGTCAGGATGTCCTGGCGACGATGGCGAGTGCGGTCGAGCTCACCGAGCAGGCGCTGGGTCAGGTGGCACGAATCGCGATCGAGCAGATCCACGACGGCGTGGAGACCGGGACTCATGTCGAAGCCGCGGAGCGCGATATGCGCAGCGCGCTTCGGCAACTCGTCCTCGCCGAGCGCGAACTGCACTCCCGGTCGACGCCCCGCAGAGCGCCGGCTGACTCACCACCAGGCGTCGTGGGCCTCGGTCACGCCGTAGCCCTCGGCGAGCGCGATTCCGGCAACGTCTCCTGAGAAGGTCCCGAAGGGCTGGCGGTAGGCGCTGCGGATGATCAGCAGGTTGTCCCGGCGGGAGCGCTCGGCCTGAGGGTCGAAGCGCAAGCCGTCGCCGGCGGTCCGCGGTACCTCGCGGGGCTCGCCGTCGACCCACACGGTGCGCTCGCTGTTCACGGGCGCATCGTGCACGCCCTCGACGAGGTTCCAGGCCAGCTCACGCCCGTCCACGCCGATCCCGACGCCGGCGCACCAGCGCCAGCTCGTGTGCCGCTCGTGGTAGCCAGCGCTGTCGTCGATCACGCCCCGGGCGTGGAGCTCCCGGGTCACGCCGCCGAGGCACACCGTGCCGGTGAGGAGCACCCCGCCCTGCTTGCGCGTCCAGGCGTAGCTCGCGCCGGAGCGGCCGACCGTCTCGACGCCCGGCGTCTCGTTAAAGCTCAGCGCGATCCGGGCGTCCGGCGCGTTCACCTCGGCGCGGCCCGGGGTCAGGCGCAACTGGCGAGACCCGATCAGCGTCCGCTCGTGGAGCCGCTCGCGATCCCAGACGGCCCAAAAGGACTGGTGCAGCGGCCCGACCCGCACGCGGCCGATGCACAGCATCAGCTCGGGGCTGTAGGCACCGATATACCGCCACGCCTTCAGCGGGCGCAGGCGATCGTGCGACGGCATCGGTTGCGGCGGGAGCGGGAGCGAAGCTAGAGTGGCGGGGCGAGGCTGGCCGAACGCGCCGCGGTAGGGAAGCTGCGCAAGTCCCGGAGGGTGCGCAAGTTCCGCCACGGCGCGACTGTATCCTGGTTGACTGACGCGTCAATCAACGGTGAGGGAGAGACTCGGCCCAGATGCGCGCCGCCGCCGTTCAGCTCAATTCGACCGAGGACGTCGAGGCCAACCTGGCCAAGGCGGATCGCCTCGTCCGCCAGGCCGCCCAGCTCGGGGCCGAGCTGGTCGTCCTGCCCGAGAAGTGGACGGTGCTCGGCACCTCCGAACAGATGGACGCGGCGGCCGAACCGCTCGACGGCCGCTCCATCACCTGGGCTCGGGACACCGCCGCCGAGCTCGGCATCGATCTTCTCGCCGGCTCGATCCTGGAGGAGGTCCCCGGTCAGGCCAAGCACGCCAACACGAGCGTGCATGTCGGTCCCGACGGTGAGATCAAGGCGGTCTACCGCAAGCTCCACATGTTCGACGTCGAGGTCGACGGTGTCACCTACGCAGAATCGAGCACCGAGGAGGCGGGGGACGAGGTCCTGGTCACGAGCCTGGGCGACGGGACGCGCCTGGGCATGAGCATCTGTTACGACATCCGCTTCCCCGAGCTCTACCGCGCGCTCGTGGCTCAGGAGGCCGAGGTGCTGGCGATTCCGGCCGCCTTCACGCTGGCCACGACGCGGGACCATTGGGAGGTGCTGGTCCGGGCGCGGGCGATCGAGAACCAGTGCTTCGTCGTGGCTCCGAATCAGTTCGGGACCCACCCGGGCGGCAACCGCTCAGGCGGGCGGTCGCTGATCGTCGATCCGTGGGGGCTGGTCCTGGCCTGCGCGCCGGACCTCGAGACAGTGATCGTCGCCGAGCTGGATTTTCAGAACCTGCGCGACATCCGGCGCCGGCTTCCGGCTCTGACCCACCGCCGGCCCGAGATCTACCGGCCGCATCAGCCCGCCTGATGGCTGCGCCGGCGGCGATCGACAAGCGGCGGCTGATCCTCGACGCGGCCGTGCGGGTCTTCGCCCGCCAGGGCTTTCACACCTGCCGGGTGGCCGATATCGCCGATGAGGCGGGGGTCGCCTACGGCCTCGTCTACCACTACTTCTCCTCCAAGGAGGAGATCCTCGACACCCTGTTCGAGGAGCGCTGGGGGCTGATGCTCGACGCCATCGCCGACCTCGAGGCCCAACCCCTGACCCCGCGCGAGAAGCTTGGTGCCATCGCCGCCTTCATCGTCGACTCCTACCGCTACGACCCCGACCTGATGAAGGTGATCATCGTCGAGGTCACGCGCGCCGCCAACACATTCGGGCGGACCCATCTGGACGCCATCCGCAAGGCCTACCGGCAGGTGGCGGCGATCGTCGAGCGCGGCCAGGAGGAGGGCATCTTCCGCCGGGAGATCGATTCCGCGTTTGCCGCTCTGGCCTTCTACGGGCTGATCGAACAGGTCCTGACGAGCTGGATCTTCGATTCCGAGCGGGTGGACGAGACGCAGTTCGACGCGGCCGAGGCCCTGATCGTGGAGACGATTTGCCGAGGTTTGGAGCAATAGGCGGAGTTTTGTCCGAATCTGAGTCTGATTGAATCCTGCGCCATGACTGAGAGTCCGCTTGTAAAGCGATTGCTGTGGTCCGGTCTGCTCGCCGGCACCGGAGCGCTGGCCACGATCGCCGCCGCTCGGGTTTCGACGCTGATCTGGAAGCAGCTCTTCGACGAAGAGCCGCCCGAGTGAGCGACAGCGCCGACACCGGCAGCTTCGAGACCGTGCCCACCGACGCCGGTCAGCCGGTCGCCGGGTCGGCGGCGGCGCCGCCCGCTGCCTCCGCCGGCCAGGGCAATCCCGTTGATGAGCATCCCGAAATCCTCGTGGGGGCGGCGTTCGTCGGCGGCCTCCTCCTAGCCTCGATCCTCAAGCGCCTTGCCCCCTGAGAACGGACAGCCCAGCGACTTCGGCACCACGGTGACGCAGGTCTCCGAGCGCATGAGCGTGCTCGTGCGCGAGGAGATCGAGCTGGCCAAGGCCGAGATCATGATCAAGGTCAAGAGCCTCGCCCGCGGCACGGTGGCCGTGGCCGCCGGGGCGGTGTTCGGGGTGTTCATGATCGTCATGGCCGTCCAGACCCTGGCCTGGGGTCTCGACGCGGTCATCGGCAACGTGGCCGGCGACATCTGGATCGGCTTTGCCATCACCACGGGCATCCTCGCGTTGATGGCCATCGGGGCTTTCCTGTTCGCGTGGCGCAAGCTGCGTGTGGGTGCCCCAACGCCCAAGATGGCCATCGATGAGGCGAAGAAGATTCGCGAGACCGTGTCCACCGGCGCGGAGGTCGGCGGCTGATGCCGACTCGGAGCCCGGAGGAGATCCGGGCATCGATCGAACAGAATCGCGCCGAGCTGGGTAACTCGCTCGAGCGGCTGCGCGGCGAGGTGGTGCGGATCACCGATTGGCGCGGCCAGCTGCGCCAGCACCAGCCGCAGGCCATGGTCGCGGCCGGCGTGGCCGGGTTCGTGATCGGCGGGGGCATCGCCGCGGTCGGCGGGGTGCTCTTCGGCCGCCGGCGCAAGAAGCAACCGGAGCCCGAGAACGTCGTCGGAGCGATCAGGCTCCAGCTGACCGAGGCGGTCAACGCCTTGGTCAACCGCTAGCAGCTAGCGCAGGAACGACCCGGCGGTTCCGCCCACGCCGAGCAACCCGGGGCCGACGTGGGCTCCGATGACGGGCCCGATCTCCGAGACGCAGACCGGCTCGGTCTCGAACAGCTCCCGCCCGTGCGCGGCCAGCGCCTCGGCCTCCCGCGGGGCCTGGATGTGCTGGACCATCCACCCGTCGGCGCCGGCGCTGGCGCGCTCGGTGAGCAGATCGGCCATCCGCTCGAAGGCGCGGCGGGCGGTCCGGACGCGCTCGATCGGCGTGATCTCGGACTCGACGGTGAGGATCGGCTTGATCTTCAGGGTGGAGCCGAGCCAGGCCTGCGCGCCGCCGATCCGCCCGCCCCGGCGCAGGAACTCGAGCGTGTCGACGGCGAACCACATCTTCAGATCCGCGCGGGCGCGGCGGGCGCGGTCGCTGACCGCCGCGGCATCGGCGCCCGCCCGGGCCGCGGCCGCCGCGGCCATCAGCATCAGGCCCTGGCCGCCGCAGGCCGTGGCCGAATCGAGCACCTGGACTCGCTCTCCGGTCCGCCCGAGCTGGTCACGCGCCTGCTCGGCCGAGTGCACGGTGCCGGACATGCCGCCGGCCAGGTGGATGGAGACAATGTCGTAGCCCTGGTCGAGCAGGGGCTCGTAGACGGCCAGGAAGTCGCCGATCGATGGCTGCGAGGTGCTGGGCAGCTCTCGCTCGGAGCGCAGCCGGTCATAGAAGGCGTCGTAGTCCTCGATGTCGCTTTCCTTGACCGTCTCATCAGGCCAGTGGACGTACAGACTGACCTGGTGGATGTCGTTGGCGAGCACCACCTCGCGGGGGAGGTAGTGGCAGGTATCGGACACGATCGCCACCGGCATGCGCGGGCACCCTACCCGGTTCGAGGGGGCGTATCGTCAGGTGGGTGCCGACGCTTTACCGCTGCTCAACCCCGACGAACTGGCTCTGCCCGTGCGGCAAGGTGGCGCGGGCGCTGAAGCACGAGGGGATCGGGCACGACCAGGTGGTGGTCCCCCAGCGCCGGGCGCGCCGGCCCGAGGTCGAGGCGCTGAGCTCTCAGCGCCGCGTGCCGGTGCTCGTGATCGACGGCGAGGTGATCTGCGACTCGCGGCGGATCATGGAGTACCTGGAGTTCCGGGCCCAGCGGTGAGAACGCCCCGCTCGGTGATGAGCGCGGTGATGAGCTCGGCCGGGGTGACGTCGAAGGCGGGATTCCGGCACTCGGTGTCGGGCAGGGTCAGGAGCTGACCGGCGGCGGAGCGCACCTCGTCGGGGTGGCGCTCCTCGATGGGGATTTGCGCTCCCGTGCGGCAGTTGGGGTCGATCGTCGAGGTGGGTCCCGCGACGACGAAGGGGATGGCGGCGGCGTGGGCGGCCAGGGCGAGGGGGTAGGTGCCGACCTTGTTGGCCACGTCGCCGTTGGCGGCGACGCGGTCACAGCCGACGATCACCGCGTCGATGGCGTTCCGGGCGATCAGGCCGGGAGCGGCGGCGTCGACGATCAGTTCGTGGGGGATGTTCAGGTGGTCTAGTTCGTAGACCGTGAGGCGCGCGCCCTGGAGAAGGGGGCGGGCCTCGGTGGCGATCACTTTCGTGAGGCCGCCGCGCTCGGCCAGCTCGGCGATGACCGCCAGCGCGGTGCCCCGCCCGGGGGCGGCGAGGGCGCCCGTGTTGCAGTGGGTGAGGATCGTTTTGGCGCCAGCCAGGTAGTCGGCTCCGTGGGCGGCGATGGCGTCGCTGGCCTCGATCTCCTCCTGCTCGATGGCGCGTGCCGCAGCCAGGGGATCGGGGGCTTGCTGGACGCGGTCAACGGCGTAGGCCAGGTTGACCGCGGTCGGGCGGGCCGCCTTGAGGGTTTCGGCGGCCTGGGGCGAGTTGTCGAGCGCCATGCCATAGCCGGCGGCGACCCCGATCAGCGGGGCGCCGCGGATGGCCAGGCGGCGAATCGCCTCGGCGACCTCCTCCGCGGTGCGGAGCTCAAGCCATCGCTCCTCCCAGGGGAGGCGCGTCTGGTCAAGGGCGTGGAGGGCGCCGTCGGCGAAGTGAAGGGCGCGCCGCTGCGCCCGGTCGGTGGTCTGGGCCGTGGCTAGAGCCGGTTCTCGATCGAGAGCGGCGGGGCCGGCGTCGGCTCGGCCGCCTCGATCTCCTCGGCGGGCTCGGACCCTTCGGCGCCGAGCACCTGCTGGAGCTCGCCGGACTGGTACATCTCGCTCACGATGTCGCAACCGCCGACCAATTCGCCATCGACGAAGAGCTGCGGGATCGTGGGCCAGTCCGAGAGGGCCGAGAGCTCCTGGCGGATGCGGGGATCCGGAAGCACGTTAACGGCGGCGAACGGGCGCCCCATCGATTGCAGGATGGCCACGGTACGGGCCGAGAAGCCGCAGGCCGGCTGCTCCGGGGTTCCCTTCATGAACAGGAGGACAGGGTTCTCGTCGATCGCCTTGGCGATCTCGTCCCGCAGGGGGTTCGCGGTCTCGTCAGTCATACGCGTCACTCCGATTTCGTTTGGATCGACAGGGCGTGAATGCGGTCGCCCACCTCGGTGCCGAAGACGTCGTAGACGAGGCGGTGCTGAGCGATGCGACTCAGGCCCGCGAAGGCGGGTGCCGAGACGACGGCGCTGAAATGATGGCCGTCTCCGGTGACCTCGGCTGTGGCTCCGGGGATCCCCGTCTCGATCCGCTGCTTCAACTCGTCTGGCGTAGCCGACACGGTTCAAGCCTAGCGCGGCGGGGGTCCATGGCTATACTTGTTGAAGCATGATCACCCTGACTGACAAGGGCGCCGAAAAGGTCCAGGAGTTTCTCGCCTCGCAGAGCGCGGTGGCGGAGACCGCCGGGCTGCGGGTCGGAGTGCGGGGCGGGGGCTGTAGCGGCTTCCAGTACGCCCTGGCCTTCGATGAGCAGCGTGACGGCGACATGGTCTTCGAGGACAAGGGCATCCGGCTCCTGGTCGACAACCAGAGCCTCCCCTACGTCCAGGGCTCGACGATCGATTTCGTCGACGGCCTCCAGGGCGCCGGCTTCAAGGTCGACAACCCGAACGTGATCGCGGCCTGCGGCTGCGGCTCGTCGTTCCGGGTCGCCGAAGAGGAAGAGGTCTCAGCCGTCTAGAGGGTCGCTGGGCTCGGGCGATTCCTTTCGCTGGGCGATTCCGGATCAACCGCGGTTGAGGGCCAGCGCGGGGGATTCGTACCTCTATGTTGGACTTATCTCCCTGGGAGTGGGGGATTGGCCGCCTATTTGGCGACTTATCTCCCAAAGCTGCCGATACTGAGTCGGTGCGGCGCGCCTTTGGACTGATCTTCGTGCTGCTGGCGCTGCCCGCGAGCGCGTCGGCCGCCGGGCTCCATGTCGTTGGGAATCGCTTGGTGGGCGGACGGGGTCAGCCCGTCGCCCTGCATGGTGTCAACCGCTCGGGCACCGAGTACGCCTGCGTCCAGGGGTGGGGGCTGTTCGACGGCCCTAGTGACGCGGCGTCGGTGGCGGCGATGGCGAGCTGGCACATCAACTTCGTCCGCGTGCTGCTGAACGAGGACTGCTGGCTGGGGATCAACGGGGTCAAGCGCGCGTACGGCGGCGCCAACTACCGCCGGGCGATCGTGCGCTACGTGAACCTGCTCCATCGCTACGGGATGTACGTCGAGCTGTCGCTCGTCTGGGCGGCGCCGGGGCGCCAGCGGGCGAGCACGCAGGCGGTCGCGCCCGATGAGGACCACGCGCCGGCGGTATGGCGCGGGATGGCCGCAACCTTCCGACGCGACCCGGACGTGATCCTGGCTCCTTGGGGCGAGACCGAGGTCAGCGCGGCCTGCTTTCTGCACGGGGGCAGCTGTGGGCCCTACCGCGTGGCGGGGATGCAGCAGGCGGTGAACTTCATGCGGGCGGCGGGCTACCGGGGCGTGATCTCGATCCCGGGGATCGACTACGCCAACGATCTCTCAGGCTGGCTCTCACATGAGCCACGGGATCCGCGGCACCAGCTGATCGCTGAGGCCCACGTGTACGGCAAGAACAGCTGTGACACCGTCGCCTGTCTGAACCGGACGATGGCCCCGGTCGCCGAGCGCGTGCCGCTGATCTTCGGGGAGGTGGGGGAGACGTATGACGCCTCGAGCTGCGGCCACACGTACACGCAGACGTTCCTCGACTGGGCCGATGCCCACCACGTCGGCTACGCCGCCTGGACCTGGGATACCTGGGGCAACTGCGAGGCGCTCATCTCGAGCTACAACGGCACCCCGGCCAACGACTACGGACGGTACGTGAAGGCGCGCTACACCGCTTAGAGCCGCGTCAGCTTCAGCGTCGTCTGGTCCCGGCCGTTGCCGTCGCTGACGACAAGCGTGAATGAGGCTGAGTCGTGGGCGCCTTTGCGCAGGGCGGTGACCAGGGAGGAGCGGAGGGCGACAAGCTGCTGGCGGACGGCTCCGGAGCTCAGCGAGAAGTGGATCGTGCGCAGCTTCATCCTGGTCGTCTTCGTCCGGACCCTGCCCTGCCGGGTCCTGATCTTGAGCTTCTGAACGATCGAGCCGGTGAGGGCGGCGGTGACGGTTTGGTTGCAGCGCATCGTCACTACGACCCCGCTGGGAGTCGCCTTGGCGTGCTTTGCCTTTTTCTTGGCGAGAGCCAGCTTGGCCTTGGCGATGCTGCACTTTGGTGGGGAGGAGGTGGTGGGGGGTGGGGGCGCCGTCGTCGAGGGCGGTGAGTTGGTGGTTGTGGCAGGGGGTGAGTTGGTGGTTGTGGCAGGCGGGGCGGAGCCGGGGTTGAGGATGCTGACCGACTGCATGCCCGTGAACTGGACCGGCTTGACTCCGGCGGCATCGATCACCCCCGCCGGCGGCGAGGTGGACCCCGACACGACACGATTCTGGGCGTCGTAGGTGAGGGCGCCGTCGAAGGCGGGGCCGCCGTCGAGCGAGTAGGTCGTGTTGGCCGACGGAGTGGCGGCGAAGGTGTCGCCGGCCGAGCCGCCGAGGATCTCCAGGGTGGTCGCCGAGTAGGGGAGGGCGGTGCCGGACCCGTCGCTCACGGACGTCGGGCCGACGGTCCAGGTGCGAGATGCGGGGCCCGAATTGACGAAGGCGACCGCAGGGGCGGCCAGTGATCCCGCGCCCGACCCGGTGATGCCATCGGGCCCGGACAGGGACAGCGTCTCGACGGGCGGCGAGATGGCACCGGAGACCGTGATCGGACCCACGCCGGCGTCGCCCACCGAGAGTTGATTGGCCGTGACGGTATTCAGATCGGAAGCGAGCAGGCTGAGATCGCCGGGCGCAGTGGCGCCGAGCGAGATCGGACGGCCCGATGTTTCGGGGGTCAGGGAGACGATGTTGGGGGCGTGTATGGAGCCTCCGGAGAGGCTCATCTGGTCAGCGGTCAAGCTCACGCTCCGGGCGGTGATCGCCGCGCTGTTGACGAGGCTGGCGCCGGCGCCCGAGAGGGTCAGGGCGACGTCTCCGGGGCCGCTGATGCCGTTCGTGCCCGCCACCGACCCCACGGTCAGATTCGTGCCATCGACCAGGGCGATATCGCCGCTGCCGGAATCATCGGCGGCGAAGGTTCCGACTTGGTTGCCGCCGCCGGTCAGGGAGATGCCGTCCGTCGCCGTCGCGTCGAGGTCGCTGGCGGTGATCGTGCCCGGGCCGGTCTCGGTCACCGGCCCGGAGGTGGAACTGAGGTTCACCTCGAACTGGCCAAGGCTGCCAATCGCGCCGCTGACGGTGAGGGGACCTGCGTTCGTCAGGCTGGCCAGGCCCTCGTTGGCGATGCCGGTGATGTCGAGACCGCCGCTCGATGCGTCGTCGATCGTGGGGATCCCAGTCGCGGAGAGGCTCGAGAAGTCGTTGCCCGGGTCCGTCAGGGAAATCGAAGTCCCTGGGTTCTCGTCGAGCGTTACGTCGTTGGCGGTCAAAGGCCCGGACTGCGTGATCCCGCCGGCGGCCTGAACCGTCACCGGCCCGCCGGGGTTCGTGACGGTGCCGAGATTGAGTGCGTCCCCCGGGGCCATTTGGGCGCTGATGGCACCGCCGCCCGAGTTCGTGGCGCTGAAGTCGGCGAGGTTTGAGTTACCCCCTCCGATCGCCGTGCCTCCGACCGAGCTGGTGGTGAGCGTCCCCGTGACGAAGATGGGCGTCGGTCCCTGGGTTATCGGCCCTTGGCTCGTGATCGTCGCATCGCCGCTGGCGCTGAGGTGTTCGATAGTCACAGCGCTGATGTCATCGAAGGAGACATCGGTGACGCCCTCGGCGGCGAAGTCGGCGATCGAGTTCGCGGCGTCGGTCAGCGTCACGCTGCTGCCGTTGGTGGCGGTGCTGATCGCCGCGAGACTGTTGGCGGAGACGCTTCCGGTCTGGGTGATCGGGCCGGCGGCGTTGATGGTGAAGGTTCCTCCGACCGACGAGTCTCCGAGGCGGAGGCTGGAGGCGCTGTCGTTGAGGTTGGCATCGTCGGCCGCATTCGCGCTGAAGGTGGCTATGGCATTGGTGGTGGCGAAGTCCAGGTCCACGTCGCCCGCGGAGCTGGCGTCGAATGTGCCCACGGTGATTCCGGCGCTCGAGCCCTGACTCAGGTTCCCGCCGCCGGCGTTGATCGTCAGCGTGCTGGTCGTGCCCCCGGAGATGGGGCTGGAGATCGTGACGGCCGAGCCACTCTGGCTGTCGGTCACCGTCGCGCTGCCGCTGCCAGCCAGGCAGGTGTTGAGCTCGGACACGTTGAGGACCGCGTCCGCGCTCGTCGCGGTGAACGAGCAGCCGCTCTCCGAGAGGTTGTTGTCGGACGCGCTCGTGATCGTCAGGTCGGCCTGGGCGACGGCAGGCGCGACCAGCAGCAGGCAGGCGGCGGCCAGGACGATTCGTCCGAGCCGTGTTCCGCTGCTCAGCAGGCCCCCGGTGATCCCCTGCGCGCGGGCAATCAAATTGCCCAGCATCACGGCCGGGCAGCTTACACAGGTTGCGCGATGGTGGCTCGGCGCCGGTCGTTAGGTAGAGATCTGCCGAACCTGGGTATTTTCCTCCAGGTGCTCAGGAGACTTGGCGCAATCGGGGTGATGGTTCTGGGGATAGCCGCATGTGGGGGCTCGTCCTCGAACTCGGCCACCCAGACGATCTCGCTTACGCGGGCGGCCGACGTGTCGGCCGGGGCCCATGGCTACAAGTCGGTGATGTCGATGCAGGAGTCTGTCCCCAGCCTGGGCCAGCTGACCATCGCCGGGAACGGGTCGTTCTCAAGCTCGACCCATGCCGGCTCGATGACCATGCAGATGAACATCCCCTCCGCGGCCGCCCAGCAGGCCGGCCTGAGCAACGCCCGCTTCCAGGTCGTGCTCGTCCCCGGCACGGTGTACATGAAGCTGCCGCCCCAGCTGGCCGAGAAGCTACCCGGGGCCAAGCCGTGGTGGGAGATCAACCTGGCCCAGGCGGGCAAGCTGGCCGGCATTCCCGGGCTCTCCTCGCTGATCAACGGCACCTCTTCGGAGAGCGATCCCGGGCAGTACCTGTACTTCCTGCGTGCGACCTCGAGCGGGAGCGTCAAGGACCTGGGCCAGGAGACGATCAACGGAATTCAGACGACCCACTACCGCGCCGAGATCGACCTGCAGAAGCTGCCTGATGCGGTCCCGGCGCGCGATCGGGCGGGAGTTGAGCAGTTGACGGCCGCGCTCCAGAAGCGGGCGGGATTGCCGAGCGGGCTTCCGATGAACGTCTGGATCGACTCCCATCAGCTGATCCGGCAGATCGAGACGAACTTCAGCGAGAGCGTCAACGGCCAGGCGATAACCGTGGCGATGAAGGAGAACTTCCTCGACTACGGGCCGCAGCCCGCGCCGCAGATCCCGCCCCCCGACCAGACGGTCAACCTGGTCAAGCTGCTCCAGCAGCACGGGGTCGGATAGCGCCGCCTAGAGCGGCGTGGTGTGAAGCGAGCGCCAGAGGAACAGGCTGGCCAGCGTCCGGTAGGGGCTCCAGGGCTCGCCGATCCGCTCCGCCTCGGCGGGCGTCGGCATCGCCTCCAGGCCGTAGCGCTCCATGATCGCCCGGCGGATGCCCAGGTCTCCGACGGGCAGGACGTCGGGCCGCTGGAGGGTGAACATCAGGAAGAGGTCCGCGGTCCACGGCCCGAGTCCCTTGACGGCGAGGAGTTCGGCCCTGACCTTGTCGTCGGGCAGTTCGTCGAGGCGATCGAGCTCAAGCGATCCGTCGACCACGTGCTCGGCCAGCGAGCGGAGAAAGTTCACCTTGGCGTGGGAGAGGCCGGCGGCGAGACGCAGCTCCTCGGGGTCGTCCTCAAGCACCTCGACCGGGGTGGGGGTGCGCCCGCCATAGCGGTCGGTCAGGCGGGTGTAGATGGCGCGGGCCGCGGTGGTTGAGAGCTGCTGACCGACGATCGAGCGAACGAGCGCGCCGTAGCGATCGTCGGGCCGGCCCCGGCGGGGATCCCCGAGCCCGTCGGCGCCGACCTCGTCGATCAGCCGGCGCATGACGGGATCGGCCTCACGCAGGTGATCGACCGCGGAGGGAGTGAGGACGCCGCGCTTACGGCTGGCCGGCAACGACCCCGGGAACGCCGGTGTTGGTCGAGTACTTGGGCTGGATCTTCGTGTCGGGGCGGATCTCGTGGACGGCCTGCGCGACCGCGATGGCGGACTCGGCGAAGCCGGTGGCGATCAGCTTGAGCTTGCCGTCGAAGGTGGTGATGTCGCCGCACGCCCACACCCGCTCCAGCGAGGTCTTCATCACCGGGTCGACGGCGATCGCGCCCTTGATCACCTCGAAGCCCCAGTCCTTGAGCGGCCCCAGCGCGGTCTTGAACCCGAGTTGGAGGAGGATCGCGTCGACCTCGACCTCAAGCTCGTGCTCCTCGTCCTCAGAGTTGAACAGGCGCACCCGCTCGATGCTCCCATCCCCGTACACCTCGCGGATCTGGAAGGGGACGTGGAGCATGACGTCACCACGGTCGGCCGCCTCAAGCACCTGGCCCACGGTCACCTCGTGGGCCCGGAAGCCCTCACGGCGGTGGACGAGGTGGATGTCTGAGGCGGTGTCGAGAAGGTTGACGACCCAGTCGCAGGCCGAGTCGCCGCCGCCCACGATCATCACCCGCTTGCCTTCGAAAACCGACTTCTCGCCCACGATGTAGTGGGCGCCGCGGCCCTCCCACGGCGTCATGTCGAATCCGGGCAGCTTCTTGGGCTCAAACGCACCGTGGCCGCCGGCGACGATCACGGTGCGGGAACGGAGCTCGCCGCGGTCGGTGTGCAGGACGACCAGGTCGTCCTCCCAGGAGATCGTCTCGGCGGTCGTGTTCAGGTGCACGGGCACGTCGAACTGCTCGATCGACTGCACGCGCATCAGCTCGACGAGGTCCTTGGCCAGCACCTTGGGATGGCCGGGAACGTCAAACACCCACTTCTCCGGATAGAGCGTCGTCAGCTGGCCGCCGAGTTCAGGCAGCGAATCGATGAGGCGACTCGAGGCCTCGCGCATCCCGGCCCAGAAGGCGGTGCACATACCCACGGGTCCGGCGCCGATGACCGTGATGTCACGGACCTCGTCGAAGTCTCCGCTCAGGACTGCCGGATCGGTGTTCATGGCTCCGCGGTGACGGTGAGCGCCGCGCCGTCGAGGGCTCCGAGCGCTCGCTCCACCGAGCAGGAGATGCAGGTGAAGGTCGGCGTGTCGCGCAGCGTGTAGGCGCTCGACTCCGACGTGCGCAGGCGCTGCACGAGATCGAGGAAGTCGGCGGGGTTGTCGGTCTCGAAGGCGACCACGAACTCCTGGTCATCGAGCCCGAAGGAGTAGCTCGTGTTGAGGTCGACGGACGGGTACTCACGGCCGATCTTGATGTGCTCCTGCATGATCCGCCAGCGCTCGTCCGCGGGTAGGGCGTACCAGGCCCGCGTCTTGACGAAGGGGTAGACGAACAGGTACTTCCCGTGCGCGGGACGGACCTCGAGCCGCGACTCCTCGGAGTATTCCGACGGCTTGGTCATAGCCAGAAGCGAGTACGGGGTCGTGGCCCACTTCATCAGGCCGCTCTGGCCGAGGACGACGTGAAACTCGTGGATCCGCTCGAGGTTCTCGGCCTGGCTGAGCAGCATCAGATCGGCGTCGCCGCGAGTTCCGACGAGAGAGAACGCGCGGAGGAGATGGCCGTCGGCGAAGTCCTCGCAGGCGGCGATGAACTCACGCTTGTCGGCCGCGCGGCGGTCGTCTTCGAGGCGGCGCCAGGCCGGATCGATCTGGAGAAACGTGTACTTGACAAAGTGCCGGATCGGCATCGGATCTGATGATACGCAGGGCAGATCTAGGCGCGACGGGGGGCGACGGGACTACCATTAGACGCGATGCGGATCGCGCTCCTCTCCCCCTACTCGTGGACGTATCCGGGGGGAGTGACCAGGCACATCAAGGCGCTCACTCAGTGCTACCAGGCGGAAGGGCACTTCGTGCGCGTGCTGGCGCCCTACGACCCCCCGGGCCGCGTCTCGGCGATCCTGCATCGCGGGGCCAAACCCCCGGTCGTCCCGGCGCCCGACTACCTGGTTCCCCTGGGCCGAACGGTGGGAATCCCCGCCAACGGCTCGGTCTCGAACGTGTCGGTGACTCCGTTCGGCCTGGCCACCGCGCTGACCGAGTTGCGGACCGGCCATTACGACGTCCTCCACATCCATGAGGCGATGTCGCCGCTGGCGCCGTGGGTGGTGACCGACCTGATCTCGATGCCCAAGGTGGGCACCTTCCACGTCTACAACGAAAACCCGATCACCAACCGAGCCGCTTCGCTGATCGGCGCCCGGCGGATGCTCAACCGCCTGCACGTCCGGATCGCCGTTTCCGAGGCCTCGGCCTGGACGGCTCAGCGCTACCTCGGCGGCCACTACCGGATCATCCCCAACGGGGTATGGGTGGATTCCGAGCGCGCCGGCCGCGCGGCCGCGCGACCGATGGGCGAAAAGCTGAAGATCCTGTTTGTGGGCCAGGCCGTCGAGCGCAAAGGCCTGCCCGTGCTGATCCGCGCCTTCGAGGCACTGCGGGAGCACATCCCGTGCGAGCTGACCGTGATCGGGCCGAGCAACGAGGAGCTGGGGCCGCTCCTGCTCGACCCGACGGGGGTGCGGATGCTCGGGAAGGTGACCGACGAGGAGAAGTGGGACGAGCTCGAGCAGGCGGACGTGCTGTGCGCTCCGTCGCTCCACGGCGAGAGCTTCGGCCTCGTGCTCACCGAGGCGTTCGCCAACGGGACTCCGGTGGTCGCCTCCGACATCGTCGGCTATCGCGATGTGGTGGAGAACGGCATCGACGGCATCCTTGTCCCGCCCGGAGATGCCCAGGCGCTGGCCGAGACGCTGCGCGAGCTCTACCACCAGCCCGAGGCCCGCACCTCCATGGCGCTGGCCGCGGCCAAGAACGTCGAGCGCTTCTCCTGGCCCCACATCGCCGAGCAGGTCCTTGGGGCCTACGAGGATGCGATCGCCACTCCGGTGCCGGCGAGCCGGGCCAACCGGTTGGCGGTCAAGGTGGGAGCCCGGGCAGCGGACCTCAAGCCCCACATGCCGGCCCGCCGGATGCCGAGCCTGCAGCCAAAGACGACGGCCGACAAGCGCAGCCGGGCGGTCGCGCTGGGGCGTCGCTTCGGGCTCGCCGCGGTGAGCATCGTCGGCGTGGTCCTGGCCGTCCTGGCGCTGCAGAAGATCGGGATCGGGAGCGTCGCCGCGGCCCTCGTCGGCTCAAGTCCGAGCTTCGTGATCCTGGGGCTGGCCATCATGTGCGCCGCGATGGCGGTCCGCGCCATCTCGTGGTACGCGATCCTGAACGCGGCCCTGGAGAAATCGCGCGTGCGCCTGTCGGACGCCATGCAGGGGACATTCATCGGGATCCTCATGTCCTCGACGCTCCCGGCCCGCCTGGGCGAGCCGGCCCGGGCCATGGTCGTGGCCCGGCGCACGGGTAAGCCGCGGGAGAACCTCCCGGTCGTGCTGGGAACGCTCGTCTCCCAGACCTTCCTCAACATCGTGGCGCTGGTGATCCTGGCCGCGATCATGTTCTCCTCAGTCGACATCTTCCAGGGTCACGAGACAGCCCTGATCGCCGTTGCCGCCGCGCCGTTTGCCCTGCTGCTCGTGATCGCGGTGCTCCCGTCACTGCTCCGCCACCGGGCGACCCAGCGCTTCAAGCGCGTCCAGGCGGTGGCGCGCCAGGCCCAGACGGCCCTCAGCCGGGTCCGTGACGGGCTCAAGGTGTTCCGCCAGCCGCGGGAGGGTGCCATCGCCACGGTGGCCCAGCTCGGGGCGTGGGGACTCCAGGCGCTGTCCTGCTACACGCTCCTGGTGGCCCTCGGCCTGAGCCACCAGGTGGGCTTCGCCGGAGCCGCGGCGGTCCTGTTCGCGGTCAACATCACCGCGGTCCTGCCGGCGACGCCGGCCAACATCGGCGTGTTTCAGGCCGCCTGCGCGACCGTCCTGCACGAGGGCTGGCACGTCGGGTTCGGGACTGGCGTGGCCTACGGCGTCATCCTCCAGGCGGTTGAGCTCACCGGCGCGCTGGTGATGGGCATGCCGGCGCTGCTCAAGGAGGGGATGTCCTGGCGGGAGATCCGGACCCGGGCCATGTACGCCACGCCGGTCAAGCTGCCCGAGCGCCCGGCGGGAGGCACGCGGCTGCGAGTCGGACCTCAGCGCCAGACGCGCCCCAGCGGCCGTCAGGCCGGGGCGATCCGGGCCGAGGGTTAGCCGCCGGCCGCGCTCCGCAGGGCGGCGCCGGCCTTGTGCTGGTCGCTGCGGGGGTGTGTAATCGCGCTTTCGGGGCAAGCGAAACGAGGAGGCGATATGGCCTGGTCGATCGAAGGGGACTACTTCGAGAACTGCTCCTGCGAAGTCGTGTGCCCGTGTACGGCCTCGCTGGCGCTGGGGGCGGACAACGACTACTGCCGGGTGGTGCTCTGCTTCCGCGTCGACAGCGGGGAGGTCGACGGAACCGATGTGAGCGGGCTGGGCGTGGCCATGGTGGCTGAATCCGGCCGCTACATGCACGAGGGCAACTGGAAACTCGGGCTCCTGATCGATGATTCGGCCTCCGACGAGCAGGCCGAGAAGCTTCAGGCGGTGTTCAGCGGGCAGCTCGGCGGTCCGACGGGTGCGCTCAGCGGGCTCGTGGGCGAGGTGCTGGGGGTCGAGCGGGTGCCCTTCGACTTCTCCTCCGCGGATGGTCAGCACCGGCTGAGGATCGAGGGTCACGGAGAGGCCGCGGTGACCGACGTGGTCCCGTTCGGGGTTGAGGATGGGCAGCCGGCGAAGCTGACCGGCATCTTCCATCCCGCGGGCAGCGAGCTAAATATCGCCAAGGCGGATGAGGGCTCCGGGGTAGAGGCGTTTGGGATCAGCTTCGGGGGCGGCGGCAAGTCGGCCTTCTCGCATCGCTTCGCGTGGTCGGCGTGAGCACGACGTTGGCCGCCTCGGCGCGGCCGGGCGGGCCGGGTGGGCTGAGACGGGGGCAGCTGGGGATCCTGGCCGTCCTGCTCGGACTGGCGGCCCTGGCCTGGCTGGTCACCGACCTGCGGATGGCGGGGATGGACGCCGGGCCGGGGACCGATCCCGGCGCCTTCGGCTTCTACATCACCACCTGGGTCGTGATGATGGCGGCGATGATGTTCCCGTCGATCGGGCCGATGGTCCTGACCTTCGGGGCGCTCCAGCGGGGTCGGAGCGCGGGGCAGCGGGCGCCCATGGGGCTGTTCGTGGTCGGCTACCTGCTCGTCTGGACGCTGTCCGGGCTCCTGGCCTACGGCGCTCTGAAGGCGGGACGGGCGGCGGACATCGGTTGGCTCAGCTGGGACCGGGGCGGCCGTTGGCTCGTCGCGGGGGTGCTCGTCGTGGCCGCGCTCTACGAGGTCACGCCGTGGAAGCAGGCCTGCCTGGTTCGGTGCCGGAGTCCCCTCGGGTTCCTGGTCGGGCGCTGGCGCGACGGCCGGAGCGGGGCGCTCCAGATGGGGCTCGAGCACGGGACGTGGTGCCTGGGCTGCTGCTGGCTCTTGATGGTTGTCCTGTTCGCGCTGGGGGCGATGAGCCTGACCTGGATGATCGTGGTCACGTTGCTGATCTCGGCCGAGAAGCTCGTCCCCTGGCGGAGCGTGGGGGTTGCGTTCGTGGCGGCCGTGCTGAGTGTGCTGGCGGTGTGGATCCTCGCCGCGCCCCGGGACCTCCCGGGGCTGACGATTCCCGGGAGCCCGGCGGCCATGCGGGCGATGCACTCGATGGGTGGGTCCTCGTCGATGGGAGGGTCCTCGTCGATGGGCGGGTCGAAGGCGATGGGAGGGTCGAAGGCGATGGGCGGGTCGAAGGCGATGGGCGGGTCGATGCACTGAGGTTCGGCTGGAACGATGTCTATTTGGTACGTCATAGGTGAACCAAAGGGACATCGTTCACGGGGGGCGATGAGTTTTGCTCGGCGGGGCCGTCGTAAGGGCATGAGCGAACAGGAGGCGGCTAGTGAGCAAGCTCGTGGTATCGCAGTTCGTGACCGTCGACGGTGTGTTCGAGGACCCGGGCGGGGGCGAGGCATCGCCCTACGGAGGCTGGGCGTTCCAGTTCGAGCGGGGGCCCGACGGCGACAAGTTCAAGGTCGACGAGGTGATGGCGGCGGGGGCGTTGCTGCTGGGGCGGGTCACCTACGAGGGCTTCGCGGCGGCGTGGCCGCAGATGGATGCCGATCCCTTTGGGCAGAAGATGAACGGGATGCCCAAGTACGTGGTCTCAAGCACGCTGCGCGACCCCGAGTGGAACAACACGAGCGTGATCGACCTCGACCGGATCCCGGCACTAAAGGACGAGGTCGAGGGGGACCTCCTTCTCAACGGGAGCGGCCAGCTCACGCGGGCGCTGGCCGAGCGCGGGCTCATCGACGAGTACCGGCTGATGGTCTATCCGATCGTCCTCGGGCAGGGCAGGCGCCTGTTCGACGGGCTGGGGATGAGCCGGCCGCTGCGCCTCGTCGCCTCGCGGCCGGCGGGAGAAACCGTGATCCTCACCTACCAGGCGGAGGCGTAAAATGAGCGCCGTGGACGTTCTTACGGTGGCTTCGGGGGCGCCCGAGCAGCAGCTGGAGCATCACCGGCGTGAGCTGACCGGTTACTGCTACCGCATGCTCGGCTCGCCATTCGAGGCCGAGGACGCGGTCCAGGAAACGATGCTCCGCGCCTGGCGCGGGCTCGAGCGCTTCGAGGGTCGGGCGGCGCTGCGCTCCTGGCTCTACCGGATCGCCACCAACGTGTGCCTCGACGCCCTGGAGGGGCGCGCCAAGCGGGCGCGGCCGATGGACCTGGGTCCGGCGGCCGAGCCGGTCGAGGCGAGCCTCCACCTCCAGCCCGAGGTGACCTGGGTCGAGCCGATCCCGATGGGACTGGTCAGCCCGGACGATCCGGCCGCGGTGGCCGAGGAGCGCGAGACGCTCAGGCTGGCCTTCATCGCCGCCCTCCAGCACCTGCCGCCGCGTCAGCGGGCGGCGCTCATCCTGTGCGAGGTCCTGCGCTGGAAGGCGAGCGAGGCGGCCGAGCTCCTGGAGACGAGCGTGGCCAGCATCAACAGCGCCCTCCAGCGCGCGCGGGCGACGCTCGATGAGACCGGCGCCGCCACGAGCGATCCGCTGCCCCAGATGGACGCGGCCAACCAGGAGCTCCTGGCCCGCTACGTCGAGGCGTTCCAGGCCTACGACATCGATCTCCTCACCGCGGTCATCCGCGAGGACGCGATCCAGTCGATGCCGCCGTTCGACCTCTGGCTCCAGGGCCGCGATGACGTGCTGGCCTGGTTCTTCGGGCCCGGTGCGGGGTGCAGCGGCTCGCGGCTGATCGCGGTCGAGTCGGCCAACGGGCTGCCCGCCTTCGGCCAGTACAAGCCGAGCGAGTCCGGGAGCGGCTTTGACCCCTGGGCGCTCAACGTGGTCAGGCTGGGCGAGGGCGGCGTCGCCGAGCTCACGTTCTTCTTGGACACCGGGCGCCTGTTCCCGCTCTTCGGGCTGCCGCCGCGGCTCGAGGCCTAGCGCTCCGCGGGTGGACCTGGTCCCGCCGTACCTCCCCGCCGCCGACCGTTACGAACGCATGCCCTACCGCCGCTGCGGGCGCAGCGGCCTCAAGCTGCCCGCGCTGTCGCTGGGCCTGTGGCAGAACTTCGGCTCGGAGCGCCCGCTCGAGCGCAGCCGGGCGATCCTGCGCCGGGCCTTCGATCTCGGCATCACCCACTTCGACCTGGCCAACAACTACGGGCCGCCGTATGGCTCGGCGGAGGCGACGTTCGGGCGCTTGCTGGCTCAGGACTTCCGGCCCTATCGCGACGAGCTGATCATCTCGACCAAGGCCGGCTACGACATGTGGCCCGGCCCGTACGGCGACTGGGGGTCACGCAAGTACCTGCTGGCCAGCCTCGACCAGAGCCTTCGACGAATGGGACTTGACTACGTCGACATCTTTTACTCGCACCGCTTCGATCCGGAGACTCCGCTGGAGGAGACGATGGGCGCGCTGGACACCGCGGTGCGGTCGGGGAAGGCCCTCTACGCCGGGATCAGCTCCTACTCGCCCGAGCGCACCCGCGAGGCGGTCGAGATCCTCCGCGCGCTGGGTACCCCGTTGCTCATCCACCAGCCCTCCTACTCGATGCTCAACCGCTGGATCGAGTCAGAGCTGCTCGATGTCCTGGAGGAGGAGGGCGTGGGATGCATCGCCTTCTCCCCGCTGGCCCAGGGGATGTTGACGAGCAAGTACCTGGACGGCGTGCCCGAGGACTCACGCGTGCGAAGCGGTGCTCACTTCGCCGAGGAGCTCCTGACCGAGGAAAACCTGAGCCGGGTACGGGCGCTGAATCAGGTGGCCGAGCGCCGCGGCCAGAGCCTGGCCCAGCTGGCGCTGGTCTGGGTTCTGCGCGACCCGCGGGTCACCTCGGCGCTGATCGGGGTATCGAGCGTCGAGCAACTGGAGGACAACGTCGCCGCGCTCGGGCGCCTCGACTTCGACGCCGAGGAGCTGGCCACGATCGACCAGCACGCCGAGGACGGCGCGGTCAACATCTGGGCGGACTCGAGTCAGGCCTGAGCGGGTCAGGCTCGGGGGGATGGACGGGCAGCGCCTCTTCCAGGCCCGCGAACTCGATCAGCTCCATCAGCTCAGGTGAGACGCCGCGCAGAACGACTCGGTATCCGGATCGCCGGACCTGAAGGGCGAATTTGGCCAGGATGTCCAGGGTGACCGCGTCGGGAACGAGATCTGAGGTGTCCACGTACAGCACCTGCTCGCCACTCAGCTCGGGGCTCACCTTGGAAAGACCGGAGCGGGTGGCAAAAGTCATCGCTAGGGGTCGCGCTGCGGAGGCGAAGGCGTGAGCGCGCTGTTCGGCGGCGTCGAGACCGGGGGGACGTGGTGCGTGTGCGCGCTGGCGCGCGGCCCGGGCGAGATCGAGGCCGAGGAAGAGTTTCCGACCGGCGATCCGGACGCGACGCTGGCTCGGATCGTCGAGTTCTTCCGCGCTCACCCTGGGGCGCAGGCGATCGGGGTCGGCTCCTTCGGCCCGGTCGATCTGAACCGTGGCTCGGCGACCTGGGGCTACGTGACGAGCACACCCAAGCCGGGCTGGCGGCATGTCTCGGTGGCGGGCGTGATCCGGGATGAGCTGAACCTGCCGGTGGCCTTCGACACCGACGTCAATGCCGCCGCGCTGGCCGAGTACCGCTGGGGCGCGGGGCGTGGCGTGGGAAGCGTCTGCTACCTCACGGTAGGCACCGGCATCGGGGCGGGGCTGATCATCGACGGTCGTCCGTGGCACGGACTCGTGCACCCGGAGCCGGGACACATGCGCGTGCCCCACGATCACGAGCGCGATCCGTTCCCCGGGAGCTGCCCAATACACGGGGACTGCTGGGAGGGCCTGGCGGCGGGCGGCGCCATCGCCGCGCGCTGGCAGGCCACGCCGGCTGAGCTCGCGCCCGACCATCCGGCCTGGGCGCTCGAGGCGGAGTACCTGGCTCTGGGGATCCTCAACCTCGCGCTCGTGACCTCAGCGGAGCGGATCGTGGTGGGGGGAGGGGTGCTAAAGGCGCCGGGGGTCCTCGGCATGATTCGGGGCCGGATCCCGGAGCTGCTGGCGGGGTACCTCGAGGCGCCCGAGCTCGGCCCCGAAATCGACCGGTACGTCGTGCCCCCGGAGCTCGGCGACCGGGCGGGGGTGCTGGGGGCGATCGCCCTGGCCCAGGACTTATGAGCCGGAGCTCGTGCCGCCGTTCTCAGGCGCGAGCACGAAGACCTCGACCATCATCTCCGGGTCAGGCTGGTTGCCGGAGACAAAGCCAACCACCTGACGTCCGGTGACATCCTCGATCAGGGCCGTGAAGCGATCGCTCATTACGTCCTGGAAGATCATCCGCTGCTCGATCACGACATCACGACGGCCGGCTTCAAGCAGCGTCTCCTCGACCCGCGTGAAGCCGCCGCGGAGGATGCAGGCGACGACGTCATCGATGTAGTAGACGCGGGCCTGATCGGGTCCGCGGCCGTAGTAATCCTTGAACAGGCCGACGATCCCGTCCGAGATCCGGCTCCTGACTGCCCCGCGGCCGGCGCTTGACGGCGTCTCTGCTCCCTGCCCTTCCATCGAGACGTGACTCTAATCGTCGTGGCGTTCACGTGATGCTGTTCGCCCCTCGTTGCTTTGTAACGAAGAGCGGTCAACCGCCTCCCCGTCCGAGTGTCAGGGCTAACCTGAACGGCGCAGAGGACACCTCTTCGACGTCCCAGGCCTCCCGGTTGCCTGGGAAAGCGGAGATCTGGCTTCCGTTCCCACCGGTCAGGATCGAAAGGAAGCCCTACATATGCATTCAGCCGAGGCCCCGAGCGCCGGAGCCGACCGATCGTTCAGCGTTTCCAGCCGCCGGCTGGAGGACGGCATCCTGGTCGCCTTGGCCGGCGATGTCGATCTGGGGACGGCCACGGTCGTCGATGACGAGCTCTGCCGCGCCGGAGAATCTGAGTCGCTGATCGTGCTCGATCTCGGCGAGGTCTCGTTCATGGACTCGACCGGGCTGCGGACGGTCATCGCGGCCGATCAGCGTCTGCGCGCAAGCGGCGGATCCCTGCGCATCGTCAACGTCCCCGCACAGGTGAGCCGGCTGTTCGAGCTCGTGGGCGTCAGTGAGCGCCTGGCGATCGATGGTCGCTTCGAAGCTCACGGGGAATCGCCACCGGGGCCGTAACCCCGGCCGGCTTCTCCCACCGGGTGGCCGGTCCGCCGCCGCTCTCTTGTCACTCCACGGCGGTGGCCGGTTTCGCCTCACTAACCTTCGGTTAGTCGCATGCTGACGCCAAGATAGAAGGGAGAAGGAGATGAAGATCGCTCGATTTCTGTTGCGGGTCGCGGTGGGCGGGCTGTTCGTCGGCCACGGCACGCAGAAGCTCAAGGGCTGGTTCGGGGGTCACGGCCTCGATGCCACAGCCAACATGTTCGAGTCGCTGGGGCTTCACCCGGGCCGCCGTAACGCGACTGCGGCCGGCATCGCGGAGGCGGGGGGCGGCGCGGCCCTGGCTCTGGGCGCGGCCACGCCGTTCGCCGCGGCTGCTCTGATCGGCACGATGCTCACGGCGATTCACCGCGTGCATCTGAAGAACGGGCCATGGCTCAGCAACGGGGGCTACGAGTACAACCTGGTCCTGATCCTCGCGGCCGCTTTGATCGCCGAGTTGGGACCGGGCGCGATCTCGGTCGACCACCTGCTCGGCACCGAGAAGAGTGGCCCCGGGTGGGGCCTCGCCGCCCTGGCCATGGGCGGCGCGGGTGCCGTCGCGGTGCACCAGCTGGCCGCGCAGAGCGCTCCGCCCGCTCCCGAGCCCTCCCCGGCAGAGCCCGTGGAGGCCGCCAGCCCCGCCGCCTCGCCCAGCGAGCCGGCTCCGGCGCCAGCCCGCTGAGACTAGGTTGAGAGGGCGCCGCTTGGTTGCGGCGCCCTCCGGCTACTCGTCGTCGTCGTCGTTCTCGTCGTTCTCGTCGTCGTCTTCGTCGTCTTCGTCGTCTTCGTCGTCTTCGTCGTCCTCGTCGTCGTCGTCGTCGTCCTTGGACCCGAAGACGCGCTCGAAGAGCGCCGTGTCGCCGGCGGTCTGGAACTTGACCAGCTCGCCGTCTTTGTAGGTGAGGACGTCGACGCTGTCGGCCTCCTCGCCATCGATCGAGATGTGGGTGAGCACGACGACCCGCTCGTCATCGGCGAACCAATACTCGGGCTTGGTGGAGAAGTCCTTGTCGGCCAGCTTGCCCCAGAACTCGCCGACCTTCTCCTTTCCCTCCAGGGTGCCGCTGATCTTGCTCCTGCCCGGCGTGATCCACTTGATCTCATCGGCCATGTTCTCCATGGCCCCGTCCGCGTCACCGTCCGAGAATGCGGCGTAGGCCTTCTTCGCCGTCTCGAGGTTCTCCTCTCCGGCCATCCTTCCCCTTTCTCGCTCTTGCCGGTACTGGATCGTCCCGGCAGAAGGCGACCCTAGCGCCTCGGCTCGGAGGCCGTCTAGGCTTCGGCGAGCGCCGGCTCATCCTGGCCGGCCGCGGGGTCCTCGTCAGGCAGCGTCTCCAGACGGGTGGGATCTCTATCGGTGCCGGCAATCAGCTCGTCGGCGGCCTGGCGCTCTGACTTGGGCAGGAAGCCCGACTTCATGCCGAAGTACACGGCCTGGGGATGGTGGGCCACGATGGCCAGGGTTGACTGCTCGGGCTCGACGGCGTAGCCGCCGGAGAGGCGCAGCCCGATCGCGGGCGCGTCAAGGAGGCGGAAGACCTTCTCGTGCTCGGATTGCTCCGGGCAGGCGGGATAGCCCCAGCTGTAGCGCCGGCCCTGAGTGGGTTCGAGGCCCAGCTCGGAGCGCGCCCGGGAGTGCAGCCACTCGGCCATCGCCTCGGCCGTCTGCACGCCGAGGCCGTGCACGAACAACTGCTCGGCGAACTCACCCTCGGCCTCGAGCTCGGCCATCAGCTCGGTCACCGCGTCGCCGGCGGTGACGGCCTGGAGCGCCACGACATCTATGTCCCCGGAATCGAGGGGGCGGTAGAAGTCGGCCAGGCAGATGCGATCGTGCTTGGGCTGGCGGGGGAAGACGAGCCGCTCGAGCTCGCGCTCGCCCGGGGCCTCGGGATCCCAGACGATCACCTCGTTGCCGTCGCTGTTGCAGGGGAAGTAGCCGAGGCGCGCGCGGGGATGCAGGTAGGTCTGCTCACGCCACATGCGCTCGAGCCGGGGCTTGAAGTCATCCGCCACGAGCTTCTGCCACTCCTCGCCCTTGACCCCGCGTCCACCCCAGTGGAGCTTGAACAGCACGTGGGTGTCGATGTGGGGGTAGACCTCGTCGAGGTCGACGTCGATCTCACGCGCGCCCCAGAACGGGGGGTCTGGGATCGGCGTGTCGGTCCGAGCCCCGCTCCTGACTGACGAGTCGGTCAGCGGCGGGAGATCCTCGTCGGGCTCGTCGGGCTGCTCACGGAGCTTCTTCGCCGCCTCGCGGGTCTTGGTGACGAGCGCCTCGCGAGCCTCGGGGTCGACCAGCTGATCCATCTTGCCCAGCCCCTCGAAGGCGTCCTTGCAGTAGAAGACGCCGGGCTCATAGAGCTCATCAGAGTCGGTTCCATTGGGATAGAGGATCCGCAGGCCGAAGTTGCGATTGATGGCCGCGCCGCCAATGAGCACGGGGAACTGGAGCCCGCGCTGGTGAAGCTCCTGCACGCATGCGGGCATCTGCTTGGAGGTCGAGACGAGCAGGGCGCTCAGGCCGATCGCCGTCGCGTCGTGCTCGACCGCGGCATCGAGGATCGTGCCGATCGGAACCTGCTTGCCCAGGTCGACGACCGTGTAGCCGTTGTTGGTGAGGATCGTGTTGACGAGCGACTTGCCGATGTCGTGGACATCGCCGAACACCGTGGCCACGACGACGGTCCCCTTCGTGTAGCCCTCGATCTTGTCCAGGTATTGCTCGAGCTGGGCCACGGCGCGCTTCATCACCTCGGCCGACTGGAGGACGAAGGGGAGGATCAGCTCCCCGGCGCCGAACTTGTCGCCCACCTCCTTCATCGCCGGAAGCAGCACGTCGTTGAGCGTGGGGACGGCGCCGATCTTCTCGACGCTCTTGTCGATCCACTCCTCGACCCCGTCCTTCTTGCGGCGCAGGATGTGGAAGTGCAGCGCCTCCTCGGGCTCCATGCCCTCGGTCGGGTCGGCCTTGTCGGCGGCCTCCTCGGGGCCCTTGGACTCGAAGTGGGCGATGAAGCGCTCCAGCGCGTCCTCGCGGCGGTTGAAGACGAGGTCGTCGGCGAGCTCGCGCTCCTCTTCCGGGATCTCGGCGTAAGGGGTGATGTGGTTGGGGTTGACCATCGCCAGATCAAGTCCGGCTTCGACGCAGTGGTGCAAGAAGACGCTGTTCAGAGCGCTCCGCGCCGGCACGCCGACGCCGAAGCTGACGTTGGAGACGCCGAGCGAGGTCTTGACGCCGGGGATGTTCTCCTTGACCTGGCGGATGCCCTCGATCGTCTCGATCGCGCTCGGCTTCCATTCGTCATCGCCGGTCGTCAGCGTGAAGGTGAGGCAGTCGAAGATGAGCGCCTCGGGGTCGAGGCGGTGCTCGGTGCAGCAGAGCTCGGTGATCCGCTGGGCCACCTCGAGCTTGCGCTCGGCCGTCTTGGCCATCCCCACCTCGTCGATCGTCAGGGCGATCACCGCGGCGCCATGCTGCTTGGCGAGCGGGACGACGCGGTCGAGTTTGTCGCGGCCGGCCTCGAGGTTGATCGAGTTGACGATGGCCCGCCCGGGGATCTGCTCAAGCGCGGTCTCGATCACGTCGGGCTCGGTGGAGTCGATCTGAAGGGGAGCCGGCTGGGTGAGGCTGACCCGCTTGGCCACCTGGCGCATCTGTTCGTCCTCGTCCTGGCGCTCGGTCAGGGCCACGCAGAGATCGAGGACATGGGCTCCGCCTGAGACCTGATCCTCGGCGATGGTCAGCAGGCCGTCGTAGTCGTCGGCCAGGAGTAGCTCCTTGGCCTTGCGGCTTCCCTGGGAGTTGACGCGCTCGCCGACCAGCGTCGGACGCGGGTCCTGGACCAGCGGCGTGGCGGTCATCATGCTGCTCAGCTGGGTCGGCCGCGGCGCGGGGCGCTCGCGCGGCGTCCCGCCGGCGCAGCGCTCCTTGATGGCGGCGATGTGCTCCGGCGTGGTGCCGCAGCAGCCGCCGACGATGCTGATCCCGTAGCGCTCGACGAACTCGCCCAGGACGTTCGCGAGCGGCTCGGGCTGCTCAGGGAAGATCGTCTCGCCGTTCGGGCCCTGGAGGGGGAGGCCGGCGTTGGGGACGCAGTGGACGGGCTTGCTCGAGGTCTCACCGAGGAAGCGGATGGCGTCCCGCATGTCCTCGGGACCGGTCGAGCAGTTGAGGCCGATCACGTCGACCTCGAGGGCCTCGAGGGTGGCCAGCACGGACGAGATGTCGGTGCCCAGCAGCATCTTGCCGCCGTTGGGCAGGAGCGAGACGCTGGCTTGGATGGGGAGGGCGCGTCCCGCCTCCTTGAACGCCTCGCGGGCGCCGAAGATGGCTGCCTTGACCTCAAGGATGTCCTGCGCGGTCTCGATGATGATGAGATCGGCGCCGCCCTCGACGAGACCGCGCGCCTGTTCGGTGAAGACCTCGACGAGCTCCCGGAAGCGGACCTGCCCCAGGGTCGGATCGTCGCTGGCGGGCAGGAAGCCGGTGGGGCCGATCGAGCCGGCGACGAAGCGATCCTCGCCGGCAGCTTTCCGGGCGATCTGGGCGGCCTTCAGGTTGATCTCGTGCGTGTGGGCCTCGAGTCCCCACTCGGACAGCTTCAGGCGGCTGGCCTGGAAGGTGTCGGTCTCCAGCACCTCGGCGCCGGCCTCAAGCATCGAGGCATGGACGCCCTCGATGACGTCGGGACGGTTGAGGACGAGCGCTTCGTGACAGCGCCCGGGGAGGCGGTAGTCCTCCTCAAGGCTCAGATCGAACTGCTCGAGGGTGGCGCCCATCCCGCCGTCGTAGACGAGGACGCGCTCGCGGGTGGCGGAGAGGAAATCGCGCACCCCGCCCATGGTACCGAACCTTGACACGACCGTGGCAAGGTTCGACGCGGGCGTTGTCTCGATACGGTGCGGACATGTCCGACCGTGCCAAGCAGCGCCTGGCCTGCGGCTCCTGGCCGACGCCGATCACCTCCGAGGCTGTGGTCGCCGACGCGGTCAGGCTGGCCGAGGTCGCGGCCGACGAGGGGGCGGTGATCTGGTCCGAAGGGCGCCCGGCCGAGGCCGGGCGCACCGCGCTCGTGCGCCGCGATCCGGACGGCACGCTGACCGAGCTCCTGCCCGAGGACCTGAACGCGCGCACCGCCGTGCACGAATACGGCGGGGGCGCCTGGTGGGCCCGGGGCGGCGTCGTCTGGTTTGCCAACTGGTCAGACCAGCGGCTCTACCGGCGCGATCCGGCCACCCGGGAGTGCACTCCCCTCACCCCCGAGCCCGAAGTCCCGCGCGGCGATCGCTACGCCGACGGCGCCGTGTCGCCCGACGGGAGCTGGATGGTGTGCGTGCGGGAGCACCACCCCCCGGATGGACGCGGGGCGATCGACGTCCGCAATGAGATCGTGCGCTTGGATGCCGGCGAGCCCTCGCCAGGTGAGGTGCTGGTGAGCGGTCCCGACTTCGTCTCCAACCCCCGGTTCAGCCCCGACGGGCAAAGCCTGTGCTGGCTGGAGTGGGATCACCCGAACATGCCCTGGGACGGAACCCGGCTCATGGTCCGCGATCTCGCCAGTGGCGAGGAGCGACAGATCGCGGGGGGAGCTGAGGAGTCAGTCAGCGAGCCCCAGTGGCGTCCGGACGGCTCGCTGACTTTCATCAGCGATCGCAGCGAGTGGTGGAACCTGTACCGGCATTCGCCCGACGGCCAGGTCGAGCCGCTGACCGAGATCGAGGCCGAGATCGGGACGCCCCAGTGGGTCTTTGGCGTCTCCCGGTATGAGTTCCTCGACGACGGACGGATTCTGTTCGCGCGCTCGCGTGACGGGTTCGACGGTCTGGCGGTCCGGTGGACGGACGGAGGCGTGGCTGACCTGAAGCTCCCGTTCACCCTCGTCAGAAGCCTTGCCGCGGCCGGCGGATCCTCGGTGGTGGTGGTGGCGGGCTCGACCACCGAAGAGGCGTGCGTGAGTCAGGTCACCCTGCCGGAGGCAGGCGGGGCGGAGTTGCAGACGCTGCGGCCGAGCCGCGATCTGACCGAGCTGGGCGTCGATCCCGAATACATCTCGATCCCGGAGTCGCTCGACTTCCCGTCGGCGGGTCGGACCTCGCACGCGCTTCTGTACCCACCGAGGAACCCGTCGCATGAGCCGCTGGAGGGCGAGCTGCCGCCGCTCTATGTCCATGTCCACGGTGGCCCGACCTCGTCGGCGCGCTCCGAGCTCAGTCTCGATGTCCAATACCTGACCAGCCGTGGCTTTGTCGTCATCGACCTGAACTACGGCGGCTCGACCGGGTACGGCCGTCCCTACCGTGAGCTGCTCAACGGAAGCTGGGGGATCGTCGATGTCGAGGACGCCGCGGCCGTGGCTCGCCACCTGGCGGAGGCGGGGAGAGTCGACCCGCAGCGAATGTGCATCGGCGGCGGCTCGGCCGGCGGTTTCACCACGCTGGCCTGTCTGGCCCGGACCGACACGCCATTCGGCGCCGGGGGCGATCTATACGGCGTGGCTGACCTGGAGGCCCTGACCGAGGACACGCATAAGTTCGAGAGCCGCTACCTGGACCGGATGGTCGGCCCGTATCCGGAAGCTCGCGAGATCTACCGCGAGCGCTCGCCGATCTATCACGTCGACGATTTCTCCCGGCCGCTGATCGTCCTCCAGGGGCTGGAGGACGAGGTGGTGCCTCCCAATCAGGCGACGATGATCGTGGACGCGCTGCGGGCCAAGCAGGTTCCGGTCGCCTACGTGGCCTTCGCGGGTGAGCAGCACGGGTTTCGCCAGGCGGCGAACATCCGCCGCGCGCTGGATTCCGAGCTCAGCTTCTTCGCCCAGATCTTCGGCTTCGAGCTGCCCGAAGAGGAGGGAATCGAGCCGGTCGCGATCGACGGTTGATCCTCAGTCGGTCGCGATGATCACATCCGAGGCTTTGATCACCGCGGTCACCCGGCTGCCCTCGCTGATGCCAAGCTCCTCGACGGCCTCGACCGTGATCGAGGCGACCAGGCGCTGACCTGAGACGTCGATCACGACGTTGGCGATCGCCTCGCCCCGGTTGACGGCGGTGACCTCGCCAGAGAGCTGGTTGCGGGCACTGAGTTTCATCCCTACCTCCTGGTTGATCGGTTACGCGGCTGGCCCGCGGAGTCCCTCGAGGAGGCGCCGAACCGTTCTGCCCATCTCCTCGCGGGCCGCGGCTGGATCCTCGGCCCGGGCCACGACCATCGCCGCCTCGTCGAGCGCGCCGGCCAGCACGTGGGCCACCGCGGTGGTCGAGCCCGGCAGCGTGGCGCCGGCGTCCGCCGCCCGCGCCAGGGCCTGCTCGAGCAGGCCGAGACCGTGGTCTGTGTCGATCGCGCGCCAGACGTCCCAGCCGAGGACCGAGGGTCCGTCGACCAGCATGATGCGCTGGACCTCAGGGGTGGCGCAGGCGTCGAGGAAGGCGTCGGCACCGGCGTTGAGTGCCTCCCACGGATCGTCCGGGACGCTGGCCGCCGCGGCGATCTGGCGGACGGTCTCGGCGCTCAGCTGCACGAGCACGGCCCGGAAGAGCTGCTCCTTGCCGCCCTTGAAGTGGTGATAGAGCGCGCCGCGCGTGACCCCGGCCAGCTGCACGATCTCCTCGGTGCCGACCCCGGCATAGCCGCGCTCGGCGAAGAGCTGGCGGGCGGCGCCGATCAGGGCGCTCGTGGTGGCTTCACGCTGGGCGGCCTTGGTGCGGGGGCGAGCTTCGGCCGGCCCCCCGGCCTCCTTGGGGGACGGCGGCGCTTGCGCCGTTCCTTCGGCCTTGACATACGTACTGCCTGTATGTGAAGATACGTACACCCTGTATGTAAACCTTAGTGCGTCCTCGACGCCGATGCCAGGAGGTCCCGATCATGGTGGCAAACGCGCTCGCATTGGCCTCAAGTTCGCTCACCGACGCCGGTCTGAGCGCTGGACGCGCGATCGCGCTGGGCGTGGGCGGCGGCCTGGGCGCGATCGGCGCCGGGGTCGGCATCGGGCTCGTGTTCAAGGGTGTTCTCGACGCCGTCGTGCGTCAGCCCGCGCTCCGGGAAGAGATCACGAGCATCCAGTGGCTCGCCTTCGCGCTGACGGAAGCGTGCTTCTTCTACGGGCTCGTCGCGGGGATGTTGGCTTACGTCCTTTGATCTGACCTGGGGGACCGTGTCCAAAAACGGCCCGTATTTTCCCGTTTCTTCGCACGGAGCCGCCCACGGCTAAGCTCGCCCCGTGACCGCCGCGGCCGATCGCGCGAAGCGGGGCTTCGCCTCGGACAACGCCGCCACCGTCCACCCCGAGGTGATGGCGGCGATCGCCGAGGCCAACGTCGGCCACACCTACGGCTACGGCCACGACCGGCTCACCGAGGCCTTGGCGGAGCGCTTCCGGGAGCACTTCGGCGAAGCCACCAGGGCCTATCCCGTGTGGGGCGGGACCGCGGCCAACGTCCTCTGCCTGCGCGCCACCTGCCGCCCCTGGGAGGGGGTGATCTGCACCGACACCGCCCACCTGAACGTCGACGAATGCGGAGCGCCGGAGGCAATCGCCGGCGTCAAGCTGCTGGCTGTCGAGGCCGAGGAGGGCAAGCTGGCGCCGGCGGCGGCGGAGCGGATGATCAGCCGCGTCGGTGACGAGCACGCCGTCCAGGCTCGCGTGGTCACCATCTCGCAGGCCACCGAGCTGGGGACGGTCTACGGGATCGAGGAGGTGCGGGCGCTGGCCGAGTTGGCGCACGGGCACGGCCTGCTTCTGCACGTGGACGGAGCCCGGCTTGCCAATGCGGCGGCGGCGCTCGGGACCAAGCTCAGGGAGGTGACCACGGCGGTGGGCGTCGACATGCTCTCGTTCGGCGGAACCAAGAACGGGCTGCTGGGGGCGGAGGCGGTGGTGTTTCTCACCCCGGGGCTGGGCGAGGGGTTCGAGTACCTGCGTAAGCAGTCGCTTCAGCTCGCCTCGAAGATGCGCTTCCTCTCCGCCCAGCTCGATGCGCTCCTGACCGACGATCTGTGGTTGCGCTCCGCCGCGCAGGCCAACGCGATGGCGGCGCGTCTGGCCGAGCGCGTGGGCTCGCTGCCGGAGGTCACGATCGCGCGGCCGGTACAGGCCAACGCCGTGTTCGCGCGGCTTCCCCGGCAGACGATCACCGAGCTTCAGCAGCAGTACGACTTCCACGTCTGGGATGAGGCCACCGACGAGGTGCGGTGGATGTGCGCCTGGGACACCACCGAAAAGGACGTGGACGAATTCGCGAACGCGCTCGAGCGCGCGCTCGCCGATTCCGCGGCGTAGCTACCGGGCGCTCCAGCCCATGTCCATCGTGACCGGCACGCCGGTGAACGCGCGCCCGCCCGGGCCGGCGAGGAAGGCCACGACCTCGGCCACCTCGGCCGGCTCGATCAGCTCCTTGACGGCGTGGGGGGCGAGGATCACCTCCTCCAGCACGCGCTCCTCGTCAGTCCCATGCGCGCGCGCCTGATCGGCGATCTGCTTCTCCACGAGCGGCGTGCGGACGTAGCCCGGGCAGACGGCGGTGGCGGTGATTCCGTCCTCGGCGCCCTCCAGGGCTAGCGTCTTGACCAGCCCGAGCACGCCGTGCTTGGCCGACACGTAGGCCGACTTGTAGGGCGAGGCGACGAGGCCGTGCGCCGAGGCGATGGCGATGAAGCGCCCGCTGCCGGCCTCGCGAAGGTGCGGCCAGGCGTACTTGGCGAGGACGAAGGGACTGGTGAGCAGGAGCGCGACGATCGTCTCGAAGCGCTCGACGGGGAACTCCTCAACCGGGGCGACGTGCTGGATCCCGGCGTTGGCGACCACCAGGTCGAGGCGGCCGAAGCGGGTGACGGCCGCGGCCACGGCGCCCGCGTTGCCTTCGGGCGCCGACAGATCGGCCTGGTGGGGGACGCCGGGGCCGCCGGGACTAGGCTTGAGGTCGACGGCGAGGACATCCATGCCGCCGTCACAGAGGCGCTGCGCGACGGCGCGTCCGATGCCGCTCGCGGCCCCGGTGACGAGCGCCGCCTTGCCTTGCCATCCGTCGTCGTTCACAGATCCACGAAACTACCCGGCGGCGTGCCCGAATCATCCCCTGACACGAACAACTTCGCCCGCCCGCTCCGTGAGGCCGAGGTCGACCCGGACCCGTATAGGCAGTTCGAGCGCTGGTTCGAGGCCGCCGGGGAGGCGGGGGTGCGCATGCCCGAGGCGGCGGCGGTGGCCACGGCCACGCCCGACGGCGCCCCCTCGGTCCGGATGGTCCTAGTCAAGGAGCACGGGCCGGAGCACTTCGTCTTCTACACCAACTTCGCAAGCCGCAAGGGACGCGAGCTGCAGGCCAACCCGCGCGCCGCGCTCCTCTTTTACTGGGATGCGCTGGGTCGCCAGGTCCGGATCGAAGGGCCGGTGACGCGAATGACGAGGGATGAGTCCACGGCCTATATCCGGAGCCGCCCCCGCGGCAGCCAGGTGAGCGCCCTGGCCTCGCCCCAGAGCCAACCCGTCGAGTCCCGGGAGCAGCTGGAGGAGCGGGTGGCCGAATTGACCGAGCGCCTTCAGGACCAGGAGCCACCGCTCCCCGAGAACTGGGGTGGCTTTCGTCTCCGCCCGGAGAGCTTTGAGTTCTGGCAGCACCGCGAGGATCGCCTGCATGACCGGCTCCTGTACACGCCGGCGGGCGAGGCCTGGCGGCTTGAGCGACTCGCGCCCTGAGATCGTGGCCCGCGCCGCCACCGCCTTCGGCCCCGGGCGGGTCAACCTGATCGGGGAGCACACCGATTACAACGACGGGCTGGCGCTCCCATTCGCGGTCAGCGACGGCGTCACCGTCCACGCCGAGCCGCTGGCCGAGCCGCGGATCGAGGCGGTGGCGCTCGACCTCGGAGAAGAGGACGCGTTCGAGATCGGCGAGACCGCGCCCGGAGATGGGTGGCGGGCCTACGTCCGCGGGGCGGTGGGCGAGCTGGCGGGGGCCGGGTGCAAGGTGAGCGGGCTGGAGCTGAGGATCGAAGGGACGATTCCTCGCGGGGCCGGGCTCTCATCTTCGGCGGCGCTCGAGGTGGCGCTGGCCCTGGCGATCCTCGTCGCCTCGGAGTGCGCGCCGATCGAGCGGACCGAGCTGGCCAAGCTGTGCAGCCGGATCGAGAACGAGTGGGCGGGTGCCCAAACCGGCCTGCTCGACCAGATGGCCTCGCTCTACGGGCGCGAGGACGAGGCGCTCCGGATCGACTTCCGCACCCTGGAGGTCACGCCGGTCCCCTTGCCGCTGGGCGAGTACACGCTCGTGACGCTCGACTCCGGCGAGGCGCATGCCAACGCCGACTCGGGCTACAACGAGCGGCGCGCCGAGTGCACGCGGGCGTGTGAGCAGCTGGGCGTGGCGAGCCTGCGCGAGGCCTCGGCCGAGCGCGCGAACGAGCTACCGGATCCGCTTGACCGGCGCGTCCGCCACGTGCTCAGCGAAAACGCGCGTGTGGACGAGACGATTGCGGCGCTGCGCGAGGGCGACCTCAAGCGCGTGGGCGAACTACTTGACTGCTCCCACGCGAGCCTGCGCGATGACTACGAGGTCTCCACGCCGGCGGTGGAGACGGCGGTCGCGCGACTCAAGGAGGCGGGGGCGATCGGGGCCCGGATCATGGGGGGCGGGTTCGGGGGCCACGTCCTCGGGCTCCTGCCTCCCGGTGCCGAGTCGCCGCGGGGGGCGGTCGAGGTCCGCCCCGGTGCCGGAGCCAGGGAGCTTGGTCGGCGGTCATAGAATGCGGGGCAGAGGGGAGGTGAGGGCACCCATTCCGGAAATCGCCGTCGCCGCACACACGCCGCTTCTCGGGGTTCGTGAGCTGACCGCCGCCTATGGGCCCGTGCCGGCGCTCGACCACGTCGATCTGACCCTCCAGGGAGGCGAGCTCGTCGTCGTGACGGGTGAGCCCGGGGCCGGCAAGAGCACCCTCGTGCGGTGCGTGGCCGGCGACGTCTCGCCGCTGAGCGGGCAGATCATGCTTCAGGGCCAGCCTGTCCCCGCCGACCCGGCCGCGGCCGAGCGACTCGGCATCGGCGTCGTCTGGCAAGACCTCGAGCTGTGCGACAACCTCGACGTGGCGGGCAACCTGCTACTCGGTCAGGAGCCCCCGGCGGTGCTGCTCTCGAGGACCCGCTTCCACGCCCGCGCGCGCGAGATGCTGGCCGACTTCGCCGTGCCGATCCGCGATACGACTCAGCGGGTCAGCGCGCTCCCGAAGGGTCAGCGCCAGCTGCTGGCGGTGGCCAAGGTGCTGAGTCGCGGCTCCCGGCTGCTCGTGCTCGACGAGCCCACCGCCGCCGTGGGCGCGACCGAGACCCAGCAGGTGGAGCAGCTCATCCGCCGAGCGCGGGACCAAGGACGCGCCGTACTGGTGGTGACTCGGGACATCGACCAGATGCTCCGCATCGCCGACCGCATCATCGTCCTCCGCGAAGGGCGGGTCGTGGCCGAGCTGGATCCGCTCGTCACGCACCCCGACGAGATCGCTGCGCTCCTATCCGGCCAGCAGGTCGACTCCTCGGCCCGGCGGCAGCTGACCCGGCTCCACGCGCTGGCGGACCGTCTCGTCTCCGCTGATCCCTCCTCGAGTCTCTCCCTGATCCTGTCCGCCCTCGGGACCGCGCTCGGGGCTGAGAAGGTCTCGATCCACGTGGTCAGCGAGGGCACGCTGGTGCGTGCTGCCTCGCTCGGGTTCGACCCGGCTCAGCTTCAGGGATGGTCACGCCTGCCCATCGGCCCGGACGGCGGGCCCCCGGGCCGGGCGGCGGCGCTCGAGGAGCGCGTGATCGTCGAGGACGTGCACCCCGGCGGGTCGTGGGAGGCGTTCGGGCGACCCGGCGATTGGGACGGGGTCGGTAGCTCGTGGTCGGTACCCGTCATGGGGCCGGACGGCATCAGCGCCGTCATCACGGTGTTCCAGAGCCAGACCGGCGCCCCCGGCCGCGACGAGCTCGATCTCCTCTCCCTGTACGCGGGCTGGGCGGCCGGAGCCGTGGAGCGTGAGCATCTCCTGACTCAAGCGACGGCGCGTAACCGCGTGCTCGAGACAATTCGAGAGATGCTGGAGACGCTGGCCGGGGCAGGCTCGGTCGAGCGCGGGCTGACGGCGGCGCTCCAGTCACTGCGCCGCGGCCTCCAAGCTGAGGAGGTGGCGCTGCTCGTGGGGTCGGAGAACGGGCACTCGAGCTGGCGGGCGTACGCCGGCCCGGCCGGCCAGGACCCCGAGCGAGCATCCTCGGCGGTGTGCGAGGTCGCCGAGCAGGGCCTTGCCTTCACGCCCCACGACGGCACGGCGCGTGAGTTCGGGGAGCGCGGCGGGGCCAGCGTGCTGGCGGTGCCGTTCCTGGCTCCGGGCTCGCCCGCGGTGCTGGTGGTCGCGTGGGAGCAGCTCCAGGTGACCGAAGCCGAGCACGCCCTGATCGAGGACGCGGCCCACTCGCTGCGTCTCGCGCTGGAGCGCGAAGAGGCGGCGCTGGCCCACCAGGAGGCGACGGCACTCCGCCGCTCACGCGAGCTTCAGCGAGGCTTCCTGTCTCGGCTCAGCCATGAGCTCCGCACGCCACTGACCGCCATCCGCGGCTACGCCTCGAGCCTCATGCAACCTGACGTGACCTGGGACGGGGACTCCGAGCAGCGCTTCCTCGACCGCATCGCCGCCGAGTCGGCACGGCTGGGTCGCCTGGTCGACGACCTCCTCGACTTCTCCGCGATCGAATCCGGCGTCATGCGCCTGCAGCCCGACTGGTGCGACGTCCAGCTCGTGATCGAGGCCGCGGTGTCGTGCCTGCCCCCAAGTTGGTCGGCCTCGGTATCGGTGGCCGGCGAGTCCGAGCTCCCGCCCGTGTGGGCCGATCACGACCGGCTGGAGCAGGTCTTCGTCAACCTCCTGGGCAACGCCCTGCGCCACAACCCAGCCGGTACCCAGGTGGAGGTCCGCACTGCCCTGCGCCCGGGGTCAGCGTCGACGAGCGCGACCGGCGATGCGCGGGAGCTCGAGATCACGGTCAGCGATGACGGCGTCGGGTTTCCCAAGCCGCTCATGTCGGCGCCATTCGAGCCGACCCGCCGGCACCGCTCCCGGAGCGCCGGCGCCGGGCTCGGCCTCTCGATCGCCCGCGGCATCGTCGAGGCGCATGGAGGCGAGATCGAGCTCATGCCGGCACCCGCGGGCACGATCTTCCGCATCCGCGTGCCCGTCGAGGGAGCGGGCCGCGCGATTGCCGCCGGCGATGGCGGCGAAGCTCCCCTGACGCTGGCCGATGAGCCCGAGAGCAGACCGGAGGAGCTGCACGCGGTCGGCGATGTCTGACGGTGGGGCGCGGACGCGAGCGCTGCTGGTCGAGGACGACCCGAACATCGTCGATCTGATCCGCGCCAACCTCGCCGTGCGCGGCTTCGAGACGATCGTCTCCACCGATGGCGTCGACGCGCTGGCCCTGCTCGACACCGAGGAGCCGGACATCGTCCTGGTTGACCTGATGCTGCCGGAGGCGGACGGGTTCGATCTCTGCCGCCGGATCCGTGAGCGCTCGTCGGTCGCGGTGATCGTCGTCTCAGCGCGGCAGGGTGAGCGGGACAAGATCACCGCCCTGAATGTCGGCGCCGATGACTACATGACCAAGCCGTTCAGCGTCGAGGAGCTCCTGGCCCGGATCAGCGCGACGCTGCGGAGAACCCGGGCCGGCGGCCTGGCGGAACCCGGGCCGGCGGTCGTGACCGCGGGCGACATCCGCATCGATCTCACCCGCCAGCAGGTGACCAAGGCGGGTCAGACCGTGCACCTGACTCCGACCGAGTTCGCCCTCCTGCGCGAGCTCGTGACCAACCGGGGCAAGCTGCTCAGTCACGCCCATTTGCTCCGTCGAGTCTGGGGGCCGGGCTACCAGACCGAGATCGAGTACGTGCGCGTCTACGTGCGCCGCCTCCGCGCCAAGCTGGAGTCAGACGGCGGTGAGCCGCTGATCCTCACCGCCCCGCGGGCGGGGTACCGGTTCGCGCCTGAGTAGCCGGGGCTTTGCGATTTCGGCCGTTCATCGTTTTTTAACGGGATCACTATCGATGTTTACGGTTCGTTCACGTCGTTGGACGTACGGTTTGCGCTAGTCACCGAGAGACGCGCGACGCGGCCCTGCCCGTGAGCGGGCTGCGTGGCACGAGGAGGAGGAATCTATGCACTTGCTGAGGAGCAAGGTCACGCTCGTGGCCCTCGCACTCACGGCAGCGCTTGTAGTGGCGGCATGCGGCAGCAGTTCGAAGTCGTCGACGACGTCGACTTCGAGTTCGAGCAGCTCATCGAGTTCGACGCCGGCCATCTCGGCCGGGTCGTTCAACAACAGCTTCTCGGCCATGGCCACGCTGAAGCCGCTCATTTCGGAAGGGAAGGGCAAGATTGCTGCGATCCTTCCCGACACCACGAGCTCCACGCGGTATGTCGAGTTCGACGCGCCAATGCTCAAGCAGGCAGCGGCGATGGCGGGTCTCCCGTCCTCGGACATGATCGTCCAGAACGCGCAGGGCAGTGACTCGACGTTCATCTCCGATGCCCAGGCGGACATCACCAACGGCGCCACGGTGCTGCTGATCGACCCGGAGGACTCGGGCACGGGCGTCACCGTTCAGCGCTACGCCAAGTCCCATGGTGTGGCGGTGGTCGACTACGACCGCCTCACCCTGGGTGCTCCCAAGGGGACCGCGGACTACGTCAGCTTCGACAACGTCCAGGTCGGCAAGTTGATCGGCCAGGGCTTCGTCCATTGCGTCTCGCAGTGGCATCTCAGCAAGCCGCAGGTCGTGGTCATGCACGGCGCGGTGACGGACAACAACGCCACTCTGTTCGCGCAGGGCTACAACGGCGTGCTGCAGCCGTACTTCAGCTCCGGCAAGTACACGCTGGTGGCAAGGACCGCGGGCACATGGACGCCCACGGACGCGCTGACCGAGTTCGAGGGTGCCGTGACGGCCCACAAGAACATCAACTCGGCCGTCATCCCGAACGATGAGACGGGCGCGCCGATCATCAGCTACCTGCAGAGCCACGGGGTCAAGGCGAAGACGTACCCCACAACCGGGCAGGATGCGACCCTGACGGGTCTCCAGAACGTCCTCTCCGGCTACCAGTGCGGGACCGTCTACAAGCCGATCTACCTCGAGGCCCAGGCTGCTGTTGCTCTGGCGCTGTATCTCAGGGCCGGCAAGACGGCTCCGTCAACGCTGCTGAACGCCACCTCCACGGACCCGACGAATCACAACACGGTTCCGTCGGTGCTGCTCACGCCCACGTGGGTCACCCCGACGAACATGAACAGCACCGTGATCGCGGACAAGTTCGTTCCCGCCTCGCAGCTGTGCGCGGGGAGGTACGCGGCGGACTGCCACGCAGCTGGGATCAGCGGCTAGAGCTGACCGAACGGTAGGAGTAGTGTGCATGGGCCCTCCCGCAGTAGCGGGAGGGCCCCGGCCACCCGAGGGGAGAGATGAGCACTTCTGAGAGCACGGCCACCACGTCGCCCGCGGTGAGCGACACAAACGGCAACCTGCTCGAGCTGCGCGGCGTGACCAAGCGGTTTGGCGCCGTTCAAGCGCTGAGCGAGATCAACTTCGAGATTCCGCCCGGCAAGGTCACCGCGCTGGCCGGCGATAACGGCGCCGGCAAGTCGGTGACGATCAAGACGATCTCCGGCCTGTGGGCGCCCGACGAGGGGCACATCCTTTGGCAAGGGAAGTCCGTCCACCTGCACGGGCCGCGCGACGCCGAGGCGCTCGGCATCACCACGATCTACCAGGACCTGGCGCTCTGCGACAACCTGGACATCGTCCAGAACATGTTCCTCGGCCACGAGATCCTGAGCCACGGGCTCCTGAACGAGGCGCCGATGGAAATCAAGGCGCGCGAGACGCTCAAGGAGCTGAACGTAAGAACGATCCGCTCCATCCGTCAGCCGGTGGCCTCCCTGTCCGGGGGACAGCGACAGTCGGTCGCCGTGGCCAAGGCGGTGCTGTTCAACGCCAAGCTGGTGATCATGGATGAGCCGACGGCTGCGCTGGGGGTCGCCCAGACGCGGCAGGTGCTCGATCTGATCAAGCGCCTGTCCTCCCAGGGCGTAGCCGTGATCCTCGTCTCGCACAACCTCAACGACGTGTTCGCCGTGGCCGACCGCATCGTGATCCTCCACCTCGGACACATGGTGGCCCAGGGCCCGGTGTCGGACTTCGACACGACCTCGGTGGTCGAATACATGACCACCGGACGCTCCGACAGTCGGCGCGGCAACTCAGGGCAACAGGCCGAGCGGCGATAGGAGGAGTGATGGCCGACAGACCTTCAAGCATCGACACCCCGTCCGAGGTCGAGGAGGCGCCGATCTCCACGGAGCTGGCGGAGGATCAAACCGACGAGGCCGTGGCCGGGGCCGACGTCGCTTCGGTGGCTCCTGAGGTCCTCGCTGATTCGCTCGGCGAATACGTGCAGGCGTGGGGCAGGCGGATCCGGTCGGGCGAGAGCGGCGCGCTCCCGATCGTCCTCGGCCTGATCGTCATCATCGTCTTCTTCCAGATCGAGAAGTCCCAGTTCCTGGGGGCTCAGAACCTGGTCAACCTCTTCCAGCAGGCGTCGATCTACATCGTGATCGGAGCCGCGGAGGTATTCGCGCTCGTGCTTTCCGAGGTGGACCTGTCGATCGGGTTCGTGCTCGCCATTGGCGGCTTCATCATCGCCGAGCTGATCGCCTCACCGGACAACTTCCCGTGGTGGCTGGCCGTCATCTGCGGCCTCGCCGCGACGGGCGTCTATGGATACATCCAGGGCAACATCATCACCAGGCTGCACGTGCCTTCGTTCGTCGTCACGCTGGGGGGATTGCTGATCGGCGAGGGCGTGATGATCCAGCTCGCCAACAGCGACAAATCGGCTGTCGGCGGCGTGATTTCCGTCTCGCCGAGCAGTCCCATCTACCACCTGGTCAACAACAACCTGAGTGTCGCCGCGGGCTGGATCGTGCTGGTCGTCGTGCTGGCGCTGTACGCCGCCCTGTCGCTGTGGCGCGCCGCCCGTCGCCGGGCTCAGGGGCTGAGCGCGCCTCCGCTCAGCATCACGCTGGTGACGATTGGGGTCACCGCCGTCGGCGGGATCCTGCTCGTGTACATCTGCAGCCTCGACCGCTCCAGCGGCGTGATCCCGCTCAAGGGCATCCCGTACGTGGTCCCATTCGTCGGCATCGTCCTCCTGATCTACTCCGTGTTCCTCGCCCGCACGCGGACGGGTCGCTACATGTACGCGATCGGGGCCAACCCCGAGGCGGCCCGCCGCGCCGGCATCCACGTCCAGCGTGTTCGGCGGATCGCGTTCACGTTGAGCGCGATGACGGCCGGGATCGGCGGCCTGATCTACGCGTCCGTCCTGGGCTCGATCTCGACCGACGTGCCCGGCGGTAACTACAGCCTCTACGCCGTGGCCGCCGCCGTGATCGGCGGCGCGAGCCTGTTCGGAGGCCGCGGCAAGCCGCTCCATGCCCTGCTCGGCGGTCTCGTGATCGCCGTCGTCTTCAACGGCCTGGCCCTGATGGGCATCAGCGCCCAGGGTCAGTACATCGCCACCGGCGTGGTGCTGCTCGTGGCCGCGACGGTTGACTCGCTGGTCCGCAGGAGCGGATCGACCGGCGTGTAGGCATCAAGCCGGCGTAGGCCCTCGCCATGCGCCAGTTCTCGGTCGCCCACGACGCGGCCCTTGCTGTGCTGGTCGTGGGCGGTGCCGTGGCGATTGTGGGGCCGCGGCGCTGGCCGGGGCGCTGGGTCCGGTGGTTCGCGTGGGCGCTCGCGGCGGTGATCTTCGCCGGCTGGGCCGGCGAATACCTGGCCGACGTGATCGAGGGCATCTGGACGGTCCAGTACAGCCTCCCGCTCCAGCTGACCGACGCCGTGTCGGTGGTGGCGATCATCGCCCTGCTGACCCAGGCACAGCTGGCGATCGAGCTCGTCTACTTCTGGGCCTTCTCGGCCTCGCTTCAGGCGGTGCTCACGCCTGATCTGGCCTCGACGTTCCCCAACGTCTTCTACTTCACCTACTTCTGCTACCACGTCGGCTCGATCGTGGCCGCGTGCCTGCTCGTGTTCGGCTGCCGGCGCTATCCGCGGCGGGGCGCGATGTGGTGGGTCTTCGGCCTCACGCTGGTGTGGGCCGGGGTGGCGGGATTGGGCGACGTGGTGACGGGGGGCAACTACATGTACCTGGCCTCAAAGCCGGTCCACAACTCGCTGCTCAACGTGATGGGACCGTGGCCGTGGTACATCGCCGCCTCGGCCGTGGTGGGGCTGGTCATGTTCTTCGTGCTCGACCGGATCGCCGTGGCGGTGGCGCGGCGAGACGGGGTCAGGGTGGTGGCACGCTGACGACACACCCTCGCCCGAAGCGAGTGCCGCGTCGTCAGCGTGTCGCTATGTGTCACGGGCACGACGAGCCTCCTGGGGGATACCGAGGGGTGTCGTCCGCGTGCCACGGTGGGGCGCCCCCCGTCGAGCGCCGCGCGGCGGCCCGCTCTAGTGGAAGACCTGCGTCTGGGTCACCTTGGCCGCAAGCTTGCCGTCGTCGCGGGTGATCTCGGTCTCGACGACGATCAGGGTCCGGCCTTTGTGCAGCGGATGGGCGAGCGCGGTGGCGGCGCCGCTCAGGACGGGGCGGAGGAAGTTCGTCTTGGACTCGATCGTCGCCGTCCCCTGGGCGCCGTCGGGGAGGTTGAGGTAGGCGCAGACCCCGCCGCAGGTGTCGGCGAGCGCCATCAGGGCGCCGCCGTGCATGACCCCGGCCGTGGTGGTTCGCTCCGCGGTCCAGGCCAGGCGGCCGCGGACCTGGTCCGGATCGGCCTCCAGGAGCTCGATCCCGAGCGTGACGGCAAACGGGACCAGGGCGAGGATGGCTTGGGGATCGGGTCGCTCCACGACGTGGATGCTCTCACGTCAGAATGAGGCGATGAGCGCCGAGGGCCTCCGGGCCGCCGAGGAGAAGATGCGTTCCGCGGGCCAGCCCGAGGAGGCGATCCGGGCCTTTCGCCGGGCCTATGAGCGGGTCGACGCCGGCGAATCGGCGTATCTGCGCTCGGAGGACCTCGAGCCGGTCCAGGACGTGCCCACGCTCGAGGATGCCCCTGAGGTCGACCCCCGGGAGGCGCTCGAGGGCGTGGCCGTGATCAAGCTGAACGGCGGGCTGGCCACGACGATGGGCCTTCGCCAGCCGAAGTCGCTGATCGAGGCGCGGGAGGGCCACACCTTTCTGGACATCATCATCGGCCAGCTCGTGGCCCTGCGCGAGCGCCGTCAGGTCCGGCTGCCGCTGCTCCTCATGAACAGCGAAGCGACTCGGCGGGAGACCCTCGAGGCGCTGGGTTCGCACCCCGAGCTCGACGTCGGACTGCCGCTCGAGTTCATGCAGAGCATGATCCCCAAGCTCAAGGAGGAGACGCTGGCGCCCGTCTCCTGGCCGCCGGATCCCACGCTCGAGTGGTGCCCGCCCGGCCACGGCGACGTCTATGGTGCCCTGCGGAGTTCAGGGGTCCTGCGCGAGCTGCTGGACGCCGGGATGCGCTACGCGATGATCTCCAACTCGGACAACCTGGGCGCACTCGTCGAGCCGCGGATCCCGGCCTACATGGCCGAGCACGCCGTGCCCTTCCTGATGGAGACGGTGATCGGCACCGAGGCCGAGCGCAAGGGGGGCCACCTGGCCCGGCGGCGCTCCGACGGGCAAATCGTTCTGCGCGAGTCGGCCCAGGTTCCCCCCGAGGATGAGGACTCGTTCCGGGACTACCGGCACTGGCGCTACTACAACACGAACAACCTGTGGGTGGACCTGGAGGCGCTGGACGAGACGCTTAAGGCGAACGATGGCGTGCTGGAGCTGTCGCTGATCGTGAACCGCAAGACGGTCGATCCCCGCGACCCGGACAGCACGCCCGTGTTGCAGCTGGAGAGCGCGATGGGCTCGGCCATCCAGAGCTTCCCTGAGGCCCAGCTCTTGTGCGTGCCCCGGCCCCGGTTCGTCCCGGTCAAGACGACGAACGACCTCCTGGTGCTGCGCTCCGATGTCTACGAAATCGAGGACGGGATGATCGTCCGGCCCGTGCCCGAGCGGGTGGGAAAGCTCCCCTATGTGGATCTTGACAAGCGCGTCTACGGGGTTCTGGAACGGTTCGACGCGCATTTTCCAGCCGGCTCGCCGTCGCTGCGGGAGGCGCAGCGCCTGGTCGTCCACGGCGATGTGACCTTCGGGGCCGACGTGGTCGTGCGCGGCGACGCCGAGATCGATGCCGAGGAGCCGACCCGGATCGAGGACGGGACGGTTCTGGGCAGCTGAGCTCAGGCGGCGCCGACGAGGTCGGCGGCCGGTTCAGGCTGGGGAGCGGTCTCTTCCTGGGGGTGCAGGGCGAGCAGGCAATCCACGACCCCGGGGTCGAACTGCGTGCCCCGGTGGACGCGGAGCTCATTCAGCGCCTCGCCGAGGGACAGGGCTGAGCGGTAGGGGCGATCGGTGGTCATCGCGTTGAAGGCGTCGCAGCAGCAGACGATCCGCGCCTCAATCGGGATCGCCTCGCCGAGGAGGCCGTCCGGATAGCCGAGGCCGTCGTAGCGCTCGTGGCAGGAGCGGACGAGCCGCCCCACCTCCCCGAGCAGTCCGCCGACGCGCAGGAGCATCGACTCGCCCTCGACGGTGTGGGTCTCGATGATCGCCCGTTCCTCGTCGGTCAGCTTGCCCGGCTTGTTGATGATCTCCTTGGGGATGGCGATCTTGCCCACATCGTGGAGCAGGGCCGTGAACTCGAGCCGGCGCATCTGGTCCTCGTCCAGCCCGAGCCCGGGTCCCACGGCCAGGCACAGCTCGACCACGTCACGGCTGTGGACGCCGGTGTAGGAGTCGTCGGCCTCGACGACATCGCCGAGCAGGAGCGCCGTCCCGCGGAAGGCTTGGCTGAGCTCAAGCGCGGATTGCATCCGGGCCTGGCGCTCCCGCGCGAAGTACATGAGCAGCGCGGTCAGGGGGAGGGTCATGAGGACGGCGGCCGGATGCCCCTTGGAGGCAAAGGCGATGGCCAGGCCGATGGGGCTCAGGCAGATATCCACGAAATAGACCTGGACGAGCAGGCGAGCCGGGAGCCGCGGCACCTCACGCGCGCGTAGCCACTCCCGGGCCGCGTTGACCGAGAAGTCACACGCGATCTGGGCGGCCAGCGCCGCCAGCAGCCACGGCCAGTCTGACCAGTTCGGCCCGGTCAGACCGGCGAAGGCAAACGCCGCGGCAGGGCCGATCACGTACCACGCGTCGACCACGCCGGCGATGGCCCGGGCGGGATGACGCTGGCGCCGGAGAAAGGAGGTCAGGCCCCCCGCCACCGACGCCACGGCCACGAGCAGCGGGACCCAGGCGGCCGGCAGCACGAAGAGCATGGGGACGAGCACGACCTGGGTGGGGACGCAGTAGCCGGATCCCAGGTCGAACTCGACCTTGCTCGTGACCGAGTAGACGACGACGAAGAGGACGACGAGAAGGAGCGAGGTGTGCCCGTGATGCGGGGCCAAGACAGCCAGCGGCACCGCCGTGAGCAGGAAGGCGAAGGCGAGGATCCCCTCGGCGCGCAGCTCGTCGCGGCCCAGTGGCTCACGCAAGCGCGGTCGGAACTGGGCCAGCAGGCGCTGGAACCCGGCGGACCGTTCAAGAGCGGGTGGGCGAGCCGTACGCATCGGCTCGATAGATATCGGCGTGACCCCAGGGCCTAGTGAGCTTTAACGCGGGCTGCCACGGCCGCGTCGATCATGTGTCCAAACCAGCTCAGTGCCCTAAGTCGTCCGGTTCGCCGGGCCGATGGAGGGGACGTAGGCTGCTCACGGCAAACCCGTTGCGAAGCGGGGACGCAAAGCTAGAGGTCTCCCAGGAGTGAGATAGCTCGGCCGCCAGCCTCTCGTCAAAGGTTCACGGACGAACGTCCGCTGATGGGAGGTACATGATGTTCAGCAAGATTCGTATGGCGGCGGTGGCAGCGAGTTCGAGCCTCGCCATGCTGGCGGCGATCGCGCCGAGCGCCCACGCAGGACTGCTCTCGCTGGCCCCTGGGGCTTGTGGCCAGCAGGAGGTGCAGCCCTTCACTCAGGTCGGCGACGACAACTACTACGTCCTCGTTCCGGGTGGAAGCTTTGAATCGGGTACCCCGAGCTGGCTTCTCCTGGGTGGCGCGCAGGTCGTGAGCGGGGATGCCTATGACGGCTCGCGTTCGCTGAGCCTGCCCGCGGGCAGCGTGGCCACGAGTCCGCCCGCCTGCACGGGGATCGATCATCCGAGTGCTCGCCTGTTCGTCCGCAACACGGGGTCGGCGTCCTCACGGCTGAACGTGTGGGCGACGTACCCGCCCGTGCTCGGGTTGCTCCCCGACGTCGTCTACCTCGGTCAGCTCAGCGGTTCGGGGACCTGGGCGCCGTCGAGCTATGTCGAAATGGGACTGCTCAACAACACGATCGGTTCGCTCAACCTGGGTGAGTCGACGATCTCGTTCACGTTCGCGCCCGCCGACAGCAGCGGCCAGTGGCAGATCGACGACGTCTATCTGGATCCCTTCCGCCGGATGTAGCCCAAAAGCTTGAGCCGCAGGGACGCGGCTTTAGAGCGCCCCACCCCCGCCGCCGGGGGTGGGGCGTTCGGCTTTAAGGGCCGGTTGTGGCTCGGCGGCCTGGCTATCGGGGCGGCCGGCCCGCACCGAGATCGCGCGGGATCTCGTAACGGCGGGGCGGGAGGCGCGCTGACCAGGGCACCCCCAGGCGGAGGGTGCCGCCGCGCGCCGCCACGGCGATCGTCTGGCCCCGCTGCTTGACCCAGGTCACGGCGACCGGCTTGCGGGCGAGCAGGGCCTGCCAGGTGGGCTGGTCTACGAGGCCGGTGACCGGGAGCCCATGAGCGGTCTGGAACTGCTCGACGGCGCTCTGCGTCGCCGGCCCAAAGTCGCCGTCGATCTCCACGGCGTCGCCGGCCGCCACCAGGTGCTCCTGAGCCCACACGACCAGATCGCCGGCCCAGATCCCGCCCTCGTCCTTGGGGCTCAGCACGGGGGGTGACACGTCGGTGGTGATCCCGGTCAGGTTCCCGATCGGATGCTCGATGGCCCACCAGTCGCGGGTCGAGTTCTCCTGCCAGTCCCACCAGCTGACCCCGGTGGCGTCGTAGGTCCGGGAGAGCTGGCGAAAGCGGAAGACCTGCCCGGGCGGCGGATTACCGGACACTTCGCCGAGTGGCTCGATCGGCCGCTCGTACACCGAGTTGAAGTCATAGGTATGGGCAAAGACGTTGTCGACGGAGGTCCCGATGTCGACCCAGTACATCTGGGGGGTGTTGTACTGGGCGCCGCCGGGGCCGAGGAACACCGAGTAGGGGAAGGACGGGTGATAGTCGATGTAGGGGAACCCGGCCAAGGCGACGGGAAAGCGCGATCCGATCAGCTGGCGGAGGCGCTTGATGTAGTCCTGGGCCTGGATGTACCGGCCCTGATATTCGCTCTCGGCGTCGATCATCAGGCAGTCGGCGCCGGCGTGGACGGCTGCGGCGCCGACGTAGGCCTCGGAGATCGGGTGGGCGCCGTACACGTACTGCCAGGCGCAGACCTTGAGGCCGGCGGCGTGCAGCTCGGCCACCAGCGTGGAGTTGAACTGCGACCACGCGGAGGTGCCGTCGCCGCTCTTGATCATCAGCGTGCTGAGGCCGTAGGTCCGGGCCGTGGCGATGATCGAGGACAGGTTCCCGCCGTTCGAGGCAGACAGCTCCCAGATCCACATCCCGCGGCCGCTCAACGGGTTGTGGGCCGGGGCACTGGCGCGCGTCGCCGGCTTGGGGCTCGACTTCGGCGGGACGCCGGCGCCACCCGAGCTTCCGCCCGCACCCGCGGCCCCGCCGACCAGGCCGAGATTGGCGGCGGCGACCGCGAGAATGAGCAGACGGCGGAGGCGGCTACGCCCGCAGCCGGACGGGCGTCCCCCCGCGCGTGAGAACGACATCACGCGAGTCACCGTAGAGCACAACCCGACCAGCGCTTACAAGTTGCGCTGCAAACGGGGGGCTTTAAGGGGCTTAGGGCTGCTGCTGCTTGACGATCTGGCCGGCGTCGTTGACGTAGGTCTGCGCCGGGGCGCGGGAGATCGTCACCGGCAGGGTGCCGCGGGGGATCGAACCGTCGCTCGTCACCGTCTTGGCGTTGCCGTAGAGGTCACCTGAGACCTCCCAGGCGACCGTGTAGCTGCCCGGATTGACGGCAGCCACCTTCCAATTGAACACGGCCGTGCCGCCGGGCTTGAGCGGCGATCCCCGCTGCCAGGTGTTGGCGTCGTCGGCCGCATCGGCGCCGGCGCCCCCGTTCTCGCAGCTGTAGCCCGACGCGCCCGTGCAGGCGCCGGGGTTCTGCTCGATCACCCATACGGGCCGAGAGATGTTGGCCACCCCCTCGGACTGGGCCGCCTGGAGGCAGGTCCGCCCCGGCGGGCCGACGCAGGTCGCGAACGCGGCGACGCTGGTTCCCTCGCCCGGAGGCGCGGGATAGGTGCAGGTGACGTTGCAGATCGTCACCGCCAGGTTGGGGATCGCCTTGTGCCCGGTGTTGGTGACCCTGATCACCATGTGCGTGTGCTCGGCCAGGCGCTGCGCGGCCGGGAAGCTGGCCGTGACCGAAACCGGGAAGCGACCGCTCGGCGCCTTCGCGTTCTGGGGGCTGCCACTTCCGCATCCCGCCACCGCGATCGCCGCCGCCAGGCCGCCGAAAATCGTTAGCGCGCCTCTCCTCATGGGCGTGCCGAAAATACCACCTGAGAATGGGAAAGAACGCCGGTTGGCAGGCGTCATGTAGGAGCGGTTCGAAGTTGTGTTTTCAAACGAGCTTCCAATACCCTTTGGCGCTCAGCCGCGTCGGCGGCGCTGTAGCTCTACGGGAGGATTGAACACCACGTGATCCGCGCAGTCGGCGATCGAACCTTCTTGCCGGTCAAGTCGCTCCTCGAAGAGGTCGGCAACATGGTCATTCTCACCGGCAAGACGATCGTGGCCGCCGTGCGCCCGCCGTACCCGTACGGGGCGGAGTTCGTGGGGCAGTTCATGTTCGCGCTGAAGCTGTGCTGGTTCCCGCTGCTCATCTCGACCGTCGCCTTTGGCTACGAGGCGCCGGGGCTTCAGGCGGCCGACTTCCTGGTGCTGTTTGGGGCCCTCGATCGCCTGGGCGGCTTCTTTGTCCTGGCTTCGATCCGGGAGTTCGCGCCGTTCGTGACCGCGATCGTGCTCGCCGGCGTGGCCGGCACCGCGATCACCGCCGACCTCGGCGCGCGCAAGATCCGCGAAGAGCTCGACGCCCTCCAGGTCCTCGGTGTCGACCCGATCAAGAACCTCGTCGTCCCGCGCTTCCTGGCGCTGATGATCGTCACCGGCCTGTTTGACATCTACGCGCTTTTGTTCGGGATCTTCGGCGGGATCCTCGCCACCCTGGTCAACCACGCCCCGCTGGGCCCGTTCTGGGCCACCTTCTTTAACAACACCTCGACGACCGACCTCTGGGGCTCGGTGCTCAAGACGACCATGTTCGGGGCGATCATCGCCATCGTCTGCTGCTACAAGGGGATGACCGCCTCCGGCGGCGCCGAAGGCGTCGGCCGCGCCGTCAACGAGGCCGTGGTGATCGCCTTCAACGGCATCTTCGCCTTCAACTACGCCTTCACCCAAACCCTTCTCGCCACCCACCCGGAGATCACGACGATCCCCAAGTAATGGGAGAGCTGCTAGCCGCACCGAGAGGCTGGGTCGAGAGCTTCGGCGAGATCGCCAAGTTCTTCGGTCAGGTCTTCCGCGAGATCTTCGGCTTGCGGGTGTTCAAGTTCTTCGGCGAGGCCCTGCGCCAGGCCGGGATCCTGATCGTCGGCTCGACGCTCGTCATCTGGGGGCTGGTCTTCATCAGCGGTCTCGAGTGCGGGACCGAGGGCGCCTACTTCAACCGCTCGATCGGCGCCCCCGCCTACGCGGGTGTGTTCGCCGCGTGGTGCGATCTCCGGGAGATCGTGCCCCTGGCCTTCGGCTACATGATGGCGGCCAAGGTGGGCACCGGGATCGTGGCCGAGCTTGGGTCGATGCGGATCTCGGACGAGATCGACGCGCTCGAGGTGATGGGCATCAGCGGCATGACCTTCCTGTGCGCGACGCGTCTGCTCGGCGCCTGGATGGTGCTTCCGTTCATGTACCTGATCGCGATCGGGGCCGGCTTCTTCGGGAGCTGGCTCGCCGTCGTCGAGCAGGTCGGGGACGTCTCATCGGGAGGCTTCTTCCTCATCTTCTGGCAGTTCCAGAACCCGCCCGATCTCTTATTCAGCTTGATAAAGGCGATGACGGAAGCCACGCTGATCGTGCTCACCGGGTGCTACTACGGCTACAACGCCGGTGGTGGCCCCGTAGGAGTGGGAACGGCTACGGCAAAATCGATGGTGTTGAACATTGTTGGTGTGCATCTCATCGGCATGCTCGGAACGCAGCTGTTCTGGGGTGCCAACCCGAGAGCACCGATCGGAGGCTGAGGCATGACCGAGGACGAGCACAGCGAGCAGGAGACCCGGGAGCAAGCCGTCGCACAAGGTCCGCAGGACACGAGTCCCCACGGAGCGGTCTCGCAGAATCAGGGCGGCGGCATGCCGTGGGAGAGCCAGGGCCGTCAGCAGCAGGGTTCAGACGGTGAGTCGTCCTCGCGCGTTTCGGTCGTCGATGAGGAGCAGCCCCGCCCCGCGCCGCCCCCCGGTGCCGACGAGGACGAGTACAAGTGGCACACCTACCGCGTCTATCCCTCGGGTCGACCGGACGCGGTTGAGTTCATCGACACCTACAAGTCCTTTGGCCGCTCGCACATCCTGCGCGGCCTCAACATGGGGCTCCCCGAGGGCATGGTCTCGATGATCCTCGGGCCGTCGGGAACCGGGAAGTCGGTCTGCATCAAGCACATGGTCGGCCTGCTCTACCCCGACCAGGGCGACGTCCTCGTGCATGGCGAGTCGGTCCCCAACATGCCCGACGACGACCTGTTCGATATGCGCAAGAAGTTCGGGCTCCTGTTCCAGGATGGCGCGCTGTTCGGCTCGATGAACCTGTTCGACAACGTCGCCTTCCCGCTGCGCCAGCACACCGAGAAGGGCGAAGACGAGGTCGAGGACATCGTCAGTCGACGGCTCGAAGAGGTTGGACTGGCTGACGCACGGGAGAAGATGCCCAACGAGCTCTCCGGCGGGATGCGCAAGCGGGCGGGGTTCGCCCGCGCGCTCGTGCTGGAGCCGGACATCGTCCTCTTCGACGAGCCGGACTCAGGCCTCGACCCGGTGCGCACGGCGCTCCTGGGCGAGCTCATCCTGGAGATCCATCGTGACGCCATGGAGGACGCCAAGGAGAAGCAGCGCCAGCACCTGCCCACGTTCTGCGTCATCACCCACGACATCCTCACCGCGCGGCGCGTGGCCGACTACATCAACGTGCTGTGGAAGGGGCGGATCGTGGAGGCGGGGCCAAGCGAGGACATGCTCAACTCCGAGAATCCGTTCATTCGGCAGTTCCTGTCTGGGGAGTCCGAAGGGCCCCTTTCCATGGACTGACGCGCTTCGGTGGGTTCCATTCCTACGCAACTGCGCGGCACGCGAGTTGCGTAGGAATGGAACCCACCTCCACGCGTGTAACCCATTCGCAGTCCTCTACGAACCCCACACAGGCTCAACACTCATTCACCCGCCCTTAACGGCCTTGTGGCGCTCTGGTTGGCGCTGCTCGTTAGCCTGAATCCATCATGAAGGAGCGGTTCGAGGGGATCGCGGGCGCTGCTGCACGAAGGCCGCTGCTGACCCTGGGTGTGATTGCCGTGCTGGCCTTGGGCGGCGCGTTGTTGGCGTTGCGCCTGCAGCCGGATGCCGGGACCGACACGTTCGTCTCGAACTCGACGGCGAGCGCGCAGGCGACCGCCGACGATCACCAGCACTTCGGCGGGGATGCCGTGGTCATTCTGGTCCGCGAGCCGCTGACCGACCTGGTCGAGACCAGGGACCTGGCCATCGTCAGCCAGCTTGAGGCCTGCCTGGCTGGGCAGACGATCATCGCTGGGCAGACCGCGTTCACGACCGCCCCGGCCAGCCACCCTCCCTACGGCGGGTGGCGGAGCCCCTGTGGCCGGCTCCGCAAGGCCAAGGCGGTCGAGGTGGTCTACGGGCCCGGCACCTTCCTCAACCGCGCTGTCACCGCGGTCGACCAGCAGATCACGCAGGTGCTCTCGTCGGCCAACACGACGATCCAGAAGGACGAGGCGGCGGCCTACAAGCTCGCCCGCGCCCAGCACATGAGCGCCAGCAAGGCCACGACCGAGGCCAAGGCGGTTGGTCAGCTGGCCTACCAGCAGCAGCTCCAGCAGCTGGAGCAGCTCGCGCTGCAATCGAACATCACCGGGCCCGTGCGCATCGACTCGACCGAGTTCATCCGCCAGGTCGTCTTCGACCCGCTGCGCGGCGTCAACCAGCCCAAGGCACGCTTCAGCTACCTGTTCCCAACCTCCAACTCGGCCCTGATCCAGGTGCGGCTGAAGCCGTCGCTGAGCTCGGCTCAGCAGGCGGCCGCGATCGCCGACATCCGTCAAGCGGTCCGGATGCGGATGTTCCATCTGAGCTACGGCGGCACCTACACCGTCAGCGGCGTTCCCGTGGTCATCAACGACCTGGCCTCGACGATCACCGGATCGATCGCGCTCCTGCTCGTGGTGGCCCTGGTCGTGATGGCGCTCACGCTGACCCTCGTCTTCCGCACCCGGCTCCGGCTCCTGCCGCTGGCCATCGCCCTCGTCGCGTGTGGGATCACCTTTGGGCTGGTGTCGCTGGTCGGGGGCACGCTGACGATGGCCTCGATTGCCGTCCTGCCGATTCTCATCGGCCTGGCCGTCGACTACGCGATCCAGTTCCAGTCGCGCGTCGTGGAGGCCCAGCGGCCCGAGGGCGCCAGCCGGCTCACGGCCGAGCAGGCGATCGCCCGGGCGGCCGGCGCCGGCCTTCCCACGATCGCCACCGCGGCGCTGGCCACCGCCACCGGGTTCCTCGTCCTCGAGCTCTCGCCGGTGCCGATGGTGCGCGAGTTCGGGCTCCTGCTCGTGGTCGGCATCGCCGTCGCCTTCGCCTGTGCCATCACCGCCGGGCCGGCCGCCCTGGTCCTGGCGGATCGGCGATTGCGCCCGCCGCGCGGGGTGGCGGCTCTGGCTGCGGCTCTGCGCGGGGCACGCGAGCTCCTCGCAGATGCGGCGGCTCCCCTGCGTCGGCTCGAGCCCCGCCTGGTCCCGGTGCGCCGGCGCGCCGCGGCGACTGCTCGCGGCCTGCTCACCACCGCCGTCAGCCGGCCCGGCCGGCTCCTCGCCGTCGGGGCGCTCCTGGCCGTCCTGGGTTGGGTTGCCGACACGCAGACCTCCGTTCAGTCCGACGTCACCAAGCTCGTGCCCTCGAACATGCCGGCGCTCCGCGACCTGCACACCCTGGAACGGGTGACCGGGGTCAGTGGCGAGATCGATGTCGTCGTCCACTCGCGCAACGTCGCCACCCCGGCCACGATCGGCTGGATGCTCCGCTACGAGGACAAGCTCCTCAGCCACTACGGCTACCTGGAGACGAAGGGGTGCGCCAAGGCGACCCTGTGCCCGGCCCTGTCGCTGCCTGACCTGTTCTGCTCAGGGTCACAAAGCACGAGCGCGTGCGGGTCGCTGACCACCTCGCAGATCTCGGCGCTCCTGTCGGCGGTCCCGCAGTACTTCTCCCAGGCGGTGATCACGCCGAACCGGCGTGAGGCCACGCTCGCCTTCGGGATCCGGCTCATGCCGCTGTCCCGCCAGCAGGGCGTGATCGACTACATGCAGAGCCAGCTTCGTCCCCCGCCGGGAATCACGGCGCGCCTGGCCGGACTGCCGGTGCTGGCGGCCCAGGCGAACACCGCCCTGTCCTCCTCGGCTCGGCGCCTGCTCACGCTCCTGGCTGGCCTGATCGCGGTCGGGGCGGTCCTGCTGGTCGTCTTCCGCCAGGTCTCACGCGCACTCGTCCCGCTGGTTCCGATCGCGCTGGCCACCGGCTGGTCGGCGCTCATCCTGTTCCTGATCGGGATCCCCCTGAACCCGATGTCGGCCGCCATGGGGACGCTCGTCATCGCCATCTCGACCGAGTTCAGCGTGCTCCTGTCCGAGCGCTTCCGGCAGGAGCGCCGTCGCGGGCACGAGCTCGGCGAGGCGCTGTCTCTGACCTACCGCTCCACCGGGCGGGCCGTGCTCGCCTCCGGGGTCACCGCCATCGCCGGCTTCGCGGTTCTGATCGTCTCCAGCATCACGATGTTGCGTGACTTCGGCCTGGTCACCCTTGTCGACCTGACGGTTTCACTGGGCGGGGTGCTGCTCGTGCTGCCGGCCGTGCTCGCGCTGAGCGAGTCGGGGGCCCTGGCCGACCGGTTCACCGGCCGGGTCCGGCGGCCGCGAGGCCTGCCGCGCCTGCGGCGGCGAACCCGCGTGGCGTGAGCGAAGATCCGGCGGGAGGCCCCGGCCGCGAGAACGGCGAGGAGGACGGCGCCCCGCCTTCGCGCCGGCGCCGGCTGGATCCTGAGCGCGCGGCGGCGACCCGCCGCGCGGCCCGCCATCCCGTGCCCCAGGTGGTCGACACCCGCCGCTACCAGCGGCTGATCGGGCTGTTCGGGCTCCTGCTCGTGATCGTCATCTCGGTGACCTTCCTGACCTCACACGGACTGGGGACGGCCGGAGTGCCGGCGGGAAAGCGCGCGCCGGAGTTCGCGGCGCCGCTCGCCACCTCGAACCTGAACCTGGCAGCCAACCTCAGCCCGACCTGCACCGAGGCCAAGCACGATCCCCGGGCCCTCAACGTCTGCCTGCTCGTCAAACGCGCACCGCTGGTCCTGGCCTTCTTTGTCACCGACTCAAGTGGGTGCGAGCAGGAGGTCGGGGCCCTGCAGCAGGTGAAGGCACAGCTGCCGGCCGGACAGGCCCAGTTCGCGGCCGTGGCGGTGCGTTCAAGCCACGCCGATGCCGCCCGGGCCGTGCGGCGAAACCACTGGACGGTTCCCGTCGCCTACGACCTCGACGGCCGGGTTGGCGCGGCCTACGGGGTCGAGGTGTGCCCGATCGTCGAGCTAATCCACCAGGGCGGCACCGTCTTCCGCCGGCTGATCGGCCAGCACTGGGCCTCCGCCTCCACGCTGGAGCCACAGGTCCGGGCGCTCGTGGCCAGCTCAGGCGGATGAGCGGCGGGAGCGCCCGATGAGCGACCTCGAGCTCGCGGCGGCGCCCGGGTTCGTGGAGCCGCGGGTCAAGGCCGAGTTCCCCGGCCTGGCGCTGGCCTGGATGGGCGTGGAGGTCCGCCCCCGGGGGGCCGCGCGCGTCGCCAAAGCGCGACTGCGTGAGCTCTCGAACCGCTGGCACGGAGGCGGTGTCGTGGCCATGCGCACCCAGCCGATCCCGCACGCCTACCGGACCTTCTTCCGCCAGGTGGGGATGGACCCCGACTCGACGCGGATCCCCAGCGAGGCGGCGGCCGTCGAACGCCTCCTGCACGGGGGCTTTCGCTCCACGGGGCTGCTACCCGACGCGCTTCTGATCGCCCTGATCGAGACGGGCGTCCCCGTGTGGGCGCTCCGGGCCGAGCTCGTCGAGGCCGGAGGACTCGGGATTCGGACGACGCTGGCCGACGACCGCCTGGGCACCGATGGGCCGCCGCTCGGACCGGGCCGGCTCGTGGTGGCCGACGCCGGACACATCCACGCGCTTCTGTTCGGCACCCTCGCCCCGGGCCACGAAGCCGACACCCGGTCCCAACACGTGACGCTCTTCGCCGTCGGCGTCCCCGGAGTCCCCTCGATCCATCTGGAGGAGGCGCTGTGGACGGCGGGGGAGCTCTTGACGGTGGCCTAGGGGGGCGGGCCTGCGTAGGGCGAAAGTGTTGGCGGATGAGTGTCGGCGGTGGCGCCCGGAGCGGACCTAACTCGCCAACCGGCGCGTGACGAGGCGACGCGTGGCGAGCTGGGTCCGAAAATCGGACCCTGGGTGCCACGGGCCAAGAGATCGACGGGTGCGTGGCAGGTGGGGTCCGTTTTGGTCTGGCGGGCCTCAGCCGTCATCCGTGTAGCCCCACCGGGGCCGGGTAGAGCCGATGGTAAGCTTGGCCGCAGGCGGACGGAGGTGGCAGTGTCGCTGTTGGAACAGGACATCCAGGAGTTGCAGGTACCAAGGCCGGTTCGCGAGGCGGACCTGGTTGGCGACGAGCTGGCTGCGCGGCGCTCGCTGCGGACCCAGATCTCGCGCCTCGAGCGCGACCTCGCCCAGGCCTTCGTCACCGCCTACCCGCTGGGCGGGCTTGACTGGAGCCCCACCCGGGCCGGATCGGACCCCAGGCTGCTCGACCTCGGAGAGCTCGAGCGTGTCCGGGATGAGCTGGCCGAGCGCCTGCACAGCGCGCGGGTGACCATCTCAGAGCGGGCGGAGATCCAGGAGGCCAACCGGCTGTACCTGGAGCGGATCCTGCTCGATCCGGCCAAGCATCGCTTTGCGCGCGTGGCGTGCCGCGACCTGGGGGAGCCCGGATGCGGGGTCTGGCAGGTCAGGCCGCGGCTCGGCCTGATCGGGATGCTGATGGGCTGGTGGCAGGTCAAGCTCTCCTCCGGCTGTCCGTTACCCAGGGGCCGGGGACGCCGTCCTCGGCCCGGCTCAACTCGGGGCTCCGATGCGTGACCTGCTGAGGACCAGCACCGGCGCGATCTTGGTCGTGCTGATCATGCTGGTCGGCAGCTTCGTGCTGTGGATCGGCGCGCCCCTGCTCTGGCTCTGGATTGGCTCTCAGATCGAGGGGGCCACCGACTCGATCGGAGCCTCGATCGGCGCTGCCTTCCTGGGCGCCGTGCTCACGATCGTGATCGTGGCCGCCGTCCTGTCCAAGCTTTCGAACGTCTATCGGGCCAACCGCCAGTCCCGTGGGCTTGACGACCCCGGTCACTTCGTGCTCGAGGCGGTGCTCGTGGTCAGCGCCGGAATCGCCCTCGTCGCCTTCTTGATCTGGTTCTTCTTCTTCGCCGGCGCCGACCCGCTGCCGAGCGGAGGCTTCAACTTCTAAGAGCCCCGCAGTCGAGGAGCGCGCCGCAGCGCGCGCCCCTCGACAGACCTCCTCAGGGCTATGCGCCGACGAGCGCGAACTCCTCGATGACCGCGCCGCGGCGGCTGAGCTGATCGGCGAGAAGCCGCCGCTGTCGCTCGGTCAAGGCACCCACCGGCTTGGTCTCGCTGATCTGGTTGCGCAGGAGAAACTTTCGGCATCGTGAGCTGCCCCACCTACGTTGGCTCATCAGCAGCTCAGCGATCTCCCAGCTCTCCGCTGCGCATGGAGGATCAAGGATGACCTCGGCCGCGGAAATGTCGCCGTAAGCGATCCGTCGCTTGAGCTCCGCCCGCGCGAGCCGGATTTCGTTGGCTCGCTCCAAGGCACGCAAACGTTGCGGCTGGCGGGTCATGAGGGCGTTTTCCATCATCTACTTCTCTCTCCCTGCTTCCGCTCGGGGAAGCCGACGCACTGTTTTGACATGTGCTCCCCGCACGGGCAGGCACCAAGGCCGCGCCCCCGCGGGGTTCTTCTCTGCTTATAAAAGGCCGTCCGGTCCAACCCGTCGCCTCTGCTACGTCGAGCCTCACACCCCGAGGATCTTCGTGCCGGCCGACCTCCGTTCGACGGGGGAGAAGCTACGTGAACGGATGGGTAACAGCAATGACACAAGTTGTCCGCCATTCGCTCAGAGCGGACTTTTTATTTGCCGGGTCGTCTTGTGCAGGAACGGACAAGCAATGCACTTTTTGCCGGTCTGTAAACGGCCTAGATCAAGTGTCCAGGTGCAGCGCCGGCGAGCTGCCGGGAGGGGCTATTCGGGTCCGGGAAGCGGGCCGTGCTCGGACTCGAAGCTCCCCTTGACCTGAGCGAAGATCTCCACCGCGCGGTCAAGCGTGGCCCGGTCGTGGGTCGCCATCACGCTGGTGCGCAAGAGCGCGCCGCCCGGGGGGACGGCGGGATGGAGCATCACATTGACGTAGAGACCCGCGTCGTAGAGGGCCTTCCACAGAAGGCCCGCCTTCCAGTCGTCTCCGATCACGACCGGCACGACGGGGGTCACGACCTCGGTGCCGTCGGGGAGGCGGGTGGGCTCCACCACGCGCAGACCGAGCTCGGCCAGGCCGTGATGCAGGTAGCGGGCGTTATCCAGCACCCTCGCGAACAGCGGCGGTCCATCGGCGGAGCGGCAGATCCTCGCCGCGGCCAATGCTGCCCCCACCGCGGCGGGGACGGCCGAGGCGGTGAAGATGAAGGGCCGAGCCTGGAAGCGCAGGTACTCGATCACGTCCGCCGGTCCCGCGATCACCCCGCCGCACGAGGCAAGCGACTTGGAGAAGGTGGCCATCCTCAGGTCGACCTGGTCCTCCACCCCGAGCAGCTCGCTGGCGCCCGCCCCCCGAGCCCCCAGGACCCCGAGCGCGTGCGCCTCGTCGACCATCAGCCGAGCGCCGAAGCGCTGGCACAGATCGACGATCTCAGGCAGCGGGGCAACGTCGCCTTCGGCGGAGAACACGCCGTCGACGACGACCAGGATCCCGCCGCCGTCCCCAGCCGCGGCCTCGAGCCGGCGTTCGAGCAGGTCAAGCCGGTTGTGCTTGAAGGCCCGGAGCTTGGCCCGGGAGAGCAGGATCCCGTCGAGGATCGAGGCGTGGTCGCCGGAATCCGCGATCACGGTGTCGCCGTGGCCGAGGATCGTCCCCAGGGCGCTGAGATTCGCCTGGTGGCCGGTCGTGAAGACGACGGCGGCCTCGGTGCCGAGCCAGTCGGCGAGCTCACGCTCGAGCTCCAGATGGAGCTCCAAGGTGCCATTCAAGAAGCGCGAACCGGTGATGCCGGTTCCGTACTGGTGAAGCGCATCGAGGGCGCCCTGCTGGACCCGCTCGTCCCCGGTCAGACCAAGGTAATTGTTGGAGCCGAGCATGATGCGCGGGCGGCCTTCCATCTGCACGACGGGCAGCGTCGGACCCTCCAGGACCCGGAAGTACGGGACCATGTCCAGCCCACGGGCGGCGCGGAGGAGCTCCAGGCGCTCGCTTTCACGGGCCTTGGCGAAGACGTCGACGGTGGTCCGCATGCGCTGACAGTATCCCGTCTGTGAGCGTGGACCGGGAATGGCGAGCGGAGGTCAGGGCCGAGGTTCAGCCCCGCTGGGTGTTCACGCTCCCGCGCCGGGGCGGCCCCGACGGGCTCGCCCGCATCCGCTCTGGAGTGCTCCACCGGCTCCTTCACGCCGGCGATGAGCCGGTGCTCGTCCGGGTGGCCCAGCTGAGCCGGGACCGGGTCCTCTTCGGGGCTCAGGCCGAGACCGAGGAGCTCGCGCGGTGGGGCATCGAGCGCATGCGCCAGGCCCTCGGGATCGACCAGGACCTGCGCGAGTTCTACGAGCGCTTCCACTCCGACCCGCTGATCGGGCCCTCGGTGCGGGGCAACCCCGGGCTGCGGCCGGCCGGCAAGCCGGACCCGTTCGAGTCGCTCGCCTGGGCGATCTGCGAGCAGCTGATCGAGTTTGAGCGGGCGACCGCAATTCAGCGCCGGATCGTGTTCAGGCTCGGCCGCCGCTGCCCGGTGAGCGACCTCCGGGACGCGCCGAGCGCCGCCACGCTGGCCGGACAGGCACCGGCCCTGCTCGCCTCCTTCGATCTCAGCGAGTCGCGCGCCATCGCGCTGGTCCGGGTGGCCCGGGAGGTGGCCTCGGGCCGCGTCGATCTGGAGAGCTCTGACCACGAGCACGGCTGGCGGCGCCTGGCTCGGATCCGAGGCATCGGCAGCTGGACGATCCAGATGCTGGGGCTGACCGGCCAGGCCCGGCTCGACCAGCTCCCGGCCGGCGACCTCGCCTATCTGAAGCTGGTGGGGCGGCTGCGCAGCGGCGGCGACCCGTGGGCCCGGGCCACCGAGGCGGAGGTGGACGAGCTGTTTGCTCGCTACGCGCCGTGGGCCGGCCTGGCCGGGCTCCACGCTTTGCGCGCGGGCGGGGTGGCCGCCGGGGCGATGGCCTAGGCCCGGGGCTCGAGGCGGAGCGTAAGCGTCTCCCAGGGCGCGGCCGCGAACGCCTCCCGCATCTCGGCTTCGTTGGCGTAGCCGCCGCTCAGGCGCCGGCCCTCGGCCCGGACGGTGAGGCTCTCGCCGGCGAACGGCCACGGCTCGAGGTGGGCCAGCGAGTCGCCGCGGGTCTGGACGCGGATATCGACCTGGCCGTTCGCGGCGGGCGCGCCCTCGGCGGTGGCCGAGTCCCAGCCGAGGCACAGAGCCAGGGACAGGTAGTCCCAGGTCCAGAGGAGGAGGCTCCCGCGCTTGAGCGCGTCCGGATCGATGGGCAGCGTCTGCTCGAGCTCCTCCTGGAACGCCACCTGGCCCTCGAGGAAAGCGCGGACAGCTGCGGAATCCTCAGGCGCCATTCGGCTCAGGTCCCGGCGCTCATAGAGACGCCACCCGTGCAGGGAGACGAGGAGGGCCGCGTAGCGGCTTTGCGAGACGAGGCTGCGGGGGCCTTCGGTCCACAGGCGCAGGTGGACGTCAAGCGGGGTCTCCAGGAACGTGTGCGGGCGCTGGGTGTCCGGGTTGTAGGTCGGCTCAAGGTCGAGCGTCCGCCAGCCCGCGTCGTGCTGCTCGGCGGCCAGGCACACCTCCTCCCATGGAGTGGGCATGGCGAAGCGGTCGTTGCCCCAGGCCCGGGCGAGCTGGCCTGAGAGCCAGGCGTGCGAGGGCTGCCCGATGGCCAAGATGCCGTGATCGTCCTCGCGGAGCAACACCGCGCCGAACGCTAGCTGGCCGCTGTCTCTACGGTGGCTGCCGTGGGCAAGAGCCGGGAACGCCAGCTGGTCCTCGTCATCGGAGCCGTCGTGTTCGTCGACACGATGTTCTATGCCGCGATCACCCCGCTGTTGCCGACGCTGGCCCACCAGCTCCACCTGTCGAAGTTCTCAGCCGGGGTGATGACCGGCGCCTACCCGGCGGGGACGCTGGTGGGCTCGCTCCCCGGCGGCGTCCTGGCCGTCCGGGCCGGCCCCAGGCGGACGGTTTTCGTGGGGCTCATCCTGCTTGCGGTCTCCACGCTGGCCTTCGGCGTCCTCCAGAGCGCGGCGGCGCTTGACCTGGCGCGGTTCGTCGAGGGGGTGGGCGGCGCCTGCTCGTGGGCGGGGGGACTGGCCTGGATCGTCAGCGAGGCGCCGGCTGGCCGGCGGGGGGAGCTCATGGGAGCCGCGCTCGGCGCGGCGGTCGGCGGGGCGCTCTTCGGACCCGTCGTGGGCACGGTTGCGAACGCCATCGGGCGGGCGGCGGCGTTCAGCGGCGTGGTGGTGATCGCGGTCGTGCTGATCGACCAGGCCCGGCGTCTGCCTCAGCACCATGTGCCCTCGGCCCAGCCCGTGAGCGTTCTCCGGGGCGCCTTACGGGCCCCGCGGGTCCTGATCGGGATGTGGCTGGTGACCCTCCCGGCGATCGTGTCGGGAGTCATGAGCGTGCTCGGGCCGCTGCGGCTCCACCGGCTGGGGGCGGCGGCGATCGTGATTGGCGCCACCTACGTCGTCGGGTCAGGGCTCGAGGCGTCGCTCGCGCCCTTCGTCGGCCGCGTCTCAGATCGGCGGGGGCGGACGGCGCCCATCCTGGTCGGCCTGGCGGTGACGATCCCGGTGCTCCTCGTCTTCACCGTGCCCAGCGCGGTGTTCCCGCTGGCGCTGATCATCGTCCTCGGCGACGGCGCCATGGCGGGTTACTTTGCCCCCGCCATGGCGATGCTCTCGGACGCCGCCGACGCCCGGCGGCTCGAGCAGGGATGGGCCGCCGCGCTCATGAACCTGGCCTGGGCCGCGGGGCAGATCGTCGGCTCAAGCGGGGGCGGCGGGATCGCCAAGGCAAGCGGCGACGGCGCGGCCATGACCCTCACGGCTGGGCTCTGCGTGTTGACGCTGGTGGGGCTGACGGCGGCTAGAGCCCCTGGCCGGCCAGCTCTTCGTTGGTCGAGGCGTCGGCCACGGCGGCCGGGTTCGTGATCAGATGGTTGCTCAGCATCCACTGGCCGTATGAGTTCCACTGGACCTGGTCCTGGTAGCCCCAGGGCTGACTGGAGTTGCTGGGAAAGAAGGCCGGCAGCGTCGCCCGCACGGCCGCGGTTTGGAACTTGGGATCGAGGCTCGGGTTAGCCTTGACCAGGTTGGCCACGGCGGCGGCGGGATCGCTCCGGGCCGATTCATAGCCCCGGGCCATGGCCTGGACCAGGCGCCGGATGAGGTCAGGCTGGTTGGCCAGCGTCTTCTCCCGCACGACAAGTACGAGCTCGTCGTAGTTGGGGACGCCGACCTGGTTCATCCGGATCACGTTGGGGTGCTTGCCCAATCGCGCCAGCTGGATTGCCTCGTAGTTCCAGTAGGCCCCGAGCGTCGCGTTGACCCGCTTGGAGAGCATGGCCGGGACGAGATTGGCGCCGACGTTGACCTCCTTGACGGAGCTCGCCGGTACGCCGCTGCGGGCCAGGATCGTCTCCAGGTAGGCGTGCTGGTAGGGGATCCCCGCGTCGCCCACGGTCTTTCCACGCAGCTGGGCCGGCGTCTTTATGTGCTGGGAGCCGATGGAGACGATCGAGGTCAGCGGCTCCTGCACGATCGCGGCCACCGAGACCAGCGGGAGATTCTGGTTGCGGGCCAGGAGGAGCTCGGGCTCGTACGAGATCGCGGCGTCGACCTTGCCAGCGGCCAGTAGCTGGAGCGGACTGGCCGGATTCGACGGCACCTCGATCCGGACGTTCAGCCCGGCCTTGGCGAAGTCGCCTTCCGCCTGGGCCTGGTAGATGCCCACGTGGTCGGCGTTGGGGAACCAGTCGAGCATCAGCGTCAGCGGCTGAGCGTTCGCGGCGCTCGGCGTGATCGTCTCCTTCTTCTCGCCGCAGGCGGCGAGCAGGAGGCAGAGGATCGGCAGGAGGAGGGTGAGACGTTTCATGGAGAGCTTTCTCGTGGCGGTTGGTAGGCCCAGGGCAGTGCCAGCCGCTCGGCCAGCGTCAGCAGGCTGAAGAGCAGGATTGCGAAGACCGACAGGATTAACACGGTCGCGTAGGCACGCGGCATCAGCAGCTGGTTCTCCGACTGCTGATAGAGGTAGCCGAGCCCCGAGTTAGACCCCGCGAGCTCGGCGAACACGGCCCCGATCACGGAGACGGCAACCGCGATCTTCGCCCCGGTAACGACCCCGGGCAGAGCGGAGGGGAACTCGACGTGTCGGAACGTGCGCAGGCGCGGGGAATCGAAGGTCTGCATCAGCTTCACCAGGTCAGGGTCGACAGCCGCGAGCCCGGCCAGCGTCGTCACGACGATGGGAAAGAAGGAGACGATCGCGACGACGATCAGCTTAGGGGCGAGGCCGAAGCCGAGCCATAGCACGAGCACGAAGGCAAACACCGGTACCGGCACCGCCTGGGAGCCGACGAGCAAGGGATAGATGGCCTTCCGGAGCGTGGGCGAGAAGTGGATGGCAATCGACACCGCCAGCGCCCCGACCGCCGCCACGAGGATGCCCAGCAGCACCTCCTCCGCGGTCACGGTGAAGTTCGACCAGAGCAGAGATCGATCCACGAACAGGGCCTTGGCGACGGCGTGGGGGGGCGGCAGGACCAGCGGGTCGGCTCCGCCCGCATCGACGTAGACCTCCCAGATCCCGAGCAGAACCACAATCACGAGCAGCGGGCGCCAGCCTCGTAGGAGCCGCCTCATCGCTCCACCCCCAGGGCTCGGAACGCGCGCTCACGGAGCTCGACCACGGCCAGGTCGGTGGCCTTGCGCGGCCGCGGCAGGTCAACCTTAAGCTCGGCCACGGCGCGGCCGGGACGCGGTGACATCACGACGACGCGGTCGGCGAGCACGACCGCCTCCTCGACGTCGTGGGTGACGAGCACGACGGTCCGGGGTTCGCTGGTCAGGACATGGGCCAGCCACCCGTGCATCTCGTGCCGGGTGATCGCGTCCAAGGACGCGAACGGCTCATCGAGCGCCAGCACGGGCTTGCCGGCCAGGAGGGTGCGGAGGAAGGAGACGCGCTGGCGCATCCCGCCGGAGAGCTCGGCCGGCCGGGCGCGCTCGAAGCCCTCAAGACCGAAGCGCTCAAGCCAGGGGTGGGCTTGGCGACGCGCCTCGTCACGTGCCACCCCGCGGGCGCGGAGGGCGAGCGAGGCGTTGTCGAGTGCGCTCGCCCAGGGCAGGAGCAGGTCTCGCTGGGGCATCAAGGCAGCCCCCGGGGTGCTCACGGTCCCTGCGTCGGGGCGTTGGAGGCCGCAGATGAGCTCGAGCAGCGTCGTCTTGCCGCAGCCGCTCGGTCCGACCACGGCTACCACCTGGCCCGGCTGGGCCTGGAGACTCATGCCGTCCAGTGCGACGACCGGACCACGCCGGGTCTGGAACGTCCGCACAACCCGGCTGACGGCGACGCCGCCAGGGCGGTGAACAGCACGAAGCTCCTTCCGAGGAGCCTCGATCAAGTCGCTTGTCGCTCCCTTCGCGGGCATTACCCCACAGGTTCGAAGGGTCAGCGCCGGGGCGATGCGCGCTCCGGGTGTGGAGCGCGGGCTGGACGCTATCTCAGCCGGCCTTTCCCGCCAGCACCCCTGGTTTTCAGTGGCGGGGGAATCGTAGCGCGACGCGTCATGCCGCCGCCCCGCGATAGCGTGGCGCGGGTGGGTCAGACGGCGTTCGTTTTCCCCGGTCAGGGCTCCCAGCGACCCGGCATGGGAGCGGAGCTCCGCGCCGAGCGGCCCGAGCGGTTTGAGCATTTCTTCGGGCTGGCGGAGGAGGCGTCCGGTCTGCCGATCGCCCGGCTCGCCCTGGAGGGCCCCGAGGACGAGCTGACCCGGACCGACGTAGCTCAGCCCGCCCTGTTCGCGCTCTCGCTGGCACTGTCCGAGGCGGCGGATGAGGTCGGTTTGCACGCCGGATTCGTGGGCGGCCATAGCCTCGGGGAGTACACGGCAGCGGTGGCGGCGGGGGCGCTGCCGGTCGGGGACGGGATGCGGCTCGTCTGCCGGCGCGGGCAGCTGATGGCCGAGGTTCAGTCGGTCACGCCGGGGACGATGGCGGCGGTCATCGGGCTTGAGCTGCCCGCGGTCGAGGAGCTGGTGCAGGACGCAGGCCAGGTCGAGGTGGCCAACCTCAACAGCCCCCAGCAGATCGTCGTCTCTGGCGAGGTGGCCGCGGTGGAGCGGGTGATCGACCTGGCCGAGGGCGCCGGCGCCCGCCAGGCCACGCGACTGCCCGTGGGGGCGGCCTTCCACAGCCGGATGATGGAGCCGGTGCAGCGCGAGCTGGCGGAGGCGATGGCCGGGCTTCCGTTTGCCGCTCCCGGCGTACCGATGGTCAGCAACGCCAGCGGCGGGCTCGTGGACTCCGGCGACGCGGTCCGCCAGGCGCTGATCGACCAGATCGCCAGCGCGGTTCAGTGGGTGCGCTGCGTGGAGACGCTGCGGGCGGCGGGGGTGGAGCGGTTCGTCGAGCTGGGGCCGGGACGGGTCCTCAGCGGCCTCGTGCGGCGGATCGACCGGGAGGCGGAGACGGTGGCGGTTGATTCGGTGGCGAAATTGCGCGAGCTGGCCACGGATTGAACGGTTTCGACCGGCCCCATCGTGGAAAACCTCACAAGCGTCCAGTCACCCCAGGGGGAGAGCTATGTCTGCTCGTTTCAAGCATTGGTCCACAGCGACGGTGGTCGTGACCGGTTTCCTTGTCGCGGTCGCGCCCGCGGCCGGAGCGACCACATGGCGAGCGACATCCACCAAGGCGATGAACCTGGTGAGCGCGACCCGGCTCGGCGCCCTTCCCGGACGCAGGTCGCTCGATGTGGCGCTCGGCCTCAAGGTGCGCAACGCGAGTGGCCTCGCCGCTTTCAGCAAGGCGGTCAACACGCCGGGCAGCTCCGAGTTCGGCCACTACCTGACCCCCGCGCAGTTCACCGCCCGGTATGCCCCGACGAAGGCGCAGGTCGCGGCAGTGAGCAAGTACCTGAGATCTGAGGGCTTCACGCACGTCAGCGTGACCAGCAACCGTCTTTACGTGACCGCCGATGGGACAGTGAGCAAGGCCGAGCGCGCCTTCCACACCAGCCTGTTCAAGTTCTCGCAGGGCGGACGCACTGTGTTCGCTAACACGAGCGCGGCGGAGGTCCCCGCGAAGCTGTCACGCACCGTCCTCTCAGTGCTGGGGTTGAACGACTCGAAGCTGTCGACGTTCGGCCTGCCGATCAAGCTGCCGGTCAGCCTGCCCCTCAATCCGAAGCCGCTCACGCTTCCGGCCGCGGCCACGAACTGTCAGCTCGATACGTCCAGCACCACCAATCTCTACGGCCTCTGCTACTACACCCCGCCGGAATTCCGCCAGGCCTACGACACGGGGTCGCTGACCGGGTCGGACACCACGATCGCGATCATGGCCGAGGGTGACCTGACCCAGGTGGTCAAGGATCTGCGCACGGCTGAGAAGGCGTTCGGCGAGCCGCAGGTGCCGTACACAATCGTCCCCGTCGGCGTGCCCAGCACCGACACCAGCGGCGAGGACGAGTGGGACCTCGATACCCAGTACTCGACCGGTATCGCCCGCACGGTCAAGCGTCTCTACATCTACGACACCACCTCGCTGACCGACGAGGACATCGGGCTCGAGTTCAACAAGTTCGTCAGCCAGGACGTGGCCAAGGCGGGAAGCGCCTCGTTCGGAGAGTGCGAGGCCACGCCGTACGCCGACGGGCTCATGGTGACCAACGACGAGGCGATGAACGAGGCCGCCGCCCAGGGGCAGACGATGCACGCGTCCAGTGGCGATACCGGCGGCCAGAGCTGCGCCGTGGCTCCGACCAACGGCGCTCCGGAGAGCGGCCTGCCCGAGGTCAACTACCCGTGCAGCTCGCCGTACGTTGTCTGTGTCGGTGGCACCTCGCTGTTCACCGACGCGGACGGAAGCTACGAGCAGGAGATCGGCTGGATCGCCGGCGGTGGCGGTGTCAGCACGTTCGAGTACTCGCCCTACTGGCAGCAGTGCGTGGTCCCGAGCAACGCCGGGGAGAACGAGGCCAGAGGAGTGCCCGACATTGCGATGGACGCGGATGAGAACACCGGTGCGGAGGTGTACGTCGACGGCTCGCCGGAGACGGTGGGCGGGACCAGCCTGTCCTCGCCGCTGGCCCTCGGCTCGTGGTCGATGATGGAGACCTCGGCGGGTAACAAGCTCGGCTTCGCCTCGCCGCTGCTCTACAGCCTGTACCCGACCACCGGTTGTACCTCTGGGGTGCCGGCGCCGCAGACCAGCCCGCTCGGGGCGCCCTACCCCTTCCACGACGTGTATCTGGGCAGCAACGTTGCCTACCCGAACACGCCCGGCTGGGATTACGTCACGGGTCTAGGTACCTACGACGTGGCCAAGGTGGCGGCGGCGCTCGACAAGAAGTAACTGCCCACGGCTTTGCGGGCCTGGCCTGACCTGGGCTGGGCCCGCATTCCGGGCGTCGGGTATTGGCTGCTGTTGGGCCCTCCGGCGCCCGTTCATCGAGGTCTCACGACGATCAGCAAGTACTCGGCCTCGATGCGAAGGTCCGCGTCGTCGGTCGCGCGGTTCTGCGAGAGGAAGAGGTCTGCGAGCTCGGCGCGGCAGTCGCCCCACCGGCCTTCGCTCTCCAGGCGTGCCTTGGCCCGGATCGTCGGGCCATAGTTGGTCTCGTAGAACTGCAGTAGCTCCTCGGCCGACCCGAACGTGTAAGCCATGACCGCCCTTTCGAACTCGAGCTCCACGTCCCAGGCTGAGAGCAGTTCTCGGACGTGTTCCTCGCTGCCCCACAGCGGGGGTGGGGATGCGAACGCTGGGGGCGTTGGCAGATAGCGCCCGAGGATCGCGAACTGCTGTCCGATGATCCCTTCGGGCGTCCAGTTGGCCAGCGCGATCGCCCCGCCCGGCCGGCAGACCCGCACCAGTTCTCGCGCCGTGATTTCATGACGCGGCGCGAACTGAATCCCGAAAGCCGATAGCACCCGGTCGAAGCTCTGGTCGGGAAAGGGCAGCGCTTCGGCGTCGCCTTGGACCCACTCCACCTCGGCGCCGAGCGCCGCGGCGCGTACGGCCGCGACTTCGAGCAGCTCCGGCGTCAGGTCGATCCCGGTGACCTGGGCTCCGCTGCGCGCGGCGCGCAGAGCTACGTTTCCGGTCCCGGTCGCGACGTCGAGCACCCGATGGTGCGCGTCGACGCCCACCGACGAGAGCATGTGCGCCGGCACCTCTTCCATCAATCGGGCCACCGCGGAATAGTCCCCATCCGCCCACATCGCCCGGTGGGCCTCCTTCAAGGTGGCGACCTCGTCGGCCGCTGACTTGGTTGCACTCATGGTGTGTCCTTTCTCACGCCGTTGATCGCCACAGCTTCCATCCGCGAAGACGCGCCGGCTTCCCACTTTCCGGCCATCTACAGAAAATGGCCCGCAATGGCCATGCAGGCCCGAGTTGACTCCTCGGCGGCTAAATCAGCCCGTCGCGAATGGCCCGGGCAGCAGCCGCGGCGCGGGATGGCTGGCGCAACTTGGTCCGGATATTGGCCACATGACGATGCACCGTGTGAGGACTCAACACCAGACGCTCCGCGATCGCTTCATCCGAGAGCCCATCCACGATCAGACGCAGAACCTGGCGCTCGCGCGCGGTCAGCTCGCCCCTCGGCGCGCAGACGATCGACGCCAGCGGGCGGTCGAGCTCGCGTGGGTCACGCCGCAGACCGAGCCCGGCGAAAGCTGCGCTCGCGCCCTTCCACAGCGCAGCAGCCTCGCTCCGGTCCGACGCCTCGAACAGACGGGCCAGGGCAACGCGGGCCCGGGCAGACTCAAACGGCATCGATGCACGGGTAAACGCGTCGACCGCGTCCTCGAGAGCAACCCGTGCCGTCTCACGATCTGTCAGGGTTGCCGCCACGCCGGCCGCGAACCGAGCACGACCGAGCAGCGCGGGCGTGTCCGCTGCCGTGGCCAGCGTACTCAGCGCCTGTCTCCATTCGGTAGCGCGCATCGCGTCACGTTCCGCGACCGCCAGGCAGACCGCAAGCTCGAGCCCCAACGCATCGCTCGCCTGGACCTCCGCTGACAGGCGACGCTGGCGACGTTCAAACAGCTCACGCGCCCTGGCCGTGTCAGCGCGATCCCACGCGATCTCAGCCAGACAGAGCTGCGCGCCCTCATGCCACTCGCAGCTGGCGCACAGGCTGATCGCCTCGTCGAACCGGCCCTGCCTACGCCGCAGCTCTGCCAGAGCCAGCGCCGCCTCGTACACGCCGGCGGGCGCGGCAGCAGAGAAGTCGCTCTGCGCCAGCTCGAGCTCGGCCTCTGCCTCGCGCCATTCGCCCCTGGTGATGAGGACCCGCGCGTAATGACTACGGCAAAAGCCAAACGTCTGGCGGCTCTGGATCCGCTCGGCCTGCTCGCGAACGATCGCACACCATTGCGCCGCCCGCTCGATGTCATGAACCCGCTCGCAGGCGTAGATGACGTTGCACCACACCAGCGCCGCCGTCATCGGGCTGCGCACCTCGCCTGCGACCGCCGCCGCTGACGCCTCGTCAAGATCGCGCATCCCACCAGGCACGTCGCCCAACGCCACACGCGCCAATCCACGAACCGACCGGGCACCGAACTCGAGGTCCGCCTCGTCGTGCTCGGATCCGAGCTCGGCGGCCTCATGCGCCTGCTGCTCAGCTGCACGAGCGTCGGCAAACGTGTTCAGGGCGACCAGCGCCCGAAGGCAGAGCAAATACCCACGCTCAACGCTCCTCGGAGCATCCGTAAGCAGCCGCTCGGCCAGGGCGAACCACCCCTGGGCCACAGCCCAGTCGCCGCGCAACACGAGCGTGTCCCACGCCAACCAGCCCGCAGTCAGACCAGCCCGCGCCGCGTCACCGGCCTCCCGATACGAGCGATGCGCCAACTCGCGCGCCGCAAGACTCCCGGCACCATCTCCCAACCATCGCAAAGCCTGTGCAAGACCGTCATACCCGGCTGCAGATGCCTCAACGGCCAGCGCCTTCTCAAACGCCGCCCGAGCCTGCTGATAGCGACCCGCGTCAAGCGCCGCAAACCCGGACCGCAGTGAATCTGACCCGGCCATCGCCCGCACCGTACCGCTGCGCGACGCCATCTTGGCAATCGCTCACCAAAGACCAATACCGAGCAGGCGCAGCGTCACCGGCTTCATCTAAAGGCTGTCCCCTAAGCGTGCGTCCGTTCGTCGTTAGGCGACAATCCACTCCTCCAGGAGGTTGCAGATGAAGTACGCGATGTTGATCCACATACAGCCCGGCCAGTTCGAGTCGATGCCCGAAGACGAGCAGCGGTCTGTGTCCGCCGAGTACTTTGCGCTGGCTGATGACCCACGCGCCCAGAGCGGCGCGCACCTCCAGGGAATCGAGACCGCCACCACGGTCCGCGTGCAGGACGGCCAGACGCTGACGACCGACGGCCCCTACGCCGAGACCAAGGAGGTGTTCGCGGGCTACTACGTGTTCGAGGCGGACAACCTCGACGAGGCGATCGAGCTGGCGGCGCGGATCCCGGCAGCCCGCCTGGGCGGCGCGATCGAGGTCAGGCCGGTGGTGGAGGAGTAACGCTGCTGGAAGCGGTTTTCCGCGATGAGTGGGGGCGAGTCCTTGCCTCGCTGGTCGGCTTTCTCGGCGATTTCGACCTCGCTGAGGAGGCCGCCCAGGAGGCATTCGCCGTCGCCGCGGAGCGGTGGCCGCGCGACGGAACCCCGGCCAACCCCGGCGCTTGGCTAACGATCACGGCGCGCAACCGAGCGATCGATCGGATCCGACGCGACCGGACGCTCGCCGAGAAGACCCGCCAGCTCGAAGTGCCCGAACCGACGATGGACGAACTTGAAGACACCGTGATCGAAGACGAGCGGCTCGAGCTGATCTTCACCTGCTGCCATCCCGCGCTCGCCCTCGAGGCACAGGTTGCACTCACGCTGCGGGCGCTCGGGGGACTGACGACGGCGGACATCGCCCGCGCCTTCTTGGTCTCCGAGGAGACGATGAAGCGGCGCCTCTCACGTGCGAAGACGAAGATCAAGGCGACCGGGATCCCGTTCGCCGTCCCGGCCGAGCACCTGCTGCCGGACCGTCTCGACGCGGTCCTCGCGGTGGTCTACCTGATCTATAACGAGGGCTACACCGGAAGGGTGAACCTTGCCGGCGAGGCGATTCGACTCGGCCGCCTGCTGGCGACGCTCATGCCGGACGAGCCGGAGGTGCACGGACTGCTGGCGCTCATGCAGATTCAGCATGCACGGCGCCGGGCGCGGGTCTCCGGCGAAGACTTGGTGTTGCTGGAGGACCAGGACCGGTCGTTGTGGGACGCCGAGGAGATTGCAGCCGGTCGGAACGGGCTCGATCGCGCGATCGGGCTGCGCGGCCGCGGAACGTACGTGCTCCAGGCGGCGATCGCCTCGCTCCAGAGCGAATCGCCGATCGACTGGGACGAGGTGGCGGCGCTGTATGGACAGCTGGCGGAGATCACCCACTCGCCGGTGGTGGAGCTGAATCGCGCGGTCGCGGTCGCTCAGGCCGGATCGGCCGAGCAGGCCCTTCAGATCGTCGAGCAGCTCACGCTCTCCGACTACCAGTATCTGCACTCGACGCGCGGCGAGTTGCTGCGCCGCCTCGGCCGGACCGATGAGGCGCGCGAGGCGTTCGAGCGTGCCCTCGCCCTCGCCCGCTCGGCGCGCGAGCGGCGCTTCCTCGAGCGCCGGCTCGCCGAGCTTTAGAGCGCGGCCGACGCTCCACCGGGACCTGTCCCGATCGTGGTCTCCCGTTCGTCGTAGTGACGACATCCAACATCCAACCCCTTGGAGGCCCGATGACGTCCACAGCCCCGAATATCAATCGCTGGCGCGCGTTCGCGCTCTTGGCGGCGTCGTTCTTCATGACGATTATCGATCTGACGATCGTCAATGTTTCGCTCCCGACGATCGGCCGCGATCTCCACTTCACTCCGACCAGCCTCCAGTGGGTGGTGACCGCGTACGCGCTCACGTTCGGCGGCTTCCTGCTCCTCGGCGGTCGTGCAGCCGACCTGCTCGGCCGCCGCCGGATCCTGATGGCCGGGCTCTCGCTGTTTACGGCGGCGTCCTTGGGAGCCGCGCTGTCGGCCGGCGAGGGGTCGCTGATCGCGGCGAGGGCCGTCCAGGGGCTTGGCGCGGCGATGATGGTGCCCGCCGCCCTGTCGATCGTGATGAACATGTTCGCCGAGGGCGCTGAGCGCAACAAGGCGCTCGGGATCTGGGGCGGGCTGGGCGCCGCAGGGGCAACCGTCGGCGTGATCGCCGGCGGGTTTCTCACCCGCTACGCCGGGTGGCAGTACATCTTCTATCTGAACGTCCCGATTGGGGCTGTCGCGCTAGCGCTCGCACCCAGGTTGGTGCCGGACAGCCGGCTCGCCACGGCGCGCCGGCGGTTTGACGCGCTCGGTGCGACCACGGGCACGGGCGGCCTGGTGCTGCTCGTCGACGCGATCTCCCAGGCTCCGCAGTACGGCTGGAGCGCGACGCGCACGATCGCTCTGCTCGCGGCATCGGCGGCGCTGCTCGTCGCGTTCCTGGTCATCGAAGCTCGGGCCAAGGACCCCGTCCTGCCGCTGTCGATCTTTCGGCTGCGGACGCTCGCCGGCGCGAACGTGGCGGGACTGCTGTTGGGCGGCAGCTTCTTCGCCTTCATCTTCGTCGGCACGCTGTACATGCAGCAGGTGCTGCACTACAGCGCCCTGGAGACCGGTTTCGCATGGCTGGCCGCGTCACTGACCTCGGTCGCCCTCGCTGGCATCTCACAAGCGCTCGTTACGTGTGGCGGCGCCAAGCTCGTGATGGCTATTGGGATGGCGCTGATCGGCGCGGGAGTCCTGTGGGCGACCCAGGTACCTGTCCACGGGCGCTTCCTCGCCAACCTCGCCGGCCCGTTCGTGGTTGCCGGCGCCGGGACCGCGTTTGCCTTCATCCCGATCTCGATCGCCGCGCTCGCCGGCGTCTCAGAGCACCAGGCCGGCCTGGCGTCCGGGCTCCTGAACACCAGCCAGCAACTCGGCGGAGCGATCGGGATCGCGATCGCCTCGAGCCTGGCGGCGAGCCACACCCAGGCGCTGGCGCACGCCGGCACCGCCGCACCTGCGGCCCTCACCGGCGGCTTTCAGCAGGCGCTCTGGGTGCTCGGCGCGATCGCGCTGCTCGCTGTCCCGGCGATCTTCGCGCTCGTCCGCCGTGACGAGCTGTCGGACGCCGTTGCCAAGACCACGATCCGCGAGCCGCAGCCCGCGCTGGCCGGCGCCAACTGACCCAACCGAAACCACCACACCTCACGGCCGGCGCCGGTGATCTCAGCGTTCGCCGATCCTTCCCAGGCGAAGCAGGACTGCGACGCGTCGCGGATGCCGCACCTCGGTTCTCGGTCTTGCCGACGCCGAAAGCAACCAGTAGGTTGCACTTGTGCGCGTCGCCGCACTAGCCGATATTCACGGAAACCTTCCAGCTCTGCGCGCCGTGCTCGCCGATGTGGACGATGAGCGAGCCGATGTGATCGTGATCGCCGGTGACGTGGTCGGGGGCGCTTACCCGCGAGAGGTCCTCGAGCTCCTTGCGGACCGGCACGAGCGCCTGGTATGGATCAGAGGTAACTCCGAGCGCGAGGCAGTCGCGGCCTGGGACGGAGCCCCAACCGCAGATGACGAGCCGGGACGGGCGGCGACGTGGAGCGCCCGCGCACTGGATCGCGAGTGGCGAGACGAACTTGCGTCGTGGCCGATCTCGGCCGCTGTGGATGGGGTCAGGTACTGCCACGGATCCCCACGCCGCGATGATGAGGTGCTGACTCGCCTGACACCAGACGCCGCGCTCCGGCAGGCGCTCGACCACGTCACTGAGTCGGTCGTGGTTGGTGGCCACACCCATCAGCAGGTCATCCGCAGGGTGACCGACGGCCTGACCTACGTCAACGCAGGGAGCGTGGGAATGCCCTACGAGGGTCGACCCGGCGCGTTCTGGCTGCTTCTCCAGGACGGCCAACCACGCCTGCGCGAGACCGGCTATGACATTGGCGCAGCCGTCGCCGAGCTTCGCGCCTCGGGCTTCGACGACATCGACAGCCAGCTCGCCGAGTCCCTACTGGAACCAGTCGACGGGGCGTGGGTGGCCGCGTTCTTCGAACACGCCGCCGGCCGGGGCCCGGACCCGGGGCCTCCACCACCACACGACGACACCTGAGCCCCTGAGGAGCGCTCCACGAACCACCATCCGCGCGAAGCGAGACCGCTGGTCCGCCCCGAGACTATGGTGTCAGTTTGGGTTGACAAGGTAGGGCTTGTCAGTTTAGACTGACGGATATGAACGCTGAAGACATCGCCTCCGCGATCACCTCCGACGACCCGTCGATGGGGCTCCGCGCCTCGTTGGCGCTCCATCGCCTGGCTGAGAGGGTCGAGGCGAACCATGTCGCGTCGGCCCGAGCGAAGGGCTGGTCGTGGCAGCAGATCGGAGACGCCTTGGGCGTCACCCGTCAATCGGTGCATACCAAATACAAGGAGTCGTGATGACCACCGAACCCGTTGCGCGAGAGACGCTTCACGGCTGGGGCATCTACCTGCGGGCGAGTGAGGAGGCTCGTCGCCGAGGTGATCGCCGAACCGGCACCGATCACGTCCTGCTCGCTCTGTTCGAGGATCCCTCGATCGAAGCCTTATTAGGCGTGAGCCTGCAGCAAGCTCGCGAAGCGCTTGAGTCGCTCGATCGCGAAGCCCTCGGCGCAGTGGGCCTCGGGGCGGGCGCCGACGCTCCCCCGCTGCCGATGCGCGCCGTGCCGAAGAGGCCGAGGTTCAGGGACATCGCGAAAAGATATCGCTTCCGCATGACGCCTGCGGCAAAGAAGGTGCTTGAGGACGCGTATAAGCCCAAGGGCCATCGAAAGCTCCAGCTCACCGGGCCCGAGGTGCTGGCCCAGATCCTGATGCTCCAACCGCCAGATCCGGCCGCGGTGCTGCTCGACGCTCTCGGCGTGAACACCCCAGAGGTCAGAAACGCTACTTCGCCTACGCCCCCGCCCGGTCCCGGCTCAGCACCTTGACGAACTCCTCCAGCTGATCGGTCCGCCAGCACTCAAGCGCCGACGCACTCAGTCCAAGGCTTGGTCTGGCGGGAGCCGGTCAAGGTTTACTCCCACCGAAACATCCGAGACGCCGCGAACGCGAGCACGATCGCGTAAACAGCAAGCACCGCGACGTGCCCAAGTCCGGGCCAGTGCCCGTGCATCGTGTCCTGGATCGCAGCCGTCGCGGCGCCAAGCGGCGTGAGATCGCTTACGTGCCGAAGGCCGGTGGACATCTGTTGCCGCGGCACCCATAGGCCCGCGAAAAACATCATCGGGAAGAACAACAGTGTCCCGAGTCCCTGGGCGATCCTTGTCGTCTTGGCCACGGAGGCGACGAGGGTCCCGAGCGACAGCATCGCGCCTACGGTCAGCACCATCGTGAGTACGAAGCCGAGCCCCTGGCTCGGCAGATGCACGCCGAATGCAAGCCTTCCGACGATCGCGATCACAGCCGTCGCGGTCACGATCATCGTGACGTTGAGCGCCGCGTCCACAGCGAGCAGCGCTGCCGGCGGCATCGGCGTCGTCGAGAGGCGGCGCAGGACCCCCTTCTCGCGGTAGGTGGCGAGCATCATCGGTACCGCGGTCACCGCCAGGATCGCGATCACCATCGCCATCGCGACCGGCACGTACACGTCGACCAGGCTGAGGCCTCCGAGCTGCTTGTCGTGCCGGTCTCCCGCGACGCCCATCGCGATCGTGAGGATCAGCGGGAAGATGATGGCCCAGAAGATGAGCGTCGGCTCGCGGAGGAACAGCCTCGCCTCGGTCCTGAGCAGCTGGCGCCAGGCATTCGCAGGGCGCCGCTGGAGCGCTTCGGGCGCATCAACTGCCTGTGTGTCGGCCGACATCTCATTCCCCCTTCAGGCCATTGTTGGTGAGGGCGACGAACGCGTCCTCGAGGCTTGCCTGCTCAACGAGCAGCTGGTTGGCGACGATGCCGTTGCCCGCAAGCGCGGAGATCACTGCGGCAAGCACCTCGCCAGTGCCGGACACGACCAGCTGGTCGTGCTCGGTCCTGACGCTCGTGATCTCAGGGAGGCGGTCGAGGAGTCCGTCGGGCAGCGGCGAGGACGGCCGGAAACGGAGCACCTGTCCGGGTGAGGCCGACACCGTGACCCCGGTGGGCGTATCAAGGGCGACAACCCGGCCCCGATCGATCAGGGCGACCCGGTCGGCGAGACGCTCGGCCTCCTCCATGGAATGGGTTACGAGGAGGATCGTCACCCCGCGCTCGCGGATCCCCTCGATCAGCGCCCACGTGTCGCGACGCGCCTGCGGATCGAGACCGGTCGTGAGCTCGTCGAGCACCGCGATCCGTGGATTTCCGATCAGTGCGAGCGCGATCGACAGCCGCTGCTTCTGGCCGCCTGAGAGCTTCGCGAACCGGGTCTGGCGTTTGCCACTCAGTCCAAGCGCTTCCAACAGCGCGTTCGGATCGGCGGCGTGCTCATAGAACGAGGCATACAGATCAAGCGCCTCGCTGACCTCGAGCTTGTCCGGCTGCTGGCTCTCCTGCAGCTGGATTCCCAGCACGCGGCGGAGCTCATCGCGCTGGGCGAAGGGGTCCAACCCCATCACCCGGATCGTGCCGGCGTCGGGCTCCCGCAGACCGGCGATCGCCTCCACGGTTGTCGTCTTGCCCGCGCCGTTGGGGCCCAGAATCCCGAAGATCTCGCCCTCCTCGATCGAGAACGAGACATCCGCCACGGCAACGGTCTCGCCGTAGTGCTTCTGGAGATGATCGACTTCGATTACCGGCATCTGCGTTCTCGTGAGTCGCCTATTCGTGCGCTGGTTGAGCGTCAGGGCGGGTGCGAGCGGGGCGGGGCGGGCGCGCAGCTTTGCCCCGGGCGCCGACGTCGGCGAGTCTCTGTGTCGCCGAGCCCTCGATGTTGAAGTGGGGAAGCCGGGCGTCGAGCTCGCGGGGCAATTGCCACGTCAGCGCGCCGAGCAGCTTGAGCACCGCTGGGAGGAGCACGCAGCGAACCACGAGCGCGTCGACGAAGACCGCGAAGGCGAGGGTGAAGCCGAACTCCTTGATCGTCCGCTGGTTCCCGAGCATGAACGACAGGAACACGCAGATCATGATCGCGGCGGCCGCAGTGATGACCCGCCCGGTGAAGCTGATGCCGTCGGCCACGGCGGCCGAGGCGTCACGCCGGCGAATCCATTGCTCCCGCACTCGCGAGACAAGGAATACCTCGTAGTCCATCGAGAGTCCGAACACGACGGCGAAGATCAGCACCGGGATCCACGGCTCGATCGGCCCCTTCTGGACGCCGAAGACGCTCGAGAGCCAACCCCACTGGAACACGGCCACCGTGGCGCCGAGTGCGGCGCCGATGCTGAGCAGGTTCATCAGCGCTGCCTGCACCGGTATCACGAGCGAGCGGAAGATGACGAACAGGAGCAGCGCTGAGAGCAGCACCACGATTCCGACGAACAGCAGCAGCTTGCTCGAGAGTACGTGTGAGAAGTCGATCGATCCGGCGGTGAACCCGCCGACGAGAATCGTGATTCCAGTTCGCCGTTCGAGTGGCGGGAGCACCCGGTGGCGGAACGCGTTGACGAGCTCGGTGGTGGCCGACGCCTGGGGCGCGGAGTCGGGGTAGACCTGGACCACTGCGACCCGGCCGCTGGGCGACACCCGTGGCTCCGTGGCGGCGCCAACATCAGGGGTGGCCAGCGCGGCAGACCGGACCTCGGCCAGCGCCCGGGCCTGGTCGCCGCCGCGCATTTCGGCAACTAATGCCAGCGGGCCGTTGAAGCCTGCACCGAAGCCTTGGGCGAGCATCTCGAAGGCGTGCCGAGAGCTGGTGCCGGCGGGATCATTGCCGGCGTCACTGGTGTCCAACCGCATCGAAAATACGGGAATCAGCAGCGTGATCATTATCGCCAGCGAGCCCAGGGCGAGCGGCCAGGGCCGGGCCATCACCGCCTCGCTCCAGCGCCGCCACATCGAGTTGGATGGCACCGTCGCCGCTCCGTCGGCGCCGGTCCCGCCAGCGCGCCGAACGCGCAGGAAGCGGTGCTCGCTTCGTCGCGGGCGCACGATGCGGGCACCGAGCCGGGACAGGAGGGCCGGCAGCAGGGTGAGCGACGCGGCCATCGTCAGGAGCACGGCGAGAGCCGAGGCGATCGCGAGTCCGTACAGAAAGCTGACGCCGGTAGCAAACATCCCAAGCAGCGCGATCACCACAGTCGTGCCGGCGAGCAGGATCGCCCTCCCGGACGTGTCCATTGCGGCGAGGACTGACTGCTCAACGTCGCCGAGGGCCAGGTAGTTCTCGCGAAAGCGTGTGATGATGAAGAGTGAGTAGTCGATCCCCACTCCGAGGCCAATCATCAACGCCAGCTGCGGCGCGACGTTGGACATGTTGGTCACGTGGGTGAGGAGCCCCACGAGCGCGACTCCGGTCGCCAGGCCTGCGCCGGCGGTGATCAGCGGCATTCCGGCGGCGGTCAGCGAGCCAAAGGTGATCAGCAGGATGATCAGCGCGGCGACGGCTCCGACCGTCGTGGCCGGGCCGATGCTGAAGCCTTCGGCTTGCTCGATTACCTGGCCGTCGGCGGCGACCTGCAGGCCGGGTACGTGGACCGCGTTGATCGCGGTGAGCACGCCCTTGCCGGTGTCGGTGGGGAGGAGGTTCGCGCGCTTGTCGTAGTCGATCGTCGCGAAAGCGGTTTTTTGATCGCGTGAGACCTGAACCCGGCCTCTAGCGCTGTACGGGCTGACGATCCCAGCGACGTGACGGAATGTGCTCACACGCGCCAGGAGCGGCGTGATCGCTGTTCGGATCGCCGGCGAGTCGATCGTGCCTCGCGAGACGTGGAACGCGATCGTGTCGACATCGCCGCTCTGTGCCCTGAATTCCCGGTTCAGGAGGTCGAACGCGCGTTGGGACTCTGTGCCGGGCAAGCTGAAATTGGTCCCCCACCGTTTTCCGGCCGAGCCCGCGAGCGCGGTGGTGATGAGCGCGAGGGCCACCCACGCCACCACGACGACTCGACGATGGGCGATGCACCAGCGGACGAGCCCGACCAGGCCCGTTCGCGACGAGGCATTCGCCGCACGGGCGGCGTGTTCGTACTCCGGCGTTGTCACTGCTGACGAATCGTGGTCAGTCATCGGTGCTCGCGATCGATCGGTCATTTGAGATCTCCGTTTCGGCCATGCCAATGAAGCGACACGTGGCGTACGTGTGAGGGTTGGTGCCCTCCGGCCTCGACCTGTCGGACTTACTAAAGGTAAGTGCCCACCGAGTTCCTGAGAAGGACCAATCTGCGGTCCGACTCGTGGGCCAATGCCCGGGGGTGAGGTCGAGACGGGAGCGTCAGCGACTGCGGGTGGCGCTCGGACGCGCCCGCGCTGTCTGTGCGGCGAACTGCGACTCGATCAGGCGTACCTGCTCCGCGTAGATCTCACACGCGGACTGCTCCCGATCGAGCGCGGCGATGTAGCCCGCGAACGCGTCCTCAACCGGACGCGAGGCGTTCCGGAACCGCTCGTAGGTGGTATGAACGCCAGCGCATTCTGTCCGCCAGTCGCAGTAAAGCTCGATCATCCGGTCGACCAGCTCGGGCCGGATCCGTGGCTCCGGCGTCTCCACGACCGTGGCGGCGCCGGTTGCCCGCTTCTCACCAGCCGGCGTTAGCGGGTCCCCAGTGCGTTCATCGATTGAGAGGCGGGCCGACGAGGTCCGCCAGCGCCGGCGGCGTACGGCGTCCCCGAGCCTCGCGGCTATGAGTTGGTCGGCCAGCGTCTTGAGGAAATTGGGGCCCATCACGGATACCGATGCCACCCTATGCCGCCGTTGGTTCTCTGAGAAGATCCAATCCTTCGGCTGATTCGAGGACCAGCGCGGCCATGGACATCCACCTTGCCTTGGATCGAAGGGCGCCTTTGCGCGCTCAGTTGGAGCAGGAATTGCGCGCCGCGATTCGCTCAGGTCGGCTACGGGCGGGGACTAAGCTGCCTCCCAGCCGCGTGCTGGCGGACGAGCTTCGCGTGTCCCGCGGCGTCGTTGTCGAGGCCTACTCGCAGCTCGCCGCCGAGGGCTACCTCGTCGCCCGCGCCGGGGAGGGCACGAGGATCGCGGTTGGGCTGGCTCAACAGCCGCCTGCGCGGCGAGCGCCCTCGCAGGTCGCCCCGCGAATTCGCTATGACCTGAGGAGCGGCGTGCCGGACCTGTCGCTCTTCCCGCGGCGTGCGTGGCAGTCGGCGATGACGAATGCGCTGCGAGAGATTCCCGACGCGGCGTTGTCGTACGGCTCACGCCGGGGCTTGCGAGCGCTCCGTGTGGCGCTGAGTGACTACCTGGCCCGGGTGCGCGCGGTCGTAGCCGATCCGGAAAGGATCTTCGTCACGGCCGGCGCGGCCCACGGGATGCTGATTCTCTGGCAGACGCTCCGGCAGCGGGGCGCCAAACGGATCGGGGTTGAGGATCCTGCGTGGCCGGCAATCCCTGCGACGATCGCCCAGGCCGGTCTCGAGCCAGTTCCGCTCGCTGTCGATGAGCACGGTCTGGCCGTTTCCGAGCTCGAGCGGGTCGACGTCGATGCGGTCGCGCTGTCTCCAGCGCACCAGTATCCAACCGGCACTGTTCTCGTCCCGGGGCGCCGAGCCGAATTGATCGCTTGGGCGCGCCGGCACGGGACGCTGATCGTCGAGGACGATTACGACGCCGAGTACCGCTATGACCGTGATCCGATTGCCTCGCTTCAGGGGCTCGCGCCGGACTGTGTCGCGTATGTCGGCACGACGAGCAAGACGCTTGCCCCCGCGATGCGCCTGGGATGGGTGCTGGCTCCGAGCCACCTGGTCGGCGAGATGGCAGCGGAGCACGGTGTCGCGCGCGTTGCGCCCAGCGCGGTGAGCCAGTTTGCCTACGCGACGATGCTCGAGCGGGGCGACATCGATCGTCACCTGCGGCGGACTCGGCGTCGGTATCACGAGCGGCGCAACATCCTGATCGACGGACTTGGGCGTGATTTGCCCCAGGCCAGTGTCGGTGGCGCAGCGGCCGGGCTTCACCTGATTGCCTGGCTGCCGGAGGAGAGCGATGAAGCTGCCATCAGCGATGCCGCCGCGAGCCGCGGCGTGGCCATCCACACGCTCCATCAGTTCTGCGCGGTGTCGGCACAGCGCCCTCCCGCGCTGCTGCTCGGTTATGGCCAGATCGCCGAGACGGCGATCCAGCGCGCCGTGCGAGAGCTGGCGGACGCCGTCACGCCGTAGCAACTCAGTCCGAGTAGCGACGGGGTTACAGAAGCCGATTGGCCCGGCGGCCAGGCGGGCGATTGGTCCTTCTCAAGCGTCGGGGGCGACTCTAGGATCGCGTCCTGCGTTGCCGCCGGGACCAGGCGAGCAGCCTGTCATGGAAGCTCTAGGCACCAACCGCGCACTCGTCATCGGCGCCAGGGGCGTTTTCGGCACGCTCATCGTGCGCGCGTTAAAAGACGCCGGCTGGGAGGTGCGTTCTGGCGCTCGTCGACCCGGGCCGGGCCAGGTTGAGATCGATCTCGACCGCGCCGATTCCGTTGCGGCCGTGGTGGATCCGGGAGAGCTCGTCGTCAATACCGTGCCTCACCCGGATCTGCTGGCTGAGCGGCACGTACTCGAGCGTGGCGGGATTCTGATCAACGTCTCCTCGCTGCCCACGGCGGCGAGCCGCGCGCTCCGAGCTGTCGCCGGCCGCGCCCGCGGCACGGTTCTGATGCACGCCGGTCTGGCGCCTGGAGTGACGACACTCGTTGCCGCGGACCTGCTGCGCCTTCACCCGAACGCCGATGAGCTCGAGATCGTCTTTACCATCGGCGCCACAGCCACCCGTGGAGCGGCAAGCGCGGACTTCATCCATCGAGGACTCACGGTCATGACCCGTCACCGCACCGTGCTCGTGCCATTGCCGACGCCAATTGGTGAACGCCGCTGCCTCGGCTTCGGCGAGGGCGACGCCGGCTGGCTCGGCGGGATCGCCGAGGGGCGGCTCGTACGTCAATACATATGCATCGTTGAGCCGGCTGTTCACGAAGCGCTGCTCGACCGCAACCGCGCCAGCGCGATGAATAAGGTGCCGAGCTCGCTTAGCGCCGTGCAGAAGCGGCTCCGCCACGGAACCGTGCGCAACGAGCCCGTCGCGCACTGGATCGCCGCGATCAGTATCGGGCGGCGGGTCGGCGCGCGAACGGTTGAGTGCCGCGGCGATCATCTCCATGCCGCGCGCGCCACGGTCGTGTTCGCCGACGCATTGCTTGCCAGAGAACAACAAGGCGGATGCTTTGACCCGGAGGAGGTCTGCACCCTAAGCGGGCTCGACGCCAGGCTGCGGTCGCAGGGCATCTCGGTGACGACGCACGACCGTCGCGACCTCAATCGCTGAGCAGGACCGCACGACACCGCAGGATTGGTCTGAGGCATCCGTCCCCGATTGGTTCTTCCTGTCGGCCCCCTGGCGGTCTACCTTGCCTTCGCCTGCCGGATTGACGTGACCCGCCGCGGGCCACTCCACGTCGTGAGCTTCACCCCCCAGGAGCAAGAGCATGCCTACCAGCCAAGAGGAGCAGAACAAGCAGGTCGTCCAAGGGATGATCCGAGCGATCAACGAGCATCGCCTCCGCGACCTGCCCGTGTACATGGCCTCGGACGTCGTCGACCACAACAAGATCATTCATGGCGAGGCGAACGAGCCGGGAGCCGCGTTCGACGCATTTCGCCAGCAACTGGAGGCGTTCGGCGAGTTTGCCGTGTCTGCGGAGGAGCTGACTGCGGAGGGCGATCGGGTGGCCGCCCAACTGCGGGTGCGCGGCACCCACACCGGCACACACCCGCGGATGCCGCTCCCCACCGGCCGCAGCTTCGAGATCGAGCAGATCTGGGTGCTGACCGTCGCCGGTGGCAAGGTGACCGAGATCCGGGCGGTCAGCGACCGCCTTGGCCTGTTCCTGCAGCTGGGCTGGGATTGGCCCACAGCCGAGTAGGAGTGGTCAACCACCGCGGCCAGCTGAGCGGCGTGTTTGACGCGGCGCTCGAACGCTCTCACTCGGCCGCGCATGACGACGCGACGGTTGAAGCGCTGCCGGTTCGCGTCCTGGCTTTCGGATTCCCGCAGCCGGGGACGACACCATGACCACGGCGCTGCCAACGCTGATCGACGCACTGATTGGCCGGCTGCTCGACGGTTACATCTTCCCGGCGCGTTCCGAGGCAGCGGCCCACCTCCTGCGCTCTCAGCTGGAGGCCGGCGCATATCCACCCACGGTGGGGCCGGAGCTCTGTGAGCGGCTCAGTGCCGATCTGCTGCGGGCCACCGACGACAAGCACTTGCGGCTGATCTGGCATGACTCAGCTGAGAGAAGCCAAGACGACGTCGAGCTGATCAACGAGCTGCGCGAACGGTTTCGCCGTGAGAATCACGGCGTTCGCTGCGTCGAGTGGATGCCGGGGAACATCGGGGTTATCGAGTTGACAGTCATTCCTGAGCTCGCCTTTGCCGGCCCGACGCTGGCGGCGGCAATGCAAATGGTTCAGCACACCGAAGCGCTCATCCTCGATCTGCGTCCCACCATCGGTGGTAGCCCGGACGCCGTCACTTTCCTCGCGAGCTTCCTGTTCCCGGACGGCGAGACGCGCTTGTCGGACATCGTCGAGGGCCCGGCGGGGCCGGCGCGCCAATTCTGGACCGCCGCCCACCTGCCCGGCCCCCGCTACCTCCATCGAGACGTGTACGCGCTTACCGGGCCGAACACGTTTTCAGGCGGAGAATCACTTGCCTATGACCTCCAAGCTCTGGGCCGAGCCACAATTGTCGGTGAGGTCACCCGGGGTGGGGCGCACCCCAGCGAGGTAGTGTCGCTGGCCGAGCACGTTGAGCTGCGCCTACCGACCGCCCGTCCTGTGAGCCCGATCACTGGCGGCAATTGGGAGCGCGTCGGCGTTCAGCCCGACGTCCGCGTCGCAGCATCCGATGCGCTTGCCGTCGCCTACTCACTCGCGCTCGAGGCGATCGCCGACAACTCATCCAATGCTGAGGCCAGCCGTGACGAAGCGGCCCACGCGGCATCGTCGCACTCGCAGTGAACCGACGTAATGACGACTCTCGCACAGGACCAACTCGCTCGACGCCCCAGCCGTACCGCGCGGCTGATGGCGGTCCAGCGCGGCCTGGAGTCGACCAGACCCGCTCCGACAAGGCTCTTCCAAGATCCCCTCGCCCAGGATTTCGTCTCGCCCGCGTGGCGCGTCGCACTGCGAGGCGCGCGCCTCGCCGTCGTGCGTCGCGCCATCGAAGCCATCTACGACTTCGTCGGTGGTCCCGGACCTCGAGCGTCCGCAGTTGCTCGCACGAGGCTGATCGACGACCTCATCTGCGAGCGGTCCCCGTCGATGGAGCAGCTTGTGATCCTGGGCGCCGGCTACGACACCCGCGCGTACCGCCTGGCCTGCCTCTCAGACCGTGCGGTATTCGAGATCGACCACCCGAGCACGCAGGCCGATAAGCGGACTGTCCTCGCTCGTGCCGCGCCACCCGCCACGACCGCGCCCACCTACGTCGCCGTCGACTTTGAGCGCGACGACCTCGCCGCTGGTCTCATCGGCAGCGGGTATCAGCCCGCGCGCGAAAGTATTTTCCTCTGGGAAGGAGTGACCCAATATCTCTCCTCGGAGGCCGTCGACGAGACGCTTTCAGCGATCCACCAAATCGGCCGTCGCGGCGACACGCTCGTCTTTACCTACGTCGTCGACGCTGTGGTCAGGGGCGAGCTGGATCGATTCCCCGAAGCGGCCCGGTGGCTACGCGGCACGGCTAACCGCGGCGAGCGTTGGATCTTCGGCCTATCACCGGAAGGGCTGCACGACTACCTCCACGCGCGCGGGTTCCGTCTCGTAAGCGATGTCTCGACGCGTCAGGCGGGCGAGAGTTACTTCACGCCGTTGCGACGACGCGACCGAGGCTCGGACCTCTATCACGTCGCCACGGCGATTATCAGCTAGCGCGACCCGCGTGATCGCCAAGGTTGCGAGACGACCGGGTTCGACGTCCGAGCCGCGTTAGAAACCGGTCGGGCCCTGCTGGGTGTCGCCCGGCGGCGGGCCGGAGCGAAGGATGATTTTGGTGTCGGTGTCTGCGACGCCGAGTCTGAGTCGGAGGGTTCGCAGCAGGGTGTCGAGTTCGGCGGTGTCGTGGCAGGCGACACGCAGTTGATAGTCGGGTGTGCCGGCCAGGTGGAGCACTTCGCTGACGGGCCCGAGCGTGCTGCTCAGGGTCGCGAACCTGTCTGAGTCGGTGCCGGGCAGGAGCACCACTGAGATGAGTGCTTCGATCTGGCGGCCGCCGGCGGCTGGATCGATTTGCGCTGTGAAGCCGGTGATGATGCCTGCTCGGCGCAGTCGTCGAACGCGATCGGCTGCCGCGTTGGCACTGAGACCGACCTTGGCGCCGAGGTCGCGCCATGGTAGTCGACCGTCCTCTCGGAGCAGTCTGAGGATAGCGCTGTCAATCTCGTCCATTACTGCGATTATCGCAGCAAGAGCTGATTTTCGCTTGTGATCTCGCAGTTTCGGATGCTACCCACTCGCTATGGACGTACCCGAGGCCCTGTGGGCTGGCCTGATTGTCGGCATAGCGATCGCGACGCAGTTCGGCGCGATCAGCGCCTTGGTGCTGGAGACTGCGGTCCGTGCCGGCCCGCGGGCCGGTGCAGCGGCTGGTCTCGGTGTCGCGAGCGTCGACGTGGCCTACGCGACGGGCGCAGTCCTCGCCGGTGGCGCGGCCCGCGCCGGGTTAGCCGCCCATCAGGCGGAGGTGAAGACCGTCGCCGCCGTGATCCTCGCGCTGGTGGGTGTTCACGGATTGTGGGCTCTCAAGCGGGATCCCTCACGTGATCAGCGCGCCCCGGCACCGAGTCAAGGCGACGCTACGCGGCCGTTCGGCGCCCGGTCTGCTCAGTACCTTCGCTTTGTCGGTCTCACGGCGATCAACCCGCTGACGATCGTTTATTTCGGGTCCGTCACGGCGTCCCTTTCGCTGAACGGAGTTGCCGAGGGCGTCGCGTTCGTGACCGGGGCGGGTACTGCTTCTGCGCTGTGGCATCTGGCGTTGTCACTGGCCGCCGGTCACGCCGGCCGCCGGTTTACGCCCACGATCCAGCGGGCCGTTTCCGTTGCCGGGAGACTGGCGGTGGTTCTCATCGCGATACGACTCGCCATCGCGATCTGAGCTGAACGTGGGCAATTCGCAATCAGCTCGCTCAGCCGTGATGCAGATCGCGGCCGGTCCTGGCAGGTCGGCGCGGGCGGTGCGCTCCGGGCGTGGTTTCTGGGTCCTGTGTGCCGGCGCGTTCATCAACCGAGCGGGCACGATGGTCGTGCCGTTCATGACGCTTTATCTGGTCAGCGCACGGGGTTTCTCGATTGTCGTGGCCGGCGAGATGCTCGCGGGGTTCGGCGGCGCTGCGCTCGTCGCTCCGTTGATCGGTGGTGCGCTGATAGATCGCGTCGGGCGCCGGGTCACGCTTCTCGGTGCCACACTCACGACCGCCGCGATCATGGTGGCGCTCGCGTACGCCCGCCTGACAGCGCTGATCGTGGTGCTGATTCTCCTGCTCGGCCTGACCCTGGAGGCGCCCCGGCCGGTGACGCAGGCGCTTGTGGCCGACCTGGTCCCAGAAGAAGATCGCGCTCGGGCGTACGCCGCGCTTTTCTGGGTGAGCAACCTCGGATTTGCGGTAGCGATGACGAGCGCTGGCTTTCTGGCCCAATCCGCCTTCACTGCGATCTTCTGGATCGACGCGGGCACCGGTTTGTTGTTCGGCGGTCTCGTTTGGTTGTTCGTGCCCGAACCTCCGGGCCGACTTAACCTGGTGCGGAAGAGCGCTTCGGGCTACAGGCTCGTCCTGCGTGATCGCACGATGCTCGCGTTCACCACGGCGGTGCTGGCCTATTACTTCGTGTACCTGCAGTCGGATTCGACGCTCCCGCTCGCCGTGCACCGGTCCGGATTATCTCCGCACGTCTACGGACTGTGCATGGCCCTCAACGGAGTGATCATCTGCCTGGCACAGCCCGTACTGGCGCCGCGCCTGATCCGGCGTGACCCTGGTCGGGTGTGGGCCGCGGGCGTCTTGCTGGTCGGCGCCGGATTCGCGCTGACGGCAATCGCGTCGACGCCCGACGGATACCTGCTGTCGGTCGCCGTCTGGACGTCCGGAGAGATCCTTCCCGCAACCGTCACTGGAGCGATCGTCGCGCGGCTCGCCCCCGAGGACCTCCGGGGACGGTACTCAGGCCTCTACAGCCTTGCCGTCGCCTCGGGCTGGCTCACATCGTCCCTCGGAGGAACCCAACTCCTGTCCGTGAGCCCGCTGCTGCTCTGGGGATCCTGCGCGGTACTCAGTGCGGCAAGTGCGTACGGCGTCCTTAGCCTCGCGCCCAGATTGCGGCCCGTGAATCGAGCGGTTTGAACGCGTGATCTGGGCAAGCCGACTCGCCTACGCCCCCGCCCGGTCCCGGCTCAGGACCTTGACGAACTCCTCCAGCTGATCGGTCCGCCAGCACTCGAAGGCGACGCAGTGCTTCTCGTAGGCGGCGATCACCGAGTCGCCGTAGTTCCAGTACAGGCGCGGCTCGGGGTTGAGCCAGAAGGTGCGGCCAGCACGGGCGGTGATGGCGGCAAAGATGTCATCGCGGGGGGGACGGCCGTTGGTCCGGGCGTCGCCGAGCACGATCACCGTCGCGCGTGGATGCAGCTCGTCCTCGATGAGCGCCAAGAACTCCTCCCACACCCGGCCATAGTCCGTGTAGCCCGAGATGTCGGCGACGCCGGCGTCGCGGGAAATGGCCTGACTGGCGGCCTGGAAGTCGCGCTCGCGTTCGAATACATCGGTGACCTCGGAGATCCGCTCGATGAAGACGAATGAGCGGAGCTTGCGGAAGGCGTCGTGCAGCGCGTGGAGGACGCTGAGGAAGAACGTCGAGGCGCTGGTCACGCTCGTCGACACGTCGCAGAGGACGAAGATCTCCGGCCGGCGGGGACGCTGGGGGCGGTACTTCAGGGTGATCGGGACCCCGCCCGTCTCGAGCGAGGCCCGCATCGTCCGGCGCACGTCCACGTGGGCGTGGCGCTTGCGCCCGCGCGCCTCGTGGCCCTCGGTGGCCAGCCGCCGTTTGAGCTGGGCGACGACGCGGTGGACCGCCGCCAGATCCTGAATCGGCCCGCTGGGGAGCGCCCGGTCGAGCTCTGAGAGGGGCCGCTTGGGGGGCAGTGCGGCCGTCCGCTCGATCATCGCCCGCTCAAGCTCTCGCCGCAGATGCGCCTCGAAGCGCCGCAGCTGCTCCCGCGGGGTACCGTCGCGCCGCGGGTCATCCGGTGGGAGCTCGGGTTGGGGCTCGGCGCGTAGCCCCAGGGCGCGGCGGATCCGCTGCACGTCGACCCCGAGGACGCCGGATCCCTGACCCTGCCCGAAGGCGGCGATGGCGAGCCGGGCCAGGTCACGCATGGCCCCCTCTGAACCGTCACGCAGGGCGGCGGCGATCTGGGCCCGCAGCGTGTCCAGGTTGATCTCGGTGGCGCCATCGCCGCCGGAGGTCTCCTCGGTGATCCTTTGCCGGGCCGCCTCGGCCTCGGTGGCTCGGAAGAAGAAGCGGTCGAAGACGAGCTCGAAGATCCGGCGGTCCTCAGGCGACTTGGCCAGGGTTGCCGCCAGTCCCTCCTTGAAGTCCTCCTGCTCGGTCCAGCTCACGTGCTCCAGGACCTGGACCGCGTCGAGGATCTCCGAGGTCCCGACGGCGACGCCCTCCTCCCGCAGCTCCTCGGCAAAGCCAAGGAGCTGGCCGGCGAAGCCCTCAGGCGGCATCGGCGGCCGGGTCGAGCATCACCCCGACCCGGGAGGCGACCGTGTCCAGGTCGGTGCGGTGCTTGAGGATCACGCTCATCGTCTGCTGGAAGGTGGTCTGATCGATGTCGGTGGCGCCCAGGAGCACGAGCGTGCGCGCCCAGTCGATCGACTCGGCAATGCTGGGCGGCTTCTTGAGGTCGAGCTCGCGCACGCGGTGGATGACGTCGACCAGCTTGCGCGCCACCTGAGCATCGAGCTCGGGCGTGTGCAGGCGGACGATCTGGAGCTCGTGCTCCAGGTCGGGGTAGTCGAGCCAGAGATAGAGGCAGCGGCGCTTGAGAGCCTCGGTGAGCTCGCGCGTGTTGTTCGAGGTCAGCAGCACCACCGGCTGCGTTCGGGCCTCGATCCGGCCGAGCTCGGGGATCGAGATCTGGAAGTCCGAGAGCAGCTCCAGCAGCATGGCCTCGAACTCCTGGTCGGTCTTGTCGATCTCATCGACCAGCAGCACCACCGGATCAGGCGAGGCGATGGCGGTCATCAGGGGCCGGGCGAGCAGGAACTCCTCGCCGAAGATGTCGTCCTGGACCTCCTGCCAGCCCGCCGCCTCTGACTCGGTCTGGATGCGCAGGAGCTGCTTGCGGTAGTTCCACTCGTAGAGCGCCTTGGCCTCGTCGAGCCCCTCGTAGCACTGCAGGCGCACGAGCGTGCGGTCGAGCAACCGGGCCAGGGCCTTGGCCAGCTCGGTCTTCCCGACGCCGGCTGGCCCCTCGACGAGCACCGGTTTGCCAAGCTTGGTGGCGAGAAAGGAGACGAGCGCCGTCGACTCGCCGGGCAGGTACCCGACCTGCGCGAGCCCGTCGGCGATGTCCTCTACTGATGCCGGATCCGCGGTGGCCATCGGTCGGTCAAATATAGGGTTCAGCTGTGGTCATCCTCGTTCCCGCAGCCCTTCCCACCAGCACGGGCCCCTACGCAGTCGTGATGGGGGTCGGCTTCCTGATCGGGATCTACGGCCACCTCGCCAAGTCTCGGACCCTGATCCTGACCGGAATTCTGATCGTCGGCCTGATCAGCGCCATCTTCGCCTTCGTGGTGGGAAAGCTCGTCTAGCTGTGGGCGATTTGTCTCGCCAGGCGAGACAAATCTCCCACACCTCAGTCGATCGGGATGTCGCGGACCCGCTCGGGCTCGGGGCGCGGGCGGTCGAGGCGCTCGAGGTAGTAGTCGATCAGCGCTCGCAGGGCCATGAGCAGCTCGCGCACGGCGGTAGCGAGCCGGGCCAGCACCTCCGGCGGGACCAGGTCCCGGACCAGGCCGAGCGCCGTGACGAGCGCCTCGAACTCGGCCGCCGGCCCTCGCACGTGAGCCTGCTCGTCGCCCCGCGGCATCTGCCAGCCGGAAGGGGGTGGGTGGTCGCCGCGTGGTGGATCGCCTGCGTCGGCCGCGGCCCCGCCCCGCGCGCTTCGCGCCGCCTCCGCGAGCAGGCGCTCGGCGGCGTCCGAGGCCTGGTTCAGCCGCTCCTCGAGCCGGCGGAGCGCCTCCTGGGGCTCATCGGCCATCGACGGCTCCGGAATGCGCGGGGGCGTTGAAGCTGACCTCGAGTGCCCCGTCCTCGAAGCGGGCGCCCGTGGGCTCGAAGCCCTCAAGGGCCGGCGGCAGCGCGATCGTTCGCTTCTGCCCGCCGGCGCCCACGATCAGCTCGAGTCCGGCCTTCTTGAGCGTGACGTCGGCCTTGTCCGCCAGCGGCAGCGGCAGGCGGAGGCGGACGTCGCCGTCTGAGACGACGAGCTGCTGGCTCATCCCCTCGTGCATGACCGCCGCCGGGTCGCGGTCGCCGGGGCCGAACAGCGCCTCGGCCAGGCGGTCGAGCATGGCGCCGCCGACGACCTCCTGGTCGAAGTAGGGCGCCCGCAACACGGGCACGGGAGCGAAGGCCGAGGCGACCAGCTCGAGGTGCTGCTCCTGGACGCGCCGCCAGGCAGCGAAGTACTCGCCCACCTCGGAGGGGAAGACGCGGTTGACGATCACCGCGTCGGTGAGATAGCCGTACAGGTTGAGGTAGGTGAAGGTCCGCATCGCCTCCCCGATGACCATCTTCTCCGGGTTCATGACCAGCCGGACGGTGGCGTGCCGGCGATCACGGAGGATCTCGTTCATCGCGATCAGGTTCTGCGACAGCCGCTTGATGTCGGCGAACACGGCGTGGGTGGGGATCGGAACGTCGAGCAGCGTCCGGGCGATCGGCCCGGCGGTGGCCAGGATCTGGCGCTCGAAGGGGAACACCTTGTCGATCCACCAGCGCGCGACGTCCGGGAAGGAGAGGAGCCGCAGCGTCTCGCCGGTGGGGGCGCAGTCGACGACGATCACATCCCACTCGCCCGCCTCGTGCGCGGCTTTGAGCTGGAGCAGCGAGAAGAGCTCGTCGGTTCCGGGCGGGACGGTCAGCTCCTGGGCCGAGATGTGATCCAGACCCCGGGCCACGAACAGGTCGCCGAGCCACTCCTGAACCCCGGCCCAGTGGCGCTCGATCTCCTCCTGGGCGCTCACCTGCTGACCCCAGAGCCCGGTTCCGGCGGGGGCGGGATCGGGACCGAGCTCGGCCTCGAGCGACTCGGACAGGCTGTGGGCCGGGTCGGTGGAGATGATGAGCGTGCGCAGCCCGGCCCGGGCGCAGGCACGCGCGGTGCAGGCGGCCACCGAGGTCTTACCGACCCCTCCCTTGCCGGTGTAGAGGACCGTGCGCGGCGCCATGAGGCGCGAGTCTATGTCGATCGGCGCGGCGGAGAGACGTGAAGCGTCCCGACGAGCCGGGTGAAATTGCCCGGCAGGTCGGTGGCGGCGAGCACGACCTGGTAGGTCCCGGGTTTGAGCGCCGGGACCGTGACGGAATGCCCCTGGTAGGGGAAGTAGGCGCTCGTGCGCAGCACCGACTGCGTGCCGCGGGTGATGACGATGCCAACATGTGAGTACTTGGAGAGCCAGAAGCGCAGGCTGAAGCGCCGCTTTGACGTGGCCTGCGTTGTGAGCAGGCGGAGCACCGGCGGGGTCTTCATGTAGGTCTCGAAGTGCTGGGCGGTCGTGCAGTAGACGGACGCCCGGGTCCGCGAGCACATCTGCTGCAGGAACCCGGTGACGAGCTCGTGGTAGTTGAGGTCATCTTCGATCCCCGGCTGGTAGAGCGACCAGGCGCCGGTGTCGAACTCTGGTACCTCGGCCTCGGCCTCGGCGTTGCCGGCGGCGAACAGCTGCTTGGCCTCGGCGTTCTTGCTCTCCTGGGCGTAGTCGTAGAGCCCGATCAGCGACTGGAGGAAGGCGTTGATGATGTCGGTGTTCGGCGCGAAGGAGTACTGGAGGTAGCGCGCCCCGCGCGCGGTCGCTACGCGGACGCCAGTCGGCGGCGCGACGGTGAACAGCGCGAGCGCCTGCTGGGCGATCTGGAGGTAGCTCTCCGAGCTACCGCTCGGCCCCGAGAGTGGGCCGAACGCCTTGGCGGCTCGCGTCAGTGCCTCGATGCCCGTGCCCTGGGCCATCGCGCTCGTCCACGGCGGCGCCCCGCCCTCCCAGCGGAAGTAGTACTCCCAGGCGATGCCGCCGGCCCGCTGCACGGCGAGCGGGATCATCTCGTTGAGCAGGGCGCGGAGCTGCGGATAGTCCGAGGGGCCTCCGGTGTAGAGGCCATCGGCCTTGCCGAACGTGGCCAGCACCTGGAGCTCGAGGCCCTGGCCCGGGTAGTACTCCCAGACCAGGTTCGAGTTGGTGAACTCCATCTCCTGGCCGGAGTAGGGGATGGGGCCGCTGGTCCACCACTGACGGTTGCGGTCCAGGGTCAGGAAGATGGCCGGCAGGCGGGAGGGGATGAAGTCATGGGCGGCGGCCATCGCCGTGACGTTCTTGATCACGGCTCCGAGCTCGACCGCTCGGGTGCCGTGCAGGTGCTTGGCCGCCGCCGTGGCGGCGGACCAGCTCCCGCTGTAGCTGGTGTAGGCGCTCTCCGTGATCTGGCCCGCGCGGTAGAGCCGGGTGAGCTCGCTGGTCACCGTGGGGAGCTTGGGCTTGGGTTTTGCCTTGGCCCGGGCCGCGGAGGCCGCGAGCCGCGGGCGCCGGGCGGCCGGGCGGGGCGAAGAAGCCGGAGCGGGGGCGGGCGCGGCCGCAGGCAGGAAGCGATCGTTCGCCCGGTGCACGCGGCCGGTACGGCTCATCACCAGCACCGGTGCCGCCGCGGCGGTGGCCGGGAACGAGACGGCAGCGACCAGCAGCAGACCTAATAGGCGCCCTCGCATCGTGCCGATGCTACATTCGCGCCCAGTCCGAGGACCGTTTCGCCGCTGGATTTGATGCCTATTCGCCTTCGCAACCGGACGCTGCGCTGCGTGGCGACACTCGCCGTCGCCGGGCTTGGCCTCGCGGCCTGCGGTGGCGGCTCGAATGACCAGGCGACGACGCTGCTGCACCAGACGTTCACGGGGAATCACCGGATCAACAGCGGCATCGTCGGCCTCAGCTTGGCCGTCACACCCTCGGGCTCGAGCGCCCTCAAGGGTCCGATCAGCCTGAGCCTCGGCGGGCCTTTCCAGAGCCTCGGCAGCGGCAAGCTCCCGCAGTCCGACTTCACCCTCACGCTGGGTACGAGCGGCGGCAACGTCTCGGTGGGCATCCTCTCGACGGGCAGCCAGGGCTACGTCAGCTTCGAGGGCCAGAGCTACCAGCTGCCGCCGGCGACCTTTCAGCGTCTGGAGTCGAGCTTCGCGCAGCTGGGCTCCTCGCCCGGGTCGAAGAGCGGCTCCGGGGTCCTGGCGCGGCTTGGTATTCAACCTCAGCACTGGCTGGTTAACCCACAGGTGGTGGGAAACGAAGCGCTGGATGGGACAAATACCACCCACATTCGGGCCGGAATCAACGTTCCAGCACTCCTGCAGGACCTGAACACCTTCCTCAGCCGAGCGTCCTCGGTGGGGGCGTCGACGGCCAAGCTCCCGACCCAGATCTCACCGGCCACGCGGAGCCAGATCGCCAGCGAAATCCATAATCCGAGCATCGATGTGTGGACCGGTACCGGCGACAAGACGCTGCGCCGGCTCGATCTGAGCCTGAAGCTCGATACGACCGGAGAGACGTCGGCGCTGCTCGGGCCCTCGGCCGCCCTGCGGCTGACCATGGAGTACGCGAACCTGAACCAGGCCCAGAGCATCACGGCGCCCAAGACGGTCCTGCCCTACAGCCAGTTCCAGGACAAGCTGAAGGTCCTCCTGGCCGACCTGCAGAGCGGGCTCACGAGCGGTGGCACCGGCACCGGCGCTACGGGCACGAGCGGCACGGGGACCACCGGCAGCGGCGGCGCCGCCAGCAGCACCTACCAGCGCTATGCCCAGTGCATCCAGGCGGCCGGATCGGATATCGCGAACATGCAGAAGTGCGCCCCGCTGCTGAACGGGGGCTAGGGCCTACTCCCGCTCGTAGTCGGAGTCCTCTTCCTCGAACTCCTCGTCGACGATGTCGAGGTCGTCCTCGCCCAGGGTGCCGGGCTGGTGGCGGGTCTGGAAGGACTCGAGCAGCTCGTCGCGGCGGTTCTCGTCCACTGGGACCTCGTCGCTGATTAGCACCCAGTCCGCGCCCTCGTACTCCTCCATGTTGAAGATCTCGGCGTCGAGCTCCGGGGAGTCGTCGACGACGATCAGGATCTCGGTCTGGGGGTTGAAGTAGGAGCCGGGGCGGATGATGAGCTCGTCGAGCTCAAAGCGTCGTGGATCAGCCATGGTCGCGTCAGGATACGCCTAGAGCTCGCGAAGCCGGGAGATCTCCCGCTCGACCTCGGCCTCGACGTCGAGTGGCGGCTTGCCGGCGCGGGTGCGACGGTAGTTGCGCGCCTTGACCAGATCACGGATCTCCTGGCGGAGCTCGGGGTCGACCTGGGGCGCCGTGAGCTGCCGCAGCTCCTCCTCGACGTCGATCGGCTCCTCGCCGCGACGCCGGCGACGCGCGTTGCGCGCATTAAGCATCTGACGGATCTCCTCATCGCGCTCGGAGACGGCGGTGCCCGAGCTGGAGCGGGGAGCCTCTTTGTCCATCAGCAGATGCCCCTTTCCAAAGTCCTCCCACGCCTTGCTGTTAGAGAGCAGGGCGATCACGGCGATTACCGCCGCCGCGATGCACACGACCCAGAGCACCGTGCCAAAGGCGCCGCCGGCCGCCGGGATGAGGACTACCTGGGCGCTGCTGGCAAGGGGGTTCATGTACCGAACATAGTTTCGCCCCAATCGGGTAATCTTGAAACCCTGAGCCGTTGACTGACTAGTCAATCAAGGAGATATCCAGGTGGTTGATTTCACGCTCACCGATGAGCAGAAGAGCATGCGCGAGATGGCCCACGATTTCGCGGAGAAGGAGATCCGCCCCGTGGCCTGGGAGTACGACCGGGACGGCACCTGGCCGCAGGACATCATCGAAAAGGCCTGGGAACTGGGCCTGATGAACGGCCACCTCGAGTCGGAATACGGGGGGCCGGGCCTCGGCTACCTCGACGGCGCGCTGATCGAGGAGGAGATCGCCTGGGGCTGCTCCGGGATTGGGACCTCGCTGTCATGCAACGGGCTGGCCACCGCCCCGATTGCCCTCGCCGCCTCCGAGGAGCTGAAGAAGGAGTACCTGGGTCGCCTTTCCGAAGCGCCCCTGCTCGCCTCCTTCTGCCTGACCGAGCCGGATGCCGGCTCCGACGTCAGCGGCATGAAGACCACGGCCACACGCAGGGGCGACAAGTGGGTCATCAACGGCTCCAAGTGCTTCATCACCAACGGCGAGTACGCCAACTACTACACGGTGTACGCCAAGACCGACAAGGACGCCGGACACCGCGGCATCTCCTGTTTCATCGTCCCGCGCGACGCCGGTGTCGTGGTGGACAAGCACGAGGACAAGATGGGCCAGCGGGCCTCGAACACGGCGACCATCACCTTCCCCGAGGTTGAGATTCCGCTCGATCACCTCGTGGGGGAGGAGAACAAGGGCTTCAAGATCGCGATGATGACCCTCGACCGCACGCGGCCCGGCGTCGCGGCGATGGGCGTCGGAGTCGCCCGGGCGGCGATGGAGTTCGCGATCGACTATTCCAAGGAGCGGGTCCAGTTCGGCGTCCCGATCGCCATGCACCAGGGAATCCAGTTCATGATCGCGGACATGGCGACCAAGGTCCACCTGGCCCGGCTGGCCACGTGGAACTCGGCCGTCCTGCTCGATCAGGGCCGGCGCAACACGCTCGAGTCATCGCACGCCAAGCGCTTCGCCGCCGACACCGCGATGGAGGTGACGACCGATGCCGTCCAGGTCTACGGCGGCTACGGCTTCATCAAGGAGTACCCGGTCGAGAAGCTGATGCGCGACGCCAAGATCCTCCAGCTCTACGAGGGTACGGCGCAGATCCAGCGCCTGGTCATCGCCCGGGAGACGCTGCTGCCGCGCCGGGCTGAGGAACCTGCCGCCGCGGCGGCCTGACCCCGGTGCCGGCCACCGAGATCCCGGTCGCCGGCGGGGCCACGATGGGTGGCCACCTGTCGCTGCCCGAGTCAGGCGAGGGGCCGGGGATCGTCGTCCTGATGGAGATTTTCGGAGTCGGCTCGTATATCCGACGAGCCACCGAGCGCCTGGCCGAGCTCGGCTATGTGGCGCTGGCCCCTGACCTGTACCGCCGGGTTGCCCCCGGGCTGGAGCTGGAGCACGACCAGGACGGCCTCAAGCAGGCCATGGAGGCCGTGCAGCGGCTCGACCACGCAGGCGCGGTCGAGGATGCCGTGGCCGCCGTCGAGGCGTTACGCGAGCGCCCGGAGGTGGGGGGTCGGGCGGTGGGGGTGCTCGGGTTCTGCCTGGGTGGCGGAGTGGCCTACGAAGTGGCGGTGGTCGACGACCCGGCCGTGGCCGTCTGCTACTACGGCTCGACGATTCCCGGGCGGCTCGACCAAGCCGACCGCATTGAGTGCCCGGTCCTCTTTCACTTCGGGGCCGAGGACGAGTACATCCCCGTCGCCGATGCGGAGCGCGTGTGCGCGATGGCCGAGCAGCACGCGGGCTGGGAGTGCCACATCCAGCCCGATGGCGGGCACGCCTTCGACAACCACGACTCGCCGATGTTCTCCCGCCCTGAGGCGGCGGCGCGGGCGTGGGCGATCACCGAGGCGTTCCTGGCCCGGACCCTGGGTTAGCCGGTGCCCTGGTATCGCTTACTGGGGTGATTTGCAGGGCGGGTGGAGCAAGGGCGCGATTAACGCGGCAGAGTCCCAGAGCTCGCTTCTCGATGAGAACAAGATGGGTTGGCTGGCGGCGGGCGCAGCTGGACGTGGTGAAGGTGGCACGGATACGACACACCCCTCCGTCGCCCGGCGCGAAAGTCGTCGGAGCGTCACATAGCGTCGCTGCTACGACACGCGTCTGTCGGCTCGTTCACGTGTGTCGTGCCAGTGCCACCGAACCGCCAATGACCCGCGGGGCGACGCCCGGACGGTCCTAGCCAGCGTCGTCCCCCCACGCGGAGGATCCCATGACGTCGACAAGGCTTCTCACCGCCTCGGCGGTGAGTGCGAAGAGGTGGTGAAGTCAGGGCCCGGCCTGACTACGGCTGAGGCTCAGTCGTCGGGCTCGACGCCGACGATCAGCGGGCGGCCGTCGAACTCGCGCCAGGTTGAGCGGAGCGTCTGCTCGTCGCCGGACTCGCCGGTGTAGTGGATGCGGGCCACCGCCTCCTCGCCCTCGGTCTCGACGCTGACAACCTCGGCTTCGGCGATCGGGAGGGGCAGGAGCTGGGGCGCCAGCTCGGCCACCTGGGGGCGCATCTCCTCGCTGAAATCGGCCACAACAGCGTCCATGTCCCCACGGGCCACCGCATCGGCGTGGGCCTCGATGTGGGTGCGGGCGTTGGCCTCGTCCATCCCTTGCCTCCTTTGTTCGCGGAGGCGAAACCCTACTCGGTGCGGCTGAACTCCCAGATGGCGATCCCCAGCATGACCAGGCCCAGGCTGACGATCACCCCGGCCTCGAGCAGGGCGGGCACGTGGAAGGTCCACCAGTTGACTCCCGGGGCGAGCGCGTGGCGGGCCAGGGGGGAGATGTTGAGGTGGCTGAAGACGAGCCGGCGCATCGGGTCGACGGCGTAGGTGAGGGGGTCGATGCGGTTGAGAATGGCCAGCCAGACCGGCAGCCCGGCGACCGGGAAGAGGGCCCCGGAGAGGAAATACATCGGCATCACGATCATCTGCATGACGCCGAAGAAGGACTGCATCTGCTTGATCCGCACCGCGATCATCACGCCGAAGGCGGTCACCGTGAACGCGAGCAGCAGCTGCAGCGCGAAGATGCCCAGGATCAGCGTGATGCTGTAGGGGACGCCGACCAGCGGCCCGAGCAGGATCAGGATGACGCCCTGCGAGCAGGCCACGGTGGCCCCGCCGAGGCACTTGCCGACCACGATCGAGGCCCGGCTCACCGGCGCCACCATCATCTCCCGCAGGAACCCGAACTCACGGTCCCAGACGATCGAGGCGGCGGCGAACATGGCCGTGAACATCACCGACAGGCAGAGGATCCCCGGGTAGATGAAGGTCTTCAGGTTGACGCCGTGGGTGCCGGCCTTGGAGATGGTCTGCAGCCCCGCGCCGAGCACGAACAGGAAGAGCAGCGGCTGGATCAGGGTCGAGACGATCCGGACGCGGTCGTTGGCGAAGCGGACCAGGTCTCGGCGCCACATGATCCGGGCGGCCCGGAACTCGGAGCTGAGGCTCCGGGGCGGGACCCGAACCTCGACCACCTCGTGATCGACGGCGGTGGGCTGGGGGGTGGTGGCGACGCTCATCGGGGGGCCCTTCCGGCCGCCCGCATCATCATCCGGTTGCGGTTCTTGCCCGCGTCCTCCTCGGCGTCACGAATCGTGGTCCCGGTGTAGGACATGAACACGTCATCCAGGGTAGGCCGCGACACGCTGATTGAGCGGATCGGGACGTCGAGTTCGGAAAACAGCCGGGGCACGAACTCCTCGCCCCCCGGGACGCCGAAGGCCACGGCTCCCTCGACTTCCTTGGCTTCGATTCCGAAGCGTTCGAGGAGCTCGGCGGTGGCCCGATCGTTGTCCTCGGTGTGGATCATGACCCGGTCGGTCCCCACCGACTCCTTGAGCGTCGCCGGCGAGTCCAGGGCCACGATCTCGCCGTGGTCCATGATCGCGATCCGGTCGCACCACTCGGCCTCGTCCATGTAGTGGGTGGTCATGAAGATGGTGATCTCCTCACGTTGCTTGAGCTCGGCGATGTAACTCCAGATCGACCGGCGGGTCTGGGGGTCGAGGCCGATCGTGGGCTCGTCCAGGAACAGCACCCGCGGGGAGTGCATCAGCCCGCGGGCGATCTCAAGCCGGCGACGCATGCCGCCGGAGAACGTCCCCACCGCGGTGTCCTTGCGCTCCCACAGGCCCACCATGGTCAGCACCTGGCGCGCCCGCGGCTCGACGAGATCCCGCTGGATGCCGTAGAGCTCGGCGTGGAGGTTGAGGTTCTGGGCCGCGGTCAGGTAGACGTCCAAAGTCGGGTCCTGGAACACGAGCCCGATATGGCGGCGGACGTCGTCCCGCTCGCTCACCACGTCGTGGCCGGCCACGGTGGCCGAGCCCGACGTCGGCTTGACCAGGGTGCAGAGCATGTTGATGGTCGTCGTCTTGCCGGCCCCGTTGGGGCCGAGGAAGCCGAACACCTCGCCGGGGGCAACCTGGAAGTCGACCCCCTTTACCGCCTCCACCTCGCCGAAGGTCTTGACGAGGTGGTCGACGGAAATGGCGGGGGCGCCATTGGAGCCAGAGTTGGTGGTTGCCGTCATCGGTTCTAGGTTAGGCCGCGCTCGGTCTCTTTCGTGTTACCTAGGCGGAGCCGGTTCCCTCGTCCTCTTCGGCGAGGATCAGATAGATCTTGCGCCGCGCCTCGGACAGGGCCTCTACGGCTCGCCGGACCTGATCCTCGTTGCCCGCCTGGGCGACCTGCATCATGGCGACCGCGGCCTGCTTCATCTGGCCGCGGAGCTCCCGGTTTGCCTCGGGCTCGTCGGCGTCCTCCCAGGGCGGCGTGCCCGGGTGACGCTGCTCGAGGTGCTCGCGCCCGGCGTCGGTGATCTCAAAGAGCCGGGTCCCGTCCTGCTCGGTGGCGCGGATCAGGCCCTCGTCCTCGAGCTGGGCCAGGGAGGGATAGACGGCGCCCGGGCTGGGGCGCCAGCGGCCGCCGCTGCGCTCCTCGATTGCCTGCATGAGCTGGTAGCCGTTGCGGGGCTCCTCGGCGAGGAGCATCAACAGCCCGACCCGGACGTCGCCACGGCGCCGCCGGCGCGGTCCTCGACCGCCGCCAAAGCCGCCAAAGCCAAATCCGGGGCCGAAGGGCGGCCCGCCTGGACCAAACTCGTGTCGGTGGAAACTTCGATCTCGATGTCGCATCGATGGTTCTCCTAAAGTAGTGATTGATTGCGATAGATAACGATATATCTTTGAGCGTCTTTTGTCAAGAGTCGCGTGCGGCTTGATAATCGGCCGGTGGCCACGGTCGCGGTCAGCCGGGTGTACGCCGCCTCAGTGGGCGACGCGGAGGCGTGCTGGTACGACACCGGACGCTGGCCGGACTGGGTCGATGGGGCGGCCCGGGTGCTGAGGGTCGATGACAACTGGCCGCGGGCCGGGTCCAGCGTGGTGTGGGAGTCGATCCCGGCCGGGCGGGGGCGGGTCCGGGAGACGGTCTCGGAGTACGAGCCGCGGGCCGGGACAACGGCCGCGGTCGAGGACGACTCGATCCTGGGGACGCAGCGGGTCACCTTCTCACCCGCCCCTGGCGGGGTCGAAGTCGAGCTCAGCCTCGACTACCGGATGAAGCGCCGTACGCCCGTGACCCCGCTGATCGAGTGGCTGTTCGTCCGCCGCCCGATGACCATGTCGCTGACGCGGACCCTGGAGCGCTTTGGAGGCGTCCTTAGGTAGCGTCTAGGCGGATGTTCGTCTTCAAAGCGGCGGTGGTGGGCGCCGGCACGATGGGCGGCGAGATCGCGCAGACGATCGCCAACGCCGAGATCCCGGTCGTCCTCAAGGACGTCAAGGAGGAGTTCGTCGAGCAGGGGCTCGAGAAGGCGCGCTCGCTCTGGCAGGCCCGCGTCGAGGAGGGCAAGCTGGACGCCGGGGAGCTCCAGCGAAAGCTGCTCCTGATCGAGGGGACGACGAGCTATGACGGCTTCGGCGACGCCGACTTCGTGATCGAGGCCGTGCCCGAGCGGATGGAGATCAAGCAGGCGGTGTTCTCCGAGCTCGACGCCGTCACCCCGGGCCACGCGATCCTCGCCTCCAACACCTCCTCGCTGTCGATCACCGAGATGGGTGAGGTGACAAGCCGGCCGGATCAGGTGGTGGGGTTCCATTTCTTCTACCCCGCCTCGGTGATGCGGCTGATCGAGGTGATCGAGGGCGATGACACCTCCTCCGAGACCGCCCAGGCCGCCGCCGCCTTCGCCCAGCGGATCCGCAAGATGCCGATTCGCTGCGCCGAGGCGCCCGGGTTCGTGGTCAACCGGATCCTCAACTCGAGCGTTTCCGAGCTCTGGCGCTTCCAGGAGGAGACGGGCATGGACGTCCAGGAGCTCGACCGGGTGGTGGCGGAGTCAAAGGCGGCGCCGATGGGTCCCTTCTTTCTCACTGACCTGCTCGGGCTGGACACGGTCCTGCACGTGGCCGAGCACCTGCGGAGCGCCTACGGTGATCGCTTCTACGTCCACCCCAGGATGCAGGAGCTCGTGGCCGCGGGCGACCTGGGCGCCAAGACCGGGAAGGGGTTCTATGAGCACGGGAGCTGAAATCGACACCCAGGACCTGGTCGACCGCTTCACGCTCAAGGCGCTGGTCGAGAGCTGTCTCGTGCTGGAGGAGGGAATCGCCTCGCTGCGGGAGATCGACCTGGGGATGATGGCGGGAGCCGGGATCATGCCGCCGCCCTTCGCTCGGGCGGACCAGCTTGGCCTGGACGACGTGCTGGACCGCCTCGAACGTGCCCAGAGCGAGTGGGGAGAGGACTTCACGCCACCCCTCATCCTGCGCCGCCTGGTCGCCCAGGGACGGCTCGGAGTCAAGTCGGGCCAGGGCTTCTTCCCCTACCCGCGTCCGGACAGCGGATTCGCCGACGGACCGGTGAAGCTCGAGACGCGGGGGCGGCTGGCCATCGCCTGGCTCGACCGCCCGCCGGCCAATTCAATCGCTCCAGAGATGGTCGAGGCGCTCGAGCAGGTCTGGGAAGCGGTCACGGCCGGCGACGTGCGCGCGCTCATCTTCGCCTCAGCGAACCCGATGCTGTTCTGCGCCGGCGCCGACATCAAGGCCTTTACCACGATGGATGAGGCGGCGGGCCGAAACCTGCTCGATCGCATGCACGCCCTCCTGCGCTCGTTCGAGCAGAGCTCCGTCGCCACCCTCGCCGCCGTCAACGGAACCGCCCTGGGGGGCGGCAACGAGCTGGCCATGGCCTGCGACATCCGCCTCGCTGCGGAGTCGGCCAGCTTCGGGCAGCCGGAGATCAACTTGGGGATCGTCCCCGGGTTCGGCGGGACCCAGCGGCTGCCGGCCCTGATCGGGGCGGCCCGGGCGCTCGAGCTGAACCTGGTCGGCGATTCGATCGACGCCGCCGAGGCCGCCGAGCTCGGCCTGGTCAACCGGGTCGTGCCCGACCACGAGCTGTTGGACACGGCGCTGGCCTGGGGGCGCAAGCTGGCCGAGCAGGCCCCGCTCGCGATCGAGCAGATCAAGCGGGTGTCGGTGGGGTCAGGGTTCGATGCCGGCCTCGAGGCCGAGAAGCAGGCGTTCCTGGCGGCGTTTGGCTCCGAAGACGCCCGCGAGGGCATCTCCGCCTTCCTCCAGAAGCGCCCGCCGCACTTTCAGGGCCGGTGAGCAGCCTCGGCACGGTTGACGGCGCCGCCAAGCTGGCGGCGCTGATGCGCGAGGCGGGCTCGGTGGTCGCGCTGACCGGGGCCGGGATCTCGGTGCCGTCGGGGATCCCGGACTTTCGCTCGCCGGGGACCGGCCTCTGGACCAAGGTCAACCCGATGGAGGTCGCCCACATCGACGTCTTCCGGAGCGATCCCGAGCGGTTCTGGAGCTTCTACGGACAGCGCTTCGAAGCACTTGAGGACAAGCTCCCCAACCGGGCCCACGAGGTCCTGGCCGAGCTCGAGCAGGCCGGGCTGCTCGACGCGGTGATCACCCAGAACATCGACCGCCTGCACGGGCGCGCCGGCTCCCGGGAGGTGATCGAGGTCCACGGCTCGATCGCCACGTCTTCGTGCCTGGAATGCGGATCGCGCTTTGAGCTCGCCGAGGTGCGTCGGCGCGAGGTGGCCAGCCGCACCGGGGTTCCCGAGTGCGATTGCGGCCAGCCGCTGAAGCCCGACGTCGTGCTCTTCGGCGAGCTCCTCCCAGTGGCTGCGCTCGAGCGCGCCGAAGCCCTGGCGGCCGGCGCCGACGTGCTGCTGTGCATCGGGTCCGCGCTCGAGGTCTACCCGGTGGCGGGCCTGCCCGAGGTCACGCTCGGCGCCGGGGGCCGCCTGGCCATCATCACCCAGAGCGCGACGCCCTTTGATCGCTTCGCCAGCGTGCGGATGCAGGGCGACGTGGTCGAGGAGCTGGAGGTGCTGCGGACGGCCCTGGGGCTGGCCGCGTGAGGGCTCAGGCTCCGGCCACGGTGCGGGCTCGCAGCGCGGCCTCGATCCGCCCGAGGGCGAACTCGACCGTCTCCTGATCCTCGGCGTCGAGCGGCCCGCCGAGCGCCGCCTGGGCGGCGTGGTCGACCGGGTCGCGAAGCTCCTGGAGCTCCTGGAGGCGGCTTTCGAGCGTCGCGGCGGTGGGATCGGTGGCCAGCTCGGCCAGCGTGGCGTCGAGCGCCACCACGACCTGAAGCGCCGCCTCCCGGCTTCGCCCGTGGTCGAGGTCGAGCCGGGCCCTCAAGGCCAGCTCCTCGCCGGCCAGGACCTGCTCGCGGCCGGCCAGGAGGCTGGCCAGGCGCGCCTGGGGGGCGAGCACGCGGGCGCGGCGCTGGCGGCGCTCGGAGGCGATCAGCTCCCGCGCCTCCGTCCACAGGCCATCGGCGACCTCCTCGCCGCGCCCGTAGCCAATCCGCGCCACGAGCAGCTGAGAGCGGGAGACCGGATGCTGATAGGGGTCCGAGGCGGCATGGCGGAAGGCGTGGAGGGCTCGGTTGAGGACGCCGAGGTCGGCCGCGAGATGGTCCTCGCCGGCGCCGGCCAGCCAGGCGACGGCCTGCCCCTCGTCTCCGAGCGGCTGGGCGACGTCGATCACGGTGGCGCGCCCGGTGGTGACCGGAGTGGGGCTAGGCTCAGGCTCAGCTTGAGCCTTATGGGCGCCCCGGCGGCCTACGCGCCGGCGCTCCGGCGCTCCCAGCGTGGCGATGACCAGGACGTGGGCCGGCGCTGAGTCAGGCCCGGCGCCGGGGTCGCGGAGCAGATAGCGGCCATCCGGGGGGCCAAGAGCCCACGGCAGTTCGACCTGGCTGAAGCGAAAGAGGGGCGGGATGGGCTAAAGGTAAGCCAGAGCGCCCGGCTGCGACGGCTCTAGCCGTTCACCTTGATCGCGTACTTGCTCGGCGCGATCGGGACCGTCGGCTCGGAGATATCGGCGATGTGGTTGATCAGCTGCGTCCACTCCTGCGGCTGGAGCAGCTGGCCGACCTGGTTGGAGAGCAGCTTGTTCTGGCCGAACAGCGGGGTGAAGACGACCTGGATGCGGTTGTTGTGATCGGGCAGGTCCAGGGTGCTCTTCTGATGCTTGTAGCTCATCAGCGAGACGATCTCGTCAGGCTTGAACACGCCCTGGAGCGTCAGCAGCCGGCGGATCGTGATGTCGGTGATGGAGCCCTTGCCCTGGTGGCCGAGGATCGGGATGTTGTTGATGGCGGAGATGTCGACCGAGGCTCCGGTGACGCCCGCAGCATCGACGCCGGTGTCGCCGGTCAGGCTGTGCCCGCACTCGAGGCCGGAGATGGTGGGGTCAAGACCGGAGGCCGAGAGGTACTCGATCACGCCGAGGATCCGGCGGTCGATCAGCCCGGCCTGGATGTCACGGCGACCGCAGGCGTAGATCTGGACGTGCGGGTCCTCAAGGACTCGGTAGACGAGCTGCTCCTTGGACATGAGCAGGACCTGGCCGATGGTTGGGTTCTTGGCGTTCTTGCCGTAGAAGGGGTTGATGCCGGCGGCCCGGTAGACCGAGGTGGCCTGGAGCAGCTTCCAGCCGTCGAGGATCGGCTTGGGGTCGATGTAGGGCGCCTTCTTGCCGGCGGGGCGGATCATGAAGTGCAGGTGCGAGGCCAGCGTCGAGGTGCCGGCGCCGATGCGGCCGAGAATCGTGCCCGCCACGACCGTCGAGCCGGCCTTGAGCTTCTCCAGCGTGTACTGGCCCTTGCCCAGATGAAGCGCGTCCGAGAAATAGTTCTGGAAGTTCGAGATCGAGGGGGCGGCGCTCTGGATCTGAAGATCGCCGCCGGCGGCGTAGGAGGCGGGGTTCGACGGGTTGGCGAACAGCCGCTCCTTGACCATCGGCGTGGGAACCTGAGTCTGCACCGTGCTGGGCGCGGTCGAGGTCGAGGCGGGGGTCACCGGCACCGACATCGGGGCGCTCTTGGTCTCAGTGGTCGCCTTGCTCACGCTGGGGACCGGAGCGGTGGACTGCGTCCCTGCGGTGGCGGGGCCGGTCGGCTTGGGGGCCGGGAGTGAGAGCTGGTGGGCGATCTCCTTGGCCGTCACCTTGACGTTCTTGGGCACCGGGTACCACTGGGAGATCGAGCCCAGCTGCGCGTAGGTGTAGACGTTGCCGTTGGCGTCCTGGAGCTCGATGTAGTGGCCGAGCTGCTTGGAGTAGGAGACCTTGACGATCTTGCCGTCGTTGACGGCGATGACCGGGGAGCCCTGCTTGGCGAAGATGTTGGTGTAGGTGGCGCCCTGCGTCGAGGCGATTGGCTCGGCGGCGTTCGAACCCTTCACGCGCGTGTGCGCGAGCTTGACCACGCTGGCCGCGTTGGCCGCGGTGTTGCCGTCGGCGTACTTGGCCACCGCATCGACCGGGAAGTCACCCTCGACCAGGCCGGTCAGCGCGCCCACCAGCCCCTGAGGCATCCCGCCGATCAGCTTCGCGCGCAGGAGCACCGACTCCACGTACCAGCCGGCGTGGTTGTAGGCGTAGATCGCGTTGTAGAGATTGTGCGAGGCGCCGGCCGCGCTCAGGTACCGGGCGGCGGCGAAGATCGCGTCCACCGGGTTGTAGGGGTCGGCGTAGCCCGAGCCGGTGGCGTCGACCCCGTACTTGGCCCAGGTCGAAGGCAAGAACTGCATCCAGCCCACGGCGTCCGCGCTCGAGACCGACAGGTTGCGGCCGTAGTCGGTCTCGATCTCGTTGATGGCCGCCAGGACCTGCCAGGGGACGTTGTACTGGATTCCCGCCGCCTGATAAATGGGGAGCAGGAAGGGCGGGATCTGGAAGTTCTCGATGAAGGGGTTGGGGACCCCGAGCGGAGACGGGCCTGGGAGGGCGAACGAGAAGGTGGGGTTCGACGCGTTGGGGACGCCCGGGCCGGTGATCCCCGACGCGCCCGTGGTGCCCGTCTTCGCCTTCTTCGTCGCCTTCTTGACCTTGGCCGTGAGTTTCGAGGCCGTGGTCTGCGTGTCCTGGCCGGCACCGGCCTTGGGCTTCTTAAAGCTCTGGGCCGTGGTCTTGGTCTTCTTCACCGACGACGAGGGGGACGTCGTTGTCGTCGTCGTGGTCGTCGTCGTCGGTGTCGACTTGGTCGTCGGGGTCGTGGTTGTAGTCGACGGCTTGCTCGTGGTCACCGTCACTGCGGGGGTCGTGGGGGCAGTGCTGGTCTGGCAGTTGGCGGTGACGTTCTGGACCGGGGGGGTACCCGGCGGCAGCATCTGTGCGGGCGGGGTCCCCGGCGCGGCGTTCACGGTGAAGGTGACGGTCTGGCCGTCCAGCAGCGTCGCCGTGACCGTGCACGTATCGGCGGCAGCGGTCGGGATGGCGGCAACCGCCATCACGACGAGAATCATCCCGACGCTGGCTAGGGCAAATTTCAGCTTGTGGCTAATCGACACGGTGGTCTAATTTCCTCCCGCCACGAACCTGGACCGCACCGACTCCACAGGCCGGCCTGTCCAGCACGCTAACGGGTGGCAAAGGGGTTTGCAACGGAGAACCGTCGTCTGAATCGGCCGTTTCGGTGGGGGACTCAAGCTCTGACATCAAACAACGGCCGGACAGTCGGAATGGGTATGCGCGTTGTACCTGCTCCCAATCCGCTGCTTTTGCCTAGATCGGTCCGGTGGAGGCCTGTCCGAAGATCCTGGAGGAGCCTGCGGACGGGTATCCGACAGCGTCGCCTTGGAGATCCTCGTTGGGGCTGGCATAAGGTTCAACTTGAGCCTTAGAGTTGGCGTTCAGGCGGGGCTTGAGGGGGTGGGCTTCGGCAGAGGTTGGGTGCGGTGTTGAGATACCACCGCTGGCAGCGGCGAAACCTCGGCTGAGCGCTAGAGTGCCAGATTCGTGGAAGGCTCAACGCCAGAGCAAGGACTTCGGGAGCGGATGACCCGGCAGGGGGAGGAGACGATCGGCAAGTTGGCCCAGGAGCTCCTGGAGAACCCGATGGTCACGGGCGCCCTATCGGCGGCGCTGGAGACCCGGGAGCGGGCGATGCGCGCCCAGGAGGTCGCGCTCAGCGCCCTCAACCTCCCCTCGGCGAGCGATCTCGAACGCCTGACCCGACGGCTGCGCTCGGTCTCGCAGCGGCTCGAAGGGGTGGAGGACGTGCTCGACCGGCTCGAGCGCGGCGTCGAGGAGCTCGACGGCGCCCCGGTGGAGCGGCGGCTGGCCGGGATCGAGCGCGCGATCGAGCGGATCGAGGCCACGCTCGATGAGCTGCGGGCCGTGGTGGCCTCCGAGACCCAGTCGCAGGCCGCGAGCCGCTAGCCCGTTCAGGAGTCCGCCAGACGGCTGAGCGCCTCGGCGGCCACATCACCGAGTCTCAGCTCGGCAGCGATGAGCGCGTCGGGTCCGATCCGAGCGGCGGCGGGCTGGGTCACGTCCGAGACGGCGAGCAGCGATGCCGCCTGCAGGCCTCGGCGCCGCGCCAGCGCGAACAGGGTCGCGGTCTCCATCTCGACGGCCAGGGCTCCCGACCGCCTCCACGCCCCCGCCTCGCCATTGGGGAGGTCGTAGAAGAGATCGCTGGAGACGATGCTGCCGCTCGAAGCTCCGGCTCCGGCCGCGTCGACCAGCGCCTGGGTGAGTTCGGCATCGGGCCGCACCGGATCATCGGCGCCCAGAGCGACGCTGGTCCCGTCGCGCGGCAGCGCGTCGCGCACGACGATCAGCTGTCCGAGCTCAAGCTCGGGGGCGAGGGCGCCGCAGGTCCCCACCCGCACGAGCCGGCGCGCCCCAAGCTCGGCGAGTTCGACGATCACGATCGCGGCGCTGGGGCCGCCCATGCCCGTGGACTGGATGGTCAACGCCCGGCCGTCGGCGCCGGCACCCGTGTAGCCCCAGAGCCCCCGGTTGTGGTTGAACATCGCCGGGGCATCAAGCAGCGCCTGGGCCAACCGGAGCGCCCGCCCCGGATCGCCGGGGAGCAGAACCCGTTCCGCCAAGGGGGCCGTGGGGTGAATGTGGATCGTCACGAGGCTCGGCGTGCTGGAGGTAGATCGTCTGGCGGCGGCGCGACAATAGACTGCGCGCCCATGACTCGTGCCGAGACGGGCCGGCGATGAGTGTCTTCAGATCTCCTCAGGAATTCAGGGAGGTCATGGACCGGACATTCACGCTGATGAGCGAGGACCCCGAGATGGGGCCCCGCCTGCGTGATGTCGATACGCCACAGCAGTTCACGTTCCCCGACCTCGACATGGTCGTGAACATCCGCGCCGGCGACTCGGGTGAGCCGAACCTGGCCTGGGAGTGGAAAGAGGACGTGGCCTGGGAGCCGAAGGTCAAGATGGAGATGAGCTCGGAGACCGCGAACCGCTACTTCCAGGGCAAGGAGAACGTGGCTATCGCGATCGCTCGCCGGCGCATCAAGGCAGGCGGCGATGTCAAGGCGGCGCTTCACATCATCCCGATCACCAAACCCCTGTTCGCGCGTTACAGCGAGATGATCGCGGCGGACTATCCGCACCTCCAGGTGTGAGCGCCGGTCCGGGAGGCCGTGTTCGGAAACTCCGTTGGCAGACAACCTTCCTGGCCGCCGAGCCATTGACAGGAGGGGCCGCGAGAGGTAGACCTCAGGCCCTAAGCAAGGCAACAGGCCAGAACGTAATGGATTGCCGTTGACCCGGTGCTCCGTTGCGAGGCGCCGCCGGAAACGTGACGAGCGCCAACGGCCGACGCAGCGGGCCGTGACGCCCGCGGGCGGCGGGATCTCGCCTCTCACACGGGATCCCGCCGCTGAGATATGCCACCGCGGGAAACTATTTCTCAGATGGCCAAACGCAGTGTCAATACCGCTGAGGACGCGGGCGCGATCAACGGTAACGACGGCGGCCCCGCCGCCGGCGGCGGCCTGACCCTTCAGGAGACGGCGGCCCGGGCCGGGGTCTCGCCGGAGACGCTCCGCCGCTGGGCCAAGACGGGTCTGATCCCGGGCTACGGCGGCGACGGGACGTGGTCGCCCAGCGCCGTCTCCCGCGCTCGGCTCGTGGCCCGGCTGCGAGAGCGCGGCCACTCGCTGAAGGAGATCAAGACGGCGACCAAGGAGGGCCGCCTGGCCTTCGGCTACATCGAGGAGCTCTTCCCTGCAGTCGACGAGCGCGTCTACAGCCGCAAGCAGGCGGCCAAGGAGACGGGGCTCCAGGCGGGGCTCATCGACCGCGTCGTGGCGGCGCTGGGCATGAGCCCGGAGCAGGACTCGCTGTCCTCGACGGACGTCCAGCTGCTGCGCTACGTGGCCGCGGTGCTCGACGCCGGCCTTCCCCTGGTGGCCACCCTCCAGCTCGTCCGGGTCTACGGGCAGGCGATGGCGCAGGTGGCGGACGCCGAGGTGCGGCTATTCCATCTCTACGTGCACGAGCCGCTGATGCGCTCCGGGGCCACGGGGGTCGAGACGGCGGACGAGATGCTCGCCATCACGCGCGAACTGCTGCCCCTCGCCTCGCCGGTGATGGACCAGGTGCACCAGCGCTACCTCCAGCACTTCGTCGAGCAGGACGTGGTCGGCCACATGGAGTCAGATCTGGACGAGGACGAGATCGACCTGGGCAGGATCCGGGTCGCCATCGCGTTCGCCGACCTGGCCGGCTATACCCGACTGACCGAGGAGGAGGGCGAGCTCGAGGCGGTCGATGCGGTGGAACGGTTCGTCGAGGCGGTGGAGACGACGCTCCCGGACGACGCCCGCGTGATCAAGACGATCGGCGACGCCGTGATGGTCGTGGCCTCCGACGCCGGGGCACTGGTCGACTGGGCGGTTGGGTTTCAGCAGCTCTACGTGATCGGCGCCCTGCCGAGGATCGGGATTCACAGCGGCCATGCGCTGTATCGCGACGGCGACTACTTCGGCCGAGATGTGAACATCGCCTCGCGGGTGGCGGCCCGGTCCGGCGGAGGAGAGGTCCTGGTCACGCGCTCGGTGGTCGAGCGCGCCGGGCCGCACCTGGAGTTTGAGCGCATCGCCGAGGTCCGGCTTCGGGGCTTCACCGAGTCGACCGAGGTGTTCCTGGCCCGGCAGGCCGAGGAATGAGCGAGGACCTGCTTGGGCAGGTCGACCTCCTGGCGGCGGGGCAGGCCGTGCTCGTCCTGCTGAGCGGCGGTCGGGACTCCACCTGCCTGCTCGACCTGGCCGTGCGGATCGCCGGCCCGGATGCCGTGACGGCGCTGCATGTGAACTACGGCCTGCGCGACGCCGCCGAGGCCGACGAGGCTCACTGCGTGGAGCTGTGCCGTCGCCTGGGCGTGCCCCTGGAGGTCCGGCGCCCCCGCCGGCCGGCGAACGGCAACGTCCAGGCGTGGGCGCGCGAGCAGCGCTATCGGGCGGCAGAGGAGTTGGCTCCGGACGGCGCCGACATCGCCGCCGGGCACACGGCGACCGATCAGGTGGAGACGATCCTCTACCGCCTGGCCTCCTCGCCGAGCCGGCGGGCGCTGCTCGGCATGCGCCCGCGCGAGGGCCGGCTGATCCGCCCCCTGCTTGGCGCGACGCGGGAGCAGACGGCGGCCTATTGCGAGCGCCGCGGCCTCGCCTGGCGCGAGGACGAGAGCAATGAGTCACACGCGTACGCGCGCGCGAGGGTCCGTCAGGTCCTTGTCCCCGCGCTGCGCACGATCCATCCTGCCGCCGAGTCCAACGTGCTGGCGCTGGCGGCCACGCTGCGCGACGAGGCCGAGGTGCTCGACGCGCTGGTCGCGCAGGTTCTGGAGGGGCGCTCGGAGATTGAGCTGGATCGGTTGCGAGCAGTTCCCCTGGCGCTGGCGCGACTCGTTCTCCAGCGGCTGGCCGACGGCGCGGCTGAGGGCCCGGCGCCGGGGACGGCCCGCCGTGCCGAGGAGATCCTGGCCATGGGCAGCAACTCGGCGCTCGATTTGCCGCACGGCGTCCGGGCGGTGGCTGAGGCCGGGGTTTTGCGCTTCGTGCGACGGAGGAGTGCCGTCGGTCGACCGCCCCTCATAAAGTAGATCCGCGTGGCAGGCGACGATGCGATCGGGGAGACCCTGGTCTCGGCCGAGGACCTCCAGCGCCGGGTGGGGGAGCTCGCGGACGAGATCTCTCACGACTACGCGGGCAGGGACCTGGTGATCGTCGGCGTACTCAAGGGCGCGGTGTTCTTCGTCTCCGACCTCATGCGGCAGCTGGACGTCCCCGTCGAAGTCGACTTCATGGCCGTGGCGTCCTATGGCTCGGCGACCAAGTCATCAGGGGTGGTGCGGATCCTCAAGGACCTCGATGCCGCGATCGAGGGCCGTGACGTCCTGATCGTCGAGGACATCGTCGACTCCGGGCTCACCCTCCAGTACCTGATGCGCAACCTCAACGGCCGAAACCCCCGGTCCCTGGAGGTCTGCGCGCTCCTGGTCAAGCCTTCACGCCAGAAGGTCGATCTTCCAACCAGATATGTGGGATTCGAAATCCCCGACCAGTTCGCCGTCGGCTACGGCCTCGACCACGCCGAGCGCTACCGCAACCTGCCCTATGTGGCTGCGTTGATAGAGGAGTGAGAATGCCCCCGCGAGATGCGTGTAAAGAGGGCTAAGAACACCTGTGCGCCCCTTGGTTACAGGGAATTCCAGCTGCTACGCTAGGCAATTCGCCGCGCCGCGGCGAGTCCGGATGGCCCCATGAGCAAGTTCTTCAAGAGCGCAGCCTTCCCGATCTTGATCGTGGTCGTTCTGGCCTTCTTTGCCCAGAAGCTGATCGGGACGGCCAGCCACACCGAACGCCAGACGTTCGGCGATTTGACCTACCAGCTGCAGCACAACGAGGTCAAGAGCCTCTCCCTGCACGAGAAGGACAACACGGTCGACGTCACGCTGCTTCAGCAGTACGGCGGTCTCAAGTACTCCGTCGGCTACCCCGACGCCTACGCCCCGCAGCTGATCCATCTGGCCGAGTCAAGCGTCGCGCCGTCGGACTTCGACATCCAGGGCAAGGCCTCCAGCGGCTGGCTCTCGCTGCTCACCTACATCCTGCCCTTCATCATCTTCATCGGGTTCTGGATCTTCCTCATGAACCAGGTCCAGGGCGGCGGCTCGAAGGTCATGTCCTTCGGCAAGTCCCGCGCCAAGCGCATGTCGGTCGACTCGCCGAAGATCACCTTCCGGGACGTGGCCGGGGTCGACGAGGCGGTCGAGGAGCTGCACGAGATCAAGGAGTTCCTGGAGAACCCGAAGAAATTCCAAGCCTTAGGGGCGCGAATCCCCAAGGGGGTCCTGCTCTACGGGCCCCCGGGGACGGGAAAGACTCTGCTGGCGCGGGCCGTGGCCGGCGAGGCCGGGGTGCCGTTCTTCTCGATCTCCGGGTCTGACTTCGTCGAGATGTTCGTCGGCGTCGGCGCCTCCCGGGTGCGCGACCTGTTCGAACAGGCCAAGCAGAACTCGCCCTGCATCATCTTCATGGACGAGATCGACGCCGTCGGCCGTCACCGCGGCGCCGGACTCGGTGGGGGTCACGACGAACGCGAGCAGACGCTGAACCAGCTCCTGGTCGAGATGGACGGCTTCGAGATGAAGGACAACATCATCCTCATCGCGGCCACCAACCGGCCGGACATCCTCGACCCGGCGCTCCTGCGTCCCGGCCGCTTCGACCGCCAGATCGTGGTCGATCGGCCCGACCGGCTCGGCCGCAAGAAGATCCTCGAAGTCCACACCCGGGGTAAGCCGCTGGGGCGGGAAATCGACATCGACGCGCTGGCGGGCCAGACGCCCGGGTTCACGGGCGCCGACCTGTCCAACCTGGTCAACGAGGCCGCCCTGTTGGCCGCGCGCAACGGCAAGCGTGAGATCACCCAGATCGAGCTCGAGGAAGGGATCATGCGGGTGATCGCGGGTCCCGAGAAGAAGACCCGGGTCATGTCCGACAAGGAGCGGCGGATCACCGCCTACCACGAGATGGGCCACGCCCTGGTCGGCCACTTCCTCCCCAACGCCGACCCGATCCACAAGATCTCGGTCATCTCTCGCGGCCAGGCGCTCGGGTACACGATCTCGCTTCCGGGCGAGGACAAGTTCCTGACCACGCGCGCCGAGCTCAACGACAACATGGCCATGACCCTGGGCGGCCGCGCGGCCGAGGAGATCATCTTCAGCGAGGTGACCACCGGTGCCTCCAACGACCTGGAGAAGGTGACCCAGACGGCCAAGCAGATGGTCATGCGCTTCGGCATGTCCGAGAAGCTCGGACCGCGGGTGTTCGGGCACGACCACGGCCAGCCCTTCCTGGGCCGCGAGTTCTCCGCCGAGCCCGACTATTCGGACGAGATCGCGCGTGAGATCGACGACGAGATCCGGCGCATGGTCGAGGCGGCCCATGTCCAGGCCAAGGACATCCTCACCACCCAGCGTGAGAACCTGGAGAAGCTCTCGGAGATCCTGATCAAGCGCGAGACGATTGAGAAGGAGCAGTTCGAGGCGCTCCTGGAGGGCCAGACCGAAGAGGAAGTCTTCGGCGCCGAGGCCCCGCCCCCGCCCGAGGTCCCGATTCCGCCCGCGGCTCCGGCCGAGCGGGCCCCGGGGCGCGAGGGCCCGCGGCCGCTGCCGCGACCTGGCTACGCGGCGGAATAGCTTCACGGCTCCCCGCTTCGCCTCCGCGGCATGTGGCGGCTTGTTACTTGACGATGATCGTGCCGCGCATGAAGGCGTGGAACTGGCAGTAGTAGGGGTACGTGCCTGGGTGGGTGAACGTGATGGCTTTGCTCTGCCCGGGCGGCACGGTTCCGGTGTCGAACGCTGAGCTCGTGCTGGTGGCGGTATGGGCGGTTTGGTCACGGTTCGTAAAGGTGACCTTGGTTCCGGGCTTGATCGTGAGCGTCGCCGGATGGAAGGCGTAGCCGCTGATTCTCACCGCGGCTGAGGCCGCGCGATGGGTGGTCGACCGGATGGTCGACGGTGAGCCCGACCCGCAGGCGGTGAACGCCAGCGAGAGGCCAAGCAGTGCCGCGGCGCTCAGGATGGTGGATCGGTTGGCTGCCACATCGACGGATACGGATCTGGCGATTGAGCGGATCAGCTCAAGTGATCCGCCGGGTGGTCCGGGCCGTAGTACCAGACGTCCCCCGGCCCCAGAGAGCCGGACCCACCTCCTAGGAGATCCAATGACCGAATCGATGACCACCGAAGGCGATCGGCCCGTAGAAGGGGCGGTCGAGCGCCTCGCTCGCGACGACCTCGAGCGCAAGCGGTTTCTGAAGATGGCGGGGCGACGGATGGGGGCGGGTGCCGCCGCCACCGGCCTGGCGGCCTTTATCGCGGCGTGCGGGAGCTCGAGCTCATCAAGCGATCCGACCACTTCCTCGACGGCTTCCACGGCCACGGGCTCAGCGGCCGCGACTAGCTCCGGCAGTGGCGATCTGGCGATCGTCAACTACGCGCTGACGCTCGAATATCTCGAGTCGCAGTTCTACGCCAAGGTCGCGGCGAGTGGCCTGTTCAAGGGCAAGACGCTGTCGCTGTTGAAGTCCTTTGGCGCCGAGGAGAACCAGCACGTTACGGCGCTGAAGCAGGTCGCGACCAGCCTCGGGACTCCAGCCAAAGAGCCGATGGGCAAGTTTCCGCTGAAGAGTGCCGCTTCGGTGGCAGCGCTGGCGGCGACGGTGGAGAACCTCGGCGCGGCGGCCTACCTGGGGCAGGCCGGGAAGATCCAGAGCAAGGAGATCCTGGCCAGCGCCCTGGCAATTCACACCATCGAGGCTCGCCATGCCGCGACCCTCAACACGCTGGTCAAGAAGTCCCCCACCCCGCAAGGCGCCTTCGCGAAGCCGATGACGATGAGCGAGGTCCTCGCGGTCGTCAAGCCGTTCATCGCCTAGGCACCCCTGACCTCGATCTCCAAGAGAGGAAACACTGACAATGAGCAACTCTGATCTGGCCCATCCCGAGCTCGGCGCCGTGGAGGTCGGCGGCATGAACCGCGCGAGCTTCATCCTTCGCGGCGCGCTCGCCGCCGGAGCGGTCTACGGCGCAGCGGCCGTGGGCCCGCAGGTGAGCAGCGCCCTCGCCGCCAGCGGCAGCAGCGATCTGGACATACTCAACTTCGCGCTGACGCTCGAGTACCTCGAGACCGCCTTCTACAAGACCAAGGGCAAGACGGTTGGCTTGATGGGGGAGGCGAAGGCGCTGGCCAGCGAGTTCGGCGATCAGGAGGCCGAGCACGTGGCGGCGCTTACCAAGGCGATCAGCGCCGCCGGCGGGATGCCGGTGAAGAAGCCGACCTTCTCGTTCCCGGTCACCGACCAGGCGTCATTCCTGAAGCTTGCCTACACGCTCGAGAACGTGGGGGTGGGCGCCTATAACGGAGCCGGGCCGGCACTGACGAACAAGGCCTATCTGGCCGCCGCCGGGTCGATCGTTCAGGTGGAGGCCCGACATGCTGCCGCGATCGCGCTGCTCACGGGCTCGCCGATCACCCCCAACGGCGCTTTCGATAAGCCACTCAGCAAGGCGGCGGTGCTCAAGGCGGCTGGGCCGCTGATCAAAAAGTAGCTTCGCGGGGCACCGTTCCGTAAGCGCTACGCGGGGCACGCGAGCGCTTCCGGAACGGTGCCCCGCTCCCCGGCGTTAAGGTTGCGTTTCCTCGGGTTGCCTTGGGGGGTGATGGGGTGGAATGATCGCGCGCGGTTGGGCGGGTTAGTCCGGACTGGAGGGCAGGGAGACGCGGGCATACCGGCGGGGGGATGAGGCGGAGGGTTCACTGGGGCTTTCAGGCGCGCGCCGGCTGGTCGTGCTGCTGGCGCTCTGCGCGGCAGCATCGCTCCTCTGCGCCACGGCCGCGAGCGCCCAGTGGTCGACGTTCAGCGGGATGACGCCGCCCCCACCTGGGGGCGGCATGCAAACGAGCGCCAATGGCGTGACGTGCGTCTCGGCGGTTTTCTGCGTCGCGGTAGGAGCCACTGGGAGCGGAATTCAGGGCGACGCCGAGGGGGTCCACGCGGTGGCGAGCTCGTTCAACGGGCAGACGTGGTCGGCCATGTCCCTTCCGGCAGTCCCCGATTCGTCCTATTCCCAGTTGCTCGGGGTGGGGTGCCTTTCGCAGGATTACTGCGTCGCGGTGGGTTACTGGATCAGCAGCTCCGCGACCGACGGCCAGCACCAGGAGCTGATGGAGACGTACGACGGTGCCTCGTGGTCGATCACCGCGACCGCCGATAGCGACGGCGGCGAACCTGACTTCGGCAGCCAGCTGTCAGGCATCTCCTGCGTGTCTGACACCTGCACCGCCGTTGGCTACGCCTACGTCGGCGGCCAGAGCGACTATGAACAGCGCCCAGCGGCCAACGACTTTTCGCCCCTGGTTGCCACCCTGTCCGGCGGCACATGGTCCTACCAGATCCCGCCGCGGTACTCGGGCTCGTGGGACACCTACCTCACGTCGGTTTCGTGTCCCACGGCGCAGTTCTGTGCGGCGGTCGGCTTCGTCACCACGGCGGTCGGCGGGTGGGGAGGAGATTCACTCGCTTTGAGCCAGGCGCCGATGGGCGGCGGAGAAGGACCGATTGCCTACGAGACCACCAACGGCACGTGGGGTGCCGCCGACGGTTCGTCGATCCACACGGGTCCGTCGCAAGTGCTGTTCGGAGTCTCCTGCGCGAATGCCTCGGCGTGCCTTGCGGTCGGGGAGCTCTTCGAAAACGGCGCTTCCCCTCCCCAACCGTTCGCCGAGAGCTTCGACGGCTCGAGCTGGAGTGACACGTCGACGCCTCCCCTGCCGACAGCGCCGGCGGGCTACCTCCCCGAAAACCCACCGGACTTCCTCGATGCCGTCTCGTGCCCTGAGGCCGGCTCGTGCCTGGCGGGCGGGATGTACGAAGCGACTTCCGACCAGCCCGACTCTCAGGGCCAGTACACCCCCGAATACGTACCCTTCACCGAGGATCGCGAAGGGACCGCTTGGACCGCGAACCAGCCGCCCGCCCCCGGCGGGTCAGACTCCTACATGAACGCCGTCCTCGCCCTCACCTGCCAATGGGGCGAGGACTGCATGGCCGTCGGGGTCACGGGCGCGCAGGACCCGACCACGGACGACCCTAACGGCTACTGGTACAGCGCGGGCCAGGTTCAGCCCTACGCCCTGAGCGCGGGCCCGGCGGGGTCGCCGCCGACGACGGTTTATGAGGCTCCTGCGGTGTCCTTGTCTGGCGCGAGTCCGGGCAGTTCTTCGGCGTCCGTATCCGGATCGGTCAATCCAGAGTCTGAACAGGTGACGAACTGCCAGTTTGACTATGGAGAGGACACGAGCTATGGCTCGAGTGCGCCGTGCACGCCGTCGCCAGGCGGTGGGGGTTCACCGGTGTCGGTATCGGGAGCGATCTCTGGTCTGATCCCGGGCACGACCTATGACTACCGGCTGGAGGCGACGAATACGTCGGGTACGGGCTACACCCCGGCGGGGAGCTTCGTCACGACGGGGAGTTCAGCGCCGACCGCGGTCACCGGGGGTGGGACGTTCTCGTATGACAATCCAGTCGCGATGCTGGGCGGGACAGTCAATCCGCACAACAGCCCGACGACGTACAGCTTCTACTGGGATACCTCGTCGCACAACATCACCTCCGCCAGCCAGCTGAGCGGCTATGGGCATGAGACGCCGGTGCAGTCAATCGGGAACGGGACGACGAACGAGGTGGTCTCGGCGGACATTCCGGTCTCGAACCATGTGACCTATTACGTGCGTTTGGTGGCGAGCAACGCGCTGGGGACGTCAATCGGGAGTGAGCAGTCCTTTACGGTGGATGCTCCTGAGCCGAGCAATGTGCTCCTGCCCTACTTGCAGGACTCGGGCGGGTTTGACCCGGTCAACGGCTTTGAGCTCCGGTGCGCGCCTGGAGCTTGGCGCAATACCGATGGTGTGTACTCGATCCAGTGGGTGTATTTCGAGCCCGACGGTTCGATTCTTCCTGCCCTGGGGCATACGCGGAGCACGAATTACCCCAACGACGTCTACGAGGTGACCCAGCGCGACATCAATCAGGTGATTGGCTGCCTGGTCAACGCGCAGTCATTGGACGGTGACTTCTACGGCACCGGCCTGGACGTGTCTCCCTACGGGGCGGCGGAGCTCTCCGATCAGATCCTGGTTGCTGACCCCGCGGTGATCCCATTCCCGCCCTGGTTCAAGGCGGCGTATACGGTCCTGAGCACGGAGTTGACCGGAACGGGCCTATACGGGTTTGCTGATGAGTGCGCCGAGTTCGCCGACGTTCCGGGCTTCGGCGAGAGCCTGTGCCTGGTGGCGGCGGGGAGCCTCGTGGCCCAGTACCTGTTCTCCAACGAGCTCAACATCGCCTCCGATCCGCCCGACCCCAACTACGCCAGCCTGGCGCTTGCGGGCGCCGGGCTACCGGTTGCCGCCGGGAATGTCTGCGCGAGGCGAACGCCCGGGCGGACGTGTGTGCGCCTCAGGCGCTTAGCCCGCGTCTATGAGGCTCGCGCCGCGCGGACGGCGGCGCTGGTTGACGCGCTCAACGTGACCCGCAATCGGTTCATGGTGGCGCGACGCAAGCACAATCCGAACGCCATGTTCGCCCAGGCGGCGGCGGCCAAGGTCTACTCCGGGATGGTGCAGGCTGCGCTGGTCGCCGAGCACCAAGCGGGCCTGAGCTACGCGCGGGCGCTACGCAAGGCGCACATCGACGTGCGGGCATCGGTCGGTGCCCTGCGGAGGGTGTCACTGAGCCGGCTGGTCAACAGCGCTCCCTTCCGCTCTCTGCTGCATCACGGTTACACCCGCGCCTCGGTCGTGGCTGCGTTGCGCTTCGCTCGCCGCCATCTCCCGTTGCGTTCCTTCGATCTCGTGCGGGTTCTCAGCGCACCGCTGCCCGCGCTGCCGCTGACCCGTGAGTACGACACGCTCGACTTCACCGACCTCGAGGCGCTGGTCGCCACCCTCGGCGCCCAGCACGCCGTGCCCGCCGCGACGCTGACCAAGCTCTACGCCGCGATCGACGCCGCTCGCGCCGCCTGCACCGCGAGCGCGCGCGCCAGCAGCCTCCGCACGCTGAGCGCCGACGCCCGACACCTCAAAGCCGGCTATCGCCAACTCCTGAGCGCCGCGATCCTTCCCCTGGCCCAGGGCCACGACCACACCGATCCCTACCCGGCCTGTACGTCGGGGTAGCTAGGCGGGACGCGACTCCGCCCGGCCCCCTGCTAATCGCGATGCTCCGGTTTAGAGTCCGGTGCGGAAAGAGGGCTTACTCGGGCTAGCTCCGCGGGCTGGGCGGGGCGGCCCGCGGAACCGTGTCCAGAAACGGGACGTATTTTCCCGTTTCTGGACACGGTTCATCTCCGCGGAGGGTGGAGCCGCTCCGCGGCGTTAGAGGGCGGCTAACGTCTCCGGCGTGAATCCGGGGCGCATCCTGCTCAGCCTCACGCGCGTCTGGCTTCCCGTCGCCATCGCGGTCGCGGGCGTGGTCGCGATCGTCATCGGCCACGGGAGCAATGCGGTGGCGGCGGTGGGGGTGTGCTTCTTGATCGTCGCCCTGGCCGTGTGGATGATCAACTGGATGTACCGGATGAGCGTCGAGTCGAACCGGGAGCGCGATCGCGAGGAGGAGGCGCGCGAGTACTTCTCCCAGCACGGGCGGTGGCCGGATGAATGACTTCATCGTCATGGGCGTGATCAACGTCACGCCGGACTCGTTCTCGGACGGAGGCCGTTACCTCGAGGCGGAGGTGGCGGTGCGCCACGGGGTTCGGCTGGAATCCGAGGGAGCGGCGATCCTTGATGTCGGCGGCGAGTCGACTCGGCCCGGCGCCGAGGAGGTGTCCGCGGACGAGGAACTCCGGCGTGTCCTCCCGGTGATCGAGGGACTCCGTGAGGCGACGAGCGCGCGCATCTCGATCGACACCTCCAAGGCCGAAGTCGCAGAAGCGGCGCTAACAGCGGGAGCGACGTTGGTCAATGACGTAACCGCACTTCGCGGCGAGGACCGCATGGCCGAGGTGGTGGCCGCGGCCGGCGCTGACTGCTGCCTCATGCACATGGCCGGCAATCCGCGCACGATGCAGGACGACCCGCATTACGAGGACGTCGTGGCCGAGGTCAAGGCGTTCCTGGAGGAGCGCCTCGCCTACGCCACCGCGGCCGGGATCCCGGAGGAGCGGATCCTGCTCGACCCGGGGATCGGCTTCGGCAAGACGGCCCAGCACAACCTGGAGCTCCTGGCCCACCTGGATGAACTCGTCGAGCTGGGGCGACCGGTCGTCGTCGGGACCTCGAACAAATCCTTTCTGGGGAAGCTCACGGGCCGGCCCGTCGGCGAGCGGCTGGCCGGGACGATCGCCACGTGCGTCGTGGCGTACGAAAAAGGCGCGCGGGTGTTCCGTGTGCACGAGGTCGCTCCCGTCGCCGACGCCCTCACTGTGACGGCTGCTACGGTCGCGGCGTGGACGACGAGGCCGACGAGTACGACGAGGTAGACGAGGGGGACGGGGAGGGACACCCCGAGCCCGAGGTCACGATCGAGGTCAGCGGGCTCTCGCTCTACACCCACATCGGAGTCAGCGACGCCGAGCGGGAGATCGGCCAGCGCCTGCTCATCGATCTACGAATGGACGTGGGTGAAGTCGATGCCACCGTCACCGACCGGATCGAGGACACGGTCGACTACAGCCAGGTGTGCCAGACGGCCAATCTGGTGGCCCAGCAGCGCTCCTACAAGACGCTGGAGCGGCTGTGTGCGGCCATCGCGGACCGGGTGATGGAGGACTACGCGGTCGACGCGGTGTGGATCAAGGCGGCCAAGCCCGAGCCACCGATGGCGTTACCGGTCTCCGAAGTGTCAGTCGAGGTCTGGCGCGAGAGTCAGTGACGAGCCCGGAGCAGGGCTACCTGGGGCTGGGCTCCAACGTCGGTGACCGGCGGGCCAACTTGGAACGGACGGTCGCTGCCCTCCCCGGCTGTGGCGTCGACGTGCTCGCCTCCTCGTCGGTCTATGAGACCGAACCCGTCGGTCTCGTCCTTGACCAGCGCGAGTTCTACAACGCCTGCGTGCGCGTACGGACGACCTACGGGCCGGAGGAGCTGCTCGACGTGTGCAAGGCGGTCGAGCGCGCGCTGGGACGGGCAGAGGGCGGGGTGCGTCACGGGCCGCGCCGGATCGACGTCGACCTGTTGCTGCTAAACGAGCGCGAGTACACCTCGAGCCGCCTGACGCTGCCCCATCCTGAGGTGCGCTCGCGCCGCTTCGTGCTCGTGCCGCTGCTGGAGCTCGATCCGGGACTCACGCTCCCCGGCGGCGAGCGCTTGGCCGACGCGCTGGCCGGGCTTGAGGGTCAGGACGTCGCGCAGGTCGGACCACCGCTGATCTAGGGTTCTCAAAGACACATGCTCCTGGCCGTCGACGTCGGCAACACGCAGACCCATTTCGGGGTATTTCAGAACAGCGGCGATCGCGTTGCCGAACACTGGCGCTTTGCCACGGTCAGGCAGTCGACCGGCGACGAGCTCGGGGCGGCGCTCTCGAACCTCCTCGCCCTGCGCGGCCTCGCCTTCACCGACGTCGAGCACACGATCGTCTCCTCGACCGTGCCCCAGCTTCAGGAGCAGTGGCTGCTCATGTCCGAGCGCTACCTGCGCGAGGCGGCGCTGATCGTCGGCCCGACGATCAAGACGGGGATGCCGATTCGGATGGACAACCCGCGTGAGGTCGGGGCCGATCGCCTCGTCAACGCGATCGCCGCCTACGAGCGCGTCCAGGGCGCCTGCGTGGTGGTCGACTTTGGGACCGCGATCACCTACGACGCTGTCTCGGCGGAAGGCGAATACCTGGGCGGGATCATCACCCCAGGGGCTGAGATCTCGGTCGATGCGCTCTCCGAGCGGGCGGCCAAACTTCCCAAGGTGGAGATGGCCGAGCCGCGCGCCCTGATCGGCAAGTCGACCGTCGAGGCAATCCGGAGCGGGATCGCCTACGGCTTTGCCGGTCAGGTGGAGGGGATCGTCCGCCGGCTCCGGGCCGAGCTCGGCGAGGAAACCACCGTGATCGCCACCGGAGGACTCGCCCAGGTCCTGGTGCCGTTCATCCGGGAGACGATCGACGAGGTCGACGACCTGCTCACGCTGGTTGGGCTTCGGTTGATCTGGGAGCGAAACCAGAGCTAGGCACGGGCACGTCCGGCGTCCGGGCCACCGTCGCGGCCATGATCAACGGTCCGAGGCGGGCGCGGTCCTCCGGGTGCTCGGTGTTGAGCTGATCGAAGAGGGCGATCAGGTCACGAATGGCGGCGAAGGCCGGCGCATCGTCCACGTCGTCGGGAACATCGCAGGCCAGACGGGCCAGGGCGAGCATCTCGAGCCCGGCCTCGGGCGTTCCCCGCATGGTCGAGATGACGCCCAGCAGCAGCATCTCTCCCACGCGGTCGAGGAGCAGATGAGGGGCCTGTTCCCGCTCGCCCACGGCCGGTCCGGCGGGCGCAAGCGGCTCGCCGGCGGCGATCCGCAGCGACTGCTCGGAGGCGATCGAGCGGATCTGCTCGGCGCTCAGACCGACCTGGAGGGCCGAGCGGAACTGGAAGGTGGCTGACAGTCCGGTGCGGCCATAAGGGGCATCGGAGGCAAAGAGGATCTGGCCCGGGGGGACGAGCGAGAACAGGGTGAGCATGTCGGCCGGCATCCACCAGGCGGTGTCGAAGAGGAGGTTGGGGAGATCAGGCGCGGCGCGCCAGATCCAGCTGAGGTCGGAGATGCCGGCGTGAGCGAGGATCAGGCGGGCATCCGGGAAGTCTCCCGCCAGCTCGACCGCGTGCAGTCCGAGTGCCGGGATCCCGCGTCCGGCATGGATGAGGATGGGCAGCGAGCGCTCGTGGGCGAGCGCGGCCAGCGCCCGCACGGCGGGATGATCGAGCGTGAACTGCTCGGCCCGCGGGTGGAGCTTGATCCCGCGCGCGCCGGCGTCAAGCGCGCGCGTCGCTTCGGCCAGCGCATTGTCGTGGGGATTCACGCGACAGAAGGGGACGAGCCGCCCGTCGGACTCGGCCGCCGCCGCCAGCACCATGTCATTGGCCTTCGTGTAGCCCTCGGGCTCGTGCATCGGGAAGACGAAGGCGCCGCGGGCCCGGGCCTGCTGCAACCCGGCCAGGAGCTCCTCCGGTGTCTGCTTCATCCCGTCGGGATCGTTCTGCCCGACGTGAGTGTGGGCATCGAAGAGCTCAAGCCCGGGGACCTGGTCGAAAAGGATCTCGGTCCAGGGCGTGACGAGGGGGGTGATGTCGAGGGGCATGGACTGATTCGTACCATGAATGGACGATGCCGCGGTCACTGCACGACAGCTGGACCCTCGGCGGCCTGACCATTCCCAACCGGGTGGTCCTGGCGCCGCTGGCCGGAATCGGCAACTGGTTCGTGCGTCTCCAAGCCAAGCGCTACGGCGCCGGCTTGGCCGTCTCAGAGATGGTCTCGAGCTTTGCCGTCCACTACCGCAACGAGCGCACACTGCGCGAGCTGCTGCGCATCCATCCCGACGAGCACCCGGTGTCGGTGCAGCTGTTCGGGTCTGACCCGGAGGTGATGGCGTCAGCCGCCGAGCAGGTGGCAGCCGCCGGCGCCGACCTGATCGACATCAACATGGGCTGCCCGGTGCCCAAGGTATGCAAGACGGGAGCCGGCGCGGCACTGCTCGATGACCCGGACCGCGCGCTCGCGCTCGCCCGTGCCGCGGGCCGCGGGAGCGGACTCCCGGTGACGGTCAAGCTCCGCTCCGGCCAGCGACCGGGGGAGGAGCGCGGGATCGAAGTGGCCCGGCGGCTGGCCTTCGACGGTGCGGTGGCCGGGATCGGGCTGCACCCGCGCCACGCCTCCCAGCGCCATAAGGGGAAGCCCGACTACGCGCTCGCGGCGCGCGTGGTGGAGGAGCTGCCGGTCCCGGTGCTGATCTCGGGCGGGCTACAGACGGCGCCGCAGGTGCGCGAGGCGTTCGAGCAGACCGGCGCCGAGGCGGTGCTCCTGGCCCGGGGTTCGCTGGGCAACCCGTGGCTGTTTGAGGAACTGCTGGGGGACCGAGTCGGGCCGCCTGAGCCGGCCGAGGTGTTGGCCGAGCTCGATTGGGTGATGGAGTGCGCCGTCGCCCACCTGGGCGAAGCGCGAGCCGCCCGTTACCTGCGCAAGTTCTATCCCTGGTATCTCGAGCGCCTGGGCGGGGACAAAGCGCTGCGCCAAGCGGTGCAGACGGCGCCGACGCTCGAGGCGGCGCGGGCGCTCCTGCACGGGCGGGCGGCGCTTTCGCTGGCCGCCTGAGCCTGCGCTACCCTGCCCTGCTCCGGCCACCTGAACCCGCCAGGGCCGCAGGCCTTTCAAGCCCGCGTTAGGCGGTGTCTATACTCATCCGCCCGCCTCATACGGACGGGGGCGATCTCGCTCTACGGACGGGGGCGATCCCGCTTCCAGCGGGTTTTTTTCGACTGACCTCAACCTCCCGAAACGCCATGCCAAAGGACGTAATCCTCACACCCGAAGGGCTCACCAATCTCAAGGCCGAGCTCGATGAACTCACCACCAGCCGGCGGCGCGAGGTAGCGCAGCGGATCCGGGAGGCAAGGGAGTTCGGCGACATCTCGGAGAACGCCGAGTACGACGACGCCAAGAACGAGCAGGCAATGCTCGAGGCGCGGATCGCCTCGCTTGAGGACAAGCTGCGCTCGGCCACCGTCATCGACTCCTCCGACATCGGCACCGATGTGGTCGGTGTCGGATCGGTTGTCCACGTCAAGGACGAGGCGGGCAAGTCGACCAAGTACACGATCGTCGGCTCGGCCGAGGCCAGCCCGGCGGAGATGAAGCTTTCGAACGAGTCACCCGTGGGCAAGGCGCTGCTCGGCCACAAGCGCGGCGAGCAGGTCACGATCTCGACGCCCAAGGGCGAGCGCAAGCTCAAGATCACCAAGATCGACGTCGCGAAGTAGGGTGCGCCGATGGGCGCTGAGCCCTCCGACGAGCACTCAGGCGTCTTCGCCGATCGGCGTCGCAAGCTCCAGGAGCTTCGCGATGCCGGCGTCGACCCGTTCCCACACGAGTTCGACGGGGTCGAGCCGATCGCCCGGGTCCGGGAGCAGTTCGCCTCGCTGCGGGCCGGCGAGGAGACCGACAGCCGCCACCGCGTGGCGGGGCGGATCGCCGCCCGCCGCGGGCAGGGGCGCATGGCCTTTTTGGACCTGGTCGACCGCAGCGGCCGGATCCAGCTTCAGGCCCGGGTCGACGAGCTCGGCGAGGAGGGCATGCGGCGCCTGCTCGAGCTCGACCTGGGCGACCTGCTCGGGATCGAGGGCGTGGTCTTCTCCAGCCGCCGCGGCGAGCTCACGCTGAGGATCGAGTGCTACGAGCTCCTGGCCAAGTCGCTGCGCCCGCCGCCGGAGAAGCGCCACGGGCTGCGAGACGTCGAGGTCCGCTTTCGCCACCGCGAGCTCGACCTGATGGGCAACGAGGAGGTCAGGGAGCTCTTCATCACGCGCTCGCGCGTGATCGCGGCGATTCGCCGCTTCCTCGACGCCGAGGGCTTCATCGAGGTCGAGACGCCGGTGCTCCAGCCGCTGTACGGCGGAGCGGCAGCGCGGCCCTTCACCACCCACCACAACGCGCTCGACCGGACCCTGTACCTGCGGATCGCCACCGAGCTCTACCTGAAGCGGCTGATCGTTGGCGGGCTGGAGCGGGTCTATGAGCTGGGCAAGGACTTTCGCAACGAGGGCGTCGACACGACCCATAACCCCGAGTTCACGATGCTGGAGTGGTACGAGGCCTACGCCGACTACGAGGACGTGGCGGCCCGGTTTGAGCGGCTGGTCGCCTACGTGGCCGCCGAGGTGGGTTACGAGGGTCCGCTTGACTTCACTCCGCCCTGGCGGCGGGAGACGCTGGCCGACGCGATCGGCCAGCGCACCGGTATCGACATCCTGGCGTTGCGCGAGCGCGAGGAGCTGGCGGAGGCGATGCGAGCGGCGGGGCTGACGGTGCCCGAGGACGACACCTGGCCCCAGCTTGTCGACGAGCTCGTGACCAAGCACGTCGAGCCGACACTGGTCGAGCCGACCTTCCTGCTCGACTACCCGGTCGAGCTCTCGCCCTTCGCCAAGCGCCACCGCTCCGTGGAGGGGCTGGTCGAGCGCTTCGAGGCCTACGCGAGCACGATGGAGATCGCCAACGCCTTCACCGAGCTCAACGACCCTGACGAGCAGCGCCGGCGCTTCGAGGCCCAGCGCGCGCTGGCCCAGGCGGGCGACGAGGAGGCCCATCCATTCGACGAGAGCTTCCTTCAGGCGCTGGAGTACGGAATGCCGCCGACCGGCGGCATCGGCGTCGGAATCGACCGCCTGGTGATGCTTCTGACCGGTCGCCGCTCGATCCGCGAGGTCGTGCTATTCCCGGCCATGCGGGACTAGCCATGTGGACAGAATTTCGCGATTAGCGAGGCTTTTCTCGGCCTGCCGCGAAACCGGGGGGTGATCAGCCTGTTAACACCCGCACGTTGGAGGTATTGCCCACCCGGACCCTCCAGGCCTACTGGTAGACTGGGGCGGGCGAAGAAACGAGACCGTTTTCACTCATGAGCTGCGGCGTCACGACCGAATACATGGGTAGAACGGGATCGTCGGCGTACCCGTATCGGCCAGGACCACCAGACCAACCAGGAGTAGTCGGAGAGAGGCCTTCGTATAGTCGGTTAGGCGAACGGAAGTCCCCGTCCTGAGAGAAGAGCCATGTTCGAGCGATTCACAGAGCGAGCCCGCCAGGTTGTCGTATTGGCGCAGGAAGAAGCGCGCACGCTCAAGCACAACTACATCGGCACCGAGCACATCCTGCTTGGTCTCCTGCGCGAGGAGGAAGGTCTTGCCGCGCGCGTCCTCGAGTCGCTCGACATCACCGTGGAACGCGTGCGCGCTCAGGTCGTCCGGATCGTCGGCTCCGGCGAGGAGGTCACCTCCGGCCAGATCCCCTTCACGCCGCGGGCCAAGAAGGTTCTGGAGCTCGCGCTGCGGGAGGCTCTGAGCCTCGGTCACAACTACATCGGGACCGAGCACATCCTGCTCGGCCTGGTGCGGGAGAACGAGGGCGTTGCCGCGCGCATCCTGCTCGACTTCGACGCCGACTCGGAGAAGATCCGCAACGAGGTCATCCGGATGCTCTCGGGCCCCGGTGGCCGCTCGCGCTCCGGTTCCGGCGGCGGAGGCTCCGGCACCACGTCGGAGGGCAAGAAGTCTTCGAAGCTGCTCGACCAGTTCGGGCGCAACCTGACCAAGCTCGCGGCCGACTCGAAGCTCGATCCGGTCGTGGGCCGGGAGATCGAGATCGAGCGGATCATGCAGATCCTCTCGCGCCGGACCAAGAACAACCCGGTCCTGGTCGGCGAGCCCGGCGTGGGCAAGACCGCGGTGGTCGAAGGCCTGGCCCAGCGGATCACCAACGGCGATGTCCCCGAGCTGCTCAAGGGCAAGCAGATCTACACCCTGGATCTGGCGGCTCTGGTCGCGGGCTCCAAGTACCGCGGCGAGTTCGAGGAGCGCCTGAAGAAGGTGATGAAGGAGATCACCCAGCGCGGCGACATCATCCTGTTCATCGACGAGCTCCACAACCTCGTCGGCGCAGGCGCGGCCGAGGGCGCAATCGACGCGGCCTCGATTCTCAAGCCGGCGCTGGCCCGGGGCGAGCTGCAGACGATCGGCGCCACGACCCTCGAGGAGTACCGCAAGTACCTGGAGCGCGATTCGGCGCTGGAGCGGCGCTTTCAGAAGATCACCGTCGACCAGCCCTCGACCGAGGAGACGGTGCAGATCCTCAAGGGGTTGCGCGACCGCTACGAGCAGCACCACAAGGTGCAGATCACCGATGAGGCGCTCGAGGCGGCGGCCGAGCTGGCCGATCGCTACATCTCCGACCGCTTCCTGCCCGACAAGGCGATCGACCTGATCGACGAAGCCGCGTCGCGGATGCGGATCAAGTCGATGACCTCGCCGCCCGTGTACCGCGAGCTCGAGGACGAGATCGAGGAGACGCGGCGGGCCAAGGAGGAGGCGATCGAGAACCAGGAGTTCGAGAAGGCGGCCAATCTGCGTGACAAGGAGCGCCGGCTCTCGCAGCGTAAGCGCGACCTCACCGAGCAGTGGGAGGCCGGCGAATCGACCGAGCGTCCGGCCATCGGCGAGGAAGAGATCGCCGACATCGTCTCGATGTGGACCGGGATCCCGGTGTTCAAGCTGACCGAGGCCGAGACGGCCAAGCTGATGCGCATGGAGGACGAGCTCCACAAGCGCGTCATCGGTCAGCACCCGGCGATCGAGGTCGTCTCCAAGGCGATCCGGCGCAGTCGCGCCGGCCTCAAGGACCCGAAGCGGCCCACCGGCTCGTTCATCTTCCTCGGCCCCTCGGGCGTGGGGAAGACCGAGCTGGCCCGGACCTTGGCCGAGTTCCTGTTCGGGGACGAGGACACGATGATCCGGATCGACATGTCGGAGTACATGGAGAAGCACGCCGTCTCACGTCTCGTTGGGTCGCCTCCGGGCTACATCGGCTACGACGAGGGCGGACAGCTGACCGAGGCGGTTCGGCGCAAGCCCTACAGCGTGCTCCTGCTCGACGAGATCGAGAAGGCCCACCCTGACGTCTTCAACATCCTCCTGCAGATCCTGGAGGACGGACGGCTGACGGATGCCCAGGGTCGGACGGTCGACTTCCGCCACTGCATCGTGATCATGACCTCGAACATCGGGGCGTCGGAGATCGCGCGCAACACGCCGCTCGGGTTTGCGGTGTCAGACGACGAGACCGGGATCACGTACGACGACATGAAGAACCGGATCATGGGCGAGCTCAAGAAGGTCTTCCGGCCTGAGTTCCTGAACCGGATCGACGAGGTCATCGTCTTCCACAAGCTGTCCAAGGACGAGATCAAGGAGATCGTCGAGCTCCTGCTCACGAGGATTCGCGAGTCGATGGCCGAGCGCGAGCTCCAGCTCGAGCTCTCCGAGGAGGCCAAGGAGTTGCTCGTCGACAAGGGCTGGGATCCATCGATGGGCGCGCGGCCGCTGCGGCGGGCGATTCAGCGCTACGTCGAGGATCCGCTGGCCGACTTCGTCCTGCGCTCGCAGGTCCCGGAGGGATCGACGGTCAAGGTCGACGCGCCAGTGGAAGGCGACACGCCCGAGGGCGTCGATCCCGAGGTCAAGCTGACCGTGATCGAGCCCGCTCCCAAGCCGACCCCGGTCGGCGTGGGCGCCGAGGGTGGATCGGGCGCCGGTGAGGATGAGCCGAGCGACGCGACCTCCGACTCGGCGGAAGACTCCTCCGAGTCTGACTAGTTTCCGGCGGGTAGGCGTCGCCGCCGCGATGGCGGCGACGCTGCTTGCCGTTGCCGGCTGCGGTACCGCGGCCAACGGCAGCCCGTCCGCGCCTGCGGTTCAGCGGGTGGGGAGCGCCACGCTGGTCGCGGGCGCAAAGGGGCTGTCCCGGCCGCTTCCGACGAGCTGGATGATCCGCCTCCGGGCGTGGTTCGCAGACAAGCGGAGCACGCTGCGCCTGGAACTGGGCTCTTCCACCGTGATGGTGTTCGACGGCTCGCACATCTGGCATCGGGTGGAGGTGACGAAACGCGGCGTGGTGGTCGACGGCCGCCGCACCGGCGCGTCGGAGCTGACGGCCTCGTCGGTAACGCTGCGCGCCGGGCACGGGCCGGTGGAGATCCGCGACCTCGTAATCAGTCGAACCAAGCCGTGAACGGTGCTTGCACGGCGGATGTCCAGGTGAAAGAGTGGGCGTGTTCAGGCCCGGTACCGGGCCGGGCCGTTAGCGAAAGGGGCGTGGATGGCTGATCGGGCGCTGGTTATCGCCTGGGGCACTCCCGTGCGTGGCCTGGAAGAGCGCGGGCTGGAGGTCTTCAACGAGGCGTTGGGAATCCTCGGCCGGATGCAGCAGGACGGACGGATCGAGAGCTTCGACGTCTGTCTGTTCGAGCCGAACACGAACGTCAGCGGCGTCATCATGATCCGTGGCACAACGGACCAGATCGATGCTCTGCGTACTGACGACGAGTTCCGGCGCAACACTGCGGACGCGGCGTTGATCGTCGACGGCCTGCGCCACACCGAGGGCTATGTCAACGAGGGCGTGGCCCGCCAGATGGAGCTCTACCAGGAAGCAATCGCCAAGATCCCCCAGCGGGTCTGAGCAACTGGTCCCAGGGTCAGTGGCCCGGGGATGACTGCGCGGCGCCCCGGTCGTCGATGTGTCCGGGGCGCCGCGCCTTTTTTTCTAATTCACCGGAAGATTGTCGATTGAGTGCACGGGGTATCCCCTCCGGGAAACAACATGCACGAAGATCTCATCCGTTGGCACATCACCCGCGTCGCCCAGGGCGACGAGCTGGCCCAGGACCGCCTGGCCACCGGCGTCAGCCGCGAATGCTGGCCGGCCGGCCTCGCCGACCGCAGCGATCCGGCCGCGCTCGAGTGGCTGCGTCTCTGGCGCCCGGCCCGGTCGCTGTCGGCGCTTCCGGCCTGCTCCTGCGCGGCGGGCCGCTGCGCGGTCTGCAACTAGCTCCGCGAGGAGCGTTCCGTAAGCGCTACGCGGTGTGCGCGAGCGCTTACGGAACGCTCCCCGCTCCGCGGCCGGTCTGGGCGGGGTTGTTCAAACGATGGCCCGTTGGTTAAGCCATGGCGTACCCACGGGGCATTGTTTGCGGTGGCGCGGCCCGAAGACCGCGGCCAGGGGGCTATTGGGTTGACCGATGGCCGCGGTCCTTGACAGTCCCCTCGCCTGCGTTAGCTGCAGCCTGGGCCGTGCGATACGGGCTAGGGGCGAATCCGGGTGGCCGCGATGGAATCGGGGGCCGGTAAGCCGGCGGTAATGCGGCGGAAAGCGGGCGCGGGCTAGCGGCTGCTTCGCCGAACGGCGAGCACCGCGAACGGGGTGGTGATCGTGTTGCCGGAGAGGCCGCCGGCGTGGGGGGTCGCCTGCAGCCGGTAGGAGCCCGGGGCCAGCGCCGCTGAGAGCATGAACCGCACAGTGCCCGCCGCCGCCGCGTGCGTGAAGCTGCGTCCGACCGCGACCCAACGGGTGCAGCGCTTGCCGTGCCGATTGGCTCGGCTCGGCTTCGCGCACGTACGGCCGCGCGTGCGCCCCGGCCGCGGACGGAGCACCTTGAAAGTGGTCGTCGCGCTCTCACTGAGCGTGTAGCTGATGGTGGCTCCGTGCTTGCGCGAGAACCGCTTGGGAGTGATCTTCAGCTTGGCGATCGTCGGACGGCCGGACCCGGGTGCAGGCGCGGTCTTCGAAGTCGGGGTGGCGCTGGTGGTGAAGGTCCGATCAGCGCCGAAGCTGGTCCCCACCCCATTGGTTACGACTAGCCGGTAGTGGTAGGTCGTCCCCGGTAAGAGGCCTCCCAGCGTGGCGCTGACCGGCGCGGCGGGGGTAGTCGGCGCCACCGACTGATGCGGAGAGTCCGCGCCGTACGCCGTGCTCGGGCCGTACTGGAAGTACGCCGTCGCGGCAGCGACATCAGGACTGAACGCCACGCCGGTGACGCTGTCGGACGCGCTGGTTGGTGTGCCGGCTGATCCAGTGCTCGCGGACGGGGTAGCCACCTCGTAGGCGCCCACGTCGCACGCCGCGCCAGCCGGGCGCAGTGCGCCACGCTGATCGGTGGCAGGGCAGTCCGCGCCGGTCGCCGGCACGGCGTCGATCGCGGCGCTACCGCTCCCCAGCGCCATCGTCTCAGTGGGACCGCCGTTGTCCTCGAGCGCTCCGAGCTCGGGATCCACGCCAGTCGAATCCGGGCAGCTGGCATCGCCGTAGCTGAGGTCATGGCCGCCGTTGACGACGTTGGGGCCATAGCAGTTGTCGGCGCCGTTGGATGCCACGACTGTGTTCTGCAGGACCGTGCCGGCGCCGAAGTCGGCCAGAGCGCCTCCGACTCCGGCGCTCCCAGGACTGCCGCTTAGTCCCTGTGAACCGCCACCGCCGCCCTCTCCACCGTTTCCTGCTGGGCCGACCTGGTTGGCCGCCACCGTCGCATTCAGCAGTCTCCCCTGATTGAGCGAAGTGGCGACGAACAGGCCGCCGCCGTCGCCGCCGTCGCCTCCGGCGGCACCGTTTCCCCCGGACTGGAGGTCGTTGTCTGAGCTGCCGCCAGCGCCGCCGCTACCGCCGTCGCCGGCTCCGTTGTCGGCGATCGTCGTATTGGTGATGGAGAGATATGTCCCCGGGCTCGAGACTCCGCCTCCCTCGCCGCCGTCCAAGCCGGCTCGCCCCGCGCCGCCAGGGGTGCCGGCGCCGCCGTCGCCGCCGTCGCCACCGAAGCCGGCGTTGTTGTGGTCGATCGTGCTGCCACTGATCGTGAGCGAGCCGGCGTTGTAGATCCCTCCGCCATCGCCGCCGACGGCCCCGTAGCCGCCGGTGCCGCCGGTGGAGTTCGCGCTGAACCCGCCGTTGCCTCCGGGACCAGCCGATCCGCCCTCGTAGGGGTTGTTGTAGCTAATCGTGCTGTCGGTGACGGTCAAAGTCCCGCTGTTGTAGATCCCGCCGCCATTACCGCCGTGGCCGCCGTAGCCGCCGAGTCCGCCGTCGCCGCTGGCGCCCGTGGCGGCCCCACCGTTACCACCCGCCCCGCCCAGGCCGGCGTGGTTGCTCGTCACCGTGACGTCGTCCAAGGTCAGCGTTCCGGCGTTGAGGATCCCGCCGCCGTTCTCGCCCTGCCCGCCCGACCCGCCGGTTCCGCCGTCGCCGGTTGAGCTGTTGGCTCCGGTCGCGCCCGGCTGTCCGGAGGGAGCGATCCCGCCAAAGAGCTTCAGGTCACGCAACGTGGCTGTGGCGCCCGTGGCGATATTCAGCACCCGATCGCCCAGACTGGTGGCGTCGATCGAGGTGACGTCCTCGCCGGCACCGGCGATCGTGACCGTCGCCTGGGTGCCGAATACGTTCAGGTCGCCCGTCTGGTTGGCGGTCTCATCAGCCCCCGCGATGGTCAGCTGGTAGTCGCCCGCACCCAGCGTAATCGTGTCGGCGCCGGTGCTCGCGACCGCGCAGTCACCCACCTGTGTGCCCGGGGCGTTCACCGCCGAGATCGCCTCGCGCAGCGAGCACGCGCCTGCCCCGGTCGTGTCCGTCATCGTGTTGACCGTGATAGTCGTTGCGGCGGCCGTCGTCGGCAATGCAAGCGCCACTAGTGCCACGAACGTCGCCCCAAGGACCTTCATCGAGTTTGCACCCCCTCGGTAACTGGCGTCGCATCGTACTCCTCGGGGTCGGCTCCGACCACCTTTCCACGCAAATCGCGTGTGCGGATACCGCGGGGTATCTGCGTTGGGTCGGCCTTACCGGCTAGGGCTCAACCGCGCTCGGCGGGGCTCGGTGACGGCCATGATTGTCATGAAAGAGTCACGATCCTCCGTGACGTCGGCCGGCACCCCTAAGGTGGCGGAATGCCGCGCTCAGGATCCCTGTTCGTCTGTTCCGCCTGCGGTCACGAATCGGCCCGCTGGGAGGGGCGCTGTGGGGGCTGCGGGGAGTGGAACACGCTCGTCGAGGAGGTGCGGGCGCGGGACGAACGAAGGCGCGGCACCGGCGGTCGGCGGGGACCGGCGCTCACGCCCGTGGCGCTGGCTGACGTCCAGGCGGCCGAACAGGCGCGGATGAGCACCGGCATCGGCGAGCTCGATGCCGTGCTCGGAGGCGGGCTCGTTCCCGGCTCGCTCGTCCTGATCGGCGGAGCGCCGGGGATCGGGAAATCGACCCTGACCACGATGGCGCTGGCCAACCTGCTGGAGGCGGGACGCCGGACGCTCTATGTGTCGGCCGAGGAATCAGCGGCTCAGGTGCGGCTCCGAGCCGAGCGGCTGGCCTGCGCCGGTGCCCTGCGCATCCCGATCATCGCTGAGACCGACCTGCACGCGGTGCTGGCCACGCTCGAGGCCGAGCGGCCGGAGGTGTGTGTGATCGACTCGGTGCAGACGCTCCACTCGGGGGATCTGACCAGCGCCGCCGGCTCGGTGGCCCAGGTCCGTGACGTGGCCGGTGAGCTCATGCGGGTGGCCAAGTCGCTTGAGATCGCCGTCCTCCTGGTGGGTCACGTGACCAAGGAAGGGAGCCTGGCCGGGCCGCGTGTGCTCGAGCATCTCGTCGACTGCGTGCTTCAGTTCGAGGGCGAGCGTGAACGCACCTACCGCACGTTGCGCGCGATCAAGAACCGCTTCGGCTCGACCAACGATGCGGGCGTGTTCGAGATGCGTGACGACGGACTGGTCGAGGTGCTCGACGCCTCGGCGCGGTTCGTGGGCGAGGCCACCCGCGCCGCGGGGAGCGTCGTCCTGTGCGCCATGGAGGGCTCCCGCCCCCTGCTGGTGGAGGTGCAGGCGCTGGTCTCGCCGTCTGAGCTCGTGCCGCCACGACGGGTCGTCGCCGGTCTTGACCGCAACCGGGTCGCGCTCGTGCTGGCCGTCCTCGGCCGTCACGCCGGCATCGGGCTCGGCGCGGCGGACGTGTTCGTGAATGTCGTCGGCGGTGTCCGCGCCGACGAACCGGGGTCCGACCTGGCGGTGGCGCTGGCCGTGGCGAGCGCGGCCAAGAAGGCGGTCATGACCGGCGACGCCGGTCGCCCGCTGGCCTGCTTCGGCGAGCTGGGCCTGACGGGCGAGCTCCGCACCGTCGCCCACGCCGAGCGCCGGCTCGCGGAGGCGGCCAAGTTCGGGCTGGCACCGGTGATCGAGCCAGGTAGTTACGCGAACCTACGAACGGCGGTGCAGGGAGCCGTAGCTGGGTCGGGGGCGATACAGCGCGCAGCCTGAGGGAAAGAAACGCCCTTTGGCGGAGGCACGGAGCCATCAGTTCCAGGTAAAATGGCTTGAATGCCGCCGCGTTCCGGGGAAGAGCTCAAGGAAGAGCTCGAGTCAAGGCAAGACTCCCGGATCGTTAGAGCCCTCGAGATGGTGGCGCCGGGGACGGCGTTGCGCGAGGGCATCGACAACATTCTCCACGCGCACACCGGCGGCCTGATCGTCATCGGTGACGCCGACGAGCTGGCCTTTCTGTTCAGCGGCGGGATCAAGCTCGATCTCGACTACTCGCCGGAGCTCCTCTACGAGCTGGCCAAGATGGATGGCGCCATCGTCCTGAGCTCGAACGCGACCAAGATCGCCCAGGTCAACGTCCAGCTGACGCCCGATCCGACAATCCTCACCTTCGAGACCGGGACCCGTCACCGCACGGCCGAGCGCGTGTCCAAGCAGGTCGACGCGATCGTCATCGCGGTGTCCGAGCGCCGGGAGGTCGTCTCGCTCTACGTGGACGGCATGAAGTACATCCTGGAGGACATCCCCGTCGTCCTGGCCAAGGCCAACCAGGCCCTGGCCACGCTCGACAAGTACCGCACCCGTCTCGATCAGGTCTCGACCCGTCTGACCGCACTCGAGTTCGAGGGCGGAGCCACCTTGCACGACGTCCTCACCGTGCTCCAGCGGGCCGAGCTGGTGACCCGGATGGCCGTTGAGATCGAGCGCTACATCGTCGAGCTGGGCACCGAAGGCCGGCTGATCGAGATGCAGCTCGATGAGACGATGGTCGGGGTCTCGGCCGACAAGGGCGCGCTCGTCCACGACTACCTGCTCGAGGACACCGACGAAGGATTTGCTTTGGCCATCGAGCAGCTGATTCGCCTGCCCCACCAGGACCTGCTCGACTTCGGCCGCCTGGCCGAGCTGCTCGGCCACGACCGCAAGCTGAACACACTTGACTACCCCGTCTCACCACGCGGATTCCGCATTCTGGGGCGCATCCCACGGCTGCCCAAACTCGTTGTGCAGCGGATCGTGGATGAGTTCGGGGGATTGGAGGAGCTGCTCGCCGCCACAGATGGCGAGCTGGAGACCGTCGACGGAGTCGGCGAGATCCGGGCGAAGGACATTCGGGAGGGCCTTCGCCGCCAGCAGGAGATCAACCTGGTTGATCGCTACCTGCAGACGTAGTCGCAAACCGCCAACGGGAATGATTCCGCTCGGCCGGATAGAGGAGGACACCATCACCATCACAGAGCAAACGGAAGAGCATCTGAGCGACGTCGATGTCGAACCGCTTCCACATATCGAGTTCGAGATCGGCGACAACGTGGTGTATCCGCACCACGGCGCAGGCCAGGTGATCCGCAAGGAAGAGAAGGACGTTCTTGGGGAGCGTCGCGAATACCTCACGATCAAGATCTTGCACAACGACATGACAGTCATGGTCCCGAGCGAGAACGCCGCGCTGGCAGGCCTGCGCCGCGTGATCAACGACGAGACCCTGAAGAAGGTCCAGGCCGTCCTTCAGGACGAGTGCTCGGAGATGCCCAAGAACTGGAACCGGCGGTTCAAGCACAACCGCGACAAGATCAAGACGGGCGATATCTACGAGCTGGCCGAGGTCGTGCGCAACCTCGCCGTGCGGGAGTCCGAGAAGGGGCTCTCCACCGGTGAGAAGCAGATGTTTACCCGGGCCAAGCGAATCCTGGCCTCGGAGCTGATGTATGCGCTCTCGATGGATGAGGAGGAAGTCGAGGAGCACATCCACGGTTTGATGGGCACCACGCCGAACGGCAACGGCCGCAAGGTGGCGGTGGCTGCCAAGTAGCGCTTCCATCTGAGATGGCGGTCGCGTTGATCGTGGCCGCGGGACGTGGCGAGCGCCTTGGGCTGGAGAAACCCAAGGCGCTCGTGGCACTGGGCGGCCAACCGATGCTCAGCTGGAGCGTCGAGGCGCTGCGGTCGGTGCGCGGGGTGGAACAGATCGTGGTCGCCCTGCCCGCGGACGCGCTCGACGCGGCGCCGGAGGGAACCCTTCCCGTAGCCGGTGGAGAGGCGCGCTCGGAGTCGGTCCGCGCGGCCCTCCGAGCATCTGAGGCCGGCGATCCGGTGATCGTCCATGACGCCGCTCGACCCCTCGCCCCACGCGAGCTCTTCGAGCGGGTCCTGGACGAGTTGCAGCAGTCGGGCGCCGCGGCGGTGATTGCGGCGACGCCCGTGTCCGACACGATCAAGGAGCTCGATGCCGATGGATGCACCGTGCGCGCGACGCTTGAGCGAAGCCGACTGTGGGCGGTGCAGACGCCGCAGGTGTTCCGCCGCGCAGCCCTGGAACACGCGCTCTCCGAGGCTTCGGCGGAGGTGCTGCGCGGCGCTACCGATGACGCGTGGCTCATCGAGCGGCTCGGGGGAAGGGTCCGGGTCGTCGACGGCGGTCCGCGCAACATGAAGATCACGACCCCGACCGACCTGCGCCTGGCCGAACTGCTGCTCGGGGAGCAGGCGCGATGACGGTCACGACGGGCATCGGCTACGACTGTCACGCCTTCGCCGAGGGACGGCGGCTCGTCCTGGGCGGGGTCGAGATCGAGCACGACCGCGGCCTGGCCGGCCACTCGGACGCCGACGTGCTCACCCACGCCATCATCGATGCCCTGCTGGGGGCCGCGGCCCTGGGGGACATCGGGCAGCACTTTCCGGACACCGACGAGCGCTATCGCGACGCCGACTCGCTCGAGCTGCTCCGCGCCACCGTCGCGCTGCTGTCCGAGGCCGGGCGGACGGTGGTCCATGTCGACGCGACGGTGATCATCGAGCGGCCCGCCCTGGCGCCCCATCGCGAGGCGATGCGAACGAACTTGGCGGCCGCGATGGGTGTCGGGGCCGAGTGCGTCAGCGTCAAGGCGACCCGCGGCGAGGGCATGGGCTTCGTGGGGCGCGGGGAGGGAGCGGCGACGATCGCGATCGCCACACTTACGCGATGAACCCGATTCACAACGTGATCTGCTCCTCGCGCCGCTGGCGGCGCAGCGTCGAGCGTGAGCTCCTGCCCTGGGGGCTGGACGGAGTGGAGCTGGGGTCCCGCGTGCTCGAGGTGGGGCCCGGCTTCGGGGCCACGACGCGGGTGCTCGTGAAGCGCCTCGGCCGGCTCGACGTGCTCGAACTCGACAGCCGCTACTGCGAGCGCCTCCGGATTCAGTTCGGGAGCCGCGCCATCGTCAAGCAGGGCGATGCCACATCGATGCCCTATCCGGATCGAGAGTTCTCGGCCGTGGTCTGCTTCACCATGCTCCACCACATCCCGACCCGCCAGGGCCAGGACCAGGCCTTCGCCCAGGCGGCGCGGGTGCTGGCGCCCGGGGGCGTGTTCGCCGGCACCGACAGTCTCGGCCAAGGCCGGTGGTTCAAGCTCATCCACATCGGGGACACGATGAATCTGATCGACCCACGGGAGCTGCCGGGAAGGCTCGAGGCGGCGGGGTTTCAGGAGCCGGTCATCGAGTGCGGCGAGCGCGCCTTCCGGTTCCGGGCGCGGGTGCCCGGCGGCTAGGCCGGGGCGCGCTTAGGCCACTCGCGCGGCTGCGCGCTCGGCGGCCCGCTCGCGAAGCTGCTCGTGCTCGATCATGCGCCTGAGCTGGGCCAGGGAGCGCCGGAGGTGGCGGCCCACCGAGGGAGCGGCGATTCGCTCGGCGAGCCAGCCGAACGGCCCGGAGCCGGCCACGCCGTAGGCCATCCGGAGCTCGACCTTGGTCCGGCCCCCCGATAGCTCGCGCAGGCGCCAGCGCCCGCGCTGGTCGATGCCGAGCACCGAGGTCCAGGCCAGCTCCCTGGGCTTGTCCCACTCCACGATCTCGATCAGGCCCCCGATCTCGGCCGCGCCAATCCGGAAGAGGACCCGGTAACGGGCGGAAAGGCCGGTGCGCTGCTCGCCGTCGACCTCCCACCGGGTGACGCTGGACATGAAGCTGAGCACGCGCTCGGGCTCGGAGACGAACTCCCAGACCTGGTCGATCGGCGCCCGGATCGTGATGCTGGACGCGACCCTCATCCCAGGACCGGAAACCGGCGCTCGGAGGCCAGGGCGTCAAGCGTTTCCTGCATGAGGCGGATCAGGTGGTCGTAGACCTCGTCCACGTCGGGATCATCGCCGAACTCCGCACGCAGATCGATCGCGGGCAGCGCCTCCACGGTGATCTTGGCCGGAAGCGGAAGGTGGCCGAGCATGTCGCCGACGTTGAGCCCCCAGGGCAGGGCGATCGAGATGGGCAGGACCTTGAGGCGGAAGAGCCGGTCGAGCCACAGGGCGTGGGCCAGGCCCTCGCCGCGGGTGAGGAAGAGGGCCGTCTCCTGGCCCCCGGCCGAGACGACGGGGACGATCGGGACATCGTTGTCCAGAGCCAGGCGGATGAACCCCTTGCGCCCGCCGAAGTCGACCTTGTTGCCCAGCCAGCTCGGCCGGTGCACCTCGTAATCGCCGCCAGGGTAGACGAGCAGCGCGGCGCCGCTCTCGAGCGCCTCGCTGGCGTTCTCCGGCGAGGCCGCCACGGTCCCGAACTTCCGCAGCGGGGCGAGCCAGGGCATGGCCAGGACGAGGTTGTGGGCGAGCTGGTAGAAGCGGCGCTCGACGCCGAAGAAGGTGCTGAAGGCGAGCGTGAAGAGGACGGTGTCTGGGGTCATGTTGCCGCCCGAGTGGTTTCCGACCAGCAGCACCGGTCCGGAGTCCGGGATGTTCCCCAGCCCGCGGACCTCGCCGCGGTACCAGATGCTGGCCATCAGCCACATCAGCGGGAGCTGCTCGCGGATGTAGTCAGGGTCCCGCTCGTCGAGGTCGGCGCGCGGGAGCCGGCGCTGCAGCTGCCCGGCCAGGCCGCCGGCCAGGCGCGAGAGCATCGAGCGGCCGGACTGCTGCTCGTCGGTGGGGCTCAGCTCGGACTGGACCCGTCCGTTGGGGCTGGGTGCGTTGGCCACCCGCGTCGAAGCCATGGCCAGATGGTAGGCGCTCTAAGCGGTCCGGGGCGTCGCTGTCGGGCGGGCTACGCGGCCTCGGCCTTGCCGTCCAGTGCGCGGAGACCGACCCGGCGGCGTGAGTGGCGGCCGATGCCCGTCCCGGCGGCGTCGGCCTCGGTGAAGTAGTCGATGAGCAGGCGATTCGTCCGCTCCGGGCACTCCACCTGGGGGACGTGGCCGCACTCGGGAAGGGTGATCTGCCGGGCGTCAGGCAGCCAGCGGCGGACGTGGCGCTCGAAGGCGGGCGGCACCAGCCGGTCGTGGCTGCCCCAGATGAAGAGCGCGGGAGGTTGGAGCTGGGCGAGGCGCGGGTAAAAGCCGGTCCGCCCGAACGGGGCCTCCAGATAGATGTTGCGGGCGCTGGCCAGAAAGGCGTAGCGCGCGCCGGCGGTGTGGTAGATGCGGCGGAACTCGTCGACCATGAGGTCGCCCACCGCGGGATCGATGACATCCCGGTTGTAGAAGATGCTCCAGAACTGATTGGCGACCATCGAGCGGCGGAAGCCGTGGGGGAGGAGGCCGAACTCGGGTCGCAGGAGGCGCACGATCGGGTGCAGGCCGCGCCTGACCCAGGCCACGGCGGGGCAGAGGAGCCCGAGCGCGCCAACCCGCTGGGGGACCTGGAGGCCCATCTCGATAGCGATCCGGCCGCCCATCGAGTTTCCGACCAGGTGGGCTTGGCCGATCCCCAGCTCATCCATCAGCCCGAGCATGATCTCGGCGAACCAGCGCGCGTTGTAGCCGCCCATGGCGGGCTTGCACGAGGACCCGAAGCCGGGCAGATCGGGCGCGTGGACGCGGTAGTGGCGACTCAGCGCGGCGGCCGTCTCGAAGAATGAGGCGCGAGTGCCGCCCAGCCCGTGCAGGAGCAGTACGTCAGGCCCGCTGCCCATGGTCAGGGTGGAGATGCGGTGCTTGCCCACCGGGACGTCGTTGATCTTGAGCAGTGGGGGCCGGCCGCCCGGGAGGCGGAACATGCCCTCGAAGGCGACGGCGTAGTCCAGGTTCCCGCGTACACCGAGGAGCCGGCGCTGGAAGGCATCGATCCCGGACAGCTCGCCGCGCCGCAGGGCCAGCCAGGTGGCGGAGTCGGTGGTCAGCGTGACATCGGGGGCGCGCCGGGTAACGCCCTTGCGGACGCGGGCGCCGTGGCTCGTGCAGCGGACCTCCCAGGTGTGGCCGAGGTCGCAGAGCTTGATGTGGTAGGTGGCGTCGAACCCGGGGTCGGCCCCCAGGTAGCGGTCGGGAAGGCTGCGAAAGCGGCTGTCGACCACCCCCAGTTCGGTGCCCCGGAGAGAATCCGTTCCCACGCCGGGCACGCTAGCGGGCTCCTCCGGCGGGCGCGCCACCTGTCGCTAGGGTTGGCGGATCTTGCGCCAAATTCTTCTCCACGACACGCGGACCGGCGGCCTGCAGCCGCTCACGGCCGATGGGTCCAAACGAGTCGGGATCTACGCCTGCGGGCCAACGGTCTACGGCCGGATCCACGTGGGCAACGCGCGTCCCTACGTCGTCTACCTGTTGCTCAAGCGGTTCCTCGTGCACGAGGGCTACCACGTCGTCTTGGTAACAAACGTGACGGACATCAACGACAAGATCTACGCCGCCGCGGGCGATGTGGGCGACAGCGCCCAGCTGGCGCGAGAGATGACGGCCGCCTACTTCGCCGACACCGATCGCCTGGGCCTGGGACGGCCCGACCGCGAGCCCCTGGCCAGCGCGGCGATCGGCGAGATCATTGACCTGATCGAGGGGCTGGTGGAGCGCGGGCATGCCTATGTCGTGGCCGGAGACGTGTACTTCTCGGTCCGCAGTTACCCGGAATACGGAGAAATAAGCCATCAGCAGATAAACGCGATGGACCAGGGGGAAGGTCTGGAGGGCGCGGAGCGAAAACGAGACCCCCTGGACTTCGCGCTCTGGAAGGCCCACAAGCCCAGCGAGGACACCTGGTGGGATTCGCCCTGGGGCCGGGGCCGGCCCGGGTGGCACATCGAGTGCTCGGCCATGGCCGAGTCGTTGCTCGGGCTCGACTTCGCCATCCATGGCGGGGGGGTGGACCTGATCTTCCCCCATCACGAGAACGAAGCCGCCCAGACGCGGGCGGCCCGCGGGCGCCCGCTGGCTCGCCTCTGGGTGCACAACGGCATGGTCCGCCTCCAGGAGGCGAAGATGGCCAAGTCGGTGGGGAACATCTTCCTGCTCCACGAGGCGCTGGACGCCTACGGGCGAGACGCCCTGATCATGTACTTCAACGGAGGTCACTACCGCCAGCCGATCGAGTTCGATGACGAGCGCCTGGGCGAGGCGACGGCCCAGGTGCGCCGAATTCGTGAGGCGGCCCGCGGGCTCGGTCCCGGAGCCTCGCCCGACTGGTCATCGGCGCTGAAAGGCCGCTTCTTCGACGCCCTGGCCAATGACTACAACACCCCGGCGGCCCTGGCCGCTGTGTTCGACTGGGTCCGGGAGGCCAACCGTTCCAGCGAGCCGGCGGGGAAGGCGGATCTGGAGGAGATGCTCGGCGTCCTGGGGCTCGAGAACCTGCTGGAGGTGGCGGACGCGCCGGCGCCGGAGGAGGTTCAGGAGCTGGCCGACGCGCGCGAGCGGGCTCGGCGCGCCGGCGACTATGCCGAGGCCGATCGGCTGCGGGAGGCCATCCGTTCGCGCGGCTGGGAGGTCAGGGACGGTCCCGGCGGGCCCGAACTGCTGCCCTCGCAGTGATGGTGATCTACGGCCGTAACCCGGTGCGGGAGGCGATCCGGGGGCCGAGGGCGGTGCACCGCGTCTGGGCCACGGCCAAGGCGGCCCAGGAGCCGTGGCTGGGCGACAGCGGGGTGGCGGTGTCCGTCGCCGAGGTCGATGAGATCGAGCGCCGCTGCGGCACGGCCGACCACCAGGGAGTCTGCGCCGAGGTCTCGCCCTTCGTGTATGCCGATCCGAGCACGCTGCTCGGTGCGGGCCCCGGGCTGATCGTGGCTCTGGATCAGATCCAGGATCCGCAGAACCTGGGCGCCATCTGCCGCACGGCCGAGTGCGCCGGCGCCCGGGGGGTGGTGATCCCCGAGCGGCGCTCGGCCGAGGTGACGGCGGCCGTGTGCAAGGCCTCGGCGGGCGCGGTGGAGCACCTGCCGGTGGCGCGCGTGCGCAACCTGGCGGACTTCCTCGCCGAGGCCAAGACGGCGGGGCGCTGGTGCTACGGGGCCGAGGCCGAGGCCGGGGTCGCCTACGACACGGTGGACTACGCGGAGACGGCGGTGCTCGTCATGGGGGCCGAGGGACGGGGACTGCGGCCGCGCGTGGCCGCCGGCTGTGACCTGCTCGTGGCGATCCCCCTGCGAGGGCGGATCGCGTCGCTCAACGTGAGCGCGGCGGCCGCGGTCCTGATCTACGCGATCGCGGGTGGGTAGGCGGGGCGGGACTTTGCTGAATTGGCTTCCCTAAGAGCACCCAATTCAGCAAAGTCTTGGGTGGGAGCGCGTCCGGCGAGCGAGCTGGCGGGCTGGGCTGGCCCTTGACAGCGCTGCCCCGCTCTGTCAGGCTGCCGCGGCACAGATGTAAAGATCAACTCGAGGCTTAGTCTGGGGTTGGTCATTCGGAGGAAGTTCGGCTGTATGACATAGGTGCGGCGCGAGGGGAGGTCTGCGCCACGAAATCCATGTAGACCGCTGGGAGGCGGTCGGAAGGGACGACTCGTGGCTCGACTGTCTGCTGGTACCAATTCTCAGCCTCAGGTTGAGGATTCGTTTCTGATCGCGCTGGCGAAGCAGGGGAACGCCGACGCCTACCACCGCCTGGTCCGGCGCTACTACGGCTTCGTGCGCCTCAAGGCGTCCTCGTATTTCCTGGCCGGGGGCGACGCCGACGACCTGATCCAGGAGGGCCTGGTCGGCCTCTACAAGGCGATCCGGGACTATCGCTCCGACCGGGAGTCGAGCTTCCGGAACTTCGCCGAGCTCTGTATCACGCGTCAGATCATCACCGCGGTCAAGACGGCGACACGGAACAAGCACACGCCGCTCAACCAGTACGTGTCGTTCGCCAGCACCCCCTCGGGCGACAGTGGCGAGAACGACTCGACGCTCGACGAGATGCTCCCCGGATCCTCGGTCCACGATCCGGTCAACCAGGTCATCAGCTCGGAGGAGCTGCGGGCCCTCGTCGCCTGCCTGTCCACGGCGCTGTCCGACCTCGAATCTAGAGTGCTCGCCCTCTACCTAGACGGGCATTCCTACGAAGAGGTCGGGCGGAGGCTCGGGTGCGACTGCAAGACGGTGGACAACGCCCTCCAGCGGGTCAAGCGCAAGGTGGGACAGCACCTGGCCAAGCGCGCCCTGCCGGTCTGAGCGCTGAGCGCGCTGCCCGCCTGAAAAAAAACCAAAGCTTCACCCGGTCAGCGGGGCCAATCCGGCAGGATCCTGGCTCTGTGGGAAGAAGTTCCGGCCCTATGGCCCATGGGGGAAGCAGCTCCGCCTGATGGCGAAAGCCTGGATCCACCGCTGGTCGACCGAGCGCCGGGTTGCCGTGGCGGTGCGGCTGCTCCGCGGAGGTGACCCCTCGGTCGACCTGACCCGCGGCCGCCGAGCCCAGCTGCTGAGCGAGTTGGCGGCCCAGCTCGAGGCCCGGGACCCGTACACCCACGGTCATTCACGTCGCGTGGCGCGCCACGCGGTGATCATCGCCATCCGGATGGGGCTGCCTGAGCACCAGGTCGCGACGATCCGGGCCGCGGCGGCGCTCCACGACGTCGGCAAGATCAACACTCCCCGCGCCGTGCTCCACAAGCCCGGGCGGCTGACCGACATCGAGCTCGAGCTGATCGAGCTTCACCCCGTCGACGGCGCGGAGATCGTCTCCACGCTGGGCGATCCCGAGCTGACGGGCATGGTTCGACACCACCACGAGCGCCTCGACGGCACCGGCTATCCGGATGGCCTCAGCGGCGAGGAGATCCCGCTCGGTGCGCGGATCATCGCCGTCGCCGACACGTTCGATGCCATCACCTCAACGCGGCCCTACCGCCCGGCCCGGACTCACGACGCGGCGATGGAGATCCTCGACGAGGAGGCGGAGGCGAGGCTCGACCCGGCGGGGGTTCGCGCCCTTCAGGCCTACTACGCCGAGAGCCCGATGCGCCCGCTGTGGACGCCACGACGCTCGCTGCTCAGCCCGGTGCCCCTCACCCCGAGGGCGGGATCGGGCCAAGCTCTGGGGTGAAGCCGTAGAGGCTGAAGTCCCGGAACGAGGACATCAGCCGGTGGTGGGGGCCGTGGAAGTCGGAGGATCCGGTGCGGAGCAGGTCACGCTCGGCGCAGTATTCGACGAGAACCCGCGTCTGCGGCTCGGTGTGGGTGAGGTAGAAGCACTCGGCGCCGTCGATCCCCCAGCCGGTGAAGCGCTCAAGCGTGCTCACCACCTCGCCGGGGTCCGGGACGTCCCAAAACGGGTGGGCCCAGACGGCGACTCCGCCGGCAGCGTGAATCGTCGCGATGGCGTCCTCAACGGTGGGGATCTCCCGGGGCCGGAAGCCGGGGCGGCCCTCGACGAGGTAGGCGCCGAGGAAGCTCGAGGCATCGTCGAGCCCCTCACGGGCCAGGCGCCCGGCGTTGGCCGGGTGGGAGGTGGTGGCCTGGGCGATGTGGGGACGGCCGATCGTCTTGCCGGCCGCCGCCCGCTCCCGTAGCGGCGCCTCGTCGACTTCCCATCCGTTGTCCCTGAGGGCGGCGATCATCGCCTCGGTGCGTCGCTCCCGGTCGGCGCGGTAGCGCGCCAGCGCGTCCAGCAGCTGAGGGTCCTGGGCGTCAAGCGCATAGCCGAGGATGTGGAGGTCCGCGCCGGCGGCGTCGAGGCTCGAGATCTCGACCGCCGGGGAGAGGCGGATGCCGGCCGCCCTCGCCGCGGCGCCGGCCTCGGCGACCCCGTCCACGGTGTCGTGGTCGGTCAGAGCGAGGAGCTCGACGCCGGCGGCCGCGGCCGCCTCGACCACGCCGCGGGGCGTGAGCTCGCCGTCGGAATGGCGCGAGTGGCTCTGCAGGTCAAAGGTCGGCGCATCGCTCATGACCGGTCGTAGCGGGCGATCGTCCGCAGCGAGGCGCCGGTGAGGATCGCCCCCATGGCAATTACCACCGCGAATGCCACCCCGATCTCGCCCCAGTTCCAGCCGTCGATGACGAGCGAGCGGAGACCCACGATGACGTAGCTGATCGGGTTGATGTGAGCCAGCGTGTCCATGACCGAGCTCAACCGGTTGAAGGGAACGAAGTTGGGGGTCAAGAAGAGCAGCGGGAAGAAGAGGAGGAAGCTCGACTGGGTGGCCTGAACGTTGCGGGTCCGCAGGGCGATGAGGATTGCGAAGCCGGCGTAGGCGACACCGAAGCCCGCCCCGAGCAGGATCATCACGACGGCGCCGGGCACGCCCGTGGCCACACGAGCGCCCAGGGCGATGCCCACGAGCAGAACCAGGAGCGAGCCGGCGATGCCCCGCACGAAATCGGCACACAGCCGCCCGAGGATGATCGACGAGCGCCGGATCGGAGTCACGAGGAGCTTGTCGAAGTACCCGTTGTCGATCTCCGTCACGAGGGCCAGCCCGGAGGTGGCGGTAGCCGCGGCGAAGATGATCGACACCGGGAGCTGGAAGGCGACGTAGCTCTGGCCCTTGAGGAAGGGCGTGGTGCTGGGAAACGTCTTCTGAACCTGGCCCAGGTTCACGACCAGGAAGAAGAGGGGGATGAACAGGGTCGGGATCGTCGCCTCGGGGTAGCGAACGATCTCTCGGACGGCACGGCGGCCCAGGAGCAGGATCTCGCTCATGGCGTGGGCTCCTCCTGCTCGTCTCCCTCGAGGCGTCGGCCGGTGGCCTGGAGGAAGACGTCGTCGAGCGTTGGGCGTGACACCGAGATCGCGGCGACGCCGATCGATTCGCGGTCGAGCCGGCGCACAATCTCCGGGATCGAGCGGGCTCCGTCCTCGACATAGAGAACCAGCGCCTCGCGCTCGGTCATGCTGCGCTCGAGCCCGGGCAGCTCGGCCAGCGCGGCCTCGGTGGTGGGGACGTCGGCCGCGGCCAGCGAGATGGTCACGACGTCATGCCCCATCTGGGCCTTCAGCTGTGCAGGGGTGCCCTCCGTGACGATCCTGCCGTCGTCGATGATGGCGAGGCGCTGGCAGAGCTGATCGGCCTCCTCGAGGTACTGGGTGGTCAAGAAGACGCTGGTTCCAGTGGCGTTGATCCGCCGCACCTCCTCCCAGACCGTGAGCCGGGAGGCGGGGTCGAGCCCCGTCGTCGGCTCGTCCAGGAACAGAACCTCAGGCGCGTGCACGAGCGCGCTGGCCAGGTCGAGCCGGCGCTTCATGCCTCCCGAGTAGGTCTTCGTCCGCCGGTCGGCCGCCTCGGTCAGCCCGACGAGTTCGAGCAGCTCCTCGGCCCGGTCGCGGGCGTCTCGGCCGGTGACCCCGTAAAGGCCGCACTGCAGCTCCAGCAGCTCACGCCCCGTCTGCACGGGATCGAGGCCGATCTCTTGGAGAGCCACGCCGATCCGGCGCCGGACCTCGGCGGCGTCCTCGACCACGTCAAGTCCGGCCACGCTGGCGTTGCCCGAGGTGGGGGGCAGCAGCGTGCACAGCATGCGCACGGTGGTCGTCTTACCGGCGCCGTTGGGGCCGAGGAAGCCGAAGATCTCCCCCCGGGCGACGGTGAGATCGATGTCGCGCACGGCCTCGATCCCGCCCTTGAAGGTTCGCCGCAGGCTCCGGACGGAGATCGCCGCGCCGGCGGCGTCGAGGGGCATTTCGCCCCCGCGGGGGTCGGTTGAGAGCGTCATGGGTGTAGCGCGCCAGTGAAGCGGACCGCGAGGTCACGGTGCCGGCCGCCCTGTTAGGACCGAGGTGAACGGCCAAGATCATCGCCTCGGCGCACAAAAAATGAGCGCCTGGCCGCCGCCCCCGCGGCCAGGCGCTCTTGAGGAAAGCTTTGTGGCCTCAGACGGCGAGGCGGGCGACCATCCGGCGGACGATTGAGAAGCGGACAACGAATTCCCGGCTGGCCGGGCGAGGACTGACGCTGCTGGCCGCGCTACGGCGAGCCTCGGCGCGGAGGGCACGGACCGCCGCGGCCCGGTGGAGGTCTTCGAGATGGCTCTGAGCGAAACGGTAAGAAGCGGGAGATTGCATAGCTGCCCCTAAGCAGTTGTGTTGGCCGGTGTCGGTCCCGATTCGACAACGTGAACCACACTGGGAAAGGTCGCACCGGCGGGGGCTCACGTCAGTGCGGCGGGCTGGCGTCTGGCGGTGCGGGATGCAACCGCCCCGGGGTGCGCCAGCCGGTCTCCCACAGGTACGGATAACCGAACCCGCGAGGTGCCAGTTATCCCCCCGGGCGGCGCCGGTGTCAGGTGAGATGCTTGGAAAATGACCACCACGGTGCTCATCGTCGACGACCATCGGACGTTTCGGGAGACGGCGCGCCTGCTCTTGGAGTCCGAGGGGTTCGACGTCGTCGGGGAGGCAGAGGACGGCGAATCGGCCGTCGTCAAAGCCGCCGAGCTGACTCCAGATCTGGTCCTACTCGACGTCCAGCTGCCGGACATCGACGGGTTTGAGGTGGCGAGGCGAGTCAGCCAGGGCGGGCGGGTGCCCGCGGTGATCATCGTCTCGAGCCGAGACGACAGCGACTTTGGTCCCCTGGTCTCAGGCTCGGGCGCCCGGGGTTTCGTTACCAAGGCCGAGCTGTCCGGTGACCGGGTGCGGGCGCTGCTCGACAGGGACCCCGGCAACCCGTAGTTTCACTTAGGCTTCACGGGGCGGGCTATGAACGACGGTCTACGCGTGCTTGTCGCCGACGACTCGGTCCTGCTGCGCGAGGGCCTCGTCCGGCTGCTTCAAGAGGGCGGGTGCGAGGTCGTCGCCCAGGCTGGCGACGCCGAGGACCTGCTGCGCAAGGTCCGCGCTCACAAGCCTGCGGTGGCGATCATCGACGTCCGGATGCCCCCGGATAACACCGACGATGGCCTCCGGGCGGCGCTCAAGATCCGCGCCGAGCAGCCGGAGACGGGCGTGCTCGTCCTCTCCCAGTACATCGAGGAGCAGTACGCCATCGAGCTCATCGGCGAGGCTCATGAGGGCGTGGGCTACCTGCTCAAGGAGCGCATCACCGACGTCAGCTCGCTGCTCGACGGCGTCCAGCGGGTGGCTGGCGGGGGATCGGTCATCGACCCGCAGGTGGTGAGCCAGCTGCTGCGCCGCCACCGGCGGGCAGACCCGCTCCAGGAGCTGAGCGAGCGTGAGCGGGAGGTGCTGGGGCTGATGGCGGAGGGCCGGTCCAATCACGCGATCGCCTCGCAGCTCGTCATCTCCGAGCGGGCGGTGGAGAAACACGTCACGAACATCTTCGGGAAACTCAACCTGCCTCAGGCCGAAGACGATCACCGTCGCGTCCTCGCCGTCCTCACCTTTCTCCGCGCCTGAGCCGTGCGCCCGAGGGGATGGCATGGTCTCGTCGTGGCCTCGGGGGCCATCATCGGGCTGGCGGTGCTCGTCACCGGGGTCGGATGGGTGGCCAGCCTCCGCACCCGAAGCGCCAGCTACACCGTGACCGCGCCCGTGAGCCGCGTGGACCTTCAGCTCGCCTCCGGAAATGCCGACATCGTGGCCTCAAGCTCGCCCGCGGTTCAGGTGAGACGGACCGAGAGCTACGCCTTCGGCCACCCCGCACGGGAGCGCCGGTGGACGACGGATGGCGTGCTGCACATCGTCTCGGGATGCCCCCGCATCGTCCTGGGCTCATGTTCTGCCTCCTATGAGGTGGCGGTGCCCCAGGGAGTCACGATCACCGTCCACACCAACTCCGGCGGCATCCACGTGAACGGCGTGAGCGGGAATGCGAGCGTGCGCACGCGCTCGGGGAATGTGGACGTGGAGGCGTACTGCGGCTTTCACCTCACGGCCGAGAGCGAATCCGGCAACGTGACCGTGGTCACCGCCTGCCCGCCCCAGAGCCTGAGGCTGCAAACCGGGAGCGGCAATGCCGCCGCGCTCGTCCCCCCGGGGCCCTACCGGATCGCGGCCGTCTCAGGCGGACACCGGGAACGGGTGACCGGGGTCAAGGATGATCCGAGCTCCGTCTTCACGATCACCGTCGAGAGCGGGAGCGGCGCCGTCGCCGTCGAAGGCGGCCTATGAGCGCCTCGGCCGACGCGACGAGCGCTCCCGAGATCCTGCTCAGGGCGACTGAGCGGGAGCTCCGCACGGAACGGTTCCTCAGGGAGCTTGCCTACATCGTGCTCGGGCTCCCGCTGGGCGCCCTCTATCTCGTGCTCGTCTTTGGCGGGGTGGTGCTCGGCGGGCTCCTCGGGGCGGTGTGGATCGGGCTGCCGATTGTGCTCGCGCTGTCGGCCGTCCTCTGGCGGTGCGCCCGGCTCGAGCGCCGGCTGGCCAACCGGCTGCTCGACGCGCGCATCTCACCGCTCCCCCCGCTCCGGGCCAGGGCCGAGGGCGGCGCCTGGGAGCGGACCCGCGAGCGCCTGAGCAGCCGTGCCTTCTGGCGCGGGGTCACGTTGCTGGTCGCCCGTTTCCCGGTGACGGTGGTGGCTGCGGGGTGCACGGGCATCGCCGGCGCGGCCACCGGCGCCCTGCTCGTGCTTGGCGTGGAGGGGCTGACCGGGGCCCGGAGCGGCTACTTCGGGCCGTTTGCGATCGATCCGGGGCTGGGCATCGTGCTGTGCCTGCTCGCGGTGCCGATGGGCGTGCTCACGGTGGCCGTCGCCGATGGGGCCGCGGTCGTCCTCCGCGCCCTGGCTCGGCTGCTCCTCGTGAGCAGTCTCCCCGCCGGAGCGCCGGTCCGGGAGATGCTGGCGCAGAGCCTGGGCGATCGTTCGCTGGCCATCGCCTACTGGGTTGGCGACCGGGAGGTGTTCGTGGACGAGCGTGGTCACTACGTGCCGCTGCCGGAGGCCGGCTCGGACCGAGCCTGGACGGCCGTCGACTACGAGGGCCGGCGGGTGGCGGCGATCATCCATGACGCCAGCCTCGAGGCCAGCCCGGAGCTTGTCCAAGCGGCCGCGGCAGCTGCGTCACTGGCCCTCGACAACGAGCGGCTGAAGGCCGACCTGCGCTCCCGCGTCGAGGAGCTGCGCGCCTCGCGGGTGCGCCTGGTCGAGGCATCGAACGCCGCCCGGCGCAGGGTGGAACGCGACCTCCATGACGGGGCGCAGCAGCAGCTGGTGGCCATGGCGGTTGAGCTCCGGCTGCTCCGCAATCGCCTCGGCGACCGCCCCGAGGCCACCGAGCTCGTGGACCGGATCGAGGACAAGCTCCGAGCGGCGCTCGAGGAGCTGCGCGAGCTCGCCCGCGGCATCCACCCGGGGATCCTGACCGACCGCGGGCTGGAGCCGGCGCTCGAATCGCTGGCGGCGAGCGCGCCGCTCCCGGTGGCGTGCGAGATCGAACTGGCGTGGCGGCCTCCGGCTTCGGTCGAGGCGGTGGCGTACTTCGTGATCGCTGAGGCACTGACCAACGTGCTGAAGTACGCCCAGGCGACCGAGGCCACGATCCGGGCCCGCTATGACGGTGAGGACCTCGTGGTCGAAGCGGAGGACGACGGGATCGGCGGCGCCGACGAGGCCAAGGGAACCGGACTTCAGGGGCTGCGCGACCGTGTCGGGGCCCTCGACGGGACGATCAAGGTAGTCAGCCCGCAGGGCCGTGGAACGCTCGTCCAGGCGAGGATCCCCTGGCGGAGCGTGGACGAGTTTCTGGGCGGCCTCGCCTAGCCGCCGACCAGGGCTAGCGGAGGCCGTTGGCGCCCAGGAACTGCTGGGCGACGGCCGTCGGGCTCTGCTGGTCCAGGGTCACAGCGGCATTCATCAGGCGCAAGGCTTGCGTGCTCAGCTTGGCGCTCACCGCGTTGATCGTCGCGGCGAAAGCCGGGCCCTCTCGGGCGAGCACGGCATTCCGGACGACAAAGGTGACGTTCTGAAACCCAAAGATGCCCTTGGGGTCCGAGAGGAGCTGGAAGCCGGCCTGGGTGAGGTTGCCGTCCGTGGTGAAGGCGACTGCCAGCTGGGCGGTGCCGGCCGCGAGCGCCTGGTACTGCTGGCCAATCTTCATGGCGACGAAGTGGAGCGACCTGACCCCGTAGGCCTGTTTCAGCCCCACTAAGCCGTTGAAGCGGGTCCGGAACTCAGGCGGCCCGGCGAGCGTCGCGGCCGGGCCGAGGCGGCGCAAATCGCCCAGCGAGCGCAGGTGGTGGGCTCTGGCGTACGCGGGGCTGGTGATGATCACATCCGTGTCCTCAGCCGGTGCCATAGCCAGGAGCGTGGCGTTGTGGTGGCGCTCAACCGCCGCCGCGAGCCGGTAGGCCTCGGCGGCGCTGCCTGGCCCTTTGACGTCGTGCCCGAAGACCGAGAGGATCGTGCCGGTGTACTCGGGATAGCCGTCGATGGCGGCCGAGGCGAGAGCGCGGTCCATCACCTCCGACGGTCCAATGTCGTTTTTCAGGGTGACCGAGTAACCCCGGGCCCGGAGGGCCTGCGCATAGAGCTGGCCGAGAATGAACTCCTCGGTGAAGTTCTTGGTCCCGATGGTGACCGCAGGTTTGCCCGCGCCGGGCTCCCGCGACGCCGTGCCGGGCTTTACCGAGCTGCTGGGGAGCTGTTTCGTCGGAGCCGAGGACGAGCCGCAGCCCGCGAGGACCAGCGCCAGCATCGCCCCCGCTAGGGCGATGAGGCGCGGGCGCTGTGACACGGTACCCCTGGCACGCCGGCGCATTCACCCCGAAGGTAATCAAGTTTCAGTCATTCGTCGAGCGCAGCACCGGGAATTCAGCGCCCAGCCCTAGCAAGTCGATCCCAGAGGTATGGGTATCCGTGCAGGGCGGATCGTGTTTCCGCTGCTCATATTGCTCGGTGGGCCGCTGGCCGGCTCAGCCCTGGCCTCAGGTCCGGCCGGCAGCGATCCCAGCTCCAACTATGCAATCGGGACGCTGCCCCGCGCGTGTGAGACAGCTCCCACCGGGTCGGTCTGCGTCGACGCCGTGGTGAGCTATCTCGACCAGGCGCGCGCCAGCCTCGGACAGCCTCCCTATTCGCTCCCGGCGGACTTCGCCTCGCTCGCGCCGATCCAGCAGACCCTGATCCTCACCAACGAGGATCGCCTCCTCTACAACTTGGCGCCCATCTCAGGTCTCACCAACGCTCTCGACCAGGACGCCGCCGAGGGTGTCACCACTGATAGCGACCCCGAGCCCAGCAGCTCCGACGACTGGTACGGGTTCACCTCCAACGCGGCTTGGGGCGACGTGAACATGGTGGCCGCCTACGAGGGGTGGATGTATGACGACGGCCCAGGCAGCGACAACGTCGACTGTACGTCGTCTGATGCCAGCGGCTGCTGGGGTCATCGACACGACATCCTTTGGGAATTCGGCTCCGGGACGCTGGCCATGGGGGCGGCGAGCGGGACCGATTCAAGCGGCAACCCGGCCTACACGATGCTTCTCATCCAGGGCAGTCCGGCCTACAACCCGGTGTTCACGTATACCTGGGCCCAGGCGCTCGCCGATGGCGCCGGCTCGTCGGGCTCGAGCAGCCCCGGCGGCGTGGTTTCGAGCGCTCCGTCAGGGACGAGCTCCACCGGGCCAGGCGGCGATTCGGAAGCTCGCGGAGCGCGGGTGGCGATCAAGGTGAAGCTCGTTCAGGTCCGTGGGCACCGTGTCACCGTCAGAGTCACGGCGCCGAGGGGGACCGGGCTCAGCTGCTCGCTGCGCCGGGCGGGGCGTCACTTCCGCCGGCTCAAGGCATGCAGTCACACGGTGACGTTCAGCCATCTGCCGGCTGGCCGGTACCAGCTGCGTATCAGCTCGGGCGCGCTGACAGTGACCCGCGGTGTGCGCGTGCGGTGAGGGTGAAGAGGGCGGTGAAGATCGCCAGCCCGGCGAGGTTGAGGACGAGCTTGTAGTCGACCGCCACCGAGCCGAAGACGTCGCCGTGGCTCGGGCGGGGACCGCTCGGAATCAGTGACAGAGCGGAGAACAGGGCGTCGATGGTGAGGGCCGCCAGCACCATCGTGACCAGCATGAGGGCGGTGATCCGCAGCGCAAACCGGATCCCGTAGAACTTGGTGTAGATCACCACCAGGGGCAGGATGATCAGGTCGGCGAAGATGAAGCCCATGACGCCGGCGAAGCTGATCCCGCCACTCCACAGGACGGCGGCTAAGGGCACGTTGCCGACCGAGCAGACAAAGCTCACGACCGCGATCACCGGGCCGATCACGGCGCCCCAGAGAGCCTGGACCAGGGGCGAGGAATGGGTCAGGAAGAGCGAGCGGAAGAAGCTCTCGGGGAGCTGGGCTGCGAAACCCGCCAGCAGCAGGCCGGCGATGATCTCCCGGTAGAGCATTCGCCAGTCGTGGACGAAGTTGTGGGCCACGTCGCTCCAGGCCACGACGCTGGTGAAGCGCCGGCGCCAGCTCATGGCCTCCCCGGCGGTGTGATGGTGGTGTCCGGCGTCGACGCGCTCGGAGTGCTCACGCGCCTGGGTCTCGAGCCGGGGGGACACGAACACCCGCACGAGGAGCGCGATCAGGATGATCATCACGATCCCGCCGACGTACTCACCGAGGGCGAACTGCCACCCCAGGAGCACCCAGAGAATCAGCCCCAGCTCCCAGACCAGGTTGGTTGAGGCGAACTGGAAGGCGAGCATCGACGCCGCCGACGCGCCCCGCGTGAACACGCTCTTGGCAATCGCCACGGCGGCGTAGGAGCACGAGGAGGACGCGGCCCCGAGCGCGGTGGCGGTGGCCACCGGCCGCGGCCCCGAGCCTGACAGCGCCCGCTCGACCTGCTGGCGAGGGATCCAGGCCTGGGCGATGGCCGAGATGAGGAACCCGAGGACGAGCGCCCACCAGATCTGCCAGCCCATCAGGAGGGCGTCCCGGATGCCGTGCCAGATGAAGTGAAGCGCTGAGGTCATGAGAGCCGGCGCCGTGCGCCGGCTCTCAGTATGCGCAGAGCTCGCCCGCCTAAGGCGAGGTCGTGCTTGAGCTGGTGGTGGTGGTGGTCGAGGCCGGGGTGGTCGTCGTGGGAGTGCTCGACGAGGTCGTGCTGGTCGTCGTGGAGGTGGTCGGCGTCGTCGATGTGTCGGACGAGCCGCTCGAGGACGACGACGGCGAGGACGATGAGGGCGAGCCCGAGCTCGACGAGCTCTGGCTCGTGGTCGAGGAGGTACTCGGAGTGGTGCTCGTCGTGGAGGTCGAGGTGGTCGAGCCGCTCGACGGGTTCGAGGACGAGCTCGAGGACTTGGGTGGGTTCGCCACCAGGCCGCTCTGGTTCAGGGCGGTCTCGACCTCCTGCTGGACGGTCGCGACCTGGGAGGCGACCACGGTTGGAGTCCCGCCGGCACCTAGGGCAGGAAGGGCATTCAGCTGTTTCAAGGCCTGCTCGAGCTTGGCCAGCAGGGCGTGGGACGGCTGGGAGTTCAGGGTGATCACGATCTGGTCGGCGATCGCCGTGGTCGTGCACGCCGGGCAGTCGTAGTTGAGCGCGCCGGCGGCGTTGATCGGGGCGATGTCTTTGCTGGTGCCGATCACGAGCACGATCTGGAAGGACACCGCCACGGTCGTGCAGGCCTGGCAGTGGGCGATCGCGTAGGCGCTGTTGGTGTTGGTCACCGGGGCGCCGTTCTTGACCGTGACGAGTGAATAGGCGACGTCGTATTTGACACCGCCGTTGGTCGTGTTGGTGGCCAGCGCCTGGGTCCCGCCCGGGCCCGGTGCCGCGGGCAGCTTGAATGGGAAGGCGGTGGCGTCGGAGCTGGGGCTGGGGGAGGTGCTGGGGCTAGAGGTCGAGCTTGGGGTCGTGGTTGTCGATCCGCCGGAGCCCTGCGTCTGCGTGACGGGGCCGGTGGTGGTGGGCGGAGCCGGGGTCGAGGTGCTGTAGATCGCGACCGGCGGCTTGCCCTTCTGGCCCTTGATGATGAACAGCGCAGGATGCTGTTTGGTCGCGCCGCCGATCGGGATCATGGCCAGCGCGAGATGGGTCCCCGGCTTGATCTGGACCGGCGCCACCTGGGCGACCGGACGTGCCTCCGAGGCCGGTGAGCCGACGACGCGGACCAGCCCGGCCAACGTGCCGCCGCGAGCCGGGATCGGCTGATACTGACCCGAGGGCCACCAGGCCCAGATCATCAGGGCGATGGCGGCGGCGCCCGCCACGAGTACGAGGCTGCGCCGCACCGGGCGCCCACGGCTCCAGCTGTGCGCCTTGAGAACGGTGGTGCGCGTGATCTTCTGGGTGATCAGCACGCTTCCCAGGACCGGGAGGATCAGCGCCACCAGGCTGACCACGCCGGCCAGGAGATCGAGGATCTGGCCGTGGCTGGCGTCCTTGGAGATCGAGGAGCCGATGTGCTGGGCGCTGTTCCAAGCGCTCGTGGCCAGGTGGGGCAGGAGGACGATCGCGCCGATCATCAGGCTGAGGAGCACGGGAACGACAATCAGGACCCACGCCGTCACCAACAGGCGAGCCCGCCCGGTGAGAGCGGAGGGCTCATGGCGGTGGCCGGGCAGGAGCCGACGCACGGTCGGGATCATGTGGGCGAACAAGTCAGGCACGCCGGTGGCGTCGGACAGGATGTGGTAGCCGTCGGCTCGGATCACCGGGGAGAGCTGCTTGACCATCTGGAGCACCTGGAGGGCGACGAGCAGGAGCAGGGCGTCGATCCGGGTCAGAAGCCAGACCCCCATCGTCAGAACGGCGATCGCCGCGTTGAAGTAGAGGCCAGCCAGGTCGACGCGGAGCCGATCCCGCTTGGGGAGCCGGTAGGCGTCGGTCACGTCGGTATAGAAGGCCGGCCAGACCAGGTAGAGCCCCATCCCCATGCCGCCGGGGGTGGATCCGCCGTAGCGCGCCGCCGCGGCGTGGCCCAACTCATGGAAGCCCGCCGAAACGATGGCCAGGGCGAAGACGATCAGGAACAGGCCCGGCTTGCGGAACGCCTCTGAGGTGGCCGAGGCGACGCCGTGGTGGATGAGCACGAACCAGAACACGCCCGCGAAGGCGGCCAGGATTGGCCACATGATCCAGGGCCGGAAGAGCACACTGAAGGGCGCGGTGAGCCGGCGGGTCCACTTGGGGTTGGTGACCAGGACCTTCCAGCGCAGGGCGAGCAGGGGGTTGGCGCGGGGCGGTGCCTTCCCCTCAAACCCCGCCAGCAGGCCCTGCGCGGCCAGCTTCTTGGCCAGGGCGAGGACGTGTTTCTCGTTGACCCGGCGGTCGAGCCGCTCCGACATCGCCTCGGCCAGCTGCGGGCCATCCCGCTGGCCGTCGATCGATTCCAGCAGCGCGTACTGGAGCGGGCCGAGCTGGACCATCTGGCCGTCCTGGCGGCGAACCAGGCAGGCGCCGTCTCGATAGCCACATCCGTGGATGTCGCCGAGCAACTCCACACCTTCCCCTCGATCGAGGGGAAGGTGTGGCGGAGCTTCAGTTGTCGGGGGAGCCTCGACCTGGGTGGTCGGAGGCTCGGCTGTAGCGGTCATCGGCGCGCCCCAGTCCGATTGTGGTCAGTACCTACTTCTGGGTAACGCCGGCGTCCTGGTCGGCGGTGGCGTCGGCCTGGACGTTGTCGAGGTTCTGCTCGACGTTGACGTCCTGCGGAGCCACAGCCTCGGCCTGGGCACCCTCGGAGCCGATATTGGCTCCGACGGCGGCGTCAATCGGCGCTGCGACGTTGGCGTTGGCCGCGATCGCGCCATCGATGGGCGCTGCCAGGTCGGCATTGGCGTCGAGGTTGATGTTGGCGTCGAGGAGGCTGCCGCCATTGAGCAGCGAATCGACTCCACCACCGACGTCGGAGGCGGCGGTGTCGGCCGCGCTGCCAGCGTCGTTGGCCAGGCTCTCGACCGAGCCGCTGTTGGCCACACCCTCGGCTGCGCCGGCCGCCGCACCAGCGGCACCATCGACCGCGCCACCAACTTGGCCGGCGGCATCGCCCACGGCACCGGCGGCGCCATCGACCGTGCTGCCAACCGCGCCGGCGGCATTGCCCACGGCGCCGGCGGCGCCATCGACCGTGCTGCCGACAGCGCCTGCGGCGCCGTCAACCGTGCTGCCGACAGCGCCAGTGGCGCCCTCGACCGCACCGGCGGTACCGCTGGTCGCACCGTCGACCGCGCCGGTCGCGCCCTGAGTGGCGCCTTCGACGGCACCCGTGGCGCCCTGGGTCGCACCGTCGACCGCGCCGGTCGCGCCGCTGGCGGCACCGTCGGCTGCGCTCGTCGCGCCCTGGGTTGCGCCCTCGACCGCGCCGGTTGTAGCCGACGCGGCGGGCTCGGCCGTCGCGGCCGGCTCGGCCGTGGCCGCCGGCTCCGCGGTGGCCGCCGGCTCCGCGGCGGCGGGGGCGGCGTCGGCTGTGGTGCCAGCCGGCTCCATCGGGGTCGAGACGGGCTGCGGCTCGACCGCATTGGGCTCGCCAGCGCCGGAGGCGGGCTCGGTCGCGCCGGAGGCGGGCTCGGTCGCGCCAGGGGCGGGCTCGGTCGCGCCAGGGGCGGTCGACTCGGCACCGCCGGTGCCGCCAGCTTCGGTCGTGCCGACGTTGCTGCCGGTGTCGCCGCTCTGCGAGACCTCAGCGTGCTGCGGCGCGGTGGCGTCCGCGGTACCGGTGATGCCCTGCTCGACGCTGCCGGTCTGCTGGGCGGCGCCAACTGCCGTCGCGTCCGGGCTCAGCACGTTGGCCGAGGCTGCGGCCTCGATCGGCGCAGCGACGTTGAGGTTGGCGGCCGCGGCCAGATCGACCGGTGCGGCCAGGTCCAAACCAAGGTCAACATTCGCGTTCACATCGAGCAGCGAGAGCACTTCCTTGTTAGGTAGGGAAACAGCGCCCTCCGACTCAATCTCTTCCATTGACAGAGCGTCTTCACGCTCCTCGCCACCCTGCGGTGCGCGCTCGTCCATTCTCGGCCTCCTTGGGATTCGCAGCTTTGGCTCAAGCTATTCCCGTTAGACGGGGCCGGGAAACGGTGAGCGGACGGGCGTATCAGACACCTGTTTCCGGTGTTTTGGACGGACAGGGCGTATCGTCCGCGGCTCACTCCAGGCGCTGAGGCCAGCGACGGGTTCCGCTCGGCCGCGGCGGCGCGGCAGATAATTGGCCTATGTCCGCCGGCTGGGTCTTCCTCCCCGTCCTCGGCGCGCCCGCCGTCCACGGCCCGGTGCTGCGCTGGGATATGGCTCCCGGACTGAAGCGGCCGATCAGCGCCCGGCTCTTCGGGGAGAACAAGACGTGGCGAGGGGCGCTGGTCATGACGGCGGGAACGACGCTCGCCGCGGGCGTGCTCTCTGGAGTGCCTGCCTATCGGCGCCGTCTTCCCGAACCCGTTGCGCATGCCAATCCAGTCCTCGTGGGCGGGCTGCTGGGTCTGGCTTCGTGGGCCGGCGAGCTACCGAACAGCTTCATCAAGCGCCGGATGGGAATCGCGCCGGGAGAGCAGCTCCAACCCCCGCTCGGATTGCTCGTCTCGATCGTTGACCAGGCCGACTGGGTGCCGCTCGCCGCGCTCTTGATGCGGCCGATCTGGCGGATGACCCTGGCCGAGACCGCCCAGGTGTCTGCACTCGTGGTGGCGGTGCACCTACCGCTCAACGTGATCGGCTACGCCATCGGAGCCCGCACGAGACCGATCTAGCCCCCGCTTTCGGGGGAGAGTGATGGAAAAGTGGTCAATATGGCCAAAAAACGAGCAGCCTCATCGGGCGGGGGCGTGGTGGGAGGGGCGATGTAGCGTCGTCAGGCGTCCCGCCGGGCGCGTATGACGACCTGACCGCCGCGCGACGGGATCATGGTCACGTTGCGGTGGCGGGGGCGCTCGGGGGTGGTTGTGCTGGCGACGAGATCCAGGCGCCGCGCCATCGCCTCCATGACCACGCGTTGCTCGGCCATGGCCAGGGCGGCGCCGAGGCAGCGGCGGGTGCCACCGCCGAACGGGATCCACTCGTAGGTGCCAGGCTTGCGCAGACCGTCCGCCTCCAGCCAGCGCTCGGGGCGGAAGGCGTGCGGGTCGGGATAGAGGTCCTCGCGGTGGTGCAGGAGCAGGATGCTGATCCCGACCGGGGTCCCGGCCGGGACGCCGTAGGCGCCTAGGCGCCACGGCGTGCTCACGCGGCGGCCGCTCATGGGGATCACGGGCCGGCAGCGCATGGCCTCGGTGATCGTGGCCTCGATCACGTCGGCCGCGTTCGCGGCTCCGCTCCGCACGGATTCGATCAGCCACTCGTGCGCCCGGGGGCTGCGGACGAGCCGCTCCCAGGCCCACGCGAGCTGATTGGCCGTCGTCTCATGGCCGGCAAGCACGAGGGTCATGAGCTCGTCGCGGAGCTCACGGTCGGTGAGCGCCTCGCCCTCCTCGGTCCGGGCGCGCATGATCAGCGAGAGGATGTCGCGGCGCTCGGCGAGGTCGGGGTCGTTTCGCCGCTTGTCGATGACGGCATAGACGCAGCGGTCGGGCACCTGGAGGCCGAGCCAGGTCAGGCCGTACGGCTCCTCGTGACCGAGGTTCATCAGCTCGGCCAGCTTGGCTCCGGGCAGGGTGGACGAGCGGAGCAGCTGGCGGATGGCAAGCCGCAGGCGTCCCTCGGGGGTGCTGGGGCCGGGCCGTCCCTCGATTCCGAAGATCCCGGCCATGATCACGTCGAGGGTGATCGCCTGCATTCTCGGGGCCAGCGAGAACGGCCGCCCGATCGGCCAGCGTGCGATCTCGTGCTCGGCGGCGCCGGCGATCATGCGCTGGTAGTGGGCGATCGCCTCGCCGTGGAAGGGCGGCAGGAGCAGCTTGCGCTGACGCATGTGGCGCGGGCCGTTGGCGGTGAGCACGGACTTCGCGCCGAGCACGGGGCGGAGCGGTGACTCGGCGGCCAGCGTCGGAACCTGATCGGGCGGCGCCGTGAACAGCGAGCGGATGTGACTTGGATGGCAGGTGATCGCCGCCCGGCCCCGGACATAGCCCCGCGCCCCCCAGACGTCCCCGAAGCGGGCCCGGTTTGAGAACACCATGTGCCACTGGCGCTGGCCGAACCAGAGCACGTGCACGAGGCGGGGCAGGCGCCGGCCGGGCGGCAAGGGCAGGCCGGCGAGCTCGCCGGGCTCGATCGGACCCGCCGGGGAGGGCGAGGCCTCGCCGATAAGCGGGTTCGAGTTCGCCGGCGCCGGCGCATGCGTGGTGGTGTGGCTCATGAGGTCTGGCGGACCGTGGGACTGGCCAGGAGGGGACGGTCGGCTTCGAGGGTCTCGAAGCGATAGTCGTCAAGCGGGAAGGTGCGGGCGGCCCGCCAGGCCTGGCGCGAGCTCGTCGGCCGCAGAAACGGCGTGTCGCCGTGGTGGTCGAAGTAGTAGCTGTTGGAAGTGGCGCACGACCCGGTGTGCCAGAGCGAACGGCGAAGGCGAGCGACGGCAAAGCTCGTCCAGCGCTCCGTCGCCTCCTCGCTGACCTCGACGGCGGTGGCCCGGCGACGCCGGGCTTCGCCGATCACGCGCACGATGTGCTGCGAGGCGGTCTCGACGAGCTGGTGCCACGTCCCCCCGGTCCAGCCGTAGGGGCCGAAGATCATGAAGTGGTTGGGGAGCCCGGGCATGCTCACGCTCTCGTAGGAGCGCACGTGGGCGTCGGCATAAAAGCTGGCCAGGTCAAAGCCGCCCCGACCGCGCACGGGGTTGGAGCGGTAGTTCTCCGGGTCGGTGGCCATGCGAAAGCCGGTGGCCAGGATCAGGACGTCGACCTCACGCTCCTGTCCGTCGGCGGTGCGGACCCCGTGGGCGGTCAGGCGCTCGATGGGCTCGCAGATCAACTCGACGTTGGGTCGGTTGAACGCGCGCAGGTAGGTGTTTGAGACCGAGGGCCGCTTGCACCCGATCTCGTAGCTCGGGATGAGACGGCGTCGCAGGTCCGGGTCACGCACCTGGCTCGGGTACCAGACGTTGCGGGCCAGCCAGCCGGCGCTACGGGTGATCCAGCCGAGCTCATCGTGGTGCACGACGAGCCCGACCAGTCCCGCCTCCACGACTCGGGCCATGGCTCGGCGCACCCTGTCCTGGAGCGCCGGCTGCCGGGCATAGAGGCGCTGGAGCGGACGCGGGACGGGGAAATCAAGCTTGGGCCCGACCCAGATCGGCGTGCGCTGGTAGACGTCGAGGTGGGCGGCCTTCCGGGCCAGGATGGGGATGATCTGAAGCGCGCTGGCGCCGGTGCCAATGATCGCCGCGCGGCGGCCGCGAAGCTCGACCGAGTCGTCCCAGGCGGCGGAGTGCAACACGTCCCCTCTGTACTCGTTGAGACCCTCGATGCCGGCCGGCTTGGGATTGACGAAGGCGCCGATGGCGCTGATCACGAAGCGCGTCGTCAGTTCCTGGCGGCTCGGAAGCTCGAGGCGCCAGAGATGGGAGTCCTCGTCCCACGTCCGGGACAGGACCTCGGCCTCGAGCCGGACGTGCCGCCGCACGTCCCAGCGGTCTGCGCACTCGTCGATGTAGGCCTTGACCTCACGCCCGCGCGCGTACGTGTGAGACCAGTCCGGCTTGAGTTGAAACGAGAACTGATAGGCCTGGGCCGGGATGTCGACGGTGAGGCCCGGGTAGGTGTTGTCGCGCCAGGTCCCACCGATGTCGGCCGCCCGCTCGAGGATGACGAAGTCCTCGATGCCGGCCCGGCGCAGCGCGATCGCGGCGCCGATGCCGCCCAGCCCGGCGCCGATGATCGCCACCTCGTGGTCGGGCGCTCTCACGAGACTCGCCCCGACGGGGGGCGGACGAGAGCCCGCAGCGTGGGAGCCAGATAGTGCTCGGCGAAGGCGCGCACCTGCTTGTCGTCGCTCATCCCGAGGACCGAGTCGGGAGTGAGCAGGAACGACAGCACGGCGCGCGCCAGAAGCTCGCTTACGGCGTCGAGCTCGGCGCGGCTCAAGGAGAGACTCTCGTCCTTGGGCTCGTGGCGGGCGATGTCGGCGATGAATCGCCGCCCGGCGGCGAGCACGGGTCCGCCGCGCGTGGTCAAGGCGGGCAGGATCAGCTCGGGCTCGGTCCGGAGCATGCGCTGAAGCAGCCGGTGGTGACGCAGGTAGCCGAGCGCGAACACGACGCCCTCGACGAGCTTCTCCTCCAGCGTGGGGCTCGGCGCCACGGCAGCCCCGACCTGCTCAAGGAAGCGATGGAGCTCCCGCAGGAGCACGGCCTCGAGGAGGCGGTCTCGCTTGGGGAAGTAGCGATAGATCGTGACCCGGGAGACGCGGAGACGGCGGGCCACGTCATCGATGGTGAAGCGGCGAAGCCCAAAGTCCTCGACCTGCTGCGCCGCGGCGGCCAGGATCCGTTCACTGGTCGCTTCGCCCACTGGGCCCTGCTCCGGGCCTGAGGCAGGCGGCGCACCCTCGGCGAGGATTCGCGCCAGCAGGGGATCGTCAACCGGTTGGGGCTTGCTCCTGGGGCTCACCCGGCTTATGTTTACACATTGACGGGATTTGTTCAGTGTGTTTCATCGTTGCGAGGACAGGGCTCGCTCGGGCAGTGGGATTCGCCCTGTGCCCTGGGCGGAATCGAACTGGCCCACGGCGAGCGCGGATTGACTAGGTTTCCGCCTCATGTGCCGGCGGGGGAGGAGAGGCCTCTCGCACCACTTTGCGGCAGCAGGGACCGCAGGATGACGATGGCAGCGCGACCCAGGTGATGGCTGCCTTTTCAGAGCTGGGCTACCGGCCCCTGCGCGACTTCATCGTGTCGATCGGAGCCATGCTCCTGCTCCTGCGGCGGACGATCGTGGCGGCGGTGCGGCCGCCGTACGACTACGGGCCGGAGCTGGCAGACCAGTTCCTGTTCGCGCTCAAGCTGGGCTGGTTCCCCATGATCATCGCGTCGCTGGCCTTCACCTACGGCCCGGCGGGGGTCCAGGTCGGAGACTTCCTCGACCTGCTCGGCGCGATGGACCGGCTGGGAGGGATCTTCGTGATCATCGTGATGCGTGAGTTCGCGCCGCTGGTATGCGCGATCGTCATGGCCGGCGTGGCGGGGACGGCGATGACCGCCGACCTGGGTGCGCGCAAGATCCGCGAGGAGCTCGACGCGCTGGTCGTGCTGGGGATCGACCCGGTCAAGAGCCTGGTCGTCCCGAGGTTCCTCTCGCTGACGCTGCTCACGCCGCTCTTCTCGGTCTATGCGCTCCTGTTCGGGACGCTGGGCGGGGTTCTCGTAACCCTGTCCAACGGAGCCCAGGTGGGGCCGTTCTTCTCGACCTTCTTCGCGCAGGCGAGCACGGCCGAGTTTGAGGCGATGCTGCTCAAGTCGGCCATCTTCGGGGCGACCATCGCGATCGTCTGCTGTTACAAGGGCCTGACTGCCTCGGGAGGGGCAGAGGGGGTGGGTCGGGCGGTGAACCAGGCGGTGGTGATCGCGTTCATCGCCATCGGCTCGATCGACTACGTGTTCACCCAGACCCTGCTGGCCACCCATCCGGCGCTGAACGTGCCGAGATGAATGCCCTGATCCGCCCCCTGGAAGCGCTGAACGCCTTCGGCGAGGCGGCGCGCTTCTGCGGCCAGATCGTGGCGCGGGTGATCAGCGGTCGCGTCCTGCGCTTCCTGGGCGAGACGCTCCGCCAGGCCGGCATCCTCATCGTCGGGTCAGCGATCATCGTGCTGGCACTGGTCTTCATCCTCGGCCTGCAGTGCGGGATCGAGGGCGCGTACGCGGCGCGGACGGTGGGGGCGCCTTCGTCAACCGGGGCGATCACCGCCATCTGCGACCTCCGCGAGGTGATCCCCTACGCGTTCGGCTACATGATGGCGGCCAAGGTGGGGACCGGGTTCGTGGCCGAGATCGGGACGATGCGCATCGCCGAGGAGATTGACGCCCTCGAGGTGATGGGGATCGATTCGGTTCTCTATCTCGGGGCGACGCGGCTGCTGGGCACCTGGGTGGTGCTCCCGTTCCTGTACATGGCGGCGGTCGCGCTCGGCTTCCTGGCCTCCTATGTGGCCGACGTGGTCCAGCTGGGCCAGGTGTCGAAGGGCGGCTATCTGGAGCTCTTCTGGCAGTTCCAGTCGCCGATCGACTTCCTCTACTCCGGCATCAAGTGCATGGCGATGTCGACCTTCATCGTCCTGGTCTGCATCTACTACGGCTATCACGTGAGCGGGGGACCGGTGGGGGTGGGCCGGGCCACGGCCCGCTCGATGCTGGTGAACATCGTCGGCATTCACCTCATCGGGATGGTGGGGACGCAACTGTTCTGGGGTGGCAACGCGCGGGCGCCGATCGGCGGGTAGCGCGATGGCACGCCACCAGCGGGGTCGAGGGCTCGCCATCGCGGCGGTGGCGCTGGCGGCGGTCGTGCTCGCGGTGGTCGTGGCCAGTGCGGGATCGACCTACGTCCTGCACGCCGACTTCGCGGACGCCGGTCAGCTGGTGAGCGGGGACCGAGTCAGCGTCGGCGGCCACCAGGTCGGATCGGTGGGCGACATCTCGCTCACCCGCAACGGACTGGCCGACGTTCAGCTCAACATCAACGACTCCAGCATCACACCGCTGCGGCAGGGCACGATCGCCACCATCGGGCAGCTCAGCCTGACCGGCGTGGCCAACCGGTTCGTCTCGCTGGCGCCCGGTCCCGGGGCCCCGATCCCCAGCGGCGGGACGCTGCCCGAGACACAGACGCGAGGGATCGTCGACCTCGACACGCTGCTCGACGCGATGACCCCACGGGTCAGGAGCGCGCTTGACGGCTTCCTTGAGTCCGGCGCCTATCTCGTCGCCCGGCCGACGGCATCGCAGCTCAACTCCGCGAGTGCCTACCTGGCGCCCGCGGCCAGCCAGACGGCCGGTCTGGTCAGGCAGGTGGCGGCGGACGACGGAGCGCTGTCGCAGCTCGTCGCCTCGACGTCGCGGGTCGCCGGGGCGCTGGCGCTTCCGAGCACCCAGCTCGGCTCGGCGGTCAGCTCGACGGCGGCCGCCCTGCGAGAGGTGGCCAGCCAGCGCCTCGCGCTGGAGGACAGCCTGGCGCGGGCGCCCACGGTCCTGCGCCAGGCCACGGGCGTGCTGGGCGACGTGAACGGGGCCCTGCCGGTCATCGATCCGGCCCTGGTGGCGCTGCGGCCGGTGGCGGCGCGCGCCCGCGCGCTCCTGCGCGCCGTGCTCCCGGCGGCCCAGGAAGCCGTACCGACGGTGCGCGCCGTGCGGGCGCTGATCCCCAGCGCCGAGGCGGCGCTGAGTGCGCTCCCCGCCGCCCAGCGCGAGGCCACGCCGGCGATCAGCTCGCTGACCAGCGCGCTGGTGAAGATCACGCCGATCCTGTCCGGGCTGCGGCCCTACACGCCCGATGTGGTGGCGGGCTTCTTCAACGGCACCGACGGGGACGCGTCGGGGGCCTATGACGCCAACGGCCACTACCTCCAGACCGAGGCGCTCCTTCAGGGCGGCGGCAGCTCGCTGACCGGCTTGGCCAATCTGCTCTCAGGCGCGAGCAGCGGAGCTCCCCCGGGCGGCCAGTTGCCGGCCGGCGGCGAGCGCACCGAGCTGCTGGCCCCCTGTCCCGGGGGAGGAAACGCGCCCGCCGCCGATGGCTCCAACCCGTGGACTCAGCCGGACCTGCTCCCGGGTTTCGGCGCCCTGTGCAAGCCGAGCGACGATCAGCGATGAGGCGGCTGATCGCATCGCTGGGTCTGGTTATCGCCGGCGTGGTGCTGGCGGTGGTGCTCAGTGGGGCGCGCGCCGACCCACCGTCCACGGCGCGCTTCGACGTGATCTTCGATGACGCGCGTGGCCTGGTGGCCGGCCAGCTGGTGAAAATCGCCGGCGCCCAGGCGGGGACGATCGACAACGTCGTGGTTACTCCGGACTTCAAGGCCCGGATCGAGGCGAGCGTCGAGAGGCGGTTCATGCCCTTTCACCAGGACGCGACCTGCACCATCCGCCCCGAAGGCCTGATCGCCGAGAACTACCTGGCCTGCGACCCGGGAACCAGCGGCAGCCGCCCGCTCACGGGCACGCCCCCGACGGTGCCGGTCAGCCACACCACCGAGCCGGTCAGCCTGCTCGATCTGTTCAACACCTTCGACCTGTCGACGCGGGAGCGGCTGATGGTCCTGCTCGACGAGCTCGGAGTCGGCACCGCCGGACGCGGCGAGGACGTCAACCAGATCCTTGTCCGCGCCAATCCGACGCTCACGCTGGCCCGCCAGGCGATCGGCATCCTCAACCGCCAGGGGTTTCAGCTGCAGACGGTGATCTCCGCCACGCGGACGATCATGGCCCAGGGCGCGGCTCACACCGCGACGCTGAAGCGCTTCCTCGTGAGCACGGCCGCGCTCAGCGCCAGCGTCGCCAACCACAGCGGACCGCTGGCCTCGGCCATCCACCGGCTCCCGGGACTGCTTGCCGCCGCGCGGCCGGCCCTTCAGCAGGTAGACGCCGTCGCCCGTCAAGGCACACCGCTCCTGAATCAACTCCGGGCCTCGGCGCCCTGGCTGAACCGCGTGAGCGCCGACCTCGGCCCGTTCGCCGCCGCCGCCGGGCCGGCGCTGGCGCAGATGAGCTCCGCGCTGCGCCAGGGCACGCCCGCGCTGCGGCAGTCCGTCCCGCTCGCCAACGCGATCACCGCCTACACGAGTCGGTCCAAGGCCAACACGCTGCTGACCAGCCAGCTCTACGCGAACCTGCAGCGCCACGGGTTCTTCGAGAACTTCTACTCGGTCATGTACTACATCGCGGCGTCGCTGAGCCGGTTTGACTCGACCTCGCACCTGCTGTCGCTGCTCTTGGTCACGCCGCAGAACGGAGCCTGCAGCCAGTACGCCACGAAGCCCACCCCGGGGTGCAGCGCCCACTACGGCTCCGAGCCCGCGTACACCCCCGAGCGTCCCCAGACCCTCAACAGCCTCGCCGACTACCTGATCAAATGAAGCCGCGGACCGCCCCGAGCGCACTGGCCAGCCCCTTTGTGGTGGGGACGTTGACGCTGCTGATCGTCGGCATCGCGGTCTATCTGAGCTACATCGCCGAGAACGGCCTGCCGTTCGTTCCCGCCTACGACGTCAAGGTCCAGGTCGCGAACGCCAACGAGCTGGCCAAGAACGCCGACGTGCGGATCGGTGGAGTCCGTGTCGGCCAGGTCCTGACCATCACGCCCGAGCCGCCGTCGCGCACGTGGGCGCATCCCTATGCGCAACTCGGGCTGGTTCTCGATCGTCATCTGGAGCCGCTGTCCTGGAACACCCACTACCGGATCCGGCTGGCCTCGATCCTGGGCGGCGAGTATCTCGAGCTGATCCCCGGGAAACGCGGGGCCGGGGTGGCGGGGGTGCCTGACGGCGGCACGCTGACCCTGAACAGCAAACCCCGCCTCAGCCACGAGCTCCCGTTCGTCGACCTGGACACGGCGCTCGGCACCTTCGGTCCATCCGGGCAGGCGGCGCTACGCAACTCGCTTAGCGACTACGGCGACGTCGTGGCCGGTCGCGGGGCGCAGCTGAACGACATCATCTTCTCGACCGCGCGGCTGCTGGGGCCGTTGGACGACGTGCTGCGGATCCTGGCCGATCCCCGCTCGCACCTCGGCGAGCTCGTCGGCGGTGCGGCGCAGACGAGCCAGGCGGTGGCGGCGGTGGCCCCGGAGCTGACCAGCCTGCTCGGCAGCGCCGCCACCACGTTCGACGCGCTGGACCGCTCGGCCCTAGACCAAGCGATCGACCAGCTGCCCGCGACCGAATCGGTGGCCAGCGCCGAGCTCACGCGCTCGCTGCCCACGCTGAGCGAGGCGGCGCAGGTCGTCTCCGAGCTCCGTCCCGGGGCCGCTCTGCTCCCCGCCGCAGCACGCGGATTTGACCAGGTGGTGCGGGTCGCCACCCCGGTCTTCGGTCCGGTTCCGACGCTGGCGGCCCGGCTCCGGACCGCCCTGGCCACCGTCTCGTCTCTGGCCCGGGACCGGGTCTCGATCCAAACCTTCCAGGCGCTGGGGTCGAACGACCTGGCGACGCTGGGGGCATCCACGTTCGTCGGTCTGGGGGCGATCCTCCGCGCCATCGCCCCGGCCCAGCTCGCCTGCAACGTGGCCGGCCTCTGGGTGCACAACTTCGCCTCGGCGATCAGCGAGGGCGACAGCACCGGGGCATGGCTGCGGACGATGCCGCTGACCGACTCGAACGAGTCGACCGAGACCGGCACGCCGGCCTCCGATCTGCACCTCAACATCTATCCGGTCGAGGATCAGAGCCAGTGCCAGGCCGGCAACGAGGGCTATAGCGGCCAGCAGCTGGTCGGGCATCCGCCGCAGACCACGACCACGGTCGACAACACGGCACCGCCGCCCGGGGTCCTGGAGGACGGCGAGCAAGCGGGGCTCGTGCCGTGAGCCCATCGCGGCCGCATCCGCGCCGCTCCCGGTCCCGCCGCGACCGCCGGAGGCTGCCCGCCGTCGTGATCGCCGCGCTGGTGATCGTCGCGGTGGTGCTTGTCACCTGGTACGCGTTCGATCGCAACCTGCCCTTCTCCCACCGCTTCACCGCCTACGCGGTTGTCTCCAACAGCGTCAACGTGCGCGGCGGCGACCCGGTCCGGATCGCCGGGATCGACGTCGGCCAGGTCAGAGGAGTGACGCCTGACGGCGACGGCTCACGGATCGCGTTCTCACTCGACCGCTCCGCGCTGCCGATCCATCGCGACGCCACCATCCGGATCCGCGACCGGCTGTTCCTGGAGGGCAGCTACTACCTGGAGCTCGACCCCGGGACGCCGGCGGCCCCGGTGCTGCGGGACGGATCGACGATCCCACGGTCGCAGACCTCGAGCCCGGTTCAGTTCTTCCAGCTCGTCTCGACCTTCACTGGGCCCGTGCGCAACGACCTGTCCGGGCTGGTGGAGGCGCTTGATCAGGGCCTCGGGCCGGCCGGCGCGAAGGCGAGCAGCGGCGCCGGTGCCTTCAAGCAGGCGGCGATCCAGCTCGCGCCCCTGTTCTCGGATAGCGCGGTGGTGGCGCGGGCGCTCGAAGGCACCTCGCCCGGCGATGTGGGCAGGCTGCTCGACTCGAGCGCCGCGGTCACCGACACGCTGGCCCAGAACTCGGCGCAGCTGGCTGGACTGGTGCGGGGCCTGGGGGAGACAAGCAGTGCGCTGAGTGCCTCCGACGGGGCGCTGGCCCAGAGCGTGGCCGGGATCGACGAGACCCTGCGAGCGGCGCCGCCGGCGCTCAGCGCGGTCGATCGCTCGCTCCCCGCCGTGGTGGCTCTGGCCCGCGCCCTGACGCCATCGCTCCGCGTCTCCCCGCCAATCCTCGACCGCCTGACCAGCACCGCCTCGCAGCTGGCCGCGGTGCTCGCCCCCGAGGAGCGCAGTGGACTGATCCAGTCGCTCCGGACCACATTCCAGCGACTGCCGTCGATCCTGACCCGATTTGCCTCCGCATTCCCGGTCGGCAAGCAGATCACCGACTGCCTCCAGACGCACCTGCTCCCGATCCTGAACGCCACCGTCCCCGACGGGTCGCTGTCTACCGGCCAGCCGGTGTGGCAGGAGTTCGTCCACTTCCTGCCCGGGGTGGCCGGGGCCACCGGAAGCTTTGATGCCGACGGGCCCTACACCCGCGTCCTGTTGGGCGCCGGGACCAACAGCCTGTCGGGGAGCTTCGCCGGCCAGCAGCTGGTCAGCACGCCGCCTCCCGGCGGCTCCTCGCTCCAGGGCGCGCGACCTCAGTGGGCGGGTGACCTCACTGCAGCCGACTTCCGCCCCGACGCCGCCTGCGCGACCCAGCCGCTGCCGAGCCTCGCCTCCGGGACAAGCGCACCGGATGTGAGCCCGACACCATGAGGCGGCGCGCGACCTTGCAGGTGCGGCGCTACGCCCGCCACTTCCTGGCCCTGGCGGCGGTGATCGCCATCGGCACGACCTGTGGCGTGCTGATTCTCCAGAGCCAGCGCCTGGCCAACCCGTTCGCCAGCTACTACACGATCAACGGCGACTTCCCGAGCGCCACCGCCGTGGTGGCCGGCCTGGGCGAGCCGGTCCTCGTCGCGGGGGTGCGGGTGGGAGAGATCACCGGCACCTCGCTGCGCGGCGGGGTGGCGGTTGTCCACATGCAGATCGATCCCACCAAGATCCCCGGGATCTACCGCGGGGCCCACGCCGACCTGGTTCCGCGCACGCCGCTCGAGGACATGCAGATCGACATCTCGCCCGGGCAGCGAAGCGCAGGGGCGCTGCCCTCAGGGGCGACGATCCCGGTCGGCCAGACCCTGACGCCGATCGGCGCCGATGAGTTGCTGGACTCGCTCGACACCGACACCCGGACCTGGCTTCAGAGCCTGCTCGTCTCGCTGGGTCAGGCCACCTCGGGGCGCGGACAGGACATCCGGGGGCTGCTTGAGGCATTCGCGCCGACGGCGGGGCAGCTGCGTGAGCTGACCCAGCTCCTCGCCGCCCGCCACGCCGAGCTCGCCGAGCTCGTCCACGACTTCGGCTCGGTGATGAACGCCGCCCGGGAGAAGAACGGCCAGCTCCGGACGGTCGTGGACGCTGGGCAGGAGGTGATCGGAGCCCTGGCCAGCCAGGACACGGCGCTGCGCCAGTCGGTGGCCGCCCTGCCGGGCACGCTCCAGGCCACGCGCACGACGCTGGGCGACCTGGTCGGATTCGCCCATGCTCTGGGACCGGCCTCGGTTGCGCTCGAGCCGACGGCGAGGCGGCTGCCCGAGACGCTCGCGCGGACCCGGACCGTGCTCCGGAGCGCCGCCCTGCTGCCCCTCGAGCGGATCAAGCCGTTTGTGGCGGCGGTGCGGCCACTTACCCGGACGCTTCCCACGCTCGCGGCCAACCTCAAGCTCGAGGTCCCAGCGCTGGTCAACTCGTTCAAGGTGCTGGCCTACGCCACCAATGAGCTGGCTTACGACCCCGGCCACGGCAACCCGGGCTTCCTCTACTGGCTGGCCTGGTTCGCCCACGACTCCAACTCGTTCATCTCCAACTCCGACGCCAACGGGCCGGCCTGGCGGCTGCTCCTGCTCTCGAGCTGCCACGGGCTCTCGACCCTGGCCGCCGGACCGCTGATCGAGCAGCTGACCGGGAGCACCTTTGGCTGTGGTACGGGCACGCTGGCCAGCGGCGCAACGGCGCTGGCCCGGGAGCGCAAGGCGAGGCGCCGATGATCACCCGCGCTCCCCGCCGCACCGCGGTCCTGCTCTCGCTCGCCTTCATCCTGTCCTGTGTGCTGCTGGCGGTGTTCGTGTGGGCCCAGTTCGCCGGCACGATCCCGTTCGCCCCCCAGGGCTACCGCCTGAGCGCTCGCTTCACCGAGGTCGGGTTGCTCGAGCCGGGCGCCGACGTGCGGATCTCTGGCGTGAACGTCGGGCGGGTCGAGGCGGTGAAGAACCGCGGGGTGAACTCGCTCGTGACCATGGAGCTCTCATCCCGGTACGCGCCGGTGCCGGCCGATACCCGGGCCATCCTGCGTCAGAAGACGCTCCTGGGCGAGGCCTACATCGAGCTCTCCACCGGGAACCGGGCCGGCCCCGCGCTGCCGGACGGCGGGTCTCTGCCCGCGTCCCAGGTGGCGCCGACCCAGCAGCTTGACCAGGTGCTGGAGGCGTTCGGGCCGAGCGCGCAGCACGACCTGACGAGCTTCTTGTCCGGGAGCGCCTCCGCCGTGGCCGGGCAGGAATCGGCGCTGAACGACGCCCTGGGCAACCTCGATCCGGCCACCGCCGGCCTGCAGGAGATCATGGCCACGCTGGGACGCCAGCAGGGCGACGTGCAGAACCTGATCCGCTCGAGCGCGATCGTGCTGGCCACCCTGGGCCAGCGCTCAGGGGCGCTTCAGGCCCTGATCGGAGCCGGCAATCAGGTGCTCTCGGCCACCGCGGCGCGCAATGCCGAGCTGACGGCGACGGTCAACGCCCTGCCGCCGTTCCTCATCCAGCTGCGAAGCTCGCTGCGCGGACTGGGGACGACGCTGGCGCTGGCCAAGCCGTCATTGGACGCGCTCCGGCCCACGGCACCGCTCGTGCGGCCGGCGCTCAGCGAGCTCATCGCGCTGACCGGCCCGGCGACCGCGCTGTTGCACAAGGCTCCGACCCTGATTCACGACGCGATCCTCGCCCTGCCGGCGATTTCGAATCTGGACAATGCCCTGCACCCCGCGTTCCACGCGCTCCTTCCGGCGGTGCTCCAGCTGACGCCGGTGATCAGCTTCGTGGGGCTCTATCACCAGGAGCTGACGATGGCCATGGCCGACCTGGCCGCGAGCATGGAGGGCACCGCACCCGCCGAGACGCCGAGCGGGTCGGCGAGCTACCTGCGCTCTCTCTCGATCGTCGGGGACGAGTCCTCGTTCGGCGAGTCGGTGCGCGAACCGAGCACCCGTTCCAACACCTACTTCGCCCCGGGCGAGCTGGAAAACCTGGCCCAGGGCGGCCTCGAGGCCGCGACCTGTGAGAACACGGGCAACCCATCGCAGTCGCACTTCGGGTTCGGGAACGTTCCCTGCCGAGTCCAGCCCGGATTCGCATGGGGTGGCCTGACCCGCTACTTCCCGCACGTGACGGCGGCGGCGCCGCCCCGATAACGCGTGGACGCTTCGCCGCGCATTCCGCCGGGCACACCGGACGAGATCGGCAGGGTCAACTTGCTGATCGCGCGGGCGATCGGAGCTGCGGTGGGCACAGGCCCGCCGCACATCTTCACCACGCTGGCGCGTCACCGCCGGCTGTTTCGGCCCTGGTTGCGCTTCGCCGGCGCGCTGATGCCCGGGGGCAAGCTTCCGCGGGCCGACAGCGAGCTGCTCATCCTCCGAGTGGCGCACAACACCGGATCGGCCTACGAGTGGTCTCAGCACGAACGGCTCGCCCTCACGGCGGGACTGAGCCGGGAGGAGATCGAGCGGGTGCGCCAGGGCGCAGCGGCCGACGGCTGGTCCGAGCGGCACCGGCTCTTGCTCGGGGCGGCCGACGAGCTCCACTCCGAGAAGCGGGCGATCTCAGCGGACACCTGGGACGCGCTGCGTCCGCTCCTGAGCGACGCTGAGCTGATCGAGCTGTGCATGCTCGTCGGTCACTATGAGATGCTGGCCATGACCCTCAACTCGCTCGGCGTCGTCCCCGATCGGATGCCCGACGGCTCGCCCCCGCGGCTGGCCCGAGTGGCCGGGGAGCTCCGAGCCCGACGCGACCGCAGGAGGAGCGGATGAGCCGCGAGGACTATCGATTGGAAGGCAGGCGGGTCGTGATCACGGGGGCGGCGCGCGGGATTGGCGCCCGGCTCGCCCGCCGGCTACACGAGCGCGGAGCCGTGGTAGCGCTGATTGGGCTCGAGCCCGAGCTGCTGGGGGCGGTGGCCGCCGATTGCGGCAACGCTCCCTGGTTTGAGTGCGACGTCTCGGACCGCGCGCAGGTCGACGAGGCGGTCCGGCGCACGGTGGAGCGGCTGGGCGGCTTGGACGTGGCCGTGGCCAACGCCGGCGTGGGAGCCCAGATGGTCCTGATCGATGGCGACGATCAGATCTGGGACAAGACATTTGCGGTCAACTTGATGGGCAGCTACAACCTGGTTCGGGCGGCCGGGCCGCATGTCGCCCACCGGGACGGCTATTTCCTGCTCACGGCCTCGCTGGCTGCGGCCCTGCACCTGCCGCTGATGTCGGCCTACTCAGCCTCGAAGGCGGCGGTGGAGTCGCTCGGAGACTCGCTGCGCATCGAGCTCCGGCCCACCGGCGCCAAGGTGGGGGTGGCCTATTACTCCGAGCTCGACACCGACATGACGAGTCGCGGCTTTGGCACCGAGGCGGCCAAGCGCACCCTGCTCGGGGCGGGCCGGCGCCGCGGCCTGCCGGTGGCTCCGGTCGGCCCGGCGATCGATGCGCTCGAGCGGGGCATCCGCCGGCGCTCCCGCCGGGTCGTCTCCCCGCCCTGGGTGGCGGCGATTCTGCCCATCCGCATGCTCGTCCAGCGGGTCGTGGAGGTGGGGGCCGGGGTCGGGCTGCGCGAGACGCTCGAGGTGGCGCGGGGGGAGCGTCCCGACCTGACGACGCCGCAGCCGAGCGCGGCTGTCCCGGAACCGAAAGAGGAGGCTCCGGTCTGATGGAGCAGCGAGTCAGCCTGGTGACCCTGGGGGTGGTGGACCTGGCCCGGGCCCGGGCTTTCTACGAGGCGCTGGGCTGGCAGGGAGCCCACCAGCCCGACGACGAGGTGTGCTTCTTCCAGGCCGGCGGGATGGTCTTCGGCCTCTGGACCGCGCTCGGCGGCCACGGAGCACCGGGTATCGAGCTGGCCCACAACGTGCGCTCGCCCGCGGAGGTGACGGTCGTCCTCGAAGAGGCTGAGCGGGCCGGCGGCACGATCAAACGGCCGGCGGGGCGCGCGGACTGGGGCGGAACCACGGGAGCGTTCGCCGACCCGGACGGGTACGTGTGGGAGGTGGCTCACAACCCGGGATGGACGCTCGATGAGAGCGGCGCCGTGACGATCTAGCTGGGGCGCGGATTCCATGGCAGAGCTGAGCGCGCGGACGGCGGTCTGGAAAGAATCGGGCACGTTCACCGAGATCGAGGGGCAGCGGATCTTCATGCGAGAAGCCGCCGGGACCGCCGAGCTGCCGCCGCTCCTGTTCCTCCACGGTTACCCCTCGAGCTCCTACGACTGGCGCCACGCCTTTGACCGGCTGGAAAGACACCGCCGGCTCGCGTTCGACTTCCTCGGCTTTGGGCTATCCGACAAGCCTGCGGATCAGCTCTACTCGCTCCTCATCCAGGCCGACCTCGTCGAAGCGCTGGCGGCGCGCTTCGCCCATGAACCGGTGACGGTCGTGGCCCACGACATGGGGAGCTCGGTGGCGACGGAGCTTCTGGCCCGCGATCTCGACGGGACGCTGTCCTTCCCGCTGCGCTCAGTCCTGCTCTTCAACGCCAGCCTGGTCCGCGAGCAGGCGAGCCTCCTCTGGGGGCAGAAGCTCCTGCTGAGCCGCCTCGGGCCGGTCGCGGCGCGGCTCACGAACGAGCCTGGGTTTCGCCGTTCCTTTGCGCGCATCTTCTCCGCGGCCCATCCTCTGAGCCGCGAGGAGGCGGTTGACCAATGGTCGCTCCTGGCTCAGGAAAACGGCCATCGCCTGCTCGACCGCCTGATCTACTACAACCGCGAGCGGGTCACTCCGCCCACCTCAGAGCGCTGGCACCGCGCGCTGGCGCAGTGGCCGGGACGGTTGGAGCTGGCCTGGGCCGAGCTCGATCCGATCTGCACCGAGGCCGTCCTTCAAGCTGTGCTCAAGCTGAGACCCCACGCCGCGCTCACGCGGTTACCCGGGCTGGGGCATTACCCGCAGATCGAGGATCCTCAGGCCGCCTATGAGGTCATCGGACGCCACGCGGCTGGGAGCGCTCCGGAGAGCCGATCGTCAGGCTGATCGTGGTGACGATCAGCGTGAGGGCGACCGAGATGGCCAACGCGACGTGGAGCCCAGCGGTCAGGCCATTGCCCCCGGCGATGAGCGCGCCGAACAGCGCCACGCCGATCACGCTGCCGCTCTGGCGGGCGCTGTTCAGCGTCCCTGAGGCGATGCCCGAGCGCGAGCGGTCGACGCTGGCCAGCAGCATCGCGGTGATGGCGGGCACGACCAGGCCGATCCCGAAGCCGAGAACCATCAGCTGGGCCACCAGCCCCGCATAGGGGGTGGAGGCCTCGGCGCCGAGCAGCCCAGCCAGCGCGGCGGTCATGAGTACCGAGCCAGCGATGATTACCCGCCGGGCTCCGAAGCGGGCGTCGGCGCGGCCCGCGAGCAGGTTGGCGATGAGCACCGCCACCGTGCTGGGTGCGAAGGCGAGGCCGGTCTGGAGCGGGCTGAGATGCTGGGCGCGCTGGAAGTACAGGCTGAAGACGAAGATGAGCCCGTAGAAAGCGACGTTGATGAGCAGCCCGATGGCGGTGGCAGCACTGAAGGCCCGGTGGTGGAAGAAACCCAGGGGGAGCATGGGATCGGCACGACGCGCCTCCACGGCCACGAAGGCGATCATGAAACCCGCGGCCAGAGCGAATCCGGCCAGGACGGCTGGGCTGCCGAAGCCGCTGTGGCCGCCCTGAATCGTCGCGGCGGCCAGCGAGCCCAGGGCGAGAATCCCGAGCGCCTGACCGGGTAGATCGATCCCGCGGGCGCTCGTGCGGGTGGTCTCCGGCGCGAAGCGGAGCGTGAGCAGGATGCCGACTAGACCAATGGGCGCGTTGAGGAAGAAGATCGCCCGCCAGGAGAGCGTGGCGATCAGCACACCACCCACGAGCGGACCACCGGCCAGCGCGATGCTGGCGCCGGCGGCCCAAAAGCCCACGGCGCGGGCACGATCTCCGGGGTCGGGGAAGGTGTGATTGAGGAGGCTGAGCGAGGAGGACGCGAGCACGGCGGCGCCAACGCCCTGGACCGCGCGGGCGGCGATGAGCACGGGCAATCTCGGCGCCAGGCCGCAGGCTGCCGAAGCGATCGTGAACAGGACGAAGCCGCCGATGAACACGCGCTTGGCGCCGATCCGGTCGCCGAGCGCGCCCGCAGTGAGGATCAGTGACGCGAAGGCCAGGGTGTAGGCGCTGACCACCCACTGCAGGGCGCTCACGCCCCCGCCCAGCGCCGCGCCAATCGGCTTGATGGCCACGTTGACCACGCTGACGTCGAGCTGAATCACCGCGAAGCCAAGGCTGGTGGCGAGGAGGGTCCAGCGGCGAGCTGTTGAGTCCATGGCTCTGACCCTAGCCGTCAACGTTTAAACCCCAGTTGAAGCATTGGCGGGCTAGGATCGACCTCATGCTGGCCGACGCAGATCTCGACACGATCGCTCAGCTCATCAGCGGCCATCGCGCCAGCCTGCTCCTGGCGCTGATGGGCGACCGGACGCTAACCGCCGGAGAACTGGCTGACCGGGCCGGGATCTCCGCCCCGCTGGCCAGCGCCCACCTGGCCAGGCTGCTCGACGGGGGCCTGATCTCGGTCGAGCAGCAGGGCCGTCATCGCCACTACCGGCTGTCCGATCCGCACGTGGCCGAAGTGATTGAGGCGATCCTGACCCTGGCTCCCCACCGCCGCGCCAGCAGCCTGCGAGAGGTCAACCGCGGGCGGGCGATCCGCGAGGCTCGCACCTGTTACGACCATCTGGCCGGTGCCCTCGGCGTCGCGGTGACCGACGCCCTCACGCATCAGCGGATCCTCCAGCCCGCCGAAGGCTCGTACGAGCTCACGCGCGCGGGGGAATCCCGACTCTCCGAACTCGGCCTTGACCTGGAGGCGGTGCGGGGTCGCCGCCGGGCTTTCGCACGGCCCTGCCTGGACTGGACCGAGCGCAGGCCTCACCTGGCCGGCGCGCTGGGGGCCGGTCTGGCCGACCGTCTTTTCGAGCTCGGATGGGTCGAGCGGCGCCCTCACACGCGGGCGCTGCGGGTCACCAGCACGGGCCGGGAGCAGCTCCGCGACCAGCTGGGCGTGAACCTGGCCGTCTCCGAGTCTTAGCTCAAGCCGCCGTCGTCCGGATCGTCTCCGCCACCGCACCCGGGTCATCGAAGAACGGGACGTGGCCCGCGCCGAGGGTGAGGTGCCTCGCCCCGGGCAGGCGCGCCCGCGCCCGCGGCGCCTGGCGCGAATAGATGAGCAGGCGGTCGTAGCGACCCCAGGCGACGGTCACCGGGGTTCCGGCCAGTTCTTCGCCAGCGGTGAAGTCGTAATCGCCGAGCGCCGCCAGGGCGCCGGCCAAGGCGGGGGCAGCCCAGGCGTCGTCGAGCGTGGCCACGGCCTCGCTCGCCGGCATGCGGGTGGGCCAGCCGAACGTCTGGCGAAAGAGCGCGACGCGGCCCGGCCGGGTGGCAGCGAGTCTGCGGACGGGAGGCCGCAGGGCCTGGGGTACGCGGCCAAGGAGCCCAAGCGACAATTGCGCGTAGCGGCGCTCGCCCGGGGTGGCGAAGCCGGCCGGAGACAAGGCGGTGACCGAGGCGACGGCGCCGCGGCGGGCAAGCTCAAGCGCGATCCCGCCGCCCATCGAGTTGCCGGCCACGTGCGGGCTCGACAGGCCGAGCGCCGAGAAGAAGGCGGCAAACGCGTCGACGTAAGCCGGAATCGTTGGTCTGACGCCGGCCGGAAGCGGGGCGGAGCGCCCGAAGCCCGGCGAATCGCAAGCGATCACATCGAAGCCGGCCACGAGCCGGTCGATCACCGGGCGCCAGGCCTGCCAGTGGTGTCCGACTCCGTGCAGCAGCACCAGCGGCGGCCCATCGCCGCCACGGAAATACTCGATGCCGGGGCTCAAACGGTGACCCGGCCCCGGATCAGGTCGGCCGCCTTCTCGGCGATCATGATCGTCGGCGCGTTGGTATTCCCGCCCGGAATGACCGGCATGATCGAGGCATCGGCGACGCGAAGGCCCTCGATCCCATGCACGCGGAGCTGCGAATCGACGACGGCGCCCGGATTGGTGTCGCTCATGCGGCAGGTTCCGACCGGGTGGTAGATGAGCATCAGGCGGCGCCGCAGGTCGGCTCCGAGTTCCTCGTCGTCGACCGCGTCCGTCCCGGGCTTGATCTCCTTGACCACCCGCTCGCGCAGCGGGTCCTGGCGGGCGATCTCCCGCGCCAGTCGCATCCCGGCCAAAAGCGAGGCAACGTCGTCCGGGTCGCCCAGGGAGTTGGTGATGATCCGCGGCTTGTCAGTCGGGTCGGCCGAGCGCAGCCACACCTGTCCCCGGGCCTTGGGCGAAACGAGGACCGGCGCAATCGTCATGCACGGCGCGTCGTATTCCTCGGCCCCGTGGTCCTCGAAGTACACCGCGCCCATGTGGAACTGGATGTCGGCGGCGGGCAGGCCGCCGCGGGTCCGGACGAAGGCCACGACCTCGGCCACGCTCGAGCTGAGTGGGCCCGTGCGGCGCAGAAGCCACTCGGCGAACGGCTTGGGCTTGTCGGCTCCGTACATCGTGCGCGGATCGTCGACCTGCCAGAGCAGGGTCACGAACGGGTGGTCCTGGAGGTTGTGTCCGACGCCGGGAAGGTCATGCCGGGTCGGCACGCCAACCGCCTCCAGATCGGCGGCCGGGCCGATTCCGGAGAGGAGCAGTAGCTGGGGGGACCCGATCGCCCCCGCGCTCAGGATGACCTCGCGGGCGGCGCCGATGACCTCCTCGCCGGCGCGCCCCTGGCGCACGCGGACGCCGGAGACACGGTTGCCGTCAAGCTCTAGCCCCAGGACCAGCGACCTTGTGCGCACGTCGAGGTTGGGCCGCTTAAGCACCGGGCGCAGGAAGGCGTCGGCGCAGCTCCAGCGGCGCCCGCCCCGCTGGGTGACCTGGAACATCGAGACGCCATCCTGCTCAGGGCCGTTGTAGTCGGCGATGCGGGGAACGCCGGCGGCGGTGGAGGCTTGGAGGAGGGCGGCGTCGAGCGGCCGGGGCGAGCGCTGCTCGCTGACCCGCAGCGGACCGCCGGCGCCGTGGAACTCGGAGGCGCCGCGGGCGTTGTCCTCGGACTTCTTGAAATAGGGCAGAACCTCCGAATAGCTCCACCCCGGCCCTCCCTGGGCCGCCCAGCCGTCGTAGTCGAACGGCCGGCCGCGCACGTAGAGCATCGCGTTCATCGAGCTCGAACCCCCGAGGCTCTTCCCCCGGGGCACGTAGAGCGAGCGGCCGTCTACCCCCGGCTCGGGCTCGGTGGCGAAGTCCCAGTCGAGCTTGGTGTGGAACTGGTTCGGAAACGCCGCCGGGATCTTGATGTTCGGCGAGCGGTCCTTGCCCCCGGCCTCGATCAGCAGGACGCGCACGGACGGGTCCTCGGACAGGCGGTTGGCCAATACGCAGCCAGCCGAGCCGGCGCCCACGATCACGTAGTCATACATCTCAGACGGCGACCGGCGCCGGCTTGGGGGTGAAGCGGAAGTCTCCGGGGGCGAACTCGCGGGTGCGCTCCAGATAGTCCCGCATGAAGCCCGGCCAGTTGGTGACGATCCGACCGGTGGTGTCGCGGTACCAGGAATCACAGCGCGTCCAGGCGGTCCCAGCGAAGCGGGCCTGGAGCTCACGGTCGGTCGCCGCCTCGACCTCGGGCCTCACCTCGAGGGCTCCGCCGCCGCGTTGCTTGAGGTGCTGCAGGGCCTGACGGATGTAGGCCGCCTGCGCCTCCTCGTAGAAGATGATCGAGCCGCCCGAGGTGTTGGTGTTGGGGCCGTACATGACGAACATGGAGGGAAAGCCGGGGACGGTCATCCCGAGGTGGGCGTGGGCTCCGTGGGCCCAGGTCTGGCGCAGGTCGCGCCCCTGCGCGCCGATGATCTCCAGGGGGAACATGAAATCCATGGTCTTGAAGCCGGTACCCCAGATGACGCAATCCACATCGTGTCTGCGTCCATCTGCGGTGAGGATTCCCTCAGGCGTCATCTGCTCGATCCGCTCCGTGACGAGCTCGACGTTGGGCTGGCCCAGCGTGGCGAGGAACGTAGAGCTGAAGAGCACACGCTTACACCCGAAGGTGTAATCAGGCCAAACGCGGCGACGGAGCTCAGGGTCACGCAGCTGCGAGCGCATGAACAGGGCCGAGCGCAGATGCAGGAGGTGCCCGAAGGTGCGGGGATGGCGAATGGCCAGGGTGAGCGCCTCGCAGTACTCGAACATGAACCAGCGCCGGTACGCCTGGACGCCCGGCACGTGTTCGATAAGCGCCTTCACGCGCGGCCGATAGCGGCGGTTCTGGCGGGGCAGAAACCAGTTGCCGGTGCGCTGAAAGACGGTCAGCTCGTCCGCGCGCTCGGCGACCTCAGGCACGAACTGGACCGCGCTGGCCCCGGTGCCGACGACGGCGACCCGCTTATCGGTGAGGTCATAGTCGTGATCCCAACGGGCCGAATGGAAGCTGTGGCCGGCGAAGCGCTCGGCGCCGGGGATGGCCGGGATCGAGGGCTGGTGAAGCTGGCCGGTGGCGATGATGATCGCGTCGGCCTCGTGGACGTCACCTGCCTCGGTGGTGACGCTCCACCGGCACGCCGCATCCTCCCAGCGGCAGCCGGTGACGCGCGTGTTGGTCTTGATCAGCCGGTCGATGCCAAGGCTGCGGGCGACGCCGTGTAGGTAGTCGAGGATTTCCTCCTGGGGCGAGCACAGGCGGGACCAGTCGCGGCGCTGGGCGAAGGAGAAGGAGTAGAGCTGGCTGGGGACGTCGCAGGCGCAGCCGGGATAGCTGTTATAGAACCAGGTCCCGCCGAAGTCGGGCGCCTTCTCGAGGATCGTCACGTCGTCGATCCCGTGCCGGCGCAGCTCGATGGCAGCGGCAACGCCTCCAAAGCCTGCCCCGACGATCAGCACCCTCATTGCTGGGCGACACGTTACGCCGCCGCGACTTCCGGCGCCGGGACGCGGGAGGCTCAGCCTCCGTGGAGGCAACCGCCGCGAGTTCCTCTGGTCAAGCACGGACACCAGGGGATGGATTCTCTGGCCGGCCGCCCGGGTACGGGCACCCCCTGCTGACACCGGCACACCATCTTGCCGATACGGGTCGGGCGCGCAAGAGTCCGAAGGTCGCAGAACAGACACGGATCCCAGGAGGTTCGAGCTGTGAGCGCAGTCGCTGCAGGGCCGAGAACGGCTCGTCTGGGCGAGGACGAGCGCGGGACCGGCTGGGTGATCTTCGCCGGGACGCTGCTCCTCGTGCTCGGCTGTATGAACATCATCCAGGGCGTTGGGGGCGTCAATGGCTCGCACTTCTTCGCTCGTCGCGCTAACTACATCTTCGGAGACCTCAGCAGCTGGGGATGGGCGATCTGGTGGGTGGGGATCGTCCAAGGACTCACCGCGTTGGGAGTCCTCCTGCGGATGCCGATCGCCCGCCTTCTCGGGGTCGTGTTCGCGATCGCGAACGCCGTGGCCCAGCTCCTGGTCATGCCGGCCTACCCCTTTTTGTCGCTCGCCCTGTTCAGTCTTGACATCGCCGTGATCTACGGCCTCGTGGTCTACGGCGGACGCACCTATCGCCCCGCCTGAGCCGCCGGATGAGCACGACCGTCGATCTCCACGGACGTCACCTGCTGACGCTGAACGACTACACGCGGCAGGAGATCGTCTATCTCCTCGACCTGGCGGCGGACCTGAAGGCGGCCAAGCTCGAGGGCCACGAGGAGCAGAGGCTCCTGGGCAAGGAGATTGCGCTCATCTTCGAGGAGGACTCGACGCGGACGCGCTGCGCATTCGAGATTGCGGCCTACAACCAGGGGGCCAACGTGACCTTCATCGGTCCCGCGGGGGCGCATATGGGTCACAAGGAGACGGTCAAGGACGCCGCCCGCGTGCTGGGGCGGATGTACGACGCGATCGAGTGCCGGGGCTTCGCCGCGTCGGTCGCCGCTGAGCTCGCCCGCTGGGCGGGGGTGCCGGTTTACAACGGGCTCACCGACGAGTGGCACCCGACCCAGATCCTGGCCGACTTTTTGACCTTCGACGAGCACCTGCCCAAGCCGTTCGACGAGGTGGCGTTCTGCTACCTCGGCGATGCCCGCTTCAACATGGCCGACACCTACCTGGTCGGGGGCGGAAAGCTGGGTATGGACGTGCGAATCGCCAGTCCCCGCGCGCTTTGGCCCCGGCAGGAGATCGCTGAGGAGGCGCGGAGAGCCGCGCACCAGACCGGCGGCCGGATCACGATCACCGAGGACATCGAGGAGGCGGTCAGGGACTGCGACGCGCTGCTGACCGACGTCTGGGTTCCGATGGCCGAGCCCGTCGAGGCGTGGCAGGAGCGGATCGATCTGTTGCTGCCCTACCAGGTGAACGCGCAGACGATGGAGCTGACCGGGAACCCGGATGTCAAGTTCATGCACCGCCTGCCGGCGATCCACAACGCCGACACGAGCGTGGGTCGGGAGCTGTATGAGAGGTACGGGCTCGACGCGCTCGAGGTGACCGAGGAGGTCTTCGAGTCGGACGCGTCGCTCGTCTTCGACGAAGCGGAGAACCGCATGCACACGATCAAGGCTGTGCTCGTCGCGACCCTCGGAGACTGATGCGCGTCGGTGTCTACGCCGAGACGCGCCTCAGGGCCGGCCGACGATGGAAAGCATCCCCGCGCCTTGGCATCGGGCGCGGGGAGATTCCCACTAGGCCGTCCGCGTCCCGTAGGCGACGAGCCCGTAGATGACCAGCACGTCGAGTGCGAACAACGCCAGCGACCAGAACGGGTACGCCTCGATGAACATCAGCTGGGCGATGGCATTGAGGCCAGCGACGGCCACGCCAACCCAGCGGGCGAGTTGGTTCTTGGCCAGGATGCCCACGGCGGCAAACCCCAGGGCCACGCCCAGAAGCAATGTGACCCATCCCCAGGCCTTGAGATCGCCGAACACGTAGTGCGCGTTCCCAACGAAGAAATGCGACCTGCTGATGGCGGCGATTCCCTCGATGACGTTCATCACCGCCAAGATCCCCAACATCGTGGCGGCGAAGACGATCCAGCCATACCCACGCTCGTAGTCGTCGTAGCGATATGCCGCAGCCTGCTCACCCATGTAGTCCTGCCGCGGCGTCTGAACGCTCATGTTGCCTCCTGTGAAAGGTCGGGACAGCAATGTCCCACCGCGGGCGCAAAGCGGCAATGGGGCCAGCCTGTGTCCGGGGCGCATGCAGGCCCCACGGGGTTTCCTGCCTTTGCCCCAAGCCAACTGATCAGGCCCGGGCGTCAACTCCCTCGTCGGCGAGGTAGATCAGCGTGGCCTTGACCCGCGGACTGACATCCTGAGCCATCGGCAGATCCAGTTTGGAGAAGATCGAGTTGACGTGCTTCTCGACTGCTCGCTTGGTCAAGAACAGCGATGCGGCGATCGCCCCGTTGCTCTTTCCGGTGGCGATCTCGGCCAGGATCTCCCGCTCGCGCTGGGTGAGCGCGGTCAGCCTGGACTGCGCCGAGCGCATGCGCTCCTCGATCAGGAGATCGACGATCAGCGGATCGACGACCGAGCCACCGGCGGCAACGGCCTCGACCGCGGCGATGAGCTCCTCGCGGTGGCGGATCCGCTCTTTCAGCAGATAGGCGCGACGCCCGGTGCCGTCAGCGAGCAGCTCGACGGCGTATTCGGGATCCGCATACTGGCTCAGCACGACAACGCCCATCTCAGGGTGCGATTCACGCAGCCGTCCGGCCAGACGGATCCCTTCGTCGGCGCCCGAGGGCGGCATGCGAACATCGGTGACGATCACATCCGGGTTACGACTGGCGATCTCAGACTCAAGCTGGTTGGCGTCGGCGCAGATCGCCGCCAGCTCTATGTGCGGATCTGAACCGAGGGCCGAGGCGAGGAACTCTCGGATGACATAGGCGTCGTCGGCGGCGACCACACGGATTGCAGCCGTCGATTCTGCCGAACGCGCTCCAGTAGGCGATGCCGGCGCGCTAACCACCTCCTTGCCCCGTTGGGTCAGGCCTTGTTCGGTTGGCGCCCAAAAAACCAAAGCTAGCAGTGGCCGGTGGTAACGTTCGACGGTGCACGCGCGGTTCACCGGGTGGCAGGGGACGGGCGACCACGCAAGGTCAATATCGGTCCATACCGGGCTTGAACCCGGAGCGTCGGCGGAGAGCCCGTAGGCGTGAGGTGTTCTTGCAACCAACGAGCCGAAGCATCGACGGCACCCAGGTTGTGTGGGCAGTCGAGGGGCACTCGGCCCGGACGGGCCGCATCGCCAGAGGAAACCCGTACGCCATTGAGTGGACCACCTGAGCCGTGTCCGTCGCCTCGAAGCTGACGGGAGCCGCACCGCCGGGTTGGACCGCGGCCCGGCCGCGGGTCCCGGGCGTGCATGTACCGTCGTGGGCGATCCTCGGGCTTGGCGCTCTTGCCGCGAGCGGCGTCGGGTACGCCACGGCGCAGAGCCACACCGCCGCGCCTCGTGGGGTGGCGGTGTTGTTGCGGGTGGCCATCATTTTGTCGCTGATCACCGCGGGGCTCTACGCGCGCAGCAGTCGCCTCCAGGCAGCCATGGGCAAGCTGCTGATCTTCGCCGGATTCTTCTCCGTCCTCTGGCTGCTCAACGGAGCCGGTGAAGGGCCGCTGTTCTCGCTCGGGGTTCTGGCGGCGGGTCTTGCGCCCACGATCTTCGCCTATCTGATCCTGGCCCATCCCGAGGGCCGGGTGCGTTCACAGCTCGAGCGCGACATCGTCCTGGGCGCCGGTGCGCTCCTGATGCTGGTCTGGTCGATCGGCGCTCTGACCGCGCGGGAGCCCGTATTTCGGACCCCGCTCTTGGCCTGCACCCCGCACTGTCCGGCCAACAGCCTCTTCGTCGGGCGCACCCTCGGCGACGCTGATTCTCTGCTGCGGGTGCTGATCGTGACCGGCATCACGATCATTTCCTGCGCGCCGGCGCTTCTGATCCTGCGCCGGATGCGTTCCGCCCGGGAGCTGTTTCGATCCCCGCTGGTCGCGGTCGAGCTCACGGCCATCGCCATCGCGCTGCTGTGGACTGCGTTCCTGATCGCGCATCCCGATCGTTCGCTGGCCGCCACCTTGGGTGGGGCCTACGTCGCTTCGGTCGTTGCCATCCCGATCGCGATCCTGATTGGCCTGGCCACCGAGCGGCTGCTGCTGGGACAGGCGCTCGTCGATCTGACCACCGAGCTCGCGGGCGCCCCCGGAGCCGACCCGGAGACAGTGATGGGCGATGCCCTAAACGATCCCTCGGTGAGGATCGGCTACCAGCGCGCGGGCCGGAGCGTGATGGTGGATTCGACGGGCGCCGAGCTGACCATGCCCGGGGACCCAAGCCGGACTGCGACCTGGATCGAGCGCGACGGCCGGCGCGTGGCAACGGTGATCTACGACGCTCGCCTGGCCAACGACGAGCGGTTTGTTCAGGCGGCGGGATCTGCGGCGATCATGCACCTGGAGAAGGCCCAGCTCGAGGCTGATCTGAAGGCCTCAACACGGGAGCTGGCCGCGTCACGCCTTCGCCTCGTTGAGGCCGCCGACGCGGAGCGCGAGCGCATCGAACGCGATCTTCATGACGGCATCCAGCAGCAGCTGGTGGGGCTGCGAATCAGGCTGGACATGGCGGCCGAAGCGATGGACACCGACCCGGAGCGGGGTCAGCAGATGGTGCGGCTGATCGGTGGCCAGATGGACGATCTGATCGACACGCTGCGGTCGCTGGCCCGGGCTATCTACCCGACGCTGCTCAAGGACCACGGTCTGGCCGCGGCGCTGCGTTCGATCAGCAGCCGCTTGCCGATCCCGATCACGCTGCGCCTGGGGAGGCTGTCGCGCTACTCAGAGGATCTCGAGATCGCGGTCTACTTCTGCTGCTTGGAGGCGATTCAGAACGTCGCCAAGCACGCCGGGCGCGATGCGGAGGTGATCCTCCAGGTCGGCGAAAAGGGGCACGAGCTCTACTTCGCGATCATCGATTCAGGGGTGGGGTTTGAGGTGCAGGGCGTCGAGTCGGCCCACGGCCTCGTGCACATGCGAGACCGAGTCGAGGCGTTGGAGGGGACGTTTTCGGTCCGCTCCCGGGAGGGGGAGGGGACCACGGTTCGCGGCCTCATACCGATCGCGTAGCCAACGTACGGCGCCCGCGTCGTCTCAATCGGGTGATTTCAACGCACACGAATGCAGAAAGGCTTGGGTCGATGATCGCTTGGAACTACACATTCGCGGTGCCGCCGTCGGGGCCGCTGACCAGGCTCGCCCGCCGGGCGGCGGCCTCAGCGGCTCGACCTGTAGGCGAGGCTATGTCCGGGGCCTTTCACACCAGCCTGATGCTCGAGCGACGCGCTCTGGGCCGACTGCTCGAGAACGGCGAGATGGATTCGCTCCTCGCCGACTCGCTGGGGAGCCCCGAGTTTGAGCTGGCCTTGCGGCGCGTCGGGGACAGCCCGACAACGCGGCGCCTGATCAAGGCGTTCTTCGAGACCGGAATCTTCGATGAGGTGATCACCCAACTGCTGGAGAGCCCGGCCTTGTGGCGGCTGGTGGACGAGGTGGCGGCCAGCCCGGCGGTGAGGGCGGCGGTGATGCACCAGAGCCGAGGCTTCGCCGATCTGATCGCCGAACAGGTCCGCAGCCGCTCCCGCAACGCTGATGACCGGATCGAGGATGCGGCCCGCCGCCTCACCTTCCGGCCTCAGCGGGTCCGGCCAGGCGGCGGCCCGGTGGCAAATGTCGATCTCAGCTGAGGTCAAGCCGGTGGTGAGCCAGGCTCCTGACGCGTTGGCGGTCCCGGCTGGCGGGGTCCGTTATGTGGGTCTGAGCACGCGCGCCATTGCCTTCGCGGTGGACGCGGCCCTGATCGATGTCGTAGCCGTGATCGTGGCCCTTGGGGCGGCGCTGATCCTCTCCGTCCTGCATATCCCCGGTGGGGTCAGGACCGCGCTCCTGGCTCTCGGCGCGTTCGTCTACGTCGCGTGGTGCATCGCCTATTTCGTCGGCTTCTGGAGCGCGACGGGCCAGACACCCGGATGCCGCGTGATGCAGATCCGCGTGGTCGGCTCCACTGGAGACCCACTCAGGCCTCCCCGGGCATTCGTGCGCTGCATCGGGCTCGTGCTGGCGGCGATTCCCCTGTTCGCCGGCTATCTCCCCATTTTGTTCGATGCGCAGCGTCGCGGGCTCCAGGATTACCTGGCGCATTCGACAGTCGTCGAGGCCTCCCAGTGAGCGTTCATCCCATTCGGATGATGCTCTGTCCCTAGGCGTCCTCGAAGCTCGTTGCCCACCCCCACACAACTGAGGTCCGGGGAGTCGCGCAGGAGACCGCACGAAAGGAAGTGCACGCATGGCAACACTGGTTGCAATTGCCTATCCCGACCAGGGCACAGCCGAAGAGGCGAGACAGACGGTGCAGCAGCTCGAATCAGAGCTGATCATCCAAGCCGATCAGGTGGCCGCGATCTCACGCGACCTGGAGGGCAAGTACCACGTCCACACCACGCACGGGGGAAGCTCCACGGCTGGGGGCGCGGTCTGGGGCGGCTTCTGGGGACTCCTGTTCGGGTTGTTGTTCTTCATCCCGTTCGCGGGCTGGGCGGTGGGCGCGGGGCTGGGGGCGCTGTTCGGTCATCTCGGTGAGAAGGGCATCGACAAGGCTTTCCAGCAGCAGGTCCGGGACTACCTCAAGCCGGGAACGTCGGCGCTGTTCCTAGTCATCGAGCAAGTGACCCCTGACAAGGCCACCGCCGCGCTCGAGCAGTACGGCGGAACGGTGATCAAGACCTCCCTGTCCGAGGAGGACACTAAGAAGCTCCAGGAGGCACTGCAGCCGCCGGCCCCGGTGGCCTCGAGCTAACCGGAGCGGCGACGCGCGTGGCCTAGCTCAGTCCTCCGTGGCTAGGCTGCGCGCGCCTCGGTGTGCGTCCAGCGCGCGACTGCCGGGCGCCCGCGTCTCAGTCGCGGATGCCGGGTGGTGTCTGCCTACCCGGGATTGGCGTGCCGACATGATTGCTGGGTCCAGAACCCCATGGGAAGCTGCCAGGTTATGGCGACATTCGCCCAAACCGAGCGCCTCGGGTTCGCATTGCGCAGACTCGCCGAGGACCTCGTGGCGGAGCAGCGCCGGGTCCGGCTCCTGCAGCGAGAAGTCCGCGAACTGAAGGCGCAGCTCGCCGCCGCGCAGAGCATGAGGGAGAGCGAGCTGGGGGAGGCATCGGCCGCGCACCCGGCCGGCCGAGGAGCCGCCTGACCGCTCATCGGCTGCGTCCCGGCCTTGGCGTCGGGCGACTCATCTGGTTCGGATGATGACCAGGACCTGCCACTGGGTCAGTTTGCCGAGCTGACCGAAGGTTGGCCGAGCGACACGAGCGCAGTGGCAACGACATCCTCCACTCAGGGCTTGGCCACGGCAGGCTGGGTCCACTCCGCGCGAGCGTTCATCGCGCCGCTGGCGCTGGCCCAGTTCATCTGCAGCTTCGCCGGGTCGAACATGAACGTGATGATCAACGACATCAGCCACGACCTGCACACGGATGTGAAGGGCGTGCAGACAACGATCACGCTGTTCCTGGTGATCATGGCTGTGCTGATGATCCCCTGCAGCAAGTTGACCGACCGCTGGGACCGCAAACGCTGCTTCATCGGGGGTTTGACCCTCTACGGGATCGGGGCGGTCCTGAGTGCGATCGCGCCGGGACTCGGTGTGCTGATCCTCGGCAACTCCGTGTTCGAGGGCGTCGGCACCGCGTTCCTGATCCCCCCCGTCTACATCCTCACGACGATGGCGTTCACCACGCTCGAGTCCCGGGCCAAGGCGTTCGGGATCATCAGCGGCCTCGGAGGCATTGGCGCCGCGGCGGGACCGCTGATCGGCGGTCTGATCACCTCCGGCATCAGCTGGCGAGCCGCATTCGTGTTCCAGGCCCTGGTCGTGATCACGATCATCATGCTCGGTCGCCGCGTCGTGGATCCGGTTGCCGGCGAGCCTGATCGGCCGTTCGATGCGGCGGGAGCGGTCCTGTCGGCGGTGGGCATGCTGTTTCTCGTGCTGGGGATCCTCCAGGCCGGCGTCAACAACACGCTGCTGGTCGTGTTCATCGCGCTCGGAGTTGCGCTGCTGGTCGCCTTCTTCTTCTACATCCGGTCGCGCGAGCGAGCTGGCAAGGAGGCTCTCCTACACACCTCCCTGTTCCGCAACCGGGTGTCCAATCTCGGAATGATCACCCAGAATCTCCAGTGGCTGCTGCTGATGGGCGTGTCGTTCACCGTCTCGGTCTTCCTGCAGACCGAGCGCCACTACAGCGCGATCAGGACGGGCGTGATCTTCACCGCGGCGACGCTGGGCGTCCTGGTGTCATCGCTGGGGGCGGAGCGCTTCGCCAGGCGGCGCCAGCAGCGGACGCTGATCGCCGGCGGGTTCATCCTGACCGCAGCGGGGGTCGGGCTTCTGATCGGGCTGGTGGGCGCGGTCTCATCGACGGACTGGGCCTTCGCGCCCGGCCTGCTCTTGATCGGTCTCGGCCTCGGCGTGATGTTGACGCCGTCCGTCAACGTGGTGCAGTCGGCTTTCCCGGAAGAGGAACAGGGGGAGATATCGGGGCTATCACGGAGCGTCTCGAACCTCGGCTCGTCGTTCGGGACGGCGATCGCCGGAACGATCCTCGTGTCGGACCTCGTCTCGGGAAACGGCACCTACGTGGCTGCGATGATCGTCCTTGCCGTGGTCGCCGCGGCTGGGTTCCTCGTCTCGATTCGGCTACCCGCCACTTCTCGCCACGCGGCCACCTGACCAACGACCAGGACCGCGGTCCCAAGTGCTTCGGCGAATAGCTTACGGGGCATTGCAGGTCGCCCTCTCGTCCTTAGCAGTGGTTTAAGGCCGGCGGCGAGTGAAACATCACCCGCTTCGGGTGGCCGCCCGACGGGTATCACGACCTCAGACTGCCGCCCCCCTGTTGTCTCGACCCCGAGACTGCGCGAGTTCCCTGGAGTTGCCGTGATAGAGGACCGATTCGTTTGCCCACACTGCGGCCGACAAGCTCAGCGTCGCCCGTACCTCATGTCAGTTGATCCGGATCGCCCCGGGCTGCTGGGAATCCTGCGCGGCGAGGCGGGAGCCTCGTTGCGACTGCTGCTCGTGATCGCCCTGTGCGTTCTCGGGACGCTGTTTCTGACTGCGCTGCTCCAGGTGGTCGCCCCCTGAGGGGTGCGAGATCTACCGAGTGTGAGAAAGTTCGCGCGCACGGCAGGGTGATCGCCGGGCAAGTCACCGGCCCACAGGAAGGAGCGCAGGATGGGCACCGGCGGTGCGCACCCCGGCCCCGAATCTGAGCGGACCCGAGACCCAGTGGCGGTGCTCGTCGTCGATGATCAGGCGTCGTTCCGAAGCGTGCTGCGTGACGTCGTGGCGCGTCTACCCGGCTTCGAGGTCGTCCACGAGGCGGAATCGGGTGAGGCGGCGATCGAGGCGATGGACGAGCGCCGCGCGAGCCTCGTGATCATGGACAAACGCATGCCCGGAATGGGCGGGATCGAGGCCTGCCGGGCTGTCACGTCCCGGCACCCCGAGGCCGTGATCGTGCTGTGCTCGGTGGAGGACATGGATCAGCGCGTGATCGACCAATGCGGCGCCGCGGCGGTGATCGACAAGCAAGCGCTCTCCCCCCGCGCGTTGCGCGAGATCTGGCGGGCCTACGGCCGGGACGGGGCCGAGGCCTGACGAACGCTGGCGAGGCGTGACGGCCTAGGCGCGAAATCTGCGCTCGGGGATCCAGGCGGTCACCCGGGTCCCGTGGCCCAGCGGACTGTCCACCTCCAGGGTGCCGCCCCGCGCCTCCACCCGGTCGCGCAGACCTTCGATCCCCGAGCCGGGGGTCTGCATCGCGCCTCCGATGCCGTCGTCGATCGTCTCAACCTTGAGGCCATGGGCTGAGCCCAGCGCGAGCACCTGGATGAGGCTCGCCTGGGCGTGCTTCTGCGCGTTGGCGACGGCTTCGGCGATCACGTAGTACGCCGTTGTCTCAACCACCTCAGACATCCGTGAGCTCGGAACCGCGAGTACCTCGACCGGGATCGCCGAGTGCTCGGCCATGTCGTGGATCGCCGCGCCCAAGCCCCGATCGGTCAGGACCAACGGATTCCTTCCGCGCGCGAGCTGGCGCACTTCCTCGATCGCCGCGGCGAGGTCGGACTTGGCCGACTCAAGCAAGTGACGTGAGTCCTCGTCAGCCCCGGCGGCGGCGAGATTCAGCCGCGCCATCAGCCCGGCGAGTCGCTGCTGCGCGCCGTCGTGAAGGTTGCGCTGGAGCCGGCTCCGCTCGCTGTCGGCTGCGGCCACCAACCGTGCCCTCGAGGCCCACAGCCGTCGGGCGAAGCGTTCTCGTTCCCAGACGACCGCGGCGAGGCATTGCGTCGAGATCGAGGCAATGAGGATGAAGAGCTGGGTCTGGAGCACGCTCCGGGACAGGGGCTGGGTGCGGAAGGGGCCCATGAAGTGGGTGGTGGCCGAGACCGCGAAGGCAGCCGCCACGACGACGGCCAACGTCGCCCCGCGGGGCCCGACCCGGAAGGCGATCCAGATAAGGGCCGGGAACACGACGTAGGTGAGCGGCTGGTTCGTGCGCCAGGCCAGGAGGCTCGTCGCGGCGAGGGCTGCGAAGGCCAGCGTCGCTTCGAGGATATGGCCAGGCGATCGATCGACGGTCCGACGGCGGAACCACGCGACCGCGAGCGGGACCACGAGCAGGGCCCCCGAGAAGTCCCCCAACCACCAGGTCCGCGCCACCCGGGGCAGAGCCGAGGCGCTGAAGACGCCCCCCAGCCAGAGAGCCAGTGGCCCGACGGTGGCGCTGATCGCGGTTCCCGCCGCCAGGGCGGCGATCATGCACCAGACGCCGCTCATCGAGTAGGTCAGGGACCGGCCGCGGGCCAGCCGGCGCAGGAGCAGGGTGGCCACGAGAACCTCAAGCAGATTGCCCATCGTCTGGCCGAGCGCGGAGCCGAGCGGCAGGCGCATGTAGTCGTTGACGAGCAGGTCCCCGATGACAACCCCGGGCCAGAGGTCGATCCCTCCGAGGTAAAGGAAGGCGATCCCGACACCGACGGGGAGCCACACAATCGCCGCGACGGGACCGGCGAACTCAAGGACAAACCCGAGTTTCGCCGTGGCGTAGTAGACCCCGACCAGCAAGGCGATCCTGGCCAGCTGCCGGATCTGGTTGCGGCCGATGGAGGACCCGGCGCGTGAGGGGGACAGCGTCGGCGTCCCGCGCTCTCGGCTACGGGCGACGTGGAGGTCCTCCATGGCCTAAAGCATCCCAGGTCGAACCGCTCGTGCCAATTACGAAAAATCTCTTGAGCGATCTCGCTCAGGCGGCGGGAAGCGCCTTAATCTGGTGCCGCGACAGGGACACGACGACGCTGTCGCTGGCCAGCTCCTCGATCGCTCCCGCGGGGACGGCGTACTCACGGCGCCAAAACCGGTGGCCTCGGCGCAGAAGCAGGTGCGTGATGGCTGGGCCGGACAGGACGACGCCGTGCAGGCGCCCGGCGTCGTGACCATCCGTCGTGCTCACGGCGCTGGCGTGCCGGATCTCGATCTTTCCCTTTGGCACTCGGTGGAACGCGATGACGATTCCGGAACTCGGTTCTGGGCGAAAGTCGATCAGCGCTCCAGCCTCGTAGGGCGCATTTGCCCACGTGTCCTTGATCCCGACGTCCCACCCCGGTTGATCACCAGGCGGGTCCATCGGGAAGCTGACCAGGTCCTCCACGGCGGGAAGCTCTCGGAGGCTCGAGAGGGTGCACTGGAGCGAGAGCTGGCTGACTGCGCTGCCCGTCCGGACGAAGCCGAACGGCACCAACCGCGAGCTCCCAATCGAACCGTGGGGGCGGACGACGATGTGGGTGACACGCTTGGAGCTGGGGTCGATCACGATGTCCTCGAGCGCGCCAAATGGCCCGTCCACGCACGTGGCGAGCTGCCCCAGGATGAGTCGGCTGGGGGACGCCTCACCCATCTTCGAGAACGGCGGAGCTCTCGATCCCTTCCTCGGAGAGATAGATCAGTGTGGCCTTTACGCGGCGGCTGACGTCGCTCGTCTCCGGTAGGTCGAGCTTGGAAAAGATCGAGTTCACATGCTTTTCCACCGCGCGCTTGGTGAGAAAGAGTGAGCTGGCGATGGCGCCATTGCTCTTGCCGGCGGCGATTTCGCCCAGCAGCTCGCGCTCGCGCGAGGTCAGGCGGGCCAACCTTGACCGGGCGGCTCGTGTCCGGGCTTGGATGAGGACGTCAACGATCATCGGATCGATGACTGAGCCGCCGGCGGCAACCTGGCGAATCGCGTCGATGAGCTCGTTGCGGTTGCGGACGCGCTCCTTGAGCAGGTAGGCGCGCCGCCCGGTTCCCTGGCCGAGCAGGGCCAGCGCGTAACTCGGCTCGGCATATTGACTGAGCACGACCACACCCATCTCGGGATCGGACTCTCGAAGCTCGGTCGCGATTCGGATTCCCTCCTCGCCCCCGGACGGGGGCATGCGGATGTCGGTCAGGACGACGTCGGGATGCCAGCGCCTGACCGCGGCCTTAAGCTCCTTCCCGTTGGTACAGACAGCCACGAGCTCGATCTCCCGGGAGGCACTGAGCGCTCCGGTCAGGAACTCCCGGATCACATAGGAATCCTCGGCCACGACGACGGTGACCGGTTTCTCAGGCTTCGCCTCGGGTGGGCGTTGCCGGGAGGTCCGGCGTTTGGCTCGGGGTGGTTCGCGCGTGGGCACGGCAGACGAAGCACCGGTATCAACCTGCGTGGGCGTGGACATTGCGGCCCCGTAGCGGAAATTGGGCGTCCGTGCGTGTGGCGAGCGAGCTTCAAGCTGCTGAGCCCGAGGGTCTCCGAGCGTGACCCCTCATCTTGCGGATGGGCGCGATGATCGGCAAGGGCGTCTACCTGCGACTTCGCGGGGAGGTCAGCACCACCCCGCGAGCGCCTCCGCGGCGGAGGGTGCATTTCGCGCAACTGCGGTATCGACTTTGCTCGTCTGACCCGCGACGATCAGGCTCAAGTGTTTGCCGATGCCCCAGATCGAAATCCGAGGATTCTCGCCGTGGCGGCGCTCGTTGCCCTCGAGGAGATCGACGCACGCGATGAGGAGGAGACCGAGGCCCTGCTCGACGCGCTGGTGAGCGCGGGCTGGCCGACCGCGGACGCCCAGAATCAATGACGGCTCGGGAAGCGGGGCCGGTGGCCGTCTTCTGCGCCGATGACAACGAGGCGTTTCGCGGTCTCGTGCGGTCCCTGGTGACCGCCACCTCTGGCTTTGTCATGGTCGGTGAGGCGGCGTCGGCGGAAGAGGCGCTGATCCTCATCACCGATACGAGGCCCGACCTCGTCTTGATGGATATCCGCATGCCCGGGATGAGCGGCGTTCGAGCCGCCGAGATCCTGTCGAAGACTCAGCCACGGCTGAGGGTGGTGCTGATGTCGGCCAACCCCGCGGAGGCGCAGGCCGAGCTGGGTCCGCTCGTGCCCCCGGTCACCGTGCTGGACAAGGCAGAGCTGTCGACGCGGCGGCTGTCCGAGCTACGGGACGGGGACGCCACGCCCTAGCCTGGCGGTGAGGGAATCACCGAGGATGATGCCGTCGCCGAAAGCTATGGCGACCAGATGTGCTCGCGACCGAGCGTCCAGCTTGTCCATCGCGTTGCGGATGTGGGTCCGCACGGTGTTGTGAGATATCCCCAGCTCCTCGGCGACCTCGGGCCCCGTATCGCCCAGCGCGACCAGGGTCAGGATGTCCCGCTCGCGCTCGGATAGCGGCATGCGCTCAGCTCTCAGTTCGGTGGGGCGGCGGAATCGGTTGCCCCAGCGCGAGGTCGTCAGCCCGACGAACAGGACGAGATAGTGACCGGTCACGATCTCACTCGTCGCCGCGTACTGGACGGAGATCTCGCCACCGTCGGCGGCGCACAGGATCGCCTCTCCGGTGAAGCTCCCGGCGCGAAGCGCGGCCTCCCACTCGGCTCGTGACGCACGCGGGCCCCCCGCGATGTGCTCGTAAATTGGCCGACCGATCAGCGTGTGCTTGGGATAGCCGAGAAGCCTCAGATAGGCACCGTTGGCATCGACATAAGAGCGCTTGCCATCGACGAGCACCATCGGGTTCTTACTCTGCTTGAAGGCGGCGTTGAAGAGACCGGAGAGCCGGCTTGCCGTGCGAGGATCGGCGGGCGTTGGGTTCACGCGCATGGCGTCCTGGAGTGATGCTGGCTCGGAACGTCTCGAATGCATCACCCACTTCGAATGACCCGCGGGACGCTAGGCGGCTGAGCTCACCTCGCTCACGGCGCCCAGCCACTCGGTGACGTCGCCGTTTTCCGCGACCAGCGGCACCGCCCGCGAGTAGACCCAGGAGACATCTCCGTCGGGCCAGCACAGACGGTGCTGGAGCTCCACCGGGCTGATGCGCTCAAGGCCATCCCGAATCGCGGCGGCGACCCGTGACCAGTCTTCCGGATGGATATAGGAATCAAAGTCGTCCAGCTGAGGCTGGTTGCCCTGGACCAGCGAGCCTCCGCCCAGGAGCCGCAGGGTGCTCCAATCTGCGGTCGCTGCGAAGACCGCTTCGCGCCCCTGAGCTACGCGGGCGCGCAGAGCCTGTGACTCCTGCATGAGCTCACGCGTGCGCCGGAGAGTGCGCGCGGTCTGGGCCCGGAGGATGTGGGTCTCGTCCGTCGTGAAGCTCGCGTGCAGCAGCGCAAGTTCCGCGGCGGCATACCGCGCCGCTCCTCCATGCCGGGCCCCGCCTTGGGCACCCGTCGATCCCTCATCCTGCACCTGGTGCTGATTATCACATGGGCTCCGCGTTCACAAATCCGGGTTCGTTAACAACTCGCTATCTGCGAGACACGCGGGAAGCCGCCTCACCGGCATCGGATGATCTCTCATGCGCGCCCCGGCGACGGTGCCTGCGATGGCGGGCGGCCATCAGGCGGGAACGGAGACTCCCTTGACCGGTGGGGTGACCGCGAAAGGCCCGAGCGTCTCCTCGCCTCCGCCAACGATCCCGTAGGAAGATTCGGGCACCTCGTTCCAGGCCCCCGGCAGGTCTCCCATGGGCTCGGAAACGATGACCCGCGCGTCGTCGCTGACCTCTTGGAGGATTTCGCGCTCGGGGTAAAGCGCGCGCAGCGTCGGAACGTGACCGGTAAAGAACAACGAGCGTGACTTTCCCTCACTCGAGTAGCGGAAGGCCCAGATCCGCTCGCCGTTGCTCACGGCCACGGTCCCCTGGAACGGATACCGGACATCCTTTTGACGACCGGCGTCCTCGACCAGGCCGATCGCCCGGGACACGGCCTGGACGGGATCGTCCTCGAGTCCGAGGGTGAGCGCCAGGTAGAACAGCACCTCGGTGTCGGCGCCCCCGGCGAGCTCGGGATACAGCGACTCGTCGATGGCCAGCACGAGGTCGCGCTTCAGGCGCGCATAGTCGCCGATGAAGCCGTTGTGCATGAACAGCCAATGCCGGTGGCGGAAGGGGTGACAGTTCGTCTGCTGGACGGGCGAGCCGATAGCGGCCCGGATGTGTGCGAAGAACAGGCCTGACTTGACATGACCTGCCATCTCGCGCAGGTTCTGATCGTTCCAGGCCGGTTCGATGCTCTTGAAGGTTCCAGGCTCAGGCTGGTCGTCGTACCAGCCCACCCCGAAGCCATCGCCGTTGGTGGCCTCAGCCCCGAGCTCGGAATGCAGACTCTGATCGATGAGCGAGTGAGCGGGCGAGTAGAGCGCTCTCTCGAGGAGGATTGGCGAGCCCGTGTAGGCGGCGAGCCAGCGGCACATTAGATGCTCCTTTCGGCGGGAGAGGTCGGGCCTCCCGCGACCTTGTCTAGTCCGGTGAAGCGATTGGCGAGGGTGGGAAGAATCGCCGCCCGACCGGGCCTGGACATCCAGGCACGCTGCCGGGCCGCGCCATTGCGGGCCGCCAAGAGGCTGACGTGTTCCAGCTCGGCGGCACAGCCGAGGGCGGTCGCGTGGGGGCGGCAGGCCTCAAGCAGTTCCTGCACGAGGCGGCGGACCGGGACGCGCCTGGATTGCCGGGGGTCGAGCAGCCTCGCCTCGGTGCCATATCGCGCCGCCAGGAAGCGGTTCTCCTCGAGCACCTCCGGGGCTGTCGGCGAGCCGAGCGCGGAGCCTTCGAGCTCGAGCCGAACCAGCGACTGCACCAGGGCGGTCAGGGCCGCGGAGTCACGCGGCGTGGTTTGGGCGTCCATGGCCCGCACCTCCACGGTGCCCAGCCTGGGCTGGAGCCGAACGTCCCACCATAGGAAGCTCGTGTCCGGGATCGCCCCCAGCGCGATCAGTGGGTCGACGGCCTCCACATAGGCTGCGTAGGAGGGATAGGCCCGCGGGGGTCCGGTGCGCGGGAAGGCATCGAAGGTCAGCGTCCGGGTCGAGGAGAAGCCGGTGTCACGACCGTCGCTGAATGGGGAGTTGGCCGATAGCGCGAGCAGGACCGGAATGTGCTCCCGCAGGCGGTTGAGGCCGCGGACGGCATCCTCGGGATCCGGCACCCCGACGTGGACGTGCAGGGCCATCGTCGGTGCTCGCTGCATGAGCCACCGCATCGAGCTGGCCAGGCGGCGGTAGCGAGGTGCCGCGGAGACCGTTGCGCCAGTCTGGGGGCTAAACGGGTGCATGGCCGCCCCTGCGGCGACCATGCCCATGGCGGCGAGCTCCGCCGCCAAGCGCCGGCGTAGGGCGGCGAGCTCGAGGCCGACGCCAAGGGCGCTGAGGTGGACTCCGCTTGAGAGCTCGACCACCGATGCGTGGGTCTCCGGTGACAGGTGAGTGCCGAGCCGATCCGTCAGCCGGGCCAGGACAGCGTCGCTGCGTTCGGCCAGCGAATGATCGGCGGGATCGAGCAACATCACCTCTTCCTCGGCCCCCACCGTGAACCTCCGGCCTAGGCCCGCATTCCACTGCCACCACGAGGGGCTGTCGGGGGCTGGGTCGCCGTGGACCTCGCCCGTTGCCGGCGGAGCGCTCATCTCACCAGCCTGGCGAGGCGAGCACCGCAGAGCGTCATCCCAAACAGGTGATGATGGTCGCGCGCGTCTGACGATCATCCCGGTCGGTGAAGGGAATCCGGAGCCGCAGATGAGTACGCGGTTATGGGCGACGGTCGCCCTGGCGGCGACGGTCGTGACCGCGGTGTTCGCAGCCGTGGTGGCCGTGTTGAGGTTCCCGGGCGGGCTGATCGTCTTGGTGTGCTTTGCGCTGGCGGTGGTTGCCGCCGCTCAGGGCCTGGTGCGGCTTGGCGCTCTGCGGATACTTGGCATCGCGCTCGCGATCCTGCTCCTCGCGGCGGGAATTGCCTTGCTGCTCGCCGAGCACCATCCCATCGACGCTGTCCTGCTCGTCGCGGGAATCCTCGTCAGCCTCGCGGCGGCGCGGAGGGCGTTTCAAGTCCACGTGCGGTGGCCCAGTGCGCCTCGTCCCGCTCATCCCGTGCTGTTCTACAACCCCCTGTCGGGGGGCGGCAAGGCCCAGCGCTTCCGCGTCGCCGAGGAGGCCCGCAAGCGCGGCATCGAGCCGGTCGAGCTTCGGCGCGGCGACGATCTCGAGCGACTCGTCCGGGAGGCGGTTCGCCGGGGCAGCGATGCCCTAGCCATGGCAGGCGGAGACGGGTCGCAGGCCATCGTCGCGATGGTGGCGGCGGAGCATGACCTCCCGTACGCGTGCATCCCGGCCGGGACACGCAACCATTTCGCGCTCGACCTCGGGGTGGACCGGGATGACGTCGTCGGTGCGCTCGACGCGTTGGTCGATGGAGGCGAGCGGCGGGTCGACCTGGCCGAGGTGAACGGCCGCGTATTCGTCAACAACGTGTCGCTGGGGCTGTATGCGGAGGCGGTCCGCCGTCCCGGTTACCGGGAGGCGAAAATCCGCACGCTGCTGGACACGGTTCCCGACGTGATGGGACCCGATGCCGCGCCTTCCTCGCTGTGGTGGTCTCATGACGCCGGCAGCGAGTCGGCCACGGCCATCCTTGTCTCCAACAACCCGTACCGGCTCGGGCACGCGATCGGGTCAGGAACGCGGCCACGGCTTGACCTGGGGACCCTCGGGATTGCCGCCATCGGAGAGACGGTGCGCGGCCAGAATGGCAGGGCTCCTCACGGGCTGGAGATGCATCAGTGGACGGCGCCGACATTCCAGATGGAGGCGACAGAGCAGGTGACGGCCGGGATCGATGGCGAGACCGTGCTCCTCGACCCACCGCTCCGTTTTCGCGTCAGGTCCCACGCGCTGCGCGTGCGCATCGCCCCGTCACATCCAGGTGCTTCGCCTTCGGCGATCGAGCCCGCGACGTCGTGGCGGATGATCCCCGCGCTGGCCTCGCTCGCGGTGCATGGCGTCCGGGCGGAACAGCGCCAGGCGCTGCTGAGCTCAGGTTGACGGCTGCGCTCATCCGTTTCGGGTGATGACGGGGTCCGAAGCGATGGCGGATGCTCCGGTCGTGACCAACGCCACGAACGCCTAAGGAGGCAGCATGCCTGTAGTCGGAGCCGACACCCACCAGACCCTGAGCGGAATCTCCTCCGGGAAGGCGGACTTCCTCGACCAAGCCATCGGTCTTCGTGAGGTGGATCGCGAGTTCAGCGGGCTTGACCCGCGGACGTTTGCCCTGGTGAAGATCGCCACCCTGATTGCACTCGACGCGCCGCCGGCTTCGTACGCGTGGCAGATCGGGAACGCCCTTGCCGACGACGTGAGCCCGGAGGACATCCTGGGCGTGCTGCGCGCGGTGGCGCCGCAGGTGGGTGGCCCCAGGGTCGTCGCGGCCGCCGCCGAGATCATGGCGTCGCTGGGCTTGCCCTTCGACGAGGAGGAGTGATCGAATGCCGCTGTTCAGACGCCGTCCCCTGCTTCGCGCCGCCGCGGTTGGTGGCGGGGCGTATATGGCGGGCAAGCACCGGGGCGCTGCCCAGGCCGAGGAACAGGCCTATCAACAGCCGCCGCCGCAGCAGTACGCGGCGCCTCCGCCCGCTCCCCCCGCGCCATCGGGGCCCAGCTCGGATGACATTGCTCGGCTGCAAGAGCTCGGGAAACTCCACGAGCAGGGAATCCTCACCGATGAGGAGTTCGCCTCCCAGAAGCAGCAGATCCTTGGCGCGGCGTAGGCCGCTCCGCGACGACTAGCCGACCTCCTCCGGTTAGTCCCCTTCCCGCGCGATCGCCAGCCGCTCTGAGCTGGCGGTCGCGCTAGTTATGGATGGCTAGCGCAGATGCGCGAAATCGCGCGCCACCCACGATTCGGCGCCAGGAAGCGGGGTAGATTCGAGTGATCGCGAATCTCCGCCTCGCATCGTGAACTTGCCTTCAGGAACCTCGCCACCCGACCGATGGGTTGCTATGCGCCACGATTCGGTCCGCCACGGTGCCCCAGCGTTGGTCGTGCTGCTGATGGTCCTGGCGGTCGTCTCGAGCGTCGGCGTGTGCATGGCGGCGGTGATCGCCCACGCGCCCGCCGCGGTGGCGCCGCTCGTCGCCCTGGTTTGTGTCGGCTGCCCGCTGGTTGCCGCTTGGGAGTTCCCCGGCGCGGTGAAGGAGATCGCGGCCAGGCGGGGTCATGGCCGCGCCGTCGCCGGCCTACGCCAGGCGTTGGACCAGCTGCCTGAGACCGAGCACCCGCTCGGTCTCTAACACCCTCACGCCGCCGGGTCGGCCTCCGTGCGCCCGTCGTCGGCTCGGCTGCTAACCCGTCGTCCGGCGTAGTTGCCGACCACGAGCCCGATCACAGTCACGAGGTAGAGCTGCCCGGTGAGCATCTCAAGGACGGCCAAGGCGTGGCCAAACGACGTGGCCGCGGTGTAGTCACCAAAGCCTGTCGTCGTCAGCACGGTGAACGAGTAGTAGATCATCTCACCGGTGGTGACGTTCGACTCATGGAAATACGCCCCCGTCTGCACGTCGGCGACAAAGGCGATGATGGCGGCGAACAGAATCCCAACGACCAGGTAGATGGTCAGAGCGCCCGCCACGACCTCGAATGTCACCCCACGCTCCCGAATCAAGCGCAGGACCCCGCCGGCCAGCGCCACCGGGATCAACGCGACAAGAAGGGCGATCACCGCGAAGGCCAGGTCGACGCCGAGGACCCCGGCGGCGAGGCCGACAACGACGATGGCGGCGAAGCCGCCGACGAAGATCGCCCGGATCCGGCGAACCTCATGCCCCGCGCGTGAGGTGGCGACGGTCACCGTGAGGGCGGCACCGGCCAGCGCGACGTCTACAGCGCGGCTCCAATTTCCCGCCGGTGCGGTGATTCCAAACAGCACGAGGACCAGCACGAGCGCGAACACGACCCCGTAGCGGTGTTGGCCCTTGACGGTCGGGCGTCGGTTCTTCGCGATGACCGCTGCGCTTGCCACGGGATCCGGGGAGGAAGGCTCCGCCCGAAGCGGTCCTACTGCATCACCCTGAACAGGTGATGGGACCGGGGGGCTGCGTTGTCAGCATCGGCGCGTGCCCGCGGCCACGACCCATCTCCAGGGCGTGCTCGCCGAGGCGGGGGAACTTGACCAGGCGCTCTACCACGCCGTGGCCGCCACCTCTACGCCAAGCCTGGACGTGGCGATGCGGCGACTCTCGCGCGCGGCCAACTACTCCAGGATCTCCATCGCCATCGCCGTGGGCCTGGCCGTGGCCGGCGGGGCGAAGGGGCGGCGGGCGGCAGTGTTCGGGCTGACCGCGGTGGCCGCCACGTCGGCGGCCGGGAATCTGGTGCTCAAGCCGCTGGGTCGCCGCAGCCGTCCGGATATGGCGAGCCAAGACGTCCCACAGGCGCGGCGAGTGAGGATGCCCGGCTCAGCGTCGTTTCCCTCCGGCCACGCGGCCGCGGCGGTGGCCTTCGCCTCGGGGGTGGGGAGCGTGATGCCCTCGGCGGCGCTTCCGCTGCGGGCTCTGGCGCTGCTGGTCAGCTACTCCCGGGTGCACACGGGGGTCCACTATCCCGGGGATGTGGTGGCCGGGGCGTTGCTGGGTGCGGTCGTGGCGGATCTCACCAATGCGTGGCTCGGCCGGATATGGCCGCCGGAGGCGGGAACGGTGGGTCGAGGAGCACGCAACTCGGGCTAGCCCGCATCCCCCAAAACGGGTGATCTTGGTGCGTAGCCACCATCGCTGGCGTGGTGTGAGCTTCTCCGAACACGGGGGCGGGCGCCCTTGCCGGATGCCTGGGTGGCGGAACATCATGGGCTCGCGTCCCCCTGAACCCGCGCTTTCTCGACCTGAGCCCGATGCCATCCAGCCAAGCAGTCGACGTTGCCCACGTGATTCCCCGGAGCGCCGCGGTCTTGCGGGTGCCAGACGGAGCGCTGCTCCGGGGCCGGGATCGGCGCCTGATCCAGCGGCCGGCGCTCGTTCGCAAGCTCATCGCCGGGCGCGAGCGGCCGCTCGCCCTGGTGCTCGCCCCGCCCGGGTATGGCAAGTCGACGCTGCTGGCCCAGTGGGAGCAGGCCGACGAGCGGGTGTTCATTTGGGCTTCCGTGGGCCGTGGGTGGCCCAAGCTGGCCCAGCTGATCCGGTCCGCTCACGCGCAGCACCAGACGTTCGTGCTCGTCGTCGACGAGGCCGATCGGCTCCGCCCGGAAGTCCTGAACGCGCTCGTTTCGGCGGCGCTGAACGAGCTCCCCGTCTACTGCACGATCGCGCTGGCGGCGAGAGCTGAGCTGCAGATCCCTGTGGCCCGGCTGCGCGCGCACCGGATGCTCGTCGAACTGAGAGCGGAGGACCTGGCCCTGACGGCAAACGAGGCCGAGATGCTCCTGCGCCGCGAGGGCGTAAAGGTGCCGCAGGAGGACCGCCGGGCGATCCTTCGCCGCACTCAGGGATGGGCGGCCCCGCTGTATCTGGCGGCGCTGTCCGTCCGGGAAGGACTTGGGGGCACCGACTCGCTCACGGGCCCGCAGCACATGGTGTCGGAATATCTGAGTGCCGAGGTACTTGGCGACATGCCCGAAGACCTGCGGCGGTTTGCGGTGCGGACGTCCGTGGCCGGCGAGCTCACGGGGCCGCTGTGCGACGCTCTGCTGGGCCAGCACGGTTCTGGTGTCACGCTCGAGGTGTTGGCACGCCAGAGCGCGCCCCTGTCGGCGGTGGACGCCGCACACCACCGCTATCGGTGGCACCCACTCGTGCGCGAGGCACTGCTGTCCGAGCTTCACCGCAGCGAGCCCGAGCTGGAAGGCGGGCTTCACCGTCGCGCGAGCTTGTGGCACGCGGAGAGCGGCGAAGCCGAAGCGGCGATCGAGCATGCCGTGAAAGCGGGCGACGCCCATCTCGCGGGTGAGCTGCTGTACCCGCACGTGGTCTCGTATGTGTCTCGGGGGCGCGCTCGTCTCGTCGCGCGCTGGCTCGGAGCGTTAAGGCGTGACCGCGTTGCCAGCCAGCCCACACTCGCCCTTTCGGCCGCCCTCAGCGCTCTGGCCGCCGGGCAGCTCGATGAAGCCAAGGCCTGGTCGGTTACGGCGGGCGCGGCTGCGGATCGAGCCAAAGCGGGCGGGCACCATCCGTCACTGGGCAGCGGGTTGAACGTGGTCCAGGCACTGGTGGAGAGCCGGAGCGTGAGGGTGATTGGTGAGCGGGCGGAGGCCAGCGCGTCGGCCGAGCCCAAGGACAGCCAGTGGCGGCCGTATCGGCTTCTGCTCGCCGGCGTCTCGGCGCACCTGCGGGGCGAGCCGGAGCCGGCAAGGCAGATTCTCGACTCGGCCATCGCCGGAACCGGCAACGTCGCTCCGAGCGTAACCGCCCTCTGCCTGGCGCAGCGGGCGATGATCGCGATCGAGGACGACGACTGGGAGCTCGTCGGCGAACTCACCGACCGCGCCATGACGGTTATCGAGGAGTGGCATCTGGACAACGCTCCCACGGCGGCGCTGCCCGTTGCCGCGCTCGCCGCGGCGAAGGCGCACGACCGGCACGGCGACGAGGCGAAGGCCGCTCTGCGCCGGGCGCTCGACCTGCTGGCCACGCTGGGTGAGTTTCTCCCCTGGTACGGCGCTGAGGTGCGGATCCTCCTCGCCCACGCGTCGCTGTGGCTGGCCGATGTCGGGGCGGCTCGGACGCTGCTGGCGGAGGCTTCCCGACTCGCCCGCAAGGTTCCGGATGCGGTTGCGTTCGGGCGCTGGTTCGACGAGGCCTGGGGGTACATGGACACCCTGGCCGAGAACCGGCTCGCCGGCTCGTCGTCCTTGACCATCGCCGAGCTACGCATCCTCCGCTTCCTCCCGAGCCATCGATCCTTCCGGGAGATCGCCCTGCAGCTGGGGGTCTCCGCGAACACGGTCAAGACGCAGGCGCACGCCGTGTACCGAAAGCTCGGAGCCGGATCTCGTTCTGAGGCCGTAGCTCGGGCGCGCGAGGCCGGCCTCCTGGGCTAGCGCACTAGCGGGCGCTGGCGGCCCCTATCGGGGAGACAGTTGGCCGCTCGGCGGCGGCGCCAGGGGCGCTCCAGCGTTGGGGAACTCACGGGCGGTCTCGCGGCGGAGCGCTTCGGCGCCGACCAGCGCGAGGACCGTGAAGGTGATGATGCCCGCTGGCGTGCCGGTGGCGTGAATCGGGTCCCAGGCGAAGATGAGGACCATCACGCCGAGGACGATGGCGAAGGTCTCGATCGGGTGCGTTTTTAGGAACGGCGCGATGAACTGACGCGCTCGGAACGCCCACGGGTGCGGGCCGGCGAACCAGGCGGCGGCGACGAGCACGACGGCAAAGGCGATGACCGCTCCGGCGATCTGGCCGAGAATCTGGGTGTTGATGTTGACCACCGCGTGGATGGTGGGACGCAGTGACGCGTCATCGGTCAGGCTGTTCGCGGTCTGGGTCTCCAGGATCGAGCGCAGCAGGATGACCACCACTCCAGCCCCTATCGCGGCGAATCCGATGGTCATGAGCGCGCGCCGGCGGTGGCCCCGGGCGAGCACGACGGCCAGCACGTAAAGGACCGGGACGATGATGGTCAGCCACAGGGCGAGCGACTGGATGGCATTTCCGACGTCTTGGACCAGCTTCAGCTGCCTCGACTTCAGAACCGTGAGGGTGGCGATGTTGGCGGGGAGCTTCGAGCTCAGGCCCGCCGGCAGCCCCAGGCGGGCGGCGACGGTGTCGAGGATCGAGCCGAGGTTGAGCGTCACCACCCCGTGCTTGGTCCCGACCGTTTTGTTGCCGCCTTTGACGACCGCGATGAAGCTCTGGTCCGCGACCCGGTTGGCCTTGGCCCAGAGGTTTTGGATCCGCGGGCGGGTCAGGGCCAGATTGGTGCCTTGGACGGCCGCATTGCGCAGCGCCCCGGCCGCCGGTCCGGCGAGGCCTTGGAGCTGCGTGGGAAGGGCCGACTTGAGCAGCCCCGAGACATTCACATTCGCGTAAAGCTGGTCGACCAGGTAGTTGGCCGTGCTTGAGCGGATGGCCGGGTTAGCGAGCAGCTGGGTGCTGTTGTTGGACCAGTTATCCGGACTGAAGAGGAGCCGGTTTGCCCACACCGAGAACATCCCCACCACGAGCAGCACGGTGGTGATAGCGATCAGCGAATTGACCAGGACGGGATGACCGCGGGAGCCTGAGGTTTCGGGCGGGGGTGAGGCGGGGGTTCCGGTGGGGGGAGCGGTGGGGACTTCGGTCGACGGTGAGCTTTTTGAGCCGGCGGTTTCGGTCGATTCGGAGCCCCGTGAGCCTGAAACGTCGGTCGGCGCCGAATCGGCAGCCAGGCCACCGTCGCCCTGTTGGGGCGGTCCGTCTGAGCGGCTCATCGCGTCATGGTCGGCGCGGTCCGGCATTGGCGCATCCTCCCATTGGGATGAAGCGGGCGCCGAATGGGCGGGTGTGCCCCCCATAGAGATTGGTGTGTGCCATGTTGAGGGTTCCGCGAGGTGCGTAGACGCTTCACGGAGCAATGCGCTGGACCGCGCTCATCACCTGGGCAGACGTAACGTGCAACCCCTCCGCGGGAGGCCAGGGCTGATGGCGGTGAGCCAATCCGGCCCCGCAACCAAGAGCGGTGGCGGTGCGCAGCTTGTTCGAGACATCGCCACGAGCGGCCTGTTGCTCAATGTCGGGCGTCACCGCGCGCTCCGCCGGGTCTACGGAAGCGCAGCCGATCACGACAACGCGCTAACTGTCTTTTCGCTGCTTCTGCTGCCCGGCTTCCTGGGTGGGGTGGTGCGTCGGCTCTTCAAGGTGCCCAAGCTGTCCAACTCTGACCTGTTCCTGCTGGCGATAACGCTGCGCGAGCTGCTGGCCGGCGCAGCCGGACCGGTGGCCCAGGAATCGCCGGGGGCGAGCACGCTGCTGACCCTCAGTCTGGCCGCGCGCACCCCCACGTTTGGGCTGCTCGAGGCGGAGCGCGGGGTCGCGACCAGCTCGCACTGGCTGCTCGGGGGGTTCCGTCACCGCTACGGGTATCTCGTCGATCCAGGGCACCGGCGGGCAAACCGGGCACAGCGGCGAGCACAGGCCGCTGGTGGGGGGTTGGGTGGTCCCGGCGCTCGTCGCGCCAACTGAGCCTGGGGGTAGGACGTTTGCCGCTTGCCGAGGTGATATTCCATTCCGGGCCTCGCCAGGCTGTGGCGGCAGCGGATGGCGGGATCCTCGCGCTGGCCATCGTGGCGTTCGAGATGGTGGCGCTGGCCCTGCTGTTCCTGTACGCCGCCCGCCACCGAGACGAGCCCGGCAACGGGGGCGATGACGGCGGAGGCCCAGGAGGGGGCGGAGGTGGTCCTGATCGACCATCGCCACCGCCCAGAGGGAGCGACCCGGTCTGGTGGCCCGAATTCGAGCATCAGTTCGCCAGATACGTCGCTCGGGCGCGGCAGTCACATCGCCCGGTTGAGCGGATCGGGCCGTGAGAGACCTACCGCCTGCCTGAGCCGGTCGGGCGGTGACAGACCACCGCCCGCCTCAGCCGGTCGGGCGGTGACAGACCACCGCCCGCCTGAGCCGGTCGGGCGGTGAATCTGCGGCGGCTACTCAGGAACCGACTCTCGTGCGCGGGCTGCTCCGCGGCGGCTCCAGGCGCCCGGGCCGGTCGATCGACTCCGGCATGAGATCGGGAACCGACGGCTGAGGGCGTCCTATCTCCAGCAACTCGTTGACGAGAGCGAGAACGTGAGGATGGGCTGCATCCAGGTCACGCCGAGCCGCGGCAATCGCACGGCGTGTCATCGCCTCCACGTAGTGCAGCGTCACCGTCGGATGGCGCCGTCTGATGCGGGGCACGAATCGACGGCGGGGACGGAATGTCCGGGGCCACGCGGCGAGACGTTCGATTCGCTCAAGCTGGACCTCGGAGCTGCCGCGGCTCCCGACGACCTTCGACGCATAGACGTACAGGTCTTGCCGTCGCCGGTCGTCGATCACGTCGTTGTAGGAGCGGAGCAAGCTGCCGATCACTGGACAGACCGAGGCGGGATGGTCGCTGAAGGACTCGCCGGCAAGCATCGATGCCAGCTCCATCACGCACACGCCCTGCTCCGGCGATTCGTGGCGTCCCTTCTTCAGTTTGATCGTTTGGTAGCTCGCGGGTGCCACGTTTACCTCCTGTCTTGGGTCGGACGACCAAACCGTAGGGGTGCGAATGGAGCCTGGCGTCATCCGTATCGGATGAGCCGCAGATCATTCTGTTCTCGATCGAACCGGCGTAGGGCTACCGCTGGGTGGAGCGCCGCCGCCGTCTAGCTGGGCGCCGATAGCCAAAGTAGTAGCCCACCAGCAGCACGATGAAGACCAGCGTTGGGACCGTCGCCAGCTGAATCGAAACCCGGCCGTGTCCCGAGTGTGCTTCCCCAGTGATCAAGCCGATCAGGACAAACAGCACCACCGCGACCACCACATCCAGAAGACAACCCACGCTCGAAATCTTCCTGGTAGCGAGGTCCGGCAAACGGTGGGGGTGGCTGGGACCGGGGACGCCACGATGCGAAGACGCTTCCGCGGAAGCGTTTTCGCCATCAGGGGACCAGGACGACCTTGCCGACGTTGCGCCGCTCGGCGATGAAGCGGTGTGCGTCGGGGGCTTGGTCGAACGGGAGGGCCGCGGCGACGACTGGCCTGAGCTGACCCTCCTGGAGCCCCGATATCAAGGGCTCGATCACTCGGTCGAGACCTCCCTCGGCGTCCCACCACGAGAGCATGTTGAGGCCAAAGACGCCTTTGTTCTCGTTCATCACTCCCAGCCCCTTCCACCATGGCAGCGATGAGAACGGGCTCTTGGCAAGCGTTCTGAGTGCGGCCGGGAGGTTGCGTTTCTCCCCCGTCTGGACCTCCGAGGCGCCGTACATGATCAGCCTGCCGCCCTGGCGGAGCAGCTGGTAGTCCTTGCGGAAGCTCGATGGGCCGAGGGCGTCAAAGGCGACGTCGATCCCCTCGCCCCCGGTGAGCCGGCGAACCTCCTTGACAAAGTCCTGAGTGCGGTAGTCAATCGCGTGGTCGACGCCCTGCGCGCGGATCGCGTCGTGCTTCGAGCCCGACGCGGTTCCGAACACCTCAGCGCCGATGCGCTTGGCGATCTGCGTGGCCGAGATCCCCACCCCGCCGGCAGCGGCGTGGATCAGGACCCGCTCGCCCTGCTTGAGGCCGCCCATCACGACAAGCCCAGCCTGGGCGGTCGCGTAGTTCACGGGGAACGCTGCGCCCTCCTCGAAGGAAAGCTGCTCCGGCAGCTTGTAAACCATGTCCTCCCGCACCGTGACGAGCTCTGCCTGGCCGTTAAAGCGCGTGCCGCCGAGCACCCGCTCACCAGGCTGAAACGACTCGACCCCTTCTCCCACCGACTCCACTTCGCCCGCCACCTCGTAGCCGACCACGCAGGGCACCTTCGGCGCGTCCGGATACAGCCCGGTTCGGGCGAGCGTGTCGGCAAAGTTGATCCCCGCCGCCTTGACCGCGATCCGGACCTCACCGGGCCCCACCGGCGGGTCGGGCCGCTCCTGCACCTGGAGAACCTCAGGTCCCCCGTGCCTGGTGATCACGACGGCACGCATCGCAACGGACTCTAGTCCGAGAACCCAAAGCGCTGCGAGCCCTCTCCGCACTCAAGCCCGCCGGGGGACTTGAACCCCCAACCCCTTGATTACAAATCAAGTGCTCTGCCAATTGAGCTAGGCGGGCGCGGGAGCGTGATGGATTTCGACGCTCCACGGGCGTGAGTGTCGCAGCTGGCGCAGCGGGGCGAATAGGGCCGGCACGCGAGGGTTTTTCGCCCCGGTTCCGGACAGAGACAGTGACCGTGTCCTATAACGGGAACATACGTCCCGTTATCGGACACGGTCCGGGATCCTCCCCTCGGCTGCCGCGGTCAGTCCGGGAGCAGGGGGACCGAGATGCCCGGGTCGCGGCCGACGAGGGCGGCGCGGTTGATGGCGCCGGAGCCGAAGCGATCGCGGATGCTGTCGAGGGCTGCGTCGAGCTCTCGGGTGCGGTCGAAGGGGAGGGCGAGCTGGACGGCACCCTGGTCGACCAGATTCGTGAGGGCAACCCCGACCAGGGTGAGGCCACGGCGCCGGATCGCCGGCTCGGATAGCCGGAGCAGATCGAGGGCAGTGTTCAGGATCGTGTGGGTGTGCGAGGTGGCGTCACTCATCGTGTAGGAGCGGGTCGCGCGCGTGTAATCAGAGAAGCGGAGACGGAGGACGACCGTCCGGCACAGGCGTCCGGCGCCGCGCAGGCGCCGGGTGACGCGGTCGACCAGTGCCGTCAGCGCGGTGGCAATCTCCTCGGAGGAACGCTCGCGCCGTCCCAGCGCCCGCTGGGCGCCGATTGAGCGTCGTCGGGCTCGGCGGTGTACGGGCCGCGGATCGTGGTTGTTGGCCAGCGCGCTCAGGTGTCGCCCTGAGGCGCGCCCGAGGAGCGAGACGAGCAGCGACTCGCCGACCTCGGCCACCTCGGCGACGGTGGTGATTCCGGCTCGGTGGAGCTTGGCGGCGGTGACGCGACCGACCCCCCACAGATACTCGACCGGGAGCGGATGCAGGAACTCGAGCTCCGAATCCGGCGGAACCAGGAGCAGGCCGTCGGGCTTGGCGACCCGGCTCGCGACCTTGGCGAGGAACTTGGTGCGAGCGATACCGACGGTGATCGGAAGTCCCACCTGTTCCCGCACCTGAACTCGCAGCCGCCCCGCGATTTCCATCGGCGTCCCCGAGATGTGCTCAAGCCCGCGGACGTCGAGAAAGGCCTCGTCGATCGAGAGCGCCTCCACCTCCGGCGCCGTGCCTTCGAAGACCCGGAATACGGCCTTGCTGGCCTCGCTGTAGGCCGCCATCCGGGGCGAGACGACGACCGCTTGTGGACACAGCCGTCGTGCCTGACCGCCGCCCATGGCGGTCCGGATTCCATACGCCTTGGCCTCATAGCTGGCGGCGAGGACCACGCCGCCGCCGACGATGACCGGCCGACCGAGCAGGTGCGGAGCGTCCCGCTGCTCGACCGAGGCGTAGAAGGAGTCGAGGTCGGCGTGGAGGATCGTGGCCCGGGTGGACACGAACAAATGTTCGCGCGCGGGGCGGACGGGTGAAGATGTCGCTGGCTGTCTACGCCGACTCGGCTGAGATGGCGTGCTCCAGCGAGCCGTGCCCGTTGGAGGAGAAGTCGGTCGGGGTGCTCGGCGGCGCCGGCTCCGGCGCCGTGTTCAGACGGCGCTCCAGCTCGCCGAGGACGAGGCCGAAGAGCAGATGACGCAGGGTGCCCTGGGCGAAGGCCCGGCGGTTGCCCGACAGCTCGGGCAGCTGCTTACGCGCTGGATGCAGCCGATCGGAGAACATGGTGAGCGGCCACAGCGCGAAGTGCTCGGTCAGGGCCACGGCCGGCCCGCGGAGAACCGGGGGCAGCGGGAGCACGGGAGCCACGTTCGAGTAGACGGCGCCGAACAGGGCTCCGTTTCCCAGGTGCATGGCCAGCCCCGCCGGGTACCAGGCGTCGCCGGACACGACCGCTCGTCCCAGGAGCTCAACGTCGTCGTAGCGGGACCCCAGGAGGAGCTTGTCTAGCGGCTGCCCGGCCGCCCAGACGCCCGCGGCAATGGCGCCGGAAACGGCGCCTCTGAGAGTCCGAGTGCTGACGTTTGCGCTGGCCAACTCTGGCAACTGTAACGGGCGGCGCTCCAGCGGGTACGCAAAAGTGCGATGAATCACGAGGCCCTGCACAAGCGCGCGCGGGAACACGGCGTGAACCGCCTCGTCTACTACATCGTGCGAGCCGTCCTGCAGCCGTTCTTCCACGTCTACTTCCGGATGGTCCGGATCGGGCGTGAGCACATTCCCGCCGAGGGCCCGGTGATCATCGCGGCCAACCACCGCAGCTTCCTGGATCCGTTCGTGATCGGGACGATGGCCCGGCGGCCGCTGTACTACGTGGCCAAGCAGGAGCTGTTCCGCCACCGGCTCCAGGCCTGGGTCCTCAGCTCGCTGGGGGCCTTCCCGGTGCGGCGGGGACAGGGCGACGCGGACATGGTCGACACGGCCAAGGCGATCCTCGCGCGCGGGGACATAGTGCTGATCTTCCCCGAGGGCACGCGAACCCGTCCGGGATCGCTCGGTAAGCCCAAGCGCGGCGTCGGCCGGCTGGCGCTGGAGACGGGCGCGCCCGTTGTGCCGGTGGCGGTGATCGGGACCGAAGATGTCCGCAAGGGGCTGAGGATCCGTCCTCGCAAGGTACGGATCCGGGCCGGGCGCCCGCTCACCTTCCCCAAGGTTGAGAACGCATCGCCTTCGCTCGCGGGCGCCGTAACGGATCGGATCTGGCCCTGCGTGATGCTTCAGTGGGAGTGGCTGGGCGGTCTGCCGCCGGTCCGTCGGGCTGCGATCGTCGGCGCGGGAACGTGGGGCACCGCGCTCGCGGTGGCCCTGGCCCGGGGCGGACTCGAGGTCGAGCTCGGGTGCCGGACGCCTGAGCAGGTGGCCGAGCTCACCGAGAGCCGGGTCAACCAGAGCTACCTGCCCGACGTCGCGTTGCCGGAGACGATCAGGGTGCTGCGCGCCTCGGAGCTCGAACTGGCCGGCCACGACCTGATCTGCCTCGCCGTGCCCGCCCGGGCTGTGCCCAGTGTGATGGCGGCCAACGGGGAGCGCATTCCCCGCCGGGCCGGCGTGCTCGTGCTGTCCAAGGGCCTCGTTCCGCCGTTGGGGACGCTGCCGTCGGCCTTCGTCTCCGAGCGCTGCCATGCCCGCGCCGTCGCCGCCCTCGGCGGTCCCGCCCACGCCGCCGAGATGCTTGAGACCGGCGCCTCGGTGGTGGTGGCCACGCACGATCGGGCCTTTGCCCGGCAGCTTTCCGAGGTCATCAAGAGCGCCGGCATGGAGATCAGCCTGACTACCGACATCACCGGGGTTGAGTTGGCGGGCTGCGCCAAGAACGCGGCCGCTCTGGCGGCCGCCGCGGCGGCCAGCGCCGGGGCCAACGTGGCGGGAGCGGCTGCGGGCAAGGTGTTCGCCGAGGTCGACGCGCTGGCCCGGCGGCGGGGTGGGCACCCGGAGACGTTCGCGGGTCTGGCCGGCGTGGGCGATCTCGTGGCCACGGTCGGTTCCTCGAGCTCACGCAACCGGCGCGCGGGTGAGCTCCTGGCTCAGGGGGTCCCCGGTCCGGAGATCTCGCAGGCGCTCGGGCACACGGCCGAAGCCGTCGATGCCATCCCGCTGCTGGCTCACGTGGCCCGGGAGGAGCACGTGGACGCACCGGCCTTGGAGAGCCTCGCGGCGCTCGTCGAAGGGCGGATCGAGCCTGACCACTGGACGGCGACGATCACCAAGCTCCGGCGCAAGGACACTGTCCGCGCCGCCTGACCGGAGGTAGGCTCTGATGCCGTGCTGGAGCAACTTCCGAGGAACAAGACCGAGCTTGACGCCCGCTTCACCGAGCTCTACCGCGCTCACCTGCGCGACGTCTACTCCTACAGCTACTACCGCGTGGGCAACCACCACGATGCCGAGGACCTCACCGAGCAGACCTTTCTCCAGGCCTACCGGCACTTCGAGCGGGCCCTGCGCGAGTCAAATGGGCGTCCCCTGCGGCCGTGGCTCATCCGGATCGCCCACAACCTGGCGGCCAACTTCTACCGGGACCGCTCCCGCCGGCCCGAGTCGGCGATCGAGGATGCCGACCTGGTCTCGGCGCCCCACACCACCGAATCGCTGGTCGAGGGCCGGGAGGAGCTCGAGGCCATCCTGGCCGGCGTGCAGCAACTTCCCGACGACCGGCGGGAGGCGCTGATCATGCGCTTCGCGCTCGGCATGGACAACCGAGAGATTGCGCGGGCGCTCGGGCGAACCGACGGCGCCACCAAGGTCCTGCTGCACCGTGCCATTCGCCAGCTCGAGGGCATCGTCTCTGAGGACGGGGTCAAGGTAGGGGAGAGCGCATGAGCGCGAGTGCACCCGACTTTGAGTCGCTGCTCCGCCAGGCGCTGGTGCCGGTTGATCCTCCGGCCGACCTGACGCAGCGGATGGAGCAGACCCTGGTCAGCCTGACCGAGCTGGCCCAGGAGGAGCTCGATGCCTGGGAGCTTTCGGCCATGCGTGACCCGCGCAACTGGGTTCGTCCCGCCGCGGCGGCTGTGATCGGTGTGAGCGCGGGCACGGCGCTGGTGGCGCTGCGCGTGCGGGGTCGCCACCGCGCTCGGCGCCAGCAGTCGGCGAGCCTGTTCGACCTCGCCGGTCGCACCTTCCACGACGTGGCCGACGAGGCGCGCCGGATCATCCGCTGAGCCGCCGGCGGACCTCAGGCCGACGTCGATGTGCGCTGATAGCGTGAATTAGCGATGCCCGTCTGCTACCGCCATCCGTCGCGTGAGACGGGCGTCTCGTGTTCCTCCTGCGGACGGCCGATCTGCCCTGACTGCATGACCCCGACCTCGGTTGGCATGCGCTGCCCCGAGTGCGCGCGCGATCGGACCAAGGTGCGCACGATGCGCTCGGTGTCCGGCACGCCGGTGGTCACACGGGCGCTGATCGTGCTCAACGTGATCGTGTTCCTGGCCGAGACGGCGACCGGGGTACGCCTGGGCGGCTGCACAGTCAACTGCGGGGCGGTGTGGAACCACGGCGCCCTGCTGGGATATCCGATCGCGCATCAGCACCAGTACTGGAGGATCGTCTCGAGCGGCTTCCTGCACGACGGGATTCTCCACATCGCGGTCAACATGCTCTCGCTGTACTTCGTCGGCGCCGCGCTGGAGCCGGCGGTCGGCCGCTTCAACTTCGCGGCGATCTACTTCGTCTCGCTGCTCGCCGGATCGTTCGGCGCTCTGCTCTTTCAGCCGAACGTCCCCACGGTCGGCGCTTCGGGTGCGATCTTCGGGATCTTCGGCGCCCTCATCGTGGTCGCCTATCACCGCGGCATCCCGATCTGGCAGAGCGGCCTGGGGTTCATCCTGCTCATCAACCTGATCTTCTCGGTGACGTACTCCGGGATCTCGATCGGCGGCCATCTCGGCGGCCTGGTCGCCGGGCTGCTCTGCGGCGAGATCGTCGTGCGCTTCAGCGAGCGCCGGCGCCAGCCCGGCCTGGTCTACCTCGGCTTCGCCGTGGTTGCCATCGCCAGCGTGGTCGGGGCGGTCGCCGTCGCCGGGTCGACCGGGCTGGCCCCGGGTGGACTGACCATCTAGACGACCTCTACACCTCGACGACGAGGGCTTCGGCCGGAGCCTCCGGCACGAGCTCCGGATGGAGGATGTGGGCCAACAGCTCGAGGCCGTCGACCAGCCGCGGGCCGGGACGCGAGAAGTGGGCGGCAGCGTCCACGGCCACCACCTCGCCGGCACCGATCGAAACCAACTCGTCGCGGTGCATCTCGGCCTCCCGGTAGGCCAGTTCGGCGTCAAAGCCGCAGGGCATGACGACCACGACATCGGGCCGGGCGGCGCGCACCTCGTCCCAGGTCCGCTCCTCGGAGTGCTCGCCGGGGAAGCCGAGAACGTCCTCACCGCCCGCGTACTCGATCAACTGCGGCGTCCAGTGACCGGCGGCGAAGGGCGGATCCAGCCACTCGAGGGCCGCCACCCGAGGACGGCGGCTGACGCGGCGGGTGGCGAGACGGACCCGGTCGATCCGCTCCGCCGCCTCGCGAACCAACTCGACCGCGGCGTCCTTGTGGTCGGTGGCCTGGGCCAGTGTGCGGGCGTCGCCCAGGACCTCCCCGAGCGTGTGGGGGTCAAGTGAGATGACGTGAGGATGGGAGTCGATCTCCTCGGCGATCGCGCGGACGTCGTCGTAGGAGACCGCGCACACCGCGCACAGGGCCTGGGTGACGATCAGGTCGGGGCGCAGGTCCGCGAGCAGGTCGGTGTCGAGCTCGTAGATGGACTCACCGGCCAGGGTGCGTTCCTTGACCGCGGCATCGATCTGGGCCGAGGTCAGACCGCTGGGGAGCACGTCGCGCGTGACCCGCGGCAGCTCCTGGGCGGCGGGGGGGAAATCGCACTCGTGGGTCACGGCGATAACGTCGCTCCCCAGCCCGAGGGCGAACAGCATCTCGGTGGCTGACGGGACGAGGCTGACGATGCGCATCAGACCGTGCGAGAAAGGGAAGGTGAGGGAGAAGAGATGACCGAGCTCCTGAGTGAGGAAGACATCGCTTCGAGGTTAGAACGCGGCCGCTGGCGGCGCGAGGGCGACGAGATCATCAGAGACTGGCAACTGGAGAACTTCGCCGAAGCAATCGCTTTCGTCAACCGTGTCGCCGAGGTGGCTGAGGAGGCGAACCATCACCCCGACATCCTCATCCACGGCTGGAACAAGGTCAGGCTGTCGCTGACCAACCATTCCGCAGGCGGCCTTACCGAGGCCGACTTCGAGATGGCGGCCCGGATCGACGCGCTTTAGCTGATCACCGGCCGGATGCGTCCACGGCTGAAAGTTCGCGGGGACGGCGGGAGCGGCTGCTAGCGTTCCCGCCGTCGCTTGGATGAACGACGACGACGAACCATCTCGAAGTACCAGCGCGCCAGCGCTGGGTAGGACCGCGGGCGATTCGCCGTGAACGTCCTGTTCGTCATCCTCGCGGGCGTCCTCGTTCTCATCAACGCGTTCTTCGTGGTCGCCGAGTACGCGCTGGTCCGCTCCAGTCGGGCCCGGCTCGAGGCACTGGCTGAGGAGAACGCGCGCGGCGCCGCCCTCGCCCTGTCTGAGATTGACGAGATCGGCGACTACCTGGCGGCCTGTCAGGTCGGGGTGACGCTGGCTTCGATCGGAATCGGGGCCCTGGGCGAGCCGGCGATCGCCCATTTGCTGGAGAAGGCGTTCGGCGGTGCCGTGGGGCACGCGGCGGCGGTCGTGATCTCCGTGGTGATCGCCTACCTGGTCCTGACCACCACACAGAGCATCGTCGGGGAGATCGTTCCAAAGCTCTACACCATCCAGCATGCCGAGGGCCTGGCCCGCCGAATCGCCCGTCCGCTCCGGTTCTTTCGGCTCCTGTTTCACCCGTTCATCCTGGTGCTCAACTCGGCTTCCGACTCAATCCTCCGCATGCTGGGTACCGATCCGGACGCCGAACCCGAGGGCGGCACGCCCGAGGAGCTGAAGCGCCTGATCGCGTACTCGACGCGCGGCGGCCAGCTGGACATCGGCGAGGGCAGCATGCTCACCGGTGTCTTCCACCTGCATGAGCAGGAGGCACGCAACGTGATGACCCCGATCCCTGCCGTGGTGACGGTGGACCTATCCGAGACCGTCGAGGCGGCGCTCCGGCGCTGCGTCGACACCGGCCATAGCCGGCTAGTGGTCACTGAGGACGAGAACCAGGACCGGGTTAAGGGGATCGTTCACGTCAACCAGCTGGTGAAGCTAATGATGGCCGAGGGGATGGAGGCGCATTTCGACAGATTGGTCCGTCCTGCGCCGCTGGTCCCGGAGACCAAGCCCCTGGATGACCTCCTGGCTGACCTGCAGCGGGAGCGCACGGAGCTGGCGATCGTGATCGACGAGTACGGCCGGACGGCCGGGATCGTGACCATCGAGGACATCATCGAGGAGGTCGTGGGGGAGATCTCCGATGAGACCGACCCCGCTGGCGGCGCCGTGCGGCGCCTGGCTAACGGTGACTGGTTCGTCCGCGGCCACGTGGCGGTCTCGGACCTCGAGGACTACGGGCTCGAGCTGCCGGTCGACACCGACGCCTACAACTCGGTCGGGGGTTTCGTGTTCGCGGCGCTGGGGCGGCTACCGAAACGGGGCGACACGATCTCCGCCAACGGCTACTCGATCCGCGTCGAGTCGGTGCGGCAAAACCGGATCGAGGCGGTTCGGATCCGCCACCGCCGTCCGGCGCCGGCGGCTGGATGAGTGACGCAGATCACGTTACGGTGGCGCGAGATCGCATCATTCGTTACATTTCCGCAACAGTAGGCGGCGGGAAGACGCTGCTAGCCACCCTTCACCCGGTGGTTGAGAGGAGAGATGAAGCCGGCCCCCCGGGGCCGGCTTCGCACACAGAGCGTCGGCACGGGCGGCCCTGAGCAATAAAAAGAGCCGGCCCACTGGGTGGGCCGGCTCAGTGCTTCTGGGGAGGAGGTGCTGCTATGAGGTACGTCGCAGCGTGAAGTCTGGGCTCGTCAGATGAATAGCCCCTAAAGAGTTTGTCTGAGGTTTGTGAAATCCACGGGGCCGGGTGGTGAACGCGGGTGGCACGCGGACGACACACCCTCGCCTGGGGCCGGCGCGGTGTCGTCGGCGCGACGCTATGCGTCACGCACACGGCAAGCGTCCCCCTCCCGGTGGAGGTTTGTCGTAGGCGTGCCACCCCGCCGCGAGGCAGCGCCGCGGGAAGCCGGGACGCCCCGGCCGTCAGTCGTACTCGTAGAAGCCCTGGCCGGTCTTTCGCCCGAGCTTGCCCGCCTCGACCAGGTCGAGGACGGCTTGGGGGACGTCGGCGCCGATCGATTCGCCGATCGCCTGGGAGACGTCGAGGCCGACGTAATCGAGCAGCGCCAGCGGGCCCATGGGCATTCCGGCGCCGAGGGACATGCAGCGGTCGATGTCCTCGGCCGGCATCCCGCTCTCACCCATCAGCACGGCGGCGCTGAACAGGTAGGGGAAGAGGAGGCGGTTGACGACGAAGCCCGGGGAGTCCGGGACCTCGACCGGCGCCTTGCCGATGGCCTCGGCCAGGTTGCGCGCCCGGGCGCGGGTTTCCTCGGTCGCCTCAGGCGGAAAGGCGAGCTCGATCAGCTTCATCCGGGGCACGGGATTGAAGGGGTGAAAGCCCACGAAGCGCTCGGGGTGGCCGCTGGCCTTGGCCAGCTCGGAGATCGAGAGCGACGAGGTGGTCGTGGCCAGCACCGCATTCTGGCCGGCATGCCGCGACAGCTCGCCCAGCTCGGCCAGGATCTCCGCCTTCATGTCGTGGTGCTCGACGACGGCCTCGACGAGGAAGGTCGATTGGTCGAGGGCATCGAGGTCAGCGACGATCCGGACGTGGTCGGGGTCGACCTCGCCGGCGAGGAGCTTGGCGCAGTTGCGTGAGATCGCTGCGTGGGCTCGCTTGGCCGACTCCGGGGAGCGCGCCCACAGCAGCACCTCACCGTTCTTGGCCGCCGCCGCGGCGAGACCGCAGGCGATCGCGCCCGAGCCCGCGATTCCCAGTCGTTCTTGCAAGTGGCCTCCTCTGGCTGGCTGTCGGACCCCTGCCGGCGCGCGACAGGGCGACCGGCGATCCCGATCGCCGGGGTACAGTAGTGATGGTTGCCCTACAAGGCGTCGCTGCTTGCGGCGGCGGCCCTTACCGACTGGAGAAACGAGGAGACGTGATGGCTGAGGAGCGAGGCCGTGAGGTCGTGATCGTCGAGGCTGCCCGGACCCCGATCGGCCGTGGCCACCCGGAGAAGGGGTACTACAAGGACACGCACCCCAACGAGCTGCTTGGCGCCGCCTATCGCGCCGTCGTCGAGCGGGCGGGAATCGAGCCGGGGCAGGTGGAGAACGTGATCGCGGGCTGCGTGGCTCAGTTCGGCCCCCAGGGCCTGCACGTGGGGCGCAACGCCTGGCTCCAGCAGGACTTCCCCATCGAAACCTCCGCCACAACGATCGACCTGCAGTGCGGCTCGGCCCAGCAGGCGGTCAACCTGGCCGCGGCCCAGATCGCCTCAGGCGTGCACGACGTGGTGATCGGGGGCGGGGTCGAGCACATGGGCAAGCTCCCCTTCGCGGCCACGGCCAAGACCCAGCAGGAGTACGGCTACGCCTTCACCCCGGAGCTGCTGGCCATTCACAACGTCCAGGGGCAGGGCCTTGGCGCGGAAATGATCGCCGAGGAGTACGAGATCCCGCGCCCTGAGCTCGATGAACTGGCGCTGCGCTCGCACCAGCTCGCGCACCGCGCGACCGAGGAGGGGCGCTTCGAGCGGGAGATGATCCCGATGCAGGTCAACGGCGACACCTTCATCACCGACCAGGGGATCCGTCCTGACACGAGTCTCGAGGCGCTCAGCCAGCTGAAGACGGTGTTCAAGGAGGACGGGGTGATCACGGCCGGCAACTCCTCGCAGATCTCCGACGGTGCGGCCGCGGTTCTGCTCATGAGCGCCGACAAGGCCAACGAGCTCGGCCTGACCCCTCGGGCCCGGATCGTCGATCAGACGACCGTCGGGTGCGACCCGGTGAAGATGCTCGAGGGCCCGATCCCGGCCACGGCCAAGATCCTTGAGCGCAACCAGATGTCGATCGACGACATCGACCTGATCGAGATCAACGAGGCGTTCGCGCCCGTGATCGCGGCCTGGCGCCGGGTCCACAGTCCGGACATGGACCGCGTCAACGTCAACGGTGGGGCGATGGCCCTTGGCCACCCGCTGGGCTCGACCGGCGCGCGGCTGATCACGACCCTCCTGCACGAACTCGAGCGCTCGGACAAGGAGGTCGGCTTCGTGACCATGTGCTGCGGTGGCGGCCTCGGGACCGCGACACTGATCCAGCGGGTGTAGAGGAGGTAAGAACCTGGGGGCGAGGATCGCTCGTGGCGCGCTCGCCGTCTTGGCGCTCGTGTCGGCCGCGGCGTCGTCGACGGCCCGTCTGACCGTTCGCTCCCCCGGGTCAGACCAGCACTTCGGCTTCTCCGTCGCCGCCTCGGCCGACGGCCCGACCGTGGTCGCCGGGGCGCCGCAGGCCGCGGTGGCTGGACACCAGGGGCAGGGGGCCGCGTATGTCTTCGTGCGCCCACGGGGCGGACGCGCAGCGGCGGTGGAGCTCGTCGCTTCCGGGGGCATGGCCCACGAGCACTTCGGGAGCTCGGTGGCGGTCTCGGCCAGCGGCGCGGCGATCATCGTCGGTGCGCCTGACGCTGCGGTATCGGGACAGCAGGACGCCGGTGTGGCCTATGTCTTCCTGCGTCCGCCCGGTGGCTGGCAGCGCGGGGCAACGGTCAAGCACCCGGCCGCCGCGCTGATTCTCGGCCGGGGCGCTAGGGGCGATCTGCTGGGGACGTCGGTCGCGGTGTCCGGGGACGGGCGCACGGTCATCGCCGGGGGCTACGGGACCACCGTGCGCGGCGATCCGCAGCAGGGAGCGGCCTACGTCTTCTCGGCTCCGACCAAGGGGTGGAAGGGCGCCGGCGTCGAGCATCCGGCCGCCGAGCTCACCGCGTCCGACGGCAGCGCGTCGGACTTTCTCGGCTGGGCGGTGGCGATCTCACGCGACGGCTCGACGGTGGTCGCCGGGGCGCCGTTCGCCGGACGGCCAGTCGGCGGGCAGGGGTTGGCGTATGTCTTCGTCCGGGCGGGGCGGCGCTGGAGCTCAGCCACGCAGGCGGCCGAGCTCAGGGCGTCAAACGGGATTCCGGGCGACGCGCTCGGAGTCTCGGTGGCGGCTTCGGCCGATGGGTCAACGCTCGCGGTGGGCGCGTGCTGCGCCAACGTCGCCGGCCATCGGGGACAGGGCGCGGTCTATGTGTTCAGCCGTGGGGCGCGAGGCTGGGCGAATCGCACCCAAGCCGGGGAGCTCACCGCACTCGACGGGGCGGCGGGCGACAACCTCGGCAGTTCGGTGGCGATCTCACCCAGTGGGGCGCTGGTCGCCGCCGGGGCGATCGGGGCGAGGGTCAACGGTCAGCCGGACCAGGGCGCCGTGTACCTGTTCAAGCGGGCGGCCGGGGGCTGGCGCTCGCGCGGCGACATGGCCAAGCTCACCGCAGCCGGGGCCGCGGCGCGGGAGCTCGTCGGGAGCTCGCTGGCTTTGATCCCCGGGACGGGGGTGGTAGCCGCAGGTGCGCCCGACGCGGCCGTCTCAGGGGTTCACGGCGCCGGCGCTGTCTACCTGCTCAGCGCGCCAGCGCTGACACCGGGGCGCGCTCGGCCCTGACGACGAGGATCTCCTCCTCGTCACCTTCGAGCAGGAGCCCGTGGGCGCGGAGCCAATCGACCCGAGCGGTTAGATGCGGGCCCAGGGGACCGCGGTGGCGCAAGACGACGCGGGGGGACAGGCCCCCGGCGCGAAGCGCCTCCAGCGTCTCTGGCTCGTTACAGACGCTCGAGTAGACGAGCAGGACGGTTCCGTGCTCGGTGAGGTGAGCGGCCGCCCGGGCGGCGATCCGGTCAAGGAAGGCGCGGCCTGAGCGTCCGCCCTCGGTGGCTCGGGCCAGGCCCCGATGGGGGAGCTCGCTGACCTCCCCCGGCAGGTAGGGCGGGTTGGAGACGATCAGGTCGAAGCGGCGTCCGGCCACGGCCGCGAACAGATCGCCCCGCACCGCCCTGACTCGGGCCCGGTTGACCAGCGCGTTCAGCCTGACGGCGGCGACGGCGCGGCGCGAGATGTCGACCGCGGTGACCTCCGAGGCCCCCTGACGGGCGGCGGCAATGGCCAGCGCCCCGCTGCCCGTGCACAGGTCGAGCACATCGGCACCGGCGGCCAGGCGCTCGTCCTCCATGTAGCGGATGAGCATCCAGGCGTCGCTGGGGGGTTGGAAGACGCCAGGCACGGGGAGCAATCGCATGGCCCGGGAAGAAATATCCTCTCCCGGAGCCCGGCAAACGTCAGGTCGCGCGCATGGCACAACCGTCACCGTCCTCAGCCGAGCTCTCCGCGGCGTTTGACGCCGCTCCCGCCTTCACGGTGGGGATTGAGGAGGAGCTGATGCTCCTCGATCCGCTGACGCTGGAGCTAGCTCCGAAGGCCCTTGACCTGCTGGAGAGTCTGGATGGCGACGCTCGCTTCAAGGCCGAGCTTCCAGCTTCGCAGCTTGAGATCGTCACCGGGCCGCATGCCGACGTCAACGACGCCATCGCCGAGCTCTCTACGGGACGGCGAGACCTGGCTGCGCAGGTGCGGGGCGAGGTCTGCCTCGCGGCGGCGGGGGTGAGTCCGCTCGGCTCCGGCGTGGGCGAGCTGAACGATCTGCCGGCCTACGCGTACACGCGCCGCGAATACGCCCCGGTTGCCGGACGCCAGCTCGTGTGCGCGCTTCAAGTCCACGTCGCGGTCAACGGGGCCGAGACCGCGCTCAGGGTCTACAACGCCGCCCTGAGCTATCTGCCCTTGCTGGCTGCGTTGGCCGCCAACGGCGCTGTCTACGAGGGCCGCGACACCGGATTCGCGTCAATCCGGCCCAAGCTGAGCGAGCTCCTGCCGCGCCAGGGGGTGCCGCCGGCGCTCGCGAGCTGGGAGGACTTCGCGGCGCTGCTGCGCTGGGGCGCCAAGAGCGGCACCGTTCCCTACCCGGGGGCCTGGTGGTGGGAGCTTCGTCCTCGTCCTCGGTACGGGACGCTCGAGTTCCGGGTCCCAGACAGCCAGCGGACGATCGCCGAGGCGGCTGCGATCGCCGCCGTCGTCCAGGCCCTCGTGGTGTGGCTTGCCGAGTCCGAGGTCAGGGAGGCGGTCCCGACCTGGCGGATCGAGGAGAACCGGTGGTCGGCGTGCCGGTACGGCGTCGAGGGTTCGATGGCCGACCTGGAGACGGGAGCCGTCCGGAGCACGCGGTGGCACCTGAACGCGCTGATGGAGGCGCTTGCGCCGGTGGCCGACCGGCTCGGGTCACGCTCATCGCTGGAGTACGCCGCCGAGATGGTCGAGACCAACGGCGCCGTCACCCAGCGGCAGATCGCGCGGGAAGACGGGGCCGTGGCCGTCGCCCAGCACCTCGTTCAGGGGTTCCTGAACCCCTGGTCTGGGTAGCTTTCAGGCTCCGTGCTCCGTCTCCCGCCACCGAGAGGCCCGCACAGCGAACTGCTGCTCACCGAGGTCTCACGTCCGCCGCACCCGTTCGCGGCGCCGCCGCCCGCGGGCGGCGTCGAAGTGTTGGACGATGAGGACTTCCAGCTGAGCCTCTACCTCTGCTACGAGCTTCACTACCGCGGTCTGCCCGGGGTGGACGAGCGCTGGGAGTGGGACCCTGGCCTGCTGGCGTGGCGGGCCGGGATCGAGGCGGCCTTCGAGGGCGCGCTTGAAGCTGCGGTTCCGCATCGCGCGGACGCGGTAGCGGCGTCTGATCTCGACCTGGCGCTGCGCGCCATCTCGGAGGACGACGGTCCGTCGCTTTCCTCCTATATCCGTGGGCAGGCCACACTGGAGCAGGTTCGCGAGTTCTTGATCCACCGCTCGGCCTACCAGCTCAAGGAGGCCGACCCGCATTCGTGGGCCGTCCCGCGGCTTACGGGCGCCCCCAAGGCGGCGCTGATCGAGATCCAGGCCGACGAATACGGTCGGGGCCGAGTCGATTGGATGCACGCCGAGCTATTCGCCCGGGCGATGCGCGCGCTCGGACTCGACCCCACCTACGGCGCCTACCTGGACCAGATCCCCGGGGTCACGCTCGCCACGGTCAACCTCATGTCGCTGTTCGGTCTGCACCGGCGCTGGCGGGGCGCGATCGTGGGTCATCTGGCCCTGTTCGAGATGACCTCCTCGATCCCCAACCGGCGCTACGCCGAGGGGCTGCGGCGCCTCGGCTTCGACGGCGAGGCGACTCTGTTCTTCGACGAGCACGTCACCGCCGACGCGGTGCATGAGAACATCGCCGCCGTCGACCTGGCCGGCGGCCTGGCCAGGCAGGAGCCAGAGTTGCTGACCGACATCCTGTGGGGCGCCCGGGCCCTGGCTCATCTCGACGCGCGCTGGGCGGGACGCGTACTGGAGGCGTGGGAGCGCGAGGAGCCCTCGCTGCTTTCGCAACCGCTGGTTGCTGGAGCTACGTAGCCGTCGTCCGGCCGTTCGCCCCGCCCGGGGCGCGGAAGCCCACCAGCTTGTGGGTCCCGTCGCAGAACGGCTTCATCCCCGAACGCCCGCAGCGGCACAGCGCGATCGTCTCCCGGTCGCACTCGATCTCCTCGCCGTCGGGCCCAAGCAGGGTGACGGCGCCGCGGACGAGCAGGGGGCCGTCGCGGTAGGGGGTGATGGTGACCGCGTTGCGATCGGGCACGCCTAGCGCTGCTGCTCGGTGGGACGGATCAGGACCTCGTTGACGGCGACCCGGCGGGGGCGGGTGACGATGTAGGTGATGGCATCGGCGATGTCCTCGGCCTCCAGGCGTTCGATGTCGCCGAACGTCTTGGCCATCTGCTCGCGGACCTCGGGCCGGTTGTGCGAGGCGAGCTCGGTCGCCACCGCCCCGGGCTCGACCAGCGAGACGCGGACGTGGCGCTGGGTGACCTCCTGGCGCAGCGACTCGCTGAACGCACCCACCCCGTGCTTGGTCAGGTTGTAGACGCCGCTTCCCAACCGGGCCACGCGTCCAGCCACCGAGCTGATGTTGACCAGATCGGAAACCTGGCGAGGGCCGTCCTCGGCCGCGCGCAGGAGGTGGGGGAGGGCGGCATGGGCGCAGTAGAGCAGGCCGGCGACGTTGACCGAGAGCATGCGCTCCCACTCCTCAAGCGGGGCATCCTCGATCGGGCCGAGCAGCATCACGCCGGCGTTGTTGATGAGCGTGTCGAGGCGCCCGAGCTCGCTCACCGTGCGCTCGACGGCCCCCCGCGCCTCCTCCTCGGACCCGACGTCGGCCTCGATCACGAGCACCTGGGCTCCCTGACCCTCGAGCTCCTTCGCCAGCGCTTCCAGCCGCTCGCGGCGCCGGGCCACGATGGCCACGGCCGATCCCTCGGCGGCGAGGGCGCGGGCCGTGGCCTGCCCGATCCCGCTCGAGGCACCGGTGACGAGGGAGACGGTGTCCTTCAGAGTGTTCGGCATGGGCTGGACGCTAGCTGGTCCAGCGAAAACCCACCGCATCGGGGGCGGGCGGGAGGGGGCTCACGGGCAGCCCGGGTGGCGGGTCATCGACGTTGTAGGCCGAGGGGGCCAGGTCGTTGGGAGTCTCCGGGTGAAACATGGAGGCCAGGTACTGAGCCTGTCCGCGCCCGGGCCCAAGCTCGAACTGTCCCCCGCCGTAGGCGCCGATCCCGCGCTCGGCGCAGTAGTCGTAGGCCCCGCAGAGCGCGGGCAGCCCCCCGATCCGCGACGGCTTGAGGTTGACCATCCGGGGCGGGAAGGGCAGGGCCTCGATGTCGGCGATCGAGTGGATCGGCGCATCCCAGGTGATGCGGGCGTGCTCGCCGGCGAGGGCGGCCGCGGTCTCCGGCGTCACCACATCCGGGTCCTCGAGCCAGGCGTCCGGAAACGCCTCGACGACCCGGCGGTAGAGCAGTGGGTCAGGCGCCTGGTCGACGATGGTTCCGTGGTAGAGGGCCTTGAAGTCGATTGAGTCAACCGCGCCGGTGGCGACGAGCTCGCCGAACAACTCGGGCGTCCACGAGCTCGTGGCGTCAAGCTTGAAGCGCAGGTCGGGATAGCGCTCCAGCCGCCGGCGGACGGGGTCGATGGTGGCCGGTTCGCCCAGCCGGAGCGAGACGACGAAGGTGAGTGGCTGAGGCGGGCGCTCCAGGACCTCGTAGAGCGGCCGCTCGGCCTGCCGGAGGGCCAGGTCTAGTGCCGCGCTGTGAAACGTCCAGCGCCGGTAGAGCCGGGAGACGTCCATCTTCGGAGACACCGGAAACAGATCGAGCGAGTCGATAAGGGCGCAAAATTCGTCCAACCGGTAGCGGCCGGCGAGGTCGTGGACCGGGCCCGCCTCCTGGAAGGCGATGTGATCTTCGGCCTGGTAGACGACGTCCTCGCCGACTCCCTCGTGGCCGCTGCCGTGGAGGTGAACCACGGTGCTCAGACGCTCAAAGCCGCTTGAGACCTGGAGGCGCAGGCCCTCTAGCTCGTAGCCGTCGACCTGGAGTTCGAGACCGGCCAGGAGGTCGAACGTGCTCACGTGGAGGTGCCGGTGGTCTCAAGGCGTGCGACGAGCTCCTCCAGGCGAAGCTCCTCAAGGCCGCTGGAGACGGCCTCGAGCTCGGTGGCGCAGTACTCGACCAGGCTGCGTCCCTCCTTGACCAGATCCAGGGTCTCCCGGAGCCCGGCTTCGCCCGAGTCCAAGCGCCGAATGATCTCCTCGATCCGGGCCACCGCCGACTCGTAGGTCAGTTCGGTGCTCATGGTGTCTCGACCTCCCCCGAAACCCTGGCCGGCAGGCGCCCGTCGCGAAAGCGCAGGCGCAGATCGCCGGCGCGGCGCGCGTCCGCGGCCGAGGTCAGCGGTTCGCCGCCAGGGTCCTCGACCAGGGCATAGCCGCGAGTCAGGGTCCGCTCCGGGTCGTGGGCGGCAAGGGCAAAGGCCAGCCGCGTGAGCTCGCTGCGCCGCCGCTCCTTGTCCGACGTCGTGCCCCGGGCGACGGTGCGGCGGAGGACGAGCAGGTGGGTCGAGCCCTGCGCGCGGCCGTCGGCCGCCTTTCGCCTGGCGCTGGCGCGGAGCTCGCGCAGCAGCTGGTGCAGGTGGCGTCGCTGGCGCTCGAGGTGGGCCGAGGGAGCCCGGGCCAGATGACTGAGCGTCCGGGCGCGGACGAGGATGGCCCGATGGCCGTGGGCGTGCAGGCGCCGAGCTTCCGAGGTGAGCTCGACGCGAGCGGCGCGGCAGTCGATTCCTACGGCGACCTCCGCGGCGTGGGTCGGGGTCGAGCACGAGGCCGCGGCCACGTCGTCGATCAACGTGCGGTCGGTGTGATGACCGACCGACGCGATCACCGGCACGCGGAGCAGCGCCACGGTGCGACACAGCGCCTCATCGCAGAAGGCGAAGAGATCGGCCAGCGAACCACCCCCGCGAGCCACGATCACCACCTCGACCTCGGCCAAGGCGGCCAGCTCGCGCAGCGCCGCGGCGATCTGGGGCGCCGCCCGGCGATCCTGGACCGGGGCAAACCCCCACACGAGGCGACCGCCCCAGCCTCGGCGCTCCAGGCCGGCCAGGACATCGTCGCGGGCCTTGCCTCGCTCACCTGTGACGACGCCGATCGTCTTGGGGAGAAGCGGCCGTCTCAGCTGTTTCTGGGGCTCGAACAGGCCCTCCGCAGCCAGGCGGCGGCGCAGGCGCTCGAGCTGGGCTAGGAGGTCTCCCTCTCCGGCCACCCGGAGCTCGGTCACGGCGAAGCTGAAGGCGGGTGACGAGGTCGAGCTGCCCGGGTAGTAGTCGCAACCCCCGCCGACGACGACGCGCACCCCGTCGCTCAGGGTCACCCCGAGCCGCTCGAAATCGCCCGACCACATCGAGCACGGCAGCGCGCCGCGCCCGTCCCGGAGCTCAAAGTACACGCGCGCGCGACCGGTGCGAAAACCCCACACCTCGCCGATCAGCTGCACGTTGGCGAACTGCTTCAGCCGGGCCTTGAGCTGGGCAGCGTAGGACCCGACCGGGAAGGGGCCGGGTAGGTCGCTGTCCGGCAGGGCGACGACGGGTTCCGCGGAACTGCTCACTCAGCCGAGGCTACCGCCGGCCGTGGCGGAAAAAGGCGCGGCCGTGTCTAGCTCGGTACCTGGGTGATGGGGGCGTCACGCGGCTCGTCGACCAGATCCTCGGTAAGGACGGCCGGATTGACCGCCTCGAACGGCCGTCGGCTGAAGTAGCCCTTGTAGAACGGCCAGGACACGAACATCAGGATCACGCCGAGGATCAGGCCGCCGATCCCGACAAGGATCGGGGTCTGGATGCCGAGCAGCGCGTGTGAGTAGTTGTTGGCCCCGACGTTGTAATAGCTGTAGGCCCGCACCCCGACGTAGCCCATCATCACGCCGCCGACGAGCGGGACCACCCCGGCAAAGAGGAAGTAGCGCCAGCTCCTGAACAGCTCCCGGCGGAAGTAGAACGGACACGCGAGCCCCGTGAAACCGTAGTAGAAGCAGACCGAGAAACCGAGCGCGGAGATCGTGTCCCCGAGCACGTCCTGGTTCGAGTTGAAGGCGAGCAGGCAGACGGTCCAAACGGTCGAGAGGCCACCCATCAGGAGGGTGGAGAAGCTGGGGGTCAAGAACCGCGGGTGAATACGGCCGAACGCCGACGGTATGGCGCCCCACTTCGCCATCGAGAGCGTGGTACGCGCGGTGGGCAGGATCGTTGTCTGCGTTGACGCTGACGCCGATGTGAGGACGGCGATGATCAGGAGCTTGTCGAGCGGTGAGCCGAACACGGTGCTGCCGAGCGCGTTGAGAACGTCGTTCTGGTTGCTTGGACTCGACAGAAAACCCGGGCCGTGGTAGGCCTGAGCCGCGGCGGTCACGGCGACGTAGATCACCAGCAGGAGCAGGGTCGAGACGACGGCGGCCTTGCCCGGGCCGCGCCGCCGGTCGCGTGATTCCTCGTTGACCGCGACGCCGGAGTCCCAGCCCCAGTAGATGAAGATCCCCAGCAGGACAGCGGGAACGAGCGCATGCCAGCCCATATCGAATGGGTTGAACCAGGACGCTGAGACATGGATGGCGTGAGCCGGGTGATTGGCATAAACCTTGACCAGCGCCACGACGGTGAACAGCGTCAGGGTGAAGATCTCGATGCCCAGGAGCACGGTCTGCACCTCCGCCGAGAGCTCAATGCCGCGGTAGCAGATCCAGGTCATGAGCGCGATCCAGACCACCGCGCCGATGATGATCGCGAGGTTCGAGTGCTGGGCCGCGTGCCAGCTGACCAGCGAGAAGGTGTAGGTGCTGGCGATTACCGCCAGCGAGGCCATCACGATGACGTCGGCGAGGAAAATCGCCCAGCCGTTGATCCAGCCGAGCTGAGGACCGAAGGTACGGGTAACCCAGGCAAACGTGGTCCCGGCGTCAGGGTCGGCGAGGTTGAAGTAGCGATATCCCACCGAGACGAACAGGATCGGGATGAAGGAGACGATCATCACCGCCGGGGCGTGAACGCCGACGCCGGTGACGGCGACGATGAAGCCCAGCGTGGCGGCCAGGCTGTACGCCGGCGCCGTGGACGCGATCGCGATGACGAGGTTCGAGACGTAACCGAGCGCGTTGGACTTGAGGCCCTTGGCGCCCGGCGCCGTCGGATCGAATGGGGTCGGCTGGGCCGCCGGGACGGTTGCAGATTCCATCAGCTCTCTCCTCCTTGCTTCAGGCTCACTCCCCGCCTGTCAGGCGAAACCTAACACCTCGATGCTCGGAAAACCGGCGCGCGCACAACGAGGTGCGAGGCGAAGCCCGGCGTCCAGCCGCGTCAACGGCTGTTGCGGAGGTTCAAGCTGGGCGCCAAAAGGTCCGATAGGCAATCAACCAATGTCTACGTTGCTCATCACAGGTGGCGCCGGGTTCATCGGCTCCCATCTCGCCGACCTGCTGGCGGGTCGTGGCGATCGCGTGATCGTGCTCGACGATCTCAGCGGTGGCAGCGCCGAGAACCTCTCCCGGAGCCTGGATTCCGGGCTGGTCACCCTGGTTCAGGGCAGCGTCACCGACGGGGACCTGGTCGACGGCTGCATGGAGGCCGCCGACGCCTGCGTCCACCTGGCCGCCCGGCTGGGTGTGCACCAGATCGTCACGAGTCCGCTGAGCTGCCTGCGTGAGAACGTCCTCGGGGCCGACATCGTGATGGAGGCGGCGGCGCGCCGCGGCAAGCGTCTGATCTTTTCTTCTTCCTCGGAGGTCTACGGCAAGCTCAACCAGCGCGACCTGAGCGAGACCAGCGACCGGCTGATCGGCTCGCCGGCGAAGTCACGCTGGAGCTACGCCATCGCCAAGGAGTTCGGCGAATCGCTGGCTCACGCCTATGTCCAGCAGATGGGCGCCGACATGCGCGTCGTGCGTCTATTCAACACGGTGGGACCGCGCCAGGTGAGCAAGTACGGGATGGTCGTGGCCCGGTTCGTGCGCCAGGCGCTGGATGGTGAGCCGCTCACGGTGTACGGCGATGGCGCCCAGTCGCGCTGCTTCACCGACGTGCGCGACGTCGTGCGCGGCCTCGACCTGCTCCTACATTGCGATCGCGCCGCCGGGGGTGCCTACAACATCGGCACCTCAGCGCCGATTTCGATCGCGGCTTTGGCTCATCTGGTGCTCGAGCGGACGGGTTCGATCTCGCCCGTGGTCTTCGTGCCCTACGCCGAGGCCCACGCCCCGGGCTTCGAGGAGCTGGGCAACCGCTCGCCTGACACCACGGCGCTCCGCAGAATGACGGGATGGACCCCGCGACGCAGCCTGGAGGAGACGATCGACACCGTCATCGCCTACGAGCTTGACCAGGCGCTGAGGGTGTCGAAGGTCGCCGCCACGGGGAGTCCTCCGTCAGCTGACCGCCTCCGCGCGGCAGCCTGACGACGGGGGAGAGCATGCGCGGCGCCTCGCAGCGTCGCCCCGCCACCGCCCGGGCCGAGGATCCGGGCCAGGCGATCCGTTTCGCCGTGGTCGTTCTGTGCGTCTTGGGAACGGCGTGCGCGTATGTGGGCTGCATCGTCCTCGTGATGGGCGGCCACATCGATGTGCTGATCCGGCTGCTCCCCTGGCTGGCAGCAACGGCGTTTGGGGTGATGCTGGTGGTCATCCTGAGCGCGCTGCTGGGCGCCGGTCACGAGCGCCTGAAGAACCATCATCGGCTCACGGCAGAGCGGATTCGAGAGCTGGCGAGCGAGATCGACTCGCTTGAACCCCGGCAGCGCGGCGAGGCCAAGAAGCAACTGATCGCGCGCCTCGATGTCACGCGGGACGCTCTCACCGAGATCCTCAAGGAGGACCCGGCGGTCAGAGATCGCCTGCTCGCCCTCGGCCTGGCCAGCCGCGTGGAGCGCGAACTGGCAGGCCCGGCCGACAAGTGGCGGCGGGTAGCGGCGGCGGGCGTGCTCGGGTCCCTGGGAGCGGAGTCCTCCGTGGCCGTCCTGCAGCGGGCGCTGGATGATCGCGATGTCGACGTCGCCTACGCCGGCGCCCAGGCGCTGGCCCACTACAGCGCGCCGCCGGCCTTCGCCGCCCTGCTCTTCGCGCTGACCAAGCAGCGGCTGCCGCCGGCCCGGATCGTCGGGCTGCTCGAGACCTCCCGGTGCCCGGTGGCGCGAGAGCTGATCGAGCGGCGGGCCAGCTCCGAGAACCCACGCGTCCGCTATTGGGTGGCCTATCTGCTGGGCAGGCTCGGTGATCCCCGGTCCGCGCGTGTCGTGGAGCAGTTGACCTGGGATCCCGACGTAGACGTGCGAGCCAACGCGGCCGAGGCGCTGGCCAGCTTCCCCAACCTGGTTTCACTCCGGCGGCTGATCCGCGATGAGAGCTGGGTCGTGCGTTCACATGCCGCCAAGGCGGCGGGGTCCAGCCGGCAGACCGAACTGGTCTGGCAGCTGGCGGAGCTGCTGGAGGACCAGGCGTGGTGGGTGCGCCAGAACGCAATGCTGGCCCTGGCCGGATTGGGCGAGGCGGCGCTACCCGCGCTGCTCTGCCAGCTGGGCTCTGACGATCGCTTTGCCCGCAACAAGGCGGCCGAGGCGCTGATCCGCGACGGCTACGCGGCTCGGCAGGTGGAGGTTCTGAAAACCGGCGGGCCCGGGAGTGCCGAGGCGCATCGGGTGCTGGTCAATCTGGGCCGAGCGGAGGCGCTCAGCACCCTGACCAGCGCGATCCGGACCACCCAGGAGCCCCGGGCGCTCCGTCGTCTGCTCCTGGTTTTGCAGGACATCGGGAGCGAGCAGGCGAAGAGCGTGCTGGAGGACTTCCCAGGTCTCGCGGCCCAGGCTGCGCCCGAGACGCTGAGGGATCCTGAGCAGCTCGTGCGGATCTGACCCCCAGCCATGAGCACCCCAGTGGAGATCGTCTTCGTCTGCCTGCTGGGCTACTTCCTGCTGCTCAACGCCCTGTATTTCGCGATCACTGTGGCCGCCCTGGCTCAGCTGCATCGCGAGAGCGGCCGGCGCTACCTCGACTACTCCCGTTTCTCTGCCTCGGCGGCCAACCTCCCGCTGAGCATCATCATGCCGGCCTACAACGAGGCGCTGATCCTGGCCGACACGGTCTCGGCGATGCTCGACTCGGTCTACAGCGAGTTTGAGGTGATCGTCGTCAACGACGGCTCAACGGACGACATGGTGCAGGTGGCGATCGACGTCTTCGACATGGAACCGCATGACGTGTTCCACCCCGCTCCGATTCCCTGCTCGCCGATCCGGGGCAGCTACCGCTCGCGCCTGCACCCCAACCTCTGGCTGATCGACAAGGAGAACGGGGGTGCCGCCGACGCACTGAACGCAGGACTCAACTTCGCCCGCTACCCGGTCGTGGCCCACGTGGACGCCGACTGCGTCGTCGACCCCGAGGCCGTGGCTCAGCTGATGCGGCCGATCAACTTCGCCCCCGACCAGGTGGTGATCGTCGGGGCCACCCTGCGACTGACCAACGGGCTCACGGTGAGTGACGGCGAGATCACCGGCGAGTCGTTGCCCGAGCATCTGGTGGAGCGCTTCCAGGTCATCGAGTATCTGAGTGCCTTCGTGGTCAACCGGCTCGGTTGGGGGGCGCTGAACTCGGTCCCGGTGATCTCAGGTGGGTGCGGGGTGTGGCCCAAGCGAGTGCTCATGGAGATGGGTGGCTTCTCGACCGCCGACACCCATTACGACATCGAGGCCACGATTCACGCCCACGCCGTGCTGAGGGCCGAGGGCGTCCGCTACCAGATGCGCAATATCCCCGAGGCCACGGTGTGGACTCAGGTCCCGACCACGTGGCGGGATCTGCTCATCCAGCGCAAGCGCTGGCAGCGGGTGGTGTTCGAGATGCTGTGGAAGTACCGGCGGCTGATCTTCAACCCGGGCTACGGCTACTTCGGGATGCTCGGGATGCCCTACCTGTTGCTGTTCGAGGGGATGGGTCCGTTCGTAGAGACGGTGGCCTATGTCCTGGTCGTGGTCCTCGCCTGTCTGGGCATGCTGAGCTTTCCGGCCCTGCTCCTGTTCCTCGCCTTCTCCTTCGGGCTCACGGCGGCGGTTCGGGTCATGAGCCTGCTGGCCGACGTCATCTACTTCAGGGTCTATCCGCGCCGGCACCTGCTGGCGCTGGCCGGGCTGGCCCTGCTGGAACCACCCGTCTATCACGTGGCTCAGCTCCCCTACCGGATGGTGGCCTTCGTCGAGTTTCTCCGCGGCCAGCGCACCCACGAGACGCTGGTGCGGACCGCGATCGCCACCGAGGGCGGCTCGCCTGAGGCGGGCCGCTTCAGCCTCTAGGTCTGATCGCGCAGCCAGGCCACCGTGTCGGCAAGGCCGTCCTGGAGCCCCACCTGGGCCTGCCAGCCCAGGACCCGGCGTGCCTTCTCCACCGAAGGCCAACGCCGTTGCACGTCGACCTCGAAGCTCGGGCGGTGCTCGAACTCGAGCTCATCCGGGTCGTTTCCGCACGCCACCCAGATCCGCTCGGCGATGGCGGCCACGGTCAGCTCCTCTGAGGCCGAGATGTTGAAGTCCGCGTTCTCGCCCGCGGGAGACTCGAGCGCCGTGACCAGACCGTCGGCGATGTCATCGACATGGGTCAGGGTCCGGGTCTGGACCCCGGAGCCGAAGATCTGGAGCGGGCGCTGGTGGGCGAGCGCCTTGGCGATCAGATCGGGCACGGCGTGGGCGATCCCGGGCTCTCCGGGTTCTGGGCGCTCGCCCGGGCCATAGGCGTTGAAGGGACGGCAGATCGTGTAGCGGAGCCCATGTTCGTCGTGCGCGGCCTTCGTGTAGACCTCGCCGGAGAGCTTGGAGAAGCCGTAGGCCGACCACGGAGCGGGGCAGACGGCGAGGTGCTCCTCGGGAGTGGGGAACTCGGTAGCACGCTCGAACACCATCGATGAGGAGACATAGAGCAGACGCTCGACATCGTGGTCAAGGGCGGCCCGGACGACGCTTCCGGTGAGCGCGTTGTTGGCCTCCGTGAGCGTGTACGGAAGCTTGTGGAAATTGGCGATGCCACCGACGATCGCGGCCAGGTGGATGACATGCGAGCAGCTGGCCGCGGCCTCCCGCGCGCTGTCTGGTTCTCTCAAATCGGCCCGGTGGACCTCGACCTGGCCCTCCATCCAGGCGGGGACGGGGCGCTGGTCGGAGACCCGGACCTCCCAGCGTTGATCTCGGAGCAGCCGCCTCACCACCGCGGAGCCGATCGTTCCGGCTCCGCCGGTCACGAGCACCTGATTCACGTGGTGGCGGGCGCCCCCAGCATCGCCGCGGACTCGGCCGCGTAGGCGAACACCTGTGAGGTCCCGAGGGCGTTCCAGGGGTCCACAACCAGGCAGTCCTCGGACGACGCGGCGACGATTGCGCGCAGGGCGTCCGGACCGGTGAACTCTGAGTGGTTGGTCGCGATGATCACCACCTCGGCGCCCCGGACGGCGTCGGTCAGCGGCTGGGTCGGAGTGCGGGCGTGAGGGTCGCACACGGCGACGTCGGCGAGCTCCCGCTCCAGCAGGCGGATCAGTTTGGGCGAGAGCGAGTCCCGCTCGTCGTCGGTGTCACGTTTGAAGGTCAGACCGAGCACGGCCACCTTGTGAGAGGCGAGCTCGCCCAGGCGTCGCTTGATCCCCTCGACCAGGAACAGGGGCACGGCCTCGTTCACGCGGGAGACCGCCAGCAGCATTCCGGGGGCGTTGGAGCGCTCCTCAGAGAAGACGAAGTCCTTGCGCAGGCAGGTGCCGGCGGTGAGGCCGGGCATCGCGATGCCGCCACGGGGATAGTCGTGGTTGATCAGGTCGATGACCTCGAACACGTTCGCGTCATAGCGCTCGCAATCCATCATCAGCAGGTTGGGGAGAGCGAATGTCGTGTAGCGCAGGATGTTGGTCCAGATCTTGGCCAGCTCGGCCTGCACGGGTGTGGTCTTGACGATCGGCGCCCCGAACACGGCAAAGGTGGCCGCGGCGTGCTCGGTCGAGGCGTCGCCGACGCCGCCGATGATGCAGGGCAGGGTTGAGATCTCGTCAAGGAAGCGCCCGGCGGCGATTCGCTCGGGGGCATGGGCGACGAACACGTCCGCTCCAGCGCGCAGCCCGCGTTGCTTCTCGATGTAGCCGGCGACGAACTCGGTCGTCCCGGGGGCGATGGTCGAGCGCAGGATCAGCCCGTGGCCGGGCCGGAGCAGCGGGAGCAGGTCATCGACGACGGCGCGGACGCCGGTCAGGTCGCTCTCCAGGTGCGAGAAGGACGGGGTGCCGATCGTGATCACGATGTCGTCGGCCTGGGTGGCGTCGGCGGCGCGCTCAGCCAGCTCAAGCCGGCCCGCGGGGGCCACGCGGTCGAGCAGCTCCTGGGTCCCGGCTTCCTCCCAGGGCATCCGCCCGGCGTGGAGCGAGTCGAGCAGCGCCCGGTCGTGATCGACGCCGATGACGCGGAGGCCGCGGTCGGCGAACGAGAGCGCCAGCGGGAGCCCGACCCGGCCGAGGCCGATCACTGCAACCGATCGGTCCGCGCTCATCTCTCCTCGAGACTGGGGAGGGGATCCAGGCCCGGCTCGGGGCCGTGGCCGCGGACCTCCCCGGCGTAGGCGATCTTGTCCAGGCGGGCGATCTCACGCTCGCCCTCGATGCGGGCGGGATGACCGTCGGGCAGGCCCTTGATCAGCTTGCGGATCCGCTCACGCAGCTGGAGCGCGAAGTGAGGTGTCGAGGCGCCCATCAGCTGACGGATGTCCTCGACCGTGACTTCGTGTCCATCCCGAAGACGATCTGGATTCTCGGCTTCACTCATTTCTGGGGTACCGGCACCGCTTCCAGGAGGGTATCCACCTCGGCTTGGACCGAGAGCGAGATTGCCGTCTGGTCTCCGATCAGCCAGCCGTGGTTGTAGACGGCCGCGGTCGGCCCTTCGGCGGTGTACCCCGGGGTGGCGTAAGCCACCAGGTAGTTGACGACCGAGGTCGGGAGGGTGCTCGGATCGGTGACCAACAGCTGGGGACCGAAGCCCCCGCTTGCCGACAGCGGGGCCGCCGCGGCGGCATCGAGCGGACGCGAGGCGTTGAGCAGGATGTACCCGTGGCCCGGGCTCTCGATGGCCCAGCCGAAGCTCCCGGGCACGTGGGCGCACGGTTGGCCGGTGATGCAGGCGGGATCCCGGTACTTTGCGAAGGCCACCGAGTTGGACGCCGGATCGGTCCCCGCCACGCGGTTTACCGTGCCGTACTTGCGCAGCTGGGCCAGGACGCTGTCCGGGATCACGCTGGCCGGGCCGAGCACGTAGATGTGCGGTTTCCGGTGTGAGATCAGGGCCTGCACGGTCGGCGCGGGCACGCCGGAGGAGTTCACGAACAGGATCGGATCGCCGCTCTCGGCCGCCAGCCCGGCGGCGGGCATGGCGTACTGGGGATCATCGGCGGAGGCGATGATCACGTCCGGGCTGGCGGTGCCGGCGGCCGCGCTGGCGAAGCGGTCGATGGCCGCGGCCAGGGTGAAGGGATCGCCGCCCCGGATGGCCATCGTCTTGAGCCCGATGATCGAGGGGACCTGGCCCACCCGGATCACCTGGGCCCCGCCTGAGGCGCCAGAACCCGATGGAGCCAGGGCGGTGAGGGCCTTACCGGTCACGGGTGGCAGGGAGCTCGGGCCCGAAAGGAGGATCGGGGCACGGATCGGTGCCGCCATCAGGACCGAGGAGGCGAGCGCGGCCTCCCAGTCTCCGGTCGGCGCGAGGGTGACCACGGACGGATGGGTGCCGGCACCCTCGGAGGGATAGACGGCCAAGGCCACCCCGGCGGCGTCGGCGATCGGGTCAGGGCCCGGAACCCGGGTTGTGTTCTTGGTTGCGATCAGCGGGAAGCCGAGCTGGACCGGAGCGTGGACGCTGCTCGTCGCGATCGTCACGGCGGGCGTGGTGATGAGCTTGGTCTGTGTCCCGCACGCGGCGATGAACAGCGCGCACGCGGCGATGAGGGGGCAGAGCAGCATGCGGCGCATCGCGCCGCGGACCTTAGCGACGACGGGGGTGATCGAGCGGCAGAAGGCAACCGCAACTAACTTCCCCTTCGCATGTTCATAATGCCGCCTGCCTAATCCGCGGACCACGAGAACCGCGGAGCGGGGGACCCGAGTTTCCGGGGCTAATCCCGCGGTGAATCCGCGGGAGGCGCGATCTTTCAGCGCTAGCCCGTCAGCTAACCCCGCAGGCCTTACGAAAGAGGTGAATGACTTGCGGTTCAGGTTGCTGGTAATCGGCTGTGTCATGACGGGCTGGATTGCGCTCTCGGGGGCGGGTGCGCTGGCCGCTTCAAGCTCAGGAGGGACGGGCTTCGTACCGCCTCCTCCGCCGGTGAGCACGCTCGTACATCCGGTTGTGCCGGGTCTCAGGGCCAAGATCGTGAACGGCCTCGCCTATGCGCCGGCGGAGGCGCCGATCCAGGTCCAGCGGGCGATTTGGGCGGGCGACGCCATCCGGCACAAGCCCTACCTCTACGGTGGCGGCCACGGCGCCTGGATCAGCAGTGGATACGACTGCAGCGGATCCGTCTCCTACGTCCTGCACGCCGCTGGGCTGATCAAGATCTCGATGGACTCAGGCCAGATGATGAGCTGGGGCCTCGCCGGCCGGGGGGCCTGGATGACGATCTACACCAACCCCGGCCACGCCTTCATCCAGATCGCGGGCATTCGCCTCGACACCTCGGCTGAGCAGGACCCCCACCCGGCTCCCGGTTCCGGTCCGCGCTGGCGGCCGCTGATGAAGAGCACGCGGGGCTACGTGGCGCGGCACCCGATCGGCTTTTAGATCCCGGACTGGCGTGGCTCCTCGCTACGCTTCATCTGCTCGCTACTACCCGCCAAGGAGGATGCGATGCCGGGTCTTTCCGGGCGCATGTCCACAATCATCAAAGCCAAGATCTCCAAGCTGCTCGACCGACACGAGGATCCGTCGGAGA
>DATJQY010000016.1:0-122862 GCA_035505215.1 Solirubrobacteraceae bacterium | reverse complement strand
CGCATGCGCCGACCCGAACTAACGCTCGACGAAGTAGCTCCCGCTGCCCTGGCCGCTTGAGAAGTAGCGGCTGGTCACGGTCTTCTTGCGCGTGTAGAACTCGACCGCGTCGGGCCCGTGGGCGTGTAGGTCGCCGAGGAAGCTGTCCTTCCAGCCGCTGAACGGGAAGAAGGCGACCGGCGCCGCCACGCCGAGGTTGACCCCGACCATCCCGGCCTGCACCTCGTGGCGGAAGCGGCGGACCGAGGCGCCGGACTCGGTGAAGATCGAGACGCCGTTGCCGAAGCGGCTGGCGTTGACGATCTCGATCGCCTCGTCGAGGGAGTGCGCCTTGACCACGGCGAGGACGGGCCCGAACACTTCGTCGCCGATGATCGGGTCACTTGGCTTGGCCTCGACGATCGTGGGGCCGACGAAGCAGCCGTGCCTTGGGGCGGTCTCGCGCCCGTCGACGAGGACGCTCGCGCTGCGCCCGATCCAGTCAGTGATGCGATCTTTGGCCGCCTCGGAGATGACAGGGCCGACGTCCGTGCCCTCGTTCAGCCCGTCGCCGACGTGGAGGGCACGCGTGGCTTCGGTGAGCGGCGGGAGGATTTGCTCGTGGGCGTCGCCGACGGTGACGAGCACCGAGCCGGCCATGCAGCGCTGGCCCGCGGCGCCGAAGGCCGAGCCGATGATCCCCTGGACGGTCGGCTCGACCACCGCGTCGGGCATGACGACCATGTGGTTCTTGGCCCCGCCCAGCGCCTGGACACGCTTGCCCGCCTTGGCCGCGCGCTCGTAGACGAGCCGCGCCACCGGCGCCGAGCCGACGAACGAGACGGCGTCGATCCCGGGGTGGTCGAGGATGCCCTCGACGACCTCGCGCCCGCCGTTGACCAGGTTGACCACGCCGGGCGGGAGCTCGAGGGCGTCGAGTTCGGCGAAGGCGAGCTGCTGGGTCAGCGGCACCTGCTCGGAGGGCTTGAGCACGAACGTGTTCCCGCAGGCGATGGCGAAGGGCAAGAACCAGAACGGGACCATGGCCGGGAAGTTGAACGGCACGATGGCCGCGCACACCCCCACCGGCTGGCGCACCGTCTCGGCGTCGACGTTGCGGCTCACGTCCTCGAGGATCCGGCCCTGCATGGTCGTCGGGATGGCGCAGGCGGCCTCGACCATCTCGATCATCCGCGCCACCTCGGCCCGGCCGTCAACCAGCGTCTTGCCCATCTCGGTGGTCACCGATTTCGCCAGTTCGTCCTGGCGGGCGACGAGCCGCTCGTGGAGCTCGAAGAGCTTCTTGGCGCGGTTGATGGTGGAGACTGCGCGCCACTCCGGGAGCGCGGCGCGGGCGGCGCGGACGGCTCGGTCGAGGTCTCCGGCTCCGGACAGGGGGACGCGGGCCAGTGTCTCCCCGGTGGCCGGGTTGGTCACATCGAGGATCTCGCTCGGGTCCTCGGCCGCCATCCAGCGGCCGTCGACGTAGTTCTGAAGGAGCCGGGTTTGGGTGGCCGTCATTCCACGCTGTGCTCGATCGCGCCGAGGCGTTCGATTTCGATGCGGATCGTGTCCCCTGAGCTCAGGAACCTTGGCGGGTCAAACGCCTGGCCGACGCCGCTCGGGGTCCCGGTCAGGATCAGGTCGCCGGGCTGGAGCGTGCAGGTCTGGGCGATGAACTCGACGAGCTCCTGAGGGCCGAAGATGAGATCGCACGTGTTGGAGTCCTGGCGGAGCTCGCCGTTGACCCACGTCTTCAGGTCGAGGCTTTGCGGGTCGGGGATCTCGTCCGCGGTGGTCACCCAGGGCCCGAAGGGGCAGAAGGTGTCGGCGCCCTTGGCCCGGGTCCATTGGGGCTCGCGGCCCTGGAGGTCCCGGCCGGTGACGTCGTCGGCGATCGTGTAGCCGGCGATCTGGCCGTTGGCCCCCATGACGATCGTCAGCTCGCCCTCATAGTCGAGGCGGCGCACGGCCTCGGGGCAGCGGATCGGGCCGCCGGGCGGGGCCACCGAGCCGCGGACCTTGACGAACACGATTGGGTACTCCGGTTTCTCATTCCCGGTCTCCTCGATGTGCTTGGCGTAGTTGAGACCGATGGCGTAGATCGTGGGGGGCTCGGGGATCGGGGCCAGGAGAGTGACCTCGTCGAGGGCCCACTCGCCCCCGGTCGGCTCAGGCGTGGCGCCGGCCAGGATGTCGACGACCCGCACATCGTCCGCGAAGCCCGCCACGCGATCGTCGCTGACTGCACCGGCGACGGGAACGTGCGTGTCAGGCGGAAAGAAGGTCGCCAGTTTCACCGGCGACGGAGCTTACGCGACGGCCTCCGCCCCGCGGGGCGCGAGCACATGGGTGACGGGCGGGCCGAGGGCGCGAGCCTTTGAGATCAGGTCGAGATGGAGCCAGCGGGACACGCCGAGGGGCAGCGTCGAGATGATCATCTCGTCGTAGTCGCCCAGGTTGACCGCGTCCTCGATCGCGGCCAGCGGCTCGGCGTCGCCGACCTCACCCGTGACCTCCGAGCCCGCGGCCTCCGAGAGCTTGGGCAGGGCGTCGGCCAGCGCGCGCTCGGCTTCCTTGCGCCCGTGATCCTGCGGATCCATGAGCTTGTCGAGGCCGTGCGGCTGCTGCGGAACCACGAGATGGAAGGTGGCGGGACCCTGCTCGGCCCGCGCCTTCACCGCGTCGAGCAGCGGCTGCGTGGCGGCAGTCTGGTGGGCGACCACGAGGACTCTCGCGGGGTCTGCCATGACGAGCGAGAGTCTATTGGAGGCGGTACTCGCCGTGGGCGACGATGGCCGCCGAACCGCCGACGGCAATCCGGGTGACGTTCCCGTCCGAACCCTCGACCTGGGCATAGAGGCGCGAGGGTCGCCCGATCTCCTCGCCCTGGCGAATCTCGAGCTGCTCACCGTAGGCGACCCGGCCGTGACGCGCCAGGTGGAGCGCGAGCGGGCCGGCCGCCGACCCCGTGGCCGGGTCCTCGGCGATGCCGAGGCCGGGGCTGAAGTTGCGCGTCTTGAAGCGCCGGCCCGCCCCGGCGAAGCAGTTGATGCCGAACCCGGGGCCGAGGTCGGAGAGGCGGCCGAGGTCGGGTCGGAGCCCGGCCACCGCCGCCTCGTCGGGAAGGGCGACGTAGACGTGGACCGGGCCGTTGCGGTAGGCCGCGATCGGGAGCTCGGAGTTGTCGAGGCCGAGGGCGGCGAGGAGCTCGTGTTCGTGCGGGAAGGACTCGCGGGTCGGGATCGGCTGCTCCATCTCGCCGTAGACGACCTGTCCTGACTCGCGCCGCAGGCGAATGGGAACCGGCCCCGCTTTGGTCTCCAGCGTGATCAGCTCCGCGTCCGACTTGGCGGCGAGCACGAAGGCGGTGCCCAGCACCGGGTGACCGGCGAACGGCAGCTCGCTGCCCGGGGTGAAGATCCGCACCGCCGCGTCGGCCTCCTCGCGGGGCGGGAGGACGAACACGGTCTCTGACAGGTTGAGCTCCCGGGCCGTGCGCTGCATGAGCTCGGCCTCGAGGCCACTGCCGTCGGTGAAGATCGCCGCCGGGTTGCCCTGAAGCGGCGAGTCGGTGAAGACGTCGACGACCGTGTACGCGCGGGGGCTCATTCGTCGGCCATGGCCAGGAGCGACTCCACCGTCTTCCAGTTGCGTGCCGTGGCCTTGACCCCGAGACCGGTCCCGGCGAGCTTGGCCCACAGCTTGGAGCGGGCGACGCCGTCGGGGTGCCAGGCGTAGAGCTCGCGGCCGTTGGCGACGAGCCGCTCCTTGTCAGTGGCAAGCGCGTTCAGCTCGTCGATCTGCTTGGGCCCGAGCGCCTGGGAGAGGAAGCTCACCTGGTAGCGCTTGGGGTCGGTGGCGGCGTCGGCCAGCGGGTTGCGCTTGACGACCGCCGCCAGCTCCTTGCCGGTGCGGACGATCACGGGGATCTGAAGGTCGAAGTGCTTGGCGATCAGTTTCTCTACGGCTGTTTCGAGCTTATCGGGGGTTTGGTCGCTCCCCAGGACGATGTTCCCGCTCTGGACGTAGGTGCGGACCCCGTCGTACCCGGCCGCCCCGAGCGCGTCTCGTAGTGCAGGCATGGCGATCCGGTTGCGCGGGCCAAGGTTGATCCCCCGCAGCAGCACGATCTGCCGCGCCATCAGAACAGCGGTTCCTGGCCTGTCATCTCGGGGCGGCCTCGCGGCCCGCCCTGGCCGAGGGCCTCGGCGAGGTCCCGGGCGAGCGCCGTCTCCGAGCGCGAGGCGATGACCGGTGCCTCGACGCCCTCCACATAGACGAGCGTCCGCCGGCCGTCGCCCCGCTCGGCGCCCTCGAGCGGGACGAGCGCGAAGATCCGGTCGGCGCGGACGAACTTGCCGTAGCCGAGGGGTATTAGCGGTGGCGTGCGCGCCATCTAGCCGCGCATCGTACGCCGCCCTCCACTGTGCTCGATATCACAGATCTACTGGAACCTGGAGGATTGGCGCTAGGTAGCTTGCCGCCGTGGCCACAGACCAGGAAACCGGCCCGGACGCGGATCGAGACGAGTCCTCGGCCTTCGAGGAGGGAAACCGCCTGGCCCGCGAGGGCGACATGCGGGGCGCAGAGGCGGCCTACGGGCGTGCCGACGAGGCCGGGCACGGCACCGCCGCCGCCTACACCGGGGTCTTCGCCGAGGCTCGCGGCGATGCCCGGGGGGCGGAGGAGGCCTTCCGCCGCGCTGACGAGCGGGGCGACGGCTACGGAGCCTTCCGGCTCGGCCTGCTCCACTCGCGGGCGGGAGACTGGGACGCCGCCGCCGAGGCGTGGGAACGCGCGGATGAGCGCGGCCACGAGGCGCCGCCGTTTGACCCGGCCACCCTGCGGAGCCGGAGCCGCCGGGGCCCGTCGGTGGCCGCCGGCGGGTCGCTCCAGCGCACCGCCTTTGCCAATCCGGTGCTGATCGGCGCCGTCTGCGTGCTGGTCGCCATCGTCGCCGTGTTCCTGGCCTACAACGCCAACACCGGTCTCCCGTTCGTGCCCACCCGCGAGCTCAAGGTCGACATCGCCAACGGGGCCGAGCTCGTGCCGGGCAACGACGTCCTCCAGGGCAGCTACCGGATCGGCCTGGTCTCGCAGATGCGCCCGATCGAGCTGGCCAACGGCACCGTGGGCGCCCAGCTCACGCTCGAGCTGAACGAGAGTCAGGGCCAGGTCCCGGTCGACTCGACGGCGACCATCCTCCCCCGCTCGCTCCTGGGTCTCAAGTACGTCGAGCTGAACTACGGGCACTCTCACCAGATCTATCCGGACGGGGGGACGATGCCGGTCTCGCACACCACCGTGCCGGTCCAGATCGACGACATCAACGACATGTTCGACGCCAAGACACGGCCGGCGGTGCAGGAGAACCTGGCCGGCTACGGCGACGCGCTGACGGCGCGGGGGTCGTCTTTGAACGACACGATCGCCAGCCTGCCCCAGCTGTTCGGAAACCTGCGCCCGGTGGCGGCGTATCTGTCCGATCCGCACACCCAGCTGACGCGGCTCCTGGGCGCGCTGAACGGGTTCTTCTCCACCGTCTCGCCGGTGGCGGCGGTCAACGCGCGGTGGTTCACCGACCAGGCGACGACGTTTGCCGCCATCTCGCAGAACCCGCAGGATCTGGAACAGACGATCAGCCAGTCGCCGCCCACGCTCGATGTCGGCACGGCGTCTTTGAAAGCGCAGCAGCCCTTGCTGTCCGACCTCACGACCTTTGCGGATTACATGGGGCCGGCCACGGCCGAGCTGCGTGACGCGCTGCCCAACGTGAACCCGGCGCTCGAGGCCGGGGTTCGCGTCCTCCCGCGCACGCCGGTGATGAATCAGGAGCTCGAGGGCGTGCTCACCTCACTGGGTTCGCTGGCCCGTGATCCGGGGACCAACGTCGCCGTCAACGGCCTGGCCTCGACCGTGAACACGCTTGACCCGACGATCCGCTACCTGGGCCCGTATGTGACCGTCTGCAACGGCTGGAACTACATGTGGGTGCAGCTCGCCGACGTGGTCTCCGAGCAGACGAACTTCGGCATGGCCCAGCGGGCGCTGCTCAACTTCGCCAACCAGCAGCAGGACAGCGTCGGCACGCTCCCCGCCGCCGGGCCCGCCGACGGTCAGGGCGTCCCGCCGGGCCAGCAGCCCGAGTACCTGCACAACGACAACTACGGCGCGGCGATCGACAACAACGGCAATGCGGACTGCGAGACCGGGCAGCGCGGTTACGTGAAGCAGCTCAACTACTTCGACCCCCAGCACCGGGACCTGGGGACCGACCAGCACATCCCCGGCGACCAGGGGCCGCTGTGGACGGGGCTCTCCCGCGTCCCGCCGGGGGAGACCTTCACGCGCAACCCGTCCACCGGGCCGCAGACCGCGTATACGCCCGGCAACCCGTAGGGGCGTCGGCCTCAGTCGCCGAGGATCAGGGCGAGGCGGCGCTCAAGCGCTTCGCCGAGGCGCTCGCGGACCGGACCGGCCTCGAAGCGTTCGACCAGGGCGGACAGGAAGCCCTCGATGACCAGTCGCTTGGCGATGTCTTCGCGCAGGCCGCGGCTGCGCAGGTAGAAGAGCTGCTCGGGATCGACCTGGGCCACCGCGGCGGCGTGGGTGCAGCGCACGTCGTTGGCCTGGATCTCGAGCCCGGGGATGGCGTCGGCGTGGGCGCGCTTGGAGATGAGCAGGTTGCGGCTGTCCTGGAAGGCGTCGGTCTTCTGGGCTCCCGGGTCGACGATGATGTTGCCCTTCCAGACCGCCGTCGAGCGGCCCTGGAGGACGCCCCGGAAGGCGAGGTCGGACGTCGTGTTGGGAGCGGCGTGCTCCTGGGTCGTGTCGAAGTCGATGTGCTGGCGGCTGTGGCTGGCGTAGGCCCCGGTGACCCGGGCCTCGGCCCCTTCGCCGGCCAGCTTGGTCTCCATCCGCACCCGCCCGTTGGTCGACCCGAACCCGAGCGCGACCCAGTCAAGCCCGGCGTCGCGGCCGACCTCGGCGCGCTGGGCGCCGAAGATCCAGCTCTGTTCTGAGAGGTTCTGGCCGGAGACGTAGCGCAGCCGCGCGTTGTCGCCGACGACCAGCTCGGTGACGACGTTGAGGACGCCGTTCTGTTCGACGCCAGCGGACAGGTACTGCTCCCATACCTCGGCCTGGGCGCCTTCCTCGAGCACGATCAAGGTCCGCTGATGGAGGAGACCGCCGTCGCGGGGGTGGACGGTCTGGAGCGAGATCGGCTCCTCAAGGACGACGCCCCGGGGGACGTAGACGAACGAGCCGGCGCGGTACTCGGCGGAATTATTGAGGAGGGTGAAGAGATCGTCGGCGGCGACGACCGAGCCGAGCAACTCTGGCGGCGCCTCTTCGATCGGAGCGACGATCACCCCGTCGGGATACGCGGAGCGCTGACCGACGGAGAAGAGGGTCTCGATCGGGTCGGCTGCCTCGGCCTCGGTTACCGGCTCATAGGCGGCCAGGTCGAGGCCGGAGATGTCGGTGAACTCCCACCCGGGGCGCCCCTTGAACTGGGGGAGCTCGACGGGTGCGGCGCTAGCCAATCGAGCCCTCCATCTGGAGCTCGATCAGCCGGTTCATCTCGACCGCGTATTCCATCGGGAGCTCCTTGGTGATCGGCTCGATGAAGCCGTTGACGATCAGCTTCGAGGCCTCGTCCTCCGGGATCCCGTGCGACATCAGGTAGAAGAGCTGGTCCTCGCCGACCTTGGAGACGGTGGCCTCGTGGCCGACGTTGACGTCGTCCTCGGAGATGCGGATCGTCGGGTAGGTGTCAGAGCGCGACTCCTCGTCGAGGAGCAGGGCGTCGCAGACGACCTTGGAGCGGGCGCCGTGGGCGCCCTTGGCGATCTCCAAGAGGCCGCGGTAGGAGCCCCGGCCACCGTCCTTGGAGATCGACTTGGCGAAGATGTTGCTTGTCGTGTTGGGCGCGGCGTGGATGATCTTGCCGCCGGCGTCCTGGTGCTGGCCCTTGCCCGCGAAGGCGATCGAGAGGATCTCGCCGTGGGCCCGCTCGCCCATCAGGTAGACGCTCGGGTACTTCATCGTCAGGCGGCTGCCGAGATTGCAGTCGACCCACTCGACGGTCGCGTCCTCCTGGGCGATCGCGCGCTTGGTGACCAGGTTGAACACGTTGGTCGACCAGTTCTGGACCGTCGTGTAGCGGATCCGCGCCCCCGGCTGGGCGATCAGCTCGACCACGGCGGAGTGGAGGCTGTTGCTGGAGTAGGTGGGGGCGGTGCACCCCTCGACGTAGTGCACGTAGGAGCCGGGCTCGGCGATGATCAGCGTGCGCTCGAACTGGCCCATGTTCTCGGTGTTGATCCGGAAGTAGGCCTGGAGCGGCATCTCGACGTGGACCCCCTCCGGGACGTAGACGAATGAGCCGCCTGACCACACGGCGCTGTTGAGCGCGGCGAGCTTGTTGTCGTTGGGGGGGATCACGGTGGCGAAGTACTTGCGGACGATGTCCTCGTGCTCACGCAGGCCCGTGTCCATGTCGACGAAGATCACGCCCTGCTGCTCCAGGTCCTCACGGACCTGGTGGTAGACGACCTCGGACTCGTACTGGGCCCCCACGCCGGCGAGGAACTTCCGCTCGGCCTCGGGGATGCCGAGGCGGTCGAAGGTCTTCTTGACATCGGCGGGGACGTCGTCCCAGGAGCGGCCGGGCTTCTCGGAGGCGCGGACGAAGTAGTGGATGTCGTCGTAGTCGACCTCCTGGAGCATCGGCGAGCCCCACGTGGGCTGCGGGCGCGATAGGAAGTGCTCAAGCGCCTTGAGCCGAAACTCACGCATCCACTCAGGCTCTGACTTGAACTCGGAGATCTTCTCCACGATCTCCCGGTTCAGCCCCTTGGGCGCCTTATAGAGGTAGTTCTCGGCGTCGTGGAAGCCGAAGCGCTCGGCGTAGTCGGCGTTGATGCCGCGCAGGCCCTCGTTCTCGGAGGGGACCGGCGGCTCGACGGGAATCTTCGGTTCGGTGGTGGCCACTACTCAACCTCCAACTTGATCGTCTCATCCTCGATGATCACCGGGAAGGTGTCCACGGGAACATATGCGGGCAATGTCAACGGCCGGCCGGTTGTGATGTCGAACAGCGACCCGTGCCGGGGGCACTCTACGGTGCACTGTTCCTCGTCGAACTCGCCCTCGGCGAGCGGCCCGTTGTCGTGTGAGCAGCGGTCCTCGATCGCGTAGAGAGTGCCGCCGCAGTTGAACACGCCAATCTCGAGGTCCTCCCATTCGACCAGGCGGCGCTCGCCGGGCTGGAGCTCGGCCACGGGGCAGACTTCGATCACTTCAGGCACGAGATAAATCCTAGCGCAGAGATAGGATTTGAAGGGCCTGCTCAGCCGGTCTCGCCGAGCTCTGCCTCGCTCCGCGGCGTCTCGGGCTCCCACTCCACTTCGTGGCCCAGCGAAGCCCCTTTGAGGACCTTGAGCGAGAGCAGCGCGCACTTCATCCGCGTCGCCGAGATGTCGATCCCGAGCAGGTCAAGGACGAAGCTGCGGTCGAGGGCGAGCAGCTCCTGGACCGGCATCCCCTTGACCTCGTCGGAGGTCATCGAGGCGGCGGCCTGGGAGATCGCGCACCCGTGGCCGGAGAAGCGCACGTCCTCGACCCGGCCCTCCGGGTCGACGGCGAGCTGGACCGTCAGCTCGTCACCGCACAGCGGGTTCAGATCGTGAAACTCAAGGTCCGGCTCGGCGATCGGCTCGCCCGGCGGGCTCCAGTTGTGCGGGTGCTTGTAGTGGTCGAGGATGTTCTCGCGGTACAGATCGTCCACGTCAGACAGCGTAGCTAGGCGAGACTCGCCGCCAGCTCCTCCGCACTTCGCACCGGCGCCTGGCAGACGAAGTGCTCGCACACATAGGCGGCGGCGTGACCATCGACGGGCTCGCGCCCGTCTAGCAGCGGGACGGCGTCGGGCTCCCCGCCGGCGAGCACCAGGTGGGGTCGGAAGCCCTGGCGCACGACCCGCAGCAGCGCCTCGGCTTCGGCCGCCGGGCCGACGATCGCCACCTCGTGCACCGGGGCGAGGTAGAAGTCGGCCGCGCGGAGGAGTTGGGTGAAGGCGATCGGGTGCCGGGTCCCGAGCGGGAAGAGCAGCCGCAGCACCCCGAGTGCGTGGCGCTCGTACTTGCCCTCGCCGGAGAGCAGGGCCAGGCGAAGCAGAGCGAACGCGGCCGCGGAGTTTCCGGACGGGATCGGCGAGTCCTCCAGATCCTTGCGGCGAACCGGCAGCTCGTCCTGCGCCTCGGCCGTGGTGAAGAAGCCGCCCCGCTGCCCATCCTCGAAGCGATCGATCAGCTCGTCGGCCACCCGCACCGCCTCGTGGTACCACCGCGCTTCGAAGGTGCTCTCGTAGAGGGTGAGGAGGGCGTCGAGCAGGAAGGCGTAGTCCTCGAGGAAGGCATCGATCTTCGCCTCCCCCTCCTTCCAGGTCCGGAGCAAGCGGCCGTCCGGGCCTCGCAGGTGCTCGGTGAGGAACTCGGCACAGCGCGTGGCGGCGTCCCGGTAGGCCGGCTCGTCGAGGACCGCGCCCGCCTCGGCCAGCGCGGAGATCATCAGCGCGTTCCAGGCGGTCAGGCGCTTGTCGTCCAACCCCGGCCACACCCTCTCTGATCTGACCTCGTAGAGGGTGCGGCGGATCTCCTCGCGCGCCGCCGGCTCGGGGCCGCGAGCCTCGAGCACGTTCTCGCCGGGCTCGAAGTTGCCGCGCTCGCTGGCACCGAAATAGGCGATCGCCTCCTCGGCCCTCTCGCCCAGGACCTCCCGCAGCTCCTCCAGCGTCCACGTGTAGAACTTGCCCTCGACCCCCTCGGAGTCGGCGTCCAGTGCCGAGCAGAAGCCCCCCTCGTCGCCGCGCATCTCCCGCAGTGCCCAGTCGAGCGTCTCCCGGACGGTGCGCCGGAAGAGCTCTTGGCCGGATACCTGCCAGCCGTGGAGGTAGGAGCGGGCCAGGAGCGCGTTGTCGTAGAGCATCTTTTCGAAGTGCGGCACGGTCCAGGTGGCGTCGACGGCGTAGCGGGCAAAGCCGCCGCCGACCTGGTCATAGATGCCGCCCCGAGCCATCGCCTCGAGCGTGTGCTCGGCCATCCTTCGCTCCCCGCGGGTCAGGAGCAGGTCGATGGCGGTCGCCTGAGGAAACTTCGGCGCCGCTCCGAAGCCGCCGTTCTGGGCGTCGTAGTAGCCCGGGAAGGCGGCGAGGGCCTCGGCGAGAAGGTCTTCTCGAATCGGTTCGCTGGAGGGCTTAAGCCGCGCGGTCGCGTTCAGCGACTGGAGAATCTGCTTCCCCTGCTGGGTGATCTCGGTCCGGCGCTCGGTCCAGGCGTCGGCCAATGCCTCCAGCACCATTCGCCAGCTCGGCATCCCGTGCCTTGACTCGGGCGGGAAGTAGGTCCCGGCGTAGAAGGGCACGAGCTCCGGCGTCAGGAACGCGTTGAGCGGCCAGCCGCCGCGTCCCGTGATGGCCTGACACGCCTCCATGCACACGGCATCGACATCAGGCCGTTCCTCACGGTCCACCTTCACGCACACAAACCGCTCGTTCATCAACGCCGCCGTCTCCGGGTCCTCGAAGGACTCGTGGGCCATCACGTGGCACCAGTGGCAGGCCGAGTAGCCAACCGAGACGAGCAGTGGCCGGTCCAGTTCACGCGCCCGCGCCAGCGCCTCCTTCCCCCACGCGTACCAGTCGACGGGATTCTCGCCGTGCTGGCGGAGGTAGGGCGAGGTTTCAGCGGCGAGGCGATTGGCCACGAATCGAGGCTACCCACCTAGCACTTGGGGGTCGGCGACCAATACGCTTCACCCATGCCTGCACAACGCGAGCCGGTGACCGCGCCCGATGCACCCGCCGCCGTAGGCCCCTATACGCACGCCGTGCGCGCGGGAGATCTCCTCTTCTGCTCAGGCCAGATCCCGCTCGACCCACGGACGGGCGAGTTGGTTGGCGGGACGGTCGCCGATCAGGCCGGCCGCTGCCTGGAGAACCTGGCCGCCGTCTGCCACGCCGCCGGAGCGACGCTCGGAGACGCCGTGCGCCTGACCGTGTACACGACCGAGATGGCCTCCTTCAAGGCCATCAACGAGGTCTACGAGTCCTTCTTCGAATCCGATCCCCCCGCCCGGGTGGCGATCGGCGTGGCCGAGCTCCCGATGGGGGCCATGGTCGAAATCGACGCGGTGGTGGCGATCCCTGGCTAAGACGCTCCCTGAGCAGGCGGCGCACGACCTGACGGCCGAGGACATCCGTCGCGCCGCCCGCGCGGGAGCGGGCATCGTCAAGCAGACGCCGGTTCTCAGCTCAAGGACGCTGAGTGAGCGCAGCGGCGCCACCGTCGCGCTGAAGACGGAGAACCTCCAGCGCACGGGGTCGTTCAAGATCCGCGGCGCCCTGGCCAAGCTGACTGCGCTGGGAGACGGCTGCGTGGCCGGGGTGATCACCGCCAGCGCCGGCAACCACGGCCAGGCGCTGGCCTACGCGGCCCGGTCCCGGGGGGTGCGCTGCGAGGTGTTCATGCCGGAGACGGCGCCGATCGCCAAGGTCGAAGCTGCCCGCGCGCTCGGCGCCACCGTGCAGCTCGTCGGGTCTGGGCTGGAGGAGGCGCTGCTCGCCGCCTACGAACGGGCCGACACCGAGGGCCTCGCCTTCGTCCACCCGTTCGACGATCCCGATGTCGTGGCCGGCCAGGGAAGCGTCGGCCTTGAGCTGCTTGACCAGGTCCCTGACCTCGCCGGGGTGATCGTTCCCCTGGGTGGGGGCGGACTGTCCAGTGGCATCGCGATCGCGGTGAAGTCGGAGCGTCCCGCCGTGCGGGTGATCGGGGTCCAGGTGGAGAACTGCGCCCCGTTTCCCGCCTCGCTGCGGGCGGGCGAGCCGGTGCCCGCCGAGTCGGCGCTGACGATCGCCGACGGGATCGCGGTCAAGCGCCCGGGCGGCCTCACGCTGGGACTGGTCAAGCGGTGGCTGGACGACGTCGTCGTGGTGGCCGAGGACGATGTCGGCGAGGCGATGGTGTTCCTGCTCGAGCGGTCCAAGCTCGTCGTCGAGGGCGCCGGCGCCGTCGGCGTGGCCGCACTTCTGGGCGGCTCGCTCGAGCTCCCGACCGAGGGAACGACGGCGGTCATCCTCTCCGGCGGGAACGTCGACGCCGGGCTGCTGGCCCAGATCATGCGCCGCCACGAGAGTCAGGCTGCTCGCCGCCTCGTCCTGCTCGCCCGGTTGCCCGACCGGCCGGGATCGCTAGCTCAGCTGCTGGTGCTCGTGGGCGAGCAGCGCGCCAACCTGCTCGACGTCATCCACATCCGAGAGGGGCTCGACCTCCACGTCCGTGAGACGGCGGTCCAGCTCGTCCTCGAAACCCGCGGACACGAGCACGCCGAGCAGGTGATCCGAGCCATCCGCGCCGCCGGCTACTCGGAGCCGCGGGCGCTCCAGTAGGCGCTAGTCGGAGTCGCGGGCGCTGCGATAGGCAAGCGCGGGCTCTGCGGCCGCGCGCTCAGCCTGGTGCTCACGCGCCGCCTCGACCAGCGTCGCAATCACGCGGCTGCTCTCGTCCGCCTCCGGATGCCACTGCACCCCGAGGACGAAATGGTGATCGGGCGCCTCGACCGCCTCGGGCAGGTCGTCGAGCATCGAGTGGCCGGTGACCTCGAGCCCCTCGCCCACTTCGTCGACCGCCTGGTGGTGGTGGGACTTGGTGACGTGGATCTGCTCCCCGGCGGCGCGAGCGATCAGTGAGCCCGGCGCAAGACGTACGTCGTGGTCGGCGCCCTCAAAGCTCCCGGGGACGCGACGGTGTTCCTCGTGACCAACCCGTTCGGGCAGGTGCTGGATCAGCGTGCCGCCGCGGGCAACGTTGAGGAGCTGCATCCCGCGGCAGATCCCCAGGATCGGCAGGTCACGCTCCCACGCTCGCCGAGTCAGCGCCAGCTCCGCCGCGTCGCGCTCGGGGACCGGCGGGGCGGTCGTCGGGTGGGGCTCCGCTCCGTAGTTGGCCGGATCGATGTCGTTGCCACCGGCCAAGATCAGCCCGTCGATCAGGTCGAGGATCTCATCCGGGTCGGAGTCGAACTCGGGATCCGGGGGGATCAGGACCACCATCCCGTCGGCCGCCTGGACGGCGTCGATGTAGTTAATGGCGAGCAGCGCGGCGGGCCGGTCCCAGTAGCCCCACTGGGCCTGGACGAGAGGGGCGCAGATGCCGATCACTGGTCGAGTCACAACTTCCAGCCTAGCCATACCCCGATCGGGTCTCTTCTAGTGGGCGGGTGGTGCGGGCAGGCCCGGATTGGGCGCCTGGGGGAGGCTGATCGCCGGCACTGAGATCTCGGGCAGCGAGTCCTCGGCGGCGGCCAGCAGCCCGCCGGCCAGGACCGTGAGCGCCGAGCCGAGCGTGACGTAGACGCCCCAGGCGGCGTGCATGCCGGGCAGCGGCGGCAGCGCAAGGCGATACGCGACCAGGACTGCCGCCAGCGCCCCGGCCAGCATGGCCAGGTGTGACGTGTCCCCGGCGCGATCGCACAACTCGAGCACGGACAGGACGCCGGCGAAGGCTCCCGTCACGAGCAGGACGACCGGCATCGCGGTGAAGGCCTGCCAGGCGCTGTCCGTCACCCGGACCGTGTACCAGGGCAGCCAAAGCCCACCCAGCAGACCGGCGCCGCCGACCGCCGCAAGCATCTGAGGCCTCATCCCGATCCTCATAGTCCTTAATCGGATCGGCGGGACGATCTTGTTAGGAATTTCCCTCTCGGAGGAGGGCGCGCTGAACCTTTCCGCTGGCCGTCTTGGGGAGGTCGGCCGCGAACTCGACGATCCGCGGGTACTTGTACGGGGCCGTCTGCTCCCGTACGTGCTCCTGGAGCTCGGTCGCGAGCTCGTCGTTCGGCTCATAGCCCTCGCGGAGGACGACCACCGCCCGCACCACCGACCCCCGCTCTTCGTCGGGGGCAGCGACCACCGCGGCCTCGGCGACCGCCGTGTGCGAGACAAGGGCCGACTCCACCTCGAACGGGCCGATCCGGTAGCCCGAGGAAATGATCACGTCGTCGGAGCGGCCCTCGAAGTAGAGGTAGCCGTCCTCGTCGCGGCGCACCCGGTCGCCGGTCGGCCAGGGGCGGTCGTCCGGTGCGGCTTGCCCACCCAGCTCGGCGACGAAGAAGGTGGGATCGGTGGTGGGATCGGCGAGCACGAGCTCACCGTCGATCACCCGCAGGTCGACTCCCGGCAGCGGCAGCCCCATCGACCCGGGGCGGACGGGCTGGCCGACCGGGTTGCCGGTCAGCTGGCCGGTCTCGGTCTGGCCATAGCCGTCCCGGATCTCGATCCCGGTGGTCTCCTTGAAGGCGCGGATGACCTCGGGATTGAGCGCCTCCCCGGCCGCCACGAGCGTGCGCAGACTGGGGACCGGCTCAAGCGTCGCCCGCTTGGCGATCACCCGGTACTCGGTGGGGGCCATGCAGAGGACGTTGACCCTCTCGCTGGCCAGGATCTGCAGCCGCTGGGCCGGATCGAAGCGCTCGTCGTGAAGCAGGGCGGTCGCGCCGCGCAGCCAGGGCGCGATGAACACGTTGCGTGCCGACTTCGACCAGCCGCTGGCCGCCGTGCACCAGACCAGGTCCCCCTCACGCGCGTCCAGCCAGTGCTCGGCCTGGAGCTGCTGCCCCGGCAGGTAGCGCTGGCCGTGGACGATGCCCTTGGCCTCGCCGGTGGTCCCGCTCGTGAAGGTGATGAGGCACGGATCGGTGGGGCCTAGTTCCGCGGGGGCGCACGGGTCGTGGTCGAACAGGGTCTCATCGGGGATCGCCACGACCTCGGCATCGGGCTCGGCACGTTGGAGCTCTCCGAGGTTCCGCTCATCGGCCACGATCAGCGCCGGCTGCGCCGCGGCCAGGCGCAGGCGGAGGTCCTTGGCCCGGAGTTGCTCGTTGCACGGGAGCGCGACGGCACCGAGGCGAAAGCAGGCCACCATCGTGAGGACCCACTCGGGGCGGTTCCCGATCAGCGTGAGCACAACATCGCCCTGGCCGATGCCATGGGCCTGGAGCGCCGAGGCCAGGCGAGCGCTCTTGTCGGCCACTTCGCCGAAGGGCCATTCCCGGCGCCGGCCGTCACGCCGGCGCTCGATCAGGGCCAGGCGATCGGACGGGGCGGCGTCGACGACGTCCCGCGCGAAGTTCATCCGGCGTCTGTGCGGGCGGGGATCATGGCGCCGGGGCAGTCTGCCAGGATCGACCGGTGACCCTGTGGAACGCCGTCCTCTGGCTTCACCTGGTGGCGATGGCCTTTTTCGTCGGCGGGCAGCTGATGCTCGGTGCCGTCGTCGTACCCGTGTTGCGGGGCGCGGGCGACCGCGGGCCGTTGCGGGCGGCGGCGCGGCGGTTCGGGATCGGCACGCTGATCGCCGTCGGCGTGCTCGTGGTAAGCGGGGTCGCGATGGCTTCGCATTACCACCGCTGGAGCGACTCGACCCTTCAGGTCAAGCTCGGCCTCGTGGTGCTGGTCATCGCGCTGATCGGCGTCCACCTGCGGCGGCCGCAGTGGCACGCGATCGACGCGGCGATCTTCGCGGTGTCGCTGGCGATCGTCTGGCTGGGGATCGTCGTCGCGGGGTAGGCGGGGCGTTCCTAATTTCAGTGACGGGCCGAGCCGCGGTTTGGAGGGACGCACCGACAGAGAGACGGCTCGGCGCCGTCACTGGATCCTTCGCCGGCTCCGCGGGCTCTCGGATGGGCAGCCAGAGGTCGCGGTTGCGAAGTGCCGTAGCCCCTACCTACCCCAATGCTCTGAAAACTAGTCTCAAGATTTTGTGAAGGTGCAAAAGCCCGCGATCGCTACTAGCTAGCCTGGAACTCAATGGGCATGATGACCGGCACCGGACCCCTCGGGCGACATCCGGCCGGGCGGTTCAACTTCGACCCCCCCACGCCCGGTCAGGCGCTGTATCTGGAGCCGAGCCCCAGACGCGTGCGCGTCGTCGTGGCCGGTGAGACGATCGCCGACAGCCACCGCACGATGCTCCTGCAGGAGTCCGGGCTCCAACCGATCTACTACTTCCCTCCAGCGGATGTGCGGACCGACCTGCTCGCCCCGAGCGACAAGCACACCCGCTGCCCCAAGAAGGGCGAGGCCTCCTATTACACCCTCCGGGTCGGTGACCGGCTGGTTGAAGATGCGGCCTGGTACTACCCCGACCCAATCGATGGCGCCCCGCCGATCAAGGACCTGATCGCCTTCTACTGGGACCGGGTCGACCAGTGGTTCGAGGAGGACGAGGAGCTCTTCGGCCACGTGCGCGACCCCTACCACCGGGTCGACATCCGCCCCAGTCGCCGGCACATCCGGATTTCCGTCGACGGGCAGGTGCTGGCCGAAAGCAACCGAGCGGTGGCGCTGTTTGAGTCGAACCTCCCCGTGCGCTGGTACATCCCGCGTGCGGACGTCCTCGCCGAGCTCGAGCCCAGCGAGACGACCTCGGTCTGCCCGTACAAGGGGCACGCCCAGTACCACTCGGTCCCGGGCCACAAGGACCTGATCTGGTACTACGCCGAGCCGCTGCCGGAGGCCTCGCGTATCGCGGGATTGCTCGCCTTCTACAACGAGAAGGTGGACCTAGAGGTGGACGGGGAGCTTCAGGAGCGCCCGCGCTAGTGGACTCCGGGGGGCGCCTCGTAGCTTCCCGGCAGCACCATCTGCGTGCAGATGAAATTGGCGGCGAGCCGGTCCGCCTTCATCACACGCACCTCCCACACCTGAGTCCGGCGCCCGCGGTGCAGCGGCTTCGCGATCGCGATCAGCTCATCACCGGGGAGGCCGGAAGTGAAGACGTTGACCTTGAGCTCCGAGGTGGTGAAGTTCTGCTGGGGCGGGAGGTTACGCATCGTGCCCCAGGCGGCCACCGTGTCAGCGAAGGCGACCCACACCCCGCCGTGGACGTAGCCGCCGGGATGAAGGTGGCGATCATCGACCCGGAGCCGGCCGGTCACCGAGTCCTCGCCGATCTCGACGAGCTCGATGCCCAGGTTGCCTGCGAACGACCCCTGCAGGGCGTGCCGTGACGCCTCGACCGTGACCTCGGGATTGGTGGGGCGGTCGGGCACGGGGGCGGCAGTCTACGCGGAGCGGCGAAGCTTCAGGATCGCGCTCAGGCGGTCAGCCTCTCGCTGGGGGTCCTGTCTTAGGCGGGCTTTGGTGAGGCGGACGGTGACGAAGCCGGCGGCCGTGGTGTCCGCATCGCGGTCGCGGTCGTCTTCGAATGAGAAGCGGCTGGAATGGAAGAGCCAGCCGTCGAGCTCGACGATCACCTTCTCCTTCACGAACAGCGCGTCGACCGTGTGGCCGCAGACGGACGCGTTCATCTCCGGCTGGGGCAGCCCGTAGCGGGCGCAGAAGGCGGGAAAGTCGTCCTCGAAGTCCGATTTGCTTGGACGCTCAGGAGCGACTCCGATGCAGTATTCGATGGCTGGTCTTCCGGGATGACGTGGGTTGCGGTCGACGACGTCTTCGAGCTGGCTGATGTGGACGTAACCGGCTTCGCGACCGTTGTTGATCGCCCGGTTGAGCGACTTCTGGGGCATGCCCTTTGCCTGGTCGAGAAGGGCTCTGGCGAGCGTGGTCACCGGGATGTCGAGGTGGGTCGTGAGGTCTTGGTCATCGAGCTTGTTGCGGTGGACCTGGACGCCCCTCGGCCGTCGGTCGGTCCCGACCGTGACATCGAAGGGGAGGTCCCACCGCTTCCAGATGCCCCAGAGGGTGAGCGCCGAGCCGTGGCTGAGGACGGCGCCCGGGCCGCAGGCCAGGACGGCGGCCATCGCCCGCTCCTGGGGGGTGATGGGAGGGCAGCCGACTGAGTAGACGCCTGGGAAGGAGGTGCGGAAGAGGCGGCCATGGTTGACCCGCCAGGCGATCGAGCTCGGCGCAATTCCGATCGCGATGAGCTGTGCGCGCGTCACATTCCGCTGCTGACCGACAGCGGCGTGGGCGATCCGTACCTCTATGTTGGATTTATCTCCCACACCCCTATGAGTCAGCGCAGCGCTTAAACCACCCCCTTCGTGGCAAAGTTGGAACCAATGGCGACGACAACCACCCCCACCGACCTAACCGACGAGCAGAAGGCCATCACCGAGATGGTCCGGCAGTTCGCCGATGAGCAGATCATTCCCAAGGCCGAGCACTACGACCACGAGGACGAGTTTCCGGAGCCGATCGTCGAGCAGATGAAGGAACTCGGGCTGTTCGGCGTAACGATCCCCGAGGAGTACGGCGGCATGGGGCTCGACCTCACGACCTACGCGATGATCGTCGAGGAGCTCAGTAGAGGCTGGATCTCCATCTCCGGCATCGTCAACACCCACTTCATCGGCTCCTACCTGCTCATGAAGTTCGGGACCGACGAGCAGAAGCAGAAGTACCTCCCGAAGATGGCCACCGGAGAGATCCGGGCCGCCTTCTCCCTGAGCGAACCCGAGCTGGGCTCCGACGTCGCCGCCATCAAGACCTCAGCCAAGAAGGTCGACGAGCACTACGAGATCAACGGCACGAAGATGTGGGTCACGAACGGGCTGAGGGCCGGGCTGGTCTTCGTCCTCGTTCGCACCGACCCGAACGCCGAGCCCAAGCACCGCGGCCTCACCTGCTTCATCGCCGAGAAGGAGCCCGGTGTGGCCGAGAACACCGGCGAGTACGAGGGCTTCAACGTCCCGCCCCAGATCAAGAAGATGGGCTACAAGGGCGTTGAGTCGACCGAGCTCGTGTTCGACGGCTACAAGATTCCCGCCGAGCAGATCCTCGGGGGCGAGGACCAGGGGCTGAACAAGGGCTTCCCGCAGATGATGGACGCGCTCGAGCTGGGGCGGGTCAACGTCGCCGCCCGAGGCGTCGGGCTCGCGCAAAGAGCATTGGAGCTGGCCCTGAAGTACTCCCAGGAGCGGAAGACGTTCGGCAAGCCGATCGCCGAGCACCAGGCGATCCAGTTCAAGCTCGCCGACATGGCCACGCAGATCGACGCCGCGAGATTGCTCACGCGCCGCGCCGCCGCCATGAAGGACGCGGGCGAGCGGTCAGACATCGAGGCCGGCATGGCCAAGCTGTTCGCCTCCGAGGCCGGCCGCTTCTGCGCCGAGGAGTCGCTGCGCATCCACGGCGGCTACGGCTACTCCAAGGAGTACGAGATCGAGCGGATCTACCGCGACGCGCCGCTCCTGCTGATCGGCGAGGGCACGTCGGAGATCCAGCGCATGGTCATCGGGCGCAAGCTGCTCCAGCGCCACAAGATCTGAGAGGGCGCGCCTTGACGGGCGAGACGTAACTTGTTACGCCCACCCTCGTTTTAAGCCTCCAATGACGCTCCCGAGGAGGGGAGCGGGTGAGGCACCAGAACGGAGGAGACATGGCGCGTACTCGGCTGCTCACGCTGGCCGTTGGACTCATCCTGCTCGTGATGGCGGCACCGGCCACGGCCGCGACGATCACGGTCAACACCACGAACGACGACCAGCAGCCGGGAGACGGTCAGTGCTCGCTGCGCAAGGCGATCGAGGATGTCGACTCGCCCGGGGGCACTCAGAACGATTGCGCGCCCGCGGCCTTCGGGTCGAACACGATCGTGCTCGGGAAGGGCACTTATCTCCTTGGCTTTGGCGGCTCGCTCAACATTGCCTCCACGGCCACGCTGACCATCGTCGGGGCGGCTGAGAACCAGACCTTCATCGATGCCCGGGAGCTCGCCGACCGCGCGTTCAACATCGCCTCGGGCGCCACGGTCGCGATGCGCGGTCTGACCATCGCAAACGCCGCGGCTCCCGCGGGCGGAAGCGGCGGCGGGATCCTCAATCAGGGAACGTTGACGCTCACCGACACCGGCCTCACCGGTAACCAGGCCGGAGCCGGAACCAACGGCGGGGCCGGTGGCTCAGGCGGCGGGATCTACAACACCGGCACGCTGACCCTCACCGGCGTCACGCTGAGCAACAACCAGGCTGGTGGCGGCGGCTTCGGCACCGCGGGGGTGCAGGGAAACAACGGCGGAGCCGGGACAGCCGGCGCGGCGGGTGGCGCCGGCGGCGGTGTGATGAACGCCGGCGGGAGCCTGACTGTCTCGGACAGCACCTTCCGCAGCAATGCCGCGGGTAACGGCGGTCAAGGCGGCACCGGCGGCCTGGCCCTGGTGGCCACCGGAGGTGCCGGGGGCGCGGGAGGCCCGGCCGGTGGGGGCGGCGGCATCGAGAGCGACGGGGGAAGCCTGTCGGTGACCAACAGCACCTTTGCCTCGAACGCCGCGGGCAGCGGCGGCGCCGGCGGTGCGGGCGGCGCGGCCCCGTCCTCGGGAGGGGTGGGAGGCGCCGGGGGCAACGGTGGGCCCGGCGGCTCCGGCGGTGCCGTGGAGACGGTCGGCACCTCGGCGGCCAATCTCCTTCAGACGACAAGCGCGGGCAACAACGCGGGGGCGGCCGGGACCGGCGGAGCTGGGGGTTCCGCCGCCACGGCCGGCCTCAGCGGCACCGACGGGACGGGCGGGTCAGGCGGCGGGCTGACCGCCCAGGGGTCGACGATCACGCTCCAGAACTCGATCCTGGCGCTGAGCGAGGGCAGCAACTGCGGCAGCGGGATCCTGGACGGTGGTCACAACCTCTCCTTCGGCGATGCCTCCTGCCCGGCGACGTTCTCCGGTGGCAACCCCAACCTGGGTCCGCTCCAGGACAACGGCGGTCCCGCGCCCACGATCGGCCTCCAGCCCGGGAGCGCGGCCATCGATCAGATCCCCGCGACCGGGGCGGGTTGCACGGCTACCGACGAGCGGGGCGTCAAGCGCCCCAGTGGGCCTAAGTGCGACATCGGCGCCTACGAGGTCGCGCCGCCGGCGGCCACCACGCTGCCTGCGAGCCGGATCACGCGCAATAGCGCGTTCCTGAACGGGAGCGTCACCGCCAACCAGGGCGCGGCGAAGGTTTGGTTCCAATACGGCAAGACGAAGAAGTACGGCTCGCGGAGTGCGGTGCTGAGCGCGGCCGGCGTGAGTCCGGTGGCCATCTCATGGCGAGCCAACAAGCTCAAGCCGAACACCACCTACCACTATCGCGTGGTGATCGTCACGGCCGACGGGACGAGCTACGGCGCTGACCGCACGTTCACGACCACCGTGGCGGTGATCAAGCACCTCCGGATCTCCCGCTCCGCCTTCGCGCACAGCACGACGGTCACCTACACCGACTCTAAGGCGGCCGCGACGACCGTCTCGATCTGGCGGCGCGCGCGACGCGGCGGCGACTTCGTCGAGGTAGCCCACTTCACCCACCACGATCGCGCTGGCAAGAACCGGCTCACGCTGAGCACTCGGATCGGGAACAAGCGTCTCGGTCCCGGCAAGTACGTGCTCGATGTGACGCCGGAGTTCCGGGGCAACGTCGGCGCCACGACGGGCGCCCCCTTCAAGGTCACCTAGACTCCCGCGCCTGGCCTCCCCCTCTGACACCAAGACCCTGATCGAGACCGCGGTGACCCGGTTTCTTACGGAGGTGCCGGCGCTCCAGCCGCTCAAGCTGGTGGCGGGGCTGGAGCTGCGCGGGCGGGGCGATATCCAGATCTACCGAGTCGAGCTGCCCGGGCCCAAGATCAGCAAGGACATCGCAGGCGATGCCAAGGTGACGCTCGAGATCCCGCGGGCGAAGTTCAATGAGCTCGCGACCAAGGGCCATGTCAAGGACTGGCGCGAGGCGTTCGAAAAGGGCGAGGCCAAGGCGACCGGGATCGACCAGGTGATGCGGCTGATCGTCCAGGTGGTGGAGCGCCAGGAAGAGCGCGGCCGAACCCGCCGCGCGACTCATCGCTAGGTGCTGGCCAGCGCCTCGGCCTGACTGAGCTGCTCCTCGATCAGCCGAAGCCCAGAGTCCCAGAAGCCGGGATCGCTGAGATCGATGCCGACGATCGCGGCCAGCTCCTCCGGGGAGCGGGAACCGCCGGCGGCCAGCAGCTCCAGATAGCGGGGGACGAACGACTCCCCCTCCTCGCGGTAGCGGCCGTAGGCGGAAAGAGCGAGCAGCTGCCCGTAGGCGTAGGCGTAGACGTAACCCGGGGTGTTGATGAAGTGCGGGATGTAGGACCACCAGATCCGGTAGCCGTCGGTGATCTCAACCGAGTCGCCAAACAGCTCGGTCTGGCTCTCCACCCACATGTCGTTCAGGCGATCCACCGACAGCTCGCCCTCACGCCGGCGGCCCGTGTGGACCAGGTGCTCGAAGCGGTTCATCGCCATCTGGCGAAACACGGTGGCCACGGCGCCGTCGATCCGCTCGGCCAGGAGGGCCAGCCGCTGCTCATCGTCTCCCGCCTCGGCGAGCAGCCGCTCGAAGACAAGCGTCTCGCCGAACACGGACGCGGTCTCAGCCAACGTCAGCGGCGTCCCCTGATGGAAGATGCCCTGGGGCTGGGCCAGGGCGGCATGGAGTCCGTGGCCCAGCTCGTGGGCCATGGTCAGGGCGTCCCGGCGCCGAGCGGTGAAGTTGAGGAGCACATAGGGGTGAACCGAGGGAACGGTGTAGGAGCAGAAGGCACCGCCGCGCTTGTGCGGACGCACCGGGGCATCGATCCAGTTGCCGTCAAAGAACCGGCGCACGACCTCGCCCGCCGCGGGTGAGAACGAGTCGTAGGTCTCAAGCACCATGTCGCGGGCCTCGCCGTAGGACACGGTGATGTCCTCGGCCAGGATCGGCGCCGCGCGGTCGTAGTCCCGCAGCCGGTCGATCCCCAAGAGGCGGGCCTTGAGCGAGTACCACCGCTGGGGAATGTCGTAGCGCCCGCGGACGGCCTCGATCAGCGCCAGGACCGACTCATCCGAAGCTTCGTTGGCCAGGTTGCGGCTGGCCAGCCAGTGGGGATAGTGGCGCAGGCGATCTTCGACCGACTTGTCGTAGACGAGCGTGTTGTAGATGAAGGCACGGGTCCGCAGGCCGGGGTCGAGGGCCGCGGTGACGGCCTCGGCAGACGCGCGCCGCTCCTCGCGGTCCGGCGCCTGGAGCCGGCTGAGCGCCATGTCAAGCGTCATCTCTTCCCCCTCGATGGGGACCCGCACGGCACCGAGCAGCTCCCCAAACAAGCGCGACCACGAGGCGCTTGAGGCGATCGCCTTCTCGGCCAAGATTTTCTCCTCGGGCTCGGTGAGGAGGTGCGGGCGGTAGCGCCGAGCGCTACGCAGGTAGTGGCGACAGAAGTCGAGGCCCGGGGCGTCCAGCAGCTCGTCGGCCCGCTTATCGTCGAGCTCCGCCCACTCGAGCTCGAAGAAGAGCAGCTTGGTCTCGATCTCGGTCGCGCCCTCCTGAAGGCGCTGGAGAAGGGCGCCCCGCTCGGGATCGGCGGTGTCGGTGGAGAAGCGCAGCGAGGCGTACGAGCCACCGCGGCCGACGAGGTCCTCGATCTCGGCCAGCTCCCGCATTGCCTCCTCCAGGCCGGCGCCGTCGAGCTCGGCGACACGGCCGCCATAACGCTCGGCAAATTCCCCCGCCCGGCGTGTCGCCTCCCCCAGCATCTCCTCGACCCCTTCGGCCCCGCGCCCGGCCACGAGGGGATCGAGGTCCCATTCAGCCGCCAGCAGTTCGGGATCGGAGAGAAGCTCGGAGATAGTCGCCATCGTTCGAAGAGACTAGTCGCGGTGGTGACGGTGCGGTTCGCCGCCGGGAGATAGTTTCCCGCCGGTGATCGAGCAGAATCGCCCCGTCCGGCTGATCGGAGTCGGGGGAACCATCGCGATGCGCGGCGAACGGGCCGTGCCCGCCCTCGGCGCCGCCGAGCTCGTGGCCGAGATCCCCCAGCTGGCGGCGTTCGAGGCGTTGCGCGCCGAAACCGCCCTGGGTGTCCCCGGGACCCATCTTCGCCTCGACCAGGCGCTCGAGGTGGCTCGCCGCGCCGGCGCCGCGGCGAGCGAGGGCGAGGGAGTCGTCATCTCCACCGGCACCGACACGCTCGAGGAGCTGGCCGTCCTCTGTGCCCTGACCTACGCCGGCGAGGCGCCGATCGTGGTCACCGGCGCCAATCGACCCGGTTCGAACCCCGGAGCCGATGGCCCGGCCAACCTGCTCGACGCGGTCGCCGTGGCGGCCTCGGCGGCCGCCACCGGGCTCGGGGTCGTCGTCGTGTTCGGAGGCGAGATCCACATGGCGACCACGGCCCGCAAGGTCGACAGCACCGGCCCGGCCGCCTTCGGCTCACCCGTGACGGGACCGATCGGGCGCGTCGTCGAGCAGCGGGTCTGGCTCGCCTCGCGTCCGGCCCAGCATCCGCCGATCCCCGTCGGGCGTCTTGAGCACCGCGTGCCGATCGTCACCGTCGGGCTCGGGGACGGGGCCGAGGTGCTGGCCGCGCTGGTCCCCGACTGCGATGGAGTCGTCCTCGTGGCGCTGGGCGCCGGGCATGTCTCGGCCGGGGTCCTGGGGGAGTTGCGCGCCGCCGTCGAGCGGCTCCCCGTGCTCGTCACCTGCCGTCCCGAGCGTGGATCGATGCTGTTTGACACGTACGGATTTGAGGGCGCGGAGGGCGACCTGCGCAGCAGCGGAGCGGTATGCGTGCCCTTCCTCTCCCCCCAGGCGGCCCGGATCGCCCTGCTCTGCTGCCTGGGCGCCGACCTCGATCGGGACGGGATCGCGCGCGCCCTGGCACGGTTTGACGCCAGCTAGGTGCAGCGGCCCGCCAGCTAAATTGCCCTGCACCAATGGGCCTCAGAAGACTCAAAGCCCTGCTGATCCTGGTGCTGCCCGGGCTGGCGCTGGCCGGCTGCGGTGGCGGTGGCGGATCCGGCTCGCTGTCGCTGAGCCAGCTTCCCCTGATTCCCGGCGCCACCATCGTCACGCAGACACGCCAGTGCGACAGCGGTAGTCATGCCTTCTGCGCCATCCAGGCGGTCATCGTCGACCCGCACGCCCACAGCAGCGGAGGCTTTGTCGAGCGCGAGCACGAGCACCTGCACGCCCTGGGCTGGACGACCAGCGCCGGCGATGACGGTGACGAGGTGGCCGCCGACTCACCCGGCCACAAGGTCCGCGTCACCTACGCGACGGGGCTGGACGACATGATCGGCCTGGACGAGAAGTGGATCAAGCGGCCGTGGCCGATCTGGGCCAGCCTGTCTCAGACGCTGTTCAGCCGGACTCCGGCGATGTCGATCCTGCTCGAGGCGGGCCCGACGTAAGCTCGACGCGCCCGCGGGATCCGACCCTGAGGGCCGCCCGCCCCGCGAGCAGGGATCGCACGTCGTCTCCCACCAGCTCGGCCCGCCATCCCTCGAGCGTTCGCACCTCCGGTTCGGGTTCCCGGCGCCGGACCGCCCCGATGATCTGCTCAAGCTCGGAGCGCGAGGCGATCAGCTCATAGGCCAGGCCAACCTCCGCCGCCCGAGCGCGCAGCAGCGTCTCGGTCAGCGACACGAGCGGGGCATCGGCGGGATCGAAGCGATCACGACCGCGTTCGCGGGGGACCGGAGGCGCCGCCTGCCCGCGGGCGATGGCGTCGAGGATCGCCGGGCCGCGGCGGCGGATGCTCGACGGGTGCAGCCCCCGGATCTGCTTGAGCGCGTCGAGACTCGAAGGCTGGCGTTTGGCCAACTCGACCAGCGCCGGATCAGCCAGCACCGAGCCCACGGGGCGGTCCTCCTCGGCGGCGGTTTGCTCGCGCCACGCGGCCAGCTCACGGGCCACGGCCCGAGAACGAGGATCGAGCTGGCCGATCCGCGGCAGCCGCTCCCAAGCCGAATACGGGTCGCGCTCGTCGGTGGCTGACTCGAGGCGCCGGCACTCCTCACGTGCCCACTCCAGGCGCCCGCTTTCAGCGAGCCGGCGCTGGAGCTCATCGGCCAGCTCCAGCAGGTGAGCCACGTCCTCGGCGGCATAACTCAGCTGCTCGGCGGTAAGCGGGCGGGCGTCCCAGCGCGTGTAGCTGGCGCTCTTGCCCACGCGCCGGCCGAGAATCTGACTGAGCAGGTTGGCGTATCCGGCCTGGGCGCTCGCGCCGGCAAACCCGGCGGCGATCTGCGTGTCGAAGATGTTGACGAAGTCGGTCCGCCAGGTTCGGCGCAGGATGGCCACATCCTGGCGCCCGGCGTGGAGCACGACCTCGATCGAGGGATCGCCGAGGAGCTCACGGATCGGACTCACGTCAACCCGATCGAGGCCGTCGATGAGGACGATGCGGATGCCGTCCGGGGCGCTCGCGTCGTCGACGACCACCTGGACCAGGCAGAGCAGAGCGCGGTAGCGGCCCTCGGACATGAACTCGGTGTCGATCCCGAAGCGCCCGTGCCCCCGCGCCAGCTCCGCAGCTGCCGCCACTTCCTCTGAGGTGGCAAGCTGCCATCCCGACATTGGGGCACCCTACCCAACTAGAGGCAGGGCAATGCCGGGCCCGCCGGCCCGAGGTGAGCAAAAACCTACCTCGCTGGTAGGATATGGAAGCGATGATCTTCTCCTCCAAGGCCGAATACGGCGTGCGCCTGATGGTCGAGCTGGGTCGGCAGAACCCTGAGCAGCCGACCAGCCTGAAGGCCATTGCCGACGCCGAGGGTCTGCCGCTCGCCTACCTGGAGCAGGTGGTGGCCCGTCTCAAGAAGGCCGGCCTGGTCATGAGCGCCCGCGGCGCGCACGGTGGCTACTGGCTCGCCCGCCCGGCTGGGGAGATCAGCATGGACGAGATCGTCCAGGCGCTCGAGGGCGCCATCGCTCCGATGGAGTGCTTCGTGCACGATCACACCGAGCGCGTCCTCTGCTCCCATGAGCCCGATGCGGGCCGCGGTTGCGCCACCAAGCTTCTCTGGACCCGAGTCCAGAACGGGATCATCCGCTCGCTGCAGACGACGACCCTCTCCGAGCTCGTCGAGTTCTCACGCCGGACCGAGCGGGCGCCGGCGGTAATCCCCGACGAGGTGATCGCCTGATGGCTGAACTAGAGATTCGAAACCTTCATGTCCGCGCGGGCGAGAAGGAGATCCTGCGCGGGCTCGACCTGGTCGTCGACCGGGGCGAGATCCACGCCCTGATGGGACCCAACGGCTCGGGCAAGTCGACCCTGGCCAACGTGATCATGGGGCACCCCAACCTCGAGGTGACCGACGGGCAGATCCTGTTCAAGGGCGAGGACATCACCGAGGCCGAGCCCGACGAGCGGGCGCGGATGGGCCTGTTCATGGCCTTCCAGTACCCGGTCGCGGTCCCCGGCGTGACGGTGACCAAGTACCTGCGCACCGTGCTGAACGCGCATCGCGAGGCCCACGGCGAGCAGCCGATCCCGCTCAAGGACTTCCGCGAGACAGTCGAGGCGGCGATGAAGCTGACCAACGTGCCCCGCGAGTTCTCGACCCGCTACCTGAACGAGGGCTTTTCCGGCGGCGAGAAGAAGCGGATGGAGATCCTCCAGCTGGCGCTCCAGCGCCCGGAGATGGCGATCCTCGACGAGACCGATTCCGGGCTCGACATCGACGCGCTGCGGGTCGTGGCCAACGGGGTCAATGCCGTGGCCGGCCCGGATATGGGCGTCCTCATCATCACCCACTATCAGCGCATCCTCCACCTCGTCCAGCCGAGCCACGTGCACGTCATGTTCCAGGGCCGGATCGTCAAGGAGGGTGGGCCCGATCTGGTCACCGAGCTCGAGGCCAAGGGCTACGGCTGGATCGCCGAGGAGGTCGGCGCCGCGGCGTGAGCACGGTCGAGTCACTGGCCGCGATCGCCGCCGAGTTCCCGGTCCTGACCCGGCACTTCAACGGGCATCCGGTCGTCTACCTCGACTCAAGCGCCACCTCGCAGACCCCCCAGCCGGTCATCGACGCGATGACGCGGTACTACACCGAGTCACGCGCCTCGATCCACCGCGGCGTCTACCCGCTCGCCGTCGAGGCCACCGACCTCTACGAAGGCGCGCGGCGGCGAATCGCCGACTGGCTCGGCTCCACGCCTGAGGAGACGATCTTCACCGCCAACGCCACCGCGGCGATCAACCTTGTCGCCTACACGTGGGGACGCCAGAACGTCCAGCGCGGCGACCTGGTGGTGCTGACCGAGATGGAGCACCACTCCAACATCGTCCCCTGGCAGCTCCTCTGCCAGGACCGCGAGGCCGAGCTCGCCTACGTGCCGGTGCGCGAGGACGGCCAGCTCGATCTCGGCGCGCTGGATGACCTACTCGAGCGTTCGCCCAAGCTTCTGGCCGTCGTCCACGTCTCGAACGTGCTCGGCACGATCAACCCGGTGGCCGAGATCACCGAGCGCGCCCATCGCGCCGGGACCGCGGTCTTGATCGACGGCAGCCAGGCCATCCCCCAGATCCCGGTCGACCTGCGGGAGATCGACGCCGACTTCTACGCCTGGACCGGACACAAGGCCTACGGGCCCACGGGGATCGGCGTCCTGCACGGCCGGCGAGCCTGGCTCGAGGAGATGCCTCCGTTCATCGGCGGCGGGCACATGATCCGCACCGTCGCCGCCGACGAATCGACCTGGACCGACCTGCCCTGGAAGTTCGAGGCCGGCACGTCTCAGATCGCCGAGGCGATCGGGTTGGGTGCGGCCGTGGACTGGATCCAGGCCCTCGGGATCGAGCCGATCCGCGCCCACGAGGAGGCACTCGTGGCCCTGACCCTCGAGCGCCTGGCCGAAATCCCGGGCCTCACCATCCACGGCCCACAGGACCCGGGCGACCGCGGGGCCCTCGTCTCCTTCTCCCTTGAGGGCGCTCATCCGCATGACATCGGCGAGATCCTCGGCCGCGAGGGCATCTGCGTCCGGGCCGGCCACCACTGCGCCCAGCCGCTGATGCGCAAGCTCGGCGTCGCCGCCACCACCCGCGCCTCGTTCGCCGTGCACAACTCCGCCGGAGACGTGGAGCGCCTCCTGAAGGGGCTCCAGAGCGTGCGCCGCGTACTGCAGCTCTAGGCGAAGGGCGAGGCCTCGAGCCGGCTCTTGAGGCGCTCGAGCGCGGCCACGTTGCCCTTGCGCATACCCGCGGACATGAACGGGGCGAGCAGCTTGAACAGCCCGCCCGGCTTGGGAGCCATCACCAGCTTGACCCGCGTTCCGTCGCCGGCCGGGGCGAACTCCCACCAGCCCGCGGGCTCCATCGAACCGGGGCCGAGCTTCGCCGCCGGACCCTCCCAGGCCAGCCTTGCGCTCGGCTCAAACCGGGTCCATTTGAACGTGCCTTCGGCGCCTCGCTTCATCCGGTACTGATACTGCGTGCCGAGCGCGGGCTCGCCCTCAGAGGCGGCGCTCACCGTGTCGAAGTCGGTGACGTACTCAGGCAGGCACTCTGCGTGGGCGACGTAGTCGAACACATCCTGGGGTGGACGGCTGATGGTGACCTCGGCCTCGACCTGCATCAGAGGACCGGGAGGTAGCGCTCGAGCTCCCACGGAGTGACCTGGACGCGGTACTCGTCCCACTCCTGGCGCTTGATCTCGATGTAACGGTTGAACATGTGCTCGCCGAGCGTGCGCAGCACGAGCTCTGACTCGGCGGTCAGCTCGATCGCCTCGCCGAGCGTCTCCGGCAGCTGCTCGATCCCAAGGCGCCGGCGCTCATCCGGGGAAAGGTGGTACAGGTTCGTCTCCATCGGCTCGGGTAGCTCGTAGCCGTGCTCGATGCCCTCGAGCCCTGCCTGGAGGAGGGCGGCGAAGGTCAGGTAGGGATTGCAGGCGGGGTCCGGGCAGCGAAGCTCCATCCGCGTCGCCCGCTCGTTGCCCGGGTGATACAGGGGCACCCGCACCAGCGCGGAGCGGTTGCGCCGCGACCAGGCGACGTACACGGGGGCCTCGTAGCCGGGGACGAGCCGCTTGTAGGAGTTCACCCACTGGGCGAAGATCGAGCAGATCTCCCGAGCATGCCGGAGCTGGCCGGCGATGAACGCCTTGCCGACGTCGGAGAGGAAGTACTGATCGTCCTCGTCGAAGAAGGCGTTGCTGTCCCCGCGGAAGAGCGACTGATGGGTGTGCATGCCGCTGCCGTTCTTGCCGAACAGGGGCTTGGGCATGAAGGTCGCGTGGAGCCCGTGCTTCATCGCGTATTCCTTGACCGTGATCCGGTAGGTCATGCAGTCGTCGGCCATCTTCAGCGCGTCGGAGTAGCGCATGTCGATCTCGTGCTGGCTCGGGCCTACCTCGTGGTGGGCGTACTCGGTGTGGATCCCCAGCTGATCGAGCGCCAGCACCGTCTCTCGCCGTAGATCCGAGCCGGCGTCGAGCGTAGTCAGGTCGAAGTAGCCGCCCTCGTCGAGGACCTCGGTGCTGTTGGCATCACGGAAGTAGAAGAACTCAAGCTCGGGTCCGACGAAGTAGTGGTCGAAGCCCATTTCCTCGGCTCGGGCCAGGGCCCGACGCAGGACGTAGCGGGGATCGCCTTCGTAGGAGGTTCGCTCCGGGGTGTGGATGTCGCAGAACATCCGCGCCACTCCCTGCTCGGCCGGGCGCCAGGGCAGGGTGGCGAAAGTGCTGGGGTCAGGCATGGCGATCATGTCCGACTCCTCGATGGGGTTGAAGCCGGTGATCGAGGAGCCGTCGAACCCCATCCCCCCCTCGAAGGCATCGCCCAGCTCGGTGGCGTTGATCGAGAACGACTTGAGCTGACCAAGGATGTCGGTGAACCAGAGACGGATGAAGCGGATGTCCCGCTCCTGCACGAGCGACATCACGTCTTCGGAGCCGAGGGGTGTGGCGAGACCCGTCACCCGTCGAACGTTACCTTTCGCGCCGTCCTCACCCTATGGCCATGCGGATAGGCGCCCCGGCGAGGGCGGTCAGGCGGGGGAGGCGGCCTTGCCGCCGAGCCAGCGGCCGGCCCAGCGCTGGAGCTCTGACAGGGCCGGCTCAAGCTCGCGTCCCATCTCGGAGAGCTCGTACTCGACGCGGATCGGCGCACCCGGCAGCACTGTCCGTTCCACGATCCCGCGGCGCTCGAGCTCCTTCATCCGCTCCGAGAGCAGCCGATCCGAGAGCTCAGGCACGGCCTGGGCGATCTCCGAAAAGCGGAGCGGACCGTCCATCAGGACGCTGAGGATGGCGCCGGTCCAGCGCTTGCCGACGAGCTCGACGGCCTCGTGGTAGTAGGGGCAACAGCCGCTAACCCGGCTCTCGCGCCTGCTGTCGCTTGGCTCGCCGGCCATCTCCGGGGGGAACTTTACGCTGCTTGTAGGGCCCGCGTGGACTCACTGGAGCCATCCACGGGAACCTCGCCGGCGACGTTCACCATGGCGGTGAAGCCTTCCAGCGCCACGGCCGCGATCGCCTCGAGGATCTGCTCGTCGTCCCAGCCAGCCTCACGGGCCTCCTCATGCAGGTGCATCGGAGCCCGGCCGCGACTCTCGAGCAAGGCCTTGAGATATCTGAGCAACGCCGCCTCGCGCGGATCCTTGGAGGTGAATTCGCGCGCCGCGGCGACCTCGTCGATGGGTAGCCCCGCCCCCCGGGCGGTGCGCGAGTGCATCGCGATCCCGGGCTGCGAGTTGTAGTACTCGGCCACAGCGAGGGCGATTCGCTCAAGCGTGGCCAGGGTCAGCTTCCCGTGGCGCAGCTCCGAGCGAAAGCGGGCATAGGCCCGGAGCGCCGCCGGCGAGCCGGCGAGCACCCCCAGGAAGTTCGGCAGCTGCCCCCCGGTTGCCAGCGCGCCCCGGAGAACGGGCATCGACCCTTCCGGAGCGGTCAGATCATCGTGGATTTGGAACCTGCTCATTGATGTCTTCATGTTCACCACCGGCGAAAACGGCGTTTCGCTTTATTTTCGAGACCAGCTTACGGTTGATAAGTGTAGATAGGCCAGCGCGTCCCTACAAGGGGGTGACGCCACCTTTCGACGAATCCTTTCCCGCTCCGGGGGCTGACCCCTGGGCGTGCAAAACATCCGCCACTTGCCCTTATACGTAGGCGGATAAATGAAGGATCAGTCCGGTCTTCGACAACCGTAAGAGGCGCGCGGCTGAGGCGCGCTCAGGCCGACCGGCGGCTAGCTGTGTGGGCTGGCGATGGCTACGAGAACGAGGAGGATTCCCAGCATGACCGCCCACAGCGCGACGCGGTCAGGCCGGAAGCCCGCGCGCTCGTGGGGGCGGCGCTGGGGGCGCCGCTGCGAGCTCTCAGGCCAGGGCAGATTGCGCTCGGCACCATGGCCACGGATCGTCACCGTGCGGCGGCCCGGGACTCCGCCCGCTTGGGGGTCGAGCGGAGCTGCGGGCTCGGCGGGACGCCGAGCAGCCGCCGTCCGGGGTGCGGCAGCCGGCCGCGGGGGCACGGCCGGGCGCGATGCGGGCTGCCGCACGTCCGGACGGACAGGCTGGGGGGGCACGTCTGGCGTCAAAAGGGGGCTGGCGGGACGGCCACCGTCGATCGCGTGCAGGCGGGGACGCGGTCGGGCCGGCTCGCGCCGGGCGAACGCTTCCTCCCAGACCTCATCTTCAATCCGGATAGCTTCCGGAGGCACCGACGCACGCGGGCGGGGCATAGACCGTCACTCTCTTTCTGACGCTTACGGGGTTAGCTGACGGGCTCGCGCCGAAAGAGTGGCGCTACGCGTATGCACGCGATTCGCCCCAACAAGTGGGTCCCCCGCTTCCATCGCTTAGACAGGGTTTGCGGGAATTCAGCTATGTGCGAGGCGGCATCCTAACACCGGCTGACGACGGAGGATTCATGAACGCCGCTATTTGGTGCGACGGCCCGGCGTCGCCCCTGGGCTATTCGCGCCCAGCGACCTGGGCGACGAACTTGGCCACGTCCTCGGCGTCCTGGCCTGAGTAGATGTTCGCCGGCATATTGCCCTCGCCCAAGCAACTCTGGTTCGTGTCGCCGGCGGGCGGGCTCTGCAGACAGCCGTTGTTGATCGTGTGGAGCACGAGCGATTGGCTCGGCTTGATGACGTCGAGGTTCGGACCCACCTTGCCGACGGCGCTGGCGGCGGCCAGCGTGTGGCAGACACCGCAATGAAGGCCGAAGAGCTCACGGCCCTGCTTCTCGGCCGCGGTCAGCCTGTAGCCGCCGACCTGGGCGCTGGCGTTGACGCGGTTCCCGATCAGGAAGACCAGCGGGATGGCCACGCCAAAGGCGATGTAGATGACCACGAACAGCGTGCCGGCGGTGCGCCGGGCGCCGTAGGACTGACCCTGAAAGGCCGCGCGGGCCCCGCGCGGGCCGCCCCGTACGGCGATGAAGAAGACGCTGAGGCCGAGGATGACCCAGAGCGCGACGAAGAGCCAGGTGCCGAGCACAGTGGGCGCGGACGATACCGTGCAGGCAGGCCAAGAGGCGCCTGATCCGGGTCGCCGACGCCGATCCTCCGGAGACGACCATGGGCGCGGAAGCCTTTACTCCCACCAATCCCCTCGAGCAGGCGATGCAGCGAGCCGCGCTCGACCCTGCGGCGAACGCCGACTTTCTCGCCGCGCTGGCCGAGAATGAGGTGCTGGTGCCGCTGAACTCGCTTCCGGAGGGCGATCGCGTCGAGCTGCCCCACTTCGCGGTGGACGGAGTCGACCACATCGCCGTGTTCACCTCGGAGGCCCAGCTTGACCGGGCTGAGCACCCTCGGGTGGGCGCCCTACGGCTGACCGGAAGCGTTCTGGCCCTTATGTGGCCGCCCGGTATTCCGATGGCGCTCAACCCGCGTGGCGAACTGGGTGTCTCGATCCCTTCGCAGGATGTGCAGGCGCTGAACGCCCCTCCCGGCAGCGCCGGATTCCGTCACCTCCCGGCCGGGTCGGAGCTAATCGTCGGAGCTCCGGCTCAGGAGCCCGGCGAGCTGCTGAGACGCCTCTCGGACAAGGCCGCGACCCTCGATGACGTGGCCGCCCTGCACCGTGCCCTGATCAAAGTCAAGAACACCCCGGAGCCGCCGTGGACCGCCATCGGGGTGGAGCTGAAGCCGGGGATCGAGGACGCTCAGGTGGTGGTGGCCCAGCTCGCCGAGGCGGGAGGGGGCGATGGCTCGTTGATCGTGCTCCGGGAGGATGCAACCGATCCGATCAGCAGCTACATGCTCAAGGTGAACGAGCCGTTCTATCGCTCCGCTTGAGCCTCTAGCGACGTCGCCCTGAGGCAAAGCTCATGACCGGCGGTGCCACGGCGCGGAAGTCCTCGGCGGCCGCTTCCTCCTCGGCCTGCCGCGCCGCCGCCTCCTGCTCGGCCCGGCCGCGGCGCACCTGCTCGTCCAGCATCGAGAAGTCCTTGACCTCAGCCAGCACCTGGTCGGGGGCGGCGATCGAGGTGACGCGGTCGACAAGCACGTTGATTCCGCCCCCGGCCGCCGCGAGCCGCTCGAGCTTGCCCTCGGCGAGCATCAGCGGCTCGGTCCTCACGGTCAGTCGATAGCGCTCATAGACCGGGGCGGGGACGATCAGGTTGATCGTCCCGAACTCGTCCTCGAGCAGGATGAACACGATCCCGTTCGCCGTCCCCGGCCGCTGGCGGGCCACGACGAGGCCCCCGAGCTTGACCCGCCTGCCGTGGGGCAGGGTGGCGAGCTCCCGGCTCGTCACCGCGTCGGCGGGGATCCGGTCACGGAGGAGGGAGAGCGGATGGGTGCGGGTGGTGAGCCCGGTCGAGGAATAGTCGGCCAGCATCGTCTCCCACTTCGAGAGACCGCGCAGCCGGGGTGGCGCCGGCAGATCCAGGGGCAAGGCGAGCTGGGTGCCCCCGGGCACGTCCCGGCCCGGGGTGGCGACTCCGAGCTGCCAGAGGGCGACCCGGCGGTCGCCCTCCACCAGCCCATCACAGGCCCCGGACCAGGCCAGCAGCTCGAGCGCGGGTGAACCGGCGCCGGCGCGGGAGGCGAGATCGGACAGGCTCTGGAAGCGCCCACCCGCCTGGCGAACCGCGACCAGTTCGGAGACCTCCTGCTCACGGGCGCCTCGGACATAGCCGAGCCCAATTCGAACCGCCCCGCGGTCAGAGTCGAAATCGCATTCCAGCCCGCTCTCGTTCACGTCGGGAGCCAGCACCTCCACCCCCCGCCGCTGCGCCTCGTGGACCAGCGCGTCGGGCGGATAGAAGCCCATCGGCTGCTCGTTGAGCAGAGAGCAGAGGAACTCGGGGCTGTAGTGCACGCGCAGCCAGGTCGACTGATAGGCGAGCAGCCCGAAGGCAGCGCCATGCGCCTTGGGAAAGCCGAAGCCAGAGAATCCGCGGACCATCTCGAACACCCGCTCGGCAGTCGACTCGTCGACCCCGTGCTTGCGGGCGGCACCCGCGACGAAGCGCTTGTGGTAGGCCTCGATCGCCGCCTCCGAGCGCTTGCGGCTCATGGCCCGGCGCAGCCCCTCGGCCTCGCCGATTGAGAAGCCGGCGAAGGCGATCGCGACCTCGATCACCTGATCCTGGAAGATGATCGTCCCCAGCGTCTCCCGCAGGGGCGGCTTAAGCGAGGGGTGCTCGTAGGGGATCTCGTAATCCGGGTCGACTCGCATTCGCTGCCGGCGCTCGATGTACGGGTTGACCGCTCCGCCCTGGATCGGCCCGGGCCGGACGATCGCCACCTGGATGGTCAGGTCCTGGAGGTTGGCCGGCCGGGTCCGACGCAGGGAGGCCATCTGGGCGCGGCTCTCGATCTGAAAGACGCCGGTCGTGTCGGCGTTCTGGATGCACTCGTAGGTGTCGGGATCGTCGTAGGGAATCCGTGAAAGGTCGATCCGCTCCCCGCGCGTGCGCGCGATCAGCTCAACGCAGCGCTCGACCGCCGAGAGCATCCCCAGGCCGAGCAGGTCGATCTTGAGAAAGCCCGCGTCCGAGCACGAGTCCTTGTCCCACTGGACGATCTGGCGACCCTCCATCGCCGCGGGCACGATCGGGCAGCAGTCGATCAAGGGCCGGGTGGCGACGATCATCCCGCCTGAGTGCTGGCTCAGGTGGCGCGGCAGGCCATGTGCCTCGGCCGCCAGCCGGGCCAGCCAGACCCAGCGCCCGCTGGTCCCCCGCCGCCCCTTGTCGGAGCCAGGGGTCTTGCCCGCCTCGCTGTCCGGCGCCACCCCGAAGGCGGCCTCGATATCCCTGGCCACCTCCCGGGCATCCCAGCCCTCGCTACCGCGCGCCACCCGCTCGATCTCCCCGGGGGGGAGGCCGAGCGCCTTGCCGAGCTCGCGGATGGCTCCCCGAGCGCGGTAGGTGGGAAAGGCGGCCACCAGCGCGGAGCGGTCGTGGCCATAGCGCTCGTGGACGCGGGGGATCAGCTTCTCACGGATGTCCCGCGGGAAGTCGAGGTCGATGTCAGGCAGTGAGGTCAGCTCCTCGTTGAGGAAGCGCCCGATCAGGAGCTCGTTGGCAATCGGATCGACGTGGGAGAGCCCGGTCAGATAGCAGACGATCGAGGAGACGCTCGAACCCCGTCCCCGCCCCGGGGGCAGGAGCGCGCGGGCGCTGTCCGGGCCCCGGACCTCGAGGGCCACCTCACGCGCCAACTCCAGCATGTCGTGGTGCAGGAGGAAGAACCCGGGCAGCCCAAGCGACTCGATGATTCGAAGCTCCTCCTGGAGGCGCCCGGATGCCGAGGCACGCCGGTGGCCCGTGTAGCGATCCTCCAGCCGAGTCCGGCAGAGCTCGGTCAGCTGGCGCATCGCCTGCTCGTCCTCGGCCCCGGGGTAGCGGTAGCCGAGATCGCTTCGCAGGTCGAAGCGGAGGCGATCGGCCAGCCGAGCCGTCTCGGCCACGGCGTCCGGATGCTCGGGAAACCGCGCCACCATGGCTGCGGGCGAGGTCAGGACGTGGCTGAAGTTGCCCCGGCGCTCAGGCTCGGAGGCATCGAGCGTCATGTGCAGGCGAACCGCGACCAAGGCATCCTGGAGCGGCGCGCGTGAGCGGGCATGCGCATGGACATTTCCGGTGGCCACGCAGGGAACGCCAAGCTGCTGCGCGAGCCGCTTAAGCCGGCGGTTGCGCGCCCGATCTCCCTGGAGGAACGGCCGCTGGAGCTCGACCCGGAGCCCGTCTGGACCAAACGCGTCGAGCAGCCGGCGCAGCGATGCCTCGTCGTGAACCCCCCGGAGCGCACAGCCGCTCAAGCAGAGGAGCCCGGAGGCGTTTTCCAGCACCGTCTCAAGCGATACGAACGGCTGCGATGGAGGTCCGGGGCGCTCCCGCGTGTGCGCGTGCGCGCACGTCAAGATGCGGCAGAGGCTCGACCAACCGGTGGCGCTCTCGACGAGCAGGGTCAGGTGGCGTCCGTCGTCAAGGTCGATCTCGGCGCCGTGGATCGCTCTGAGGCCAAGCGCCTGGGCGGCGACGGCGAACTCCATCGAGCCCGAGACCGAGTTGTGGTCGGTCAGGGCGAGGGCGCCATATCCGAGCTCGCAGGCCGCCGCCACCAGCTCATCGGGCAGCGAGGCTCCATCTAAGAACGAGAAGGCGGAGTGACAGTGAAGCTCGACGTAGCTCACCGAACATATGTTCCCATGGGGACCAGACGTGAACAAGTCGATTAGCCTGGCCCGCGCATGCACGATGACTGGCGGCTGACCAACACCTTCCACGAGGAGAGCAACGCCCACCGGATGAGCGAGCGGCTGGAGGCCAAGGAGCTCGAGCACGACCTCGAGACCTCGTTCTCCGAGCGCGTCATCGTCTCTCGCGATGGCGCCAAGGTCTTCTGCTACGCGGGCAGCGGGCCTCAGGCAAAAAAGGCGGAGAAGCTGATCCGGTCGCTGGCCGATGAGCACGACTGGCACGTGGAGTCAAAGCTCGAGCGCTGGCACCCCGAGGAAGAACGCTGGGAGGACTCGGAGACCTCCTTGTCACGCGGGGCCGAGCACGCCCGGCGGATCGAGAGCGAACGGGAGGAATCCCGCCAGGAGGGCTATCCCGAATGGGAGGTAAAGGTTCAGTGCCGCTCGCACCATGACGCCCGGCAGCTGAGCGACCAACTGGCCGAGGAAGAGATCCCCTGCCTGCGGCGGTGGCACTACCTCCTGATCGGAGCGACGGATGAGGACAGCGCCAAGGAGCTGGCGAAGCGAATCGGGGCCGAGGCTCCGCTCGGCGCCACCGAGACCGTGGAGATAAGCGGCCGGGCCATGCTCGACATGGTGGATCGCAGCGGCTTAAACCCGTTCGTGGCCTTCTAGCCCGGCGGCCCCGGGGGCGAGCCGGCGGGCTGAGCGAGGAGCCGCTCGGTCCGCTCGACGACGCTGGGATGAGTCGAGTAGAGGTGCACCAGCAGGCGCTCGGTCGCGAGGTCAGAACGGCAGAGGCCGACCAAGGCCTCGCGGCGATGGGCGGCAGTCCAGCTGCGATGCCCCCGCAGCACCGAGCGCAGCGTGCGCAACCGCTTTCGAAGGGCTGGCGAGATCCGTCCCTGACGGTCGGCCGCGGCGATCTGGTCGGCTCTGACCTCCCACAGGGCGGTCGCGAGGCAGAGCTCGTCGCACCCGAGCCGGCAGGCCCAGCGGTCCGCCAGGAGCTCGCCCCGGCGGGAGACGGCCAGCGGGAAGAGAGCCAGCACGGGGCGCGCGAATACAAACACGGCCAGGAAGGCGAGGGGCGAATACATGAATGCCTCGGCCCGGAGGTGGGGCCCGAACAGCGTCACGGCGTAGCCCGCCTCGGTCACCGCTCCGGCCAGGAGCCCCCAGAGCGTGAGGATCGCCACCTGACCCCGCAACGGGTGCCAGATGTGGGCCAGCTCGTGAGCGACGACCGCGTTCAACTCACGCCCGTCGAGGTCTGAGGCCAGCGGCTTGGTGATAACGATGACTCCCGGCGCGGGATGCCGAGCGGCGGCCGCCCGGATCGTCTCTCCCCCCAGGGCCGGTAGGACCCCGCACCGCGGAGCGGGCATCTCGGCGCGAGCACTGATCGTGGCGACGGCTTCGGAAACCCGGCGATCGGACTTCAGCTGCTTTTCCGCGGCCCGGAACATGAGCGGGAGGCGGGTCGTGTTGCGCCGGGCGAGGACGAGGGCGAGCAGCGAGGTCACGGCGATGACGGCGAGCAGCCCCCCGAGCCCGAAGGCCGCCACGGGCACGGCCACGGCGATCACCGCGACCGTCTGCCTGATCACCCACCCGTGGGCCGGCCCGCTCACCGGGCGGAGTATGAACCGCCCCGGGCCGACCCACGACAGATCCCCGGGGGGTCGCTTGACAAATTATTAGTGACTGCTAATCTTTGGTCTTAGTTAGTGCTCACTAAGCAGATTGGAGAACCCGATGCCCGCCTCCATCGACTCAGCGCCAACCACCTCCTCCTCCTCCACAACTTCACCGGCTTCCGGACGCATCTGGACGCTCGTCCTCGTCTCGGTCGCCCTGTTCATGGTCGTGCTCGACAACCTGGTCGTGAACGTCGCTCTGCCCAGCATCCACCGGGATCTCGGCTCCTCGATCCAGGCCCTGGAGTGGACGGTCAACGCCTACGTCCTCGCCTATGCCGTGTTCCTGCTTACCGGGGCCGCCCTCGGGGATCGGTTCGGCCGCAAGCGCCTGTTCGTCGCTTCGATCGCCCTATTCACCACCGCCTCGGCCGCCGCCGCGCTGGCGCCAACCAGCGGCACGCTGATCGCCGCCCGGGCGCTGCAGGGTCTCGGCGCCGCCGTCGCCACCCCGCTGACGCTGACCCTGCTCGCCGACGCCTTCCCGCCGGAGCGGCGCGGTATCGCCCTCGGCGTCTGGTCAGGAATCAGCGGCGTCGCCGTCGCGCTAGGCCCGCTGGTCGGCGGCGCGGTCATCCAGGCCGCCTCCTGGCACTGGATCTTCTGGATCAACGTCCCCATCGGACTCGTGCTCGTCCCGCTGGCCGCGCGCCGGCTGGCCGAGAGCCGCGGCCCCTCGCGGCGGCTCGACCTGCGCGGGCTGGCTCTGTCGGCGACCGGGCTGTTCGGGATCGTCTACGGCCTCGTCCGCTCGCAGTCGCAGGGCTGGGGTAGCCCCGAGATCCTCATCGCCCTGTCCACCGGGGTCGTGCTGGTCGTCGCCTTCGTCTTCTACGAGCTCCGGACCAAGGACCCGATGCTCCCGATGAGCTTCTTCGCCAAGCGGAGCTTCGCCGTCACCAACGGGGTGTCGCTCGCCATGTACTTCGGGATGTTCGGGTCGATCTTCTTCCTGAGCCAGTTCTTGCAGAACGTCCTCCACAACAGCCCGCTGCAGGCCGGGGTCAAGCTGCTGGCCTGGACCGGGGCGACGATGGTCGTCTCGCCGCTGGCCGGGATCTTCTCCGAGCGCTATGGCAGCCGCTTGTTCATGGCCGCGGGGCTCGCGCTGCAGGCGATCGCCCTGGGCTGGATCGCCAGCGTGGCCTCGGTCGACGTCTCCTACACGAGCCTGGTCGGGCCCTTCGTCCTCGCCGGGACGGGGATGTCGCTGGTCTTCGCGCCGGCCGCCAACGCCGTGCTCGCGTCGGTCCGGGCCGACCAAGCGGGCCAGGCCTCCGGGGCCACGAACGCGATCCGCGAGCTCGGAGGCGTGCTCGGAATCGCCGTCCTGGCCACCGTGTTCACGAGCCACGGTGGCTACGCCTCCGGGCACGCTTTCGTCAGCGGCCTGGTGCCGGCCCTGTGGGTCGGGGTGGCGGTCCTCGGAGCCGGCGCCCTGCTGGCCATCCTGCTCCCGTTCAGCACTCGGGCCGAGGCGGCAGCGCAGGTCGCCGCCTCGGTGCCCGGGCGGCCCGCGGTGCCTGAGCTTGCCCAGAGTGCCGCCTGAGGCAACCCCTAGGATCATCGGACATGGCCACTTCTGAGACGAAGCCCCGCCAGCGCGTTCCGGCCGCCGAGCGCCGGGATGCGCTGATCGAGGCGGCGGTCCACGAGTTCGCCCACGGCGGGCTCCACGGTACGCCGGTGGCGCGGATCGCGCAGCGCGTCGGCGTCGCGCAGCCCTACGTGTTCAGCCTCTTCCCCACCAAGCGGGACCTGTTCCTGGCCGCCGTCGAGCACGACTTCGAGCTCGTCATGGAGACCTTCACCAGGGCGGCACAGGAGTTCGATCCGGACAAGGCGCTCCCGGACATGGACCTCCGCCATGCCATGGGCCATGCCTATACCGAGCTGATGCACGACCACCGGGACTACCTGATGCTCCAGCACCAGGCCTACGCCGCTTGCGATGACCCCGTGATCCGAGAGCAGGTCCGCCAGCTCTACGCGCGGCTTGTCGCCCACGTCGCCGGTCTGTGGGAGGCCGAGCCGGAAGAGCTCGACGATTTCTTCCGCTACGGCATGTGGCTGAATGTCGCCGCGGCGATGGGTGTCGAGGATCTATCGGCGGGCTGTGAGTGGATGCGCCAGGAGCTCCCAGCGCCCTAGGGTGAGATGTCCTCGTAGTGGCGCCCGCGCGTCCGGACGCTGAACTGGGCCGCGATCGCCGCCGCGACGAGGAACCCGCCGATCAGCGCGAAGGCGCCGAGCGGGGTCATGTGGGGGATCAACGGCGCGATCAGGAGCACCCCGATGCCGCCGCCCAGATGCCCGACGCCGTCGACCAACGCGAAGCCGGTGGCCCGCGCGCGGGTGGGGAAGCTCTCGGTCGACAGCGTGTAGGTCATCGGAACCCAGATGTTGAAGCCGAAGAAAACGATGCCCATGCCGATGAAGCTGGCCAGGTGGTCGGTGCCCGACTCGGCCACGATCACGCCACCGATGAGCGTGAGCACGGCACCGATCGGGAGCCACAGCTTGCGCTCCAGGCGCTCGGAGAAGGCGACCGCGAACAACGCGCAGGCCAGGAATCCAAACGCCCCGACCGCGATGATGAGTCCGGCCTGGGGCGGGGGGTACTTCAGCGAGGTGAGGATCGTCGTGCCGCCGGCCGAGAAGGCAAACACGGTCACATAGGCCAAGAACCACACCGTCAGCAGCTGGAGCACCCTACAGGCGTACATCCGGTTCCCGAGCACATCGGTGAACGGCGCGCGCTTCTGGGGCGGGATATCGACCGGGACGTCCTCGCTTACCGGCGCCAGCGGCCCGTGCTTGGCCGCGATCGCCTCCATCCCGCTGACCACCTCATCGGCCTCGTCAACCCGACCCTGGCCAAGCAGCCATCGCGGGGACTCGGGCAATCGCACCCGGAGCACGATCCCGACCAGAGCCAGCAAGGCCCCGATCGCGTACATCCACCGCCAGCCATTCGTGAAGGTCGGGCTGGCTTGGGCGAATGAGAGCCCGTTGGGCCAGGGCGCGGGCGCGGTAGTCAGGAACAGGCCCAGCCAGATGCCGAGCAGGGCGCCCAGGGCGGACATGATGAAGATCATCGAGATCCAGCGCGAGCGGTTGCGGCGCGGAGCGACCTCGCCCACGTACGTGTTGACGATGGCCAGGTCGGCGCCGACGCCGATGCCCGTCAGGACCCGTGACAGCACGAAGTTTGTGTAGTCGGGTGCCAGGGCGCTGTAGAGCGCGCCGACACCGGTTATCAGCATCGTGAACAGGAGCATGTTGCGCCGCCCGATGCGATCGGAGATCGGAGCCAGCGCGAGCGCGCCGACCACGTAACCGGCGAGGTTCAAGACGATCGGCACGCGCAGCGTCGTGAGTGCGTTGGCCGGCGTACACCCGTGCTTGAGTGCCACGCAGGTCTGGATGAACGACACGTTGATGTCGAACACGTCGTAGAACGCAAACAGGAACCCGAGGCCGATGATCCCGATGAACAGGAACGGCATCGACCACACATCGATTCGGTCAAGCCGGGCCAGAACCGCCTTGACCTTTGGTGATACCTGCGGGGCTCGGCTGAGCCCAGCCTGTGGCTCAGAGATTGCGCTCACGGCACATCCCTCCTCTCGTCCTTGGGTTTCGGCTACCCCTGGGGCTCGGACGGGAAACTGAGCCGCGGGGCTCAGCCAGTCATCACTTCGAGCGCTGCTCGGGGTGGCGCGGGAGGCCGTCGTCGGGGATCGGCTCCCAGACGGCCGCGTAGGCGACGTACTGGTGGGAGCTGGGGCGGACTCCGGGATCGCCCTCGATGGCGCCCAGGCGGACCCCGATCTTCTCCGGGTCCCCCGGCGTCCGGCTGAAGAGGGCCGAACCACACTCGCCGCAGAAGCATTTCTCGGCCCCACCCTCGGGCTTCCACGCCTTGATCGCGTCCTCGCCCTGGACAACGCGGAAGGAGCCGGGGGCAGTGGCGCCGTTGGCCGACGCCGAGGCCCCGGTGCGGTGCTGGCAGCGGGTGCAGTGACAGTAGTTGGCGGAGACGAGCGGCTCGGTGATCTCAAAGCGAACCGCGCCGCACCCGCAGCCGCCGCTCAGCTTGACCTCGCTCACGCCGGCGCCCCCGCAGGCTGCTTGACCAGATCGCTTTCCGGCTCTATCCCCCACCGCCGGGCCACCGCTTCCAGATGCGCATCCAGGTTCCAGCGGTCAGGGCGAGTCTCGCCCGTGTGCTCGGGGCTCGCCCCCTTGAGCGTCATGCACCCGGTGTTGTCGCCGATCGAGCGGATCTCCTGGACATCGCGTTCGGTCAAGCGCGACTGAGGCGGCATCGCCGCCAGTTCGCCACGCTTCTCCTCCACCGACCGCGCCGCCGTTCCCGTCTCCTGAATCAGCGTGGGCGCCGCGCAGGCAACTGCCTCGTGAGCCAGGTTCCACTGGCAGGCGAGCTGGATCATGGACAGCCCGGCCCGCTCGGCGATGGGGCGCATCGCCTCCATTCGCTCCCGGCCCTGATCGACCCAGCCCTCGGGGCGGAAGCGACGGTGGTCCTGGGCCGGGAACTCCTGGCCCGGGAGCAGGTCATCGAAGAGCAGGCCGCCATAGTCGACAACCCGCGTGATCACCTTGACGTCCTGGGTGGCGGCGGCGCGGAGACAGAGTTCGCCGGGCCAGGGCTCAAGCGGATTCAGGATCACCATCGCCCAGTCGATCAGCGCGCCAAAGCGCTCGAGGCAATCGATCACGTCGAGGGTGAAGCCGTTGGCGGGGCCGGGGGCGACGCCGATCATCCGCGTCAGGCCCGCCTCGCGGAGCGCGGCCATCCCGTTCCACACCGCCTGGCTCGTGTAGCCGGTTTGGTCCGGGTTGTGGAGGAGCAGAAGGTCGAACTGATCCAGGCCGCAGCGTTCAAGGCTGCGCTCGGTGGCCATCCGCAGATAGCTCGCGTAGCTGTCCTCGTCACGGAGGCGCGGGTCGGTGAAGCGCGGGAAGCCGCGGGGGCCGTCGCGCTGGCCCTCGTAGAAGTCGTGGCCGACGGCACCGACGACGCTGAACCCGTCACGGGGCCGCCCGGCGAGGGCCTGCCCGAGCATCCGGTCCGCCTCCCCCTCGCCGTACACATCGGCCGTGATCACGGTGCGGATCGCGTCGTCAGGAGTGATCAGGGCGAGATAGCGCTCGTCGTCAAGGGGCTGGCCGAAGTGCATGAAGCGCCCGCCGCTCCAGGTGCCGACGGCCAGAGGGCCGGGGTCCACCGGTGTACCTGCCTCGGGTGCCATGGCGCCTGAGTTTAGGGGTGCCGCGTCCACGCCCGGGCCGGAGTCGAACGGCCTCAGCCGAGCGTGAACGACTTCTTGGCGTTGCCTTTGCCCAGGTGCCCGGCGCCGGGGAAGCCGCAGGTGCTGGCCGCCTGCTGGAAGCCCGGCGACTGCAGCATTGTCTGGGGGACAGCGATGAACGATCCCGCGGCGCCGAAGGCGATGCCCATGCCGCCGCCCGGGTTCGGCGGGGTCGCCACCGGGTCGGGGAAGTCCGGGAAGCCGTGCGCGCGCATGCACTGGGAGAGGTGGAGCATCATGAGCTTCTGCTGCTCGGAGGCGTGTCCGTGGAGCGGACCGCCTCCCGGCATCAGCTTGAAGCACCTGTTCTGGGCGGCCTGGAAGGCGGGCGACTGCGGGTCGACCCCGTTGGGAATCTGGATGCCCCCGCCGGACGACGGATCCGGGAAATTGGGGATGCCGTTGGCGCGCATGCAATCGGAGAACTTGATGCCGGCGTTCAAGTTCACCCGGCTCGATGAGCCGCTCGACTTGCTCGAGCCGCAGGCGGCCACGGCGACGCAGATCAGTCCGGCCGAGGCGAGGACGAGGATCCGGCGGATTCGCATGCTCGTGGTTTAGGGGAACATGGATAACAGCGACGTAACGCCGTTATCCGCGTGTTAGCTCAGCGCTGCCGCCACCACCTCCCGCTCTCCAGCTCGTGGAACACGACTTCGTCGCGGCCGCAGACGGTGACGATCTCCCAGTAGCGGCGGCGCAGGGGACGCCCGGTCCACCAGCGATCCTCGATCAGCCACGACTCCCGCACGCTGTCGACCTCGCGCCGGTCGACGAGCTGCGGCCGCCCTTCCTCGTCGGCCTCGACCGCCACCCGGCGGGGAATGGCAAGACGGCGGGGACCGGTCATCCGGCCCCCTCAAAGGGCGCCAGAACGGCCCGGCGCTCCGGTACGCGCGACTGGGGATCGACCTTAAGCACCCGCAGGGCGGCATCGGAGCCGGCGGCCGCCCGGGTCTGCCGAATCGCTTCCCGAAGCCGGGCGCGCCGGGCTTCAGCCGGATCGTCCAGGAGCCCCCGCTGATCGCTCGTCGGCGGCCCGAATTGCTCGACCGCCAAGCGCAGCATCTCCGCCGGTGCGGGTATCTGCGCCAGGTGCGGACTCAGGGCCAGGCGCATGCGCGTGGGATCGGCCAGCGCCTCCCGAAACACCACCTGCTGGCGCCAGGTCCCCCCACCCTCGACAAGCACGGCGGAGATCGCGACCGTCCGCAAGGTGCGCCCCCGCCGCTCGGACCGCGACAGCAGCCGGTCGATCAAGAGGCCGAGGGCGCGCTCGAGCTGGAGACCCGAGCCTGCCTCGGGGAGCTCCAGCGACTCCCGTACCAGCTCGCCCGCCGGGCGAGGCCGCAGCGCGCCGTCGCCGCCGACAGCCAGCTCATAGGCCAGGAGCCCGGCCTTCCCGAAGCGGTCGGCCAGCGCGGACGGCGGCAGCGTGGCCAGCTCACCCAGGGTGGCGACGCCCAGACGCTCGAGCGCCTCGGGCAGCTCGGCCAGCGCGGGACGGGCGCGGAGGAGGGCCACCGGCATACCGGCCAGGAACTCTCGAGCCGCCGGTCGCCCACCTGTGACGATCACCGGCCGGCGCGCCCGGGCCCGGGTGGCCGCGGCGACGGCGGCGAATCGTGAGGCCGCCACGCCATAGCGCGCGGGGGTGCGTAGGGCACGGCGTGTCGCCGTCAGGACGCCCTCGATTCCGCCATACAGGCGCTTAAGTCCGCGGGCATCGAAACAGGCGAGTCCGGCGCGCTCCGGTTCGACCGCGGCGCCGATTGACTCCAGGCGCACGAGCAGCCTCTCCCATCGGTCGGCCACGCCAGCCGGGTCGGGGGGCACAAGTGTCAGCCGCGGACAGCGCGCGAGCGCCTCCCCCAGCCGCATGCCCGGGTGCACGCCGAACGCCTCCGCGGGCAGGGACACCTCGCCCACCGCCTGCACGCCACCTGGGTCGGGCGCCAGCGCCGCCGGAACCTGGAGGAGCTCCTGACGATCGCCGGCAGCGATCGTCAACTGGAACCGGGGCAGCAGGACGCAGACAACTATCGTCATACGAACGTATGTTCGCAGATGGTGAAGACGGATGCCCACCCACTTCGCGGTGATACGGTGCCCCCAATGGCCCCGCCCAATCCGCTGGATATCGCTGCCTCGGGTGTCCGCACACTCCAGGCCTTCAGCCGGCGGATTCCTGTGGGCGGAGGCGTGCTCGCGCCCTCACTTGAGGATGCGGTCTCCGGCAAGACGGTGCTGATCACCGGCGCCTCGTCGGGCATCGGCCGAGCCGCAGCGCTCAAGATCGGTGAAGCCGGGGCCACAGTGCTCTTGGTCGCGCGCACGAAGGAGAAGCTGGACGAGCTGGCCGAGGAGATCGAGGACCTGGGCGGGACCGCCTACTCCCATCCCTGCAACCTCACCGACATGGACGACATCGACCGGATGGCCGACGAGGTCCTGGCCCGCTACGACGCGGTCGACATCCTGATCAACAACGCCGGCAAATCGATCCGGCGCTCGGTGAACCGCGCCTACGACCGCTTTCACGACTACCAGCGGACGATGCAGCTGAACTACTTCGGGCCCGTGAAGCTGATCCTCAAGCTGCTGCCGGTCATGCGCGAACGCGGCACGGGTCACATCATCAACGTCTCGACCATCGGCCTCCAGGTGAACACGCCGCGCTTCTCGGCCTACGTGGCTTCGAAGGCCGCGCTCGACGCCTTCTCACGCTCGATCGCGCCCGAGGTGATCGGCGACGGCGTGCACCTGACGACGATCTACATGCCGCTCGTGCGGACGCCGATGATCGCGCCGACGAAGATCTACGACCGCTTCCCCACGCTGAGCCCGGATGAAGCGGGGGACATGATCACCGAAGCAATCCGCAAGCGGCCCAAGCGGATGGCGACGACGATGGGGACGGTCGGCCAGATCACCTACGCGCTCGCCCCGGGGGCGCAGGATCTCCTGGCCAACCAGGCCTACCAGATGTTCCCCGAGGGCGAGTCCAAGCCCGCCGTGGAAGATGGCAAGCGCCCCAAGGAGGGCAAGGAAAAGGAGCCGTCGGCGGAGCAGCGCGCCTTCGTTCGCGCCACCCCGGGCGTGCACTGGTGATGCAGCTCGAAGGCATCCACCACATCACCGCAATCACCGCCGACGCCCAGGCCAACGTCGACTTCTACGCCGGAGTCCTGGGGCTCCGCCTGGTCAAGAAGTCGGTCAACCAGGACGACACCTCGGTCTACCACCTGTTCTACGCCGACGAGACGGGGGATCCCGGCTCGGACATCACCTTCTTTGAATATCCCGGAGTGCCGCGAGGGCGGCCTGGCGCCGGGATGGTGCACCGGATCGTCTGGCGGCTGGCCGGAGCCAAGGCGCTCGACTTCTGGGCCGAGCGCCTCGCCAACCACGGGGTCGACGTCACGCGGACCGACGCGAGCGTGGTGTTCGACGATCCCGAGGGCCTGACCCACGAGCTCCGCGTGATCGAGACGAGCGATCCGCCGCTGATCGCCGATCACCCTGAGATCCCGGCCGAGATGGCGCTCCAGGGTTTTCACGCCGTGCGGGCCTATACGGAAGACCCTGAGCGCAGCCAGTCCCTGCTTGAGGGCACGCTGGGCTTTGTCCCCATCCCGCACGGCCCGGTGCAGTTGGCCGCCTACGAGCGGCGGGGCGAGCATCGCGGCAGCGTCTACATGTATGACTCCCCCCCGCCCGAGCGCGGACTCCAGGGCGCCGGCAGCATCCATCACGTCGCCTGGGCGGCCGAGCCAGACGACATCGAGGCGTGGCAGCAGCGAGTGACGGCGGCGGGTGCTCGGGCCACGCCGGTGATCGACCGCTACTACTTTCGCTCGGTCTACTTCCGCGAGCCCTCGGGCGTGCTGTTCGAGATCGCCACCATCGGCCCCGGGTTCACGGTCGACGAGCCCCTCGATCAGCTTGGCCACAAGCTCTCGCTGACCCCGCAGTACGAGCATCTGCGTGACCAGATCGAGCCCACGCTGACCCCCCTGCGCAACCCACGAGACAGCTGGGCGACGCGGTAGAGGGCAGCGCGTCGGGGCGCCAGGAGATGCCGGCGACGATCGCCGACTGCGAGCGTCTCCAGACCGAATGGAACGTGGCCACGGCGCTCGCGGGCGGCGGCTCGGCGTGGGAGGACGAGGGCCTCGCGTGGGCCTGGCAGCCCCACAGCGATCACCTGATGCTGAACTTCCCCACCTCGATTGACGCGGCCGCCGCGCAGCGCGGGGTCGAGTTCGCCCGTGAGCACGGTGCCCGGATCATCGGAGCCTGGCTCTCGACTGACGTCGATGCCAGCCCCTTGGAAGCGGTCGGCTTCGACCGAGGTTGGGAGCCGTGGTGGATGGCCGCTGGGCTCGATCTGGTCGCGGACGGCGACGACCCGCGGGTCTCGCTCTCAGCCGACGTTCCCGAATACGGTCCCGGCGGCCAGCGCCTGCTCTCGCTGACGAGGAGCGAGCCCTGCTCTGCCTGGCATGCCGTGGCGCGAGTCGAGGGTCAGTTCGCGGGGCGCGCGTGGAGCTTGATGGCCGGCGAGGTTGCGGGCATCTACGACATGGACGTCTGGCCCGCGTTTCAGCGCCAGGGTTTGGGGAGGGCGCTGCTGCGGTCGGTCTGCGCTGCCGCGCGAGCGGGGGGCGCGACGCGGGCGGTCCTCAACGCGACGCCTGACGGCGAGCGCCTCTATTCCGCCGAGGGCTTCGTGCGCCTCGGCGCCGGGATCACGTACTGGCACCACCTGGAGGGGTAGGGGCTGCTCGTTGGGGCGCTTGCCGGCGGTCCGCGGCGGTCCGCGGGCGGCTTGCGGAGCTTCGCGGGCGGCTTGCGGCCGGGCGCGGCGCTTGCGGCCGGACAAAACGTGCGTCTGACGAACGAGCGCCGGTTCAGGCGCACGTTTTTGTGCTCTATAGGACCTAAAGGTGCGCTCCTCGGCCGATCGCCGTGAGTTGCGCACGTTTTTGCAGGGGGCGCCTTGGCGACCGGGCCCGCGCGGCCCCCCGGAGAGCCCGGGCCGGCGGCCCGCCGCGCGACGCCCGCCAGAAGCCCTCCCTACACCGACACCCCGGCGTCGTGCATCAGGCGCCGGACGGGGACGCCGGTCAGATGGTCGCGGCGGAGGCTGCGGACGAGTTTCGCGATGAGCACGGAGGCTTCGCCGGGCTTCGAGATCCGGAGCTCGACCACGTCGCCCGGGCGCAGGTGCGAGCGGTCGTCGCGGTCCTGGAGGAGGACCGCTCCCGCCACGAGCCGGCCGCCGGAGTTGTGGGCGAGCCACCACTGGCCGAGGCTGGGACCACTCGAGGCGTAGACGAAATGGTGGGGCCGGTAGCCGAGCGGTCTGACTAGATGGTGGAGCTGGTCGCCCGTCTCCAGCCAGCGCACCAGGCCGCCACCCCCGAGCCGGGGGATGGCCTGGTCGCCATCCTCGAAGATCGTCTCATCGGCCACCGTCGGGGGATGACTCAGCGCGAACGAGGCGTGGATGCCGAGGCCGTCGAGCTGGTTGGCCAGCGCGGGGATCTGTGCTTCCGGAGCGTCGACGAGCACGCCGACTTCGGGGCGCGTGGTCGTGACCGCGGTGACCGGCTTGATGTGCACGATGTGGGAGACGAGGCTGTAGGAGGCCCCGGTGGTGAGCGTCCAGGCCGCGATGAGGAGGGCCGCCGCGCCGGTAACCGCGGCGCGCACGGTCCGCAGCCGCCAGGCCGGGAGCGGCCGCGCCCGGCGCTCGTCGGAGAGTATGAGTGAGGCCGTCGAGGGGCGCCGCGCAAACGAGGGGTCGGGATCCGGTCGGTGAGCCAGCGCCCGATCGAGGGCGGGGGCGAGATCACGCGTCGACTGGACCACCTGAGCCAGGCCGAAGCGCTCGAGGGCATGGTTTGAGGCCCGGACGTGGCCGTAACCGAAGCCGTAGGAAATAACCGGGCAGCCGCGGATGATCGCCTCGAGCACCGTCAACCCGGCGCTTGAGTGGATCAGCGCGTCGCTCGCCGCCAGCACGTCGCCCATCCGATCGGTGAACCCCATCAGGCGCAGCCGCGGCTCGTCGCCCAGGCTCTTGGCCACGCGCGCGCGGAGCTTGTCGTTGCGCCCGCAGAGACAGAGGACGGTCGCCTTGGGCTCGGCGGCCAGAGCGGTGCGGGTGGCGCCGAGCAGGTCTCCGACCCCCCATCCCCCGCCGGAGACGGCGATCACCTTGCCCTCGGCGGGCAGCCCGAGGGCTCGGCGGGCGTCCGCGCGTGACCGAGCGGCCAGGAACGACGGGGAGGTCGGCGGCTTGGCCCAGCGCACGCTCCCGGGGCCGGCGATCTCCTCGACCTCCTCGGCCGACTCGGGATGGGTGATGAAGTGAAGGTCGATCCCGCGGTGGGCCCAGAAGTGGAGCCCGGCCAGATCGGTGATCGAGGAGTAACAGGGCACGTCGAGACGCCGCCGCATTCGCAGCTCGCCCAGGACCGCGGTCACCCCCGGATAGGTCGAGATGATCAGGTCGGGATCGTGGGAGCGGATCAGCCGCATAAGGCCACGGCTCCCCAACGTCCGCAGGAGCGTCCGGGCCAACCACCGAGTGGGAGCAAAGTACATAAAAAGCGTGTACTGGAAGTCGAACCACCAGGGGACCCAGCGGAACATGAAGGCCGAGTTCTCCCGTAGGACGCGGGTCAGGATCCAGCCCATCGCGGGCAGGCCGTTGACGATCGAGACCTGCGCATCCGGATCCTCGTCGTGGAACTCGCGGGCCACCGCCCGGGCCGGGAGGTCGTGGCCCTCGCCGATGTCGGCCGAGATGATGAGGATCTTGCGCGGCTGGGCCTCGGCATCGGGCTCGCCGGCCGGGATCACGGCTCCGGCTTCACGCTCGGACGCCGAGGACTCCTGGTTCACGCGCCACTTGATGTACCGGCGGACGCCCTCGGAGAACGGGGTTGCCGCAGTCCACCCCAGTTCCCGCTCGGCCCGCTTTGAGCAGACGACCTTGCCGCCGAAGTCACCCGGCCGCGCTTCGGTGTGGACGATCTCGACGTCGCCAAGCTCGTCCTTGATCGTCTCGGCGATCCGCTTGATGGTGACGTTCTCGTCCGAGGCCAGGTTGTAGATCCGGTTGGTGGCCACGTCCTGGACCCCCAGGGCCACGCCGTCGGCCAGGTCCTCGACGTAGACAAAGCGCCGCGACTGGCTCCCGTCGCCGGCCAGCGTCAGCGACTCGCCCCGGAGCGCCTTACCCACGAAGGCCGGGATGACCGCCGCCTCCCGCGCGCGGGGACCGTAGGGAATCCCGAAGCGGAGGATCGTGTAGTCGATCCCGTAGAGCTCCTGGTAGGCCTTGCAGTAGAGCTCCCCGGCGAGCTTCGTGCTCGTGTACAGGTGGCTGGGGGGCGGAAGCAGCGTGTCCTCGTCGACCGCGTCGTCGGCACAGTCGGAGTAGACCCAGATCGTCGAGGCATAGACGATCCGCTTGACCCCGGCGCGGCGGGCGGCCTCCAGCACCGCAACGGTGCCACGGGCGTTCACGCGCTCGGCATCCTCGGGGGAAGCATGGACGTCGTTGACGTCGGCCACGGCGGCCAGGTGGGCCACGGCGTCGCAGCTGTGCAGCGCCCGCTCCAGCGCCTCACGGTCCGTGATCGAGCCGAGCACCGTCTCGACCGTCCCGTTCTCGTGCCAGGGCGAGGGGCGCAGGTCGTAAATCACCGGCTCGTGACCGCGCAGCCGGAGCTTGTCGACCACGTGCGAGCCGATGAACCCGGACCCGCCGGTGACCAGAACCCTCACCGCCGCGCCTCTTCCGGCCGGTAGTAGAGCGGCACGCAGGAATGGTTTCGCGCCACCCAGTCGCTGTTCGGCAGCTCGACGTCGGAGCCCATGATCCGGTGGCAGGGCTCGTCGTAGACGCGGCCGGTCGACCGCTCAAGCCAGTCGAAGACGATGTACTTGTACAGGCCGCTGGTCATCCCTTCGGGCAGCTCGAGCCGGCTCGGGTACTGCGGATCCAGGTGCTCACGGGCCACGTCGTTCTTCCAGGCCACGATCTCAGACAGACGCTCGGTCTGCACCAGTCCCAGCGCAGCCGTGAACTCGCTCATGCGGAAGTTCAGTCCCTGGACCTCGAAGGAGGGCTTCCCGTAGTTACGAAAGGCACGCGCGTGCTCGATCACCTCGGGCCGCTGGGAGACGAGCACTCCGCCTTCACCGGTGGAGATCGTCTTGGTGGCATAGAGCGAGAACACCCCGGCGTCGCCGTAGCCCCCTGGCTTGCGCCCGTTCCACGAGGCGCCGTGGGCATGGGCGCAGTCCTCAATGAGAAAGATGTCGTGCTCACGGCAATAAGCGGCGATCGCCTCCGAGTCGAAGGCGACGTGGCCGCCGATGTGGACGAGCAGGGCGGCCTTGGGGCGGTGCTGCGCGGCCTTGGCCTCGAAGTCGGCAAACGACATGCAGAGGTCGGTTCGGTTGCAGTCGACGAACTCGACCCGGGCGCCCGCCTGCACCGCGGCCAGCGGCGTGGCCATGAAGGTGTTGGAGGGACAGAGGACGGTCTGGCCGCTCACGCCGGCGAAGTCAAGCGCGGCCAGCGCGCCGCCGGCCCAGCTCGACATGGCCACCGCGGGGAGCTGGTTCCACTCCTGCCAGGCGGCCTCGAAGCGCTGGGTCATGCCTCCCTCGGACCACTGCTCTGAGTCCAGGACCTCATCGATCAGCTCGTGGAACCGCCGCCGGTCCCGGTGGTCGAAGCCGATGGCGAACCGGGAGAAGTCAGGAACGCTCGCTGTGGTGGAAGCGGTAGTCATGAAATTTGCACCGGGACGGGCCCCGATCTAGGCGGCCGTGGCCGCTTGGCGCGACCAGGAATGACCTGGATGCTCCTACTCATCGCGCGCCGGAGCAAGCCTGTCAAACGGGAAGGACGGTATCGAGTCCGCAGCGTTTTAGCTCGGCCACGATCAGCCCGAGCGCCGCCAGCGTACGCCGGTGGGAGTGCCGGGAGCTGTAGAAGTCGGCATCGTGCAGGAGAATCACGTCCCCCGGCGCGAGCTCACGCGTGGCCCGGGCGGCAATCCGGGCCGGGGTGGTGAACCGTCGCCAGTCCTTGCCCCAGCGAGACCAGAGCAAGGGCGAGAGCCCCGCCCCGCGGGCGATTTCAAGCCCCCAGGGGCTGTAGATGCCGTAGGGGGGCCGGTGCCACCTCGGCCGGGCACCAACAGCATCCTCAATCACGGCCGCCCCCCGTCGCAGATCCGCCTCGGCGTCCTGGTGGCGCATCCGCAGCTGGAGCTGGTGCCGGTAGCCGTGGAGGGCCACGAGATGGCCCGCCCCGGCGATCCGAGCCGCGAGCGCAGGTCGGCGCTCCACCTGCTCGCCGACCAGGAAGAAGGCGGCGCGAAGCTCCTCGCGCGCGAGTAACTCAAGGACCGCCGGCGTGCCCTCGGGGTGGGGGCCGTCGTCGAACGTCAAAGCGACCCCGGCGGCGGCACTCAGCCGCCGTGGCAGTCCCAGCGCGCCGGCAGCCGCGGGCACGACGGGCGCCAGCACTCCGGCGGCCAGCGTTCGCAGCGACGCGCGTTCGGCCTCGGCTCTGGACACCCGGGCATGATCGCCGACGGGAGCGGTTCCCGCCGGCGATCAGCCAACGTGGTGCTGCTTAGCGCGCCTAGAACTTCGCGACGCAGGTGTAGTGAGACCCTCCGTCGTTGCTCGTGCAGGTCTGCGTGCCCTTCGCCTTGATGCCGGCGAAGGCACCCGTGCCACCGGTGATCTTGATCGGACCCGTGGCGGTGACGCTGCTGCCCGAGGTCGGGAGCGTCCCTGAGAGCGAGTACGTCCCGTGGATCGTGCCGCGGTTGAAGTAGCTCTTGAATCCGCCGATGTCGGTGAAGCCGGTCGTGCCCTTGAGGGCCTCGGTGTAGGTGATGATGCTGAGACCCGCGCCGTAGGGACCCGAGCACTTCTGAGTGGCGAAGTCATAGCCCGTCGCCTTGCCCGACGTCTGGTTCGTCGCCACCAGCGTGCACTTGTGCTTGGCCTTGGCCGCGTGGGCCTTCGTGGCGGCGCTGGCGCCCGCCACGAGCGACAGCGACACCAGCAGCGAGACCGCGCCCGCTATCAATGGAAGCCTGAACTTCATGCAGATCCCCTCCTGTTTGAGAAAGGACGACTCTTGAGTTCGTCCCGTGCACCCGACCTCGACAGATGGCTGGCCGGGCCTACCGTGACGGTTCAACACCGCTGTTCCAGCCTAGTTGCGCCGGATGACCTGTGGCAGGCGGCGCGAACGGTTGAGCTTACCGACACGCGGATGCTGGGGCGGCTCGTGCGCTGGCGGATCCCCGGCGTCCCGGCGCAAGCGACGTTCGAGGACCTATTTCGCCATCCCCCGTTCATCGTGCTCGACGATGACAAGAACGCACTGGTCTCCGGTCTTGTCGGGCGGATCTGGACGCTGCGCCGGGACTACCCGGTGCTCGAGAACCTGGAGGAGTTCCGCGACTGGTCAAAGAGCGGAACGGCCAAGGTCGTGTTCGCGCACTGGGTAGAGGCAGCCGACGGGACGGACTCCGAAGGCTCGCTGCTTCGCTCCGAGGCCCGGGTCAAGTCCTACGGTTCTCGGGGGCGGATCGGCCTGGCCAGCGTGCGGCCGCTGATCAGCCGCTTTCAGCAGCTCGTGGCAAACGACGCGTTGGCGGCGGCGGTTCGGGCGGCGGAGCGCCGGTAGCGCCGGGCTCGGAGGCGGCAGCGGTCGCCACGTCGGAGGCAAAGGTCTCCTTGGCGCGGAAGAGCAGCCAGCCGGCCGTGCCCAGGGTCGCGAGCATGATCAGGAAGGTCACCTCGAGCCCGGTCGTGGTGTGGGAGGAGGGCGGCTTTACGTGGGTGCCGATGGGCGCCTGCGACGGGAGCACGCCGGCCACCAGTTGCGAGATGCCGCCGAAGACGATCGGGGCGGCGGCCTGGGCGAGGGAGCGCACGACCGTGAGCGCGCTCTGGGCCCGGCCCCAGAGGCCCGCGGGAACAACATCGAGACGGGCAGCCTGAAGGGGCGGGTTGGCGGCCGAGATCAGCCCCGCCCCGACGACGAAGAACCAGATCGCCGGGTTCCGGCTGGTGAACAGCAGCCCCGGGAGTAGGCACGCGGCGGCGGCGAGGTAGCACACGCCGGGGAAGGCGACGCGGGCCGAGAGATAACCCCGCTTGAGCAGCCGGTCGGGCAGGCGCCCCCCGACCAGCGTCCCGGCCACCGCTCCGACGACAAGCAGCGCCAGCACGAGCTCGGCATAGGTCTGGGACGCGGCGAGATGGCCTTTGACGAACAGCAGCGCGAAGGTCTGCAGGCCGGCGAAGTAGAAGTAGCCGAGGGACGAGCCGATGATCATCAGCGCGTTCGACGGGATCGAGAAGATGTAGCGGATCGACGCTCCCAGTCCCATCTTGCTGGGGTCCTCGTGGAGGACGAGCCGCGGGTTGGGCGCGACGCCCTTGGCCCGGGCGGCCTCGCGCGCCGCCTCCGCCGCCGCGTCTGCAGCCGGCGCCGACTCGCCAGGAGCCTCGCCGCGATCGGCTCGGGCCGAGTGGCGGGCCACCGCCAGGTGGAGATCGACGTCCCCCACCTCGAGGCGGCTCTGGCCGCCCCGGAGCGGCTCGGGGACGGTCCGCGAGAGTTCACGGGCCAGGAAGAAGCCGGGGATGGAAAGGACGACGAACGCGGCTCGCCAGTCGATCGCGCTGGCCACCAGGCCGGAGACGATGAAGCCGAAGGCTGTCCCCGCTGCCTCGCCCACGAGGATGTAGGACCAGACCCGACCGCGCTCATCGGCCGAGAAGTAGTCGCCGGTGAGCGAGGCGATCGCCGGGCCGGCGGCCGCCGCCACGGCGCCGAGCGCGAGGCGGGTCAGAAGCAGCGTGCTGAAGCTGCCGGCAAAGGCGCTGAACAGCGAGGCAAAGCTCCAGAGGACGATGCTGAGCGACAGGATCGGCATTCGCTTGGTGCGGTCGACCAGGAACCCGACGGGAATCGTGAACACGGCGCCGACCAGCAGCGAGACCGAGGCGAGCAACCCGATGTCGGTGATATCGATGTTGAGCCCGGACTTGAGCTGGGGCGCGATCGCGCCGACCGTCGAGGCGTCGGCGCCGTTGAGCGCCAGCACGAGGGCGAAGAGCACGATCACGCGCGCCCGGGCGGGGCCACCCGTGCGCTTGACCACCTCGCCCCGGACGCCCCGCCCGATCAGACGGAAGAAGCGCCCGACGAGACCGGCTGACTCGGCGGCCAGACCACCCCGGCGTTCAGGCATCGACGCGCTCATCGGCCAGCTGCCATGAGCGTACGGTGACCCGCAACCTCAGGTAACCGATGATGCCGGGAATCGTGGGCAGCCAGAAGGAAATGGCCCGGTAGGCGAGGACTCCCACGACGGCCCGCCCGGCCGGCACTCCGAAGGCGACAAAGGCGCCGATCATGCCTCCCTCAACCCCGCCGAGGCCGCCGGGGAGCGGGAGGAGGCTCCCCAGGGTTCCGATGAAATAGCCCATGATCACCACGGCGACCGGGAGCGTCTGACCGAAGGCCTTGAAGGACATCCACAGCGTGGCAATGTCGAAGCCCCAGTACATGGCGGCGCCCAGCGCCGCGATGGGTCGCTCCCGCACGACGTCGATGGCGGTGCGCACTCCCGTTCCGAGGGTGGCGGGAACCGTGGACAGACGAGCGGAGATGCGCCCGAGCCGGCCCTTCGAGCGCTTAGCAACCTGCGAGAAGCGTCGCTCGTAATCCCCCGGGAGGAAGGCCATGCTGGCCACGAGGATGATGGCACCAGCGCTGAAAAGGGCTGGGATGATGAGCAGGGAGAAGCTTCCGCCCCCGGAAAAGGCCCCGTAGTACAGGCCCAGCCCGCAGATCAGCATGGCTCCCAGATAGAAGGAGTACTGGATGACGTAGCTGGCGACCATCCGGCAGGCGATCACCGGCCCGCTCATCCCCGCGCGCCGAAGCGCCCAGGCCGTGACGGCGACGCCGCCCGCACCGGCGGCCGACAGCAGCCGGATGGCGGCGATGCCGGCGAGCGGGATCTCCAGGCTGGCCCGCCAGTCGATGCGGGGCATGTTGCGGCCGAAGACGCTGCGAAACAGGATCACGTAGCCGAGGACCGAGATCATCTCCAGCACCGCGGCGACGGCCAGGAGCACGGGATCGCCGTGCTTCAGCTGACCCCAGGTGTTACCGAGACCGGCGAGCTTGGGGAGCAGAAAGTACAGCCCCACGATCAGCAGCACGATCACGATCAGGGCGATGATCACCCGGCGACGTGTGAGTTCGGGGAGGCCGGACATGCGAAGTGCTCCGCATTCAACCTACTCGGTGCGGGGGATTTCTATGCATGGTGGCCCCCGGCGCTGGAGGTTAGGGGCTATTCGTGCTGGGTCGGGTGCCCGGCGCGGTGCGATGGCCGCGAGTGTCCATGGGCGCTGTAGCGCGACGCCTGCGCGTACGACGAGGAGCGCGAGCCTCGCTGCGGCCGGGCGAAACCGCTGTGACGATGATGGACCGTGGCGGACCATCCCCGAGCCGGCGCGCCGTGCCTGCGGCCGACAAAGGCGAATCCGTGTCCACGGTGGAACGCGCGAAAGTCCCCGTGGCGGCGGTGCGTGACCGTGTAGCGGAACGCGCCGGCAGCGCCTTGCGGTGCCGCCGAAGCGGTGCCAAGGCGAATCGTCGCGTGGTGGCTCGCCGGAACCGAAGCGGCGCGGGCGGGGCGACGCTGCTCGCCGCGCAGGACCGCGTGATTGACGGCCTGGGCCCGGTGGCTGACGTGGGTGAGCCCGGCCACGCCGGCGGTGGCGCCGGCCACCAGTGCCGCGCCGGCGATCGCCTTCCAGCCAACCATGGCGCCGGCCGCCTTGCCGACGGCGCCGGCGGTCGCCGCGGATCCGGCCGCCGAGCCGCCGTGGGGCGAGGCGGCGCGCATGACCCGACCCAGAATCGTGCTCGCCGCGGCGGCTGGGAGCGCCGGCGCCAGCGCGCGGAGCTCCGCCTGGCGGGCCGGAATCGCCCCGGCAAACGCCTCGCAGGCGGAGCAGTGGCGCAGGTGGGCGCGCAGGCGCCGCGCGCGCAGAACCCGGCGGTCGCCTTCGGAGATCCGACGGCGCACGTCCTCACAGCTCATCGCGCGGCCCTCCTCCACCTCGGCCAGTCCCTGCCGGGCCTCGAAGATCGCCTGCTTGGCGCCGCCCAGCGTGAGCCCGAGGGCCACGGCGATCTCCTCGTGAGACAGACCGGCCATCTCGCGCAGGAGAAGGGCGCCCCGCTGGCGCTCGGGGAGCTCGGCCAGGTCGTTCAGGAGTCCCTGCCAGCGGGCCCGGGTCAGCGCCTCGTCGGCGGCCGAGGCGGACAGCGCCGTCGCGTCGTCGACGCTCTGGTGCTGGGCATCGCGGGCTCGGCGCCGAAGCACCGAGACCGACTCGTTGTGAGCGATCCGATAGAGCCAGGGCCGCAGCGGCGCCTTCCGGGCCTGGCGCTGCAGGGCGGCCAGCGCCCCGGTGAAGGTGGACTGGAGGGCGTCCTGGGCGTCGGCTTCGTCGCGCACGATCGAGCGGCAGTAGCGGTAGAGGGGCTGGTGGTAGCGGTCGTAGATGACGCCGAACGCGCGCTGGCTGCCGCGGGCGGCGTAGCGAGCCAGCAGCTCGTCGCTCAGGCGCGCGAATCGGAGCGAGCGTCCGGGCGCCGGGGGGCTCCCAGCGGCCGCGGGCAGGGCGGTGCTCATCGGGCATCAGTATCGGCCACGCGCGCGCGATTGCAAAGTTAGGACCTAACGCGTGTGACATCTCTGCACCGAGGCGACCGGTGCGCCGCCACCCGGACTAATGTCAGCTCGATGTCCAGCACCGAGGCTGCCCTGGGCCCGTTCGACTCCGAGGTGACGGTGCGTCGCACGCGCTACCTGAGCCCCGATGCGGGCTGGGCGGTGGTTGACGCCGCCAGTGATGACGGCGAGGACCTCGTGCTCGTGGGGCCGATCGGGCACCTCGAGCAGCGCGAGCGCGCCCACGTTCTTGGGAGCTGGGTCGACGACAGCCGCTACGGGCCTCAGGTCAAGGTGACCCAGGCGATTCCGCTCTCGCCGGTGGACGCCGAGTCGGTCGTCCTCTATCTGAAGCGGGTCAAGCACGTGGGCGTCAAGCGGGCGGGCAAGCTGATCGATCGCTACGGGGTCGACCAGGTGCTCGAGGTGATTGACGCCGACCCGCGCCGCGCCTTTGCCGCCGCCGGGCTGACCGGCGGCGCGCTGACCGAGGCCGAGGCGTCATGGGAGCGGCTGCGCGCCACCCGCAAGCTGCACCTGCTGCTGGCACCGCACGGGTTGGCCTATCTGGTCGGCCGGATCCACGAGGCGTACGGAGACGCCGGCCACCGCACTGTGAGCGAGAACCCCTACGCGCTGACGAGCGTGTTCGGTGTCGGCTTCGCGATCGCCGACCGTATCGCCCGCTCGGCCGGCCGACCCCTCGATGATCGCGAGCGCCTGCGCGCCGGGGTGCTCCACGTGCTGGCCGAAGCCGAGCGGAGCGGGAGCACCTGCCTGCCCCGGCCCGGGCTCACGGCCGCCGCCGGGGAGCTGCTCGGCCGCGCGCCCGACGAGGCCCTGATCGCCGAGCTCGTGGCGGCCGGGGACCTGAGCCAGGATGACGGCTTCGTCTACCGGCGGGCCACGGCCGAGCTCGAGGCCGAGCTGGCAGTCCGGGTGGCCGAGCTGCTCGTGTCAGAGGGGAACGAGCGGCTGGGGACCACGCGTCAGGGCGACCCGTCAGAGGCCCCTCAGTCCTTGACGGCCGAGCAGCAGATCGGCGTCGAGAACGCATTTGCCCACCGCCTGTCGGTCATCACCGGCGGCCCGGGGACGGGCAAGACGGCCTCGATCCGGACGATCGCCGCGCTGGCCGAGCGCCGCGGCGCCCGCGTGCTGCTCGTCGCCCCCACCGGCCGCGCCGCGGTGCGGATGAGCGAGGCCAGCGGTGTCCGGGCCAAGACGGTCCACTCCGCGCTCGGCTGGATCCCCGGCGAGGGGCCGACTCACGACGAGCAGGATCCCTTGTCCTGCGACCTCTTGATCGTCGATGAGAGCTCGATGGCCAACCTCGAGCTGCTGGTCACGCTGCTCCGGGCCGTCGGCGCGCGGAGTCACGTCGTGCTGGTCGGCGACGCCGATCAGCTGGCGCCGGTGGGCGCGGGCAAGCCGTTCGCCGAGCTCGTGGCATCGGACCGGGTCCCCACGGCGCGACTGACCCACATCTTCCGCCAGGCCGCGGGGAGCATGATCGTCCAGGGAGCGCACGCCATCCGCCGCGGCCGGGCGCCCGACTTCACCCCCCGGGAGGAGATGCGCCGCGATCTCTTCCTGATCGAACGGAACGACCCGGCGGCGGCCGCGGCCGAGATCGTCTCTCTGGTCAGCCGGCGCCTGCCTGAGCACTACGGGATCGATCCCGCGCGCGACATCCAGGTCTTCGCGCCCGTGTACCGGGGCGAGCTAGGGATCGACACGCTCAACGAGGCGCTCCGCGAGGCGCTCAACCCGGAGGGCCGCCCGGTGCGCGGCGGCCGGCTGCGGATCGGCGACAAGGTGATGATGACCGGGCGCAACCTGCACGAGCTGGGGTTGATGAACGGAACCCTCTTGACCCTGCGCGACGAGGTGTCCGGCGAGGACGACGACCCCGCGCTGATCCTCGATGCCGAGGAGGCGATCTTCCGCCTTCCGGTGGAGCAGGCCGAGCGGCTGCGGCTGGCCTACGCCTGCTCGGTCCACCGCGGGCAGGGGATCGAGCTGCCCGTGGCCGTGATCGTCGCCCACCCGGCGGGGGGCGCCTTCTTCCTGCGCCGGGAGATGCTCTACACCGCGGTGACACGGTCGCGGATCGCCACCGTGGTCGTCGGCACGCGTGAGGTCATCGCGCGCGCCGCCCGGACCCCGGACACGGCGCGGCGCCACACCCGCCTGGCCGAGCGGCTAGCGGCGGTCTGAGCGTCCGCGATACCGTCCCCGCGCATGCAGGCGCTGATCCTGGCCGGTGGCGAGGGAACGCGGCTCCGGCCGCTGACCTCGACGATCCCCAAGCCCGTCGTGCCCCTGGCCAACCGGCCCCACATCGCGTTCATGATCGACTGGCTCCGCCGCCACGGGGTCGACGAGGTGATCCTCTCATGCGGGTTCATGGCCGAGGGGGTTCGCCACGTCCTCGGTGACGGAGCGTCGCTGGGGGTGCGCATCCGCTACGTCGATGAGCCCACGCCCCTGGGCACCGGTGGGGCGCTCCGCTACGCGGGCGACCTGCTCGACGAACGCTTCTTCATGCTGAACGGCGATGTCCTGTGCGACTTCGACCTCTCGGCCCAGCTGGCCCAGCACGAGCAGACGGGCGCCACGGGCACGCTCGCCCTCCACGCGGTCGAGGACCCATCGGCCTACGGGCTCGTGCACCTGAACGACGACGGCTCCGTGCGCGAGTTCCTGGAGAAGCCGAGCTCGGACGAATCCGACTCCAACCTGATCAACGCCGGCGCCTACGTGCTGAACCGCTCGATCCTCGATGACATGGCACCCCCGGGAACCAACATCTCGATCGAGCGCGACGTCTTCCCCAAGCTCGTCGGCCACGGCCTCTACGGCTTCGTCGGCCAGGGCTACTGGCTTGACATCGGGACCCCCGAGCGCTACCTGGAGGGCAACTTCGACATCCTCGAGGGGAACGTCGAGACCGAGCTGGGTAAGGCGCTCGAGGACGGGCGCCGCGTGCTGGCCGAGGGCGCGACGGCGGAGGGGCGGCTGATCGCGCCGACGCTGATCGGCGCGGGAAGCTCGATCGCCCGCGGCGCGATCGTCGGCGGCTGCGTGGCCCTGGGCCGTGATGTCGTCGTCGAAGCCGGGGCGCACATCGAGCGCTCGGTCATCCTCGACGGGACGCGGATCGGGGCCCACACGACGGTTCGCGCCTCGATCGTCGGCCGCGCCGCCGAGATCGGGGACCACTGTCACCTCGACGGCGGCGTCGTTCTCGGCGAGGGGGCGCGGCTGGGCGCGCACAACACGCTCCGGGCCGGCGCCCGGCTCTTCCCCGGGGTCAGCCTGCCGGACGGGGCGATGCGCTTCTGAGGCCGGCGCAGATGTGCTCGGCGATGGCCAGCGACGAGGTCGCGGCGGGCGAGGGCGCGTTACGGACGACCACGATCCGTTCGGTGCGGGCGATCCGGAAGTCATCGACCAGCGAGCCGTCGGCGTCGATCGCCTGAGCCCGGACTCCCGCCGGGGCCGCCTCCACGTCGGCCGCCCGCAGCTCAGGAATGAAGGACCGGGCGCGGGCGACGAAGGCCCGGCGCGACACTGAGCCGTAAAGCTCGGAGGCGCCCGTCCGCCAGTGCCGGCGGGCGAGCCGGCGAAACCCGGGCCAGGCCAGGATCTCGCGCACGTCGGTGAGTGACACGTCGCGGCGCCGGTAGCCCTCGCGGGCCAGCGCCAGCACCGCGTTGGGCCCCACGTCGACGCCACCGCCGACGCGGCGGGTGAAGTGGACGCCGAGGAACGGATACGCGGGATCGGGGACCGGGTAGATGAGGCCGCGGACGAGGTGCTGTCGCTCGCCGCGCAGGCGGTAGTACTCCCCGCGGAAGGGGATGATCGCGGGGCCGTCGCTGTCGCCGGCGAGCCGGGCCAGGCGGTCTGATTGCAGCCCGCCGCAAATCACCACCTGGTCGGCGACGAGCTGCTCGCCGGCGCGTGAGCGAAGCGCCACGTGGCCGCCGCGCTGCTCGAGGCCCACGACCTCGAAGCCGAGCTGGATATCGAGCCCCTCGGCGAGCGCGCGGGCCACGGCGGCGAAGTCGACGATCGCCGTGCGCGGGGAGTGCAACCCGGCCTGCCCGACGACGTGCGGCTCGACCTCCCGGAGCTCGTCGCCGCTCAGTCGGCGCAAGCCGGGGACGCCGTTGGCCTGCGCCCGGCGCTCGATCTCATCCAGGCGGGGCAGCTCGGCGGCGTCACGGGCGACGATCACCTTGCCGCACTCCTCGTAGGCCAGGTCGTGCTCGGAGCAGAAGTCCCGCAGCAGCCCCATCCCGCGCCGGCACAGCCGCGCCTTCAGCGACCCCGGCGCGTAGTAGACCCCGGCGTGGACCACCCCGCTGTTGTGCGAGGTCTGGTGCCCGGCGATGCGGTCCTCCTTGTCGAGCACCGTGACCTCGGCCGACGGGCTGAGCTCCCGGGCCACGGCCAGCCCGAGAATCCCTGCCCCGACGACGGCAATCCGCATGACCCGAAACTAACGGTGCAGGGCGGGTGGTGCGTGCGCCCCGGCGAACAACCTAGGTCTGCACCGTCGACATATCCGGGTAGCGGTCCCCGGCGGTCGCGCCAGGGGGCGCGGCCTCGTCCAGGCGGCGCAGGTCGTCCTCGGTCAGCTCGATCTCGGTTGCGGCCACGTTCTCCTCCAGGTAGCGGCGGCGCTTGGTCCCGGGGATGGGGACGATGTCCTCACCCTGGTGGAGGATCCAGGCCAGGGCCAGCTGGCTCGCTGTGACGTCCTTCTCCTCGGCCAGCTCTCGCACCCGCTCGACGATCTCCATGTTGCGGGCGAAGTTCTCGCCCTGGAAGCGAGGGTTCTGGCTGCGGAAGTCATCCGCGGGGATGTCGTCGGGCGAGCTGAAGCGCCCGGACAGGAAGCCGCGGCCAAGCGGGCTGTAGGCGACGAAGCCGATCCCGAGCTCCCGCGTCGTGGGCAGGATCCGCTCCTCGACGTCACGGGTCCACAGCGAGTACTCGGTCTGCAGGGCCGAGATCGGATGCACCCGATGGGCCCGGCGGACGGTGTCGGGCGCCGCCTCGGAGAGTCCGAGGAAGCGGACCTTGCCCTGCTGCACGAGCTCGGCCATGGCGCCCACGGTCTCCTCGATGGGGACCTTCGGGTCGACGCGGTGCTGGTAGTAGAGGTCGATGTGGTCGACGCCGAGGCGCTTGAGCGAGGCGTCGCATGATTCGTGGACGTACTTGGGGTCGCCGCGGACGCCGAGGCGCTCGCCGTTCTCCCCGCGGACGTTGGCGAACTTGGTGGCGAGCACGACCTCGTCGCGGCGGTCGCGGATCGCCTCGCCGACCAGGCGCTCGTTGGTGAAGGGGCCGTACATGTCGGCCGTGTCGAGGAAGTTCACCCCGAGCTCGAGCGCTCGCTGGATCGTGGCCCGCGACTCCTCGTCGTCGGTGTCACCGTAGAACTCGGACATCCCCATGCAGCCCAGTCCCTCCATCGATACCTCGAGTCCTTGGCTTCCGAGCTTGCGGGTCTGCATCACGCCTCCTGGGGTTGAGTCAGCCGGTTCTTCCAGGCTAGCCAGGCCGAAGTAGGCTGAATCGAATGGAAGCTATGAACGAGACACTGGTCGCCACGGGCAAGCCCTCGCCCTATCTGAAGCAGCTGTGCCGTCATTTCGGGCATCGGCTCGAGGTGAGCTTTGACGACGATGCGGGACGGATCGCCTTTCCGGACGGCGTCTGCGAGCTCGAGCGGCGCGACGACGGGCTCCTCCTCCGCGCGCGGGCGCAGTCGGAGGACTCGCTGGCGCGGATCGAGCGCGTGATCGGCTCCCACCTGGCGCGGTTCGGACGCCGGGACGAGCTGCAGGTGGCGTGGGCACCGGAGGAGGACTAGTTCCGTCTGGCGGGGCGAGGAGTGGCACTCGGACGACACACCTCGACGATGCAGCGAGGGTGTGCCGTCCCAGTGCCGCATATGGTCGTTGGCATGGCACACCCCGGCGGGACCGGAGAGGCGTGTCGTGTGCGTGCCACCCCCGGTGGCACGACGCCGAACTAGACCTCGACGACCATCTTTCCGACGTTCTCGCCGCGCAGCAGGCCGATGAACGCGTCGGGGGCGTGGTCGAGGCCTTCGACGATGGTTTCTCGGTAGCTGATCAGGCCGTCGCGGACCAGCGGACCCACCTCTTGGTGGAAGGCCTGGAGGCGGTGGAAATGGTCCGTGATGATGAATCCCTTGAGCGTCAGGCGCTTGCGCACGATGGTCGGCTCGAGGCCCCGCGGCCCGGGTGGGAGCTCGGTGGCGTTGTAGGTGGAGATCGCCCCGCACAGGGCGACCCGCCCGCGATCGTGCAGGGACCCGAGCGCCGCCTCCAGGTGCTCCCCACCGACGTTGTCGAAGTAGACGTCGATGCCGTCCGGGGCGGCCGCGCGCAGAAGCCGATGGCACGCGTCGTCCTTGTAGTTGAAGACGGCGTCGAAACCGAGCTCCTCCTTCAGCCAGGCCAGCTTCTCGGCCGAGCCCGCACTCCCAACCACGAACGAGCCCCTGAGCTTGGCCAGCTGGCCGACCAGCGAACCAACGGCGCCGGCGGCGCCGGAGACGAACACCGCCTCGCCGTCTTGATAGCCGGCGATGTCGAAGAGACCGACGTAGCCGGTGAGCCCCGGCATGCCCAGGACGCCCAGGAAGGCCGAAGGCGGGGCCAGGTCAGGGTCGATCGGTTGCGCGGCGGCGGCGGGGACGAGCGCCAGCTCACGCCACCCGAGCTGATGAAGCACCCACTGGCCCTCGCCGAAGCGCTCGTCGGCTGAGGCGACCACCTGCCCCACCGCGCCGCCCTCAAGCGGGGCGTCGAGCTGGAAGGGGGGAACGTAGGACTTCACGTCGTTCATGCGACCGCGCATGTAGGGGTCGACCGACATCCAGCGGTTGCGCACGAGGAGCTGTCCCGGTTCGGGATCCGGGACCTCTGCCTCGACGAGGCGGAAGTCCTCCGGCTTGGGCTCGCCGTGCGGCCGCGCGGCGAGCTGGATCTCCCGGGACTGGTTCACCCGTAGAGGCGAACCAGGCACTCGGCGACGCAGGCCGGCTTCTCGCCGTCCTCGACCTCGACCGTGACCTTCGACTTCACCTGCAGGCCGCCCGGCACCTCCGAGACCTCGACGATCTCCCCGCCGCCGCGCCAGCGCTTGCCCACGGGCAGCGGCGCCGGGAAGCGGACCTTGTCAAGCCCGTAGTTGATCCCCATCTTGGCGTCGGAGACGTGCATGAGCTCGCCCATGATCGGCGCGGCCAAGGACAGGGTCAGATACCCGTGGGCGATGGTGCCGCCAAACGGGGTCGCCTTGGCCTTCTCGACGTCGACGTGGATGAACTGGTGGTCATCGGTCGCGTCGGCGAACTGGTTGACCCGCTCCTGGGTCATCTCCTGCCAATCCGTGTAGCCAAGGTGCGTCCCGGCGGCGTCCTTCAGGCTCGCCATGTCCATGGTCGCGGTCGTCATCTAGTTACTCCCAGCGTCGGAAACGAAGCGGGAGAAACGTATCACCGGGGGGGCGGGGTGCTGGCCTCCGTCCCGGCCTCGCTCCCGTCAGCCGCTCCGGCGCCGCCGGCCGGCTCCGCGCCCACGCCGGTCTCGGCGTCGTCGCCGCGATCGCCTCTCAGCTGGTCGTCGAAGTGCCCCTCCTCGACCGCGGACGCACGCTCTTCGTGGAGGTTCGCCTCGGCCCGGTGGCGCTCGGCCTCCGCCTGGGCAATCCGCGCCTGCCGGTCGGCCTCATCGGCCCGCTGCCCGCGGATCTCCGCCTGCTGGCGGGTCTCGGAAGCAACCTCACGACGGCGCTGACGCAGTTGAAGCTCGCTGCGCTGGCGAAGGGCAAACAACACGGCCGCCGCGATCAGCACGACAACCACAACGATCACGACGATCAATACGGTCGACATCTGGGTCTCCTCCCAAGGTCGTTTCGCGTCAGCCTTCCCGTTGGTCGGGGCGGGAAACCAACTCAGGCGGAGTCAGACCTAGGCCATGTGGGCAGGCTGTGCTGCATGACCGTCGTCGCCCTGTCCGCCACCTACGGAGCAGGCGGGGACGTGATCGGTCCCGACGTGGCCGAGCGCCTGGGGGTGGCCTTCGTCGACCGCGCTATCCCCATGCAGGTGGCCGAGCAACTCGACATCTCGTTGGACGACGTCGAAGCCCACGAGAAGGAGCCCGCGGAGAGCTTCCTGGACCGGTTCCTGCGCGGGTTCGTCGGAACCGACGTCGGCGTACCGGCGCCGGTGCCCCCGGAGAGCTTCACCTCCGAGGATTTTCGCCGGGCCACCGAGGACGTCCTCGTGCGCCAGGCCCGGACCGGCGAGGGCGTGATCCTCGGCCGCGCCGCCGTGGTCCTGCTGCGCGACGAGCCGGGCGTGCTCCGGGTCCGGCTCGATGGGCCGGACGATCTGCGCCTGCGCCAGGCCATGCAGATCGGCGGCGTAGATGAGGAGACGGCGCGGGAGACGCTGCGCCGGGTCGACCGCACCCAGGCCGAGTACGCGCGCCAGTTCTACAGCGTCGACATCCGCGACTGCTCGCTCTACCACCTGGTGCTGGACTCGACGGCCATCGGCCTGGAGGCGTGCACCGAGCTGATCGTCGGCGCCGCCCGCGCGTTCGGGGATGCGCGATGATGAGCGGGTGAGGAGCCTCCGGCTGCTGATCGTCGGCCTGGCGATCGTGACCTGCGCCTGGTACGTGGTGGGGATCCGGCAGGCGCACAACGTCACCGCGGCCACCAGCATCATCACCGCCCATCGCACCGCTGAGCTGACCCGGGCGCGATCGCAGCTCGATTCGGCCGCCTTCCTCAATCCCGACCGGGAAGTACAGATCCTGCGCGGGCGGCTCGCGCTCGCCCAGGGTCATCCGGTGCAGGCCCAGCGGATCCTGACGGCGGTCACCCGCGCCGAGCCGATGAATCTCGAGGCCTGGATCTGGCTGACCGGCGCGGCGCTTGGCAATTCACCGCTCGCCCGCGCCGGCCTGTCCCACATCTACCGGCTCGACCCGCTCGCCCGCCCGGCTCACCCCTCCTTGCGACGCAGGAAGCGCAGCTCGACCAGGTAATAGCTGAGCGCCGCAGCTGCCGCGCTGCCTGCCAGCGTGAGGAGGAACAGCACGGGTGTGCTCGACGACAGTCCGAGGCCCCGCGCGCTGAAGTGAGCCGGGTCCCGGGTCTCGCCGAGGAGCCCCGCGATCGTGAGGTGATACAGGTAGACGCCGTAGGAGACGAGGCCCAGCCAGGCCAGCGGTCCCCAGGCGAGCACCCGGCGGGGCCAGCCGCCGGCCTCGTCGCCGAACACGGCCGGTGCGACCAACAGCGTTGCCAGCGCACCGGTAAGGAGGATCGAGGCCACGGTGCGCGCGTACGGCTGCTTGGTGCGCAGCGAGACGATGATGTTGAACAGCCCGCCGGGATGAAGGATCAGCGTCGCGGCGATCAGGCAGGCGAGTGCGCCGATCCAGCACCACCCGGGTCGAGCTGTCACGAAGCGAACTGGCGCCGGCGGGGCGGAGCGGTGCGCGGCGGCAACGCTCGCCACCGCGAGCGTCATCCCCAGGGCGACCCACGTGCACTCGCCGAGGATGGTGGTGGCGAGGAGGCTCGACACCACGAGCCGGGACGCGGCCAGCTGAACCAGGGCCCCGAAGGCCATGACCAAAGCGAGCGGGGCGAGCTCGGATGCGAGCCATGAGCGCGGCATCAGTCGACCGTGCACCTGCCGCACGAGCAGCGCCCACACCGGCAGCGAGATGTAGAAGAGGACCTCGACGCCCAGGCTCCAGGCGGGCGGAATGCCGCCGCCCAGCGTCCGGCTCGAGTACTCCTGGGCGAAGAAGTAGTAGCGCCACCAGTCGCCAGTGAGCACTCCCACGATGCCCGGGAAGATGGCCAGGACGGTCAGGGCGGTCCAGTAGGCCGGGAGGATCCGCAGCGCCCGGCGCCGGGCGTAGCGCCGGGTGCTCGGCCGCCGGCGGCCCGCGGCGTGGGCCGCGGCGTAGGGCCGGTAGAGCAGGAACCCACTGATGACGAAGAACAGGATCAGCGCCTGGTTGCCGAGCACGGCGTACAGATCTCCGGCGAAGCCGCCGTTGATGGCCCCGGTGATGCTTGTGACGTGGTAGGCGATGATGCACAGCACCGCGAGCCCCCGCAGCGAGTCGAAGAGAGCAAAGCGCGGGTTGCCGGGCGGCGGCGTAACGGCCGGCGACGGCGCCGGCTCAGACGCGGGTGTGACTCCCAGCTCGTGCTGATGTGGAGTGACCGTGCTCACCGGGTGAGCCACTATCGCTCAGCGAAGGTGTAGACCGAAACGGGCAAGAAGCCGGGAAAGATTCGCACTGCCCGCGGCACGAAGCGGGGTTCGAGGGCACGCGCGAAGGCCTGGAGGCGCCCGAACTCGATCGCCAGCAGGTAGCCGGTGGCGCCGGTTCCAAACTCCGGGCCGAACGCCGCCCGCGCGTCCAAAACCCCCCCGGGTCGCAGGGCGCTCGCCGGGGCCGCGCCGTAGGAGATGACAAACAGCTTCCCGCCGTCGGCCTCAAGCGCAGCGCGGCCGGCCAGCGCCGCGGGGGCCGGTTCCGGGAGCGACGCATAGGGCGCCGCGTCCAGGACGCTCGAGCGCGGCGGCCCGATGCGCAGCACCGGTCGGGTTTGAGCGCGCCAGTCGCCACCATCGGCCAGGGCGGCATCGACTTCGCTGAGCGGACCCGGCGTCGGCCCCGGAAGTTCGACGATCCCAGCGCCGACCGGCACGCTTCGCACCGCGGCGCGATAGTCCGGGCGCTGGTGCGCAGGGGTGAGAAGCTTGACCGCCCCAATCGCGAACGCGGCCACGACGAGGCCGACGGCAACCGCGCGCCCCCACCCCTCGGCACACAGCGTGAGCCCCCCCAGCAGGAGGCCGAAGCCGGGCCAGGAGGCGATCAGGTTACGCTCGTCCCACACGCTGTCCCGGAACAAGCTGTAGAGCGCCAGGCCGACCGGCAGGGCCAGGGTGAGCGTGAGAACGAGGACCAGACCGGCGTGGCGGTGCTCCCGCACCGCGTACGCATGCGCGCCTGGCGCACGCCCCTCCTCGACCTCCCCGCCGGTCAGGAGTGCGGCCAGACCGATCAGGCCGCCGGCGGCGATCATCGCGAGCGCCAGCCGGCCTGGCACCTGCGACAGACCCAGGAACGGATGCCCGACCGACCAATGCGCGAGATCCCTCGCGACGTCGTGTACTCCGAACGGATCGACGAAGCCGAGCACCTTGGTTCCAGGGGAGTGCGAGTCCTTCACCATCGCCGGGATCCACGGCAGAAAGCCGAGTACGGCGAGTGCACTGGAGCCCACCAGCGCACGGCGGGCGGGCGGACACGCCCACCACGCCCACCCGAGCTGCGCGATCAGCACAAACACGGCCACGTAGTGCGTATAGGCGGCCGCGCATGAAAGCAGCGCGTAGGCGGCCCACCACACGACCCGCTGGCTCTCAAGCGCCCGCAGCAGCGCCAGCGTGGAGGCGAGCAGCAGCGTCATCATGAGCGCGTAGGGCCGCGCCTCGGTCGAGAAGAAGATCAGGTTGGGGCTGAGCGCCACGAGCGCCGCGCCGACGACCCCGGCCCTCCATCCGAGCGTCCGGCGACCGAGCGCAAACGTCAGCGGGATCGCCACCGTACCCGCCACCAGTGAGACCGCCCGTAGCGCCTGAACTGACGCGCCAAGCCGTTCCACGACCCAAGCGGAGAGGAAGTAGAGCGGCGGGTTGAGATCGACGCTGTGCCCGTAGAGGATGTGCAGGATCTGGCCGAAGCTGTGGCCAGTGACGATGAAATAGCTCGAGAGCTCGTCGCCAAAAAGCGAGTTGCCGAGCGAACGTGCGCGCAGGATGAGGCCCACGAGTGTGAGCGCCCCGGTCATCAGCAACACCGAACGCGGCAGTGCCGGGCGCGGCGTGTCGACCGGGTCACTCAAGCCGATCAAGCGTACGACGTGGCCACGCCGGAGGGATGCCGGAGGCGGTCGCGGGACTACACTGCGCCGCCTCGGTGCAACGGCCGCAACTGAACCTCAGTCCGGACGATCTCGTCCGGGCCTACAGAGCGGGTGAGCTTCCGTGGACGCTCCACCCCGCCTGCGACTTTGAGAGCGATCCCGGCCAGTGGGGAGCGTCTCTGATCAACGACGCCGAGATCACGCTCGCCGCGCTCGAGGTGGCGGGGGTGCGCTCGGTCGTCGAGATCGGCGCCTACGCCGGCGATGTCACGCGCGTGCTCCTCGACTGGGGCCGTGAGCGCGGGGCCAAGGTCGTGGCCATCGACCCCTCACCGCAGCCGGAACTCGTCAGGTTGGCCGCGGAGCGTCCTGAGCTGACGCTGATCGAGGCCACCAGTCACGACGCCCTGCCGGACCTGGGTCCCAAGGATGCCTACGTGATCGACGGCGACCACAACTACTACACGGTGAGCCGCGAGCTCGAGCTGATCGCCGATATGGCCGGGCCAGACGCGCTGCCGTTGCTGCTCTTCCACGACGTGAGCTGGCCCCACGGACGGCGCGATGACTACTTTTCGCCCCAGCTCGTTCCGGATGACTACCGGCAGCCGACGACAGAGGGCGGCGGCCTCTTCCCGGGCGTGCCCAAGACGACGTCCGGAGGACTTCCCTACAAGTGGCCCGCCGCCACCGAGGGGGGGCCGCGCAACGGAGTCCTCACCGCGGTCGAGGACTTCGTGTCGAGCCACGACGGCCTGCGCCTGGCCGTGATCCCGGCCTTCTTCGGCCTCGGCGTGGTGTGGCGGACAGACGCGCCGTACGCTGATGAATTAGCGCGGCTCCTTGATCCCCTGGACCGCCATCCCCTCGTGGCCCGGCTCGAGGCAAACCGCGTCTACCACCTGGCCTCGGTTCACGTCCAGCTGATGGAGGTGGCGGCGGCGCGCGAGCGCATCGCCCGCCAGGAGGCGGTGCTGACGCGGCTGCTGGGGTCAAGCGCCTTCTTCTTGGCCGAACGCCTGTCCCGGCTCCGCCACCGCCTGGGCATCGGCCGGGAATCTCCGATCGTCTCACGTGAGCTCCTGCGCGAGACGCTAAATCACAACTGACCCCTCGGGGTGCGCCGTCGTCGCCCGCGCCCACGGGCGTCGCGCGCCAGCAGCCCGGCGCGCCGAAGCGGCTGGGTCAGCTTCCAGCTTCGGCTGCCGAGCACCGTCTCCAGCCCGCGTTCTTGAACCTGCATCGTGGCGCCGGCCTGGAGCAGCCTCGAAGCGGCCAGCAGGCGCGCCGCCGCCGCGTCGGCTTCGGCGCGCCGGGCGCGGGCCTTCCAATACGCCTCCTCGTCCTCGCCCGCGGAGGGCCCGGCACCGAGAGTCGCCGCCATTCGCATGTGCGCCTCGACCCACATCTCCACCTGCCCGATTAGCTCGAGTTCGTGGTGGTGGACGACCTTGAGATCGGCGGCGAGCACCTTGCGGCCGGCGGCACGAGCCTGGTGGCAGAGGTCGAAGTCGTAGCCGTGCAGGAGCCCGATGGACTCGTCGAGGCGGAGGTTCTGCACCGCCCACGGCGAGAGCACAAGGACAACGCCGTAGAGGCTGTCGACCTCGCCGGGAGCGCGGCTGGCCGCTGAGCCATCGTCGATCCAGTCGAGTTCACCGCCCCCGAACTCGCTGTAGCGGTAGGGCGCCGAGGTCCAGCTGAGCCGGCCATCCCACCAGGCCATGTCCCGCGTGCCGAGCGCTCCGACGCAGCCCACGACGCCCACGGCGGGGTCGCGCAGCGCCGCGCGTACCTTGGCGCAGAACTCGGGGTCGACGATCTCAACGTCCTGGTGCACGACGACGAGCGCCTCGAGCCCGTCCAGCGCCGCGGCCCGCTCCATCATCACGTTCAGCCCTCGCGCGATCGAGTTGGCGGCGGCGTGAGCGAGGATCCGGGAGTCCGATTCGCGGACGCGCTCAAGGCCCGGCTCGGCGTACTGAACGTAGGCGTCAGGCGAGATGATTGAGCAGCCAAAGGCGATCACGAGCGGCCGAGACTATCTGGGCGCGGCGGATATGCTGCGCTCGTGCCGGCAGCATCCAGCGAGGCTGCGGCCACCACCCAACTCCCGGGCACCCGGTCACCCTGGTCTCGATCGGGAGAGTCCCTGGGGCTTGCCGAGGCGCCGATCGTCGCGCTCGTGATCGCGATCACCGCGGCGGGGCTGCTCGTCCGACTACCCGCGTTCGGTGACTCGCTGTTCGGCGATGAGGTCGGCGCCTACTGGGTCATCACCGGACACGGGCTCGGGACGGTGATGCATCTCTTGCGGGGCCATTCGCCCGAACTCAACCCACCGCTCTGGTTCGTCCTGGCCTGGATCAGCGAGAAGCTCTTCGGCGTCTCACCGCAATCGCTGAAGCTCGTGTCGCTGCTGGCCGGGACCGCGACGATCCCGCTCACCTACCTCCTCGGCCGGTGGACGGTGAGCGTCCGCGCCGGCCTGGTAGCCAGCGCGCTGGCCGCGCTCAGCCCGTTCCTCATCTATTACTCGACCGAGGCGCGGCCGTACGCGCTCCTCGTCCTCCTGTGCCTGCTCTCCTCGCTGGCGCTGCTCCAGGCGCTGCGCAGCGGGCGCGCCTGGTGGTGGGCGGCCTATGCGCTCTGTTCCTGCGCCGCCGCCTACACCCACTACACGGCCGTGTTCCTGCTCGGGGCGCAGTTCGTCTGGGCGCTCGTCACCCAGCCGCAGGCACGGCGCGCGCTCGTGGCCGCGAACCTCGCCGCCGTGGTCGCCTACCTACCCTGGCTCCCGCAGCTGATTCGGACGTCACACTCGCCGGGAACGAAGCTCTACCAAACGCTGGAGCCGTTTGGCCTGCACGCGATGCGCGTCGATCTGGAGCGCTGGTCGCTCGGCCACCCCTACCTGCCCATCTCCAGCCTCCCGGGCCGGCCAGCCGTCGTGCTCGTCCTGGCGGGAGTCGTGGTCGCGCTCGTGGGGGCGGCGGTGGCTTGGCGCAGGCGGCTGAGGACGGTCCGCCTGAGCGCGCGCGGGGCCCTGGTGATCGTCCTGGCCGGGGCGGCGCCGGTCGGGATCGCCGTCTACAGCGCCCTGCACGAGAGCGTCTGGTCGGCGCGCAACATCATTTCTTCCTGGCCCGGCCTTGCCGTGGCGCTCGGCGCGCTGCTGACGCTGGCTGGGCGGCCCTGGCGCTGGGCCGCGGTCGCCCTGGCGCTCGTGGGCTTCGGCGTCGGCGCGGTCGACATGACCGAGTCCTTCGCCCAGCGCCCCGACTATCAGTCGGCGGCGGCCTACATCGACCGGCGTGACCCGGGGAGCGCGCCGGTGGTCGATCTCGTGGCGCCGACGCCGGGGCCGCCGACGGAGACCGAGGCGGCGCTGGCGATTCAGCGGACCCGCCCCCGACCGGTGCTGCGGATCGGCATCCCCCCGCTGCGCGCCGTGCTCGCGGCGCCGCCCTACGCGTCGCTGCCCGTTCCGGGGGGCGAGGTGATCGCGCGCCAAGCGGCGGCGCTGGCCGGCCATGGCCTGCTCTTCATCGTCGCCCCCACCGCGGTGTCGATCGGCCACCTCGAGGCGACCCGGCGCCGGCACCTGCGCGACGACGGGACCGAGCTGGGTGACTTCGCCACGTTCCTCGGGGCGCTGCCGGCTCGCTTCCATCCGCTCGGCTCACGGACGTTCCCGGGCCTGGCCCCGGTGACGGTCTACGTGTACCGAGGCTGACTCAGAGCTGCTCGGCGATCCGGGGCGCCTCGCGCCGGAACACGAACACGCCGAGGGCGCAGATCACGACGAACAGGACGATCGAGACGACCAGGGCACCCGGGCCCCCGGTCGCGGCACTCCCCGGCCACGGTGCCCGCGGATTGATGATCCACTTGTTCGCCAGCTCGAACACCGGCGCGAGCGGGTTGAGCGCGATCAACTTGCTCAAGGTGTGTGAGGTGGCGCCGACGCGGGTGATCGGGTAGAGCAGCGGCGTGGCGTAGAAGAGCGCGGTGACGAACACGCCCCAGAGAATGGCCAGATCCCGGAACCGGGGATAGAGCGAGGAGAGGAACATCGACACGCCGAGCGTGAACACGAACAGGAGGGCCAGGAGGACTCCGAGCAGGAGCCAGGTCCACATCGGCGAGACGCCGAAGGCGAGGATGAACACGAACACGACGACCAGGTTCAGGACCAGGTTGTAGAAGGCGGTGAGGACCACGGCGAGCGGGATGGCCAGCCGCGGAAACTGGGTCTTGCGCACGATCCCCTCCGAGCCGACCACCGAGCCCACGGCGGTGACCGTGGCCTCCTGAAAGAAGCCGAAGAGGACGATGTTCAAGAGCAGGAAGACGGGATAGTGCGGAACCGTGTGGCCGAGACGGAACACATGCGTGAACACCTCGACGAGTACGGCGAAGAGCAGCAGTGGCCGGGCCAGCGACCACAGGTATCCGAGCACGGTCCCGAAGTAGTTGCGCTTGAAATCGGTGACCGACATCAGCCTGCACAGCTCCCATGTACGTCGCCAGCCGCCGCTCAGGATCGACGGGCCGCGGACCTCCTTGAGCTCGACCGGCTCGCTCGTGCTCATACCGACCCCTGACTCACGTACGCCTGCACCTCCGGCGCCACGGTGATCATCCCGGGGAGGCGCTCGTGCCCCTTGACGAGGAAGTCGGTCACGCGCGCCTCACCCATGGCATCGTCGCCGCGAGCGCGGCTCCGGGAGATCGAGCAGAGCACGGCGTAGCGGCCGGGCACGAGGCGGTTCTCGATCTCGGCCATTACCTTCACCCGGCGCCCCGGCGGGAGCGCGATCGGCTCGTCATCTGGGTCGGTGAGGGCGGTGCCAAAGCTGAAGACCGGCACATCATCGACGTTGAGGACCTGAAAGGCGAAGGCCGGCGCACGCAGGTGCTCCCTCGCCTGGACGATCACGCCGAGCCGAAACGGCTGCCCGTGCAGCGCGTTCTCGACCCGCCGGCCGTCCGCATCCTCAAGCCACACGTCGAGGAGCGAGACCGCGGATTCCTGCTCGCCGCCAGCCCCACCCGGATCCGCGCCCCCGAAGTTGAGCCGGTAGTAGCGGAGCACGGCCTGATCGGGATCGCCGAGGAACCGCTGGCGGCCGTCGTGGAGCAGCATCGCCCGGTCACAGAACTCCTGCACGGTCACCATGTCGTGGGTGACGAGGACGAGCGTCTTGCCGCGCCGCCGGCGCTCCCGCAGCACCTCCAGGCACTTCTCCGCAAACGAGGCGTCGCCCACGGCCAGCACCTCATCGACCAGCATCACGTCGGCGTCGGCCTGAATCATCGTGGCAAAGGCCAACCGGACGAGCATCCCGGAGGAGTAGTTCTTGAGCTTCAGGTCCACGAACTCCTGGAGCTCGGCGAACTCGAGCACGGCGTCGAGGCGGCCGGCCGCCTCCCGACGCGTGAGCCCCATCATCACGCCGTTCAGCACCACGTTCTCACGGGCGGTGAGCTCAGGGTTCAGGCCCACCCCGAGCTCGATGAACGGGGCCAGGCGGCCGGCCACCGCGACCCGCCCCGCATCGGCCCGGTAGACGCTGGCCAGGATCTTCAGCAGGGTGCTCTTGCCCGACCCGTTCCGGCCCACGATCCCGAAGAACTCGCCCCGGTGCACGGCGAAGGAGACGTCACTGAGCGCGCGGAGCTCACGGAAGTGACGGCGCCACGGGAGCCGCCCGCGCGCCCCGGCGGAGCGCCGGTCGGGAATCCGGAATGACTTCGACACTCCGGAGACGTCGATGACAAACGGCGTGTCGAGCAGAGTCGGCCGCCGCTGAGGCTCGGCCGGAGCGTCGCCTGAGTCCAGCTCGAAGGCCGCCTTCTGAAGCTGATGCTGGACCGGGAGGATCGGCGGGCCAGTGGGGTCTTCGGTCACTCGTGAACGCTCAATCCAGGGCTCGGGCCAGGCTAGCGCGCCAGCGGCGCAGGCGCTTCTGGCTGAAGGCATCGAGTGGCGGCGGGCCGGCGTCGGCGAACGGTCCGGCCAGCCGGCGCGGGAGTCGCGCGGTCAGCGACATCAGCCGCCGCGCCAAGAGCCCGCGCACGAGCTCGAGCTCTGAGCTCAGCGTCTCGGTGCGGCCGAGCAGGCTGCGCAGCGGCCGCACGAGCAGCCAGATGAAGGCGGCCGCGGAGCGATCGGCGTCGACAAACCACTCAAGGGCGCGCCGCTTGGCCGGCGGGGCTCCGGGGCACCGGGCCAGGAGGGTCTGGGCCTGGAGTTCCCGGGGCAGGTAGCCGTAGACGTACGCCGCGCGCCAGCGGTCGGATAGTTGGCGCAGCGAGTGCTGCGCCCGGCGCCCCGAGGCACCGTGTGTGACGTCGCCGAACACCGCCCCCGGGTGCTGGACGTAGTCGTAGAGCGGCCGATCCACGTAGGCGACCTCACCCGCCGTCAGTGCCACGGCAGCAAGCCAGTGGTCGTGAAACTGGATTCCCGGCCCATCGGGAAACGGCAGCGCGAGCTCAAGCAGGTCACGCCGAAACAGCATGCTCGCCCCGGTGATCGTGTTGGCGATCAGCATCGAGGCGAGGTTGTCCTGGTTGTTGCTCCGGCCTCGCCACAGCGTCTGCCGGAGCACTCGGCCGTCCGCCTCGACGAGGCGCAGGTCCGAGTACACGAGCCCGGCGGACCCCAGCGAGGCCCGCAGGCAGGCGAGCTTGTCGGAGTCCCAGCGGTCGTCCTGATCGCACAGCGCGATCAGCTTCGCCTCGGGCCCGATCAGCGACAGGGCGCGTTCGAAGTTGCGATAGAAGCCGAGTCGCTGGGGCGCCCGCGAGACGGCAAAGCGGGGGTCGCCGGCCAGCGCCGACTCGAGCTGGGCGAAGCGCTTTGGAGTCGAGTGGTCATCTGAGATCACGCAGACCCAACGCTGGTCGGTCTGGGCGCGCAGCGACTCAAGCTGCCGCGTGAAGAGCGCGATGTCGGGCTCGAAGGTGGCCATGCAGACGGCGATGAGCGGGCCGTGGGCGTCGGCGGGCGTCGGGGTCAGGCGCCCGGCGCTCGGCTCTGCTTCTGGTTCGACGATCGCGAGGCGGCCGAGCTCCGCGACTTCCTCGCCGCCGTTCTGGAGGCGGGCGATCAGACGCAGGACGAGCTCCTGGGGGCGATCGCGGGCGGCGATCGGGACGGTGACCCAGAACCCGCTGCGGTAGGTCGCGACGTCGGGGCGCGGCATGCCGAACCTGGGCACCGGCCGACGCTCGTCCCCCACCGCCAGCTCGAGGCGAGCGATCCGCTCGCGGGGGTGAAAGCAGATGCCGGCGCAGAATATGGCGGTGGCGCGGCCGACGGGAAGCGAGCCGGGCAACGGACGCTCGAGGCGCGCGACGAGCGTCAAATGCCGCCGTCGCTCTCGACCAGCGCCTCGACCTCGGTCTCCAGCACCACGCTTCCGGCCCCGGCCTTGGTCCCGTAGACAAAGAAGCGGAGCAGGTCCAGCACCTGGATCGACGTCTCGCCCTCGCCCGAAACGGTCGAGAACCAGCCTGACATCAGATAGCGACCGACGGCGAGTGGGTTCTCAAGCCGGGCGCTGACGCGGATCTGGGCTCCGCGTCCGACCGCACCGGCATTGGTCTCCACGGCTGTGTCGAAGGAGAACACCCAGTCACCCTCGAGCGTCGTGCAGTGAAAGCTGAAGGCGGGCTCGAGCAGCTCGTACCGGGCCTCGGCCACCAGGTTGAAGGTGAACATCCGCTCCTGCTCGATGTTCTCGACGCGGGCGCCGTGATCGTCCTCTAGCCAAACATCCAGCACTTTGAGGCTCACGTCGACGCCGGTCCGAGGGCGAGTCCCGGGCGCCGTCTCGCCGCCGAAGTTCAGGCGGTAGTAGATCGCTGCCGCCTCCTCGGGCTCGCCCGTGTAGCGCTGTTCGCCGTCATGTATGACTGTCGCCCGGTCGCAGATCGCCTGCACGGTGGCCATGTCGTGGGTGACGAGCACCAGTGTCCTGCCGTCGCGCCGACGCTGGTGAAAGACATCGGTGCACTTCTGGGCAAAGGCGGCGTCGCCCACGGCCAGCACCTCGTCGACCAGCATCACGTCGGGATTCGCCTGGACCATGACCGAGAAGGCGAGCCGCACCATCATCCCTGAGGAGTAGTTCTTCAGCTTGAGGTCGACGAAGTCCTCCAACTCGGCGAACTCCAGCACCGCGCCCAGCCGGCGCGCCGCCTCCCGGCGGGAGAGTCCCATCATCACGCCGTTCAGCGCCACGTTCTCTCGCGCCGTGAGTTCCGGGTTGAAGCCGATCCCGAGCTCGATGAACGGTGCCAGGCGACCGGCGATCTTGACCGCGCCGCGATCGGCGCTATAGATGCTGGCGAGGATCTTCAGCAGCGTGCTCTTGCCGGACCCGTTGCGGCCCACGATGCCGAAGAACTCGCCCTGATGGACGTCGAAGGAAATGCTCCGCAGCGCCTGTAGCTCCCGAGTGGCGATCCTCGTGAGTGGGTGGACCAGGCGCTCCTTGAGCGTGTCGACCCTGCGGTCGGGGATCACGAACGTCTTGCTGACGTCGCGGACCTCGATGACGACCGGCGCCTGGGCCAGGCGCTGCGCGCGGCGCGACGCCGCGGCGGCGCTTGCCTGGCCTACCGAGAGCCCGTCCGCCACGGTGAGGTCAGGGAGGGCCGGCGCCGCCTCGGCGTCGCACTTCGCCACGCCGTGACGCGGCGAAGTGGAGCGGTGAGCTTCCAGCTCCGGCTGTCGGTCATCACCCGGAGCTCCTTCGCGGTCCGGGCGGCAATCGCCTGGGTCTTGAGCTGGCTCGAAATGGCGTTTCCGCGCGTCACCGCCGCCTCTGCCTCCGCGCGCAGCGCGCGCTGCTTCCAGCTTCCACCCGCCACGCCGACCCCGGGCATGCGGCCGTCCCACTTCTCGGCCACGGCGATGTGCGCGCGGCTCCAGTTCTCCAGGTCGCTGGCCAGCTCGAGTGAATGGTTGTGGATGACCTTGAAGTCTGCCGTGACGACCTTCCGTCCGGCCTCTCGGACCTGGAGGCAGAAGTCGAAGTCGTAGCCGTGCAGCCGCTGGCCCAGCGACTCGTCGAAGCGGATGTTTTGCACGACCCAGGGGGACAGGCCGAGCACGAAGCCATCGACGGTGTCGACCTCGCCGAGCTGCGCGGACGGGTGAGCCGCGCGCTCGTCCCAGGTCACGGAGGTAACGTCGCCGCCGCCCAGCTCGGTGTAGCGGTGAATGAACGAGGCCCAGGTGACCGAGCCCTCCCACCAGGCGATGCTGCGCACCCCGATCGCGCCGACGCAGCCGACCACTCCCACGTCGGGATCGCTCAGCGCCTGGCGGAACTTCGAGGAGAACTGGGGATCGACGATCTCCGCGTCCTGGTGCAGGAGCACGAGCGCCTCCAACCCGTCCATGGCACTGGCCCGATCGAGAATCGCGTTATAGGAGGCGAAGATCGAACCGGTCGCCGGCAGCGGAAGGATCTCTGAATCCGCTTCGGCCGCCAGCTCCATACCGGGCTTGGCATAGCGCTCGAATTGAGCTGCATCGGTTACGGCGGAAGCGAAGACGATCACCGCGAGCCGGCCTGTCTCCTAGAGCGCCACACTGGGCCGCGAGTGTAGAGCCGGGGCTGCCGTAGAGTCCGCGGCGTCTAGGAGCGCATGTCGACCTACACCGAACCCGGCTGGATCGAGAAGTTCGCCGAGCACTGGGAGAAGCTCGGACCCCAGACGCGAACCGCGCTGCTCGAGCTGCTGCCCAGAGACTGGACGTTCGACGGTAAGCGGGTGCTCGACTTTGGCTGTGGGGCCGGACGCACGCTGAGGCACTTCATGGCCGAGGCAGAGGAGGCGGAGATGTGGGGCGTCGACATCGACGCCACGAGCATCGACCTGCTGCGTGAGACCGTCTGCCCGCCGCTGCACGTGATGCGCTCCGGCTACGCGCCCCCCCTCGAGCTCGAGTCAAGCTGGTTCGATTTGATCTGGTCGATCTCGGTCTTCACGCACCTGACCGACAACTCGATCCCGTGGCTGCTCGAGCTCCACCGCCTGCTCCGGCCCGGTGGACTGTTGATCGCCACGTTCATGGGACGCTGGACCTCGGAGCTGATCGCCGGCGAGCCATGGGACGAGAACCGGGTGGGGATGAACGTGCTGCGCCACTCCCATCCGGTGAGCGACGGGGGACCGATGGTGCTGATGTCCGAATGGTGGGTGCGCGAGCACTGGGGACGCGCCTTTGAGGTGCTGGCGATCGCACCGCAGATCCACAACCAGAGCTGGGCGCTCTTGCGCCGGCGCGATGTCACGCTCACCGTCGAGGATGTCGAGCGCCCCGGCGATGATCCGCGCGAGTCGATCGCCCTGCGTCACAACCTGCACCAGGCCCAACGCGAGGTCGAGACGCTGCGACACCAGGCCGTCGAGACGAGCGAGCAGCTCGAGACCGCGCGGCGCGAGCTCGGCGACTCCGAGCGCCGGCTTAAGCAGCTACGCGCTTACTACGAGGAGTCGCGCAGCTGGCGACTGACCCGGCCCCTGCGGGCCCTCGGCGCGCGAGGGCGCGCGCTCAGCGGGGATTGAACCGCTTCGGTTGAGCCGGGCGTCCGCTCAGCCAGGGCCAGGACCGCCCCCGCGAGCACGATCGCGACCAGGGTCACGGCCGGCATCTGCCAGTCCCAGTCGAGCGGGGCGTGAGCGGCGTAGGTGACGAGGCCGGCGACGGGACCGGCGGCCAGCACCGGGGAAACGCGCACGGCCCGGCGGGCGGCCAGGGCGAGGCCGGCGAAGAAGGCGATGAGGAGGAGGATCCCCACCAGGCCAAGCTCAGCCAGGGTCTGGAGGGGAAGCGAGTGGGCGTCCTGGGCAAAGTCGTTGATCGGGCGATAGCGCAGCCACCACACCGACCAGCCGCCGGCGCCGACGCCGTGGATCGGCTGGGCGGAGAAGGCCCGGAAGGCCACGCTCCAGTAGTCATAGCGGTTGCTCTGAAGGGTTCCGAAGCGGCTGACGCCACCGCTCAGCGGCACCCCCGCCGTCTCCTTGGAGCCGATCACAATGGCCAGCGCGAGGCCCGCGCAGATGATGCCCAGGGCGATCCATCCGCGATGGCGGGGCAGCCGCAGCCCGCCATCAGCCAGGTGCCGCGAGCGCCACCACGAGGCGGCGGCGGCGAATCCGGCGATGAGGACGAGCAGCGCGAGCGTGGCCGCACCCTGGCTCTCGCGGGTGCCGAGCGGCCCGGCCAGGGAGGTCACACCTCGGAATGGGGCCGCGGCGGCCGAGGCCAGGGCACCCGCGAGTACCGCGATGAGGAGGCCCTCGAGCTGGCTGCGCCGGGGAGCCAGCACGACCAGCGCCACCAGCCCCGCGACGCAGGCGAACAGGGCGCCGCGAGAGAAGGACAGATAGAGCCCCAGGCCGAGCGGCGCGCAGGCCGCCGCGGCGGTGGCGCGCAGAGCCGGTGCCCGCTCGCTGTCGCCGGCCACCCGGGCGCTGAGGACAAAGCCGAGCGCCGCCAGCTCACCCATAGCGTTCCAGTAGGTCAGCGGCTGCTCGAGCCGGCCCTGGGCGCTGACTGAGCGGGCGAAGTGCAGGAGACCGGGGAGCAGGCGCTCGGAGATTCCGTAGCCGATCACGATCAGTGCTCCGGCGGCCAGCGCGGGCACGGTGATCCGCTGGGCGGCGGGATCGCGCAGGAGGAGCGCCGACGCAATCAGCCCTCCCAGGTAGAGGAACACGATCTGGCCGGCGTGATAGGCGTTGCCCACGATCGGCGCCCAGAGCATCGAGAGCAGCGTGAAGGCGCCGAAGGCGAAGAGTCCGCCGATGGCCAGCCAGGCACCCAAGCTGCGGGGCAACGCCCGGGGCTCGAGCAGAAGGCCCACCGCGACCAACCCCCAGACGACGAGCCCCGCCCAGGCCCGCGGCTCGTCAAAGTAGCCCCCGGCGAAGAAGGCGAGCGCCGTCGCCCCGCCCAGCAGGACGAAGCGCGACGCGTGCAGGATCCCGGCACGCATCACGAAGCGGCGCCGCTCAGTGGTGCAGGTCCCGCGTCGTCCGGCGAACGAGCCGTGTCGCCCCCAGCGGCTGGCGGCCGTCGAAGTCAGGCGAAGGCTCGGCGGCGGCGGCCTCCACCTCGGCCAGCATGCGCCGGCGGAACACGCTCGAGTCAAATCGCGCCGCGTTGCCGATGCAGGCCTGGGGATCGATCGCCTCGGCCTCGAACTCGCGCACGGCCTGGGCTAGCTCCCGCCAGCCGCCGGACCAGAAGCAGCCCGTTACTCCGTCAACGACCGTCTCCAGGGCGCCCCCGCCGCGGCGCGCGATCACCGGACGTCCCGAGGCCTGGGCCTCGACGGACACGATCCCGAACTCCTCCACCGCCGTCATGACCAGCGCGCGGGCGCCCTGGAGCACCTGGGCCACCTCCGCGTCGGAGAGGCGCCCGGCGAAGCTGACCGTGGGGCCGGCGAGTCGCCGGAGCCTTCGGGCATCCGGCCCATCGCCGATGACCACCAGCGGCAGCCGCAGATGGTTGAAGGCCTCGATGGCCACGTCGATCTCCTTGTGAGGCATGAGCTCGGACACGACCACGTAGTGCTGGCCGAGAGAGCCCGGAGAGAAGCGGGCGGTCTCAATCGGCGGGTAGACGATCGCCGAGTCACGCCCGAAGTAGGAATGGATCCGGGCCTGGGTGGTGCGAGAGTTGGCGACGTATCGGTTTGTCCGTTGGGCGGCAATCCAGTCCCACTGCCGCCAGCGGCTGAAGGCCTGGCGTAGAAAGGCCTGGGTCAGCGGGTTGCGGCGCCGGGCCAGGGTGCGCTGACGATCGTTCCAGGCATAGCGGAACGGGTTATGGCAGTAGCTGACGTGCACCGACGCCGGATCGCAGATGACCGCGTGGGCCCAGGCCGACGAGCTCGAGACGACGAGGTCGTAGCCACTGAGGTCGAACGATTCGATCGCGGCGGGATAGAGCGGGAGCAGGGCGCGGAAGGTCCGCGCCGTGGGACGCAGCCGCTGGAGGAACGAGCAGTAGACGTTGCGGCGGCCGAACCAGCCCTCGGTTCCGCGCTCGTCGTAGACGGCGGTGAAGATGTCGGCCGCGGGCCACATCGCGCACAGGTCCAGGAACACCCGCTCGGCCCCACGGATATCGAGCAGGAAGTCATGGACCAAGGCAACCCGTCGATTTCCCACGCTTGTGTCTTGCTCTCGCTCCACCCCAAGCCGCAGTCTAAGCAAACCCCCGTCGCAGTTCACTCCGAAAACAGGTACGACATGAGCCGGTCGAGCACGCCATCGTCGAACGCCTGGTCCCAATCGAGGCTCCAGTTGACGGCGGTGCCGCGCATCCGACGGTCGACGTCCTCGACCTCGGTGGCCGCGCTCACCAGCGCCTGAGCCAGCGCCTCGATCGACGCCGGAGCGGCGATCAGGTTGGATGAGAGCGCGCGGAGCGCCTCGGCGGTCTTGTTCTCAAACGTGTTCGTCACGGTGAGCATCCCCGCCCGCGCCATCTCGATCGGGACCAGGCTCGGATGGGGCGTGTACATCAGCGCCAGACCGAGATCGTGCTGGCTCAGCATCGCCGCATAGTCCTGCTGGCTCACGCGAGGCAGGAGCTCGAGCTCCACGTCCCCGCCGAGGTCGACCGCCCCGCCTCGCTCCACGGCGCCGATCCCGCGCAGCTCCCACCCGCTTCGGAACGCCCCCTCTTCGAGGGCGCGCCCCAGGGCCAGGATCCCCAGCTCGAACATGTTGCGCGCCGCGTGGGACTCGGGTCGCGCGTAGAAGAGCAGGCGGCGCGGCCGGCGGGCCTCGAGCGCTGCGCGGTCGGGGGGATCGACGGCGGTGAGAGCGTTCTCAAACGACGCCGAGCGCTCGTCGCCCACCGCCGGTCCGGCGGCATAGACGCCAATCCCGTGGGCGCGGAAATAGCCCCGCAGGAGCTCGGAGGAGAAGAGCGCGAAGTGTTCGAAGCGGTAGGACTCCTCAGCGAGCGCGGCGTAGCTGCCCATGGGAAAGGTCGATGGCTCGAACTCCTGGATCAGGTAGGCGAACCCGCGGCCGCCGAGCTCGTCGGCTGCCCGGGCCGCGACGTGCGCCGTCCACCAGGTGGTGGCGATGAATGAGTCGCGCGGGCTGACCTCGAGGTTCCCCGCCCGCCGGCCAAACGCGAGCTCGATGTGGTCGAAGAGACCGTCGAGCCCGGCGTAGGACTCAACCCGCCGCATCCAGTCGCTCGGCTGCTCGTCAACCGGTTCGACCGTCACCAGCCGCACCCTGGCCCCCCGCATGGCCAACCGGCGAGCCAGGTTGAACTTGGCGATGTAGCCCCCGAACAGGTGCTGGAGGTCGATTGTCGGGATGAGCAGATTGACCCGGGGCGGGGCATCGGGCGAGACGGCGAGCGACAGCGGTTCGACCTTGTTGGCCAGCGCCCGCGCGCCTTCGTCGCCGATCGCCCGGCGCTCGCCGGGCGGCGCCAGATCCAGAGGCGGCGCAGCATCGAGCCGGAGCCGGCGCCTGGGCCGGTCGCGCGTCGTCGCCGCCACCACCCGGCGCCACAGGACCGCCCGCAGCAGCATCCACTCGGCGCCCAGCGTCTCCGGCTCGCCCGTGAGCTCCCGGGCGGCGAGCCACCCGAGCCGCGTGAACTCAGGCCAGGAGGTCTCGAGGGCCTGAAAGCGCCGGAGCGCACGCCGATGCGGCGGCGCCAGCCGGTCCCCACAGCGCATCTCCAGGATGGTCGCGAACGCCATCAGCCGCTCGACATGGCGGAAGTAGGTGGCCCGGTAGTACGGCTCACGCAGGCCGCGGTTGGTCCGGAGCTTGCGGGCGCGCTCGCGCAGCGTGAACACCCGCGTCGACGCCGCGTGGCCGATCGCCGAGGTTCCATGCTGGACGTAGTCGTAGAGCGGCCGGCCGACGTATTCGATCCCGCCCGTGACCAGCGCGGTGAGCGCGAGCCAGTGGTCGTGGTAATGCGCGAACTGGTCGGGCGGGAACGGCAGGGCGTCGTCGAGCAGGCCGCGCCGAAACAGCGAGGCCGCACCGGTGACCGAGTTGGCGACCAGCAGCGAGGTCAGGTCGGTGTGGTTGTTGCGCCGGCGCTCCCAGTAGCTCCCGGCGATCTCCTCTCCCCCGCGACCGATGATCCGCATGTCGCTGTAGACAAGCTGCGCGGCGCCGATCGATTCCAGCAGCACGGCCAGCTTGTCCGGATACCAGGCGTCGTCCTGGTCGGCCAGCGCCACGAAGTCGGCGTCTGCCGGCGCCAGCGCCAAGGCCCGCTCGAAGTTGGCGTAGAAGCCGAGGCGGCGGGGAGAGCGGGAGACGGCGAAGCGTGGATCGTCACCCACGAGTTCCTCGATCGCCGCAAAGCGTTCCGAGCGCGAGGCGTCGTCTGAGATCACGCACACCCAGTTGGAGTGAGATTGGCTGCGGATCGAGTCGAGCTGGCGGCGCAGAAGTTCCGTCGGGGGGTTGTAGGTGGCCATGCAGATCGCCACCCGCGGCTGCGCGGGCGGGCCGGGGAACTGGGGGGCGAGCGGATCGGGGGCCGCGGCCACGCTGACCAGACCCAGGCTGGCCGTCTCGGTCCCACGCCCACGGAACGCCGCCTGGAGCGCCAGTTCCAGCTTTGATCCCGGCTCCGCGGGTCCAATCCGGACGAGGCCCCAGAAGCCGCTGCGGTAGCTATGCAGGTGTGGATCCTCAGGTGAGTCGGGATCCAGCTTCGGGGAGGCGTACGGATCGAGGCGCGGATGGAGCGAGCGGAAGTGATCGAGCCGCGGCATGCCCATGGCGGTGACTGGCTGGGGATCGCCGCCGTTGACCGTGAAGGCCAGGCTGCGGATGCCGTGGGCGGGGTGAAAGCAGGTGCCGCGAAGGAACAGCACCGTCCCCTTCCCGACCCCGATCTCGGCCGGCAGCGGCGCGTCCAGATTCACCTGCAAGCGGCCATCGTATCCTGCCTCACCCGTGGCCCGCGCGGCGGTTGTGATCCCGAGTTGGAACGGCGCCCACTTCCTCGGTGAGTGCCTCGCTTCGCTCGTCCCCCAGACCCATCCGGCCGAGATCGTGGTCGTCGACAACGGCTCCACAGATGCCACGGCCGAGCTGTTGCGGGAGCGCTTCCCCGCCGTGAGGCTCCTGACGCTTGCCTTCAACCACGGCTTCGCCGGGGCGGTCAACGTCGGCGTCGCCCACGCTCTGGCGGCAGGCGTCGACTACGTCGGCCTGTTCAACAACGACGCCGTGGCCGAGCCGGACTGGCTGGAGCGGCTGATCGCCTGCGCCGAGGCCCACCCGGAGGCCGGGATCGTCACCTCGAAGCTTCTCCTGGCCGACGGGGTGCACATCGACAGCACGGGCGACTTCTACTCGTCTTGGGGGTGGGCGTATCCCCGGGGGCGCGACGAGGTCGACCAAGGGCAGTACGACGGGCCTGAGCTCCGCGAGGTGTTCTGCGGCTCGGGCGGGGCCAGCCTGTTCCGGGCCCAGATGCTCGTCGAGGTGGGGCCCTTCGACGAGGACTACTTCGCCTACTTGGAGGACCAGGATCTCGGCTTCCGGGCGCAGCTCATGGGCTGGCGGGCGCGCTATGAGCCGACGGCGGTCGCCTACCACCGGATGATGGGCACGAGCGCGACGCTTCCCCACTTCGGCCGCTACCAGGCCATCCGCAACTGCATCTACCTCTACGTCAAGAACCTGCCGAGCCCGCTCGTCTGGCGCTATCTCCCCAAGTTCCTCATCGGGCTGGCGCTGATGGCGGCCAACGACGTCCGGCGCCACCGCTTCCGGGCCATCGCCCGCGCCTACTTCGACGCCGCCCTTCATCTCCCCGCGATGCTGCGTAAGCGCCGTCAGGTGCAGGCGCGGCGCCGGGTCGAGGTCGAGTACATCGATTCGATCCTCGTCCACCCGCTGCCGCCGACGCAGAAGACACTCGTGCGGATGGCGAGGCGCTGGCCGCTCGGGAGCTGGCGCGGTGGATGAGCACCCCTCGGCGAACGGCGACCCGGGTCGCCCGGCTCCTCCGAGCCGCCCGCCGTCACCGCGGCGTCGCCTTCCGCCAAGGGTGGCCTTGATCATCGTGCTGGGCCTGGCCATCGCCATTGCCGCGGGGCGCCACCGAACCGGACACGCGGTGATCCCGCCCTCGAAGTCCGCCCCGCCGGCGGGGATCCAGTTCGGCGCCAACACCGGGGTGCTCTTCAACAGCGGCGCCTACAGTCCGGCCACCATCGACGCCCAGCTGAAGGCGCTCGCGGCCACCGGTGTCACCGTGGCCCGGAGCGACGCCCCCTGGGAGGCGACCGAGCCAACCCCGCCGAGCGGCAACCTGCACCACTACAACTGGGCCTTCGACGACACGATCGCCGGCGATCTGGCCGCCAACGGGCTCACCTGGCTGCCGATCATCGACTACTCCGCGCCCTGGGCCCGAGCGGTCCCGAGCCAAGATCACTCGGCCCCGGACCCGGCCGAGTACGCCGACTACGCGGGTGCGCTGGCCGCCCGCTACGGCCCCGGGGGCAGCTTCTGGCAGGCCCATCCCTCGCTCACCGCCCATCCGGTCGAGACCTACGAGATCTGGAATGAGCCAGACAACCCCGTGTTCTGGAGCCCGGCGCCCAACCCCACCGCCTACGCCAATCTGTACCTGAGCGCCCGCGACGCGATCGAGGCGGCGCAGCCGAGTGCGCGGGTGATCGTCGGCGGCCTGACCAAGCCCGCCACGTTCCTTCCCGCGCTGGTCTCCGCGGCGCCCGCGCTCCGTCACCAGCTCGACGGCGTCGCCATTCATCCCTACGGCGGCTCGCCGCAGGCGGTCCTGGACAACGTCCGCACGGCGCGCTCGACGCTCCAGTCGCTCGGCCTGGGCAGCGTCCCGCTCTACGTGACCGAATTCGGATGGACGACGAGCCCGCCCGGCAGCCTCGATTACCTGAACGCGCGTTTGCGCCCGAGCTACATCGAGCAGACGCTGACCCTGCTTGGACACACGAGCTGCGGGCTCGCGGACGTGATCCTCTACGCCTGGATGACGCCGGAGCGAAACCGGCACGACTCCCAGGACTGGTTCGGGATCCACCCGCCCACCGGCGGTGGGACGCCTGACACGGCGGCCTTCGCCGCCGGCGTGCACGCGGCCGCTTCTGGGCCGACTGGGCCGACCGGGGCCACCGGAGCGAGCGGAGCGACCGGCGCGACCGGAGCGAGCAGCGCCACCGGAGCGACCGGCTCAGCCTGCTAGCGCGTGCAGTTCGTGGCCGTGCCCGTCTTCGACTGGCAGCGCTCCATGGCCAGCGCGTCGGTTCGGAACACGTTGTAGACGGGCTTGGCCGTGAAGGTTCCGTTCAGGAAGTGGAAGAGCCCGGAGAAATCGAAGGCGAGATAGTTGGGGCGATCCTGGCCGGCCCAGTCGTAGTAGTAGAAGGCCGCCAGGCCGAGGCGCACGCGGTTCTTGGCCAGCAACTGCATGGCCTGGCCAACCTTGCGGGCCTGGCCGGCCTGGGTGGTGGCGAAGTCGTAGCCCGTGTTATGCGACGTCTGGCCGAGCGACGAGGGCCAGCTGATCTCATCCGCCATGATCGGCTTCGACGCCCCTCCGTCCTGATCGAGCACATGGCGGACGTAGCCGAGAATCGTGATCACGCCCTGCGGGGTCTTCGTGTAGGGATGAATCGCGGCCACGTCGTAGAGGTTCCGGGCGCCGCGGAAGCGGTCGATGCGGGAGATCTCAATCCACGAGTAGTTGGGCAGCCCAGCGAGGACGACCTTGGCCGAATGGTCCGCCGCCTTGATCGCCTTGTGGGCTGCCCGTAGGAGTGCGACGTAGCGGGAGTAGTAGGGCTGCGCGGGCCAGAAGGCAGGGATGTTCGGCTCGTTCCAGATCTGCCACATGGTGATCGGGACCTTGGGCACCGAGGGGTTGGCTCTCCAGAACGAACCCGCCGGGCCATAGCGCTGGACCAGCGCCTTGGCAAAGGCGGCGTAGGGCCCGGGTGAGCGAGGCAAGCGCACGAGCGCGCCGGAAAAGGTCTGGCCGTCCCACGTCGGCGCGTTCTGGATCACCGGCAGCACCGTGATGTGATGCTCCGCCGCCGCTTCCACGAGCGCGTCGTAGCTACTGAAGTCGGTGGGCCGGCCGCCCACGTTCACGAACTGGCTCCCGTCACCCGAAGGCACATCCGAGAAGTTGGCGTACGGCTGGGCCGCCGACCAGTCGAAGACGACCCGGATCGACTCGACTCCGGAGGCCACCATCGTGTCCATCTGCTGGGAGATGTCCACGTACGGGTTGGGCCAGGTCGGGAAGTCGACGACCATCCCGACGAAGCCCTGGGGCACGGGAGTCGCGGCACGCCGGCTGGCTCCGGTTGCCCCTGCGGGAAGCAGCGCCGTTCCCGCAAGCGCGAGCGTGACGGCGCACGATGCCCGTAGTCCTGGGCGCCCCAGCGGTGACCTCCATGACACGAGCGGCAGTTTAGGCATGGCAGCTGAGTCAAACACCGCCCGGGGCGCGGGGTTGCGATTCTCCGAGGAGTTGGGCAATCGCTTCGTCGGTCAGCTCGGCAGTTCGGCTCCAGGGAAACGCGCCCGCCCGCCGGCGCCCCGCCGCCACGAGCCGCTCACGGGCCGCTTCGTCGTCCACCAGCCCGAGGAGCGCTTCTGCGAACGCGCTCGGGTCGCCCGGATCAACGAGCACGCCGGCCTCGGCCACCGTCTCGGGGAGGGCGCCACTGCGGGCCGCCACGACCGGCGTCCCGCAGGCCATCGCCTCCAGGCATGGCAGCCCGAAGCCCTCATAGCGCGAGGGCATTACCAGGGCAACGGCCTCGGAGTAGAGGGCCGGCAGGAGCTCCTCGGCCACGTAGCCGAGCCGGCGCAGAGCCACCTCGGGCGCCCGCAGGTAACCCCGGTCCGAGCCGGCGAGGACGAGGTCGACGCCCCGCTCGGCCAGGGCCCGGGCGGCGGTGGCCAGCACGCCCAGGTTCTTGCGGGCGGAGACCGTGCCCAGGGTGAGGACGTACGGGCGCTCGAGGCCGTACCGCGTCCTCAGGACCGGCTCTTCGCTCTGCGGGGTGAATTCCTCGCCGACGCCCTCAGGGATGACCAGCACATCCGCCGGGTCGAGGTCAAGCAGCTCCAGCAACTCCGCCTTTGAGAACTCGGAGACCGTGATCAGGAGCCGCGCCCGCCCGGCCAGCGCGGGCAACATCAGCCGCTGGTAGCGGACGTAGGTGGGCGAATACGCCTCCGGGTGGCGAAGCGCGGCCAAATCGTGCAGGACGAGCACATTCCCGCGTGAGAGAACCGGGGCCAAGTTGGCCGGCGAGTAGATGAGCTCCGCCCGGGCGGCGTGGAGAGGGAGGATCACCTGCTCCCACAGGTGGCCGGCCCGATGGGCGAGGCCGGCCGGCGGCCGGATCACCCGGTAGCGATCGGGGCGCAGCGCGGGCAGGTGCCGGGCCATCTCCCGGGCGAACCGCTCGACGCCGCCGATCTGTTCACGCACCGCGGCCCGGGCGTTGATGACGACCTGGGCCGCTATGCGCGTCGGGCGAAGCGCAGCAGGAGAGCCCCGCCACCGATCAGAGCCAGCCCGACGGCGACGAGCACGCCGAGGTTTAGGCCCGTGAAGGGAAGCGTGTTGGCTGAGGCAGCGGGGGTGCTCGAAGCCGTCGGTGCCGGTGAGGCCGTCGTCGTGGTGGGGGCGCTGCTGGTCGTCGTCGGCGCCGGTGTCGTCGAGGTCGGGTGCGCGGTCGTCGTCGCGCTCGTCGTGGTCGTGGCCAGGGGGTCGATGTACTGCTGGTCACCGGCCGAGGTGGTGGTCCCGCCCTGGGCGAAGGCGATCCCGGGAGCGCACAGCGCCAGAACGCCCGCCGCCAGGCAGATCAGGATCCGAACGCGGGCGCCCACGAGGCCTATTGAAGCAATCCCACCACGCGTAGCGGACCCAGCGACCGCTCTAGAGTAGAAATGAGCCCACGGACGAGGAGAACCACGTGTCACAGAACAGCTTCGGTGCCCAGGGAGAGCTCACTGTCGGCGGCCGCTCGTACGAGATCTTCAGGCTTGACGCGCTCCAGCGCGACCACGACGTCGCCCGACTGCCCTTCTCGCTCAAGGTCCTGCTTGAGAACCTGCTTCGCAACGAGGACGGGGAGTCGATCCGGGCCCAGGACATCGAGGCACTGGCGCGGTGGGACGCCAAGGCGGAGCCCAGCCAGGAGATCGCCTTCACGCCCGCCCGGGTCCTCATGCAGGACTTCACCGGCGTCCCCGCGGTGGTCGACCTGGCCGCGATGCGCGACGCCATCGGCGAGCTGGGCGGAGACCCGGCCAAGATCAACCCACTCGCCCCGGCCGAGCTGGTCATCGACCATTCGGTTCAGGTCGACGTGTTCGGGACACAGCTCGCCTTCGAGCGAAACGCCGAGCTCGAGTTCGAGCGTAACCGCGAGCGCTATGCCTTCCTGCGCTGGGGCCAGGGGGCGTTCGACAACTTTCGCGTCGTCCCGCCCGACACGGGGATCGTCCACCAGGTCAACCTCGAATACCTGGCCCGCGTCGTCTTCGTGAACGACGCCACCGGCCAGGCGTATCCGGACACGCTGGTGGGCACCGACTCCCACACGACGATGGTCAACGGCCTCGGCGTCCTCGGCTGGGGCGTGGGCGGGATCGAGGCCGAGGCGGCCATGCTGGGCCAGCCGATGTCGATGCTGATCCCGCAGGTCATCGGCTTCAAGCTGACCGGCGAGCTCCAGGAGGGGGCCACAGCCACCGACCTCGTCCTCACGGTCACCGAGATGCTCCGGGCCCACGGGGTCGTGGGCAAGTTTGTCGAGTTCTACGGCGAGGGACTTGCCCGCCTGCCGCTGGCCGACCGGGCGACGATCGGCAACATGTCGCCTGAGTTCGGCTCGACCTGCGCCATCTTCCCGATCGACGCCGAGAGCCTGCGCTACCTCGAGTTCTCCGGGCGCCCGCGTGAGCTCATCGAGCTCGTCGAGGCCTACGCCCGCGAGCAGGGCCTGTGGCACGACGAGAACTCCGAGGAGCCGACCTTCTCCGATCGCCTCGAGCTCGACCTCGCCACCGTAGTTCCGAGCATCGCCGGGCCGAAGCGACCTCAGGACCGCGTCTCCCTGACCGAATCCAAGGCGGCCTTCCGCCTCGCCCTGGAGGGCTACCTGCCCGAGGAGGACTCCGAGGACGAGGCGATCGAGGAGAGCTTCCCGGCCAGCGACCCCGTGTCCACCCACGTCGAGAACGGCGAGGGCCACGCCCCGCTGGGCGATACCGGCGGGGCGCAGGTGGCCGAGCGGGTGTCGACGGCGACGCCGGTGAGACTTGAGGACGGGACCGAGACCGAACTTGACCACGGCCACGTCGTGATCGCCGCGATCACCAGCTGCACCAACACCTCGAACCCGTCGGTGATGATCGGCGCCGGGATCCTGGCCCGCAACGCCGTGCAGCGCGGGCTGCGGGTCAAGCCCTGGGTCAAGACCTCGCTGGCGCCGGGCTCGAAGGTGGTCACCGAGTACTTGGAGCGCGCCGGCCTGACTGAATTCCTGGATGAGCTCGGCTTCAACCTGGTCGGGTACGGCTGCACGACCTGCATCGGCAACAGTGGCCCGCTGCCCGAGGAGATCTCCGATGTCGTGCAGGCCGAGGATCTGGCCGTCGTTTCGGTGCTCTCCGGGAACCGCAATTTCGAGGGGCGGATCAACCCCGACGTGAAGATGAATTACCTGGCCTCGCCCCCGCTGTGCGTGGCCTACGCCCTGGCCGGCACGATGGACATCGACCTCTACGACGAGCCCCTGGGCGAGGACGAAGGCGGCGAGCCCGTGTTCCTCAAGGACATCTGGCCGCCCGAGACCGAGGTGGCGGCGACGATCGAGGAGGCGGTCCAGTCGGACATGTTCCACAAGAGCTACGGCGAGGTGTTCGAGGGCGACGAGCGTTGGGCCTCGCTCGAGGTGCCGGGCGGCGATGCCTTTGCCTGGGATCCCAAGTCCACGTATGTCCGCCGGCCGCCGTTCTTCGACGGCCTCCCGACCGAGCCTGAGGCGGTGGCCGATATCGATGGGGCCCGGGTCCTGGCCGTGCTCGGCGACAGCGTCACCACCGACCACATCTCCCCCGCCGGCTCGATCAAGCGTGACAGCCCGGCCGGCCGCTATCTGGTCGAGCACGGTGTCCAGCCCAAGGACTTCAACTCCTACGGCTCGCGGCGCGGCAATCACGAGGTGATGATGCGGGGGACCTTCGCCAACATCCGCCTGCGCAATCTGCTCGCGCCGGGCACCGAGGGCGGGGTCACTTTGTACCTGGACGAATCGGAGGCGGAGCCGATGCCGATCTACGACGCGGCGATGCGCTACATCGAGGCGGGCACGCCGCTGATCGTCCTCGCGGGCAAGGAATACGGGTCAGGATCCTCCCGGGACTGGGCGGCCAAGGGCACGCGGCTACTCGGCGTGAGGGCCGTGATCGCCGAGAGCTTCGAACGCATCCACCGCTCGAACCTGGTCGGGATGGGCGTGCTCCCGCTTCAGTTCAAGCCCGGAGAGTCGGCCCAGTCGCTCGGGCTGACCGGGCGCGAGCGCTTCACGATCACGGGCCTGGCGGGGCTGGACGAGATCCCCCGCGAGCTGACGGTCAAGGCCGACGAGACGGAATTTGGCGTCATCGTGAGGATCGACACCCCCAAGGAGCAGCGCTACTTCCGCCACGGCGGCATCCTCCAATTCGTGCTCCGGCAGCTGCTCTAGGCCGATGCCGTCTGGAGTCCGAAGTTAGATCCCGACACCCCGGATTAAGGATCACTAAATCCGGGTACTTGCTGATCGTGGCTCTTGCGATTCGTCACCTGGCTCGTTGGCTCGCCTTCCAACTCGGCGATCCCAGTCGCCCCGCCGACTGCCAGCCGGCCCGAATCACTGTGATCTCAGGCCGCCAGCGCTAGCGCCTCAGGCCGCCACATCCTCGAGTTCGCCGCTGTCGGCCAGCTTGGCCAGGGCTTTGCGTTCAAGCCGGCGCACCGCGTCGGCCGACATCCCAAGTCTCCGGCCCGCCTCGCGCAGCGGGGTCGGATCGTCAGCGTCGATTCCAAACCGGAGCTTGACCACGCGCCGCTCGAGCTCGGAGAGGCCCGCCAGGGCGCGGTGAACCGCGGTATGGCGGACGGCGGTCTCGATCTGGTCCTCCGGGCCCTCGGCATCGCTGGCGATCAGCGTCCCGAGCGGGGCGTCGTCGCCGTCGCCGACCGGCCGATCCAGGCTGGTCACGACGCGCGGCACCTTGTCGAGCTCACGGACGGCCGAGACCTCTAGCTCGGCCGCCTCGGCCAGCTCCTGGTCGGTGGGATCGCGGCCCAGGCGCATGAGCAGGGCCTGGCGGGCTCGCTCGATGCGCCGTTCCCGCTGGCCAAGATGGACTGGCACGCGGATCGGCCGGGCGCGGTTGGCGATCGCCCGCTGGATCGACTCGCGGATCCAGAACGTGGCGTAGGTGGAGAACTTGAATCCTTTGCGGTAGTCGAACTTCTCCGACGCCCGGATCAGCCCGAGTATCCCTTCCTGGATCAGGTCGAGCAGCGGCAGCTCCAGTCCCTCGTACTTGCGGGCGTTGGCGATCACGAGACGCAGATTGGCATTGACCAGGCGCTCCTTGGCCGCCAGGTCGCCCCGTTCGATGCGCTGCGCCAGGTCGACCTCGGCCCGGCGGTCGAGCAGCGGATAGCGGCGCACGTCGACGAGGAACAGGCTCAGGGCGTCGGTTTCGGGTTCGGCGGGCTCGAACTGGCTCGAAAGGCGGTTGCCGGACATCCAGACGGGCTACCCAGGCCAACGCGGCTTCACAACCAACCAAACGGCAAACACGGACCCGTCTGGTCAAATAGCCTTAGCGGCCGATGCCGCTGACGTTTCTAACCAACCTTCTTGCTGCGACGGGTCCCTCGGGGCACGAAACGGGCCCGGCTGAGGTGTGGCGCGACTACTGCACCGGCTTCACCGACGACGTCCATGCCGACAACGTCGGCTCCTCCTGGGCGCGGGTGCCCGGAACCGCGGACGGACCTCGGCTCGCCGTCGTCGGGCACATCGACGAGATCGGCCTGCACATCACCCACATCGACGAACACGGGTATCTGCGCTTCGGGCCCATCGGGGGCTGGGACACGATCGTGCTCGTGGGACAGCGGGTGCGGATCAATACCCGCAACGGCGACCTCATCGGCGTGATCGCCCGCAAGCCGATCCACCTGCTCCGCGACGAGGAGCGCAAGAAGGTCCCCGAGGGCAGAGACCTCCACATCGACATCGGCGTCAAGGACGCCGATGAGGCACGGGAGCTCGTGAGGATCGGCGATGTTGCCGTGATCGATGCCGATCCGGTGGAGCTTCGTCCCGGCCTCGTCCTCTCACGCGCCCTCGACAACCGGGTTGGGTGCTACGTGGCCGCCGAGGCCGCCCGGCTGGTGGCCGAAGCCGGCGGGGCACCCGGCGATGTTCTTGCCCTGGCCGTGGCCCAGGAGGAGACCGGGTTCGGGGGATCCACCACCAGCGCCTTTTTCCACAACCCGGACGTGGCGATCGCCGTCGACGTCACCTTCGCCACCGACCAGCCCGGTGTCGAGCTCGGCCAGATCACCGAGCACGGCCTTGGTTCAGGCCCGGTGATCGTTCGCGGGACGATCCTCCATCCCCGTGTCTTCGAGCTCCTCTACCAGGCGGCCGAGCAGGAGGGGATGAGCTTCACCGTCGAGTCGACCGGGCGGGCAACGGGGACCGACGCCGACGCGATACACCTCAGCCGCGCCGGCATCCCCACCGGCCTCGTCTCGGTGCCGCTGCGCTACATGCACTCTCCGGTCGAGCTGGCCCGGCTTGAGGACATGGATGCGGCGGCGCGGCTGATCGCGGCCTTCGCGCAGCTGCTTGAGCCGGGCATGTCTTTTCAACGCTGAAAGCGTGTAGGGCGTGCTCCTACTGCTCTTCGACATCGACGGGACGCTCCTGTCGGGAGCCACCGCGGCGCACCGCGATGCCATGCACGAGGCGCTGGAGGAGGTCCACGGGATCCACCCCACCGACCGAGCCTTGCGCGCCATCTCCCCCGCCGGACGGACCGATCCGGAGATCGCGCGGGCGATCCTGCTCGACGCCGGCGTGTCGGCCGAGCGGATCGACGACCGCGCCGACGCCGTCCGCGAGCAGTGCTGCCAGGCCTACGCCCGCCTGTGTCCGGCTGACCTCTCGGAGTTCGTCCTCCCCGGGGTGCGTGAGCTGCTCGATTCGATCTCCGGACGCGAGGACGTGATCTCGGCCCTCCTCACCGGCAACTACGAGGCGGTGGCGCGGCTGAAGCTGGCCCGGGCGGGGATCGGCGGCTACTTCAAGTCCGGCCAGGGAGCATTCGGCTCCGACGCCGATGACCGGGTCTCCCTACCGGCCATCGCCCGCCGGCGCGCGGGGACCCTCGGCCATCCGCATCCGCCCGGAGAGACGCTCGTGATCGGCGACACGCCGCGTGACATCGCCTGCGCGGCGGCCGACGGGACGCGCTGCTTCGCGGTGGCCACGGGTCCCTATGGCCCCGACGAGCTGAGTCGCGCCGATGCGGTGTTTGCCAACGCGCGGGAGCTCGCCGCGGAGCTGACGGGAGCGCTCTAGGCGAATCAGCTCAAGGCGCCGGGGCGCGGAAACTGGGTGCGCATCATGCGGTCCCAGACCCGGTCCGGCGTGAATCGCCGCTGGTTGATCATCAGGTGGGCGCTCGGCGTGACCGCGTAGCGCGCCTTGGGTCGTCCCGCCTCGATCGCCTTGGCGATCGTCTTGGCCACGGCCTCGGGTCCCGCCCCGAGCTTGGCCATCGGCCCCTTGTAGGCCTCCTCAGTCTTCTCGGCCACCGCGCGATTGAAGTCGGCGTAGGCACCCTCGGCAGGCGCGCTCTTGACCGAGCCCGCGGCCGTCTCGCCGAACTTGGTCACGATCAGCCCGGGCTCGATGATGATCACGTCGACGCCGAAGCCGGCGAGCTCGAAGCGCATCGCGTCGGACAGCGCCTCCACGGCGTACTTCGTCGCGTGGTAGACACCGCCCCCCGGGAAGGTGAGGCGGCCGCCCATCGAGCTGAGATTGACGATCTTGCCCCAGCCCTGCTCCCGCATCCCGGGCAGGACGAGCCGACATAGGCGCAGGAGCCCGAACACATTGGTCTCGAACTGCTGGCGCACCTGCTCGACGGGAATGCTCTCCACGGCGCCCGACTGGCTGTAGCCGGCATTGTTGATGAGGACGCCCACCGTGCCCTCAGCCTCGGCAACCGCGTCCACGGCCGCCCTCCGCGAGGCCTCGTCGGTCACGTCGAGGGTGAGCGTGTGGCAGCCCTTGTCGGCCAACTCGGTGAGCGTCTCGGGGCGACGCGCCGTGGCATAGACGGTCCAGCCTCGCTGGACGAGCTCAAGCGCGGTGGCGTGGCCGATGCCGGAGGAGCACCCGGTGATGAGGACGGCTTTGGAAGGCATCGCGTCTACCTACCCGCCGAAGATGCTGCCAATCAGAGCCTGCGTCTCCGGCCCGTAGGGCGGCAGGAAGGCGTCGAGCATCCCGCCCTCGCCACGGAAGACGACGCCCCGCGGGTTCGAGAACTCGCGGAAGCCGTCAATCCCGTGGTGGCGGCCGGACCCGCTGTGGCCGACGCCCCCGAAGCCCAGCGAGGGGAGAGCACCCTGGGCCGCGCAGGCGTTGACGGCGGCCCCGCCGGACACGGTGCGATCGAGCACATCCTGGGCCGCGCTCTCATGCGCGGAGAACACGTAGAGACCCAGCGGCCGCTCGCGGGAGTTGACGTATTCGATCGCTTCCTCCACGTCGTCGTAGGTCTTGACGGGCAGGATCGGACCGAAGATCTCCTCGCGCATCACGCGGAGCGACTCGTCGGGATCGATGATGAGGGCCATCGGCATCCGCCGGGTGGCGGGATCGGCACGCTCCGAGCCCAGATCAACCACCCGGGCACCCCCGTTCCGGGCCTCGTCGAGCAGCCCGCGCACGCGCTCGAAATGCCGCTCCGAGATGATCCCGGTGCAGTCCTCGCTGGCCGCGTACTCAGGCGTCCGCTCGTGGTAGAGGCGCTGTGCAATCTCCACGAACTCGTCGAGTCGGCCGCGGGGCACGAAGGCGAAGTCGGGAGCGATGCACATCTGCCCGTTCTTGATCATTTTGGTTCCCAGGATGTTCCCTACGGCGAGGTCGTCCACGGCGTCGTCGAGCACAAACGCCGGGCTCTTGCCGCCAAGCTCAAGGGTCAGCGGAGTCAGATTCTCGGCGGCGGCCTTGGCAATCAGGCGGCCGACCTCTGTGTTGCCCGTGTAGAGCAGGTGGTCCCAGCGCAGCGTCGGAAAAACCTTGGCCAGCTCGAGGCCGCCGGTCACCACCGCCACGAGGTCGCGATCGTAGGTGGCGGAGACCATCTCACGCAGGAGCTCGGCGCACGCCGGGGTGTACTCCGAGGGCTTGAGGATGGCCCGGTTACCGGCAGCCAGGATGTCGACCAGCGGCCCCAGCGAGAGGTCGAAGGGGAAGTTCCAGGGCGACATGTTCCCGACCACGCCCTTGGGCTGCTGGACGATCGCCGCGCGGGTGGTCCCGTAGAAGTTGGGATCGGTCTCCCGGGATTCCGGCTGCATCCACTCCTCGAGGTGCTGATGGGCGAAGGCCGCCCGGCCCATGACGGTGAGCACTTCGACCATGTCTGAGAGCGCGTCAGGATGGACCGCGAAGTCCTCCCGCAGGGCCTCGTGGATCCGGTCGCGGTGGGTGACGACCATGCCGGTCAGGGCTTCGAGACGGCTGCGGCGCTCGGCAACGCTCGGGTAGGTGTCCTTGAGAAAGGCCGCCTTCTGAGCCGTGAAGACCTCGTGCAGTTCCTCAATCGCGCCCTGATCCTCTCCAGCCGTCTGCGTCCTGGGCTCGGTGATGGCCATCTCTGCTCCTCTCGGGGTGGTCCGGAGAAGCATCCCCCATCGAAGTGACCTGAGCAAGGCGGGGCGGTTCCAGGCGCCCCTTCCCGCCGAGGCGGGCCGCCTACGGAGGGCGCCCGCGCTAGACCCGCGTCAGCTTCTTGTAGGTGATCCGGTGGGGGCGGTCGGCTTCGGCGCCGAGTTGCTCGTGGCGGAAGGTCTCGTAGGCCTCGAAGTTCCCCTCGAACCAGCGCGCCTGGGAGTCGCCTTCGAAGGCCAGCACGTGGGTGGCGATCCGGTCCAGGAACCAGCGATCGTGGGAGACCACGACGGCACAGCCGGCGAAGCTGAGGAGGGCTTCCTCGAGCGCCCGGAGCGTGTCCACGTCAAGGTCGTTGGTCGGCTCGTCGAGCAGGAGCAGGTTTCCACCCTCCTTCAGAAGCTTGGCCAGGTGGAGGCGGTTGCGCTCGCCGCCGGAGAGCCTGGCCACCTTCTTTTGCTGGTCGGTGCCCTTGAAGTTGAATCCCGCCACGTAGGCGCGCGAGTTGATCCAGTGCTCGCCCAGTTTGATCTGGTCCTGCTTGCCGGACACCTCCTCCCACACCGTCTTCTCGCCGTCGAGGGCGTCGCGCGACTGGTCGACGTAGGCCAGCTCCACCGTGTCGCCGACACGCAGCGAGCCGGCGTCGGGCTGCTCTTGGCCGGTGATCATCCGCAGCAGCGTCGTCTTGCCGGCCCCGTTGGCGCCGATCACCCCGACGATCCCGCCCCGCGGCAGGCTGAAGGACAGGTCCTCGAACAGGACCCGGTCGCCGTAGGCCTTACGGAGCCCGTCGGCCTCGACCACGACCTCACCCAGGCGCGGGCCGGCCGGAATATGGATCTGCACGTTGTCGAGCTTGGCCTCTGCCTCCTGGGCCAGAAGCGCTTCGTAGGCGTTGAGGCGGGCCTTCGGCTTGTTGCGCCGGGCGCTGGCGTTGAGGCGAACCCACTCAAGCTCGCGGTCGATCGTTCGCTTGCGGGCGACCTCCTGGCGGGCCTCCTGCTCGAGCCGGACGCGCTTCTGTTCGAGCCAGCCTGAGTAGTTGCCCTGGTAGGGAATGCCGCGGCCCCGGTCGAGCTCGAGGATCCAGCCGGCCACGTTGTCAAGGAAATAGCGGTCGTGGGTGATCGCCACGACGGTCCCGGCGTAGTCGCGCAGATACTGCTCGAGCCAGGCCACCGACTCGGCGTCGAGGTGGTTGGTCGGCTCGTCGAGGAGAAGCAGGTCGGGCTGGCGCAGGAGCAACCGGCACAGGGCGACCCGGCGCCGCTCGCCGCCGGACAGCGTCGAGACGTCGGCGTCGGGGGCCGGGCAGCGCAGGGCATCCATGGCGATCTCAAGCGTCGTCTCGAGGTTCCAGCCGTCGACGGCGTCGATCCGCTCCTGCACCGCTCCGAGCTCATCGGCGGTCTCCTCGGAGTAGTTCATCGAGAGCTCGTTGAACCGGTCGAGCAGCTGGCGGACCTCCCCCACCGCCTCCTCGATGTTGCCCCGCACGTCCTTGTCGGGATCGAGCTGGGGCTCCTGTTCGAGCAGGCCGACGCTGGCGCCGGGGGCGAGCTGGGCGTGACCGTCGAAGTCGGTATCGAGCCCGGCCATGATCCGCAACAGCGTCGACTTGCCCGCGCCGTTGTAGCCGAGCACGCCGATCTTCGCTCCGGGCAGGAACGACAGCGAGATGTCCTTGAGGACCTCTTTGTCAGGCGGATAGCGGCGGGACAGCCGATGGGTGGTGAAGATGTACTGGGACGACATCGGCCCCTGAGGATAGGCGGGTCCGGTTAGGCTGCGCTCGGGATGACGGTCGTCCTCTATTCGATGGCGCTCTCACACCCCTCCCGGGCGGTGCGCAAGATGCTCGACCTGAAGGGCGTCGACTACCGGGTGGTCGAGGTGCGGCCGTTCAATCAGCGCGTGCACCTGCGGGTCGCCGGGTTCCGGGGCGGGACGGTGCCGGCGCTCAACTTGGATGGGCAGCGGCTCCAGGGATCGACCGCCATCTCACGCGCCCTCGACGAGCGGTGGCCAGCGCCGCCGCTGTTCCCGAGCGATGCGGCCGAGCGGGCCCGCGTCGAGGAGGCCGAGCGCTGGGGCGACCGCGAGCTCCAGCCGATCCCCCGGCGACTGTTCCGCTACGCGCTCTCGCAGGATGCTGAGCTCCGGCGATCGGTCATCCAGGCCCAGGGCCTGCCTGCTCCAGGCCTGACGGCGAGGCTGATCCAGCCGTTGACGGCCTACTACGCGCGGACCGTCGAGCCCGACGGACGGCGCGGTAGCGAGGCCAGCGCCCGCGCCGACCTGGCCGCCCTGCCGGGCATGCTCGACCGAGTCGACTCCCTGTTGGCCGACGGGACCCTGACCATCGATCCGCCCAACGCGGCCGCCCTCCAGATCCTGAGCACCGTGAGGACGCTGGACGCCTTCAGCGACCTCCAGGAGTTGATCCGAGCCCATCCCTGCCGTGAGGCCGCGTACGCGGTGTTCCCAAACTACCCGGCCGAGATGCCGCCGTTCGTGAAGCCGGAGTGGCGCGAGCCGGTGCCGTCGGGCACGTAGCGCGGCCGAGCACTTAGCGCGGCCGGCAACTGTCGTGGCGGCCCGGCGCCCAAGCAAGCTGCACAAATTCGACCAACTTTATGCACTTTCGCTATGCTCTCGCTCGTGATGAGCCTGACCCCGAAGCAGCTCGAGCGGTTCGTCGAAGCTCTGGCGAGTTCACACGCTCGCTGGGAGCACCTGGTCAGACACGCCGACGACGTGCGGGTCTACGAGCAGATCTGGGATGACGAGGTGGTCAACGCCTGGCTGATCTGCTGGAGCGAGGATCAGGACACCGGCTTTCACGACCACGACGAGTCGACGGCGGCGATCGCCGTCATCTCGGGCCAGGTGCGCGAGGACCGGCTGCGCCTGGGCAGTCCACCCACGTCACAGGTGATCCCAGCCGGGTCGAGCTTCACCGTGCCGCCGGAGGCGATCCACCGCGTCCTGCACAGCGGAAGCAGTCCCGCCGTGACCATCCACGCCTACTCGCCGCCCCTCGTCCGCAGCGGCGCCTACCGGACTGGGGAGCACGGGGAGCTCCTCCGAGAGGTCGTCTCGACGGAGGACGAGCTCCGGGCCGAGGAGGCCATCGTCGCGCAGGCGCTGCCCGCGTAGCGGGCGGCACCGACTTCCCGCGGGAGCGGCGTCTGCACGCCCAGGCCGCGCGCGGCGCTTTCATACGCATGTGCGCGTGATCGCCGCCATCCTGGCGCTGTTTGCCGTCATTCTCATGGTGGTGGCGATCGGCGGCATGGTCACCGGCCGCCCCGGCGACAAGGCGGGGTGGGTCGTCCGCTTCCTCGCGTTGCTGTGCTTCGCGGGAGCGGTCGCGCTGAACGTCGCCGCCCACTAGCCGCTCGGGGGTCCGCGGGCGCGCTGGGGGTGGATCAGCTCTCGGGCTGCCACGCGCTCACCACCCACTGGCCGGGGCGCTCCTGCGTGACCGTGGCCAGGGCGACATGCCAGGCCGGCTGGAGGCCCTGGTAGGCCGTGGTCGCGGTGGCGCTCGTGAGCTCCCGAGTCACGACCACAAACTGATTACCGGCGCCTTTCAGCGGGGCCACCGCCTCAACGGCGCCCTGGTTGGCGATCCCACCGCGCCGAAGCTCGTAGTCCGAAGCGGTCTGGGCCGCGGCCAGCTGCATCGCCGCCCGGGCCTGGCCGATGCTGTGGCCCGCGAGGGCGCGGAGATCTCCAGAGATGGTCCGCGCGTTCCAGTTGATGTAGGCGGCCGCGAACGCGTCGACCGCAGCAGACGGCGAGGGCGACCCGCCGGTCGCGCTCTCCGGTGGGGGCGCGGGCGAGGGATATTCATGCGTCGTCTCCGCCTGGGCCACAGGTGAGGGGTTCCGCCGCCCCGGCTTCCGCGTGCCCGAAGCGCCACACGCGGCCAGGCACACGGCCAAGCAGAGGCAGGAGATCGCCCTCACAGCCCCACCGGATGCCGGGCCGCGAACCCGGCGGCGCTCCGGATCAGCGGGTGCCAGCCGATGCCGCTGCTTCCGTCGCCGGGCCCGGCGGCGTTGTGTGTGTCCCAGCGCAAGCCGGCCACGTACATGAAGACGTGGTCGGCGTTGGCATACAGCGTGATCCAGGCACCGGGCCCGGGCTGACCGAATGACTCGAGCGATCCGGAGGGGCCATCGAAGTCCACCGGAAGCAGTCCGCCTCCATAGAGGAGGTGCTCGACGCTGCTCGAGCAGTCATAGGCGGGCGCAATTTCCGAGAGCGGAAGCCCATGCCCCCCGCCGTAGAGATATGGCTTGCCCACGATCTGGTTGCCGGCGGCGATGATCGATCTGACCGCCGCCGGAGCATCGGTGGGGGCCGCGGCCAGCCCATCCGGCAGGAGCTGCGCGCGCTCGCCGCTGGTCAGCGGGACCCCCGTGGGAGCGCCGGGTGCGCACAGCGCCGGGTCGAGCACCGTCGCGGCTGGAGGCGAGAGCGCGGCGGGCTGGTTGCTCTGACCCAACAGGTTCCCGGCGCCCGTGGGCGGAGGACGCGAGATCCGAACCGGCCCCGACCACAGGCCGCTCTCGTAGGGGATGCCGAGGGCGCCCGCGAACTGCCACCACAGATCGATGACCCTCGGGAGACCGTTGATCGGTCCACCCCCGAACCCGAAGTCTCGCTTGTAGCCGATGGCCGAGTGGTCTTCCCAGGTCACGCGCAACGGGGTCATGTAGGGCAGACCGCCCATCGCCGTCGCCGTCTCGAACGTGTCGCCGCCGAGCTCGGCGTAGCTGTCGGGGTGGGCGATCAGGCTCGCCCCTGAGGCGCCGACCGTGCCGCTGCTCGGATCCCCGGGGCCGCCGTACTCGCTCGCGCCGACGAGCTGCCCGCTGCCGGGCGGCCCGAGCACGACCTCGGCACCGCCCGCCGATGCCCCGCACTCGTTCCCGGGTGTCAGAACGCCCACCAGCAGGGTCAGAAGCGCGAGGCCGAGGGCGGCGGTGGCGGCAAACGCCATGCCGGCGGCGACGATCCATGACGAGCTTCGGCGGCGGCCTCGCGGTGAGCTCACGCGAGCCAAAATACGGCTGCTCGGAGCCTCCGAATCGAACTGGAACAGAGTTGGAACACCCCCAGGAACCCGGGTGCGCCGCTAACGTAATTGAGTCATGCCTCGGATCCTTGATGTCGAACAGGCACTGCTCCTCCTGGAGCTGGAAGCACCGTTCGATCAGCGCAAGGTTCAGCTGGCTCGGCGTCAGCAGGCCAAGCGCTGGCATCCCGACGTGGCGCCGCCGGGACGGCGCCACGAGCACGAGCGTCATCTCCAGGCCATCAACGAAGCGGCCGACCAGCTCGAGCAGCTGGCTGAGTCTTCGCGGGGCGGCCGCGTCAGCTCGAGCGCCGTCCGGGCCTCCGCCGCTGCGGCCCGCCAGGCGCGGGAGGAGGCCGGCCGCCGTGCCTACGAGGCCGAACAGCGGGCGAGAGAGGCGGCCGCCGACCAGGCCAAGCACGATCCCTTCGGCTCGCGCGTGCCTGATCACTCCGTCGTCCACCGCTACGCCCGGTGCGTGGCCTACCCGGAGTGGGGTGTGGGCACGGTCTCAGGTATCTACTTCTCCGGGGAGGGCGAAGAGGTGCAGCAGTGGGCGCGAGTGCAGTTCGCGGTCGGCGTCCGCACCGTGCCCGCCGGCTCGCTTCAGTTCGTCGACTTCTCCAAGCCCGACCCGGCGGCGGATCGCGTCCAGCGTTTCATGACCGCCGCCCAGCACGCGCTGGCCGAGGGCAATGCCGAGGTCGCAGCTCAGCGCCTGATCTACGCGCGGGATGCCGAGCCGACCAATCCGATGGTCCTGCGACTGCTCACGGCCGCGTTCTGGCAGGCGGGCAATCTTCCCGCGGCGGCGCGAACCGTCCGTGACTGGGCGCGGGTCGATACCGACCGGCCCACGCCGGAGCGCTTCGCCTCGCGCATCTACGAAGACATGGGTGCCGTCGACCTGGCCGAGGAGGCCGCCCAGCGGGCGGCCAACCGAGCTCCGAATGATGCCTCCGCGTGGCATCGTCTAGGCCGCCTGCGCCTGCGCCTGATGGACCGGGCCGGAGCGGTCAGCGCCCTTGAGCGGGCCCGGCTGGCCGGTCCCTCGGTCGAGGGGCTACTCGACCTCGCTCTGGCCTACCACCTGGCCGGCGACGTCGGCGCCGAGGTCTCGGCCGCCCATGCCGCGACGCAGCTCGATCCCGACTCACGCGAGGCCTGGTCCACCTACGCGCACGCGCTGGCTCGGACCGACCGGATCAGCGAGTGCATCGCCGCCTGTCAGCGCGCCTTGGCTTTGGGCGAGGATCCGGACGTGGCCGACCTGCTGCGCCGGGTCGAGGACTCCCAGCCGCGCGGGATCTCCGCGCGCACCGCCGCATAGCGACGCCCTACAGGGAAGAGACCGAGCCCTCGCGCCCGCACACAGGGCAGGACTCGTGTGCCGCCAGCGGCTTGCCGCCGCAGCCTGGGCAATCCTCGACCTGCTCGAGGACGCCCAGCAGCTCCCCCACCCGGCACACCAGCAGCCGCTCCTCGTCGACCTCGACCCAGGTTCCCGCCGCGGCCGGGAAGACGACGTGATCGCCGGGCTTGACCGGCATGGCCACGCCCACGTGGTCCCACCAATCGAGACCGGGACCGACGGCCAGGACGATGCCGTGCTGGGGCGGCGGCTCATCGCTGCCGGGGGGCACGAGCAGCCCGGATCGCCGGATCCGGTCAGGGTCGAGCTCCTTGATCACGATCCGGTCGAAGATGGGTCGCAGCTGGTTGCGCATGCTCGGCCCTGATCTTAGGGCGCGGGCTGGCGGCCTCCCGGCCCTGCGGCCAGGGACCGGTACATCACATGGAGCCCGACGTAGCCGCGGTCGCGATGGTCGTACGCGCCGGGGACCGTGGCCAGGATCTCGAAGCCGAGGCTCTGCCATAGGCGGACGGCGGCCTGGTTGGTCTCGACCACGGCGTTGAACTGGATGCCCCGGTAGCCGGCGCCGCGCGCCCAGTCCAGGACATCAAGCCCAAGTGCGCGCCCGACGCCCCGCCCCTGCCGAGCGGGGTCAACCATGAAGCTGGCCGTGGCGATGTGGGATCCGCGGCCGCTGCGGTTGGGGCCCATGGTTGCGCTGCCGAGGACGATGTCGTCATCGACGGCGACGACGGTGCGGCCGGGTGGCGGGGCGATCCACAACCCTCGCGCCTCCTCGGAGGAGAGATTCTCCGGGTAGGCGTAGGTATCTCCAGCCGCCACGATCGCGGAAAAGAAGGGATAGATGTGCGGCCAATCGGCCTCGGCGACCGGGCGGATTTCCACCGGCCGGAATCTAGATCGATCCGATTGCCGGCGTACCGTTCTCGGCTTCATGCGCCTCGTCGTTGCCCGCTGCTCTGTTACCTACTCCGGCCGGCTCAACGCCACGCTGGGCGAGTCGCTGCGCCTGCTCATCTTCAAGTCCGACGGGTCGGTTCTCGTCCACGCCGATGCTGGGGGCTACAAGCCGCTGAACTGGATGACGCCACCCACGGTGATCGAGGAGCCGGATGAGCGGACGATCGTCGTGCGCAAGCGAGCCGGGTCAAGCGAGGACCGGCTGGAGATCGTGCTCTCAGAGGTCCTGTCGGATTCCCAGCACGACATGGGCTCGCCGGACGACCACGCCGGGCTGGCCAAGGATGGCGTCGAGGCCCACCTGCAGGAGCTCCTAGCCGAGCAGCCCGAGTGGTGCGGTGAGGGCTTCAGGTTGGTGCGGCGAGAATGGCCCACGGACATCGGGCCGGTCGACCTCATGTGCCGGGACCCGGAGGACGGGTGGGTGGCGGTCGAGATCAAGCGCGTGGCCGGGATCGAGGCGGTCGAGCAGTTGACCCGCTACCTGGAGCGGATTCGCTGCGATCCGGAGTTCGGGTCCTGCCGCGGCGTGCTGGCGGCGCAGACGGTCAAGCCGCAGGCCCGGGTGCTCGCCCAGGCCCGAGGTATCGCCTGCGTCGAGGTGGATTTGGCGGTGCTGCGTGGCGAGCGTGAGCCGGACCTGAAATTGTTCGCGGCGTGAACGACGACGTAGGCGGCGAGCCGGCGGTCCTCTCGGAGCGGCGCGGGCGCGTCCTCCTGATCACGATCAACCGTCCCGACCAGCGCAACGCGGTCAACGCCGCAGTGGCCGAGGGCATCGCCGCTGGCCTGGACGAACTGGACGGCGAGAACGAACTCTCAGTGGGAGTTCTGACCGGCGCCGGGAAGGGCTTCTGCGCCGGCATGGACCTCAAGGCGTTCGTGGCCGGCGAGCGACCGTACGCAGAGGGGCGCGGATTCGCCGGGATCGTGGAGCGGCCAGCCGAGAAGCCATTGATCGCCGCCGTCGAGGGCTTCGCCGTCGCCGGTGGACTGGAGGTCGCCCTGGCCTGCGATCTGATCGTCGCCTCGCGCGGGACACGGCTGGGGATCCCGGAGGTCACGCGCTCGCTGGTCGCCGCCGGGGGCGCGCTGATGCGCCTGCCGCGGAGCCTGCCACGAAATCTGGCCATGGAACTGGCCCTGACCGGGGAGCCGATCGACGCGGAGCGTGGCTACGAGCTCGGCCTGGTCAACCGGCTGACCGACCCCGGCGGCGCGCTGGAGGCCGCGCTCGAGCTGGCCGAGGTGATCGCGGCCAACGGGCCGCTGGCCCTCCGGGCCACCAAGCGGATTCTGGGCGAGGCGTCCGACTGGCCGGACGGCGAGTTCTTTGCGCGCCAGCGGGAGATCGCCGACCCCGTGATGCGGTCCGAGGACGCTCGCGAGGGGGCGACCGCGTTTGCCGAGAAGCGCCCGCCGGTGTGGAAGGGGCGCTAGGCGCGGCGGGAAAGGGTCGGTCGGCCGCGCGCGCCTGGCGGAGCCGAACGACACTTATCTGCCGCGAACTGGCGGATTCAGCGGTGGTCGGCAGATAAGTGGCGGTCGCGCAGGGGCGCCGGAGCGCACGACCCCCTAACTCTCCCCCCACAGGGTCGCCACGAGCGTCCGAGCCCCGCCCCGGTTGCGATGCTCACACAGGTAGATCCCCTGCCAGGTCCCCAGGGCCACGCGACCCCCGGACACCGGCAGCGTCAGGGACGGGCCGAACAGGGCCGCCTTGATGTGGGCGGGCATGTCGTCGGGTCCCTCCAGGGTGTGGGTCCAGTAAGGCGCGCGCTCGGGCACGGCCTGATCTGACCAGGCCTCGAAGTCGTGGCGGACGTCGGGCGAGGCGTTCTCGTTGAGCGCCAGCGAGGCGGAGGTGTGCTGGATCAGGAGGTGGAGCAGTCCGACGCCCACCTCCGAGAGCTCCGGGACCCGGTCGAGCACCTCACGCGTAACGAGATGAAAGCCGCGGGGTCGCGCCCTGAGGGTGATCTCGTGCTGGGCCCACATCAGAGCAGACCGCCGGGCACGCGGACGACGCGCATATCGACGCGGGAGCCGTGGAAGGGAACCCCCTCGGCCTCCAGGAGCCGCCGCTGGCGATCGCCCTGGGTCAGCGACCCGTCGGCGCGAACCACCCGGTGCCAGGGCACCGAGCGGTCGTGGCAGGCGTGGAGCACCGCGCCCGCCACGCGGGGTGCGCCGGGGGAGACGTCACCGTAGGTGCGCACGAACCCGGGTGGAATGGCGCGAATTCGCTCCAGTATCTCGCGCTCACGGGCGGTGGGCATGGCGCTGAGCATAAGTTGGTTCCACGCTTCGATGATGCACCGATCCACCGTCAACTGGTAAGGTGCCCGCCGCCGAATTCCCCGCCCGTGCGCGGGGAAGCGGGGGACCCAAGTCTCCTGGGGCGAATCGCCACCTGATGGCGGCGTAGCGCGAAAGCGCGAGCCCGACAGCTAACCCCGTAGGCACCCAGGACGATGACTATTCGCCGGCGCACTCCCCATCGTAGGCCCGTGGCCGTAGCGCTCGCCGCGGCCGGTGCGCTGGCCGCGTTGGCGGCCATGCCGATGGCCTCGAGCGCCCAGCAGAGCCTGAACCAGCTCAACTCCGAACTCGGCCAGCAGCAGAGCCACCAGCATGCGCTCGAAGGCAACCTGGCCGGACTCTCGCAGCTCATCGGCTCGCTGTCCGGGCAGATCTCCCTGGTCCAGTCGCGGGAGGCGGCGGTCCAGACAGAGCTGACTCAGGACCGGGCTCGGTTGCTCGTCGAGGAGGCGGCTCTGACGCGGGAGGAGGACCGGCTGGCGATGCTCCGCGCCCGCCTGTCTCGGAGCCGCGGCCTCCTGGCCCGCCAGCTCGTCTCGAACTACGAGTCTGGGAACCCCGACCTCGTGAGCGTGATCCTGGAATCCAACGGCTTCAAGGACCTGCTCGAGAAGGTCACCTACCTGCGGGACGCCGAGCACCAGCAGCAGGTCATCATCGCCATCACCCGGGCGGCCAAGGCGAGCGCCAATGCGGCCGCGCGGCGGCTGACCGCCCTGGAGCTGAAAGACCGCCAGACCACCTATGACGCCTTCCTGCAAGAGCGGGCCCTGGCGGGAATGAACTCGCTGCTGAGCAGCAAGCAGTCGGCCCTCAAGCGGGCGCAGGCGATCAAGCAGGCCGCCCTGTCGGCCAGCCGCGCCAAATCGGGTCAGATCCAGGCCGAGATCTCTCAGATCGAGGCCCAGCAGGCGGCCCAGCGCGCCGCCGCCGCCCAGGCCGCGGAGCAGGCCGCCCAGGCCTCGCAGGGCGGTTCGCAGTCCGCTCCCGTGAGCACCGGGCCGGCCCTCGGCCCCTCGGGGGGCTGGGCGATCCCCTACCAGGTCGTGCTCTGCGAGTCAGGCGGGCAGGACCTGCCGCCAAACAGCGCCGGCGCCTCGGGCTACTACCAGATCCTGCCCAGCACCTGGAAGGGCGCCGGCGGCAGCGGGCCGGCCGCCTATCTCGCCCCCAAGGCCGAGCAGGACGCCGTGGCCAGCCGGCTGTGGGACGGGGGTGCCGGGGCCTCGAACTGGGTGTGCGCGACGATGCTCGGCATCCACTGAGCCGGCCGAAGCTTCACGTGTGTAGGATTCGCTTGTGGCCACGGTAGAGACACCGCCCGCGGTGGAGACGACGCCCGAGCACCTCGACGTGCTCATCGTTGGCGCGGGCATCTCCGGGGTCGATGCCGGCTATCGCCTCCAGGAAACGGTGCCTGACAAGAGTTACGCCATCCTCGAGGCGCGAGGGGAGATCGGCGGCACCTGGGACCTCTTCCGCTATCCGGGGATCCGCTCGGACTCCGACATGTTCACGCTCGGCTTCCCCTTCCGTCCCTGGACGAGCGATCGCGCGATCGTCGACGGAACCTCGATCCGGGAGTACGTCCAGGCGACGGCGCGTGAGTATGGGATCGACACCAAGATCCGCTTTCACCACCGGATGATCGGAGCGAACTGGTCAACCGCGGAGGAGCGATGGACGGTGGAGGTGGAGCGAACCGACACCGGTCAGCGCACCCAGCTGACCTGCGGTTTCCTCCTCATGTGCAGCGGCTACTACCGCTATGACCAGGGCTACACCCCCGATTTCCCCGGCACCGAGGAGTTCCGCGGCCAGATCGTCCACCCCCAGTTCTGGGGCCAGGACATTGACTACGCCGGCAAGCGCGCGGTCGTGATCGGAAGTGGCGCCACCGCCGTGACACTCGTGCCCGCCCTGGCCGAGAAGGCCGAACACGTGACGATGCTGCAGCGCTCGCCCAGCTACATCCTGTCGCTGCCCGGGAACGATTCGATCGCCAGCCTGGCCCGGCGGTTCCTCTCGCCCCAGCGCGCGTTCGGGCTCACCCGCTGGACCCACGTCCTGGGCGCGACGATCCTCTTCCAGGTCAGCCGGCGCCGCCCGGAGTGGGTCAAGAAGCTGCTCCGCCGCGGGGTCGAGCGCCAGCTGCCGCCCGGCTACGACGTCGAGACCCACTTCACGCCCAGCTACGCCCCCTGGGACCAGCGGATGTGCTTCGTCCCCGACGGGGACCTGTTCGACGCGATCAGGGCCGGCAAGGCCTCCGTGGTCACCGATCAGATCGACCGCTTCACCGAGACCGGGATCCGGCTGGCCTCCGGCGGCGAGCTCAAGGCCGACCTCGTGGTCACCGCCACCGGCCTCATCCTTCAGCCGCTCGGCGGGGCGCAGCTCCGCATCGACGGCCGTGAGGTCGACCTGCCGAGCACGTTGATCTACCGCGGCTGCATGTTCTCCGACATCCCCAACTTCGCCATGTCCTTCGGCTACACGAACGCCTCCTGGACGCTCAAGGCCGACCTGACGTGCCAGTTCGCGGCCCGGCTCGTGCGCCACATGGCGGACAACGGCTACGCCTACTGCGTGCCCCGCAACAACGATCCGTCAATGGAGACCGCGCCCTTCGTCGACTTCTCCTCCGGTTACTTCCTGCGCTCCCTCGACCAGCTGCCCAAGCAGGGGACGAAGCAGCCCTGGCGGCTCAACCAGAACTACTTCATCGACTCGCTCAAGCTGAAGCGAGCGCCGCTTGAAGACGGGGTGCTTCAGTTCGTCCCCGCCGGCGTGAGTGCGCCCGCGGCGGGCGAGCCGGTCAGCGCCGCCGCCTGAGCGCCTGACCTCATAACCTCCGCGGGGATGGCCGCCAGGCCACGAGCGCGCAGGATCCTGATCATCGCCGTAGTGTTGATCGTGGCGTTGGCCCTGCGCATCGGGGAGGTCCAGCGCACCGACTATGACCCGATCAACGACGCCGGCTCGTACCTGACCCTGGCGGCCCAGATCGCGCGGACGGGCGACTACGCATCGAGCACGGGGGCCGGAGGCACCCGAGGGCCCTCCGCCTACTACCCCCCGGGCTTCCCGTATCTCCTGGCCGCGGTCGATTTGATCGATGGTCGCTCGGTTCCGCGTGACGGCGCTGTCCACCCGGCCCGACTCTCGCAAGCCGTGCTGGGGACCGGGATCGTCGCCCTGGTCGGACTCGTCGCCTACGAGAGCTTCGGCGAGACGATCGGGCTTCTCGCCCTGGGCCTGGGCGCCATCTATCCGGCGCTGATCGAGCTGTCGGCCGTGCTCGTGGCCGAGAACCTGCTCACGCTGCTGGTGCTCAGCGCGGTGTGGGCGATGCTGCGGGCGGGACGCTCGGCGCATCCCTACCGCTGGATCGCCGCGGCCGGGGGACTCACCGGCCTGGCGACCCTCACGCACATAAACGGCCTGGTGCTCTTCCTGCCCCTGGGTTTCGCCGCCTGGCGGCTCAGACGCACGGTCTCGGCAGAGCTCCCCCACCCCTTTGCCGCCCCGGCTGTCTTCCTCGTGTCCGCCTTCCTCATCATCGCGCCCTGGACGATCCGCAACGCGGTCGAGCTGCACCGGTTCGTTGCGGTGAGCGACGAGGCGGGGATAACGCTCGTCGGCACCTACAACCAAGCCTCGGCGGCGAATCCGCTCGTGCCCTACAAGTGGCGGTTCTACTCCGCCATCCCCGGCGAGCGCGCGCTCGTCCGCGCCTCGAAGCGGCTCACCGAGCCGACCCTCTCAGGCAGGCTCGAGTCCCAGGCACTGGACTACATCGGCGCTCACCCGCTGGCACCCCTGGCCGCGCTCTACCACAACACGCTGCGTCTGCTCGAGCTCGAGGGGTCCTATGCCTGGGAGGCCTCGGCGGGGGCGATCGATCTCTCGTCGGCCACGGCCCGCGTCGGCGTGATCAGCTTCTGGGCCCTCTGCGTGCTGGCGCTGGCCGGGCTGTTCACTCGCGCCCCGCGGACCGCCCCGCGCTGGCTGTGGTGGGTGCCCCTCCTTCTGTGGCTGAGCGTGGCCCTGATCAACGCCGAGACGCCCCGGTTCCGGGAGCCGATCGACGCGTTCCTGATCATGCTCGCGGCGTGTGCCCTGGCCGCGCTCGCGCACCGCGCGGCGGCCCGGCTACCCGGTGCGCCAGCTCGGCGTCGCGATCGGCCCCCGGTAGCGCGTGGTCCGGGCCAGCTTGTCGAGATGGTCAAGCGCCTGGCCTGAGCCGTAGACCACGCAGGTGAGGGGCGACTCGGCCGAGAACACCGGCATCCCGGTCTCCTCGGCCACGAGCTCGTCAAAGCCCCGGATCAGCGTCCCGCCTCCCGCCAGGAGGATGCCATCCCGCGCGATGTCAGCCGAAAGCTCGGGCGGCGTCTCCTCGAGCGTGTCGCGAATGGCCTGGAGGATCTCGCCCAGCGTCGAGGCCACCGCCGCCCTGACCTCACCCGCGGAGAGCGCGACCGCCGTAGGCAGCCCGGTGAGCAGGTGCCGGCCGCGCACCTCCATCGTGTCCTCGGCCTCCTGCGGCACCGCGGAACCGATCGTGATCTTGATCCGCTCAGCGGTCTGGGATCCGATGGCGAGCTGGTGGACCGAACGCAGATAGTGCGAGATCGCCTCGTCCATCTCGTACCCGCCGACGCGGATGGAGCGAGAGACGACGATCGAGCCGAGCGAGATGACCGCCATCTCGCTCGTTCCGCCACCCACGTCGACGACCATTCGTCCCACCGGCTCCTCGATCTCGAGTCCGGCTCCGATGGCGGCAGCGATCGGCTCCTCGATCAGGTGAACCCGGCGGGCTCCGGCCGCCAGCGAGGCCTCCTCGACGGCCCGCTTCTCAACCTCGGTCACCCCGGAGGGCGCGCATACGATCAGCCGCGGGTGGGCCATGCGTCGATCGATCGTCTTGCGGATGAAGTACCGGAGCATCTGCTCGGTCACCTCGAAGTCGGCGATGACCCCATGGCGAAGGGGTCGGGTGGCGGCGATCGTGGCCGGGGTGCGCCCGATCATCCGCTCGGCATCGGAACCCACGGCGTGAACGAGACCGGTCTCGGTGTCGGAGGCGACGACCGAGGGCTCGGAGACGACGAGCCCCTTGCCCCCGACATAGACGAGCGTGTTCGCCGTCCCCAGGTCGATCGCCATGTCGTGCACGCCGAAGCTCGGCGCCAGATGGCGCCGGGCCGTGTCCCTGCTTGTGCCTTCGCGTCGGAAAGGGATAGCGAGAAGGGTGCCAGATCAGCGCTCGCCGGGCAGGGCAAGCGGGAACTGGGAGATCGGGGAGCCCGCGCTCAGGGCGGTCCGGATGAAGCCATCCTGGGCCAAAGCGTGGGCGACCGGATAGCCCTCGCCCGGTGACGCGCGCTCGGGACGGCCGATGTAGCCGAAGTTGAGTTGCTCTGGGAGGATCTGCATGAGCCGGGGCGACATGTGGGCGCGGGGGCCCATGTTGCGCGGCTCCTCCTGGACCCAGACCACCTCACGCAGGTTGGGATAGCGCTCGACCAGGGCGAGGATCTCCGCCTGGGGGAACGGATACAGGAGCTCCACCCGGCCGACGGCCACCTGGGGGTTCTCCCCCCGCAGCTGGTGGCCGACGAGCTCGTAGTAGACCTTGCCGCTACACAGGATGAGTCTGGTCACGGGCTCGGGATCGAGCCCCGGCTCGGCCAGCACGGGCTCGAAGCGGCCCTCGCTCAGCTCGTCGAGGCGGCTCGCCGCCTGGGGAAGGCGCAGGAGGCTCTTGGCCGTGAGGACGACGAGCGGGCGCTGCTTGGCGATGCGTGCCTGGCGGCGCAGAAGGTGGAAGTACTGGGCGGGCGTGGTTGGGTTGGCCACCCGGAGGTTCCCCTCGGCCGCCAGCTGGAGGAAGCGCTCGACCCGCGCCGAGGAGTGCTCAGGACCTGAGCCCTCGTAGCCGTGCGGCAGGAGCAGCGTGAGCCGACTCGTCTGACCCCACTTGGCCAGCCCGGAGGCAATGAACTGATCGACGATCACCTGGGCGCCGTTGACGAAGTCGCCGAACTGCGCCTCCCAGAGGACCAGCGTCTCAGGCGCCTCCTGGGAGTAGCCGTACTCGAAGCCCACACACGCCACTTCTGAGAGCGGGCTGTTGTGGAGCTCCATCGGGGCCAGGGCGCCGGGCAGGTGCTGGATGGGCGAGAACTCCTGGCCGGTCCGGGCGTCGTGGAGGACGAGGTGGCGCTGGCTGAATGTGCCCCGCTCGGTGTCCTGACCGGTCAGGCGGATGGGGATCCCCTCGGTCAAAAGCGAGGCGAAGGCGAGCTCCTCGGCGTGGGCCCACTGAATGCCGGTCCCGCCCTCGACCGACTCCCGCCGCTGCTCGAGCTGCTTGACCAGCTTGGGGTGGACCATGAAGCTGTCGGGAACGCTCAGGAGCTCGTCGCTCAGGACGCGGAGCCGATCGGTGGAGACCGCCGTCTTGACCTCAGGCGAGGGCGTACGGTCGAGCTCGTACTGGCCGGTGGCGTGCTCGACCTCGGAGGAGGATCCGATCCGGTCCTTCAGCCCCTGATGGGCCTCGCTCAGAACCGACCACACCTGGTCGGTCATCTCGGTCGACTCCTCCTCGCTCACCACGCCGCGCTCGATCAGCTGGCGGGCGTAGATCTCGCGCACCGGCGGGTGCTTCTTGATCACCTGGTACATCGTCGGCTGGGTGTAGGCGGGCTCGTCGGCCTCGTTGTGGCCGAAGCGGCGGTACCCGATCAGATCGATCAGGACGTCATGCCCGAACTGCTGGCGGAAGGCGAAGGCGAGGCGCAGGGCGGAGATGCAGGCCTCGACGTCGTCGGCGTTGACGTGGATGATCGGGACATCGAAGCCCTTGGCCAGGTCTGAGGCCCAGGTCGTCGAGCGGGCGTCGTCCGGGTCGGTGGTGAAGCCGACCTGGTTGTTCTGGATGATGTGGATCGTCCCGCCGACGGTGTAGCCGTCGAGCGCCTGGAGGTTGAGCGTCTCGGCCACGACTCCCTGAGCCGGGAAGGCGGCATCTCCGTGGATGATCACGGGCAGGGCGCAGTTGGAGTCGCGGCTGGCGTGCGGACCGCGGCGGGTCGTCTGGGCCGCCCGGGTGGCACCGGACACCACCGGGTCGACGTATTCGAGATGGCTCGGATTGGACTCGAGGCGCACGACCACCGACTCGCCGCTCGGCAGCTGATAGGAGCCTTGAGCCCCGTGGTGGTACTTGACGTCGCCGGTCCCGCCCTGCGGGATGGTCGTGATCGGCTCGAGCGTCGAGGTGCCCTCGAACTCGGCGAAGATCGTGTCGTAGGGCCGACCCAGGTTGTGGGCCAGCACGTTGAGGCGGCCGCGATGGGCCATGCCGAGGACGACCTCACGCGCCCCCTCGGTGGCGGCGAGCTGGATCAGCTCGTCGAGCATCGGGACCGTCATGTCGAGGCCCTCGATCGAGAACTGCTTCTGCCCCAGGTAGGCCTTGTGCATGAAGCGCTCGAGCGCGTCGACCTCGGTCAGCCGCCGCAGCAGCGCCTTCTGCTCATCCGGCGAGAGCGGCTTGCGGAAGCGGCCGGACTCGATGGCCTCGCGCAGCCACAGGCGCTGGCGATGCGAGCCGATGTGCTCGATCTCATAGGCGATCGGCCCGCAATAGGTCTCACGCAGGTGGGGCAGCGACTCGGCCAGCGTCTCCCCCGGCACGTACATGCGGAGGATCCGGCTCGGGATCCTGCCCATCACCTCCGGCGTCAGGCCGAGCGGCTCGGGATCGAGCGCCGGATCGCCCTCGGGCTCACGACCGAGGGGATCGAGGCGCGCCGCCAGGTGACCGTGCGTGCGGTGGGCCTTGAGGAGCGAGGTGGCCGCCTGGATGGACTGCATGAGCGCCTCGTCGGGCGCGGCGTCCGGCGCCGAGGGAGCCGGCGCGGCGGCGGGCGCGCCGAGCGCCACCACGGCGGGGGGCGGCGGGAGCGCGGGCAGCTCGGCCCCCAGGTCGCCGAAGACGCGCTCGTAGAAGCCCGCCTCGCCACGCAGGTAGGCCTCGAGCCGAGCCAGGAAACGTCCGGATTCGGCGCCCTGGATGATCCGGTGGTCGTAGGTGGAGGTCATGGTCATGACCTGCTGGGCGCCGATCGCCTCCCCGACGCGTTCGAGGCCGGGCGGGTAGCCGATCGAACCGGTGGCGACGATCGTCCCCTGCCCGGTCATCAGCCGGGGAACGCTGGCGCTGGTTCCGAGGCCGCCCGGGTTGGTGAGCGAGATGTTGGCTCCGCTCAGGTCATCGGCGGTGAGCGTGTTGGTGCGCGCCTTCTCGACCAGGGCGTTATAGGCATCGAGAAACTCGGTGAAGCTGAGGCGTCCGGCGTCCCGGATCACCGGCACCATCAGCGTGCGGGTGCCGTCCTTGCGCTCGACGTCGACGGCCAGCCCCAGGTTGACGGCGCCGTCGTCGATCCGGAACGGCTTGCCGTCGCGCTCCTCGAAGTGGTGCGCCATGCCCGACATCTCCTCGGTCACGACACGCGCGATCGCGTAGGCGATCAGGTGCGTGAAGGAGACCCGGTGCCCCGCCTCCTTGAGCTGGGATCGGCGTCCGGCCAGCTCGGTGACGGCGATGGTGCGGAAGCTGGTCGCCGTGGGGACCGAGCGGCTCTGGTCCATGTAGCGGGCGAGCACAGCGGCGCTGCCCTTGAGCTGCTGCTCGGTGGCGGGGGCGGTGGCGCTGGGGGCAGCCGGGGCGCTCGCCCCGTTTTCACCGGCGGCGATCACGTCGGCCTTGGTGATGCGCCCGCCGCGCGCGGTCCCGGTGATACCGGCCAGGTCGACTCCTTCGGCGGCGGCGAGCCGCCGGGCCACCGGAGAAGCGTTGGCATCCACCTCTGAGGGTGCTGGTTTTTCCTCCGTATCGGCGGCTTTTCCATCACGCGGCCGCACCTCCGGTGCGACCGCCTCGGCGGCCGTGGCGCTCATCCGCCCGATCACCTGACCCACGGTGACCGTCTCGCCGTCCTGCGCCAGGATCTCGATCAGCGTCCCGGTGCTCGGGGCCGGGAGCTCCATGTCGACCTTGTCGGTCGAGATCTCGACCACGGTGTCGCCTTCGCGGACGGTCTCGCCAACCTTGACCGCCCACTCCAAGATCGTCCCTTCGGTGACCGACTCGCCTCCGGTCGGCGTGACGATGTCGATGAGCTGGCCGCTGGCGGCTTCGGTGGCCGCGACGATCTCGGCCTCGTTGACCGCGCTGGCCACCGCCTCCTCAGGGCTCGTCGGTTCTGACTCGCCGGAGACCGGCGTCTCGACCGCCGGGTGGGCGCCGTTGCCGGCACCATCGCCGTTGGCAGCGATCTCGGCCAGCGGGGTCCCGACGGCCACCGTGTCGCCCTCGGAGGCGAGGATCTTGACCAGCGTGCCGGCCACGGGCGAGGGCACCTCGGCGTCGACCTTGTCGGTCGAGATCTCGACGATCGTCTCGTCCAGCTCGACCTGATCGCCCACGCCCTTGTGCCACTCGAGCACGGTGCCTTCGGCGACGGAGTCTCCCATCGCCGGCATGACCACCTGGACGGTGCCGCTCTCAACAGCCATTACCTCAACTGTAACGGCAAATTCGGGCCCTTCCCCCAGCGATATCTAGCTGGTAACGAGGGATTCTTGTCGGTGACGGCGCCGGCTCTCGACGACGAACCCGATCGTTCCCGCGAAGGGGCCGAGGCCCCCCAGCACGGCCACGGTCACGGCGAGCCAGAAGGGGATGATGTGGGCCCGGGCGGCGGCGATGCAGACGAGCGACATGGCGATCCAGAGCAGGCCGTGGGTCCAGCCGAGGACATAGGTCACCGGCGAGGCGCTCCCCAGCGTGATGGCGCAGACGATCAGCGCCGTGTAGACGCAGGAGTGGATGAACGAGACCACCTCCAGGCGCGTGAAGGTGACGAACCTCACGCGGCGCCACCAAGCAGAGCGCCCACCAACCGAAGCGGCTCGTCTGCCTCCTGCGGCCATCGATCGACCTCGGGCGGCCACCAGGCGAACTCGTCATGCTCGGCGTCCGGGGCGACGGTCGCTCCATCCTGCAGCCAGGCCTGGCCGACGAGCAGCACCATCCCGCTCTGCAGCTGAACCAGCGCCTCGGCACGCAGGCGCGCCGGGTCAACCGACCATTCCTCCCGGAGCTCACGCCGCAACGTCTCGGCGGGGTTCTCATCGACCTCGACCGAGCCACCGGCTCCGAGAGCCCAGCGCCCGGCCCACGAGGCCAGCCACTGGGCGCGGCGGCCGGCCAGCCACGATCCGTCGGCCGCCCGGACGACACAGAGCACGGACAGGCTCTGCTCGGCGTCAGAGGCCAGGCGGACCGCCCAGCGCATCGGCTGGAGCTCCATGTACAGCCGCTCCGACTCGGCGCGGAAGCCGGTCAGGCGGGCCGCCAGCCCGTCGTGCGAGGGCGAGCCCCGGCGGCGCAGGGCGTCGAGCGCCACATCGGCAGACTCGATCACCGCGGGCCCGGGCTCGAACTCATCCGCGCGCCAACTCACCTGCACCTGGTCAGGCTCCCAGGGCCCGCGAGCAAGGATTCCGGGAGCGGTCGGCATGCCCGGGAACGGTACTCGCGGCAGCGATAGGCTCGCCGCTCGTGGAGCGGCGACGCAAGCACTGGGGATGGGGATACGAGGATGAGGCACTGGGAGATGAGGAGCTCCGGGGCGCCGTGGCGTTCTTGCGTGGGCGGCTCGGGTTTGGCTTGGCGGAGCCCGAGCAGCCGGTGCCGCTGGCCGAGCTGTCGCTCCCTTCGCCGCGCCTCGAGCCGCCCGCCTCGCTCCAGCCGATCTGCTCCAGCGACACCTACGAGCGGGCCTGGCACGCCTACGGCCGGTCCTATCGCGACGTCATCCGCGCCTTCCGGGGCCAATTCGAGCATCCGCCCGATGTCGTGGCCCGGCCCCGGGATGAGCGCGAGGTCGAGGCCGTGCTCGAATGGGCGGAGACCAGTGGCGCCGCCGTGATCCCGTTCGGCGGGGGGACGAGCGTCGTGGCCGGGGTCGAGCCGGAGGTCCCCGAGCGCTACGCCGGCGTCGTCACGCTGGATCTCGCCCGCCTTGACCGGGTGCTCGAGGTCGACCCCGTCTCGCAGGCGGCCCGGATCCAGGCCGGGGTGTTTGGGCCGAGCCTCGAGGAGCAGCTGGGGCGGCATGGGATGACGCTGCGCCACTACCCGCAGTCGTTTGAGTTCTCGACCCTTGGGGGGTGGATCGCCACCCGCTCGGGCGGCCACTTCGCCACCCTTTACACCCATATCGACGATCTCGTTGAAAGCCTGCGTACGGTGACGCCCGCGGGCGTCATGGAGTCGCGCCGCCTGCCCGGCTCCGGCGCGGGCCCCAGCCCCGACCGGATCATGATCGGCTCGGAAGGCGCGCTCGGAATCATCACCGAAGCCTGGATGCGACTGCAGGGGCGGCCGCGCTTCCGCGCCGACGCCGTGTTCGGCTTCCCCGATTTTTTCGCCGCCGCGCGGGCCGTGCGCGCCGTCTCGCAGGCCGGGCTTTATCCGTCGAATCTGCGTGTCATCGACAACCACGAAGCGGGGACCTACGGCGTCAACGCCTATGAGGAGAGCCTGCTCGTGCTCGCCTTCGAATCCGCCGACCACGCCGTGGACGCGTGGATCAAGCGCGCGAGTGAACTCATGCAAGACAGCGGCGGGCGCCGCCATGCCGACGAAGCCGCCGCCTTGCGCTGGCGCACCGCCTTCATCCGCATGCCCTATGCGCGC